>CAWDBZ010000025.1:0-475729 GCA_963800715.1 uncultured Actinomycetota bacterium | reverse complement strand
AGCTGCGCGAGGTCGGCGATCCGCAGCTGCGGCAGTACGTCGTCGCCCGGCTCGTCGTCGACGGCGCCGGTCCCCTCGGGCGGCTGCAACCAGCCGACCAGGTCGGCGCTGCCCTCCGGCGGCGGGGGCGCGCTGGTCGGGTCGGCCACCCAGCCGAGAACCACAGGCATTGCGGGCTGGTCCGGGCCGCCGATCGCGAGCGGGGTCACCATCCAGTAGCCGTCATGGCCGTCGCGCTCCCGGCCGCTGACGAAGACGGTGCCGGTTGCCAGCCAGTCGCCTTCGAGGATCACCGGCTGGCCGACCGAACGGCCCGGGAACGGGTCGTCCGGTCCCATCACGCTGCTCAGCGCCACCGGGTCGCCCCGGGTCAGGTCTCGCGCCTCGTCCGCCCGGCGGGTCTGCCAGGCGTCGACCTGCCAGACCCCCAGCAGCGCCGCGGCGCCGACGAGCACCAGCGCCAGCAGGTGCCCCAGCCACAGGCGCGGGGCGAGGGCGGCGAGCACGTCGGTCAGCGTACGGCGGGGGATAGTCCGTCACCTTGGCGTGGTCCAACACCCCTTTTGGGCCCGCCGAAGATGACGGACTACATTGGTATGACCACTTGACCTCCGGACCAAAGGCCGGGCATGCTGCGGGTATGGCGTTCCAGTCGGTCACCCGCCGCTCCGTCCCCGACGAGGTCTTCGACCAGGTGCTGAGCGAGGTGGTGGACGGGGGCATCGAGGCCGGCGAGTCGCTGCCGAGCGAGCGCCGGCTCGCCGAGGTGCTCGGGGTGTCCCGGCCCGCGGTCCGCGAGGCGCTGCAGCGGATGGCCGCCACCCGGCTGGTCGAGGTGCGGCACGGCGGGTCGACGACGGTGCGCGACTTCCGGCGCTACGCCGGCATGGACCTGCTTCCGCGCCTGCTCGTACGCCGCGGCAAGCTCGACGCCTCGGTCGCGCGCAGCGTGCTGGAGGCCCGGCTCGCCATCGGTCCCGCCGTGGCCGCGCTGGCCGCGGCCCGTGGCGGCCCGGCGCTGGCGGCCGCCCTGACCGAGACTCTCGACCGGCTGGCCGGCACCGACGACGATGTCGAGCGGCAGCTGCACGCGCTGGAGTTCTGGGACCGGGTCGTCGACGCCGCGGACTCGATGGTGTTCCGGCTGATGTTCAACAACCTGCGCGCCGCCTACGAGCCCGCGCTCGAGGCGCTGGCGCCACTCATGGCCGAGGAGGTCGGCCAGGTGGACGCCTACCGCGTGCTCACCGCCGCACTCGGCGCCGGCGATCCCGAGACCGCGCGGGCCGCGGCCGACCGGGTGCTCCGCCCCGCGACCGAGAGCCTGCTGAAAGCGCTCGCCGCGCTGGCCGCCGTACCGGACCCGACGGAGGACTGACATGACCAAGCCAAGCCCGGAGGTAGCGGCCCTCGCCGCCCAACGGCTGGCCGCCGACGAGGACCGCATCACTGGCCAGGCCAAGCGCCGGCAGTCACTGACTCTGCGCGCGGCAGGGGCCGAGTTCTGGAAGCACCCGAGCCCCTGGCTGATCGCGGCGTTCCTCCTGGGCGCGATCGTGGCGCGCGTCGCGGTCGGCGGGGGTTCGTGGTGGGAGCTGGTGATCCCGGCCGCGCTGATCGCGCTGTTCCCGGTCATCGAGTGGTGCATCCACGTCGCGATCCTGCACTGGAAGCCGCGCATGCTCGGGCCGGTCACGATCGACTCGCTGCTGGCGCGCGACCACCGCGCGCACCACGCCGACCCGCGCGACCTGCCGCTGGTCTTCATTCCCTGGAAGGCGCTGGTCTGGCTGCTGCCGGCGTACGTCGCGATCGCGTGGCTCGCGATGCCGACCACGGCCTCGGCGTTCTCGCTGCTGGTGTCGGTCTACGGCGTCATGTTCGGCTACGAGTGGACGCACTACCTGGTGCACAGCGACCACCGACCGAAGTCGCGCTGGTACCGCTCCGTGTGGCGCAACCACCGGCTGCACCACTACAAGAACGAGCACTACTGGTTCACGGTGACCAGCTCCGGTACGGCGGACCGGCTGTTCGGCACCTACCCCGGTGACCCGGCGACGGTGCAGACGTCGCCGACTGTCAAGAAGCTGCACGCGCTGGAGGCGCACCGCAACTGATCTCGCGGAGGTGTTTGCCGAGGGCGGAATCATCGGAGCGAACCCGAGCGGCTCGTTCGACGGGTGTCACGACGGGCAGGTCTCCTGGAACGCTCGGTCGCCGAACTGCTCCGCCCACTCAGCCTTCGTGAGGTCCCGTCCCGCGAGCTGGCAGGCGAACTCGACGGCGTAGTCCAGACGGGTGTCCCAGCGGTGCACCGACCCATGTTCTTCGCCTACGACAAGCACGGATCGTCCGTCGGCGAGGAACTGCGACACCGAGAAGAGCTCCGGGGTGACGACCCTGTCGATGAGCCGACCGGTGTCCGCATCCCACAGGGCGGCGCTCCCGTCTGTCCCAGAGGTCAGGATGCGCCCGCCGTCCGGCGAGTAGGCAAGCGAGAGAACCGAGCCGTCGTGAACGGCGACGGGTGGACGCACCGGGCTGCGGGTCCGGAGGTCCAGCTCGACCAAGTCTCCCGCGCCCACGACCGCCACGCGACTGCCATCAGGCGAGAAGTCGATCCTGCGGATGCCGCCCTCCAGGTCAGTGGTTCCGCGATCGAGCAGTGAGCCCGTCTCAAGATCCAGGAGTGCCCACTCCGAACAGGGAACGCGCCAGTACTCCCAGGCCGATTTCGGCGGTCCCGTCGCGACGAGCGCCGTGCGGTTGTCCGGCCCGAGCGAGACCGCGCAAGGTACGTCGTCGAGCCCAACCGGCGCGCCGACCGGCCCGAGGGTCGCTGGGTCGACCATGACGACGAGACCCGACACGTCGACGATCGCCAACCGGCTGCCGTCGGTGCTGAAGTCGATCCCGGTCACCTCGCCGCCCTCGGTGGGTCGCCCCTGGCTGACGACCTCGCTGGCGCGGGTGTCCCAGACTGTGACCTGATCTCCGGTGGGCAGGGCGTACCGGCTGCCTCGAGGATCCCAGACGCCCCAGACCCCGGTGGACCCGAGCGGTCGATCGAGCGCCATCGCGTACTGCCCGTCCCGGACATCGAGGAACGCGACCCGGGTCTCCGACTGGTAGGCGACTTGGCGCCCGCCGGGAGCGATGGAGGCACCTTCTCCCCAGCCGAAGGAGGCTCGGGGAGCCACTTGCGCGAGGAAACGGCGGCTCCCGACCAGGTCCCACTGGCGTAGCGCCGCGTCGGCCCCGGCCGTGTAGAGGGTGGAGCCGTCCGGGCTGAAGGCTGCCCTGTCCACCCCGGCCCCCAAGGAAAACCGAGCTTGCAGCTCACCGGTGGCGACGACCCACACCAGCGCCTCCTGACTTCCCGCGCTGATCGTGGCGACCAGGCGGCCATCGTCGGAGAATGAGGGCAGGAAGCCCGAATTGTTGCTGGTGGACAGTTCCTGCTGCGTCTCGCCGGTGATGGCGTCGAACAGCACGATGCTCCCTTTGGCGACACCGGCGAGCAGGCTTCCGTCGGGACTCATGGCGATCTTGAAGACCCTCGGGCGGACGCGCATCGGGATGCTCGTGCCCGTCTCGAGATCGTGCCGGACGACCGGCGAAGACGTGAACAGGATCCGCCCGTCCGGGCTGACGGCAAGGGCTGGCGACTGAGCGTCCACGGGGATCCGCCGGATCGGTTGCCCCGGGTTGCTGGAATCCCACGCCACCACCCACGACGACGTCCTCGTGGTGGCCGCCGCCGTACCCTCGACCCGGGACATCGACGCCGCCAGGACCCGACCATCGTGGCTGTAGGCGAGGTCCTGGGTATGCCAGCGCCAGGATCCGACACCCCCGGGCTGGACCTCGAGCGGCTCGAGGGTGTCCGCTGCCAGAAGCACAACCGGTTGCCTCGTCGGCGCGGCCATCATGTGTGCGAGCGTGGACCCGTCCGGGCTGAACGTGATGTCCCCGGATATCCACTCCAGGTAGTCCTCGGGTCCGGCCTGGAAATCTGCCACCAGCTCTCCGGAGTCGATCTCGTAGAGCCTCACCCGGTGCGCCCTGTCATACGTCGCGACGGTCCGCCCATCCGGACTGACGTCGAAGCGATCCACCGCGTCGCCCGCCATTGGCATCGACGCGATGAGCGCGGGGTGCTTGCCAAGGGTGGCGAGCAGACTGCTGCGGGTGGCCGGCGAGTCGTCCATTCGGACGCCGGCGACCGCCAGCAGCATCGAGGTGTCGATGTCGTCGGTGACGATCGCTCTGGCGCCCGCGGAACGTGCCTCCGAGCTGGTCTGTGCTTCTGCTCCTGCGGCGGCGTTGTCCCGAGCCTTGCCCGCCTGCCCGACCGCCAGCAGTCCCGCGACCAGAGCCGCGACGAGGAGAACGGCGGCCCCAGTCAGGACGCCGCGCAGCCGGCGGATCAGGCGCGTCTGGGTCCTCTCGCGCTCGACGGCGGTGCGTTCCTCGGCGTCCATGGCGCGCCGCGCCACCTCGAGGAACTCACGCTCGGTGTCGGTGAGCGCAGTCTGCCGGCCCTGTTGCCAGTCGAGGACGCGGGCCAGCCGGATGCCTCGGTAGAGCTCGCTGTCGGGGCGACCGAGGGAGTCCCAGGCGTCTGCCGACGACGACAGGTGATGCAGCATCCGCTGTCCCTCGACGTCGTCGTCCAGCCAGCCACGCAACCGCGGCCAGGCCCGGGCGAGCGCCTCGTGGGTGATCTCAAGGACGCCGTCGTCACTGGTGACCAACCGGGCTCCGACCAGCAGATCGATCAGCCGATCGTGCTCGACGTCGTTCGCGACCAGTCGACGGGGCACGCGGCTGCGCACCGGCTCCCCCTGGGAGCCGGGCGAGACCAAGCGGAGGACCAGGTCACGCAGCAGGTGACGCTGACTGGCCTCGATCCGCGCGTAGAGGCGCTCGGCGGACTGGGCCACCGCGTCATGGATGCCGCCGGAAGCCCGGTAGCCGGCCACGGTCAGGGTGTTGCCCTCCCTGCGCTTCCACGTCTCGAGAAGGGCGTGCGAGAGCAGCGGCAACGCGCCTGGGTCGTCCTTGACCTCCCGTACCAGCACGTCCACCAGTCCGGGCTCGATCACCAGACCCGCCTGTCGGGCCGGGCCCTCGATCGCGCGTCGCAGATCGCGCTCCGCGAGTCCGCCCACCAGGTAGAGCCCGCGCTCGACGAGCCTGCTGAATGCCGGGCTGGATGCGAGGTCGGCCAGATGGTCCGCACGCAGAGCCACGACCACCGTCCGGGCCGCGGCCTCCACCGTCAGAGCCTCCAGGAACTCCTGCCGCTCATTGACGTCGGGACACAGGGAGAACAGCTCTTCGAACTGGTCGACCAACAGGATTCGGTCTTGGCGTGCCTGGCCCAGCACGGTGATCGCCTGCATCGGGTGGGTACCCGGCGAGATCGAGACGGTGGCCCTGCCGCGTCCTCGCAACGTGGCCGCGACCCCGGCGTTCAGGAGCGAGGACTTCCCACAACCCGAAGGTCCGACCAGGACGAGCAGCGATGTCCGGCGCAGGATCTCCAGGCAGGAGTCCACGTCGTTGTCCCGCCCGAAGAACCGGTCGGCGTCCCCCTCGCCGTAAGGCTTGAGTCCCTGCCACGGGCAGTTCGCTGCCGACGGCGCCGATTCCGGGGCACTGAGCAGCGACTCGTCCTGGCGCAGGATCGCCTGCTCGAGCGCGACGACCTCATGGCCGGCGTCGATCCCCAGCTGACGGGCCAGCACAGCCTTGAGCTGATGGATGGTGCGCAGCGCCTCTCCCTGGGCGCCCGACTGGTACTGGGCCAGCGCGAGGAGCGACCAGCGTCGTTCCCGGAGCGGAGCCGCCCGCACCATGGCCTGAGCCTCGGCGAGCACCTCGTCATGGCGGCCCGTGCGCAGCTGTGCGTGCACCCGGAGCTCCTGCGCCTCCAGCCGCAGCTCTCCGAGCCGCTTGGCCTCGACCGCAGCCGGGAGCCAGGACTCCACGTCGGCGAACGCCTCACCGCGCCAGAGGGACAGCGCCTGGGTCAGCAGGTACGCTGCGCGATCGATCTCGCCGAGTGTCAGCAGCTCCCGACCGCGTGCGACCAGGCGTTCGAACTGCATCGAGTCGATCTCGTCCGAGGGCAGGGTCAGGGCGTATCCCTGCGTGGAGGTCTCGATGGACTCCCTCCCCATGACCTTCCGCAACCGCCCGATGCACCCCTGCAGCACCTTGCTCGCGGTCGCAGGGGGCGTGTCGCCCCAGAGCGCATCCACGATGTGATCCGGCGCCACGGGGTGACCGGGCCTCGTCGCCAGTACGGCGAGCACGACGCGGTCGCGGGGGCTGAGGCGCGCCGAGCCGTCCCAAGTCAGTGGGCCGAGAACGGCGACGCCCATCTGCCCACAGTCGACCCCGGGGTGCGCACGGTCAACACCGCCGGCACCGAGTTGTTACCGCGCCGGCACCGCTTCGGGGCGGTTCCGGCACCGCCGACTGTCAGACCGGGAGGCGACACGAGGCATCCCGCCTCGTCCCAGAAGGAGTACCTCATGAACAACTACGCACTCGCCGCAGACTCACACACCTGGTGGTTGGTCTCGGCCGTCTCCGGCGGGATCGGCGCGGTCGCCCTCGGGGCGATCCTGTACCTGCCTTCCAGCGGGCAACCCCCGGTGAGCAACGCACCGGACGCCCCTGCGGCCGGAGTGCCCTCCCGGCCCGGCGCCACGCACCCGTGCTACATGGCCCGGCCCCCGCAGAACGCCGGCGACCAGCTGCCCACTCCGCTCTGCAGGTGAGGCAGCTGCACGCCATCGAGGGGTCGCGCTAGCCGCATGCCGCGCGGTCAGCAAGTGCCCGACTCTCAGAACAGCGAGGTCAACAGCTCCCGCGGCACGAAGTTGTCGGTGCCGGACCCGCCGGCCAGGGTGTCGTCCCCGGGGCCGCCGACGAGCACGTCGTTGCCGGGGCCACCGTCGAGCGAGTCGTCACCCTTCTGGCCGTGTACGACGTCGCTCTTGCCACCACCGCTGAGCGTGTCCGGGCCGGCGCCGCCACAGAGCAGGTCGCGCCCGCCGCGGCCTTCGGCGACATCAGCACCCCGGTGCCCCAGCATGACGTCGGTGAGCCGGGACCCACGGAGGTGGTCCGACCCGTTGGTCCCGACGACAACGCGGATCACGAGGCGAGCGGTCCCGTCTTCGTTGGTGGCGGTGATGGTGACCAGGGCCACGCCGGACTCGCGTCGGTCCGGCTTCAGCTCCAGGCGCAGGGCCCGATCGCCGTCGCCGAGCCCGGTCAGCAGCAGCCCCGACTCGGGAAGCAGCGAAGTGTTGCTCGAGCCGACGCTGAACGTGGTGGACGCGTCGCCGGACTGCAGGCGCAGGCCGAGCGCCGCGCTGCCGTTGCTGTAGCAGCGGTCGTCGCGGGTCACCAGGAGGACCGGTACGGCGGGGGCCGTGAGGTCCGCGACCCGGCTGAGCGTGGCGGACGCGACGTTCGTGTTGGTGGCGTCGTCGGTGACCGCGCCCGCTGGCAGCGACACCGAGCAGGTGCCGGAGCTTGACGGCGTGAGCAGCACCGAGAACCCGGTCCGACTCGCGGCGAGTGCAGACGCGGTGCAGCCCGCGAGGCCGAGGTCCTCGATCGTCAGGCCGTTGATCGGCTCGGAGAAGGCACCGGTGACCTGGAAGGGACCGGTGACGGGTCCGGGCGGCGCCGACAGCGCGACCGAGGGTCGGGTCGCGTCGTAGGTGCGGCTCAGGGTGTTTGACCCGGTGCTGGGGTTGCCCGGGATGTCCGCGGCAGCACCGGCCGCCAGGTGCACGGTCACGGTCCCGTCGGCGTCCGGCACCACGGTCACGGCGTACGTCGCGCCCGAGCCGGTGAAGCCCGTGGCCGTCGAGTTGGTGACGTCGACGTCGCCGAGCGTGAGACCGGTGACCGGCTCGGAGAACGTGATGGTCACGGGGATCGAGCTGTTGACCGGGTCGCCGGCGTTGCTGGTCAGCACCACGGACGGCGGCGTCGCGTCGACGGTGATGGTCACCGTGTCGGTGTCCGTACCGCCGCGACCGTCGTCGACGGTGAGCTCGAAGGTGAGCGCGCCGGACGGCGGGGCGGTGAACGTCGGATGGCCACTGCTGGCACCGGTGAGGGTGACGACCGGGCCGGCGGTCTGCGCCCATGCGTAGGTGAAGGGATCAGCGTCCGGATCGGAGGACGCGGTGCCGTCGAGGGTCACGGCCGCTGCCGCGACCACGACCTGGTCGTCGCCGGCGTCGGCGACGGGCGGTGCGTTGACGGTGATCACCACGACGTCTGTGTCGGTGCCGCCGCGACCGTCGTTGACGGTGAGCGTGAAGGTCAGCGTGGCCGGGCCGGCCGGAGCGGCGAATGTGGGAGAGGCGGTGGTGGCGCCGGCCATGGTGACGATCGGGCCGCTGTTCTGGACCCAGCTGAAGGTGAGGGTGTCACCGTCCGGATCCGTCGAGTCGGTGCCGTCGAGAGTGACGGTCGCGGGGGCGTTCACGTCCTGGTTGGGGCCAGCGTCGGCGGTCGGGATGCCGTTCACGGTGATCACCACGACGTCGGTGTCGGTCTCGCCGCGACCGTCGGCGACGGTGAGCTCGAAGGTGAGCGTGGCCGGGCCGGCGGGCCCGGTGAAGGTCGGCGAAGCAGTCGTGGCGCCGGTGATGGTGACGATCGGGCCGCCGTTCTGGACCCAGCTGTAGGTGAGGGTGTCACCGTCCGGGTCGGTCGATCCTGAGCCGTCAAGGGTGACGGTGTTGCCTGCGTTCCTGTCCTGGTCGGGACCGGCATGGGCGGTCGGGATGCCGTTCACGGTGATCACCAAGCCGGCGGCGGTGCGGGAAGCGGTACTGGTCGTGCTGGCAGTGGTGGTGGCAGTCATCGGTTGACTCCTCATGTCGGGTGTCGGGTATGCCGGTCAGAGAGTGACGGCGACCTTGCCGCGGGCGTGTCCGGTCGCGACGTGGTCGATCGCCTTGGCCGCCTCGTGCAGCGCGTAGGTGCGTTCGAGTGCCGGTCGCACGCGGCCCTGGTCAACCAGCTGGGCCAAGGTGTGGAGGTCGTCGGAGTTCTCCTTGCTCAGCAGGGCGGTGAGCCGCTGGCTCACCAGCGGTGAGAGCGCGAGTGCGGCCAGCTGGCGGTGGGTGCCGCCCAGCCAGCGGTCGCCTCCCTCACCGCCGACGATGACGAGGGTGCCGGTGTCGGTCAGGAGCCGGCGCAGCTGACGGATCGGACGGAGACCGGCGATGTCGAGGACGACGTCGTAGCGGGTGCCGTCGTCGAGGTCCTCGCGGGTGTAGTCGATGACGCGGGTGGCACCGAGGGCACGGACCAGGTCAGCCTTGCCGCCGCTGGCCACGCCAGTGACCTCGGCACCGTACGCCGTCGCCAGCTGGACCGCGTACGAGCCCACCCCACCGGAGGCGCCGATGACCAGGACCCGGTCGCCGGCGCCGATCCGACCGGCGTCGCGAACCGCCTGGAGGGCGGTGAGCCCGGAGACCGGCAGCGTTGCGGCCTCCTCGAAGGAGAGCCTGGCCGGCTTGCGAGCCACTCGGCCTTCAGGCACCACAGCCAGCTCGGCGAAGGACCCGTCGGCGGTGCCGATCACCTCGTCCCCGACGGCCACCGTGGTGACCTGCTCCCCGACCGCGGCGACGACGCCGGACACGTCGCGGCCCGGAACGGGGTGCTTGGGGCGGCGGAGCCCGAAGGCCAGGCGGACGGCATAGGGGTGCCCGGCCATCAGGTGCCAGGTGCCGCGATCGACCCCGGCTGCGCGGACGCGCACGACCACGTCGTTCGGAGCGGGGGTCGGGTTCGGCACCTCGGTCAGGGTCAGCTGCTCGCTGCCGCCGTAGCGGTGTTGGTGGATGGCTCGCATGACACTCCTTTATGTACGGTGTATGTTATTGAGACCACCGTAAAAGTACGGCGTATGTTTTGTCAATGACCGGCGTCGGCAGACCACCAAGGAGATGCGAATGGCAGGCAGACCACGCTCGGGCGCGGAGCGGCTCACCCGCGACGGCATCGTCGCGGCGGCCGTCGACCTGGCCGACGCTCAAGACCTCGCGGCGCTCTCCATGCGCTCGGTGGCGCGGCGGCTCGGCGTGACGCCGATGTCGCTCTACAACCACGTCGCCAGCAAGGAGCAGCTGCTCGACGGCATGGTCGACGCCGTGTTCGCCGAGTTCTACGCACCCGCGCCCGGAGCCGACTGGCGCAGCGAGCTGCGGCGACGCGCAGTCACCGCCCGCGAAGCCCTCAAGCGGCACCCATGGGCCGTCGGACTGATGGACTCCCGCCGCAACGCCGGCTACGAGACCCTGGTCCACCACGACTCCGTGATCGGCTGCCTGCGCGAGGCAGGCTTCTCACTGACCCTGACCGGACACGCCTTCGCCGTCCTCGACGCCCACCTGTACGGCTTCCTTGTCCAGGAGCTCAGCATGCCCTTCCAACCCGGCCAAGACCTCGCCGACCTCGGAAACCAGATCGTGGCCGCACTGCCCGAAGGTCAGCTGCCCTACTTCCGCGAGTTCACCCTCGAGCACGCACTCCAGCCCGGCTACGACTTCGGCGACGAGTTCGAGGTTGGGCTCGACCTCGTCCTCGAGGGCCTCGCCCAGCAATTGGCTAGGGCGGACCATGGACTTGCGTCCTGACCGACGTTGCCGTCCAGGACCGAGGACCTCCCTCGCACAGAGGATCCGCGACAGCGGTGGGGAGTCGTGGCGGATCACGGACATTCCTTGCCGGCGACCGACTCTCATCTACAGCCAGCGAACGTCCTCGTCGTCGTTGATCCGGTTGATGCCGTCGGCCACCGTAGCGACGCCTTAGAGCGCTTCCGCGTGGGCCCGTCGACCATGAAGGTCGGCATGTCGCCTTCCCTACCTCGCGTGTAACCCACGGCATCGTTGTCCGCGTGTCTATGTCGACCTCATCGCGTTTTCTCCGCGCGCCGCTCGTGCACCGCAGATGGGCGCGCGAGGCGATCGACACATGCCCTGCCGAAGCACGGAGTCGGCGTGTGCCCGAACCAGCGCTTCATGCAGCCCTGACCAAGAACTGGACGCGGCCATGCTGGGTGGTCACGTCCAGCCTCCCTCTTCCGATGCGCCGAACCGCTTCGGGATCGAGGAACAGACGTCCCTTGGCGGCCTCGACCACGTGGTCTTCGGGTTGGGGCCCGGGCACGACGTCTACGGCCAATGGCGCGGAGCGATCCGTCTGCTGCGCGATACGCAGGCCGGATGCGGAATCGAACGTCGGATGCGTAGTCACGCTCTGGACGACGATGAGGGCCTGAGGTGTGATTCTGGGCATCTGTTTGGTCGCCTCCTGTGGGTCAGCTGGTGTCGTCTGGCTGCTGCTGCCCTTCACCTCGATCCAGACACCGACCGCGCCGGGAGGCAACCCCTGGGGACGAACTGAGCGATGTCTGTCCGAGACTTGTCACGAGGCTGCAACGCGAGCGCTCCTGTACCCGTCACAAACCCTGAAGTTCTGGGTCTGATCGCTCGGTATCCGTCCACGTAACTGGCCCTTGTGGGCTGAGTCCTCCGCGTAGGCTGTCCGCCCCGAGCAGCACTGCGATCTAGGCCCGGGAATCAGCCATCAGCGGGATCCAGAACGTCGCCCTCACCGACCCCGCCGATCTCCATCACCGAACCGGCCGCTGCGCCATGGAATCGCCTGAGAAAAGGGGCGAGCATGAGGGGTGCGCATGCAGAAGCTAACCGAGCTGAGACGGCCGCTGACGGGGCTGGGGCTGGTGGCCGTGGCGTACGTAGTGGCGTTCGCCATCGTCTATGAACTCACCGTCCAGACGCTCCCAGGCCGCAGGTTCGGCGACCTGTCGCTCCGCGGGGCGCTCCTGGCCGGTGCCATCGCCGCGGGCACGGTCGACGCCGTGCTCGACGTGGTCTCGGTGGCGTCCCTCCTGGGTGCCATGGCAGTAGTCGCCACCGTCGCACTGGTCCGACTGGCCCGGCTTCAGGGGCTCGCGGCGATCGGCATCATGGTGACGGCCAACGCCTCAACCTGGCTGCTCAAAGAGGTCCTGTTGCCGCGACCCGACCTCGGTCTCGACGAGATCGCGCCAGCGACCCTGAACAGTCTGCCCAGCGGGCACAGCACGGCCGTCTTCTCGGCGGCAGCGGCGCTGGCGTTCGTGACGCCCACCCGTGCCCAGCCGCCGGTGGTGCTGGCGGGGGCCGGCGCGGCCACCGCCACCGGGTTGGCCACGATGAGCGCCGGCTGGCACCGCGCCGGCGACTCGATGGCAGCGTTCCTGGTTGTCGGCTTCTGGACGACCGTGGCAGCGTCGCTGGTCGTCGTGCTCCGCAGCCCCGGCGGGTTGCCTCCGTCCCGCGTGACCCTCGGTGTGCTGCGATGGCCGGCGGCGTACGCGGTCGGCGCGTTGATCCTGGCCGGCACCCTCGCACTGGCCCTCGACGCCGCACCGCCGGTGCGGGAGAACATTGCGGGATCCCTGCTCGCTCTGGTCGCGGCCATTCTGCTTGTGTCTGGCGCCGCCAGCGGCGCCGCTGTTGGGATCCTCGGCTCACTGCGCTTGATGGACCCCACCGCCCCCAAGGGGGGTGCCCCGCCGTGAGCGACCCTGCTCCCCGACCGCGCGCCACCCCGGACCTGTTCGTCGCCCTCATTCACCGACGCCACCGTCGCTGCAACGTTTCGACCGGCGTTGTCACCGCCGTGCCAGGGTGGTCTGTCGACCGCCAAAGGTGTTTCAAGTAGCAAAGTCGTCGCCAGCGCAGAGCCGCAGTCGATCCCTACCCGTCGGCACGGGGTCGACGCCGACGAGCAAAGTCATCTAGCTGCAAGGAACTCGCCGATCCCATCGTCAAGACCGCGAGGGACAGTACGTAGGAAGACTTCCCAGAATCCTGACGACACGGGAACAGCGAGACGACGTCCCATGCCTTTGGTCACTCCGCCCAAGCGCTCGCGCTACATGTATCGGGCGCTCTTCGCCGGCGTCATCGCCGCCATCGCAGTGAGCGCCTTGGCGGTCACGATCGTTGCGATCCACGTACTGACGCGCAGCGGCGCCCTTTCCCTTGGCATTGTTCGAGCCAGGACGCCCGACTCACGCTGAGCCAGACATTGTCCCTGCTCGATCGAGAGGTGGTCCACGCTCGATGCGACATCGCTGGTCGCCGAACCCGGCGGCGCGGCGCTGAACGAGCCGGCCTTGCACGACGGCCGGCACCGCGCCGGGCGCCTCGAGCCCGGAATCTGGGCGGTGAGAATGGGGTGCAGCCCCGATGGGGCGAACGCCGTTGGTTACGAGACTTGACTACGACCAGACCCGGCTCTACCTAGAGCGGTGGTCCAGGCTCGCCACCCGGGAGCCCGACGTCGACCCGGTCCTCGACGGCCACGCTGCCGTTGGGGGCGATGACGACCGAGGCGTAGCCCGTCTGGAGACCTGTGTCGGCGTTGACGTAGGCCAGTCGGACGCTGATCGCCTTGAGAGGCGCCGAGAAGGGGGTCGAGAACCGGTTGAAGGTCGGGTTCTCTTCCACGCCGCCGGAGGTGCCCAGCTGGCTGACGACGGTCCACGTGGTCAGGTCGCCGTCGGTGTTCCAGACGACCCACGGGCCTGAGGCGTCGTGGAGGTGTCCGATGTTGACCATGCCCGGCGGCACGTCGGGTATCCCGTCGTCGTACGGCGTGGTCTCGTGGCCGACCGCACCGGCCAGGTCCCCGGTCGAACCGATGCCGAGGTAGCCCGCCGCGGCCCGCGGCTGGTGGAGCAGCACGTCTACTCCGACGGGGTCTTCGACCTCGTCCTCTCCGTCCGACGCTTCGCCCGCCTCGCCCAGGTTGTCGACCACCTCGCGCAGCGCCTCGCCGAGCTCGGCCTCGGTGACTCCGGACGGGTTGCGGACGAGGCCGCCGAACAGTGCCTTGAAGGCCGGGTCGGCGGCCCCGGCGAGGCGGAGCCCACCGACCTCCTCGACCTCCAGGTCGAGGTTGGTGACGCCGAGCTCGTCGAGCTGTGCGATGGTGGTCCGGGTGTCGTGGTCGCCTTTGACCACAACGGTGGGGATGTCCCCGCTGGCCTCGGTCTCGGCCCTGACGAAGTCCTGCTCGGCCACGGTCCCGTTGGAGGTCAGGTCGCCAGAGATGGTGCGTACGGCGATGGCGTCCTCGCCGAGCAGCTCTTCGAGGAGCGGGTAGAGCGCACGTCGCGCCCGGGTCGCGACCTGGCTGCCCTGCGGGTCGGCCTCGGAAAGGACCACGCGCTCCCCGTCACGTGGCCGCAGGGTCGCGGCGTACGCGGGCAGCGTGGCGTGGAGGTTCTCACTCGATGTCGCGACGAACTGGTCGGTGCGCTCGCGGATGCGGGCGGTGTTCTTGTCGATGAAGGGCTGGATCTGCTGGGCGATCTCCAGCGTCTGCGGGCTGCTGAAGCTCAGCCGGGGCTCGCCAGGCATGGAGTACTTCGGCCCCGCCGGGCGCGCGCCTGGCCAGGCGTCAAGGAACTGCCATGCCACCGCTGCCGAGAGCACCACCGCCAGCACCACATAGCCCGTGCGGAAGGCGCCGCGAGCCGCCCGGGACCGCAGTCGGGCCGGAACGGGCGGCGCAGCGCCTCGGAACAGCAGCACCAGCAGCAGTCCGCCACCGACGGCGGCCACCGCCTCGTAGCGCCACAGCGATGAGACGACCTGCTCGCGCAGCTTGCCCGCGTAGAGGTCGGCGACGGCGTCAGGGTCATCGACGAACGCGGCATTCGCGCGCAGGAACTTCGGCGTCGCGTAGGACGACAGCGTGCCGCCCGCCACGGGTGGTCCCGTGGCACGCAGGTGCAGCCCGAACCCGGCGGCCCCGGTCTGGTCCCAGTAGAGCCGGCCCAGGACGCCGGTGTCGACCGTCGTATTCCCGTTACGCGCCAGGGCGACCTGGACCGGGAAGCTGCCCACGCGGTCGCGGAAGGAGGCGTGCTCAACTGCACGCTCGGCCGCCAGCGGCAGGGCGACGACCGCCGCGACCAGCGCGTAGGCAGCGAATACGCCGAACCAGCGGAGCACTCGGCGCAGGACGACCACAGACCGACCGTAACTGTCCGCGGGCGAAACCGCCGAGACGCTCAGGGCTCGACCAGCCCGACCGGATGGCATACCGGGTGATCGCCACCCGGTCGCTCTCGCCGAGCTTCTGGAGGATGTTGGTGCGGTGGCGGTCGACGGTCTTGAGGCTGATGCTCAGGGCGGTGGCGATCTGCTGTGAGCTGTGCCCCTCGGCGATCAGCTTGGCAACCTCGCGCTCACGGGCCGTGAGCAGGCCCACGTCGGGGCGCTCCCCACGAGCGAGCGCATCCTGGTGGCGACGGGCCACCTCCTGCAGTGCCGGAGGGCAGACGAACGGACCGCCATGGAGCGAGCTCTACCCTGTGCTTCAGGAGATGCTCGGCGAGGACAGCATCGTGCTGCGCACGATCTCGGGTGACCTGACGTCCAACGGCACGGTGGCGGAACGCGACTTCGTCGCGGACGAGGTCAGCGCGAGCGGGGACATCCCCACTGTGGTCGTCAAAGGGGATCACGACACCAGGACGACCGTTGAGCAGCTGCACGACGGGGGCGTGACCGCTCCCGATCTCGAGTTGGACGAGGTGGGCGGGATTACGGTCGCCGGGGCAGCCGACCCCATGTTCAAGGCCCTCTTCGGCGGGTTGGTCCGCAATCCGTCCGGGGTGACCGAGCAGGAGCTGGGCGAGGCCCTGAGAGCGGTCGTGGAGGACAGCGAGGGGGACGTTGGCGTCGACGTCCTGCTGCACCAGCCGCGCGCAGCTGCCGCGTACCTCGGCATCGGTTCGACAGGCGACCTCGCCTCGTCAGTCGGACGTGAGACGGTGCCCTACGACGACGGCATCGCGGACGTGCCACCAGGCATGGTCAACATCGGCCATCTCCACGACGCCAGCGGACCGTGGGTCATCTGGAACACCGACAGTGACCACATCACCTGGACAGTTGTGAGCCAGCTCGGAACGTCGGGCGGCGTTGAGGAGAATCCGACGTTTAACCGGTTCTCGACCCCCTTCTCGGTGCCTCTCAAGGCCATCAGCGTTCGCTTGGCGTACGTCAATCCCGCGACCGGGCTCCAGACGGGCTACGCCTCGGTCGTCATCGCACCGGACGGCACGGTCACGGTGGAGGACCGCGTCGACGTGGGTCTGTCCGGCGGCGAACCAGGGATGCCCCCCGAGTGACGCGGCCACTTGGGGGCCGGACCAGTGCGGAGCACCCAGCAGAGGTCAGCACATCCGACGCACCCGGCGAGTCATCCGCTGCCGCCGTTCGGTACGCAGTGCAACCTGACGCGCGCGGGCAATGACGGCCTGGCGGCGCCCCGCGCGGACCGGGTCCAGAAGGGGCTCGACGCGAGAGCTCACGCTGGCTCCTTCAGCAGAAACTGAACCCTGCCGTCCGTGTCCGTGACCGCGTCCAGCTGACGACCTGCCACCCGCTCGGCGGCGTCCGGACCGACGTAGAGCCGGGCGCCATCGCGTTCGACGACGCTATCGCCCGGCCGCGGACGGTGTACGGCTCTGACCTGCAGAGGAACCGGTGACCCGTCTCGCTGCGCGATTCGTAGTCCGGACGTCGGCTCTAGGGCCGGGTGGTCGGTCACTCGCTGTACGACGGCGAGGGCTTCGGGAGTGATGGTGAGCACGATTCCGCTGTCTCCTCGAATCAGTTGGCGCCCGGGGTCTCCGGGGCTACTCGTTCCATCCAGACACCCCCTTCGGTCAGGCACAACCCCGCAACCGGCCTTGCTCGCAGCCCGTCCGGGGAGCGTCATCACTCTGCAAAGTGTTGGACGGGGAACGGTCACACGAGGGTGGAAGCGTGAGCCTCATGGAGGAGAACCTCGCCGCGGACCGGGGGCTGAGCCGGTCGGCGGGACACCTGACGCCACCGCCCGGCTGTGCTGACGTGGAGCTCGGCCGGGAGGTGGCGGTGGTCCGGCTGCCCGATGCAGGGTTGACACCTGTCATCGACTACGTCGAGGCACAGCTGGACTCCTTCCTGGAGACAGGGCCGCACCGGGTCGTGGTCGACATGGCGAAGGTGAGAAGGCTGTCGTCGACCACGATCGCGGCACTCTTGTGGGTCAATCGCTGCTGCTCGGCGCGCGGTATCGAGGTGAGGCTGCGCTGCGTTTCCCGCGGCCATGTCGACACGTTGGGGCGTATCGGGCTGCTCGATGCCCTCGCGCTTGAGACACCTGGCACCGGGACCGGCCCCGAGACGGTCTGGTCCGCTCTCCGGCTGCCATGACGCAGCGATGACGCAGCGCCGCTCGGAGCCGGTCTGGCCCGGGGCGGACCTCGAAGGTGAGACGTCCACCGAGACTGGAGTCACCCGGATGGACCTGGTCTGCGGTCCGCGGATCGCGGTCACCGCTGAGCAGCTGGCGCGAAGCTGGGGACGTGACCGAGCGCTGTCCAGCGCGGCCATCGACCGGCTTTCCGCGCTCGTCCTCGCCGCCATCGGGCACGGACTCCGGTTCGGCCCGCGTGGGGTGACGATCAAGGTGCAGTGGCTCGACCGCGACAGGGTGCGTATCGACGTCATGTGGCGCGAGTGTTCGGGCCGTGCCGCCAGGTCAGTTCCGGGGGCACCGGGTACGGGCGGGAACGTGGAAGCCACGGCGGCCATGCTCGACGCGTTGGCGGAGTCCTGGGGGTTTGGCACTAGCAGGGCGGACCCGCACCAGTGGATCGTGCTCGACACTCGCTGAGGGCGATGCTGCCGCGCGGATGCTGTTCAGCGCTGCGGGCAGCCGAGCTCCTGTCCTCGGTATCGGTCGGGCAGCAGCGAGGCGTAGTCCTGTGTCGTCACCGGCTCGCCAGTGAGGGCCCCACCCGGTAGCGGCACCTGGACCGGCGCCCCGTCGCTGACCAGCGCGACCGCGCTGACTTCCGGCGCCGACGTCACCGTCAGCACGATCTGGCCGATGGCCACCGGCAACCGATCGGCACTGATCCCGGTCTCCGGATCGACGTCGACCTCCGCAGTGCCCGCGGTGAGGCCGACGAGGGTGAGCCGTGACTCAGGAGGGAGCGCCGTGGACCGGCCGGCCGCCCGCGCACCATCGGTCGGGCCGGCCGTCAGGTCAACGAGCAGGCGCTCCACGACCTCCTCGGGCCGCGCCGCGCACGTCAACGCTCCCGCGTCGGGAACCTCGGGCACGACGCGGTCATCTGCGACGAGCCAGAAGACCAGCGGGACGGGTCCCGGGCTCTCGACGTCCCCGTCCGGGCCCGGCGGTGTCGTCGCGTCGTCAAGCAGTCCGTAGGGCACAGCGTCATCGTCGACCGTCGTGGTGGACCCGCCGTCCGGGAGACCACAGGCGGCGACAAGGACCATGACGGCCAAGGCTCCGGCCACTGCCAGACGCGGGGGCACGCGCGCGGTCACGGCACGTCTCGGGTTCTGGTGGGCAGCCGCAGCACAAACGCCGCGCCTCCGTCGGGTCGATCCGTGCACCAGACGTCTCCGCCGTGGTTGCGCACCGTCTGTTCCACGATGCTGAGTCCGAGACCGCTGCCCGTACCGACCTTCTGGCCTCCGGCGCGCGCGAACCGCTCGAAGACCCGCTTCCTGTCCGCCGCCGGCACGCCGGGTCCTCGGTCCTCAACGTGGACGTCGACGAACTGCCCGAGGTCGCGGACGCGCACGCCGGTCAGGCCGGCACCGTGCAGGTCGGCGTTCTGGAACAAGTTCGTGAGTGCTCGCAGCATCTGGGGCCGGTCGACACTCACCACGGGGTCGGGGTCGTCTCCGGGCTCGTCGACCAGCAGGTCGGTGCGGCGATGGTCGGCCAGCAGTGCTTGCCGCACCAGCGTGCGCACCCCGACCGCCGACATGGAGGCCTCCTCGCCACCTGCGTCGAGCCGGCCAAGGGCGAGGAGGTCCTCCAGCGCCCGGCGAAACCGGGTGAGCTCGTCAGCCATCAGCTGGACGGCTCGTTTGTACTGCGGCGAGAGATCGGCCGCATGCTGGAGCAGGCTCAGGCTGGTGGTCAGCGTGGTCACAGGCGTGCGCAGCTCGTGGCTGACGTCCGCGGCGAATCTGGCGTCCCGCTGCATCCGTTCGTGGAGCGCGTCGACCATGTTGTTGAACGAGCCGACGAGCGCGGCGAGATCTGGGTCGCCGGTCTCCTTGAGGTGAGTGGTCATATCCCCTGCAGACACCCTGACCGCGGCTGTGGTCACATCGCCCAGGGGCCCCAGGACACGCCTGCTGGCGGCCCGTCCGAGCAGCGCGCCCGCGACGGTGGTCAGTCCCGCGCAGATGGTCAACGCGAGGCCGAGGGTCCACAGGGTGCTGTCCAGCTCCTGGGCCACCGAGACCTCGTAGTACTCCGCGTCGACCGCGGCCAGTGGGACCCCGACGACGACGGCGTTGGGGTCCGTTGCGTCGGTCCAAGCGACGCCCACCGATCCGTCGGCCACTGTCCGCTGCACTTCCGACGTCATCACGGGCCCGGCGCTGTCCAGCGACGACGAATACCACTCGCCGTCGCGGCGGACGTAGATGACGGCCCCGGCGGGCGGCGAGATGGACCCCAGCACCTCACTGACCTGCGCGCCCGTGGTCAGCAGGCTGTCGCGGACTAGTGCGCCGTCGGTGAACGCCTGCCGAATGGCTGTGCGCTCCCGCTGCTCGACCAGGTAGTGCCGCGCCGAGAAGTAGGTGCCCAGGGCCAGCGACGCCGACAGCGCCAAGGCACCCAGCGCGAACGCGAGCGTGACCGACGACCGCAGCCCGCGCGCAGCTCGGGCTCGGGTCATCGCACATCGAGCCGGTAGCCCAGCCCGCGAACCGTCACCAGAGTCGACGGAGAGCTCGGCTCTGCCTCGAGCTTCTTACGGAGCCGCCGCACATGTACGTCCACAATCCGCTCGTCGCCGAAGAAACCACGGTCCCAGACATGCTCGAGGAGCGCGCTGCGCCCGAGGACCAGGCCGGCATTCTCGGACAAGACGCTCAACAACCTGTACTCAGTGTTGGTCAGGTGGATCTCCTGATCACCGCGAGTCAGAACCGCGGCGCCCCTGTCGAACACCAGTGGGCCGTCAGTGCTGTCCAGGACGGTCACGTCCTCCGGGCGCCGCGGCTCACTGCCTGTCATGGCGGGGCGCCGCAGCAGGGCCTTGAGCCTGGCCTTGACCTCCTCGACTACGAACGGCTTAGTGACGTAGTCATCGGCTCCGGCCTCCAGCGCCGCCACGATGTCCTCCACGCCGTCCCTCGCGCTGACGACCACGATCGGCGCATCAGTCTGTGGACGAGCGCGCTGGATGAACGAGAACCCGTCCATGCCTCCCAGCATGAGGTCCACCAACATCAGGTCAACGCCTTGGCCGGCGACCGCTTCGAGGGCTTGCTCGGCACGGGACGCCTCGACAACCTCGTAGCCCTCGTCCTCCAGCACCATGCGAAGCGAGGCACGCAGGCCGTCGTCGTCCTCGAGCACCAATAGCCGCGTAGCCATGCCGACCATGATCCCACCGCGCACTGTTGCCGGGCGCCGTGCCGGCGCCGGGCGAGCAAAGTCATCCAACTGCAATGAACTCGACGACCAAACGGTCACAGCCGTTTGGCACTCTCGATCGAGACGTGCCCGACACCTGCCCTTTTGAAACGGAGATCCAATGCCCAGGTCCGTCCCGCCCCGACGCTCGCTGCCGTCGCCATGGCCCCTCATCGCCGCTGGCGCGATGGCCGCGCTGATGGTCATGATCGTCGCGGTCCACGTCCTGGCGCGTGCCACGTGACCGGCGGAGCAGCAGAGCTGTTCGAGCGTCTCGACGGCCGCGGCACCTCACATGCTCAGACAACGGGAAGGACCGAACCGTGACGGCAGGGACGGGCGTACGTCGAGTCAACATCGAACACAGCGGTGTCGGGCTCAGGCAGCCGGCCGAGCACCTCCGGGGCATGACGGTCGTTGACCCGCATCTGCACCGGGTCGGCGAGGTTGACGGGCTCATCGTCGATGAGGAGGAGCGTCTGGGACGACTCCTCGTCGTGGCCTCCGGCGGCATCGTCGGCCTTGCCCGGATCCAGCGCTTGGTACCGGTCGAAGCGGTGACCCGCGTCGACCACCAGGTCCACCTCGGGGCGTCCCATGAGCACGTCCATCGGGGCGCGGAGCTCACCAGCGAGGCCCTGCTCGCCCCCGTCCTCGATGAGGTCTACCGCCACTACGGCTACTCCCCGTTCTGGGCGCCGAGTCAGTTGCCGCCCCGGTTCCTGCGACTCCCCTGAGAACGAAGGATCGGCCGGCCGGACGGAACGGTCAGGGCCGGGCCGCACAGCTCATGGATCGAACTCAGGAAGGAAACCTGTGAAGAACGAGCTCACGCTGAGTCCTGCGGCCCACGCCGCGATCTCCAGGTTGTCGTCCCTGCCTCCGGGGCGCCCGCGCGCCGGCCTGCGAATCGCACCTCAGTACGAGGGTGCGTCTCGACTGCAGGTCAGCATCACCGACGCGCCGGAAGCCGCCGATCTCGCCGTGGTGCACGGCAGCGCCCGGGTGTACTGCGAGCCTGCAGCGGCTGAGCGCCTGCACGGCGGCCGCCTCGACGTGCGGCGCAACGATCGGGGCAAGCTTGAGTTCGTGGTCCGACACGGCTCGTCCGCGGTCTCCTGAGTCCTCGCCCTAGCTCCTGGCGCAACCCCCTGACCGGCCTCGTGGCCCGCTGCCGGCCGCGGCGGTGTGGACGACGCCACGCCCTCCCTGCTCCGACCTTCAGCCCGAAAGGGCCGAAAGGACTGCATGCGCCTCCTTGTCCGCATGACCCGTTGCCGCGCCCTCCTTGTCGCCACCGCACTCGCTGTTGCCCTCTCGGGCCCGAGCGTGACACGGGCCGGGCCCGCCCGGCGGACGTCGATGCCGGCCGAGCGGATCGCGGCGAAGAAGCTCTACAGGGTCAAGGCGGGGCCGTACTTCAACAACCCTCACGGCACGAGGAAGGCGAAGTTCCGTATCGAGCGCCAGGTCATCAAAGCGATCCGGGCAACCCCACGGCACGGTTACATCCGGATTGCCCTTTACTCGTTCGACCGGATGCCAGTGGCCCGCGCCCTGCTCGACGCCCGCCGACGCGGGGTGCACGTCCAACTGCTCCTGAACGACCACCAAGACACGAGGGCCATGAAGGTCTTGCGCGGACGCCTCGGCACCAACCGATGGGCCCGTGACTTCATCTACAAGTGCAGGTCCAGCTGCCGGGGCACGGTCCCTGACCGCAACCTGCACTCGAAGTTCTACACGTTCACCCGCTCGGGCCGCTCCGAGCACGTGTTGATGGTCGGCTCGGCGAACATGATGCTCAACGCCGACATCCACCAGTGGAACCACCTCTTCGTGACCACCGGTCGCACCCGGATCTTCAACCAGTACGTCGCCCTCTTCAAAGACATGAAGCACGACTACCGTCGGAACCAGCCGACCTACATGTTCTGCGGCCGGGCCAAGGGCACGCACTCCAACTGCGCGCCGAGGCGTACTTGCGGGCAGATGCAATCTGGCGTTGCACCGACACCGACTCCTCTGTTGAGATCGAGATGCGTGCGTAAAGGACGGCCGCGCGTTGAGTCATAGTCGGGAACGCTAGGACCAACGGTGAGTCGCGTGTCGACGTGACACCTTCCGCTATTCCGTGGACAGCGCGCGTAGACCGTCCTTTCGCGGCGAATGCGCTGGGGAGAGCGACCCAGAAGTCGGGCATGGCGCCGACAGCTCCTGTGGTCTATCTGGCATATATCTGGCATACCGGCGGGCAGTCCGCGCCAGGAAGCAGAGCACCGGAACGACCGAGGTCGTGGGCTGACCTGCGGTTTCTCGTGGTGGAGCCTAGGGGACTCGAACCCCTAACCCCCTGCTTGCAAAGCAGGTGCGCTACCAATTGCGCCAAGGCCCCGAGTCGATGAAGCGGGGACGAAGTTCAGCTGCGCTTGACCGCGTCCGTTGCCTCGGCCCAGAGGGCCTGCTCGGCCTTGCCCTCATCGAGCTTCTTCTTGGCGTACACGACGCCTGCGGCGGCAAGGGCGATGAGCAGGAGCTTCTTCACGGCGCAGACAGTAGCAAGCGCGGGCGGCGGGGGCAGAACCCTCGACGACGGACGATGGCGCAGCGTTGGGTCGACTCTTCAGGTTGCGATCTCTTGCAGGTGCGGCTTGCGCTTCGGCCGAGGGGGCGCCTTCGGCGCGTGGGGCAGCAGTACCGCCGAGTTGGCGGGGCCGACGCGAAAGCAGCACCCCGTGTCAGCGCTCTGCGCTGTCGCGGGGGTGCGTGCTTCGAGTGGGCCTAGGAGGACTTGAACCTCCGACCTCTTCCTTATCAGGGAAGCGCTCTAACCGTCTGAGCTATAGGCCCGGGAGTACGCCGGCGGAACCGCGCGGCGACCGAGGGGAGACCTTACCGGAGCAGATGTGAGCCGAGAAATCGGTTCGGCGT
The DNA here is from genome assembly GCA_963800715.1 of uncultured Actinomycetota bacterium. GTDB lineage: Bacteria > Actinomycetota > Actinomycetes > Propionibacteriales > Nocardioidaceae > Nocardioides. The sequence goes on along the minus strand of CAWDBZ010000025.1, from coordinate 452,182 downwards.
CGGCTCAGTGGTCCTCGGCGAGGGTGACCTCGATGCCACCCAGCAGCGACGCGGACATGTTGTAGAGGAACGCGCCGAGCGTGCAGATCGCGGTCACCAGGACCACGTCGACGGCCGCCACGATCATCGTGAAACCGACCACCCGACGGGTGCCGAGGTAGTCCTCGATGTCGAAGGTCGAGGCGTCCTGACCTCCCACGACGTCCTGGACGGTCTTGTTGATCGACGCCCACACGTCGGCGGCACTGAGCACCGACCAGACCATGAGCACCGACACCACGATGACGATGCCGAGGGCGATCGAGAGGAGGAACGACGTCTTCATCACCGACCACGGATCGATGCGGGTCATCCGGAGTCGGGCCCGACGGCCGGGCCTGGGGGCCGCGGCAACCTTCTGGGCGCGCTTCTCGTCGCGGGTCGGCTTCGGCGGCCGGGGCTCCCGCGCCGGCTTGGCCGGCTTGGCCTGCTTGACCTTGGCGACCGGCTTGGCGACCGGCTTGGCGGCAGGCAACGGCGCGACGACCGGCGGCGGTGCCGCAGCCGGACGAGCCGTCTCCGTCGTACGTGCGGCGGGGGTGGTCTGGGTCGCCGGGCTCGGCGGCGGGGCGGAGGTCGGCGGCGGCGTGGCCGGAGCGGGCCTGCTCGGTGCGGCCTTCGTCGGGGTCCGGCGCGCCTGCGGTGGCTGAGCGGGCCGCGCGGACTGGGTCGCCTGCGCCGGCGGAGCCGCGGGCTTCGGCTTGGCCGGTGGCCTCGCGGGCTTCTTGGCGGTGGTCCGGGTGCGCCGCGCAGGAGGCGGCTTCGGAGGAGGCGTCGAGCTGGGTGCATCCGCGGGCATCGGGGGCAGCACCCGGCCGTTGCCGTTGGCTCCGCTCGACCCGCTGGAGCTCCCGGAACCCTCGCTGCCCGTGGCGCCGTTGGCGCCCGGCGCCGGCCCCTTCGGGGGCAGGGGCAGCGCCACCGTGTCTTCTCGACCGGTGTCGCTCGGGCGATCAGCCATGGTGACTGTCACTCCCCCTGCACTCGACTGGACACTCTTCGACTTCTGCCGTCACTCGGACGGTTCGTCACCGTCGATTGTTGCATCCGCCTCGGCATTCTCCGATTCAGTGCTCGTCTCGCGGGTGTCCGAGGCGTCCTCGGGGATCTGACCCTCGGCAGCCTCGGCCTCGGCCTCGAGCTCCTCCTCGACCTTCGCCTCCACAGACCTGGCCACGACCGCCACCGCGTCGCCCTCCTTGGGCGTCACGAACTTCACGCCCATCGTCGAGCGGCCGAGCACCCGGAAGTTCTCGTCGATCCGGCTGCGGACCACCTGACCGCCCTGGGTGATCGACATGACCTCGTCGCCGTCCTCGACGATGAACGCGCCCACCAGGACACCGCGCTCCTCGTTGGCCAGCGACATCGCCTTGACGCCCTTGGCGCCTCGGTTGGTCAGGCGGTACTCCTTGGTGCGGGTCCGCTTGGCGAAGCCACCGTCGGTCATGGTGAAGACGTACTGAACGTTCTCGTCGGAGTCCTCCGTCGCCACCTGCGCGGCGCGGATCACCGACATGGAGAGCACCGAGTCGCCCTGCGCGTACTTCATGCCCGTCACGCCGGACGTGGCGCGACCCATCGGTCGCAGCTGGGTGTCGTCGGCCCGGAACCGCACCGCCTGTCCCTTGCGGGAGACCAGCAGGATCTCGTCGTCGGGGAAGACCAACTCGGCGCCGATCAGCTCGTCATCGTCCTCGCGGAAGTTGATCGCGATCACGCCGGCCTGGCGGGGGCTGTTGTAGTCGCCGAGCCTGGTCTTCTTCACCAGCCCGTTGCGGGTGGCGAGGACGAGGTAGGGAGCCTGCTCGTAGTCGCGGATCGCGAGCACCTGCGCGATGTTCTCGTCCGGCTGGAACGACAACAGCCCGGCGACGTGGCCGCCCTTGGCGTCGCGCTGGGCCTCGGGAAGGTTGTAGGCCTTGGTGCGGTAGACCCGGCCCGCGGTGGTGAAGAAGAGCAGCCAGTGGTGGTTGGACGTCGCGATGAAGTGCTCGACCACGTCGTCGCCGCGAAGGGTCGCGCCGCGCACGCCCTTGCCGCCGCGCCGCTGCGTGCGGTACTGGTCGGCCCGGGTGCGCTTGGCGTAGCCGCCACGCGTGATCGAGACGACCAGCTCCTCGTCGGGGATCAGGTCCTCCATGGAGAGGTCGCCCTCGGCGGCGATGATCTGGGTACGCCGGTCGTCGCCGTACTTGTTGACGATCTCGGCGAGCTCCTCGGAGACGATCGACCGCTGCCGCGTCACGTTGGCGAGGATGTCCTCGAGGTCGGCGATGAGCAGCTCGATCGCCGCCAGATCGTCGATGGTCTTCTGCCGCTGCAGGGCCGCGAGCCGGCGCAGCTGCATGTCGAGGATCGCCGTGGCCTGGAGCTCGTCGATGTCGAGCAGCTCCATCAGGCCCTCGCGGGCGTCGGAGACATCGGGTGAACGCCGGATCAGAGCGATGACCTCGTCCAGGGCGTCGAGCGCCTTCACCAAGCCGCGCAGGATGTGGGCGTCCTCCTCGGCCTTGCGCAGCCGGTAGCGGGTGCGGCGCTGGATGACGTCGATCTGGTGGGCGACCCAGTTGCTGATGAACTGGTCGATGCTGAGCGTGCGCGGCACGCCGTCGACCAGGGCCAGCATGTTGGCGCTGAAGTTGGTCTGCAGCTCGGTGTGCTTGAGCAGGTTGTTGAGGACGACCCGCGCCACGGCGTCGCGCTTGAGCACGACCACCAGGCGCTGGCCGGTGCGGCCGGAGGAGTCGTCGCGCACGTCGGCGATCCCCGGGACCTTGCCGGTGTCGGCGAGGTCGGCGATCTTCACCGCCAGGTTGTCGGGGTTGACCATGTAGGGCAGCTCGGTGATCGACAGGCAGGTGCGGCCCTTGGCGTCCTCGTCGATCTCGATCACCGCCCGCTGCGTGATCGACCCGCGGCCGGTGCGGTAGGCCTGCTCGATGCCGTTGGTGCCGACGATCAGCGCGCCGTTGGGGAAGTCGGGGCCCTTGATCCGCTCGACCAGCGCGTCCTGCAGCTCTTCCCGGGTCGCGTCGGGGTGCTCGAGCGCCCACTGCGCACCGGCGGCGACCTCACGCAGGTTGTGCGGCGGGATGCTGGTGGCCATGCCGACCGCGATGCCGGCCGAGCCGTTGACCAGCAGGTTGGGGTAGCGCGCGGGCAGGACCGTCGGCTCCTGGGAGCGCCCGTCGTAGTTGGGCTGGAAGTCGACGGTGTCCTCGCTGATGTCGCGCACCATCTCGAGCGCGAGCGGAGCCATCCGGCACTCGGTGTATCGCATCGCTGCTGCGGCGTCGTTGCCCGGGGAGCCGAAGTTGCCCTGGCCGTGGATCAGCGGCGCGCGCATCACCCACGGCTGTGCGAGCCGGACCAGGGTGTCGTAGATCGCGGTGTCGCCGTGCGGGTGGTACTGGCCCATCACGTCGCCGACGACGCGGCTGCACTTCGAGAAGCCCCGGTCGGGCCGATACCCGCCGTCGTACATCGCGTAGAGCACGCGCCGGTGCACCGGCTTGAGCCCGTCGCGCACGTCGGGCAGTGCTCGCCCGACGATGACCGCCATCGCGTAGTCGATGTAGGCGCGCTGCATCGAGGTCTGGAGCTCGATGGGCTCGATCCGTCCGCCCGGGGTGGGGGTCTCGGTCACGGTTGCTTCTCTCTCGGGTTGTCTTCGTACGTCTAGCGGTGTCTAGCGGTGGTGCTAGATCCCTAGATATCGAGGAATCGAACGTCCTTGGCGTTGCGCTGGATGAAGGAACGGCGCTGCTCGACGTCCTCGCCCATCAGGATCGAGAAGATCTCGTCGGCGTGGGCGGCGTCGTCGAGCGTGACCTGGAGCATCAGCCGCTGGTCGGGGTTCATCGTGGTCTCCCACAGCTCGTCGGCGTTCATCTCGCCGAGCCCCTTGTAGCGCTGGACGGGGTTCTCCTTGGGCAGCTTCTTGCCCTGCTCGATGCCGTCGCGCTGCAGCAGTTCGCGCTCGGCGTCGGAGTAGACGAACTCGTGCTCGTGCGGCTTGTTCCAGCGGATGCGGTAGAGCGGGGGCTGGGCCATGTAGACGAAGCCGTGCTCGATCAGCGGCCGCATGAACCGGAACAGCAGGGTCAGCAGCAGGGTGTTGATGTGATGGCCGTCGACGTCGGCGTCGGCCATCAGCACCACCTTGTGGTAGCGCAGCTTGTCGAGGTCGAACTCCTCGTGGATGCCGGTGCCGAGGGCGGAGATGATCGCCTGGACCTCGGTGTTGGCCAGCACCTTGTCGATGCGAGCCTTCTCGACGTTGAGGATCTTGCCGCGGATCGGGAGGATCGCCTGGATCCGCGAGTCTCGACCCTGACGCGCCGAGCCGCCGGCCGAGTCGCCCTCGACGATGAAGACCTCACACTCGTCCGGGTTGGTCGACTGGCAGTCCGACAGCTTCCCGGGGAGGCCGCCGCCACCGAGCAGTCCCTTGCGCGAGCGAGCCAGGTCTCTCGCCTTCCTGGCCGCGAGCCTGGCCTGCTGCGCGGCCTGTGCCTTGCGAACGATCTCCTTGCCCTCGGCGGGGTTCTGCTCGAGCCAGGCGCCCAGCTGGTCGTTGACGAGGCGCTGGACGAAGCCCTTGGCGTCGGTGTTGCCGAGCTTGGTCTTGGTCTGCCCCTCGAACTGTGGCTCGGCGAGCTTGATGGAGATGATCGCGGTGAGTCCCTCTCGGATGTCGTCGCCCGAGACGCGGTCCTCGGGCTTCTTCATCAGGCCCCAGTCCTCGCCGGCCTTGTTGACCAGCGAGGTCAGCGCCGCGCGGAAACCTTCTTCGTGGGTGCCGCCCTCGTGGGTGTTGATGGTGTTGGCGAAGGTGTGCACCGACTCGCTGAAGGTGGTGTTCCACTGCATCGCCACCTCGAGGCTCATGTGATGCGGCGCGCTGTCCGGCGTCTCGGCCTCGAAGGAGATGATCGTGGGGTTGGCCGGCTGCTTGCGACGGTTCAGGTGCTCGACGTAGTCGACCAGCCCGCGGTCGTACTTGAAGACCTGCACCAGGCCGCCCTGCTCGCCGGCCTGGATCGCGTCGGTGCCGGCCTGGTCGACCTCGTTGTCGATCGTCTCGTCCTGTACGGCGAGGACCAGCTCGTCGGCCTCGGGCCGCTCGTCGCGGACCACGATCTCGAGCCCCTTGTTGAGGAAGGCGTACTCGCGGATGTGCGAGGTGATGGTCTCGAGCGTGTGGGTCGTGGTCTCGAAGGTGTCGGGAGAGGGCCAGTAGGTGATCGTCGTCCCCGTGCCCTCGCCTGGCTCGAGCTCGCGGACGTCTTCGAGCTCGCCATCAGGTACGCCGTGGGTGAAGCTCTGCTTCCAGAGGTGACCCCGGTTCTTGACCTCGGCGATCAGGTGGGTCGACAGCGCGTTGACGACCGAGACGCCGACGCCGTGCAGGCCGCCGGACACCTTGTAGCCCCCGCCGCCGAACTTGCCGCCGGCGTGCAGCTGGGTGAGCGCGATCGTGACAGCGGGCAGCTCCTGACCCGGCGCGGTGTCCGTCGGGATGCCGCGACCGTTGTCCTCGACGCGGACCGCGCCGTCCGCGGTGAGGGTCAGTACGATCCGGTCGCAGTAGCCGGCCAGGGCCTCGTCAACCCCGTTGTCCACGATCTCCCAGATCAGGTGGTGCAGGCCGCGCTCGCCGGTCGAGCCGATGTACATGCCCGGGCGCTTGCGGACGGCCTCGAGCCCCTCGAGGACCTGGATGGCCGAGGCGTCGTACTCGACGCCGTTGGGGGGCTCCGGCGGGTTGAGCTGGGACACGGGCACCCCTTCTTGCTGGCCTCGCGGCCGACTGTTGACATGGATCGGGCCGCCCGGACTGTGCAGGACGACCCGTCGTCCATAATACCGGTTAGAGGGCCGCATTCCACGTCCTGACCCCGTGGCTGGGGACGACATGTCGTGAGAAATGGCCCACAGACGCCCGGGAGTGGCACCGAGAGGCCCTAACAGGGGGTCGGACATGTCCCCATATAGACGTACTGCTCCCAAATCGGCTGAAACGACGTCGGGTGCGACTACCCGTAGGTGTCTCGCGGACCCCGGCTGTCGCGGGTCCGGCGGCGTCCCTTTGACCAGGTCGGGAGGTGTGGCCCGGTCACCTCGATGAGGGTCACGGTCCCGTCGCCGAGCTCTTCGTTGAGGCGGCGTAGGACCGTGGGGGCGAGGAGGGTCAGCTGGGTGGCCCAGGCCGTCGAGTCGGTCCGGACGACGAGCCGGCCGTCGGCGAACGACTCGGGGGTGCAGTGTGCGCCGACCTCGGCGCCGACCAGCTCGGGCCAGCGGGCGAATACGCCCCGCAGCCGGAGCTCGAGCTCCCAGCCGTGATCCGCGACGAGCCGGTCGACCTGGTCGCCGAGCAGCTGCGGGTCGCGGTCGTCGGGGTGGGCACCGGAGACCTTGCCGTCGCGCGGCCGCGTGTCCCGCTTCGCCCGGCGCTTGCGCGCGGCGGGAGTGGACTTCGAGGTCGCGCGGGTCAGCTGGCGGGCCAGGTCGAGGCCGTCGTCCTTGCGCGGCCCGTCGGGTGTCTCGTCAGGCATCGCGGGTCACCTCGCCGTCCGCCACGACGTACCGCACTCCGTGCAGCGCAGCCGGCACATCCTCGGGGACCGCCGCGGTCACGAGCACCTGCTCGGCGCCGGCGACCAGGTCGGCCAGTTGCGCGCGGCGTTCGCTGTCGAGCTCGGCGAAGACGTCGTCGAGGATGAGGATCGGGTCGTCGCCGTCGGACCGCAGCAGGTCATACGACGCGAGCCGGAGCGCGAGCGCGAACGACCAGGACTCGCCGTGCGAGGCGTAGCCCTTCACGGGCAGCCGGGAGGCTTGGTCGTCGGCGGGGTCCGCGGTGCCGTGACCGAGCCAGAGCAGCAGCTCGTCCCGGTGCGGTCCGACCAGCGAGATGCCGCGGTCGAGCTCGTCCTTCCGGCGGCGTTCCACCTCGGCGAGGATCGCGGCATCGAGCGGGCGGTCGAGGGGCACCGACGACTTGTACTCGATCTCGGCGTCGTCGCGCGAGGCCCCGCGGGCCACCGTCTCGTAGGCCTTGCCGACGTAGGGGCGCAGGTCGTCGACCAGCGCCAGCCGTGCCCCCAGCAGCTCGGCGCCGTGCTGGGCGAGCTGCTCGTCCCAGACCGCGAGGGTGCCCAGGGCCGCATCCCGCGCCGAGCCGCGCGCCAGGCCGGCGGTCTTGAGCAGGGAGTTGCGCTGCTTGAGCACCCGGTCGTAGTCGGCGCGGGTGCCCGCGAGCCGTGGGGCGCGCAGCACCACCAGATCGTCGAGGAAGCGTCGCCGGTCGGACGGGTCGCCCTTGACCAGGGTGAGGTCCTCGGGGGAGAAGATGACCGTGCGGACCAGGCCGACCAGGTCGCGGGTGCGGGGGAGCGTCGACTTGTTCACCCGGGCCCGGTTGGCCCGCCCGGGGTTGAGCTCGACCTCGAGCACCGCGGTGCGCCCCTCCTTGACCACCGCGGCGCGCACCACCGCCTGCTCCGTCCCGTGGCGCACCAGTGGCGCATCGGTCGCGACACGATGGGAGGTGAGCCGGGACAGGTAGTCGATCGCCTCGACCAGGTTGGTCTTGCCCTGGCCGTTGCGCCCGATGAACGACGTCACGCCCGGCTCGAGCGCGACCTCGGCGGTGGCGTAGGACCGGAAGTCGTGCAGGCTCAGGTGCGAGACGTACAAGGAGAGATCACGCCGGGTTGTCGGGTCCCACGTCGCCGCCGGCCGGAGCCTCGGTGCGGATCGCGTGGCCGCCGAACTGGTTGCGCATGGCGGCGATCGCCTTCATGGCCGGACTGTCGTCCTGGCGCGAGCTGAACCGCGCGAAAAGGGAGGCGGCGATGACATGCATGGGTACGGCGTTGTCGATCGCGGCCTCGACGGTCCAGCGGCCCTCGCCGGAGTCCTCGGCGTAGCCTGCGATCTTGTCGAGATGGGTGTCCTCCTCGAGCGCGGCGACCAGCAGGTCGAGCAGCCACGACCGGATCACGGTGCCGGCCCGCCAGGAGTCGAAGACGTCGGTGACGTTGTCGACCAGGTCGACCTTCTCGAGCAGCTCCCAGCCCTCGGCGTAGGCCTGCATCATGGCGTACTCGATGCCGTTGTGAACCATCTTGGCGAAGTGGCCCGCGCCCGGCTTCTGGCCGGCGTGCACGAAGCCGTGGTCACCGTCCGGACGCAGCGCGTCGAACGCCGGCTGCACCTTGGCGACGTCGTCGTCGGAACCGCCGCACATGAGGGCGTAGCCGTTTTCCAGCCCCCAGACCCCGCCGGAGACGCCGCAGTCGACGAAGCCGATGCCCTTCTCGCCGAGCATCGCGGCGTTCGCCTGGTCGTCGGTGTATTTGGAGTTGCCGCCGTCGACGACCAGGTCACCCTCGCCGAGCAGCTCGCCGAGCTCCTTGATCGTGTCGCGGGTCGGGTCACCGGCGGGGACCATCACCCAGACGACCTTGGGTCCTCCGTCAGGCCCGGGCAGTGCGGCGATCATGTCGGCCAGGCTGCCGACGTCAGCGAGCTCGGGGTTGCGGTCGTAACCCACCACCGTGTGATCGGCGTTGCGCAGCCGGGTGCGCATGTTGCCGCCCATCTTGCCGAGCCCCACGAGACCGATGTGCATTGGAGACTTCCCTCTCAGGACAGCAGGCGGCGCGGCATGAGCAGGTAGCGGAAGGACGTGTCGTCCTTCTCGCCGTCGCCGGAGCCGCTGATGACGACCGGCTTGGACGACTGGGTGAACGCGAGCTCGACGATGTCCTCGTCGATGACGGTGAGCCCGTCGAGCAGGAACTGCGGGTTGAAGCCGGTGGTGATGGCCTCGCCGTCGATCTGTGCCTCGATCGACTCCGACGCCTGGGCCTCGTCGCCGGACCCGGCATCGAGGGTGAGCACGCCTTCGTTGAAGGCGAGCTGGACGGCGGTGTTGCGCTCGGCGACGAGCGAGACGCGGCGTACGGACTCGATGAGGGCGACCTTGTCGACCTTGGCGACGGTGAGGTGCTCGCTCGGGAACAGGCTGCGCACCTTGGGGAACTCGCCGTCGAGCAGCCGGGTGGTCGTACGGCGGGTGCCGCCGGCGGCCGCGCCCTCGAAGCCGATGATGCCCTCGCCCGTGCCGGAGGTGGCGAGCGCGATGGTGACGTCGGTGCCGCTGGTGAGCGACTTGGCCGTGTCGCCCAGCACCTTGGCCGGCACCAGCGCGGCAAGGGTGTCGTCGGGGGTGCGCGGGTTCCAGCTGAGCTCGCGGTGCGAGAGCCGGAACCGGTCGGTGGCCAGCAGCGAGATCGTCGAGCCGTCGATCTCGATGCGGACGCCGGTGAGGACCGGCAGCATGTCGTCGCGGCCGGCGGCGGTGACCGCCTGGCTGACCGCATGCGCGAACGCCTCGCTCGGCACGGTGCCGGTCGCGGCCGGCATGTCCGGCAACGTCGGGTAGTCCTCGACCGGCATGGTCTGCAAGCTGAACCTCGCCGAACCGCAGGTGAGCGAGACGCGGTTGCCGTCGATCACCATCTCCACCGGCTTGGCCGGGAGGCTGCGGCAGATGTCGGCGAGCAGCCGGCCGCTGACCAGGGCGCGGCCCTCGTCGGCGACCTCGGCCTGGAGGGTGGCCCGCGCGGACGTCTCGTAGTCGAACGTCGACAGCACCAGCCCCTCGTGGCTCGCCTCGACCAGGAGCCCGGCCAGGACGGGCACGCTCGGACGTACCGGCAGGCTGCGGGCTGCCCAGGCAACGGCATCCGCGAGCACGTCGCGGTCGACGCGGAACTTCACGATGAGGGGTCCTTCGGGTTCTCGGTGATCAGGTGGGCCGGCTGGCGACCGTGGCCAGGGGTGTCGTGAATCCTGCCATGTCGGGGTGTGTTCCACAGGGGGCGTCCCTGGAGGAGTTCCACCGATGATCTCCCCGTGTATAGGTAGGTAGTCGTAGTAGGCACTGTGGGATCTGTGGAGAGACGGCATCCGTGCAGGTCGGCCAGCGCAATCGATGTGCACAGCGGGTGTGGACGACGGACCTTGCCAGGGGACGCCTCTGTGGACGGCGAGCCGGCCGTGCAGCTCGTGGCGCGGTGCATCCGGAGATCCTCCCCGTGTAGTTCGTACTCCGGGGCGGGTGTTGTCCACAGGCTCTTGGCTGGGCTCACGACTGGTACGTCCGCTCAGGTCTGGCGGGCCGCGGCCTTGACCCGGCTGGTCAGCTCGCTCACCTGGTTGAAGACGGCCCGGCGCTCGGCAAGCAGCTGGTTGATCTTGCGGTCGGCGTACATCACCGTCGTGTGGTCGCGGTTGCCGAACTGCGCGCCGATCTTGGGCAGGGACAGGCCGGTGAGCTCACGGCAGAGGTACATCGCGATCTGACGGGCCATGACCAGGTGCCGGCCGCGGCTGGGTCCGGTCAGCTCCTCGATCGAGACTCCGAAGTATGCAGCGGTCTGGGCGATGATCAGGCCGGCGGTGATCTCGGGCTCGCCACCCTCGGGGATGAGGTCCTTGAGCACGATCTCGGCGAGGGTCATGTCGACCTCCTGCCGGTTGAGGTTGGCAAAGGCCGTCACCCGGATGAGCGCACCTTCGAGCTCGCGGATGTTGGTCTGGATCTTGGAGGCGATGAACTCCAGGACGTCCGGGGGCGCGGTGAGCCGGTCCATCGCGGCCTTCTTGCGAAGGATCGCGATGCGGGTCTCGAGGTCAGGCGGCTGGACGTCGGTGATCAGGCCCCACTCGAACCGGTTGCGCAACCGGTCCTCCAGCGCCTCGAGCCGCTTCGGAGCGCGGTCGGAGGTGAGCACGATCTGCTTGTTGGCGTTGTGGAGGGTGTTGAACGTGTGGAAGAACTCCTCCTGGGTCTGGGTCTTGCCCTCCAGGAACTGGATGTCGTCGATGAGGAGTACGTCGACGTCGCGGTAGCGCCGTTTGAACCCATCCTGCTTGTCGTCGCGGATGGCGTTGATGAACTCGTTGGTGAACTCCTCGCTCGACACGTAGCGCACCTTGGCACCGGTGTAGAGGCTGCGGACGTAGTGGCCGATCGCGTGCAGCAGGTGGGTCTTGCCGAGGCCGGACTCGCCGTAGACGAGGAGCGGGTTGTAGGCCTTGCCCGGGGCCTCGGCCACCGCCACGGCCGCGGCGTGCGGGAACCGGTTGGACGAGCCGATGACGAAGGTCTCGAAGGTGTACTTCGGGTTGAGCCGGGTCTCGAGCGCGCTGGGTCGCACGGACCGGGGCTCGATGTCGCGTGCGACGGGCACCTCCGGGTGGAGGACCGGTCCGGGCTGGTCGAGGGCGGCACCGGGCAGCTGCAGCACTGTGGCCAACCCCTCGAATGTCGATATGTCGCCATGTCGATCAGTCGATGAATCGCCTCTCTCGCCGGGCTCATCCAGGCGGGCGGCGGGCTTGTCGTCGTGCTTGTCGTCCTGTTGGGCGCGCTGGTCGGCGTGCGCCTGCCGCTGCTCGTGCTCGGGAGAGCCGGCGACGAGAGCCGGGTTGATGGTGGTGCCCAGGCCGATCTTGCGTCCGAACACCTCGCTCAGCGCACCCTCGAGCTCGGCACGGAGCCGGCCCTCGACCTGGGTGCGGGTGAACTCGTCGGGGACCGCGATGATCGCCAGCTCGTCGTGGACGGTGACCGGGTCGCAGGCCGACAGCCAGGCCCGCTGGTTGGGCTGGATGTTGTCGAGGACGGCCCGCCAGGCGTCGGTGAGGTCCGGGTCGGTCTGCTCCACGGGGGTGTCGCCTTCTCCCACTGCGTTGTGTCGTCGCGGTCCTCGGCTGAGGGCTGCTCGGTCCGCTCAAAAGTTGTCCAGGTGCTGCCACCGCAGACTCTCCACAGCCTTGTCCACAGGCTGTGCACCCCGGTTTCGCGGGGTGCGCGAGACGGGTGTGACTGCTGTGACGGTTACGGCGGGGAAGTCACCGGACCGAGACACGTCCCGGGGGACGGTAGGGAACCTCGGTGAGAGCCGAACCTAACCCCGTTCGGAGGGCCGGCACAACCCGTTCTCCACAGGCCGACCGAGGCATTTCCAGACCCGCGCCCGGGCCATGGCATGCTCACCCGATCGGGGGATTCCCCACGGTCTGCCGCCGGTTTGACCCTGTGTCCGACCACCGCGTACCGTTGATCGGTCAGCGGCTGTGTCGTGCAGCCCGGCAGCGCCGCCCGACCGTGTTGATTTCCTGGCCGTCGGGATGCGCCCGCGCCGACCGCCGACGTGACCCACCTGACCTGTCTCCACACCGGAAGAGAAGCCCGTGAGCAAGCGGACCTACCAGCCGAACAACCGTCGTCGCCACAAGGTGCACGGGTTCCGTCTGCGCATGCGCACCCGTGCCGGCCGCGCCATCATCTCGGCGCGCCGCCGCAAGGGCCGCAAGAGCCTCGCGGTCTGAGCGAGCGCGGACATCAAGTCCCCGTGCTCGCCGCCGACCACCGGTTGCGCGACAGCGACGCCTTCCGGCGCACCGTGAGTTCGGGCCGGCGGGCGGGTGGTGCTGCCCTGGTCGTGCACCTGCTCGACGATGCACCGGGTGCTGGCGATGCCGGCCCGCGGGTCGGCCTGGTCGTGGGCAAGGCGGTCGGGAACGCCGTGGTCCGCAACCGCGTGAAGCGCCGGCTCCGTCATCTCGTCAGGAATCACCTGACACACCTGCCTACTTCCTCTGCCGTGGTGATCCGGGCGCTGCCGGCCGCCGCGCGCATGGGGAGCTCGGAACTCGGCGCCGACCTCGCCCGTTGTCTCCAGAGGGTCGGCCCCGCGGACCTCTCTCGCGACCCGGCGAGCGCCACCCGGACAGGGGCCGCATCGTGAAGTACGTGTTGATCGGACTGTTGCGCGTCTACCGCGCCCTGATCAGCCCGCTCTACGGCCAGGTCTGCCGCTACCACCCGAGCTGTTCGGCGTACGCGCTCGAGGCGGTGACCCAGCACGGAAGCGTGCGCGGGACCTGGCTCGCCGTACGCCGCCTCGGACGCTGCCACCCGTGGGCCGCCGGAGGGTACGACCCCGTACCCGAGCGCACCCCCGACGTCGTCCACAGAGGGAGAGCCTGAATCCCGTGTCCGCACTCATCCTGGGCCCGTTGGGGACCATCGGCCACTACATCCTGACCCCGCTCTACTACGCGGTGTCCGGGGTGATGCTTGCCTGGCACTGGGTCTTCAGCAACATCGGACTCGACCCGGATGGCGGTGCCGCCTGGGCGCTGTCGATCATCGGTCTGACCATCGTCATCCGGGCGGCCCTGATCCCGCTGTTCGTGAAGCAGATCAACGCCAGCCGGAACATGCAGCTGATCCAGCCCAAGGTCAAGGAACTGCAGAAGAAGTTCGGCCATGACCGGGAGCGTCTCGCCCAGGAGACGATGAAGCTCTACAAGGACTCGGGCACCAACCCGTTTGCCTCCTGTCTGCCGATCCTGCTGCAGATGCCGATCTTCTTCGCGCTGTTCCGGCTGATCGACCAGGCCGCCAAGCACGGCACCGCGCACGGCTTCATGACCGCGACCCAGGCCAAGCAGTTCGGTGACTCGAAGCTGTTCGGCGAGATCCCGCTCGCCGCGTCGTTCACCAGCCCCCAAGGCCTGGTGTCGGTCCAGGTCGTGGCGGCCTTGCTGGTGCTCGCGATGACGGCAACCACGTTCACGACCCAGCGGCAGCTGATGAGCAAGAACATGCCGAAGGACGCGCTGACGGGCCCGTACGCCCAGCAGCAGAAGATGCTGCTCTACGTGCTGCCGGTCGTCTTCGCGGTCGGCGGCATCGCCTTCCCCATCGGCGTGCTCCTCTACTGGACCACCTCCAACCTGTGGACGATGGGCCAGCAGTTCTACGTGATCCGCAACAACCCGGCGCCCGGGACGGAGGCGTTCCGGATGAAGGAAGAGCGGGACGCCAAGAAGGCCGCCGGGAAAGCCGCTGCCGGAGACGGTGGGTCCACCGACGCCGAGACGGGAACCGCGCCCGAGGTCGAGGAGAAGCCGATCGCTGACCGGCGGCCGCCGCAGCGGCAGCAGCCCCAGCGCCAGTCCAAGCGCCAGCGCCAGGCGAAGACGCGGGGTGGCCCGAGCAGCGGTGCCAGTCCCGCCGGCAACCAGCGCAGCCAGAACGACAAGAGGAACGGAAACAAGCAGTGAGCGAGCAGACAGACGAGAGGCAAGAGGTCGAGGAGTCGTTGGACGGCGACCTGGCGCGAGACACCGAAGCGGTTGATGAGGCGGAAGAGGCAAGTGAGGTAGCCGACGCCGGCGAGGCGGACGAGGACTCGGATGAGGAGGACTCGGACGAAGACTCGAACGAAGACTCGGGCGGAGACTCGGGCGAGGAGGCTGACCCTCCCGCGCGGGTCGATCAGCTCGAGGCCGAGGGCGACATCGCGGCCGACTATCTCGAGGAACTGCTCGACATCGCGGACCTCGACGGCGACCTGGACATGGACGTCGAGGGCGATCGGGCCGCCGTCTCGATCGTCGGTGCCGAGCTGAGCCAGCTCGTGGGCAGCGACGGCGAGGTGCTGGAGGCACTCCAGGAGCTGACTCGGCTGGCGGTCTACCGCGAGACGGGCGAACGGTCGCGGCTGATGCTCGACATCTCGGGTTACCGCGCCGACAAGCGCGCCGAGCTGGAGCGGCTGGCCGAGGAGACGGTGACCCGGGTCAAGGAGAGCGGCGAGCCGGCCCCACTTGACCCCATGACCCCGTTCGAACGCAAAGTCGTGCACGACGCCGTGGCGGCCGCCGGGTTGTCCTCGGAGTCGGAGGGCGTGGAGCCGCGCCGGTTCGTGGTGGTCCTGCCAGCTTGATGGCGGATGTTTCACGTGAAACGCCCTCCACGCCCGAGGCGGCGCGGAGGGCGTTCTCATCGGACCGGCTGCCCCTGGCCGAGCGGTACGTCGACCTGCTCGCCACGGCCGGGGTCGAGCGCGGGCTGATCGGCCCTCGGGAGGCCCCGAAGCTTTGGGATCGGCACGTCCTCAACTGCCTGGCTCTCACGTCCCTGATTGCCCCGGGTGCCGCGGTGGCCGATCTGGGCTCGGGCGCCGGCCTGCCGGGGTTGGTTCTGGCCATCGGTCGTCCCGACCTGACGGTGACCCTGGTCGAGCCGCTGCAGCGGCGCACCATCTTCCTTGACGAGGTCATCGACGAGCTCGGGCTCCAGGACGTGCGGGTGGTGCGCGGTCGGGCCGAGGCCCTGCACGGGCGCGAACACTTCGACGTCGTGACCGCCCGGGCCCTGGCGCCGCTGTCCCGGCTCGTGGACTGGGCGATGCCGCTGGTGGCGGCCCAAGGCGTGCTGCTCGCCATGAAGGGGAGCTCCGCTGCGGACGAGATCGCGGCGGCTTCGAAGGCGTTGCGGGAGCTGCGCTGCGCCCCTCCGGAGATCCTGCAGGTGGCCGGACCGGACGGATCATCCACAGCGACCGTGGTCCGGGTGGCTCATGCGGAACCCACGCGGCTAGGGTGACGACTTGGACTCGGTGGGGAGGGATGTTCGCGTGACGGAGGACGCTACTCCCGGCGACGCTCGGGATGAGTTATCCACCGAGCGGGACACACCGGATGAGCGCGACCTTCCACAGGAACCGACGACTTCTCCACAGGCGGGGTACGACCCAGAGGAGCCGGTTTCACGTGAAACAACCGACGCGCCAACGTCCACTTTCACACGCGTGCGGGACCTCAGCGAGGTGACTCCCTCGCTGGCGGATCCTTATGGCGCAGAGCCCACGCCGCTCGCTCAAGCGGCCGAGCACATGCTCCTGGCTCGGCAGGGTGCCCGGTCCCGGCAGCCGCTGGCGCGACCGGAGGCAACCAGGGTCATCGTGGTCGCCAACCAGAAGGGCGGAGTCGGCAAGACCACCTCGACGGTGAACGTCGCCGCGGCGTTGGCGCAGTTCGGTCAACGCGTGCTCGTGATCGACCTCGACCCTCAGGGCAACGCTTCCACCGCGCTCGCGGTAGAGCACCACCGGGGCACGCCGTCGAGCTACGACCTGCTCGTCGAGGGCCGGTCCCTGGCCGAGGTGATCACGACCTGCCCGGACGTCGAGAACCTGTTCGTCGTCCCGGCGACCATCGACCTGGCCGGCGCCGAGATCGAGCTGGTCAGCGTGGTGGCCCGCGAACAGCGGCTGCACAAGGCGATCCACGCGGACACCCGGATCAGCAGCAAGCCGGTGGCGACCGCGGGGGAGGACCGGTTCGACTTCGTCTTCATCGACTGCCCACCGTCGCTGGGGCTGCTCACCATCAACGCCCTGGTCGCCGGCCAAGAGATGCTGATCCCGATCCAGGCCGAGTACTACGCCCTCGAGGGGCTCGGTCAGCTGCTCTCCACGGTGGACATGGTCCGCGCCCACCTCAACCCAGAGCTCGCCATCTCGGCCATTCTCGTCACGATGTACGACGCCCGGACCCGCCTGGCGGCCGGCGTCGCCGAGGAGGTCCGCAACCACTTCGGCGAACAGGTCATCAAGACCTACATCCCGCGCTCGGTGCGCGTCTCCGAGGCGCCGTCGTACAGCCAGACCGTGATGACCTACGATCCCGGCTCGCCGGGCGCGATGAGCTATCTCGACGCCGCTCGAGAGCTCGCGGAGAAGGGCCTCCGGCCCCAGGAAGGACGCGCAGAGTGATCACCCCACGAAACCGTGCGCCGGGGGCGCTACGCGCGGAGGCCGCACGCTTCCGCGGGGACCCCGAAAAAGCATGAACTCTCCCCGGACCCAGCGACGGGGGCTCGGCCGCGGCCTGGGCTCGCTCATCCCGACCAGCGCGCCGGTCGGCGAGGAGCCCACCAGCGCGCTCCAGCCCGGGAGTGCGGAGCCCGGTCCGGAGCTGGCGCCCGTCGAGGGGGCGTCCTTCGCCGACCTGCCGATCGACACGATCCGGCCGAACGCGGCCCAGCCCCGGCAGGTCTTCGACGAGGAGGCGATGGCCGAGCTGGTGCACTCGATCCGCGAGGTCGGCCTGCTCCAGCCCGTCGTGGTGCGGCGCACCGGTGCCGACAGCTATGAGCTGGTGATGGGGGAGCGCAGGCTCCGTGCCGCGCAGCAGGCGGGGCTGAGCACCATCCCCGCCATCATTCGCGACACCGACGACACCGCCATGCTGCGCGACGCGCTGCTGGAGAACCTGCACCGCGCGCAGCTGAACCCGCTTGAAGAGGCCTCGGCCTACCAGCAGCTCCTCGAGGACTTCGGCTGTACCCACGAGGAGCTCGCCACGCGGATCGGTCGCTCCCGCCCCCAGATCAGCAACACGATCCGGTTGCTCAAGCTCGGGCCCGCCGTCCAGCGCAAGGTCGCGGCCGGCGTCCTGTCGGCGGGCCACGCCCGATCCCTGCTCGCCGTCGAGGACCTCGATCTCCAGGACCGGCTGGCCACCCGCGTGATTGCCGAGGGCATCAGCGTCCGCGGCCTGGAGGAGATCGTTGCGGTCGGGGACACCGGGTCGCCGGAGGTGCGCCGGGTGCCCCGGGCCAAGCCGACAGCACCGGGTTTGGCGGAGCTCGCCGAGCGGCTCTCGGACCGGCTGGAGACCCGGGTCAAGGTCGACCTCGGCCGGACCAAGGGCCGGATCACGGTGGAGTTCGCGAGCCTCGACGACCTGCGCCGGATCGTCGACATCGTTTTACCCTCGTGAATTTCGGCTGGTTGGATACCCCCGCGAGCTTCGGCCCCGGGACCATGACCACGCTCGCTGCGCTCGCGGCTTCGCCGTGGTCATGGCCGCCGAGGCCGATCGCGGGGCGCCGCGCGCTCCGCGCGCGGGACCGCCCCCACTTGCCAGCCTCGCTATCGATATATCGCTTTGTCGACAAAGAGACTTATCGCTAGATCAACTCTTCCGGGTTTCCTTGGCGGCGCGCCTCGCCGCCCGCTCGAGCTTCTCGGCGGCGTCCAGCTCGGCGGCCTCCTCGAGCGTCGGGGCGGTGCCGCCGCGCCGGCGCGGCAGCCACCAGGACCCTTCCGGTTGCTCCGACGCGGGATAGGCCCCTATCGCCTCGTCGAGCATCGACGACATCACTCGGTGCAGCTCGGCGGTCTCGGCGACGGGGTCGTCACCGGTGGGGAGCAGCGGCGTCCCGACAGTGATCGTGATCGTCTTGCCGCGGGAGAGGTCACGAGGGTGGTCCTTGGTCATGATCCGCTGGGTCCCCCACAGGATCACGGGTACGACGGGGACGCCGACGCTCGCCGCGATCCGCACCGCGCCGGTCTTGAACTCCTTGAGCTCCAGGGCCCGGGAGATGGTGGCCTCGGGAAAGATGCCCACCGCCTCGCCAGCCCGCAGGAAGTCGGTCGCGGTCCGCAGCGACGCCTCGCCCTCCGCGCGGTCGACCTTGATGTGGTGCATGGAGCGCATCAGGGGACCGGTCCAGCGATGGTCGAAGAGCTCGCGCTTGGCCATGAACCGGACCTTGCGACCCGATGGGTTCGCGGCCAGGCCGCCGTAGACGAAGTCGACGTACCCGATGTGGTTGACCGCGAGCAGCACGCCGCCCCGGCGGGGCACATGCTCGTGCCCGGTGATGCGGATGTCCTGCCCGAGGATCCGGAAGCCCGTCTTGGCGGCCAGGATGACCGATGGGTAGGTGAGGTCACGCACGCGTCAAGGAACCTTGTCTCATGAGAGGTCGCTGCTCGGGCCGTCGTAGCCGCGCGGTCCCAGCTCCCGGGCCGGCGCGTAGGAGTCGAAGGTCGCGCGCAGCTCCAACTCGGCCTCGATCACACCCGCGAGCCGCCGCACGCCCTCGCGGATCCGCTCGGGGGTCGGGTAGCAGAACGACAGCCGCATGGCGCTGGAGCCGAACCCGTCGGCGAAGAACGCCGTGCCCGGCACGTAGGCGACCCGCGCGGTCACCGCGCGCGGCAGCATCGCCGTCGCGTCTACCCCCGGCGGGAGCGTCAGCCACACGTAGAAGCCGCCGTCGGGGACATTCCACTGACAGGTTGCCGGCATCAGGTCGTGAAGCGCGTCGACCATCGCGTCGCGGCGCTCGCGGTACATCTCTCGGAACTGCTTGATCTGGCCCTGCCAGTCGTGGTTGGAGAGGTACGCCGAGACCGCCATCTGGGAGAACTGCGGCGGGCACAGCGTCGCCGACTCCTGGGCGAGGACCAGCTTCTCGCGCACCGTGTGCGGCGCCAGCGCCCAGCCGACCCGGAACCCAGGGGCGAAGGTCTTCGAGAACGACCCGAGATAGATGACCCCCTCAGCCTCGTCGGCGCGCAACGCCCGCATCGGCTCGCCGTCGAAGCCAAGCAGTCCATAGGGATTGTCCTCGAGGATGAGGATGTCCTCGCGGCGGCAGATCTCCAGGATCTCCGGGCGCCGCGCGGCCGAGAGCGTCACGCCCGCGGGATTGTGGAAGTTCGGGATCGTGTAGAGGAACTTGATCTTCTTGCCGGCCCCTCGGGTGGCGGTGATCGCCTGCTGCAGCGCCTCGGGCACCAGCCCGTCGGCGTCCATCTCCGCGTGCACGACGTCGCACTGGTAGGCCTTGAACACCCCGAGCGCGCCGACGTACGACGGCGCCTCGCAGATCACGACGTCGCCGGGGTCGCAGAAGACCCGGGTCACCAGGTCGACGGCCTGCTGCGAGCCGACGGTGACGACCACATCGTCGGGGTGCGCCTCGATGCCCTCGAGCCGCATCACCTCGGTGATCTGCTCACGGAGCTCGGGGACGCCCTGGCCGGAGCCGTACTGCATCGCCACCGGTCCGTGGTGCGCGATCAGTTCGCCGATCGCGCGGCTGACGACGTCGAGTGGCAGCCCCGAGATGTTGGGCATGCCGCCCGCGAGCGAGACGACCTCCGGCCGCGACGCGACCGCGAAGAGCGCGCGGATCTCCGAGGCCGTCATCCCCGCCGTGCGTGCTGCGTACCGGTCGACATAGGGGTCGAGGCGGTGCTGCGAGCGCGACGGCGTGGTCTCCATGGTGGTCCTAGTGTGAACGATCCCCCACAGCGACGGCACCGTGATGGGCCACGACTCGGTCACACGCCGACGGCCGCGCGACAAGGGCCCCTGCCCGGTCGCGCTGAGCGCCGTACTCTTGGGGCATGTCCCGCAAGGTCGTGCGGCTCACGGTCGACCACCTCGCCGAGCTCGAGGGGCCGTGCCGCACCTGCCTGTTCTGGCAGCTCGACCCGGTCAGCCGCGACCGGGTCGACGACGAGGAGGTCGCGACCGAGAAGGAGGCCTGGGTCTCCCAGGTGCTGCGCGACTGGGGCTCGTGCGGCCGGGTGATCCTCGTCGACGACCAGCCTGTGGGCTATCTGATCTACGCGCCCGAGGCGTTCGTGCCCGGGGCGGGGGCGTTCCCGACCGCGCCGATCTCACCCGACGCGGTGCTGCTCACCAACGTCTGGGTGCACCCGGCGCACGCCGGAGGCGGGCTCGGGCGGATGCTCGTCCAGGGCATGGCTCGCGACCTGATCAAGCGCGGCGGCATCAAGGCCGTCGAGGCCTTCGGCGACACACGCGGCCCGGGCCGGCGCGGCAGCTGTGTGGTGCCCTCGGACTTCCTGGGCAGCGTCGGGTTCAAGACCCAGCGAGCGCACAGCGCCACCCCGCGGATGCGGATGGACCTCCGGGCCGCGCTCTCCCTCAAGGACGAGGTGGAGGCGGCGCTGGAGCGTCTCGTTGGTGCCGTGCGCGTGCGCCCGGGGAAGGCACACCCTGCTAGCCACATACAGAGGGAGGCGCCCGACTCCCGCTGACGCGTGAGTCGGACGCCGCCCTCTTGTGGCTTCTCCGCCGTTCGGCCCGAGCGAGCTCGGACCGAGGCTCCGTTTGTGGTTGCGTTCTGAATTGAACGTCAGGCGATGTACTCCGACAGCTCGTTGAGCAGCGCCTGCTTCGGGCGGGCACCGACGATCGACTTCACGACCTCGCCGCCCTTGTACACGTTGAGAGTCGGGATGCCGGTGACGCGATAGGACGACGGGGTCACAGGGTTCTCGTCGACGTTCATCTTCAGGAAGGTGATCTTGTCGCCGTGCTGCCCGGCGATCTCGTCGAGGATCGGCTGGACCTGCTTGCACGGGCCGCACCACTCCGCCCAGAAGTCCACGAGAACGGGCTTGTCGGACTTGAGGACCTGCGCGTCGAACTCGGCGTCGGTCACGGACTCGATCTGAGCCACGATGGCCACCTTTCTGATGATGGGTCGACCCAGAACCGGGTCGACAAGCTCGAAGCCTGCCTAAGTCAACCGCACGTCGCTGGGGATTGTTCCCGCACCGCGCCGCCCGACCTGGCGACGACGGAGGCTCACGCCCCCGCGACCTGCGCTTCCTCGATGACCACCTCTGCGTCGGCCCGGGCCTCGGTCTTGTTGGGGTCCGCGAGCTGTGCGATGTCCGCCAGGTAGCGCTCGGCGTCGAGCGCGGCCGCACAGCCGGTGCCGGCTGCGGTGACGGCCTGGCGGTAGTGGTGGTCGACCAGGTCGCCGGCGGCGAAGACGCCGGTCAGGTTGGTGCGGGTGGAGGGGTGGTCGACGATGACGTAGCCGTTGTCGTCGAGGTCCACCTGTCCGGTGAGCAGCTCGGACCGCGGGTCGTGGCCGATCGCGATGAACAGCCCGGTCGCATCGAGCACACGCGTCTCACCGGTCACGGTGTCCTCGAGGGTCACCGACTCCAGGCGGTCCTCGCCGTTGATGGCGTGGACCGCGGAGTTCCAGATGATCTCGAGCTTGGGGTCGGCGAAGGCGCGCTCCTGCATGATCTTCGAGGCGCGCAGCTCGTCGCGGCGCACGATCATCGAGACCTTGGAGCCGAACCGGGTCAGGAACGTCGCCTCCTCGACCGCTGAGTCACCGCCGCCGACGACCGCGATGTGCTGCTCACGGAAGAAGAAGCCGTCACAGGTGGCACACCACGAGACGCCGCGTCCGGAGAGCTCCTCCTCGCGGGGCAGGCCGAGCTTGCGGTAGCCGGAGCCCATGGCCAGGATCACGGCCTTGGCGGTGAACGTCTCGGTGTGGGTCTTGACGATCTTGATGTCACCGGTGAGGTCGACCTCGATGACGTCGTCGGAGACCAGCTCGGCACCGAACCGCTCGGCCTGGGTGCGCATCTCGTCCATGAGCGCCGGGCCCATGATGCCGTCGCGGAAGCCCGGGAAGTTCTCGACCTCGGTGGTGTTCATCAGCGCGCCGCCAGCGGTCACCGAACCCTCGAAGACGAGCGGCTGCAGGCTGGCCCGGGCGGCGTACACCGCAGCGGTGTAGCCGGTCGGGCCGGAGCCGATGATGATGACGTTGCGGGGCTCTGACATGGACCGAAGGTCTCCTCGAATGGTCGGTAGTTCAACAACCGATCCTAGGGGAGGAAGATTCCCGCCCGAGCGTCAGCGCGGCGTGATGCTGACCGAGGCCAACGAGGCCGCCGTGTCGCAGGCCAGCACGTCGGCCAGCTGTACGCCGTCGGCCGGCGGCCGGAGCGCCAGAACCGCGGGCGTGCCGTCGAAGAGCGCGGGGAAGAGCTCGCCGGCGCCGAACTTGCTGGAGGCTGGCCCCGGAGAGCACCCGACAGTGTCGAGCGCCGCGTAACCCGGGGCGCGCACCGAGCCGGACGCGGTCTCGTAGTTCAGGAGCTGGTCCTCGACGTCGCTCGCCAGGTGCTCCGAACGAAGAATGAGAGGGAACTGGTCGGCGGTCGCCTGCGGGGCCGACTCCTCCCCGGGCGACTCGAGGCCATCGCCGCCGGCGTCGGCGTTGTTGTCCTTCGCCGGGCCCTCGCGATCGGCGTCGGCAGCTGTGCTCGTCGCGTCGTCACCGTCGTCCGAGCTGACGTCGATCACCTGAGCGCCCACGAAGCCGGCCACGATCACCGCCGCGGCGCCGGCCAGGACACCCGCGGCGTTGCGCCGTCGCCGGCGGGCGGCCAGATCGAGGACCGGCGCGACCCCGGGGGCGCCGGGCTCGTCGCGGCTCAGGCCGGCGAGCACGGTGTCGAGCCGGTCGGCGACTTCGCTCGGGATCGGCACGTCGTGCCGGGCCTCAGCGAGCAGGTTGCGTACCGCCGACTCCTGCTCGGAGGTGAGCTCGGGCAGCGAGCCGGCATCATGCTGGTCGCTCATGGGAGGTACGCCTCCTCTCGGGGTTTCAGGAGTGTGTGGCTGGGACGGGACGGTGGACGACTCAGCCAGAATCGGGCGGGGCGCGGGACGCCTCCGTGGTTGGGACGGCCGGGAGTGGGTCGGGGTTCCCCGGGGGCACGTGGTCCGGGTCACCACCGGGGCGGAGGACGCCGAGCATGGTGGCCAGCCTGGCCCGGCCGCGCGAGCAGCGCGACTTCACGGTGCCGACGGCACAGTCGAGCATCGCGGCCACCTCGGCGACCGGGTAGCCCTCCATGTCGACCAGGATCAGGGCGGCCTTCTGGTCGGCGGGCAGCTGGTCGAGGGCGGCCAGGACCGTACGCCGGCGCTCGTCGACGACCGCGAGATCGGCGGGGTCGGCGGCCTCGGTCGTGGACGTGACCAGGGAGCCGCGGTCGCCCATGTCCTCGAGGTCCTCGGGCAGCGGCTCGGCCCGGCGCACCTTGGCGGCCCGGAGCCGGTCGAGGCAGGCATTGACCACGACCCGGTGCAGCCAGGTGGTGACCGCGGCGTCGCCACGGAACGAGCCGGCGCGGCGGTAGGCCGCGATCATGCCGTCCTGCAGGCCGTCGGCGGCGTCGTCGGGGTTGCCCATGGTGCGCAGGGCCACCGCCCAGAGCCGGTCGCGGTGCTTGCGGAAGAGGGTGGCGAACGCGTCGGGGTCGCCGTCGACGTGGGCCTGCAGGAGGTCGTGGTCGGTGCGCTCCAGCTCGGCGGGAGAGTTCATGCTTTTTCGGGGTCCCCGCGGAAGCGCGCGGTCTCCGCGCGCAGCGCCCCACCCGTGCGGTTCCGTGGGGTGATCATCCGGCCACCACGAGGTCAACGATCCCACCCTTGAAGCCGCCGGCGACACCCGGGAGCGAGGTGAACCAGATCGTGAGGTAGCGCCCGGCCGGGGCTTCGTCGAGGTCGACGCTCGCCGCGGCGCTGTCCGCCTGCACCTCAGCGACCGGGGTCAGCTGCTCGGGGTTGGTCGGGACGTCGTCGGACAAGTACAGCGAGAGCGCGGTCGGCAGGCCGACCAGGGTGAGGTCGACCCGGCGTACGGCGCGGGACTGGCCGAGATCGACGACCAGACCGACGCCGCGCTTGAGGCCGTCGGGGCCGAGCTGCTGCTTGTAGGTGAGCGTGGTCCACGCCGTGGCCTGGTCGCCGTCGACGGCACCGGCCACGTCGCCGGGGTTCTCCTCGCTGTCCCCCTGCGGGTCGAGGTCGTCCGCCTGGAGGTCGGTGAACGTCGTGGGCGACGCCTCTGGCGTGGCGACCGTCGGCGAGCTCGAGGGGGTCGGCTCGTCGTCGTCGGGTTCGGCACCCAGCGGGGTCTTGCCGCGGCTGAGGTTGACCGCGATCGCCACAGTCACGAGCAGCACCAGCACCACCGCGACCAGCATCGCCAGCCGCAGCCAGTTGCGGCCCGGCACCTGCTCTCGGGTGTCGGTCAGCTCGTCGAGGGCCGGCATGAGGCCGCTGCCGCTCGAACGGACGTGGTCGAAGGGCCAGTACTCGTCGCCGCGCGCCACCACCGGCCCGGTGTCCGGGCGCGCGTAGCGAGGCTTGCGCGCCTCCTCGGCGAACAGCGGCCGCTCCGGCGGCTCCTCGAACGGCGGGGGCGGCGGCGCCGGCTCGTCGCGGGCCCGCAGCCAGGAGACCTCGTCGTTCTCGTCGTCGAAGATCGGCAGCCCGGCCTGGGTGGGGACCTCCGGTTCCGGCTCGGGATCGGGCTCGGGATCGGGCTGGAGGTCGGGCTCCTCGGGCTCGGGCGGTGGCACCCAGTCGTCGGGGTGCGGCCTGGCCAGGATCTCGGGTACTGCGGGGAGCACGACCGTCTCGTTCTTCTCCGGGTTGCCGGCCGCGATCGCCGGGCCCAGCCCGGTCGGGTCGCCGACGAAGTCGGCCAGGAAGCTCTGGATGCCGCGGGCGCTGCCGACGTCCCGTGTCTGCTGGCCGCGCGGGTTGAGCAGCTCGTCGCACAGGTCGTCCAAGCCGCTGGGTACGCCGGCCCGCACCTGCCGGGGCCGGAGCACCCGGCCGTGCTTCTCGGGGGCGCGAGGCACGCCGGACGGCGAGACCCCTGCCCAGCGGCCGGTCAGGGTCGCGTGCAGCAGCCCGGCAAGGTCGACCACGTCGCGCTGCGGGTCGCCCGGCGGCAGGCCGTGCAATGCCGCGTCGACGCAGAAGCCGATGAGACGGACCGAGCCCGCGTTGTCGAGCAGCACGTTCTCGGGGGAGAGCAGCCCGTGGGCGACGCCGTGCGCGTGCGCGGCGGCGACGGAGTCGGCCACCTCGCTGACCAGCCACGCCCCACGCCGCGGCGAGAGCGGCCCGTTGCTTGCCAGCATGATGTCGAGCGAGGTCCCGGACCCCCACTCGTTGACGACGAAGCAGCACTCGCTGGTCCGCTCGGCGTCGAGCACCCGCAGGATGCGCGGGTCGAGGACCGTCGCGGAGCGGCGGGCCGCGTCGAGGAGCAGCTCCGCACGCGGGTCGTCGGCCCCGATCACGTGGACGGCGACGTGCCGCTCGAGAATGCGGTCGTGCGCGCGCCAGAACCGGCCACCCCCGCTCTCGCTGAGCAGGTCGACCAGCCGATACCGGTCGGCAAGCACGTCGCCGGCCCGGGTCGCGTGCGGCACCGTGCTCCCTTCCGGTCTCCAGACTCTCCCGAGGTCACCCATGGTAAGGCGGTTCAGGCGCGAGATCGTCGGGTCAGCGTTGCTACCACCTGGCTGACTTCCTGGATCCGGAGCAACCGCGCGAAGACCAGGAACAACAGCACGTCGACAGCACCCACGGCGACCAGCCGGGCCGCGGCGATCACGAACCC
Organism: uncultured Actinomycetota bacterium; assembly: GCA_963800715.1. Lineage (GTDB taxonomy): Bacteria > Actinomycetota > Actinomycetes > Propionibacteriales > Nocardioidaceae > Nocardioides. The sequence goes on along the minus strand of CAWDBZ010000025.1, from coordinate 426,180 downwards.
CGGATCGTCGGCCAGCCCGTCGAGCACCTGGGCCACCGGGAACGTCAGCCCGGTCGCCAGCCCCGTCGCGATCGCCAGCCGGCCGCCGAAGACCAGCAGCCGGCGGCTGCGCAGCCCACCCAGCAGGTGCTGCAACAGCAGGTACGAGACGACCGCGCCCACGGCGTACGACGCGGCGTAGGCGACCACGAGGGCGGGTGACGTGTGCTCGGCCGAGGTCGCGGCGACGAGGGCGACCGCAGCCACGATGTTGGTGGCCGCGACCAGGCACTGCACGAAGAAGACGGTGCGGTTCAGCTCGAGTGCATAGAAGCCCCGCAGCACCAGGTAGTGGAACGTGAAGAAGAAGATGCCCAGGCCGAAGAGAGAGAGGGTCGGCACGTAGGCGTCCACACCGCCCTCGGCCGCAGCGCCGTGCGCGAAGACCACCCGGGCGAGGTCGGGCGCGATCACCGGCAGCAGTGCGACGAAGGGCACGATCACCGCGAGCGCTGCTCGCAACGTGCCCGCCAGGGAGCCCGCCAGCGCGGTGCGGTCACCGACGGCTGCGTGCGCGGAGAGGCCCGTGAGCATCGCGGTCGCCAGCGAGACGGTCACGATCGAGTGCGGGACCATCACCACCAGGAAGCTGAAGGAGTAGACGGTGAAGCCGGTACCGTCCGGCGACGCGGCCGCACCGCCCGTGGCGAGCCGCTGCACGACGACGTAGGCGATCTGGTTGACGATCACGAACAGCACCGTCCAGACACCCAGCCGCAGCGTGTGCCCGAGGCCGCTGCCACGCAGATCGAGCCGAGGCCGGTAGGCGAAGCCGGCGCGGCGCAGGTACGGCACCAGGATCAGGAGCTGGACCACGATCCCCAGCGTCGAGCCGACGCCGAGCAGCAGCTCCTGGCCACGGGAGAAGGGACCTTGCACCTCGGCGCCCTCGGCCTTGCCGAAGCCGACGATGTAGATGAGCAGGACGATGACCGCGATGACGTTGTTGGCGATCGGCGCCCACATCATCGGCCCGAACGACCCGCGCGCGTTCAGGATCTGCCCGACCAGGACGTACATCCCGTAGAAGAACACCTGCGGCAGGCAGAGCCGGGTGAAGGCGATCGCCGAGTCGCGCACCGCGCCGTCGTACGTCGGGGCGACGAGGTCGACGAGCAACGGCGCCGCGACCACCAGCAGCATCGTCACGGCGACCAGGAACAGTCCGGCCACGGTGATGACCCGGCTGGTGTAGGCGTCGCCGCGGTCGGGGTCGTTGCGGAGCGACCGCACCAGCTGCGGCACGAGGACGGCGTTGAACACTCCGCCGGCAAGCAGGATGTAGAGCATGTTCGGCAGCGAGTTCGCGACGTTGAAGGCGTCGGCGTGCAGGGACCTGCCGAGCGCGTAGGAGAGCAGTGCGGCTCGGACGAAGCCGCTGAGCCTCGACACCGTGGTGCCGGCGGCCATCACCGCACTGTTCGAGAGCAGGGTCGACTGCTCGTCCGCTTCGTCCACGGCGGGGTCGACGGGCGGGTCGGTCGGCTGGTCGGTCACCTGGTGGCCGCTCCTGCGGGTTCCTTCTGGTCGGTCGGCTCGGGCCCGTCGCCGGCCCCGTCGTTGTCGCCGGCCCCGGCCTCCTGTGGCGCCCGCCGGGCGTTGCGGACCCGCCGGAACAGGCGGACGCCGATCGCCCCGAAGAGCAGGGCGCAACCGATGCCGATGAACAGCCAGATCACATTGCTGAACTGCGCCGACCGGATGGTGAGGTCGGTGGTCGCGCCGAGCGGCGTACCGCGCTTGTCGGTGACGACCAGGGTCGCCTGGTGGATGCCGTTCTCGTTGGTACGGGCCGTGAGCAGTACCGCGACCCGGCTGTTTGGCGGGATCTCGATCGCGGCTGGGCTGTCGATGATGAGCCGGTCGTCCGCACGGGCGCCGATCGTGACGGTCACCGGCTGGTCGAGCCCGTTGCTGATCGTCGCCTGGAACCGCCCGCTCGAGCTGGACAGCGTGACCGCGCGGGGAGCCTCGACGTGCACCCGCGCCAGCCGGTTCTCGATCCACAGCCTGGAAGCGTCTGCTGACGCGCGGTTCTCGATGGGCCTGGTCCGCGCGTAGTACGACACGGTGCCGAGGGCCTGGTCGGTGACGCTGCCGGAGACGATGTTGTTGAGGGTGAGCAGGTTCTGGAGGGCGACACCACTTCGGATCAGCTCGTCCGCCGAGTCGAAGTTCGGCTGGTCGAGCTCCGCGACCTCCTGCCACTGCGGGTAGCGCAGGGTGGCGGCGTCGACCGGGGTGGGTGTGGCCGCCTGGCTCACCGCCCGCACCGACGTGAGGTCGAGCCAGCTGGCGTCGAGGCCGCTGAAGAACGCACCGCTGCCGTCGGAGGGGTTCCAGTCGTGCGGGACCAGCAGCGTGAGCGGCGCCCGGCCGCCGCGGAGGAACCGCACCGCGGCTTCCGAGAGCAGCCGCTGCCGCATCGCGGTGATCGAGGTCTGGCTTCCCGGGCCCGGGCCACCCTCGCCGGCCGCGGTCGACGTGACGACCACGTCGTGGCCCTCGGTGTCGGCCACGGCCGGGGCCGAGGCCGGGTCCTCGAACATCGCGTCGGTCAGCAGGATGGTCGAGCCAGGTACGGCGCCCTGGATCGCCTGTTCGGTCAGGTAGCCACTCGGCGAGGACAGCACCGGGGTGGTGGTGATGTCGAAGCCCGGCAGCGTCGTGCCGGCCCGGACGACGGCGCGCTCGTAGAGCTTCGGGTTGTGCACCGCGGCGGCGGAGGCGTCGACGTCGCCGTACGGCAGTGACATGACCTGGTCCTCGGGGCGCATCGCGTCGCCCAGCCTGGCCAGCCAGGCCTGCGCGGCCTGGGCGGCCGCCTGAACGACCGGGTCGAGCTCGTCCAGGTCGAGTGGGCTGTCGTCGGCGCTCTCCGGATCCGCCGCCGGGGTCTCGGTGGGCTGCTCGGTCGGGGTGGCGCTCGCAGAGGGGTCTTCGGACGCCTCGTCGCCTTCGTCCTCGCCGTCCTCCTGGCCGGCCTCCAGGTTGGCCGCCATCGATCTGGGCGGGTTGCCGTCGGCCAGTCGACGTACGGCGTCGATGAGCGCCGGGTCGACGACCCAGGTCACGGTGCGGTCGCCGGAGCTGGCCCCGAAGTCGACGAGCGAGCGGAGCCGACCGTCCTGGGAGAGGGTCTGGGTCCAGCCGGCGAGGTCGTCGAGCGAGCCATCGTTGGTGTAGACGAGGCGGTGGCGCAGCGGGATCACCACGGCGGTGGGCTGCTGTCCGGTGCGGGCCGGGGGGACCAGCGGCAGGAAGGTGCGGGCTCGGCCGTCGGCGGCCGTGTCGCGGCCGTCCGGCCCCTCACCGAGCGCGTGCACGCCGAACCAGTAGACGCCGGGAGTGTCCGCCTGGAGCAGCCTGCGCGGGATGCTGAGGGTGTACGTCGCCTGGTCGCCCGGCGCCAGCTCCTCGATGTTGTACACGTGCTGCTCGTCGGTGATTCGGACGCCGACCACGGCGTCCTCGGGGGTGGCCGCTGCCTTGTCGAGCTGGTCGGCTGTCGTCAACGGGTCATCGGAGACGAACGCGTAGACGTTGATCGTCGACCAGGCGACGGTGTCGTTGTTGGTGATCGTCCCGGACACCCGGACCATGCCCCTCTCGGGGATCGTCGAGGGAGTCAGTTGGTCGATGGTCATCGCCAAGGGAGCGGCGGTGTCGGCGCGGGCTTGCTTGGCGCGCCGGCTCACCACCTGCTTGCGGGGCGGCGCGACGCCCTGCTCCTTGCGCAGCTCGGCCTGTGCTCCCGGGTCGTCGTTCGGCGTACCTCCGTCGTCGGCGTGGCCCGGTCCGGCCAGCAGCACCGGGAGCGCCAGTGCCGCGAGGGCAGCACTGAACGACGACCGGCGGAGCATGCGTAGAGGTTAGACCTCCAGGCTGTGCGTCCCGAGACCCGTCGATCGGCGTACCCGCCCTACAGTTGACCCTCGTGTCCGCACCCGAGTCGCCCCCGCCGACCGTGGTGGAGCTCCAGCGCAACGCGGCCGCCGAGCTGGAGCGGATCGCGCCGGTGGTCGACGACCTCGGACGTGTTTTCGCGGACGCCGGCCATGAGCTGGCGCTGGTCGGCGGGCCGGTGCGCGACGCGATGCTGGGCCGGCCACACACCGACCTCGACTTCGCCACCTCCGCGCGGCCCGACGACACCGAGCGGCTGCTCGCGGAGTGGGGTGACGCGACCTGGGACATGGGCCGCGACTTCGGCACCATCGGCTGCCGGAAGGGGGAGTGGACCGTCGAGGTGACGACCTACCGCTCCGAGGCGTACGACCCGACGTCGCGGAAGCCGACCGTGGACTTCGGCGACACCCTCGAGGGCGACCTCGGCCGACGCGACTTCACCATCAACGCGATGGCGGTGCGGCTGCCCGGCCGGGTGGTCGAGGACCCGTACGGCGGCGTGATCGACCTGGCGTCCGGTCTGCTCCGGACCCCGGGCGCGCCCGAGGACTCCTTCTCCGACGATCCGCTGCGGATGATGCGGGCCGCGCGGTTCGCCGCCCAGCTCGGCTTCGTCGTCGCGCCCGAGGTGGTCGCCGCGATGACGGGGATGGCCGAGCGGATCGAGATCATCTCGGCCGAGCGGGTCCGCGACGAGCTCGTGAAGCTGATCTCGGCGTCGTACCCCCGGCGCGGGCTGGCCCTGCTCGTCGAGACGGGAATCGCGGCGCGCGTCCTGCCGGAGCTGCCCGCGCTCGCCCTCGAACGCGACGAGCACCACCGGCACAAGGACGTCTACGAGCACACGCTCACCGTGCTGGAGCAGTCGATCGACCTCGAGGACCGGCTGCCCGGCGTCGGCCCGGACTTCGTGTCGCGGTTCGCGGCGCTGATGCACGACGTGGGCAAGCCGAGGACCCGGAAGTTCCTCGACGACGGCTCGGTGACCTTCCACCACCACGACGTGGTCGGCGCGAAGATCACCCGCAAGCGGATGCAGGCCCTGCGCTTCTCCAAGGACGAGACCGACGCGGTGGCCAAGCTGGTCGAGCTGCACCTGCGGTTCCACGGCTACGGCTCGGGCGAGTGGACCGACTCCGCTGTACGCCGCTACGTGCGCGACGCGGGCGACCAGCTCGAGCGGCTGCACGTCCTGACCCGCGCGGACTGCACCACCCGCAACCGAGCCAAGGCCGAGCGGCTGCGGCGGACCTACGACGACCTCGAGACCCGGATCGCCCGACTGCGAGAGCAGGAGGAGCTCGACGCCATCCGCCCCGACCTCGACGGCAACCAGATCATGGAGCTGCTCGACATCCCGCCCGGCCGCGACGTCGGCGCGGCGTACAACTACCTCCTCGAGCTCCGCCTCGACCACGGCCCGATGTCCGACGACGCCGCCAAGGCCGCCCTCCTGGAGTGGTGGGCCTCGCGCTGACTCGTCGAGATACGGAAAATGGCTGCCGTGGGTCCTCTGGGTCAGCCAAAATCCGGAACTCGACGATCCCGTCGGTCGAGCCGGCTGTCCAGGCTCTCGGTGGGCGGACCCAGCTTCCAGCACTGGGGCAGGAGGGCTGCCCGCTCAGCGGCCTGAGACATCCGCACCTGGACCCGGGGCACGTCGGAGAGGTCGCGGCGCACTACCTCCACGATCTGCAGACCGACCCGGTGGAAGCGGTCGGCTCGGCCGAGGTCGTCCTCGTGCTGATCCGCGGCGCGATGGCCGGCGCCGGCGAACTCCCCGACCACGCCGCGCTTGACGTCGAGGAGGTCCGGGATGCCGACGAACCCACCGTCAAGGTCGCGCACCTCGCGGTTGACCAGCGGGTCTGCCCACCCGACTTCTCGGACCCAGAGCAAGCGGAAGTCGACCTCGGGGCGGGATCTCGCGTGCTCGCTGGCGTACGGCAGGACTCGGTCGAGTCGGCGCACATCGCGGTACCAGTAGCGGGACCAGCGGTAGCGGCGCATCCGCCGGATCGAGGTCAGCTCACCACCGAAGGCCATGTCGGCGGCCACCACCTGGTCCTCGAAGCCCCCCACGCGTCGGATCTCGTCGAAGAGCGCGCGCTCGGCGATCGCACACCGCATGCCGTGGACCAGCACCACCTCGTCGGCCGGGATCCGGTCGTGAGTGAGCAGGACGCCGGGTCGTGGGTCGATCCTCCCGCCGTTCGCGGCGATCGGCACGGGCAGCGGGGTCACGCCATCTCTGGCCAACCCGTCGAAGAAGCCGCCACCCAGCAGGCGCAACCCTGCCCAACCGGTGATGACAGCGCGCGGGCCGGCCCCGGCGTACGCCTCCAGGATCCGCTGCTCGACGAGCTCGTCGCTCACTTCGGCGGGCACGAACCTGCCCGCAGACGTGCACCGAAAGCCCGGTCCGCGAGCCTGTCCCCGGGTGGGACCGGTGTCGCCCGAGGGGTCGACGCGCACCGGGACGACCAGTCCGGTCACCGGCGGTGCAATGAGACTCCACGGATGTTCCACCACCGGGCTCTGCCCGGACGCTCCGCCCTGAACCAGCGGGTTTCAGTGCCTGTGGATGAGCCGTCGAGATACGGAAAATGGCTGCCCCGGTCAGTCCAGGACAGCCATTTTCTGCATCTCGACGCGAGCCGAGAAAGAGAGCTACTCCTCGCCGCGGATGAAGGCCTCCACGCGGGCGCGGCCTTCCTCGTCGGGGAGCTGCACCGGCGGGGACTTCATGAGGTACGACGACGCGGAGAGGATCGGGCCACCGAGGCCGCGGTCCTTGGCGATCTTCGCGGCGCGGATCGCGTCGATGATGATGCCGGCCGAGTTGGGCGAGTCCCAGACCTCGAGCTTGTACTCGAGGCTCAGCGGGACGTCACCGAACGCGCGGCCCTCGAGGCGGACGTAGGCCCACTTGCGGTCGTCGAGCCAGGCGACGTAGTCGGACGGGCCGATGTGCACGTTGCGGTCGTCGGCGCCCACACCGGCCAGCGAGCCGGTCAGGTTGGACGTCACGGCCTGGGTCTTGGAGACCTTCTTGGACTCCAGGCGCTCGCGCTCGAGCATGTTCTTGAAGTCCATGTTGCCGCCGACGTTGAGCTGGTAGGTGCGGTCCAGCGCCACGCCGCGGTCCTCGAACAGCTTGGCCAGCACCCGGTGGGTGATGGTCGCGCCGACCTGGGACTTGATGTCGTCGCCGATGATCGGGACGCCGGCGTCCTCGAACTTCTTGGCCCACACCGGATCCGAGGCGATGAAGACCGGGAGCGCGTTGACGAAGGCGACGCCGGCATCGATCGCGCACTGGGCGTAGAACTTGTCGGCCGCCTCCGATCCCACGGGCAGGTAGGAGACGAGTACGTCGGCCTCGGTGTCCTTGAGGACCTGAACGATGTCGACCGGCTCGGCGCCCGACTCCTCGATGGTCTCGCGGTAGTACTTGCCGAGTCCGTCGAGGGTGTGGCCGCGCTGCACCTCGATGCCCAGCGTGGGCACCTCGCAGATCTTGATCGTGTTGTTCTCGGAGGCGTTGATGGCCTCGGAGAGGTCCTTGCCGACCTTCATGTCGTCGACGTCGAACGCCGCGACGAACTCCACGTCGTTGACGTGGTAGTCGCCGAAGGTGACGTGCATGAGCCCGGGCACGGTGCCACTGGGGTCGGCATCCCGGTAGTAGTGCACGCCCTGGATCAGGGACGTCGCACAGTTGCCGACTCCGACGATTGCTACTCGAACCGAACCCATGGGGTGCGTTTCCCTTCTCGTTGACACCTGACGCCATTTGTCGTCAGGCGTGTCATCAGGACGTTTCTGCGGTGGGCGGGGGGTTGATGGGCGTGGGGTCGTTGCGCTCGGCGTTGATGAGGTCGGACAGCCAGTTGACCTCGCGCTCGACCGACTCCACGCCGTGGCGCTGGAGCTCGCCGGCGTACCGGTCGGCTTCCTTCTGGGTCATCGACAGCTCGCGCTGGATCCGGTCGAGCCGCTCCTGGAGCCGCATCCGGCGGCCCTCGAGCACGCGCAGCCGGATCTCCATGTCGGTCGAGGAGAAGAACGCGAACCGGATGTCGAAGTTGTCGTCCTCCCAGGCGGTGGGACCGACCTCCGACATCAGCCGCTCGAACTCCCGGGTGCCGGCCTCGGTCACCTGGTAGACGATCTTCGGGCGGCGCGAGAGCGGCGTCGACGCGGTGGACTCCTCGATCAGCGCGCCCCGGAGCATCTTCTTCAGCGTCGGGTAGAGCGAGCCGTAGGACAGCACGCGCCCCCACCCGAGCATCAGGTTGAGGCGCTTGCGGAGCTCGTAGCCGTGCATGGGTCCCTCGTGCAGCAGCCCCAGGACTGCCAGCTCGATGGTCTCTCCACGCCGTGCCACAGACCTATCGTAGCGATATATCTGCGGATTGCGAATGCGTGGTACATCGCGAATGCGGATCCGACGTGTCACGGCGTGACGCGGCGCACCGCGCCGCCGACTCGGCGATTGCTAGGTCGGTTGCGTAACCTCGTGCAGCGTGGCAGGCAAGCGGAAGGCGGGCTCGGGCGGCGGGCGCAGCCGACCCCCGGTGCGCAAGACGGCCCCCGCGGCGCGAGGCAATGCCGGCAAGAGCGCGGCCAAGAAGGCCCCCAACGGCAAGAACGGCCAGACCCAGCGCACCACCCTGGGCAGGAACGGCAAGCCCAAGAAGGTCCGCACGCGCGGAGCCAAGATCCGCCGGGTGCTGATGTACGTGCTGATCGTCGGCCTGGTCGGCGTCCTGACCGTCGCGGGCGGGTTCGTCTACCTCTACAAGACGACCAAGCTGCCCGACCCGAACACTGACTTCGAGACCAACACCTCCTTCGTCTACTACGACGACGGCGAGACCGAGCTGGGCCAGTACGCCAAGCAGAACCGCGACTCCATCCCGTATGACCAGATGCCCGAGGACGTAAAGGACGCGGTGGTCGCCGCGGAGAACCGCACCTTCTGGAGCGACAGCGGGATCGACTACAAGGGCATCGTCCGCGCCGCGTTCAACAACGCCTCGGGCAATGCGACCCAGGGTGCGTCGACGATCACCCAGCAGTACATCAAGATCCTCTACCTCACCCAGGAGCGCTCCTACACGCGCAAGCTGAAGGAGGCGATCCTCTCCCTCAAGCTGGGCCGTACGACGACCAAGCAGGAGATCCTGGAGGGCTACCTCAACACCATCTACTTCGGGCGTGGCGCCTACGGGATCCAGGCCGCCGCCGTCGCCTACTTCGACAAGCCGGCCGCGGAGCTGTCGCTCAAGGAGAGCGCGGCGCTGGCGAGCATCATCAACAACCCGACCCACTTCGACCCGGCCAACGGCAAGGACTCCAAGATCGCGCTGCGGGAGCGCTACGGGTACGTCCTCGACGGCATGGCCACGGCCGACAAGATCAGTGCCGACGAGGCGGCGCAAGCTGCCAAGCGGCTGCCCAAGTTCGAGCCGGAGAAGGCCGAGAGCACGTACGGCGGGCAGAAGGGCCACGTCCTGACGATGGTCAAGTCCGCGCTGCTGAACCTCAAGGGCGAAGACGGCGAGCCACTGCTCACCGAGGACGAGATCGATGGCGGCGGCCTGCGGGTGACCACGACCTTCACCAAGAAGGCGATGGATGCCGCCGAGGAGGGCGTCCTCGAGATGCGCCCCCAGGGCCCGGACCTCGACAAGAACCTGCACGTCGGCGTGGCGAGCGTGCAGGTCGACAGCGGAGCTGTCAAGGGCATCTACGGGGGGCAGGACTACCTCGAGTCCCAGATCAACTGGGCCGTGGCCGGCGGCATGGGCGGCTCGACGCTCAAGCCGTTCGCGCTGGCGGCCGGCATCAAGGCGGGCTTCTCGCTCAAGGACACCTTCGACGGCAACTCCCCCTTCGAGCTCCCCGACGGCACCGGCGAGGTGGAGAACCAGGGGGACTCGAGCTACGGCTCGGCGGTCAACCTGATCAAGGCCACCGAGGACTCCATCAACACGGCGTTCGTGGACCTCACCACGTCCATCCCCGACGGCCCGCAGAAGGTCATGGAGATGATGAACGCGATGGGGATCCCCCCAGCGAAGGCGCCGCGCAAGAATGCCTACGGCTTCCCCGATCACACGGCGGGTCTGGAGCCGTTTCCCGCCATCGCGCTCGGCTCCGCGACGGTGAGCCCGATCAACATGGCCAACGGCTACGCCACCATCGCCAACGGTGGCCGGTTCCACGCGCCGTACATCATCGAGAAGGTCGTCGACAAGCAGGGCGAGACGCTCTACGACCACTCGGTCAGCGACACGCAGGCCATCGACGAGACCCTGGGCGCCGACATCGCCGCAGACATCACCTACGCGATGCAGCAGGTCGTCGAGTCCGGGTCCGGCTTCGAGGCGGCGGCGCTCGGCCGCCCGGTCGCCGGCAAAACCGGTACGGCCACGGTCTCGAACGGCGACGTCTCGTCGTCGTGGTTCACCGGCTTCACGCCGCAGCTGGCCACGTCGGTGATGTACGTCCGCGGCAAGGGCACCGGCAAGCTGGACGGCTGGCTGCCGGCCTCGTCCGACGGCCGCGACGGCTACTTCGGCGGCAACTACCCGGCCAAGACGTGGACCGCGATCATGACGCGCGACATGGAGGGGGTCGAGGAGCTGGACTTCCCGGAGCCGGCGTACGTCGACGGCGAGGCGCCCGACGACGGCCACTCGCCGACATTGCCGCCGAAGCCGACCCAGAAGCCGACGCCAACCGAGACGCCGAGCAACACCGGGCGGCCGACCAAGACTCCGACCGAGGTGCCGACGCCGACCTTGCCGACCCAGCCGCCGACGACCGAGGTGCCGACCCCGCCCCCGCCGACCCCGACGCCGACGGACACCCCGACCCCGACGCCGACCTGCGACATCCTGGGCTGTACGCCGAGCGCCACCGCGACGGCGACCCGCGCGGCCGCTGTGGGCACCGCGAACAGCGCCGCCCTCACGTGGGCCTGGTGGAACCGGATGCGCTGGTGACGTGAGCCGCCCCCCTGCGGACGGCCACGTCCACCCGACCCTGGACGATCCGGTCGTCACCGCCCTCAGCGAGGGCGTCGGGGGGCCGGTGGGGTCGCACGCGACGCGGCACCCGTGGTGGACGCCGACCCGGGTGCTGGTCCTGCTGGCGGCGGCGTTCTTCGCGCTCGGGATGGTGCAGAAGAGCGGCTGCTATCAGGAGTACTGGGTCTACGACGACGAGCGCTACACGCACATGTGCTACTCCGACCTGCCCTACCTCTACACCGGGCGCGGGCTGGTCGAGCTGGAGTGGCCCTACTCCGACGACGCGCAGGTGCGGGCCCGCTACGAGGTGATGGAGTATCCCGTCGGCATCGCCTACTTCGCGTACGGCGCCGCGTGGGTGACCCAGAAGGCGACCGGCGCCGGTGACGTGCAGGCCCGCTCCGACCAGCCGGCCGGCGACCTGATCGGCACCGGTCAGGTGAAGAAGGAGCTGCGCGGGTTCGTCATCGTCAACGCCCTGGGCTTCGCGGCCATGGCGATGCTGGCGGCGTGGCTCCTGGCCGGCGTCAATCGTCGGCGACCGTGGGACGCGGCCGCCTTCGCCGCCTCGCCGGCGCTGCTCCTCACCGGCCTCATCAACTGGGACATGCTCCCCGTGGTCATGGTCGCGGCAGCGCTGTTCACCTGGGCGCGCGGACGGCCGGTGGCGACAGGATTGCTGATCGGCCTCGGGACGGCCACCAAGCTCTACCCGCTCTTCCTGCTCGGCCCGATCGCGATCATCTGCCTGCGCGAGAAGCGCTACCGCGACCTGGTCGACACCGTGCTCGCGGCTGTCGCGTCGTGGTTCGTGCTGAACGCGCCGGCGTACCTCAGCGGCAAGGACGAGTGGCTGCGGTTCTGGGAGTTCAACTCCGAGCGCGGCCCCGACCTCGGGTCGGCCTGGCTGGTGCTGAGCCAGGCAACCGGTGAGGCGATCTCGGCGACCACGGTCAACCACTGGTCCTGGGCGCTGTTCGGCCTCTGGTGCGCGGCGGTGGCGGTGGTCGGGTTCCGAGCGCCCAGCACGCCGCGGCTGGCGCAGCTCGGGTTCCTCGTGGTCGTCGGCTTCCTCCTGGTCAACAAGGTCTACTCGCCGCAGTACGTGCTATGGCTGCTGCCGCTGGCCGCGCTGGCCCGGCCGCGTTGGCGCGACCAGCTGGTGTGGCAGTCGTGCGAGATCGTCTACTTCGCGTCGGTGTGGTGGTACCTCAACGGCGACCTCGCGCCCGGCGAGGGCCAGGACGCCGGCTGGTACTGGGTCGCGATCGTGATCCGGATGATCGGCCAGCTCTACCTCGTCGTGCTCGTGACGCGCGATGTCCTGTACCCGCGCTACGACCCGGTCCGGCGGAGTGAGGTCTCCGACCCGCCCCTAAGACCAGTTCAGCGCAATCGCGCCGAAGAGGTCGCGTTCCACGCGTGAAACAAGACCAAATCAGCGCAATTGCCCTGAACTGGTCTTAGGCGGTGCGCCCTGCCTCAGCTGATGTCGACGCGGTCGAACGCCGTCGCGGTGTAGCGCACCCGGACGTCGACGAGGTCACCAACCTCGGGGACCGCAGCGTCGGAGGGCAGGAACAGCATCGAGGCCTGCATGTGCGGCGGCTCGGCGAAGAGCCGCTGCTTGCCGTCGACCCAGAACGGCGAGCGGGTCAGCCCCATCGCATCCATGCCCCCGCGGGCCACGACCGCGGCACGGGCCTTGAGGCCGGTCTCGCCCTTGGGTGACTCGAGGCCGATGCCGTGCGCGGTGCCACCGCTGACGACCAGGAGGTGGCCGTCGCGCGGGGCGTTGCGGCCGCGGTAGCCGAACCCGTCGCCGCGCTTGAGCTCGTGCACGTCGAGGACGGTCGCGGTGACCCGCAGCGACTCGCGGTCGCCGAGCCACAGCTGGGTGCCGATGCGGGGTCGGACGGTCAGGTCGGCGTACGACGAGTGGAGGGTGGCCAGCTCATCGGCGGTCAGGTGGCTGACCCAGATGGTGCTGGTCGGGAGCTCCGCGGCGACCAGGTCGGTGAGCAGCCTCTCGACCTCGACCAGATGCCGGCCCGAGGCGAGCGGGAGGTGCAGCGCGACGCCCTCGAGCCGGCCGCCGCGGAGCTTCTTCGCGACGGCCCACAGCTGCTGGGCTGTCATGCCGTGCCGGCGCATCGAGGTCTCCAGCTCGAGCACGAACCGGGCGTCCGGCTGCACCTCGAGCAGTCCGGCCAGGTCGTCGGGGCGGCTCACCGTGTGGATCACCCGTCGGCCGAGGGCGGCCTCGGGTGTGGCGTGGAAGGGCCGCCAGGGCGTGAGCACGAGCAGGTCGCCGGCGTACCGGTTCGCGACCTCGGGGAGCTCCTCGTAGGTGCCGACCGCCAGCGTGTCCACACCCAGCCCCTGGTCATCGAGCCACTGCGCCTTGCGGGCGAGCCGGCCGAGCATGAAGCCGTAGCCGTTGCCCTTGGCCACCGGCACGAGTCCGGGTGTGGCCTCGGCGAAGCCGCGCAGGTGGCCGCGCCAGCGCTCGCCGTCGACGGTGAGGGTGAGGCTCACTGGCGCGCCTACCGCCGGCTCATGTAGATGTCGAAGGCCTTGTAGAGCGGTTTGTTCAGCGGCAGGTCCCACTCCCCGGCGTACTCCACGGCCTCGCCGCCGGTGCCGACCTTGAACTGGATCAGGCCGACGTGGCTGTCCTCCGCGTCGAGGGTCGGTGTGATGCCCCGCAGGTCGTAGACGTCGGCACCGGCCGCGATCGCGGCGCGGAGCATCGCCCACTGGACGGCGTTGGAGCCGCGGACGTCGCGCTTCTCGGTCGAGGAGGCGCCGTAGGAGTACCACGCGTGCGCACCGACCCGGACCATGATCGTGGCCGCCACCAGGTCACCCTGATGGCGCGCGAGATAGAGCCGGAACCGGTCGGGCTCCTCGGCGCCGAGCGCGTCGGCCATGACGCGGAAGTACGCCAGCCCGCGCGGGGTGAAGTGGTCGCGCTCGGCGGTGTGCACGTAGAGGTCGTGGAAGAGCTTGAGGTCGCCCTCCTCGTCGCCGCGGCCGGTGCTGGTGATGACCTCGACTCCGGACTTGTCGGCCTTCTTGATGTTGCGGCGCCAGAGCTGGTTCATGCCGGCGAGGACGTCGGCCTCGGTCCGGCCGGCCAGCGGGACCTGGAAGACGTACTGCGGCTGGCCGAGGGCGAACCCATCATCGGTGCCCTGGGCGCGCCAGCCCAGCGAGGTGAGCTGCGAGACGACGCGGGCGCCGACCGGGTCGCGCTCGGTGGGCGGCAGGTCGGCGAGCTTGCGCGCCGCCTCGTCCGCGAGCCCCTCCTTGACCTGGGCGGCACTCCAGCGCCGGGTCACCACCGGCGGACCCATGCGGATCCCGAACGCGCCCTGCTCCTTGAGGTACGCCGTCATGGGCGCCAGCCAGTCGCCGAGCCGCTCGGTCGACCAGTCGAGGACCGGGCCCTCGGGGAGGTAGGCCAGGAACCGCTTGAGCCGGGGCAGCTGGCGGTAGAGCACCAGGCCGGCTCCGACCAGCTCTGTGCTCTGGGGGCCGTCGTACCAGCCGAGCGACTCATGTCGCCACTCCGACTTCACCCGTCCCCAGGCAGGGGTCTGCAGGAAGCTCGCCGAGCGCTGCGCTCGCAGGAAGGCGAGGTGGTCCTCCGAGCTGATGGCGCGAACGGTCGGAGTCACCCGTCGAGGTTATCGGGCGGGTGGGGCTTGAATGGTCCTCGCCCTCGGCCCGGGGACCTGCCACGCTGGTCTCCTGTCTGGGGCGTGTATCAGGCAGAGGGGACGTCGCTCCTGATTGTCGTGACCGTCCTTGACCACCCGGAGATCTCGGAGGCTTGCGTGATGATCGGCGGTGCGGCGACCGAGCGCCCGGGCGAGGTCTGGGGCCAGGCCGCCTCGGCCTTCGAGCGCTGGACCGCGGGCGACGCCGTCGCGCTCGACGAGCTGGTCCGGGTGATGACCCCGGTGCTGTGGCACGTCGTTCGCGCCTACCGGCTCACGACTGAGCTCGCCGAGGACGTCGTGCAGACCACCTGGCTCTCGCTGGTGAGGTCGCGGGCGTCGATCCAGGAGCCCGCCGCCGTGGGCGGCTGGCTCACCACGACCGCCCGCCGCGAGGCGTGGAAAGTCGCCAAGTCCACCGGCCGGACGCTCCCCGTCGAGGACGACGAGCTGGCGCGCCGGCTCCCGGACGAGGGGTCGGCCGAGGCCGAGGTCGTACGCCGCGACGGCGACGACCGGCTCTGGGACGCGGTCGAGCGGCTGTCCGAGCGGTGCCAGGCGCTGCTGCGGATCGTCGCCTTCGAACACCGACCCGACTACACCAAGATCGCGGCCGACCTCGGCATGCCGGTCGGCAGCATCGGTCCGACGCGCGGCCGATGCCTTCAGAAACTGCGTGCTCTTGTCGAGAATGGGGAAACCGATGTCTGAGCGCACTGACGACGACCTGCTTGCGGGCGTCCGCACCTACTGGGAGACCCGCGATGCGGTGCCCTCCGGCATGGTGGCGCGGATGCAGACTGCCGCCGCCCTGGCTGCCTCCGACACCGACCTCGACATGGAGCTGATGCTGCTCGTCGAGCGGACCGAGGAGCTGGCCGGCGCCCGCGGCGCCTCCACCACGGCGTACACCCTGCGCTTCGCGCACGACGGCGTCGACCTGCTGCTGCGGATCTCGTCCGACAGCAAGACTCCTCGCATCGACGGCTGGGTGGTCCCGCCCTCAGCCATCTCCGTCATTGTGCTCCGCGACGAGGACACCCTGGCCACGCTCGAAGTCGGCGACACCGGCCGCTTCGAGCTCCCCGACCTGACCCCGGGGATGCTGCGGCTCCGGCTCGAGCCGGCCGACGGCAGCACCCCGTTCGTGACGCCCGCCTTCGAGATCTGAGGACCGATGCAAGCAGCGCAGCCGCCCCAGCCGCCCAGCGATCGCAAGCCGCTCGACCGCGAACCCACCACGCCACCTCGTGACGCCTACTCGGTGGTGCAGGGTCGGGTGCTCGACCCGGGCACTGCGCTGGTCGTCGAGGGTGTCGAGCCTCGGCCCACCGTCTACGTCGGCCCGCGGCTGACGATCTCCAAGTCGATCGACGTCGACGCCGCCATGGAAGTGCTGGGTCAGGTCGCGGAGCGGCTCGGCTGGACCGTTGAGCTCGAGCCCGAGGATCGGCGTCTGGCCGAGCTCAAGCACGGGCTGCGCACGGTGAGCATCGAGCTGGCCTCCAACCGCGCCGCGATCGCGCCGGACGGGTGGACACTCCTGCAGCAGACCCGGGCCCAGTTCGGCGTCAAGAGCGTCCGCGGCGTGGGCCTCGATCACGTCGTGTTCAGCAGCCCC
Organism: uncultured Actinomycetota bacterium; assembly: GCA_963800715.1. Classification (GTDB taxonomy): domain Bacteria; phylum Actinomycetota; class Actinomycetes; order Propionibacteriales; family Nocardioidaceae; genus Nocardioides. The sequence continues at coordinate 409,843 of CAWDBZ010000025.1, read as the reverse complement.
TTCGACTGGGGCCACCCCTTCGACTGGGGCCACCCCTTCGACTGGGGGCACCCGTCCGGTGGCGATTCGGGATCCCCGATCGCCAGCTATGCCGTCGCGGGCAGCGGCGGCCGGCAGCCGGTGGCCTACGTCGGCCCGGCGCCCCGCCGATGCAACGACGAGGAGATGTCCACCCGTCGTCCCGTGGTCGCCATCCTCGACACCGGCTGCGGTGAGCACGACTGGCTGGACGACGTCGTGACCAAGGACGTCGACCTCGACGGCGTGCAGATCGGCTACCACGCGCCCGACACGGATTCTGAGGTGCTCGGCGACCTGACCGGTCCGCTCGACGGAGTGATCGACCCGATGTCGGGCCACGGGACCTTCATCGCCGGCCTCGTGCACCAGGCCTGTCCGGACGCGGAGATCGTCTCCTGGCGGATCATGCCGTCGGTGGGCCCGATCGTGGAGTCGGACTGGGTCACCGCGCTGAGCCAGATCGCCGAGGTGATCCGGCGAGGCCGGGCCGGGCAACAGGGCGGCAAGCTCATCGACGTCCTGAGCCTCTCGATCGGCTACTACCACGAGACACCCCAGGACGCGCTCTTCGATCCGACCCTGTACGACATCCTTCACGACATCTCGCTGCAGGGGACCCTGGTGGTCTGCTCGGTCGGTAACGACGCGACCGCACGCCCGAACTTCCCGGCGGCGTTCGCTCCTTGGTCGGACGGGAACGGGCCGGTCCAGCCGGACCCCGCCTGCCCGCCGATCGTCTCGGTCGGCGCCCTCAACCCGAACCTCGAGACCGACGCGATGTTCAGCAACGCCGGACCGTGGGTGCGCGCGTACATGCCGGGCGCCGCGGTGATGAGCACGTTCCCCACCACCTTCCAGGGCGGCCGGCAGTCGCTGGCGCGGTCCACGGCGTTCGGTCGCGCTCGCGACACCATCGACCCCGACGACTTCCGCGGAGGCTTCGGGGTGTGGAGCGGCACGTCGTTCTCGGCTCCGCTCATGGCTGGGCTGCTGGCGCGCCAGCTCCAGGATGATCTCGCTTCCGGGGACGACCTGGCCACAGCGATCTCCCGGGCGTGGGATGCCGTGGAGTCGCGCACGGGGATCCAGCCATGATGAGTCCGTGCTCACCGCCGAGGAGCTCCACCGTCGAGCAGTAGAGGCGGTCAACCACGGCCGGGTACGCCTGGCCGGGCGGCTCCTGGAACGGGCGGCCGAGCGCTCCACCGATCCCGACTTCCTCGCCCGGCTCGGGGTCAGCCGCGCGTACGTCGCCATGGAGCTCGGCGACCTCGAGACGGCCACCCAGCTCTGCCGCGAGTCGCTGGCACGACCAGGGCTGAGGCCGACGGACCGTGGGGTCACGCTGGCCCAGCTGGCGATGCTCCAGATGCGCGCGGGTCAGATGACCGACGCGCTGGCGGCGTTCTCCGAGGGGATCGCGCTGCTCGCCGAGCTTCCGGCCGACCTGGCACGGGCGCTCGGCAACCGGGGCGACGTGTACCTCCACCAGGGCCGGCTGCCCGCGGCCGTCGACGACTTCCGCGCGGCAGCGGAGGCCTTCGCCACCGCCGGGCTCGACGTGGAGCAGGCCAAGGCCGAGCACAACCTCGGCTATGCGCTGATGCTGGGGGGCGACCTGATCGGCTCGCTGGAGGCGATGAGCGCGGCGTACCCGGTGCTGGCCCCGGTGAGCCCGGTGCTACGCGCGGTCTGCACCCAGGACCGGGCCGAGGTGCTGTTGGCCATGGGGCTTGACGACGAGGGTGCCGAGCTGCTCCGGCGAGCGGCCCGTGACTACGGCGCCCGGAGCCTGAGGCAGCGCCAGGGCGAGGCGGAGCTGGCCCTCGCCCGTGGCCTCGTGATGCGAGACCCGGCGTCGGCGCGCCGGATGGCCGCCTCGGCCCGCACCCGGTTCGCTCGGCTGGGCCACGACGCCTGGCGCGCCCGGGCGGAGGCCCTGGTCGTCGCGGCGGACGTCGGCCTGGACCGGCAGGCGCCGGCGCTGGTCAGCCACGCGGCCCTGCTGGCGGAGGAGATGCGGGCCCAAGGACTGGGCTCCGAGGCGATGTCCACGAGCCTGAACCGCGCCCGCGTCCTGATCCGGCGCGGCACGCTCGAAGACGCCCGGTCGGAGCTGGCCGGACTGGGGCGGGCCAACCGCCACCAGCTGGCGGTGCGGCTGCTGGAACGCGATGTCCGAGCCGAGCTCGCAGAACGCACGGGACGGCGCTCCGCAGCGTTGGGACACGTCCGCTCCGGGCTGGACGACCTGCACGCCTGGCAGAGTTCGTTCGGGTCGTTGGACCTGCAGACCAACGTGGTCGGCCACGGCGTACGACTGGCGGTGCGCGGGCTGTCGCTCGCGGTGCAGTCTCGGTCGGATGCGGTGCTGTTCGAGTGGTCGGAGCGGGCGCGGATGCTTGCGTCGCGGATCCAGCCGGTTCGGGCGCCCCAGGACCCGCAGACGGCAGCCGACCTGGCCGAGCTGCGGGCCGAGCCGGCGCCCGAGCGGGAGGCCGAGCTGCGGCGGCGGATCCGGGAGCGGGCGTGGCAGCACAGGGGTTCCGGCGAGGTGGCGGACCCGGTCGAGCTGGCCGATCTTCAGACGGGACTGGGCGAGCACACGGCCCTGGTGGCGTACGTCGTCACCGCCGACCGCGTGGTCGGCCTGGTGGTCACGTCGGCCGGGACCGCCCGCCACGACCTGGGCGAACGGTCGCGGCTCGACGACGCGCTGGCTGGGATGCTGCCCGACCTCGACATGGCTGCGGCAGAGCTGCCGGACTCGCTGGCCGGGTCGGTGCGCGGCACGCTGGCGCGACGTCTCGACGCCGTGGCAGCGTTGCTCGTCGATCCACTGCTCGACGGGCCATCAGGGCTCGGCGAAGGCCGCCTGGTGCTGACACCGTCCGGGCTGCTGGCCGGTGTCCCGTGGACGTTGCTCCCGGGGCTGGTCGGGCGTCCGGTCACCGTCGCCCAGAGCGCCACCTCGTGGCTGGTCCGTTCGGCAACTCCGCTCCGGTCCGGTGCGGCGGGCTTCGTGGCCGGGCCCCGCGTCGTACGCGCGGAGGCGGAGGTGCGGGCCGCCGCGAAGGCCTGGCGCTCGGCCCCGGTCCTCGCAGGAGACGACGCCACGGCGGCCGCCGTCTCCGAGCTCGCCGGCCGGGTCGACGTCCTGCACGTCGCCGCTCACGGCCGCCACTCGGCCGAGAACCCGCTCTTCTCCGGCCTCGAGCTCGTCGACGGCACGTGGTTCGGCTACGACATCGACCAGCTCCCCGACGTACCGGACGTCGTGCTGCTCTCTGCCTGCGAGGTCGGCCGCTCCTCGGTCCGCTGGGGCGAGGAGCTGATCGGCATGACCGCCGCCTGGCTGCACGCCGGCGCCCGCTGCGTGGTCGCCAGCCCGGCCGCCGTCAACGACAACGCCGCTCACGACGTCCTGGTCCGGGTGCACGACGCGCTGGCCTCCGGGGCCGACCCCGCGACGGCACTCGCCGGGACGGTGTCCGCTGTGTCGGCGGACGCCGCCCCGGCGCCGTTCCTCTGCTTCGGCTGACCCTCCTGGGAACTTTTCGCGGGTCCGAGGTATCTGACGGTTCGGGGACTGCTCCTCATCCGCAGACACCTCGTCCGCAGCCATCCCCAGGAGACGCCATGAGCATGTTGATGACCAGCCCGGCCGCCGCGGTTGCCGACGACCGGTTCGCCGTGATCAGCCAGCCTCGTCCGGGGACCATCGTCGAGGTGGCGCCGGGGAGCCAGCTCGCCGTGAAGTTCCGCCCCGGCCTCGGCCCCAGCCGGTGGCACCTGGTCGGAGTGCCCGGGCACCTGCTGGCGCTGCCTGTGTCGGAGGGCGGCGGCCACGAGTTCCAGTTCCTGGTCTTCGGCTGCAACGACGGCACGGCTCCGCTGCGGTTCGAGCGGCGCCACCCCGAGCGCGACATGGCGCACGAGGTCTGCGAGGTGCTGGTGGTGCCGGTCAACGACGGCGGTGCACGAACATCCAGGCCCGCATCGCCACGAACCGCATGACGGTGACCGTGCGGTTCGCGACCGTCACACCCCGGCCTGTGCGCTACCTGTGAGTCAGAGCCGCTCGCGCAGCCACGCGAAGTCGGCGGTGTGCTCCTCGGCGCCACCGGGCGTCTCGCAGACGACGGGGGCGTCGGCGTCCCGCACCACCGCGGCCAGGAGGCCGGGATCGACCTTGCCCGCGCCGAGGCTGGCATGCCGGTCGGCGCCGGAGTCGAACTCGTCGCGGCTGTCGTTGCAGTGCACGAGGTCGATCCGGCCGGTGATCTTGCGGACGTCCTCGACGATGGTCTCCAGCGGATTGCCGCCGGCGTGTGCGTGGCACGTGTCGAGGCAGAAGCCGACCATGTCGAAGCCCTCGGCCTTGGAGATGGCCTCCCACACCCCGGCGATCCGGTCGAGGTAGCGGGCCATCGCGTTGGTGCCGCCAGCGGTGTTCTCGATGAGCAGCGGGACCTTGATGTCGGTCGCCTCGATCGCCTTGCGCCAGTTGTCAAAGCCCTTGGCTGGGTCATCGTCGTCCTGGACGTGGCCGCCGTGCACGATCAGCCCCTTGGCGCCGATCTCCGCCGCGGCGTCCATGTGCTGCTGGATCAGCTTGCGACCGGGGATCCGCTGGCGGTTGTTGGTGGTGGCGACGTTGATGGGGTAGGGCGCGTGCACGTAGAGGTCGATCCCGGCCGCCTCGGCGTCCGCCTTGAGCCCCTCGGCGCCGCCGGCGTATCTGAACACCGGACCCTTGTAGCTCTGCGGGTCGCCCAGGAAGAACTGCACCAGCGGAGCGTTGCGCGCCTGGGCCTCCGCGATCGGGTCGGTCTGCTCGACATGGGCACCGATCTTCATGCCGCCAGCCTAGGTGCGGGGACCGACAGGCTCACCAGGCCGTCACCAGGCCGTCACCAGGCCGTCACCAGGGCAGCGCGCCGCTCCTCCCGATGAAGCCGCCGGCGACCTCGTCGGCCACGCATGCCTCGACGATCGGCTCCGTGCCCTCCGCAAGGGTCTGGGTGCCGGTGAAGCCGTTGAGGTTCGTCGCGGTGTACCCCGGGTCCACCGCGGTCACCCGCACGTCCGGGAGCGTCTTGGCGTACATCGTCGTCACCATGTTGAGCGCGGCCTTCGACGACGGGTAGGAGATCCCCCAGATCGTCGACTCCAGCCGGGCCCGGTCCTGGGTGATGGTGAAGGAGCCAAGTCCGCTCGAGACCATCACCAGCCGGGGCCGGTCGGACTCCTGGAGCATCGGCAGGAAGGTGTTCGTGACGCGGACCGGGCCGAGCAGGTTCACGCCGAAGACCGGGATGATGTCCGCCGGCGTCGTGTCCGCGGGCAGTGCGCGCGTCCCGCTGATCCCGGCGTTGTTGACCAGTACGTCGAGCCCGGTGCCCGCGGCGGACACCGCGCCGTACGCCGCCGCGACGGACTCGTCGCTGGTCACGTCGAGCTGGACGACGCGCAGGTCGGCGTCCGGTTGCGCGCCGAGGATCTCCTTGGCGACGGCCTCGCCGGCCGCGACGTCACGGGCGCCGAGCCACACGGTCCAGCCGCGTTCGGCGAGCCGCGCGACGGTCTCGGCACCGAGACCCCGGTTGGCTCCGGTGATCAGGGCAGTTGTGTGGGTAGTCATGCGACCACCGTGCGTCGTGATGGGCCGGTGCGGGAGGGCCGGTCGATCGTGGGACCAGCGGTCCTACCCAGCCCGAACGGAGCCGAGCCATGCTGGAGTGGTGAGAACCAACCGGTCCGAGCTGGCGCGCGCGCTCAAGCGGGCGCGGGGGCGGGTGCGGCCCGAGGACGTCGGGCTGCCGGCCGGGCTGCACCGAAGAGTGCCGGGGCTGCGGCGCGAGGAGCTCGCGATGCTGGCCGGCATCAGCGTCGACTACGTGGTCCGGCTCGAGCAGGCCCGCGGACCGCAGCCGTCGGAGCAGGTGCTGACCGCCCTCTGTCGGGCGCTCCGTCTCGACATCGACGAACGCAACCACGTCTTCCACCTCGCCGGCACGCCGCCGCCGCACTCCGGGCAGATCGATCTGCACGTGCGGCCCAGCATGCTGCGGCTGATCGACCGGTTCCACGACCTGCCCGCACTGGTGACCAGTGCCAAGGGCGACGTACTGGCCTGGAACGCGATGTCCTCCGCGCTGCACGGTGACTGGTCGAGGCTCCGGCCGGAACGGCGCAACCAGCCGCGGCTCCGCTTCCTGCCCGACCCGACCGACCCGCCCCGGAGCAAGGTCGGGGGTACGCCTGACGAGCTCGCCGCCACGGCAGCCCAGACCGTCGCCCACCTGCGCGCCGTCGCGGGACGCTACCCCGATGACGCAGGCCTGGCGCGGCTGCTGGAGGAGCTCCTCGCGGGCTCGAAGGAGTTCCGCGAGCTCTGGGCCGACACGGACGCCGGCGGCTGGCGGAGCCACACCAAGACGGTGTCGCACCCGACGCTGGGCGAGCTCACGCTGGAGTGCGACACCCTGCACGTGCCGGACGTCGACCAGAGCCTCCTCGTCTACTCGGCGGCCCCCGGCTCGCCCGCGGCCGAGGCCCTGGCCCTGCTCCGCGTGGTCGGGACCCAGGACCTCAGCACGGCGCGCTGAGCTCCCCGAGCCGGCGCAGCGCGGCTGCGGCGGTCGGCCGGCGTTCGGGTTCCGCACGAGTCATCGAGTCGCAGAGCGTGAGCAGCGGCGACGACCCGGCCAGTGACCGCCGGGCCACGAGCCCGGCGGCGTAGACGTCCTGGCTGGGGTGCACCGGCGCACCCGCCAGTCGCTCGGGTGGCAGGAACGCCGGCGTCCCGGTCGGTCCGGCGTACCGCACGCCGGCCTGCGCGGCCACGCCGAAGTCGGCCAGCAGCAGGTGTGGCCGGACGCCGGGGCGGAGCAGGAGATTGGAGGGCTTCACGTCGCCGTGCACCACGCCGTGCGCGTGGACGGCGGCGAGTGCCTCGAGGAGCTGGCCGAGCAGGCGCCCGACTACGTGCTCCGGCTGGGGGCCGCCGACCGCGAGCAGGTCGCGCACCGAGCCGCCGAGGACCAGCTCCATCGCGATCAGCGCGACGTCGTCCTCCGCCGCCCAGCCCAGCGGGGCGAGCACGTGCGGATGCTCGATCCGGTGGGCCTGCTCCTGGACCAACCGCAGCAGCGCCTCGGGATCGCCGCCGCGCAGCACCTTGGCGGCCACGTGTCGACGGGTGCGCAGGTCGAGCGCCCGGTGCACGACGCCGTGCCCGCCGCGGCCGATCTCCTCGAGCAGCACGTAGCGCCCGGCGACGGGAGGCGGACGACGAGACACTCCGCGCAACGTAGTCGCGCCCGCGACCCCACGTCGGCCGCTCTCCACAGGATTACCGAACGGCGGCGGCCCGCTGTTAGCCTTGCGCGTCCGTCTCGACCAGACGTCGAGCGGACAAGACGCACAAGCCCTCCTGCCACGGAGAGACCGTGGCCGCTGAGCCCACAGGAGGTGGAACTGCTTTGCGTGCCTATGAAGTCATGGTCATCCTCGACCCGAGTCTCGAAGAGCGCACCGTCGGTCCGTCGCTCGACAAGTACCTGAACGTCATCCGCAAGGACGGCGGCTCGGTCGAGTCGGTCGACATCTGGGGTCGTCGCCGCATGGCCTACGAGATCAAGAAGAACCAAGAGGGCATCTACGCGGTGGTCAACCTGACCGCCGAGCCCGACTCCGTCAAGGAGCTCGACCGCCAGCTCACGCTGAACGAGTCGATCCTCCGGACCAAGGTCATCCGGCCGGACGGCGGCGGCAAGTAGCCGACAGCCACCGGCGCCTCACGGTGCCTGTGGACGAACGCTTCCCTCCGTCGGTGGCTACGGCAACGATGGGGGGACACCGAACGGGACCAACAAGGAGACCTCAATGGCAGGCGAGACCATCATCACCGTGGTCGGCAACCTCACCGACGACCCCGAGCTGCGCTTCACGCCGTCGGGCGCCGCGGTCGCCAACTTCTCGGTGGCCTCGACACCGCGAAACTTCGACAAGAACACCAACGAGTGGGTCGACGGCGAGGCGATGTTCCTGCGCTGCTCCATCTGGCGCCAGGCCGCGGAGAACGTCGCCGAGTCGCTCCAGCGCGGCATGCGGGTCGTCGTCCAGGGCCGGCTCAAGGCCCGCACCTACGAGACGCGTGAGGGCGAGAAGCGCACCGTCTTCGAGATCGAGGTCGACGAGATCGGCCCGTCGCTGAAGTTCGCGACCGCCAAGGTCAACCGCACCAGCCGCCAGGGCGGCGGGGGCGGCTACTCCGGCGGTGGCGGTCAGGGTGGCGGCCAGGGTGGCGGCCAGGGCGGTGGCCAGGGCGGCGAGTCAACCCCGGCGGCCGCCGACCCGTGGGCCACTCCGGCTCCTGCCGCCGGCGCTGCCGGCGGCGGTGCACCTGCTGGTGGAGCCGCGCCGGCAGGCAACGACCCGTGGGGCGCCCCAGGCGTTCCGGCCGACGAGCCCCCGTTCTGATCCACATCGGTGGTTGAGGAGGGCGCTCTGCGCCCGCCTCGAAACCGAATCACATATCCATCGACCATTCCGGCCCTCTGTCGTTTCTGGGAGGGGCCGGGCTTCTGAGGAGGAAGCACCACAATGGCCAAGCCCGTACTCCGCAAGCCCAAGAAGAAGGTCTGCCAGTTCTGCAAGGAGAAGGCGACCGGTGCCGACTACAAGGACACCGCGCTGCTCCGGAAGTTCATCTCCGACCGCGGCAAGATCCGCGCGCGTCGGGTGACCGGCAACTGCGTCCAGCACCAGCGTGACGTCGCCATCGCGGTCAAGAACGCCCGCGAGGTGGCCCTGCTGCCCTACACGTCCACCGGTCGCTGAGGGAGGGGATCCAACGATGAAGCTCATCCTGACTCAGGAGGTCACCGGTCTCGGCGCCCCCGGCGATGTGGTCGAGGTCAAGGACGGCTACGGCCGCAACTACCTCGTCCCGCGCGGCGAGGCGATGCGCTGGACCCGTGGCGCCGAGAAGACCATCGACTCCATCAAGAACGCCCGCACCGCGCGTGCGGTCCGCGACCACGACTCTGCCGAGACCATCAAGGCCAAGCTCGAGTCGTCGCCGGTCCCGCTGAAGGTCCGGGCGGGCGAGGCAGGCCGGCTCTTCGGCTCGGTCACCGTCGCCGACATCGCCGAGGCGCTGAGCAGTGTCTCCGGCCAGGAGGTCGACAAGCGGACCATCGCGGTCGGCAACCCGATCAAGTCGCTCGGCGCCCACGAGGTGACCGTCCGGCTGCACGACGAGGTGTCCGCCACGGTGGCCCTCAACGTCATCCCTGCCTGACAGCTCAGTCACCACACCACGGCCCCGCCTGCTCCTGTGAGCCGGGCGGGGCCGTGGTGCGTGGAACGTCTGCGTGCCCCCTCGCGGTCGGCCCGTTCCCGCAGGTCGCCCGAGGCCCGGTGACTAGTCACGGTAAGGGGATCTCCGCCAGCCGTGACCAGCACGTTACTAGTCCATACACACCGGTGGATAAGCATGTGGATAGGCCGTTGACGTGGCCTCCCTCGAGGCTTTGTCGACAAAGCCACTCGGCGACGGCCGAGTGGCCGTCCGGTGAACGGACACCGAGACCAACTATTTTGGCTCCACACCGGTGGACGGCCGTTCGCGCAGGTCAGAGCCGTGCGGGCGGGTAGACCGGGGCGTGGCTCCACAGGGCTGTCCCCAAGCTGTGCACAGGGTCGCCGAGTGTCGTCCACGCGATGTCCGGGGTTGTCCCCAGGGGGTGTGGATGGCGGACTTCCCACGCGGCCCCGGGCCTGCCTAGGTTGCTCCGAGCCCTCACCACGACGTCGGCACCCGATCCACATCTGACCCCCTTGCGGCGGACCGGGTCGGGCGGCGCTGTCGGCGGTCGGCCCTACTGTCGGCGACGTTCCCCGTCGTCCCATCCGTCACACCATCAACACCCTCCGGAGTCCTTGTGAGCCTGACCGAGTCCGAACCCTGGCAGGTGCCCGGGGGCATGCCGGAGCCCGGGTCCGGAGGTGACCGGACCCCGCCCCAGGACATGGCGGCGGAGCAGTCGGTGCTAGGCGCGATGATGATCTCCAAGGACGCCATCGCCGACGTCGCCGAGGTGCTCCGGGGCGCCGACTTCTACCGCCCGAGCCACGAGACGATCCACAACGCGATCATCGACCTCTACGGCCGGGGCGAGCCGGCCGACATGGTGACCGTCGCCAACGAGCTGCAGCGCCAGGGCGAGCTGCAGCGGGTCGGCGGGGCGCCCTACCTGCACACGATCACCTCGTCGGTCCCGATCGCCGCCAACGCCTCCTACTACGCCGGCATCGTCCGCGAGAAGGCGATCCTGCGCCGGCTGGTCGACGCCGGCACCCGCATCGTGCAGTTCGGCTACGCGGGCGAGGGCGACGTGGACGACCTGGTCGACCAGGCCCAGGCCGAGGTCTACCAGGTCACCGACAAGCGCAACACCGAGGACTACGCGCCGCTCTCGGAGATCATGGACGGCGTCCTCGACGAGATCGAGGCGATCGGCAACCGTGACGCCGGGCTCTACGGCGTGCCGACCGGCTTCGCCGATCTCGACGACCTCACCAACGGCCTGCACTCCGGCCAGATGATCATCGTCGCGGCGAGGCCTGCCGTCGGCAAGTCGACCCTCGCTCTGGACCTCTGCCGGGCCGCCTCCATCCACAACAACATGACCAGCGTCTTCTTCAGCCTGGAGATGACCAAGTCCGAGATCACCATGCGGCTGCTCTCGGCCGAGGCGAGGGTGGCCCTCAACCACATCCGCAACGGAAATCTCGGCGACGACGACTGGAACAAGGTGGCCCGCAGCATGGCCAAGGTCTCGAGTGCCCCCATGTTCATCGACGACTCGCCGAACATGACCATGATGGAGATCCGCTCCAAGGCGCGCCGGCTCAAGCAGCGCCATGACTTGCGGCTGGTCGTCATCGACTACATGCAGCTGATGACGTCCGGCAAGAAGGTCGAGTCCCGCCAGCTCGAGGTCTCGGAGTTCTCCCGCCAGATCAAGCTGCTGGCCAAGGAGCTCGAGGTCCCGATCATCGCGCTCTCCCAGCTCAACCGTGGCCCCGAGCAGCGCTCGGACAAGCGCCCGATGCTCAGCGACCTCCGTGAGTCAGGCTCCCTGGAGCAGGACGCGGACATGGTGATCCTGCTGCACCGCGAAGACCTCTACGAGCGCGAGTCCACCCGCCCCGGCGAGGCGGACCTGATCGTGGCCAAGCACCGCAACGGCCCGACCCGCGACATCACCGTGGCCTTCCAGGGCCACTACTCGCGTTTCGTCGACATGGCGCACTGAGCCGACCCACGCGCCCCGACCGCGACCGAGTCAGGCGGGCTCGCGCAGGAGCTTGTAGTTGCCCAGGAAGATGCGCCTGCCGAACCGGCCGAGCACCTGGTTGCGCACGACGGGCGGCAGCCCGCGCGCTCGGTCGCGACGATGCGTCTGCTCGCGGACCCAGTCGGTGCGGGGACGGCGTCGCTGTTGGAAGAGGGCGAGGCCCGCAGGGACGTCCGGGGCGGAGGTCAGGCTCTCGGCCAGCACGACCGCGTCCTCGAGCGCCATGGCCGCACCCTCCGCCATGTTGGGCGACGTGGCGTGCGCGGCGTCGCCGATGAGCAGCACTGGACCGCGCGACCAGGAAGCGAGCTCGACCTCCTCGATGGGGCCCTCCTGCGGCGAGGCAGAGTCGCTCGGGGACTCCTCGAGCCGGGCGAGCAGCCCGGGCACCGGCTCGGCGTACCCGGTCAGGAGCTCCCGCAACGAGGTCTGGGCGGAGTCGGCCGGACCGTCGCAGTAGCAGTACAGGCGGCCGCCTCCGATGGGGATGGTCAGGAATGACGTACCCCGGCCCAGCAGGACGGACCAGGTCCGGTCTGGTTCGGACTCGTCAGCAGCACCGGCGAGGACGAAGCGGTGCGCGAACTGACCCACCGGGCGCGGGTCGAGGGCGCCGAACGCCAGCCGCCGGACGCTGGAGTGGAGCCCGTCCGCACCCAGGACGAGGTCGTGATGATCGGTCGAGCCGTCGTCGAGCTCAACGACGACGCGGTCCCCGTCGATCGTCAGGTCGACCGGTTGTGCACCCCACGTGATCGGCACGTCGCCGGCGCCGGCCAGCAGGGCGTCGTGCAGGTCCGCGCGGGGCAGGGCCAGGCAGGCGCCAACACCGCTCCACACCGCGTCCACGCGAAGCTCGAACAGGAGGCGGCCACGGTGGTCGGAGAAGCGCTGCCTCTCGATCCGGTGAGCCCTCTCGGTGACCTCGGCCTCGAGGCCGAGCTGGCCAAGCGCCCGTACGGCGTTGCCGGGAAGATAGATCCCGGTGCCCGCAACGGTCGGGGCTGCGGACCGCTCGACCAGCCGCACGGTCGCACCGGCGCGGTGCAGGGCTCGGGCCGCCGCCAGCCCGGCCAGGCCGGCACCGACGACGAGCACCCGGAGCCCCTCGAACTGCATCAGCACCCTCCGTCAGCTGCCGTCCGGGCCATCGCCCGGTGCGATGTTCTGGTTGATCCGGAACAGGTTGTGGGGGTCGTAGCGCCGCTTGAGCTCGACGAGACGAGCGTAGTTCCCGCGGTACGCCGCCCGCACCCGCTCCTGTCCCTCGTCCATCATCATGTTGACGTAGCCGCCGCCCACCGACGAGGGGTGCAGCTCCTCCCAGTAGCGCCGGGCCCAGTCCGTGACGGTGGCCAGGTTCGCCGGGTCCGGGTCGATGCCACCGATGACTCCGTTCCACCCACCGCCACGGAACGCGAAGGCGGTGGCGTCCTCGGGCACCCGGGCCGCGGCGCCGCTGATCGGGTAGAGGTGCATCGTCGAAAGCGGCGTCGGGATGCTCTCTCCGTACCTGCGGTGCACGGCGATGGCGTCGTCGGTGATCTCCTCGAAGATGTCGGCCTTCCAGTACCACTGCAGGCCGGCCGGCAGCAAGCCGTCGAAAGCGCACTGCAGGGTGGCGAACGGCATCGGCTGGAGGCCCATGAGCAGCGGTGACCCGAACTCGCGTACGGGTGCCAGCACCTCCTCGGCGTCCTCGTGCGGGCCGGAGTAGCACCACACGATGCCGCAGGCCTTGCGGCCCCACAGCTCCTCGGGGAACGGCGCCGCCGATGGGATCTCCAGCACACCGATCCAGCCGTTGAGCTCGTCCGGCAACTCCGGGACCAGGTCCCGGTACCACCTGAAGACCTCCTCGGTGTCGGCGATGTCGTAGAGCACCGGGCCGCCGATGACGATCCCGGCCGCACCGACGGCGTGGCACCGGAAGGTGAACGACGTGGCGACACCGAAGTTGCCGCCGCCGCCACGCAGGCCCCAGAACAGGTCGGGATGACTGTCCGCGTTGGCGGTCACGAAGCTCCCGTCGGCCAGCACCAGGTCGACCGAGAGCAGGTTGTCGACCGTGAGCCCGAAGTGCCGCGACAGGTAGCCGCTGCCTCCTCCCAGGGTCAGCCCCGCGACGCCAGTCGTGGACACGAACCCGGACGGGGTGGCCAGTCCGAACGCTCCGGTGGCGTGGTCGACATCGCCCCACGTGCACCCGGCATCGGCCCGCACCGTGTGCGCCACCGGGTCGACGGTGGTCGACCGCAGCTCTGCGAAGTCGATCACCAGGGCGTCGTCCCAGACGCCGAATCCCGCGCCATGGTGGCCACCACCTCGCACCGCGAGCGGGATCTGGTGATCACGCGCGAAGTTGACGCACGCGATCACGTCGGCGACGTCTACGACACGTACGACGGCCAGCGGGTGGCGGTCGATCGCGCCGTTGTAGACCGACCGCGCGTCGTCGTACTGCTCGTCGGTCCGGTCGACGACGCGGCCGCGCACCAGCCCGCGCAACCCTTCGACCTCGATCTCGGACACGGTGTCTGTGGCGGTCATGGATTCTCCTTCTGCGGGGTCCCACGCCTTGTGCGAGGATTCGAGTTCGACGCTAGGGACCGCGCGGCGTGGGTCGGAACGCCCGAACGACCGGACGTCTTGCCCGTTCGTCCGCCAGCACGCCAGATCCTGGCCGTGCGTCCGGCTGCGTTGCCCGAGAGTCCGGAGGTGCGCGCTGTGGATGTGCTGTCCGACGTGCTGCTCGCCGTGCGTCTCACCGGCGCGGTGTTCTTCGACATCGACGCGCGGGCGCCGTTCGTCGCGCAGAGCCCACCGACCGACGTGATCGCGGCCAAGGTCGCAGCGGACGCCGAACACCTCATCGCGTTCCACGTCCTGACCTCCGGCTCATGCTGGGTCGAAGCCGTCGACGAGCCCGAACCGCCGGTGTTGATGCAGGCGGGCGAGATGGTGATCTTCCCCGGTGGTGAGGCCAACATCCTCGCCTCTGCGCCCGGCATGCGGGGACAACCCGACCTCCCGCGCTACTACCGCCCCGTCCACGAGGCCCTGCCGTTCGTCATCGACATCAATGGCGACAGTGACGCCGATGGGTGCCGGATCGTGTGCGGCTACCTCGCCTGCGACAAGGGTCCGTTCAACCCTTTGCTGGAGTCGTTGCCCCGGATGGTGCACGCCCCCGTGTCCGCCCGGAGCTGGGGGTGGATGACCGGCCTGCTGGACGCCGCCATCGCGGCCAGCGACGAGCGGGACGCCGGTCAGGAGGCGATGCTGGCCAAACTGTCGGAGCTGATGTTCGTGGAGGCGCTCCGAGCACACATCGACGGGCTCCCATCGGAGGCGCGCAGCTGGGTGGCCGGCCTGCGCGACCCCGAGATCGGGGCGGCGCTGCGGCTCGTCCACGGCCGCTTCGCGGAGGCATGGACCCTGGAACGGCTGGCTCGCAAGGTGGGGATGTCACGCTCGTCCTTCGCCGAGCGGTTCACGGCCTACGTGGGCTTGCCCCCGATGACCTACCTGGCCCAGTGGCGCCTGCAGGTCGCCGCCCGGCTGCTGCAGAACGGCACGATGAGCGTGGCGCGGGTGGCGTCCACCGTCGGCTACCAGTCCGAGTCCGCGTTCAACCGGGCCTTCAAGCGCCAGGTCGGCCGGTCGCCGGGCACCTGGCGGCGGAGCGAACCGGCGTCGCGCTCGGCACCTGAGCTGCACGCTGGCCTGACCGCGGCCGTCCGGTAGCGCTCAGAAGTCGAACCGCGTCGCGCCCCCGGGGTCGACGGTCGCGAGCGCCACGGCCGATACCGGCGTGATCCGGTAGACGTGCCAGGGCGGCTTGCCGGCCGACGGTGCGCTGAACTCAGCGGTCAGCGCGGTGCCGGACTCGTCGACCCGGCACGGCCAGCCGCCGGCGGCCCAGACCTCGGCCATCCGGGCCACTGTCGCCGGGTCGGTCACCACCGCGGCGGTGCCCTGCACGACGAGGTCGAACTCGTGCAGCGCGACCGCCAGCGAGCAGCGCGGGTCCCGCTCGACGTTGCGGCCCTTGCGGGTGCCGCGGCCGGTCTCGAACCACCACGACCCGTCCTCCCACTGGGCGCCGACGCCGGTCGTGTGCGGGGCGCCGTCCGCGTCCAGCGTGGTCAGCCAGCAGGTGTGCCGGTTCGGACCACCGGAGTCCGGCGCCTGGGTGATGTCGCGGTCCAGCCGCTCGGTGATCGAGGACCACTCGAGCGGCGGCAGGTCGTACTGGTCGGCGAGGTTGTGGGTGCGCATGTCAGGACTGACTCCGCGAGCGGCTGGAACTCACCGATTCCGCAGGTCACGACCACGCGAACCACCCGTCCGGGCCATCCGAGAACCACCCTGAGGAGTGCCGGATACGTCTGCCGCTCCGCGAGCACGCGTGGCAGTATCCGCCTGTGGCTCGGACCCATCGGCCAGTCGCCCGGTCGTGGCAACCCGACCCTGCGTTGCTGGACGGCATCACCATCGCAGCTGTGGCGCTCGACGCCGACGGCACGGTGATCTATGCCAACCCCACGGCGCTCGACCTCTTCGGCTCGCCGTTCGACAACCTTGTCGACTCCGACGCCCGGACCCGCCTCTTCGACGAGCCCGAGCGGGGCGCCGTGGACCAGGTGCTCAAGCTGGTACGCCGGACCAGGTCGTGGACCGGTGAGCTGACCATGCTCGCGAGCGGCACCAGCCCGGTCGCCATGCGGACCTCGTGGACCCCGTTGGCCGAGGATTCCGACGGTGGTGCCCTGGTGCTGATCGAGGGGACCGACGAGTCGACCGACCCGTATGCCCCGGGCCAGCCGCTCGGCAGCCGCCTCCGTCGGCTCGCCGAGGTCACCAGCGAGCTGCTCGCCGCCGCCGATGTCGAGGCGGTCTCGGCCATCGTCACCGACCACATGATGAAGGCCGCCGGCGCGACGTCCGCGTCCCTTTCCCTCCTGGTCGACGACGAGACGCTCGCGCTGATGGCACTGCGTGGAGGCATGGAGGAGCAGGCCAGCCGCTGGGCGACGTACCCCGTGGCCAGCAACGTCCCCACGGCCGAGAGCGTGCGGACGGGCCGGCCGGTCATGGTTCGTCGCGATGAGGTGAATGAGCGCTACCCCTCCCTCGGCGGGTTCGCCGACGGCACCGGTTCGGTCCTTTGCCTCCCGCTCGTGGTGGCCGGCGGCCGGGTCCTGGGCGGCGTGTCCCTGTCCTTCCCGGGGCGCCGGGCGCTCAGCGAGGCCGAGAACCTGTTCCTCCAGCTGCTGGCCGACACCTGCGCGATGACCCTCGATCGGGTCGACGCGCAGCGGGCGGCTCGCGACCGGGAGGCCAAGCTGACGTTCCTGGCCGAGGCCAGTGCCCAGCTGTCGAGTGACCTGGACTACGAGGCAACGCTGACGACGGTCGCGGAGGCCGCCGTCCCGTGGTTCGCGGACTGGTGCGCGATCTCCTTGGCCGAAGACGGCCTGCTCCGGACGATCGCCGTGGCCCACACCAACCCCGAGCGGATCGCGCTGGTGCGTGAGCTGCAGGAGCGCTACCCCGCCGACCCCGGCTCCGACCAGGGTGGCTACCGGGTGTTGCGCACCGGGACCAGCATGCTCGTGCCCGAAGTGACGGACGAGCTGCTGGCCGCGTCGGCGCGGGACGAGGAGCACCTCGAGCTGATGCGGGCGCTGAACCTGAGCAGCGGTTTGTCCTGTGCGCTCAAGGTCGGGGACCGGACCTTCGGTGTCATCAGCTGGGTGGCGGGCGAGGGCGGGCGACGGTTCTCGGAGGACGACCTGACCTTCGGCGAGGACCTGGCCCAGCGGGCCGCGATCGCCATCGACAACGCCCAGCTGCACAGCCAGGTGCGCACCGCCGCGCTCGAGCTGCAACGCGCCGTGCTCCCGGACAAGCTGCCCAGCGTCGAAGGCTGGTCGACCAGCGTCCAGTACCACCCGGCCGGACGCACCGACGCTGGCGGCGACTTCTACGACATCGTCCCCCTCGAGGACGGTCGGCTCGCGATGTTCGTGGGCGACGTGATGGGCCGCGGCGTCGAGGCCGCGTCGGTCATGGCGCAGATGCGCTCGGCGATCCGCACCCTCATCGCCGTCGACCCCAACCCCACCGCCGTCCTCGCCGGCATGGACCGCGTCTTCGACGCGCTCAACCTCGAACAGCTCGTCACCATGGTGTACGTCGTCGCGGACCCTGTGCTCGACCACCTGGAGGTGATCAACGCGGGCCACCCACCACCGGTCCTGATCGCGGCGGACGGCCAGATCGAGCTGCTCGAGCACCCCAGCACGCTGATCCTCGGCGTGGGCGGGGGCGCCCGTGCGGTGCGGTCCGCCGAGTTCCGTCCCGGCGACACGCTGCTCCTCTACACCGACGGGCTGGTCGAGCGGCGCGGGGACGACGCGGACACCGCCATGGCCAGGCTGATCACCGCCCTGAGGTCAGCGCGCACCGACACTCCGGACACGTGGCTCTCCTCGATCGTCGAGGAGCTGCGCGACCCGACCAGGGACGACGACGTCGCTGCCATGCTCGTCGCCCGCGATCCGGTCACCGCCTGACCCAACCCCACCAGGGGCAGGATGTCCGCGTGGGGGGATCACACCGCGCCGACGGCACGCAGGAGCCGGGCCACGGGCATGGCCACGGCCACGGGCAGGGTGCCGAGGTCGAGCTCGAGGTGGCCCCGCTGCCGCGCGCGGTGCTGCTCGCCGTACTCGCAGCCGTCGCCGTCGCGGCAGTGGCCGGCGTCGTACTCCTCTGGCCGGACAGCGGGAAGGTCGACGACCTGAAGGGCTCCGTCGGCTTCGCGGTCGAGGGCGCCACGTTCCCGACCGCGACCGTGGAGGAGGTGCTGCCGGCCTGTCCGCGCGCCGGGCCGGACGAGCAGCCCGACACGTCCGAGCCCTGCGGCCAGGTCGAGGTGACCGTCGACGAGGGCACGGACCAGGGCACGGAGGTGACCGTCGACGTACCGCCCGAGGTGAGCGACTCGGGGCTGGCGAAAGGCGATCAGCTCGTGCTGCTCCGGACGCCGGCCAAGGACGGCCAGCCGGCGATCCTCTCCTACTTCGAGATCGAGCGGTCCACCTCGCTCTGGCTCGTGGGCGGGCTGTTCGTGGTGGTCGTCCTCGCGGTGGCCAGGCTCCGCGGCCTGATGGCCCTGATCGGGCTCGGTGTCGCCGGTGCGGTGGTCGGTGTGTTCGTGATCCCGGCCATGCTCGCCGGGCAGCCCGCGGTGCCGGTCGCGCTCGTCGCCTCGGCGGTGATCATGTACGTCGTCCTCTACACGACCCACGGGCTGTCTCTCCGGACCAGTGCCGCGCTGGCCGGGACCCTGACCGGGATGGCCCTGACCGCCGGGATCGGCTGGTGGTCGGTCAGCTCCGCGCACCTGACCGGCGTCGTCGACGACGGCGGCCGGATCCTCTCGACGTTCGCGGGCGAGATCAGCCTCCAGGAGCTGCTCGTCGCCGCGGTGATCATCGCCGGTCTCGGCGTACTCAACGACGTCACCATCACCCAGGCCTCGGTGGTGTGGGAGCTGCGCGGTGCCTCGCCCACGATGAACCGCAGGCGGCTCTACGCCAGTGCCATGCGGATCGGCCGCGACCACATCGCCTCGACCATCTACACGATCGTGTTCGCGTACGCCGGCACCGCACTGACCCTGCTGCTCGCGGTCTCGCTCTACGACCGGTCGTGGCTCGACCTGCTGGGCACCGAGGAGATCGCCGAGGAGCTGGTCCGCTCCTTCGCCACCAGCATCGGGCTGGTGCTCGCCGTACCCGCCACCACCGCGATCGCGGTCGCGGTGGTGCCCGGCCCCCGCGACCCGCTGGTCTTCTGAGGCGCCGGCCGCACTTGTAACTAACCGTCCGCACCACTCCCATGCGGTTATAGCCGCATGCCAGATGTCGTAACGGTTAGTTACAAAGCGGCCCGGGCTGACCTGGGAGGCCGCCTTCAGCCGGCGAGCCGACGCGGCACCGGACCGCCCGTCTCCCACGGGAGCACCCGCCCGAACTGGACCAGCTCGCCGTGCCACATCGCGACGTCCGGGCTGCCCAGGACCAGCTCCACGGGCCAGACCGCGGCCTCGGTGGTCGTCTGGGCCCTGCTCATGTCCTCGAACCAGGGCCGCGACGCGTCGGTGTCGACCAACCCCGGGCACAGCGCGGCCACCAGGGTGCCGTCGCGGAGGTCGCCCTCCCGCCGGTCCCGGGCGTAGGCGCGAACGGCCGCCACCTGGGCCACCTTCGCCGGGACGTTGAGCCAGTCCCCGAATCCCTCTGTCTCGGCGCGCCCGGCCAGGACGGCGGTCCGCCACTCCTCGACCAGTCGGTCCACGGCGTCGAGGTCGGCCTCGGCCGCCGCGGCGAAGCGCGGGCGGACCCGTGGGTCGAGCTTGTCGAGGGTGCCCTGCGCGCTCGCGACGACGATCAGCCGGCCACCTGCCCGGAGTCGCGGGCCGAACGCCCGGAGCACCTGCGACGTTGCGACGTTGCTGGTGTCGGCGACGGCGTCCACCTCGGTTGCGGGGTCCACCCCTGGGTTCATCCGCTCGTAGGCGTTGGAGAAGACGACGTCGACGGACCCGAGCTCGTCGGCCAGCGCGTGGATCGCCGCCGCGTCGCGAACGTCGAGGACGCGACCCTCGACGGTGGCGGTGCCGGGAGGCAGCGCGGCCGAGACCTCGGCCGCGGCGTCGGCGACCCGTCCGGAGTGGCGCCCGGTCAACAGCACGCGGTCGTCCGGGCCGAGCCTCTCCGCCAGCCCCGCGACCAGGGCTCGACCGAGCCCCTGGTTGGCGCCGGTGACGAGGGCGGTACGGGCGGTCTGGGGATTGGTCATGACTCGACGCTAGGCAGCGGGAAGACATGACGCCAACGACAATCCAGCACGGCTCCCATACTGTTTTCGCATGGCCGAGCTGACGACGACGGGTCTGCGGGTGCTGGTTGCGGTGGCCGATCGTGGCAGCTTCACTGCGGCGGCCGCAGCGCTCGGCTACACGCAGTCCGCCGTGTCCCGTCAGGTCGCGACCCTCGAAGCCGCGGCAGGCCAGAGACTCTTCGACCGCCACCGGGCCGGCGTCACCCTCTCCGCCGCCGGCAGCAGGTTGCTGCCGCGGGCGGCCCGGATCGTCGCAGACCTCGACGCGGCCCTCTCTGACGTGGCCTCCGGGACCGCCGGTCGGGTGCGCTTCGGCACCTTCCCGATGGCCGCGGCCGGCCTCGTGCCGCCGGTGCTCGCGGCGCTCGCGGAGGTGCACCCGGACGTGGTGGTCACCGTGCGTGAGTCGAGCACGACCGCGCTGGTGCGATCCGTCCGGGCCGGCACCCTCGACGTGGCGATGGTCGCGCAGACCCCGCCCTACCGTCCGCTGGACGCGGAGTCGCCCGCGCTCGACGTGACGACGCTCCTCCAGCGCGACCTCGTCGTCGCGGTGGGACCAGGGCACCCCTTGGCGCGACGCCGGGCGGTCGAGGTCGAGGAGCTCGAGGGGCGGGTGTGGGTCGCCGGCCCCGCCGACGACGAGGCGCAGCTGGGGGTGTGGCCGGGGTTGAGGGAGCGCGCGGACGTGCGGTACGTCGCGCGCGACTGGCTGACCAAGCTTCGTTTCGTCGCGGCGGGGCTGGCGCTGACCACGGTCTCTCCATCACTGAGGGACGTGCTGCCCGACGGCGTACGGCTGCTGCAAGTGCGCGGCGAGCCGCGGGAGTCTCGTCGCCTGTCGCTGGTCCGTCTTCCCGGGCCGGTTGCTCCCGAGGTGGCGGTGTTCCTGGACGCCCTCGTTCAGACCCGGACTCAGACCCAGTAGGTGTCGTGGCGGAGCATGAACTCCACCCGCTCCTCCTCGGACAGCTTCTCGCCGCTGGCGAGCGTCTCGAAGTAGTCCTCCCGCGGCGCTCCCGGGGCGAACATCAGAAGCATCGAGGAGTGGTTGGCACCCTTGAACCCGTGCAGCCCGCCCTCGGGGACGAAGAAGAAGTCACCGGGGGTCCCGGTCTTCCAGCCCGTCCCGTCGTAAAGCTCCACCTCGCCGCTGAGCACGTAGAACGACTCGGTGATCGCGCGGTGGAAGTGCGGCTCGGGCCCGCCCTCGTCCGGCCCGAAGGTCCACCGGTAGAGGCCGAACGTCGTCCCGGTCCGGTCACCGGTGGCGAGGTACTCGCAGGTGCCTCCGGAGCGGTAGGTGATCTCCGGTTCGGCGTCGTTGGGCCGGATCCACCCGGAGGCCTCGCCGGTGGTGCCGCGGTAGCGGTCGGGCGGGTAGGGCCGGTGCAACGGGCCGGTCATGACGCCTCGCCTCCACTTCCGTAGGGACGGGTGATGATCTCCAGCCAGTGGCCGTCGGGTCCCTCCCAGTAGAGACCGCGTCCGCCGTCCCCGTGGTTGATCTGGCCTTGAGTGTGTTTGTGCGGGTCGGCCCAGAACTGCCGGTCCTGCTCCTTGACCCGGGTCCAGATCGCGTCGAAGTCGTCCTCGCCGACCAGGAACGCGTAGTGCTGGGCCTTGATCTCGCCGGTGTCCTCGATGAAGTCGAGGGAGGCGCCGTTGTCGAGCTGGAGCACCGCGAACGGGCCGAACGACGTGGGCTCGGGCAGGCCGAGCACGCCGGCCACCTCGCGGGCGGCGGCCCAGGTGTCCTTCGCGTGGACCAGGGTGTGGTTGAAGTCGATGCTCATCGTTGGCCTCCGGTGGTCTGGTGGTGGACGGGAGCCGCGGGGCGCAGGAACGCGACCACGAGAGCCGCTCCGACGACCAGGGCGACGGCAGCGCCGCCGGTCGCGGTGGCGAAGCCGTGCACCAGGGCCGCGGTCGGCGCCCCCACGAAGTTGCGGGTCGCGTCGACGGCCACGGTGTTCAGCACCGCTGTTCCCACGCTACTTCCGATCTGCATCGCCGTGTTCGCGGTCGCGGCGGCGATCCCGGCCTGCCTCGGGTCGACGCCACTCGTGGCGACCCCGATCGAGGGCGTGAAGACGCAGCCGATTCCCAGCCCGACCAGCACCTCAGCCGGCAGGATCACGGTGGCGTAGCCACTGGAAGGCGTGAGCTGGGTCAGCAGCGCCAGCCCGCCGGCGGCCACGAGCAGCCCGGGTGCGACCAGGGCGCGCGGGGCGACGGTGTCCATCAGCCGGCTCGCGATGCCGTAGGAGCTGCCGGCGACGGCCAGGCACATCGGCAGGAACGCGAGGCCGGTGCGGACCGGGCTGTAGCCGAGCACGACCTGGAAGTGGTAGGTCAGCATCAGGAACATCCCGAAGGTGCCGACCACGCTGATCGCGGTGGCTACGTACGCCGTGGCACGGCCGCGGTCCCGCAGTATTGTCAGCGGCAGCAGGGGAGCGGCCAGGCCGCGCTGGCGGAGCAGGAACGCGCCGAGCAGGCCCAGGCCGGCCAGCCCCGGGACCAGGACCTCGACGGAGGTCCAGCCGTGGGCGGCGGCCTCGCTGGCACCGAGCACCAGCCCCGCCAGCCCGCCGGTCGCGAGCAGCCCAGAGACGACGTCGACCGGCACCGGGAAGCCGTCGTCCTTCGGCAGCACCCGGCGGCCGATCAGGATCACGACGGCGGCCACGACGACGTTGACGTAGAGGCACCAGCGCCAGCCGGCGTACTCCGTGAGCACGCCGCCGAGCAGCAGCCCCACGACGGCGCCGCTGCTGGCGACCGCGCCGAAGACGCCGAACGCCTTGCCGCGTTCGCGCGGCTCGGTGAAGGTCGAGGCGATCAGGGAGAGCGCTGCCGGCGCCATGAACGCGGCGCTCGCACCCTGCAGTGCGCGACCGGCCACCAGGACCTCGAACGTCGGCGCCGCACCCGCCAGAGCGGACGCCAGGCCGAAGCCGGTCAGCCCGATCGTCAGCGCCCGGCGCCGTCCGATCCGGTCCGAGGTCTTGCCGCCGAGCAGCAGCAGACCGGCGAAGGAAAGCGTGTAGGCGGTGACGACGTACGAGCGGTTCGCGTCGTCGAAGCCCAGCGTCCGCTGGGCGGTCGGCAGCGCGACGTTCACGATGGTGGCGTCGAGTGCGACCATCAGCTGGGCGAGCGCGATCACGCCGAGCGCGGCCCAGCGGTGGTCGGTCCGCGCGGCTGTCTCAACGGGACCGGTGGTGGTGGCCATGAGCGTTCCTTCCTAAGTGGAGATCTTTCCTCCGGTTCACTCTGTGCCGCACCGGCCGCCGTTGTCAAGAGATATGGAGAAGTTTCCTCCGTTTCGCTACGATCAACCCGTGACCATGCGCGCCGACGCCCGTCGGAACCTCGAGCAGCTGCTCGCCGCGGCCCGCGACCTGGTCGCCGAGAAGGGCGCCGGTGTCGCGCTGGACGAGGTGGCGCACCGGGCTGAGGTCGGGATCGCGACGCTCTACCGCCGCTTCCCCGACCGGACCGCTCTGCTGCGCGGCGTCGTGCTCGACGCGCTGGAGCAGACCCGGCTGGCCGCCGAACGAGCCGCCGAGGAGCACGACGACGCCTTCGAGGCGCTCGCGGCCTATCTCCGGACCGCGCTGGAGCTGCGGGTCTCGGCCGTGATCCCGCAGGTCCTCGACGTGCTCGACCTCGAGGAGCCCGAGCTGGCCGCGGCGCGGGAGGCTTCCGCGCGCGCCACCGAGGCGCTGGTCGACGCGGCGCACGCCGGCGGCGGCCTGCCCGCGGACGTCACGTTCGCCGACGTCGGCATGATGCTGGTGCGGATCGCCCGGCCGCTGCCGGGGCCGATGCCCGAACAGTTGAAGCACGACCTGGCCCAACGCCACCTCGAGCTGTTCATCCGGGGGCTTGGCCGGCGTGGGGACGACCTGGAGGGACCCGCCCTGTCGAGGGCCGAGCTGGCCGCGATGACGCACCCAGGCAATACGTTGTCCGGGTGACGACCTACCTGGGCATCGACCTCGCCTGGGGAGACAAGCAGCGGACGGGGCTCGCGGTCCTCGACGACGAGGCTCGACTGCTCCACCTGTCGACGGTTCGCACCGACGACGAGATCAAGGCCGCGCTGGCGCCGTACCTCGGCCCGGACTGCATCGCTGGCATCGACGCACCGCTCGTGGTCACGAACGCCACCGGGTCGCGCCCGGCCGAGCAGGCGCTGAGCCGCGACTTCCGAAGGTTCGAGGCGGGAACGCACCCCTCCAACACCGGGAAGCCGGAGTTCGCCAACGGCACCCGCGGCGCCCGCGTCTGTGAACGGCTCGGGCTGGTGGTCCACGAGACCGGGCTCGAGGTCTACCCGCACGCAGCGACGATCGCACTGTTCGGCCTCGACAAGACGCTGAAGTACAAGGCCAAGCCCGGTCGAGACCTCGACCTGCTCCGCGGCGAGCTGTTGCGGTTGATGGGACTGGTGGAGACCGTCGTCCAGCCGGACGATGCGTGGGCCGCGCTGCGGGCCTCGGTCGAGACGGCGATGCGGAAGAGCGAGCTCCGGCTGGCCGAGGACCAGGTGGACGCCGTGGTCTGCGCCTACGTCGCGCTGTACGCCGACAGATGGCCCGAACGGACCACCAGCTACGGCGACCCGGAGTCGGGCGTGATCGTGACGCCGTCGCTCCAGCCGTCGAGCGACACCGCGAGCGAGGTCAGCGACACGGTGCGGCTCGCCGTCCGTGAGTACGCCGTTCGGCACCCGGAGCTCGTGACCGCGGCCACCAGCGCCGTCGCGGTGATCGGCGGCATCCTCGACGAGGCTGGCATCAACTACCTGACCATCGACGGCCGGGCCAAGGGCATCGCGTCGTTCGCCGAGAAGGCGACCCGCAGCGAGTCCGGCAAGGCCCTCTATGTCGACCCGCTCACCGACATCGGCGACCAGCTCGGCGTACGGGTGATCACCTACGTGCGCGACGACGTCGAGGCCGTGGCCGCGTTGCTCGCCGAACAGCTGCCGGTGCTCGACGACCGCGACTTCGGGGAGCTCACCGCCAGTCAGGGCCGGTTCGGCTACGCCAGCCGCCACCTGCAGGTGGAGATCGCGGGCCGGATGGTGCAGGTGCAGCTCCGCACCGTGCTGCAGCACGCCTGGGCGGAGTTCGAGCACGACATCCGCTACAAGGGCACGGTCCCCGTCGAGCACGCGAGCGAGTTCGACCGCCGGTTCACCCTGGCCGCCGGGCTGCTCGAGCTCGCCGACCAGGAGTTCTCGGCGATCCGCGAGCGGCTTCGCGGCGCGGCGCCGACCGAGACCGCGGGCGACGACCCGAGGATCGCGCCGGGCGAGCTGGCCGCCTTCCTGGCCGGGCAGTACGCCGACGCCGGCTGGTCGCGCACCGACCACTACGCCTGGATCTCCGGGCTGCTGCTGGAGCTGGGCGTCACCACACTGGTGGAGCTCGCCGAGCTCCTGCGCGCCACCGACGAGGCGGCGATCGGCGAGCGGATGGACTACCGCTACCCTCCGGGCGCCGTACGCCGGCTCGACGACGCGCTGCTGTCGGCCTTCGGCGAGCGCTACGTCGCCCTGCACGGCAACGCGCACCGACGGGACCTGCTCGCCACCCGCCTCGACCGCTTTCGGGGGGCGCCCTCCGGCGCCTAGACAACTGGCCCTAATTGTCTCACCATAGCGACATGGTGATGCTTGCGTCTCCCGTGTTCGTACCCGGAGGAGGCGCCGCCTGGGCCAGCCCGTGGGCGATGTACGCCGGGCTGCGCGAGCACGACCCGGTCCACCACGTGGTGCCCGACGGCCGGCCGCACGCGGACTACTACGTCCTGTCCCGTCACGAGGACGTGCTCCGCGCCGCCGTGGACACCGCCACGTTCTCCAGCGCGCAGGGCCTGACCGTCGAGTACGGCGAGCTCGAGAAGATCGGCCTGGCCGACAACCCGCCGATGGTGATGCTCGACCCGCCTGAGCACACGGCGTTCCGCAAGCTCGTCTCGCGGGGCTTCACGCCGCGGGCAGTGCGCGAGGTCGAGCCCGAGATCCGGGCGTACGTCGCGGAGAAGCTCGACGGCCTCGTCGCGGCGGGCGGTGGCGACATCGTGGTGGACCTGTTCAAGCCGCTGCCCAGCATGGTGGTGGCTCACTACCTCGGCGTCCCGGCCGAGGACCGCGACCGGTTCGACGGCTGGACCGACGCCATCGTCGCCGCGAGCTCCGCCGGGCACCCGACCGACGCCGCGGACGCGACGACGGAGATGCTCGGCTACTTCTCCGGGCTGATCGAGCGCCGCCGCCGGGAGCCTCGCCATGATCGGCCTGGGGACACCGTGTCGCACCTCGTCGCGGCCGGGGTCGGGGACGACGACGCCGGGCTGCTCAGCATCCTCGGCTACGTCTTCGCGATGGTGACCGGCGGCAACGACACCACCACCGGCGCACTCGGCGGGGCGGTGCAGCTGCTGGCCGAGCGCCCCGACCAGCGCGCCCTCCTCGTCGCCGACCCGACCCTGGTCAAGGACGCGGTCGAGGAGTTCCTCCGGCTCACCTCACCGGTGCAGGGGCTGGCCCGCACCACCACCCGCGACGTGGAGCTGCACGGCGTGACCATCCCGGAAGGCCGCAAGGTGCTGCTCAGCTACGGCGCCGCCAACCGCGACCCGCGCAAGTACGGCGTGGACGCCGATCGGCTCGACGTACGCCGACGCCCGACCCAGATCCTGACCTTCAGCCAGGGCAGCCACCACTGCATCGGCAACGCGGCCGCGCGGATGATGGCTGTGGTGGCGCTCGAGGAGCTGCTCGCCCGTATCCCGTCGTTCACCGTCGACCTCGACGGCGTCACCTGGGCGCCGGGCCCCTACGTCCGCCGCCCGCTCACCGTCCCCCTGGCCGTCTCATGACGTGGCTCGCCGAAGACCGCTCGAAGCTGGCGGCCGAGAAGATCCTCGACGCCGCCGGCGAGCTGTTCGCCGAGCAGGGCATCGGCGCGGTCGCCATGGGCGACGTCGCCAGGGCGGCGGGCTGCTCGCGCGCCACCCTCTACCGATACTTCGCGGACCGCCACGAGCTGCACGTGGCATACGTCCATCGCGAGGCCCGGCGGGTCGGCGGTCTCGTGGCCGCCGACGCGGCACGGGTCCGCGACCCCGAGCAGCAGCTGGTCGCGGCGATCCTCTCCGCGCTGCGCCGGGTCCGGGAGGCCCCGGCGCTGTCGGCCTGGTTCGCCGGCGCGGACGCTGCGGCGACCGCGGAGCTCGCGCAGTCGTCGCCGGTGATCGAGGCACTGGGCCGCGGCGTGGGCGCCGACCCCCTGGCCGCGCCCTGGGTGGTCCGGGTGATCGTCTCGCTGCTCATCGCGCCGGGGCGCGACGCGGCGGAGGAGCGCGCGATGGTCGAGCGGTTCGTCGTACCGACGCTGCTCACGCCCGCCGGATCTTGAACCTCGCCTTGGCGGGCTTGGGGTCGGGGATGCCCGCCGGACTGACGGCCCGGACGCGGAGCTCGTGCTTGCCGACACCCAGCCTCCGCTTGAAGGGGGACTTGCACTTCTTCCACTTCTTGTGGCCGTCCAGCTTGCACTGGAACGTCGAGCCGGCGATCGACGACTTGAACTTGATCTTGACCTTCACCTTGTCGCGGGTCGACGCGTCCCTCGGCTTCTTGGTGATCCTCGTGTCCGGCTCTGGCGCGAAGGTCGCGGCGATGTTGGGGCGGTAGCTGCCGACGAACACACCGGTCGGAGCGAACGTCGCGTTGGTGTCGGAGTCGAAGGGGGCCGAGGCGACGCTCGAGTCGCCCGTGGTGCCGACGGTCAGGCAGGCCATCAGGTTGGTCGAGTACCAGAGCCCGAGGCGCTGTCCCTTCTTGATGCGCACGTGGGTCGCGAAGGTGTTCACCTGGTTGACGACCACGGTCATCTTCGCGCTCTTGGCGACGACCCGCCTGTTGGCCGACGAAGGCAGGTCCGCGAGCACGAGGGCCTGCACCTGCCCGGCGGCGCCGTTCGCCTGGTGGGCGAAGCCCGTGATGACGCCGTTGGCAGGAGCGACGTAGGAAGGCCCTGCGGCGGCCTCCGATGCCAACACCACGGCGGCCGGCGCCGTCGCGTTGCAGACGGCAACGCCAGGACCCGCCTGTCCGAGGACCGTCGTCGCGGCCCGCAGCGTGGTGCCTGATCCAGCAGCGGGCGTCCCGAGCACGCCGACGACCAGCACGGCCGCGGTGGCGAGGACCAGGGTGGGGCGCACGGACAAGACTCCTTGAGGGATGCTGCTGTCCCGAGGGGTTCAGTGTGACGGATGGGGCACGAACACACTCACCTTTGTTGGACGTGAGAGGCGACCACGCAGCGTCCGGCCAACGTGACCAGCGGGTGGTCGTACGTGCCTGCCGAGGTCTCGGGCCGGGAGTCGAGGAAGGCGGGCACCCGGTGCAGGACCTCGGCGCGTTCCTCGTCGGAGACCACCAGCGTGTGGGAGTGGGTTCCGATGGTGGCGGTCAGGGTCTCGGCCGTCCGGCGGTGCCGGTGTGCGAAGCGAGCCTGGTCGACCGGTCCGAAGCCGGCGTACGACGGGACCTCGTCCGGCTCACCGGGCGGGGTCAGCGCTTCGGCTTCTTCTTCACCTTGAACGTCACGTTCGCCGGGGTCGGGTCGACGATCCCGACGGCGCTAGTCGCGGTGATGACCACGCGGTGCTTGCCGACCTTGAACCGCTTCTTGTACGGCGAGGTGCAGGGCCTGGCTGCCTTGCCGTCCACCGCGCAGGTGAACGTCGAGCCGGCGATGGTCGAGGAGAACTTGATCTTGGCCTTGCGCGAGGCCGAACGCTTCTTGGGCTTCCTGGTCACCTTGGTGTTGGGAGCCGGGCAGGCGGCTTGGGCCAGCTTGGACTGCGGGCACAGGTCCTGCGTGAGGTCGCCGTACTGGTCGCCGTCGACGTCGGGCTCGAGGACCGCGGAGATGTTCACCCGCTTGGCGGGGAGCAGGTTGATTCCGGTGGCGAAGTCGGTGGAGGCACCCGGGTCGAACGTGGCTGCGGCCACTTGATCACCGGCCACGCCGGCACCCCAGCAGATGTTGTTCGCGCTGTTGTTGAGGCCGATCGACAGCCCGGCCGCCACCGGCACCCGCGTCGTGAACGTGTTCACGGTGTCGATGACGACCGCGTTCTGAGCGCTCATGGCGACGACCGTCCGGTGACCGGCAGTGGCAGATGGTCCGAAGACGACGAGACGGACCAGACCCGGGGCGGCTGATGCGCGCACCGAGTAGCTGGTGATGACCCCGGCGGACGGGATCACGTAGCTCGGCGCACCGCCCTCGAGGTACTGCGCCACGGTGGTCGGGCCGGGGGTGCAGATCGTGGGACTGCTGGCGGCGATCTGGCCCAGCGTGACGCCCGCTGCGAGCGCTGCGGTTGCGGGAGTCGGCGCTCCGGCGCCGGTGGGGCCCGCCTCGGCGGCCGCCCCTGGCGCAGCGAAGAGCAGGCTTGTTGAAACCAGGCAGGCAGCGGTCATCGAGAGGCGGGTGCGCATCAAGTGAAACTAGCCCTACTCCTGGCCCAGGCGGCGATGCCCCGCTGGGTCCAGGGCTCGCGGTCAGCCGACATCCAGCGTCGCCAGCACCTCCGGGTCGCCGATCAGCTCGATCTCGCTGATCCTCCCGTCGGTGAGTACGAACCCGAACGCGATCGTGAGCCTGCCCTGCAGCGTCAATGTCAGGCCGGCGTAGCCGTCGATGTCGGCGAGCCGGGCCGCCTTGGCGCGGCCCTTGAAGGTCTGCGCGACCGCCTCGCCCCCGCTGACCACGGACCGCGCGCCCAGCGCGACCGCGGTGGCGTCCGCGCGTACGACGGCGTCCGGGTCGAGGAGCTCCACCAGTCCGCGCAGGTCGCCGTCACGGCTGGCGACCAGGAACGCCTCGACCACCTCGCGCTGGGTACGTCGCTCGGCCGGTGCCGCGGTCAGCTCGTCGTCGGCGGACTGCACCCGGCGCCGGCCCCGGCTGGCGAGCTGGCGCACCGCGGCCGAGGAGCGGCCCATCACCGAGCCGACCTCGTCGAAGGGCAGCGCGAACAGGTCGTGCAGGACGAAGGCCAACCGCTCGGCCGGCGAGAGCGTGTCGAGGACGACCTGCAGCGCGGTCCCGACCTGGTCGGCCAGGACCGCGTCCTGAACGGGGTCGGCTTCGACATCGGCTAGGTCGGCGGCGGCGTCGTGGTCGGGAAGCGGGTCCTCGCGCCGGCTGCCGCGGCTGCGCAGCTGGTCGAGGCAGATCCGCGAGACGACCGTGGTCAGCCAGGCGGCGAGGTTCTCCACCTCTGACGCGTCGGTGCGCGAGAGCCGCAGCCAGGCCTCCTGCACGGCGTCGTCAGCCTCGTGCACCGAGCCCAGCATCCGGTAGGCCACGGCTCGCAGGTGGGTGCGCTGCTCCTCGAACGCCGCCGCGAGCTGCTCCTGGTCCACGGGATCCATCTTGGTCACCATGCCCCGTTGACGTACGACGCGCCTCGGGTGTGACTCGCGCCCGCGGGGGCCGACGGATCAGGTCGCGGGTCGGAGGATCCGGAACCTCACGATAACCGGAGTCGGGTCGGGCACACCATGGCTGAGCGCGGTCACGACGATGGTGTGCTTGCCGTAGCTCAGCTTCCGCTTGAGCGGCGACGTGCACGGCTGCGGGCCGGAGGACTTGTCGATCGCACACGTGAAGGTTGAGCCGGGGATCGTGGACGTGAACGCGACCTCCACCCTGCGGTGGGCGGACCGCTTCTTCGGCTTCTTGGAGATCCGGGTGTCGGGTGCAGGACAGGGTGCCTGGGACCCGGCGGTCTGCGGGCACGGGTCCTGGGTGACGTCGCCGTAGCCGTCGTGGTCGGCGTCCGTCTCGACCACCGCCGAGGCGTTGAGCCGGACGGCCGTGCTGGTGCCTGCGAACGGTCCGGTGGGCGCGTCCGGGCTGTAGGTGGAGCTGGAGGTCGTCGAGCTGCCCGGGTCGGGGGTGCCGCAGGCCATGGCGCCGTTTGCTGAACTGCATCCCCAGCACGGCGCCCGCGGGCACCGGGATCCGGGTCGGCACGATGTTTGACGCCCTGCCGGGAATGATGTTGAGCAGCTCGCTGGTGCCGACCTGCGTCCAGGTACCGCCAGCGCTGTCGATGAACATGACCGGCCGGACCTGGCCGGGGGCACCCGCCTTGGTCGCCGTGGAGTACGACGTGACCACGCCCGCGATCGGGGTGACGTACTGGCCGGGGATGGCGCTGCTCGACGCCACCGCGGTCGTCAGCGGCGAACCGCAGGGGCGGTGCCCTCCGCGTTCGGGGCGATCTGGCCGATCGTGACCGAGGTCCTCACCCGCATCACCGGGGAGGCGTGGTGAGCGACCGGCCAGTCAGGACGTTGGGCGACGGCACTGGCCGACGGCCCGGCGCTGCCGGCGCCGTGGCCGGCTGCGACCAGACCAGCGGTGACGAGGGCGAAGGCGGCACGCACGCCGGGACGCTAGCCCGTCAGCGGGTCTGGCGGACGACGAACGGCACAATCTCCAGCGTCGGATCCGCGGCCTGCGACCGGGCGCTAACGTCGACTGGCATGACCCCTGCCGAGCTCCTCATCGACGCCTTCGAGCGCATCGACAAGACCGCTGCCGCCGCTGTCGACGGCCTCACCGACGACCAGCTCACTGCCCGACCGGCCCCCGAGTCGAACTCGATCGCGTGGCTGGTCTGGCACCTGGCCCGGGTCCAGGACGACCACGTCGCCGATGTGGCGGGCACCGAGCAGGTGTGGGTCGCGCAGGACTTCGTGGCCCGCTTCGACCTGCCGTTCGACTCCAGCGCGACCGGCTACGGCATGAACAGCGAGGAGGTGGGCCACGTGCGCGTCGGCGCCGAGCTGTTGGCGGACTACGTCCACGCGGTGCACGAAGCGACGGTCGCCTACCTCGCGACGGTGACGCCCGAGGACCTCGACCGGATCGTCGACGAGCGGTGGGACCCGCCCGTCACGCTCGGCGTTCGGCTGGTCAGCGTGGTGAGCGACGACCTGCAGCACGCCGGCCAGGCGGCGTACCTCCGTGGGCTGGTCAGCGAGTGATGCGATAGCGCACGAACGCCGGCGCGAGCAGCGCCGCGACGACCGTCCCGATCACGACCAGGACGCCACCACCGGCCGCGGCGGCGGCAGTGCCGACCGCCGCCGCGCTGGCGCCGTGCACGACGTCGGCGATCCGTGGGCCCCCGGCCACGACGACGATGAAGACGCCCTGCAGCCGGCCGCGTACGGCGTCGTCCGCCGCGCTCTGGAGCATGCTCGTGCGGAACGCCGCCGAGGCCATGTCGGCGGCCCCACCGACGACCAGCATCAGCAGCGCGACGACGAGCATCGGCGTGCGGGCCACGTCGGCCAGCCCGACCGAGATACCGAAGCCGGCCATCGCCACGCCCCAGACCAGGATGCAGACGATCACCGCGCGGCCCTGCGCGTCGACCCGGGACACCCAGCCGCTGAAGACACCGCCCACGACCGCGCCGGCCGGGATCGCGGCGAAGAGCAGCGCGAACACGAGGCCGCCGGCTTCCGGGCCGCCGAAGTCGAGGTGCGCGATCTCGGGGAACAGCGCTCGCGGCATCCCGAAGACCATCGCGATGATGTCGACCACGAACGACATGAGCAGCACCGGCTGGTGGCGCAGGTAGGCGAACCCCTCAGCGACGGCCTTGATCCCGGGCGCCGCTGTGGCGGCCTCGACGACGGCCAGCTTCGGCAGCCGAACCACCGCGGCGAGCGTCGCGAACAGCGTGACCGTGTCGACCAGGTACAGCCACTCCAGGCCGAACACCGGTATGAGTACGCCGGCCACCAGCGGGCCGCCGATCGCCCCGGCCTGGAAGACGGTCATGTTGAGCGAGTTGGCGGCCGGCAGCAACTCGAGCGGCAGGATCTTGGGCAGCACCGCGCTGCGGGTCGGCTGGTTGACCGCGAAGAACGCCTGCTGCACGGCGAACAGGCTGAGCAGCAGCCAGACGTTCGCCCCGCCGAGGAACGCCTGCAGCCAGAACAGCCCGCTGGTCACGATCAACCCGACGGTCGTGACGACGAGGATGGTGCGCCGGTCGAAGACGTCGGCCAGCGCGCCGCCGTACAGGCCGAAGACGACGAGCGGCACCAGTCCGAAGACCCCGGTGAGCCCGACATACGCCGACGACCCGGTGTCCGCGTAGATCTGCGCCGGGACCGCGACCACCGTCAGCTGCGCGCCGACGACGGTGACGATGTTGGCGAGCCAGAGCCGCCGGAAGTGCTGGTTGGTGAGGGGCCGGGTGTCTGCCACCAGGTGCCTCAGGCTGACCACGCCACAAGTCTCGGGCGTGCTGCGATGAGTCGTGACGCCGACCCCGGTCCAACTGCCATGAGTGCGAAGCAGGGTCCCCTCGACGTGACGTTCGAGGTGCAGCTGGAGAAGTCCGACGCCAAGGGCGGATGGACCTATGTCGTGACCACCCCACGTACTTCTTGGCATGGGGCGCTGCGCGCGGAGGCCAACAACTCCGCGGGGACCCGGGAAGGCTTTGGCCGGAGTCGGCGGAGTTCTTCGGGACTCTGGGGCTGGTGAAGGTGCGCGGCACCGTGGACGGCGTGCCGTTCCAGAGCTCGTTCATGGCGCTCGGCGACGGCCGCCACAAGCTCCCCATGAAGTCCGCGCTGCGGCTCGATGTCGACAAGCAGCAGGGCGAGACCGTGACGGTGCACCTCGAGGAGCGGCTGAGATGAGGCTGCGGCTGGAGCTCCGTGGCAACGACGGCAACGCCGCCGGCTTCGTGGTCCCCGACGAGGTGGTCGAGGAGCTCGGCGGCGGGCGCCGGCCCAAGGTCGTCGTCACGATCGGCGAGCACATCTGGCGATCGTCGATCGCCAACATGGGCGGCCAGTTCATGCTCGGCGTCAGCATGGCCAACCGGGAGGCCGCGGGTGTCGCCGCGGGCCAGACCCTGGACGTCGACGTGGTGCTCGACACCGCGCCGCGCACCGTCGACGTTCCCGACGACCTGGCCAGCCAGCTCGCCGGCGATCGCGGGGCGCGCGAGACCTGGGCGACATGGTCGTTCACGCGCCAGAAAGAGGCGGCACGCCTGCTCACCGAAGCCAAGCAGCCCGAGACCCGCGCCCGCCGACTCACGAAGGTGCTGGCCGAGCTGCGCGACTGATCGAGTCCGCGCACCTACGATCCTCGCGTGGACGGAGCACCGAAGGCGGAGTCGAGAGACCTCGCGTACTGGGTGATCCTGGTCGCGGGCGCGACATACGTCTGGGGTGTCGCGCTGCTCGCACTCGGGGTGTACGTCGACCTGCCCGGCTTTCTCGGTGCGTACGGCGACCCGGAGGCCTGGTGGCCGATCGCGGTCAACCTCGCCGCGGGGCTGCTGTCGTTCGGCACCTGGCGATGGGTCAACCGGCGCAACAGCCGGCCCTTCGCCGTCGTGCTGCTCGGCCTCGGTATCGCGACCGTGCTGGTCCTCGCGTCGGCGTCCTACTCCGCCTGCCCGGACGCCGGGCTCAGCACCGGCTGGAACGTCGTCACCCGAGTCGTCGGCCTGGTCACCAACAACTACGCGATAGACATGTTCGCGGCGCCCGGGTGCGACACCGACGGGGTGCCGTTGGCGCTGCAGTTCGCCCGGCTGACCCAGCTGATCGTGCTGCTGGTCGCCGCGACCAGCGCGCTGGCGGCGCTGCTGCGCACCCAGGTCGACCGGGTCGCGGTGCGCTGGTCGCCGCAGCTCTCGGTCGTCCTCGGTCTGGACGCGACGTCCGCCCCGCTGCTGCCCGCCCTGGCCATGGACTCCGAGCGCTTCACGCTCGCGGTGCTCACCACCGACCCGCTGGCCCCGTGGGTAGGGCAGGCGCGCGCGGCGGGATGGCGGGTCGTGATCACCGACCCGCGCCGCGCCGGGACCCTGGTCCGGCTGCTCGGCCGCCCGACCGGCCGGCACGCCCTGCGCCGCCTTGCGGTGCTCGCCCCGGACAGCACCGAGGCGCAGCGCCTGATGACGGACGTCCAGGCCGCGGTCGAGGGCCGCAGGTCGGTGACCGGCAACCACCCCGTGCGCGCCCTGCTGCGGATGGACGAGGCCTGGCAGGCCGAGGACTGGCGGCGCCGCTACCTGTCCCGGATCCCGGAGTGGATCGTCGACACGATCAGCGAGAACGAGGTGACCGCCCGGCTCATCGTCGACCACATGGTCGAGCGGGGCGTCGACCACGTGCTGCTCAGCGGCCAGTCCGACCTGACCTTCGCCGTCGTCGCCGAGCTCGCGCAGCGCGGCCGCGAGTGCGACCTCGACCCGAACCGCGTGGGCCCGTCGATCCCCGGTGTCACGATCGTCGGCAAGTCCGCCGACCACGTCGTCGAGGAGCACGTGCTGTCGCAGCGCCGGCTCGGCAACAGCCGGCTCGACCGGGTCCGGGCCGAGACCACTCTCGGGCTCGTCGAGGTGGTGGCGGCCGCTGTCGACGAGTACGTCGCGCCCGCGCTGGTGTTCAGCGGTGACGTGAGCGTCCCCGACCAGCGGCTCGCGTCGCGGCTGGGGGCGTCGTACCCCGGGCTGCTGGTCTACTCCCGGCACACCGAGGTCACCGGCCTGGGCTCCGAGCCCCTGCTGGCGCAGGTCCGCGCGTTCGGCCTCACGCTGGACGCCGGCCAGGGCCGACCCGTCGACAACTGGGAGCGGATCGCGCGGCTCGTGCACGAGGACTACATCCGCGCCTACCCCGACCCCGACGACCCGGCCCGGCTCCCGTGGCCCGAGCTGTCGGCGTTCTACCGCCAGTCGAACGTCCGGCAGGTCCTCACCGTGCTCGGCTCCGCGGTCGCCGTCGGGCGCAGCTGGGGGGCCAGCGCCGAGACCGCGTCGCCGCCGAGCGACGAACAGATCTACGACATGGCCCGCCGCGAGCACGAGTCGTGGCTCGAGCACCATCAGCGCCACGGCTGGACCTTGGGGACGACCCGGGACAGGGTCGCCAAGAAGCACCCAGACCTGCTGCCCTGGGACCGGCTGTCCGACGAGGGTCGCGCCAAGAACCGCAAGGGCGTGATCGAGAGCCTGGCCCTGCTCGAGACGCTCGGCTACCGCTCCTTCGACGACCCCTACGCCACCTGGGTGCAGTTCCGGCGCCGCGGTGAGGTCACCGCCGTACGCCGAGACGAGCCGTGGACCTGGACCGCCTCCGACGGCACCGCGATGCGCGGCCAGGCGGGCGACTGGGAGGTCACCGGCGACGACGGAGCCACGCGCTCGGTCGACGCCGCGATCTTCGAAGAGACCCACGAGCCGATCGACGGCAACCGCTGGCGCCGCGTCGGCGAAGTGCGCGGGCGTCAGGCCCGCCCCGGCGAGATCGTGCAAAGCCTCGAGGGCGACCAGACCGCGCGCCTGGGCCAGTGGGTGCTCCACGGCGTCGCCGACGAGGAGTGGCTGGTCTCGGCCGAGCACCTCGAGGCGTCGTACGACCGGATCGACGCGTGAGGTCAGACGACTAGGCCGGCGGCATCGGCGTGGCCAGCAGGGCCTGTTCGCGCTACGTTCAGGCGTCGGTCTCGGGTGTCATCTTCAGGGGGACCCGTGACCAGGAACCACAGCAGCGTCGCTGCTTTGGCCGCATTCGCTCTCGCGACGTCAATGGTCGGTGTGGTCGGTGCCGTCGGTCTCGCACCCTCGTCCTCGGCCGCGGGAACGATCGTGTTCACCAGCCCGGGGTCGATCTCGATTCCCCAGCTGGGCAACGCCACGCCGTACCCCGCAACGATCCCGGTCAGCGGGCTGACCACGCCGATCACCGACGTGGACGTGACCCTCACCGGCTTGACCCAGGACTGCCTGAATGACCTCGCTGTCCTGCTGGTGGCGCCGACCGGCCAGAAGAGCCTGGTGATGGCGCACGTGCCGGACTCGCAATGTCAGCAGACGGGCAGCGAGGGTGACGCGGTCGACGGAGTCCAGAACGTCCACCTGACCTTCGACGACTCCGCCGCCGGACCGGTGCCGGACCCGGCCGTCTCGGGTACCTACAAGCCCACGGACGGCAACCCGGGTTCGCCCATCGAGTTCCCTCCGCCCGCGCCGGCCAGTGGCAGCCAACCGGCCACCCTGTCGGTCTTCAACGGCATCAACGGCAACGGGGCATGGTCGCTGTTCGTCCGCGACGTGGGTGGGATCGCCGACAGCGCGGGCGGGGACGCCGGGATGGCGGGTGGGGACGCCGGCCAGATCAGCAGTGGCTGGACGCTTTCGATCACCACGGCGTCGGCCGTCCTGGACACCACCGCGCCCGACACGACGATCACCAGGCGCCCCACCTACCGGCACCCACGGCACAGCCGGTTCAAGGCCGTCTCGAGCGAAGCCGGCTCCACCTTCCGCTGCCGTGTCGACGGGGGACCTGTCCAGCCTTGCGGACCCAAGATCGACTACATCGGTCTGAAGAAGGGCAAGCACACGCTCGTCGTGTACGCCGTCGACGCGGCCGGCAACGCCGACGCCACTCCCGCCTCGGCGACCTGGAAGGTCTGGCGACGCGGGACCGGGCACCTGCCGCAATAGCGATTCGTCTGCGGTCCGACGTGGTTTTCCCGCCGTACGGCGTCAGACGAATCGGCGGCGCCGGCACGTAGCGGAACCTTCCGGGCGCCCGTGGGTTCACAGGGCCCTTTCATCTGTGATGGGTTCGTCGGGATGCGTTTCATTCTCGGGACACGCAGTGATGGTGGTTGTCGGCTCCGATCGCACTTCGGTCGGGGCGGCTTGGCTGGCTCCCGACCCGCATCGGTCGATGCTCGGGGTCATCCCTCCGACGTCGGCGTAAGACGTGCGTCATCGGGGCGCACGTCTCCGGGTCGGGCGTGTTCCCGGCCGTGTCGAAAACACAAGGGAGTTCTGTCATGAGAGTCACTCGCCGGGGCCAGGTCATCCTGGCCGCGACTGCTTTGGCTGTCGCCGGTCTTGCGGTTTCACCCGCGACCGCGTCGTCGAGCGACAACGGTGGGGGGAGCACGTCCGCGGAGACCCCGCGGCCCGCCCCACCGACGTGGGCCGAGTTCAAGGCCTCGACGTTCCGCGATGTCGACGGCGTCTACATCGTGAACGGCGACGAGCCGGTCGGCAACGTGGCCAAGCTGCGTGCCTACTACGAGGCGATGATGGACGCGGCCGACCAGAACGGCGGCTCCAACCAGCTCGTCGTCAACACGGTCGGTGGCTTTGACGACGTCTGGAGCTCGAGCCAGGTCGGCAACCTGACCTACTGCGTGAGCGACGACTTCGGGTCCCTCAAGTCGACGATCGTGGCCGCCATGGATGGCGGCGCGGCGCTCTGGGAGGGCGCTTCCTCGGCGGTCGACTTCATCTACGACTCGTCACAGGACTCCAACTGCACCACGACGAACGACGCGGTGCTGTTCCCGGTCGAGCCGATCGAGACCAGCGAGTACATCGCCCGGGCGTTCTTCCCGAGCAGCCCTGACTTCGAGATGAACGTCCTCGTGGACGACAGCATCACCAGCTCCGGATGGCCGCCCGCGAACATCATGGGCCACGAGCTCGGCCACACGCTGGGCTTCCGCCACGAGCACACCCGGCCCGAGGCCGGCGTCTGCTTCGAGGACAACAACTGGCGGCCGCTGACGCCGTACGACTCGGACTCGATCATGCACTACCCGCAGTGCAACGGGACGTCGTCGGACCTCGGCTTCAGCCCGCTCGACGGACAGGGCGTAGCAGCGCTGTACGGCTCCTGACTCCCACCCACGACGACCCCGGCAGCCGCACGGCTGCCGGGGTCGTCCCCTTCGTCGGTGCGCCGGGGTGGCGGTGGGTGGGCAACCTGGGCGGTCGGCTGAATGGGACCAGCCGAGGTTGCCTGCTGACCGCTGCTCGGCGGCGAGGCCAGGTGGCGGTCAGTGAGCAACCTGGGGTGGCTGGTTCGGCCCGGGTGAGGTTGCCCGCTGACCGCCGCTCGGCGGCGAGGCTGGGTGGCGGTGAGTGAGCAACCTGGCGGTAGGTGAATGGGACCGGCCGAGGTTGCCTGCTGACCGCTGCTCGGCGGCGAGGCTGGGTGGCGGTGAGTGGGCAACCTGGGGGTGGCTGGTTCGGCCCGGCCGAGGTTGGCTGCTGACCGCCAATCCGGACGGGACCGCCCCTAGGCGATCCCGGCGGCGCGGTCCAGCTCCTGGAGCAAGTCGTGGGCGGCCAGCTCGACCGCCTTGTGCCGCCACTCCGAGGCCCGGTAGACGCAGGCGATCAGGCCGGTGCGGTGCACCCGCCGAAGGTCGCCGTAGACGAACGCGTAGCGAGCCTTCGTCTCGTCGTTGGCTCCCTCGGTCAGGCCGAGGTGCCAGGCGGAGTAGTCGTCCCACGAGTGCCGCTCGAGGTAGGCGGTGCCCGCCGCGGCGTCCGGCTGCGCGTCGCCCCAGTCAGAGTCGAGGACGTACTGCTTGCCCTTGATCAGCTCCCGGCAGCGCGCCACCGCCGCATCGTTGACGGTGTAGCTGGCCATGGCGTCCTCCTCGTGCCTCAGCCCGGAACCGGCTGGTCGTCCTCGCGGGGGCCGAAGATGCACAGCTCGTCGAGCTCCTCGGCCGACAGGTCGGTACCCCACGCCTGCATCTGCGCGCGGGACCGTCGCGAGAAGAACCCACGGAACTGCTCGTACGGCGGCACCGCGTCGGCCAGTGCCTCGGCCCGTGGCGCCAGCGCCTCGGTGATCGGCAGCCAGAGCCGCTCGGGCATCCGGGGCAGGCCGAGCGCCTCGTGGAGGTCGGCGTGGTGGACCGCAAGGTTCCAGACCAGAGCCGGCCGCGGGTTGTCGGCGACCGACTCCACGATGCCGTCCTGGTGCGACTGGAGCTCGGCGACGAGCTCGGCGACCGGGAGCGCGGCGCGTTCACCCACGTGCCGAGCGGTCCACTCTGGACTGGGGGCGCCGTCCATCCGGTCGTGGACCGCGTCGCTGGCGGTGCCCGCCATGTGTGCGAGCACCTCGTGGACGGACCAGGCCGGCGTACCCGGCACCCTGGTGGCCAGCTGCTCCTCGGTCAGGGTGGGCGCCAGGGCACTCACGGCTGCGACGTGCTCGCGGTAGTGCGCTCCCCAGTCGGTCATGAGAAGACGCTAGACCGTCAGCCGCCGGGCGCGAACAGACAGAACGGGTGCCCGGCCGGATCGAGCATGACCCGCACGTCGTCCTGCGGCTGCCACTCCGAGCGGCGGGCACCCAGCCCCTCGGC
The DNA here is from genome assembly GCA_963800715.1 of uncultured Actinomycetota bacterium. Classification (GTDB taxonomy): domain Bacteria; phylum Actinomycetota; class Actinomycetes; order Propionibacteriales; family Nocardioidaceae; genus Nocardioides. The sequence continues at coordinate 369,249 of CAWDBZ010000025.1, read as the reverse complement.
CCGGGCCACCTCGGCCTCGAGGTCCTGCACGCCGATGTCGAGGTGGAGCTGCATCTGCTGGGTGTCGCGCCGGGTCGGCCAGGTGGGCGGCTCGTGCTCGGTCTCGAGCTGGAACGACAGTCCGGGGCCGCCCTCCGGCGGCTTGATCACCACCCATGTGTCGTCGGACGCGTGGTCCTCGTCGCGGTAGTCCCAGCCGAGCAGCCGGACGTAGAAGGCCGCAAGCCCGGACGGATCGGGGGTGCCGAGCACGGTGTTGCTCAGATGGGGGTAACGGGGCTCCATGAGCCGACCCTAGGACGGCCCGGCGACATCGTTGTCCGAAACAAGGGCGAGGCTGTCGTATCGCGCTCCCGGCGTTCGTGGAGAGGATGGGGGCAGCCACCCGGGCTGCCCCGCGACCGATGGAGGAGACCCCGATGACCCAGTACATGCTCGCCGTGCACGGCACCGTCGACGACCCGACCGAGTTCGACATGGAGGAGATGCAGCCCATCTTCGAGGCGGTGGACAAGGTCAACCAGAAGATGAGGGACGCCGGTGTCTGGGTGTTCGGTGGTGGTCTCGAGCCGATCGAAGTGTCGACGACCGTCGACAACACCGGCGCCGAGGCGATCGTCACCGACGGCCCGTTCGCCGAGTCCAAGGAGTGGATCGGCGGCTTCTGGATCCTCGAGCTGCCGGACCTCGACGCCGCCCTGCAGTGGGCGACCGAGGCCTCCAAGGCCTGCGCGGGCAAGGTCGAGGTCCGTCCTTTCCAGCCCGAGCCGGCGGCCTGACCGCCGGATGGTCTCGTCCGATCCCACCGCCGCGATCGAGCGGATCTATCGCGAGGAGTACGGCCGGATCGTCGCGTCCCTGGTCCGCCGCTTCGGCGACATCGACATCGCCGAGGAGGCGGCCGGGGAAGCGCTCCTGGCCGCGGTCGAGCGCTGGCCCCGGGACGGCGTACCGCCGAACCCCGGCGGCTGGCTCACCACGACCGCGGGCAACCGCGCGATCGACCGGATTCGGCGCGAGTCCCATCGCGACGCCAAGCACCAGGCGGCACTCATGATTACTGACGACAGCACCCATGAACCGACCGGCATCGTCGAGGACGACCGGCTCCGGCTGATCTTCACCTGTTGCCACCCGGCGCTCGCCCCGGAGGCACGGGTGGCGCTCACCCTGCGCCTGCTCGGCGGGCTGACCGTGGCCGAGATCGCGCAGGCGTTCCTCGTCCCCGAGACCACGATGGCGCAACGCATCACCCGCGCGAAGAAGAAGATCAGCGTCGCGAAGATCCCCTACACGGTGCCCTCCGCGACCGATCTCGGCGAGCGCGTGAACGGCGTGCTGGCCGTCATCTACCTGGTCTTCAACGAGGGCTACCTCTCCTCCTCCGCCGATGCCTCGCCGATCCGAGACGAGCTCACCGACGAGGCGATCCGGCTGGCCCGGATCCTGCGTGCCCTGCTCCCCGATGTCCCCGAGATCACCGGCCTGCTCGCGCTGATGCTGCTCACCGACGCCCGTCGCTCGGTCCGCGTCGCCGACGGGGAACTGGTACCGCTGCACGAGCAGGACCGAGGCGGCTGGGACCGGGAGCTGATCGCCGAGGGCCACGCGCTGGTCCGGGAGTGCCTCGAGCTCGGCCGGCCCGGTCAGTACCAGGTCCTCGCCGCGATCAACGCCGTGCACACGTCTGCCCCGGCCGCCGGAGACACCGACTGGAGCCAGATCGCCACGCTCTACTCACAGCTGTACGCGCTCATCCCTTCTCCGATCGTCGCGCTGAACCGGGCGGTCGCCATCGCCGAGCTCGACGGGCCGGAGGTGGCGCTGGCGGAGGTGGACCGGCTCCCAGACATCCAGCCCAGCATGGGGACGTACCACGCCTGGCACGCGACCCGTGCCGACCTGCTCCGCCGGCTCGGGCGATCGGCCGAGGCCCGGGAGGCGTACGACGCCGCGATGGCGGCCACCGTCAACGAGGCCGAGCGCGCCTACCTCGCGAGGCGGCGCGGCCAGCTCGCCTGAGTCCGGCCGCTCGTGGATTGTGCTGGCCCAGTCTGGGACCGGCTCATAGGGTTTCTGCATGACTCCGCCTTCCCCGCTGCAGCTGCCCACCGCCGACGAGGCCCTTGCCTGGGTGCGCGACCGTACGGCGACCGGGCTGGCACAGGCCCGGGAGCTGGTGGCCGGGCTGCGCGAGGACCCGCCGGCCGAGCCGGAAGGCGTCCTGCGCCGGTGGGACGAGGTGACGCTGGCGCTGAGCAACGTCGGGGCGATAGCCGGGCTCTACTCCAACGCCCACCCCGACCTCGACGTGCGCACGGCGAGCGAGGAAGCCGAGATCGAGGTCGACAAGCTCGTCACCGAGCTGCGCCAGGACCGCGCCCTCTTCGACGTGTTCGCCGCACTCGACCCGGGCGGGCTCGACCCGACCGGGTCCCGTCTGCTGGAGAAGACGCTCGAGGAGTTCCGGCGTGCGGGCGTCGACCAGGACGACGCGACCCGCGCCCGGCTGGCCGAGATCAGCGAGCGGATCACCGTGATCGACCAGGAGTTCAGCCGCAACATCCGTGACGACGTCCGCACTGTGAAGGCGACGCCCGAGCAGCTCGCCGGTCTGCCGGAGGACTGGCTGGCCGCTCACCCGGTCGACGACGACGGCTTGGTGTCGGTGACGACCGACTACCCGGACGCGGTCCCGGCGCGGATGTTCGTGCGGGACCGCGAGGTCCGTCACCGGATCGCCGTCGCCTTCCTCGAGCGCGGCTACCCCAGCAACGAGCCGCTGCTCAAGGAGCTCTTCGACCTGCGCCACGAGTACGCCAACCTGGTCGGCTACTCCGACTGGGCGTCGTACGACGCCGCGCTGAAGATGATCGAGAAGGGCCCGGCGATCCCGGACTTCATCGACCGGATCGCGCAGGTCGCGCAGGCGTCGATGGAGCGCGACCACGCCGTCGTCATGGAGCGCTTCCGGCAGGACGTGCCCGACGCCGACTCGATCACGTTGGCCGACTCGGTCTACTACGAGGAGCTCGTGCGCAAGGAGCAGCACGACGTCGACTCACAGCGGGTGCGCACCTACTTCGAGTCCGACAAGGTGAAGCGCGGGCTGCTCGACGTCACCGGCCGGCTGTTCTGCCTGCGCTACGAGCCGGTCGCGGACGCAGTGGTGTGGCACGAGGACGTCACCGTGTTCGACGTCTTCTCAGCCGGGGCGGAGACCGACGGCGAGAGCCTTGGCCGGATCTACCTCGACCTGCATCCTCGGGAGGGGAAGTACAAGCACGCCGCGCAGTTCACGATCACCAACGGGGTCGCCGGCCGGCAGCTGCCGGAGGGTGCGCTGCTGTGCAACTTCAACAAGGGGCTGATGGAGCACGACCACGTCGTGACGCTGTTCCACGAGTTCGGCCACCTCGTCCACCACGTCCTCGGTGGCCACGTCGGCTGGACCCGCTTCTCGGGCGTCGCGACGGAGTGGGACTTCGTCGAGGCGCCGAGCCAGATGCTCGAGGAGTGGGCCTGGGACGCCGACGTGCTGCAGACCTTCGCGACCAACGCGGCCGGTGAGCCGATCCCGGCAGACCTGGTCGACCGGATGCGCGCGGCCGACGACTTCGGCAAGGGGCTGCAGGCCCGGCAGCAGATGTTCTACGCGTCGGTGTCCTACTGGTTCCACACCGAGCGGCCGGCCGACCTGACCGCCAGGCAGGCCGAGCTCCAGGAGCGCTACTCGCCGTACCGCTACATCGACGGCACCCACTTCTTCGCCAACTTCGGCCACCTGGGCGGCTACTCGTCGGCCTACTACACCTACATGTGGTCGCTGGTGATCGCGAAGGACCTGTTCTCCGCCTTCGACCCCGACGACATGTTCGACGTGACTGTCGCGAACCGCTACCGCGACTCGATCCTCGCCCAGGGCGGCACCAAGGACGCCGCCGACCTGGTCGCCGACTTCCTCGGGCGGCCGTACACGTTCGACGCGTACGCCGCCTGGCTCGCGCGGTAGCGCGGGCCAGCCCGGCTGCAGGTTTACCCGGGTACCCGGGTATCCCTGACGATCTGGGCCGAAACTTCACCCCAGATCGTCTGGTTTACCCGGGTACCCGGGTAAACCTGCACGCCCACTTGCGCCCGACCGGTGTGTCGACGTACAGTAACGATATATCGCGAACGTACGGCGACAGTCAGCGACTGACAGAGCCGCTCGCGATACCCGAGCAACACCCAGACACACACAGACTCAGATTCAGAGAAGGAGTTCCGACATGGGACACCCAGGATTCAACCCAGGAAGCAACAGAGCACCGTGGGCTCGAGACGACGAGTCGGGCGGCACCGAGCGCGTGTGGCGGCAGCACCGGGGCGGCGGTCGTGGCCGTGGCCGAGGTGGCCCGTGGGGCGGTGGCCCGTGGGGCGACTGGTCCGGCGGCGGCAGGTCCGGCCGGCAGGGTCCGCCCCCGTGGGTCGTCGGCCTCTTCGGCCTCGGCCAGGAGGAGCCGCGGCGCGGTCCTCGCGTCCGCCGCGGTGACGTCCGCTCCGCGATCCTCGACGTGCTGCGCACCTCGGCCGCCGACGAGAACGCGGAAGCTGTCAACGGCTACCAGGTCATCCAGCAGATCGCCGAGCGGAGCGGGGGCGCCTGGCGCCCGAGCCCCGGGTCGGTCTACCCGACGATCCAGCTGCTCCAGGACGAGGGGCTGGTCGAGACCGACGACGAGCGGACCCGCAAGACCCTGGCTCTCACCGCGGACGGCGTGGCGTACGTCGAGGAGCACGCCGACGAGCTGGCGGCGGTCTGGGCGCCGTTCGAGCGCCGCGAGCGCGACGAGGAGCCCGGCAGCAGCTTCGCCGGCCTCAAGCCGGAGATCGGCCAGGTCATGGGCGCGGTGTGGCAGATCGTCACCTCCGGCTCGGAGTCGCAGCAGCGCGCGGCGATCGACGTGCTCGTCGAGACCCGCCGCAAGCTCTACGGCATCCTCGCCGACGGCGACGACTCCACCGATGAGGACGAGGAAGGCGACGACTGATGACCGACCAGACCATCCGGCTCAGCGACGCCGAGCGGGAAGCGGCGGCGGCCGACCTGGGCGAGCACTTCGCCCAGGGTCGGCTGACCGCGGATGAGCACGCCGAGCGGCTCGAGCAGGTCTGGAGAGCGAAGACCCGAGGTGAAGTCGCCCCGATCTTCCGCGATCTGCCCAGCCCCTACGCCGCGGTCGCGTCCGCTCCTCCAGTCGCATCAGACGACCGCTACTGGAACGCCGGCTTGCGTCCGTTTCGCCGCGGGGTTCCGGCCCCGCTCCTGGTGGCGCTGGCCGTGCTGATCGTGCTCTCCGCGATCGCGCACTTCCCGCTGTTCCTGCTCGGCTTCGCGATCTTCTGGTTCGTGGTGCTCCGGCACCGCGGCCCGCGTCGCGCGTACGCCGCCGAGCGGTTCGGCCGCCACCCCCGCTGGCGCTGAACCGCCACCGACTGACACAACGCCGCTGACCCGTCAGAAGTCTCTGGCGGGTCAGCGGCGTTCTTGCGCGTTAGTGCTTGGTGCCGTGGAGCTTGACCGAGCTCTTGTCGGTGGTCACCCGGCCGATCAGGTCGGTCGCGCTGGCGGTGAGCTGGATCTTGATCGTCTTGCCAGGGGGCAGCGCGGCCAGTGCGGCCTTGAGTGCGGACGGGACCTTGACCTTGAACCGCGCCAAGGCGCCGGGCTTGACGGTCTTCGTGCCGCCCTTGAGCTTGACCTTCTTGCCCTTGATCTTGGCCGTGCCGAGGACCGTCACCGACGCGTCGTTGTTGGTCGCTACCACCACGGTGATCGACTTCCCGGACGGAGCAGCGAACGAGTCGAGCACGATCACCGGGCAGACCGTCTGGAACGCCGCGCTCTGCGGGCACAGGTCCTGGGTGGTGTCGCCGTAACCATCCTTGTCGGCGTCCGGCTCGACGGTGGCCACCGCGACCAGCGCTCGGCTCGGGGTCGGGGTGTACGTCGCGACCTGGCCGGGCTGCACGTCGCCGGCCGCCGAGGCGATGACGTCCGAGGCGTCGGCGGTGGAGCACAGCAGCACGGCGAGCGAACTGCTCGCACCGAGCAGGTCACCGGCGGTGACCGGCAACCGGACGTCGTAGGAGTTGTTGCCGGTGTTGACGTTGAACGTCGCACTCTGCGAGATGACGGTGAACTCGTTCAGGTTGCCGGTCGGGCGCAGGGTCTTGATGACCGTCGCGACGGGCGGGACGGCCGGCACGTTGACCGCGACCTTCGTCATGACGCCGGTGATGGGCGCCGTGATAGGCAGGGTGTTGAGCCCGGACTTGGACGTCATCACCACGGTGGAGGGAGGCACCGAAGTGTTGGCGAGGCAGCTGTTGCCGAAATCGTTCGGCGGCGCGGCGTGGGCGGGGGTGGGAACGGCCAGGACCAGAGCTGATCCGAGCGCCATGATCGTGGACGTGGCGAGGAGTCTTCGCAAGGTTGTGTCCTTCGTAAGGCTGCCGCGTCCTGAGCTACGTCAGCGATGATGTCCTGCGGACGTCGGAGCCTACTTCTTTCCAGGCGACTTGATCTCGGTCTTGGATGTCAGCACGGCGTGTCGGTCACAGAGAGTCCTCGGGCGACGAACCCAGCAGCTCGTCCAGCCACGCGAAGCATCGCAGCGACAGCTCCTCGAGCGAGGCGGGGGTGGCGCCCGGGACCAGTTCCTCGATCCGGTCGGCCACGTCGGGTGGCAGGTCCTCGCGCAGGTAGCGCAGTCCGTAGTCGTGGCGCCACGGGCAGTGCTCGACGCGGAGCAGCCGGACCACCGGCTCGAGCCCGAACCGCAGGTACCAGTTCACGGCCTCGGCGACATGGCCGCGCGCGATCGCCCGGTTGACCAGCCACTCGCCAGTGACCCGGCGCTGCCGCACCTGGTCGACGGCGACCGCCAGCGACCCCGACACGTCCTCCGCCTCGAGCATCAGAAGCCCGTCCGGGTCGTGCAGCACCCTCGGCGCCCCGTGCCGGCGCACGTCGACGTGGGTGTGGTGGTCGGCGAGGTCGGAGACGTGCAGATCAATCAAACGGACCGGCTCGAGCAGGAGCCCGGGGCGGTCCTGCAGGTTTACGAAGGCCTGCCGCCCGTCCGGCCAGGTGTCCTCGGGGAGCTCCCAGACGTCCCGCACGTCGAAGTCTTCCCGCGCCTGCGACAGCCATCGGTGGTAGACCTCGGTCGAGGTGCCAGGGGTGCACAGGACGCTGAGGTCGAGGTCCGACCAGTCGTCGAACCCGCCAGTGACAGCCGAACCGTCCACCCAGGCGCAGCGCACGTCCTGATCGGCGGTGGCCTGCGCGGTCAGCCATGCGGTCCAGTCGGCGTAGCGGGATAGGTCGGTCACGCAGGGGAGTCTGCTACTTCTGCACCTCGTAGCGCAGGTGCGTTACGCCGCGCCCCTCGTGCACGACAGGGTCCGAGAGCCGGACCGGTCCCTTCGAGCCGGCGAACCACGGGATGCCGGCGCCGAGCACCACGGGCACGAGACTGACCACGATGACGTCGAGCAGCCCGGCGTCGAGCGCCTGCCGCGCCACTGTGCCACCGGCGATCACCACGTCGAGGTCACCGGCGACCTCGCGGGCCTGGGCGACCGCGGCCTCGACGTCGGAGAAGAAGTGGTAGGGGACGCCGTCCGGGTGCTCGTCGGGCGCCTGGTGGGTGAGCACCACGATCGGGGCCTCGTTGCCGGGGTGGCCGTCCCAGCCGTTGGTCATGTCGTAGAGATCGCGCCCGACCACGTGGCAGCCGGTGTGGGCGACGCCCTCACGCATGAGCGTCGCGCTCGGCTCGTACATGTGGAACGCCGGCCAGCCGTCCGCGAGGACGAGCTCGACGTCCCCGTTGCTGTAGAAGCCGAACAGGTCGTCACACCCGCCGTCCGGGTCGGCGATGAAGCCGTCGATCGACATGGCCAGGTTGGCAAGCACCTGCGTCATCGGTTCCTCCTTGGTTGGTCTTCTCGAGTTCTGACCGGGTTGGGGTTTGCAACTCATCGTTTCGGGGTTACCGGGACCGGTGGACCTACCCGGAGGTGCCCCATGTCCTCGTCCGCCCGCTGGACCCTCATCGTGGTCCTCCTCGCTCCCGCGGTGATCCTGCCGCTGCTGGTGCCGCTCTACGACACCGAGGACCCGACGCTGCTCGGGTTCCCCTTCTACTTCTGGTTCCAGCTGGCACTGATCCCCGTCGCGGTGGTGCTGACCGTCATCGCCTACTACCTCGCCAAGGCTGCCGACCGCGATCGGGCGGCGAACCGATGAGCGACGTCAGCACGGTCGCGTTCAGCGTCTTCCTCTTCTTCTTCCTGCTCGTCACGGTCCTCGGCTTCGTCGCCGCGCGGTGGCGTCGGGCCGCCGACATGGGCAGCCTCGACGAGTGGGGCCTGGGCGGCCGCGGGTTCGGCACCTTCATCGCGTGGTTCCTGATCGGCGGCGACCTCTACACGGCCTACACGTTCGTCGCCGTGCCCGCACTGCTGTACGCCGGAAGCGCGATCGGGTTCTTCGCCGTGCCCTACACCATCGTGGTCTACCCGCTGATCTTCCTGTTCCTGCCGCGGTTGTGGTCGGTGAGCCACCGGCACGGCTACGTCACGCCGGCCGACTTCGTGGAGGGCCGCTACGACAGCCGGCCGCTCGCGCTGGCGGTCGCGCTGACAGGCATCCTCGCGACGATGCCGTACATCGCGCTCCAGCTGGTCGGCATCGAGGTCGTCCTCGAGGTGATGGGCATCGGGACCGACGACTCCAACTGGTTCGTCAAGGACCTGCCGCTGTTCATCGCCTTCGCGGTGCTCGCGGCCTACACCTACTCCTCGGGCCTGCGCGCGCCCGCCCTCATCGCGTTCGTGAAGGACACGCTGATCTACGTCGTGATCATCGTCGCGATCCTCTACCTGCCGACCCAGCTGGGCGGCTGGGACAACATCTTCAGCGCGGCCTCGGACTCGTTCGCAAACCACAACGAGACCAACGCCGATGCCATCGCGGCCGGCGAGGCCGCGCCCAAGAGCATGATCCCCGCGCCGCTGCTGCACTGGGCGTACGCGTCGCTGGCCCTGGGCTCGGCACTGGCGCTGTTCATGTACCCGCACTCGGTGACCGCGGTGCTCTCGACGCGGAACCGGTCGGTCATCCGGCGCAACGCCGCACTGCTGCCGGCGTACTCGTTCCTGCTCGGACTGCTCGCGCTGCTCGGCTTCGTCGCGATCGCCGCCGGCGTCCAGGTGACGAACCCACAGCAGGCCGTGCCGCAGCTGTTCGAGAACGAGTTCCCCGACTGGTTCGCCGGCGTGGCGTTCGCGGCCATCGTGATCGGCGCACTGGTGCCGGCGGCGATCATGTCCATCGCGGCCGCGAACCTCTGGACCCGCAACATCTACAAGGCCTACATCAACCGGGACGCCACCCATCCCCAGGAGGCGCAGCAGAGCAAGTACGCCTCGCTCCTGGTCAAGTTCGGCGCGCTGCTGTTCGTGCTGTTCGTGTCCACGACGTATGCCCTCGACCTGCAGCTGCTCGGCGGCGTCTGGATCCTGCAGACCTTCCCGGCGATCGTGGCCGGCCTCTATACCCGGTGGTTCCACCGATATGCGCTGCTGGCCGGGTGGGCCGTGGGCATGGTCTACGGAACGCTGGTCGCCTACGGGAACCCCAAGGTCGGCGATCCCGGCAGTCACTTCGGCAGCCCGCTCAACGAGTTCCCGACCACCGAGACCCTCGTCTACATCGGCTTCACTGCGCTCGTGCTGAACCTCCTGGTGACTGCCATCCTCACTGTGGCCCTCCGCGCCGCGGGCGTCGACGAGGGCACCGACGCGACGAGTCCGGAGGACTACGGCGCCGACCTGGGCGACGAGGGGGTGGAGCCCGAGCTGACTCCGGACGTTGCCAAGCACTGACGGCCCCGGAGTAGGTTCCGCGCCATGAGGATCATTCCCTTGGCGCTGGCCCTGGTGGCGTGCGCCCTCCCCGCGCAGGCGACCGCCGCTCCCGCCTCGGGGTCTGACGAGCGGGCCGCCGGCGGCTACAAGACGTACGTCGCCTGCAGCTACAAGACCAGCGCCAAGCCGGCCCACTCGTGCAAGTCGTCGCAGCCCAAGGCGGCGTTCTTCCTGAGCACGAAGCACGACGCGACCTACAAGGTGTGCGTGAAGTTCCCGGGCAGGAAGAAGCGGCTGTGTGCGAGCGCCCAGCCCGCGGACAAGGGCGAGAAGCGGTTCGTGACGATCGCGACCGCGAGCACCGGCAAGCACCGGGTTAACGTGGTACGTCGGTGGCGAGCAGGTCGGGAGCTGGACGTTCGACGTCACCGCCGGCTGACTCATCGGTAACCTCGCGGGGTGAGCGACTCCGCCCCGTCGAAGGACCAGCCGACCACGCCGAGCTTCGATCTCAGTCCCGACCACGTCGAGCTGCAGAAGTGGGTGCACACGTTCGCCGAGGAAGTCGTGCGGCCGGCCGCCGCCGAGTGGGACGAGCGCGAGGAGTTCCCCTGGCCGGTGCTCGAGGAGGCCGCCAAGATCGGCTTCTACTCTCTCGACTTCTTCGCCACCCAGCACTTCGAGGAGACCGGGCTGGGGCTCCCGGTCGCCATGGAGGAGCTGTTCTGGGGTGACGCCGGGATCGGGCTCGCCATCGTCGGCACGGCCCTGGCCGCGGCCGGGGTCGCGGCGAACGGCACACCGGAGCAGGTCGGCGAGTGGGTGCCGCAGATGTTCGGCTCGCCGGGCGACCTCAAGCTCGCGGCGTTCTGCTCGTCCGAGCCGGACGCCGGCAGCGACGTCGGCGCGATGCGCACCCGCGCGACGTACGACGAGGCCAGCGACGAGTGGGTCATCAACGGCACCAAGACCTGGGCCACGAACGGCGGCATCGCCGACGTGCACGTCGTCACCGCGGTCGTCGAGCCCGAGCTCAGGGCGCGCGGCCAGGCCAGCTTCGTGGTTCCGCCCGGCACCAAGGGGCTGAGCCAGGGCCAGAAGTTCGCCAAGCACGGCATCCGCGCGTCGCACACCGCCGAGGTGGTGCTCGACCACGTGCGGGTGCCCGGCTCCTGCCTGCTCGGCGGCAAGGAGAAGCTCGACGCGCGACTCGCCCGCGCCCGCGAAGGTACGTCGAGCGGCGGTGCCAACGCTTCGATGGTGACCTTCGAGCGGACCCGGCCTTCGGTCGGCGCGCAGGCGGTCGGGATCGCCCGGGCGGCGTACGAGGTGGCGCTCGACTACGCCAAGACCCGTGAGCAGTTCGGCCGACCGATCATCGACAACCAGGCGATCGCGTTCGCCCTGGTCGACATGAAGACCTCGATCGACGCGAGCCGGTTGCTGGTCTGGCGGGCCGCGTGGATGGCCAAGCAGGGCAAGGCGTTCGAGGCGGCCGAGGGCTCGATGTCGAAGCTGTACGCCGGCGAGACCGCGGTGCGCGTCACCGGCCAGGCCATGCAGATCCTCGGCGGCAACGGCTACACCCGCGAGTACCCCGTCGAGCGGATGGCCCGCGACGCCCGCATCTACACCATCTTCGAGGGCACCTCCGAGATCCAGCGGCTGGTCATCGCCCGTGCGATCTCGGGGATGCAGCTTCGTTGAGGCGGCGCGTCCTCGAGGTCCTCGGGATGAGCGGACCGCTCAGGCCCCCGAGGCGGGCCGAGCGCGGAGTGAGGTCGTTGCTGCGACACTCTCTGAGGTGATCGGCCTTCGGCACCGCGGCAGCGGCGCGCGGTTCCGCGACTTCGGGACCGAGCGGCTGGTGCACCTCCCCGGGCTCGACGGGCTGCGCGGCCTCGCGGTCATTGGTGTCATCTGCTTCCACGGCAACTGGTCGTGGATGCAGGGCGGCTACCTCGGTGTCTCTCTGTTCTTCACCCTCTCTGGCTTCCTGATCACGTCCCTCCTGCTGGTCGAGAAGCGGCGTACCGGAGGCGTTTCGCTCCGCCAGTTCTGGGGCCGCCGGTTCCGTCGCGTGCTGCCCGCCGCGTGGCTGACCCTGCTCGCGGTGCTGATCGCCGGCTGGTTCCTGCTGGACGCCAACGAGGTCAGCTCGTTCCGCGGCGACATGCGCGCATCGCTCCTGCAGGTCGCCAACTGGCGGTTCCTGTTCGAGGGACAGAGCTATGGCGACCTCTTCCGGTCACCGTCGCCGGTGCTCCACCTCTGGAGCCTGTCGATCGAGGAGCAGCTCTACCTCGTCTACCCCCTGTTGCTGGTGGGCCTGCTCGCGGTCGCCCGAGGCCGGCGTCAGCTGGCCGCCCTCGTGCTCGGCGTCGGCGCGCTGCTGTCCTGGGGCGTGCCCGTCCTGCTGGGCGCCAGCCTCGACCGCATCTACTACGGCACCGACACCCGTGCCGGCGAGCTGCTCGCGGGGGCGCTGCTCGCGCTGTTCGTCGCCAACCCGCGACGGCGGCAGGTGCTGATCCGTGGCGTCTGGCCCCGTACGGGCCTGGCCGTCGGCGGCATCGTGGCCCTGGCCGCCACGCTCGCGATGTGGGTGACGATCCCCAGGACCAGTGCGTTCCTGTCGTCGGGTGGGCTGGCGGTGGTGTCGGTCACGTCGGTGGTTCTGGTGCTGAGCGCCGCGTCGGGCGTGGGGCCGGTCGCGGCGATCTGCGGCTGGAGCCCGCTGCGATGGGCTGGGCGGGTGTCCTACGGCGCCTACCTGTTTCACTGGCCGCTGCTTGTCTTCATGACCGAACGACGCACCGGCCTGTCGCACGTCCCCCGGTTCCTGCTCGTCGTGGCGATCACCTTCGTGCTGGCCGAGCTGAGCATGCGGCTCGTCGAGCAGCCGGTTCGACAGCGGACCGGGCTCTTCGCCCGCCGGCGGTTCCGCCCCGCTCTGGTGACCCCCATCGTGTTGGTCGCGTTGTTCGCGGGACTGCTCGCGATCTCGCCGGAGGGCCGGCGTCAGACCTTCGACTTCGACCGGGCGCAGGCCAACCTCGAGGAGCTCAACAAGCGCACCGCGGACGAGGCTCGCGAAGGGAATGATCTTGCGGCCCTGCCCGTCGCCAGGGTCGGGCCAGCACCGACCAGGATAAATCCTCACGGGCGTCACACCCGGCGGCATTCGCTGCCCCCGCCGCCCGAGCCAAGAGTGGCAGTCTTCGGCGACTCGACCATGCTCTCTCTCGCGCTGCTGCTGGGGAGCTGGCAGCTCGGAGGCGCTCCCCTCAGCGCGGTGGAGGGCGAGGTCGAGCTCGGTTGCGGCATCGCCCGGGGCGGCCAGCGGAAGACCTTCATGGTGGAGCGCACCCGGCCCGCCTGCGACTCGTGGGCAACGACGTGGGCCAAGCAGGTCCGCGCCGACAACCTCGACGTAGCGGTGGTGGCGCCGGGCGAGTGGGAGCTGGTCGACCACGCGATGGAGGGCAGCACCGTCTGGCGTCGCGTCGGCGACCCGATCTGGGACGCGTACGTGCGCAGCGAGATCCTCGCCGCCAACGACGTGCTGGCCTCCAACGGCGCGGTGGTGGTGTGGCTCACCGTGCCCGACTTCGGCACCGTCGACGCCGACCAGCTTCCCGAGTGGCAGCGCTCGAGCCACGATCCGTGGCGGGTGCAGCGCCTGAACGAGATCCTGCGCGAGGCGGTGGCACAGCGCCCCGACACCGCACGCCTGGTCGACCTCGCGACGTGGATGGTTCCCCACACCAACGACACCGAGATACGCGACGACGGCACCCACTACGACTGGACGGACGACAACCCGGTCGTGTCGGAGTTCGTCGGGCCCCAGGTGCTCCGCGTGTGGAGGGAGTGGTGGACCGACCAGGCCGAGCGCGGCTAACAGAGCGAGACAGCGGCCCACCTGCCGGTCCGCGGGCAGGTCGTCGAGTGGGCTACCCGGGGCCGACGCGCGGGGCGACCAGCCCGGACTGGTAGGCGAACACCACGAGCTGGGCGCGGTCGCGGGCGCCGAGCTTGGTCATCGCCCGGCTCACGTGGGTCTTCGCGGTCATCGGGCTGAGCACCATGCGCTCCGCGATCTCGTCGTTGCTGAGTCCGTGGGCCACCAGGGCGACGACCTCCCGCTCGCGATTGGTCAGCCGGTCGAGGTCGGCCGCGGGGAGTACGTCGGCAGGCCGCGCGACGAACTCGCTGATGAGGCGCCGGGTGACCCCCGGCGAGAGCAACGCATCACCGCGCATGGTGACGCGAAGCGCCTGCAGCAGGTCGGCCGGCTCGGTGTCCTTGACCACGAAGCCGGAGGCGCCGGCGCGCAGCGCGTTGAAGACGTACTCGTCGAGTCCGTAGTTGGTCAGCATCACGACGCGCACGTCGGTCAAGCGGTCGTCGTTCACGATCCGGCGGGTGGCCTCGATGCCGTCCATCTCCGGCATCTGCACGTCCATGAGCACGATGTCGGGCCGGTGCGCGACGGTCAGGTCCACTGCCTCACGACCCGTGGCCGCCTCAGCGACGACCGAGATGTCGTCCTCGGCGTCGAGCAGCGCCCGGACGCCGCTCCGGATCAGGGCCTGGTCGTCGACCAGTACGACGCTGATCACTGCTGACGTCACTGGGCAGTGGCCGGCAGCTCGGCGTACACCGAGAACCCTCGAGTCTCGCCGGGCTCCGCGCTCAGCTTCCCGCCCAGCGCGGTGACCCGCTCCCGCATCCCGATCAGCCCGAAGCCCGGCACCGGCGGCTGCCGGGACCCGGCGCCGTCGTCCTCCACCCGCACCGTGAGCGAGCGGTTGCTATAGGTGATCTCCACCGACGCGGTCGCGTCGACGGCGTGCCGGGAGGCGTTGGTGAGCGCTTCCTGGACGACGCGGTAGGCCGCCTGGTCGACGTCCGGCGGCAGCGGCCGCACGGCACCACGGACGGTAAGGTTCGTGGGCAGTCCCGACGACTGCGCCCGGTCCACCAGCGCCGGGAGCCGGTCGAGTCCGCTGCCGCTGACGTCCTCCTCGCGACGCAGCACCTCGAGGGTCGACCGCAGCTCGCGCGCTGCGTCGCTGCTCGCTTCCTGGATGGCGAGCAGCGCATCGGAGGGGTCCTCGCCGTTCTTGCGCGCCAGGTGTGCCGCGACGCCTGCCTGCACCTTGATCACCGAGATGCTGTGGGTGAGCGAGTCGTGCAGCTCGCGCGCGATGCGGAGCCGCTCCTCGACCGCGCGACGGCGGGCCGCCTCGTCGCGCGTGCGCTCGGCCTCCTCGGCTCGGCTCTCCACCTCACGCATGCGGGCCTGCCACTGCACCGACGCCACCACCCCGAACGCGGCCGAGACCAGCCAGCCGGTGCCGTAGAACCTCCGCCATCCGCGATCGGTACGCATGCTCCGAGCGTAGGCGGCACCTAGACGCCACGCGTCCCGCCAGGGGAGTACGCCGGACTACTCCCGCCGCGGTAGTCACAACGGGCGACTCCCGTTCGTCGAGTAGTCAGAAGAGACGCCCGTGGGGCGACGCGATCCGGCCCGGTCGCGGCGCACGATCGGGACTTCGATCCGACGAACGAGGAGTGACGATGAGCTTGCAGGAAACCGCGATGGCCGCGGAGGTGCTGCGGCCCGGCGACGACGGGTACGACGACGCAGCGCGGGTGTTCTTCGCGACCGGCCGACCGGACCTGGTGGTCTGGCCCAGGGACCCCGATGAGGTCGCCGCGGCGCTCCGCCACGCCGTACGCCACGACCTGGCGGTGTCCGTGCGCTCAGGTGGGCACAGCCCGCTCGGGCACAGCACCAACACCGGCGGGATCGTGATCGACCTCGCGCACCTGGACGCGGTCGACGTCCTCGACGCCGACCGGCGCCTGGTGCGCGTCGGCGGTGGCGCGACGTGGGGCAACGTGTCCGCGACGCTCGACCCGTACGGCTGGGCGCTGACCGCCGGCGACACGTCCGATGTCGGCGTCGGGGGACTCACCCTCGGTGGCGGCATGGGCTGGATGGTGCGCCGGCACGGCCTGGCCATCGACAACCTGGTCGGGGCCCGCGTGGTGACTGCGGACGGCCGCCTGGTCACCGCGTCCGCCGAGGAGCACGCGGACCTGTTCTGGGCGCTGCGCGGTGGCGGCGGCAACTTCGGCGTGGTCGTCGACTTCGACTTCGTGGCCCAGCAGGTCAGCACGGTCCACCACGGGACGATCACCTACCAGGTCGACGATGCGGCCGACCTGCTCCGGCGGTGGCGGAACGCGATGCGGCTCGCGCCGGAGGAGCTCTCCAGCACCCTGGCACTGCTGCCCCAGATGCCCGGAGCCCCACGAATGGCGAACCTGTTGTTGTGCTTCGCCGGCGCACCGGGCACCGCTGTGGCCGACGCCGACGCGGCCATCGAGCCGATGCTGGAGCTCGGCACGGTGACCCAGGCCAGCATCACCGAGCAGAGGTACGCCGAGATCCTGGAGGAGGCGCCGCATCCCCCGGCTGGTGTCCGGCTGGCCGGACGCAACGCCCTGGTGCCGACCCTCGGGGACGGCGTGATCGCCGCGATCGAGGGCATGTTCGGGGCGGCGACTCCGACGGCGGTCGCGGTACGCAGCCTCGGCGGTGCCTTCGCGCGGGTCCCGTCCGACGCGACGGCGTTCGCGCACCGCGACGCGGAGGCGATGGTGGTGGGCATGGTGATCCTGCCCGAGACCGCGACCGACGCGGACGTCGAGCGGGCGCTGGAGCCATGGCGGACGGTGGCGGCGTACGGCACCGGGACCTACATCAACTTCCAGGGCTCGGCGACCGACGCGGACGTCGCCGCGGCATACCCACCCGCGACCTACGCCCGGCTCGCCGCCGTGAAGAGTGCCTACGACCCGGGCAACCTGTTCGCGCTCAACCACAACATCGAGCCCGCCTCGGCGCAGGCGGCTGAGGGCCCGGCGGCCTGACGCCGCACGCGCTGTCGAAGGTGGGTTAGCGCTAACTCATGGCGCAGATTTGTTAGCGCTAACCCACCGGGCAGATTGGTTAGCGCTAACCCACCGCCCGGCCTCAGAGGTCGAGGGCGAGGTTCACCCAGGCCGAGCTGACCTGCATGCCGACCTTCTCGTAGAGCGCGAGCGCTCCGGTGCGCGAGTCGGTCGCCAGGTAGCAGCGGACCGCGCCGTGCTGCCTGGCCAGCGTGAAGGCGTCGGCCAGCATCGCGCCGCCCAGGCCGAGGCCGCGGCGGTCCTTGCGCACCCCGATCCGCGCGACGTACCCGGCGCCGCCGGCCAGGTGCACGTGGGTCGCGCCCACGACGGCGCCGTCCGCGGCCGTGCAGACCCGCAGGTTCCACGGCTCGTGACCGGGGCGTCCCCAGACCATCGCGGCGAAGTCCTCCAACGAGCCTCGGGTGCGCCATTCGCTGAAGGCGCCCTCGATGACCTCGTAGAAGGCCTCCTGCTCGTCCGGGCGGGCCTCGCGGATCGCGTAGCCGTCCGGCAGCGGCTGCGAGGCGATCTCGGCGCCCTCGGGCAGCTCGAGGTCCCACGCCGTCCACCGCTCCCGGTAGCCGCGCGCCACCAGCAGCCGGTACGCCGCTCCGTCCTGCGGCACCTGGTTGCTGATCAGCTCCGCGCCCCGGCTCCGAGCAAGGGCCTCCAGCCAGTCGGCCAGCGCGGAGCCGATGCCGCGACCGCGCTCGGCCGGCAGCACCCCGGTGTAGCCGAAGTCCGCATGCACCATGTCGGCGTAGGCCACGAGCCGGTCACCGTCGAAGACCCCGAAGCTGCTGGTGGCTATGTCGTACGACGGACGTTGCCACTCGCTCACGACGTCGTCGAGGTCGACGTCGACGGTGCCGACGTCGTGCAGCTCCTCGGCGGTGATCAGCGCCGTCACGGCCTCGGCGTCGTTGAGGGTGAGCGCACGAGTGGTCAGTCCGTCGGGCAGGCCGCTCACAAGATGAGCCCTCGGTTGACCCAGGTGGACGTGACCACCATGCCGACCTTCTCGTAGAGCCCCAGCGCCCCGGTGCGCGAGTCGGTGGAGAGCTCCGAGCGGGTCGCGCCACGCGACCGCGCGGCCTCGAAGGCGTCGACCAGCAGCGCCTGCGCGAGGCCGCGGCCGCGCTCATCCTTCTTCGTGGCGAGGCGGGCGATGAACGCCGACTCCTCGCCCAGCTGCACCCAGCCGAACGAGACCACGGCGCCCGCCGGGTCGACCACTACGCGCAGGTTCCAGGGTTCGAAGCCGGGCCGGCCGGCCATCCCGGCCAGCCAGTCGTCGAAGGACTCGCGCTCGCGCACCGACCACTCGAGGAACGCGTCCTCCTGGACCGTCCAGCACTGCTCGTACTCCGACGGGTCGGCCTCGCGGACGACGTATCCGGGCGGCAGGGCCCGCACCGGGATGGTCGCGCCGGCGGGCAGCTCCAGCCCCCAGCTCTCCCACCGGACGCGGTAGCCCAGTGCCTCCATCAGCCGGTCGCCGGGGGAGCCCAGCGGCGCCGGCATCCCGATCTCCGCGATCCCCCGCTCGCGGGCGTTGGCCTGCATCCAGTGCGCGAGGGAGGTGCCGAGGCCGCGCCCGCGGTACGCCGGGTCGACGGCCGCGTCGCAGCGGCCGGTCGGCCCGACCTCGCCGTACGCGACCAGCCGGTCGCCGTCGAAGACTCCGATCGTCGACGACGCGATGTCGAAGGAGGGAAGCGCCCAGTCGCCGACGATGTCGGCTTCCTCGACCATCACCTCGTCGAGGTCGGCCGCCTCCTGGGCGGCGATCACCTCGAAGACGGCGTGCGCGTCGTCGTGCTGGAGCGGGCGGCTCGTGAGGCCGGAAGGGATGTCCACGGGCCCGAACCCAACCACAGAACCGCCTAGGTGGCGCATCCATTTAGGCAAGCTGGGCCTCAGGCGCAGATGGCGTAGACCGTCAGCGGCAGGGCGTGAGCGCCCCCGAGGTTCTGGGCGCGCACCAGCCACCCGACACCGTCCGGCTGGGGCCGGTCGTTGGCCACATTGACGAACGTCTCGAAGTTCGCCGCGACCTCGTAGCCCCCACCGAGCACCGTGGTGCCGACCGGACACGAGACGGAGACGGAGCCGACACTGCTCGGACTGACCGACCCCGCCTGCGAGACGATGGTCGTTGAGTCGAAGCCGGCCGGGCCCTGTGCTCCGTCGCACGCGTACGTCGATCCGCTGACGGAGATGAACTTCGAGCCGCCGTCCGCGCAGTTGGGCCCGGGAGGCTCTACGGAGCTCGTCACACTGGCGCCGTCCGCACCCGGTGTCCCGGGGACACCTTGTTGACCCGGCTGACCCGGCTGGCCCGGCTGGCCCGGCTGACCCTGGGGACCTGCTGGACCTGCTGGACCTGCTGGGCCCGCCACCAGCTCGCCAAGCGCGAGGTCCTCGGCGCTGAGGGAGCCGTCCTTGATGTCCTTGCCGGTCACCGTGTTGTTCTTGATCTGCTTGCCGGTCACCAGCCCGGCCGCCTGGGCGCCGAACGTGGCGCCGACGGTGACCACGACCGCGAGCACGGCGGCACACATGGCCGAGGCGGCCGCAGCGAGGCCGATACGTCGTCCGTCCATCTCATTGCCTTCCGCCAGGAGAAGAGGCATTTGACGCTAGTGACGGCGCGATCGGCTGGCCATGACACGACTGACCCGCCCGGGATGGCCCGGACGGGTCAGAGCGGAGGTGCGTGGCTCAGGCAGTCTTCTCGGACTTGATCGCCGAGATGTCGAACTGGAGCTTGATCTTGTCGGAGACGAGGACGCCGCCGGTCTCGAGCGCGGCGTTCCAGGTCAGCCCCCAGTCCTTGCGGACCAGGGTGGTCGCACCCTCGAAGCCGATGCGGGTGTTGCCGAACGGGTCCTGAGCCGAGCCCGTGAACTCGAAGGGGACCGAGATGGGCTTGGTGACGCCCTTGATGGTCAGGTCGCCGGTGATCGTCCAGTCGTCGCCGTCGCGGGAGACGTCGGTCGACGTGAAGGTGATGTTGGGGAACTGCTCGGTCTCGAAGAAGTCGGCCGAGAGCAGGTGGCCGTCGCGCTGCTCGTTGCCGGTGCCGATGCTGTTGGCGACGATGCTCACCTCGACCTTGGAGTCGGCCGGGTTGGCGGTGTCGACGTGCGCGGTGCCGGTGAACTCGGTGAACTGGCCGCGGACGGTGGCGACCATCGCGTGCCTGGCGCTGAAGCCGAGCCGGCTGTGTGCGGGGTCGAGCGTGTAGTCGCCGGCGATGTCGTCGAGGACGGCGGTGGCGGGGTCGAAGTCGGTGCTGGTCATGGAGGGCTCCTCGTCGGTGATGGGCGCTGGTTGTCCAACGTTCAATCATCGATAACGGACCATGGTCCGCTTCTATTCCCAGGCGTGCCCGGACAAATGCCAGAGGGCCGAGCGCATCGCGCTCGGCCCTCCGAGGTTTCGCCAGGTGCCGCTCAGGCGGCGTGCGTCACGGCGTGCGCCAGCTCAGGCGCGCCAGCCACGGGGACCAGCACCCAGGTGGCTTCCATCCGGGTGCGCCCCGAGGCATCGAGCACCGGTAGCCAGCGCGTTTCCAGCCGCTCGGCCTGATTTTCGTTCATCGTGAGACACCTCCCGTTCACTTTCTGTTCACCAAGAGTACCAGCGCCGGACACCTGAGCGCTCCCACTGCCGCAACGTGCGATTCTTGCCCGATTTCGGGTAGAAAGTTGCGAATCCATCGACTGATCGCGCACGATGAGGCCCGTGCCCGCCGATCAGACCCTTCTCGACCACCTGGTCGCGACCACCGGGCTCACGGCGGCCGAGGCCGATCGCGTGGTGGAGGACGTCCTCGCCTTCCACGACGAGCCGGTCGAGGACTACGTACGGCGCCGGCACGCGGAGCTGAAGACCCACGGCGCCCGCAACCCCGAGATCTTCGCCCGCGTGGCCGAAGAGCTCGCCCACCGGGTCGTGGCCGCGCCCGCCCTCAGCGAGCGGCAGCTGCGACGGATCGTCTACGGATAAGAGGAGCGGACACACATGTGCGGAATCGTGGGGTACGTCGGAGGCCAGCAGGCTGCGCCGTTCCTGCTGGAGGGTCTGGCCCGGCTGGAGCACCGCGGGTACGACTCGGCGGGCGTGGCCGTGCTCGGGCCCGGCAAGGAGAGCCGGCTCCGGGTGGCGAAGAAGGCCGGGCGGGTGCGCGACCTAACCGACTCGATGCCGAAGCGGTTCGCCGGCAAGGTCGGCGTCGGCCACACCCGGTGGGCCACGCACGGCCCCGCCAACGACGTCAACGCCCACCCGCACGTCGACGGCAAGGGCGACGTGGCTGTCGTCCACAACGGGATCATCGACAACGCCGCCGCGCTGCGGGCCGGGCTGGCCGACGCGGGCGTCGACCTGGTGTCCGACACCGACACCGAGGTGCTGGCCCACCTGATCGGGCGCTCGGAGGCCGAGACCCTGGAGGGCAAGGTGGTCGAGGCCCTGGCCCGGGTGGAGGGCACCTACGGGCTGGCGGTCCTGCACGCGGAGTTCCCCGACCGGATCGTGGTGGCCCGAAACGGCAGCCCGCTGATCATCGGCATCGGCGACCACGAGATGTTCGTGGCCTCCGACCTGGCCGCCCTGGTCCGCTACACCACCCGGGTCGCGCACCTCGACGACGGCGAGCTCGCCACCCTGACCGCCGACGGGTTCACGACGTATCGCCAGGACCTCAGCCATGTGGATCGCACCGCGACCGACCTCGATGTCGACGCGTCGGCGTACGACGCCGGGCAGCACGACTCGTTCATGCACAAGGAGATGCTCGAGCAGCCCGAGTCCGCCGAGCGGATGCTGCGCGGCCGGCTCGACGAGCGGTTCGGCACCTCGCACCTCGGTGGTCTCGACATGGAAGCGCGCGAGCTGCGGGCGATCCGACGGGTGAAGGTGCTGGGCTGCGGGTCTGCCTACTACGTGGGCCAGATGGGCGCCGGCCTGATCGAGGAGCTGGCGCGCATCCCCGCGGATGCGGAGGCGGCGAGCGAGTTCCGCTACCGCAACCCGATCATCGAGCCGGACACGCTGTACGTCGCGGTGAGCCAGTCCGGGGAGACCATCGACACCCTGCTCGCGGTCCAGGAGATCCGACGCAAGGGCGGTCGGGTCGTGGGGCTGGTCAACGTCGTCGGATCGGCGATCGCGCGCGAGTGCGACGGTGGCATCTACCTGCACGCCGGCCCCGAGGTGGCGGTCGCCTCGACCAAGGCGCTGACGAACATGTTCCTTGGCTTTGCGCTGCTGGCTCTGCAGCTGGGCAGGGTCCGAGACCTGTCGATCTCGGACGGGCGCCGGTTGGTCGCCGGGCTGCAGCGGTTGCCGGAACAGATCGGCGAGGTGCTGGCCCAGGAGCCGGTGTTGGCCGAGCTAGCCGCCGGCCTTTCCAGGGCGGAGAGCCTGTTCTTCGTCGGGCGCGTGCGCGGCTACCCGGTGGCGCGTGAGGGTGCGCAGAAGTTCAAGGAGATCAGCTACCGGCACGCGGAGGCCTACCAGACCTCCGAGCTGAAGCACGGTCCGCTCGCCCTCATCGACGAGTCCGTCCCGACCATCGCCGTGGTGCCCGAGGACGAGCTGACCGACCGCAACGTCGGAGCGCTGCACGAGATCGCCGCGCGGGGCGGCCCGCTCGTCGTCGTCACCCACCCCGCGGTGGACCTGGGTGACCTGCCGGCCCAGGCCTCGGTCGAGCGGATCGACGTACCGCGCAACGAGCGCGAGCTCGACCCGATCCTGCTGACGGTCGCCCTCCAGCTGCTGTCCTACCACGCCGCGCTGGCGCTGGGCCACGACATCGACAAGCCGCGCAACCTGGCCAAGTCGGTCACGGTCGAGTGACCCATCGGGTTAGCGTGCCCTCGTGACTGCCACGCCGCTCGCCGACCTGCTCGCCGCCGTACCTTCGCTCAACGACCCGAAGCAGCCGTTCACCTACGCCGTCGACGGCGACAGGATCGTCGGCACGTGGGACATCGTGAAGGCCACCTCGCTCTACCCGACCGAGGTCACCCACATCGACAAGGACTACAGCCTCGAGGTCGAGCTCGACGAGGACGAGCACAGCTTCGACTACGAGGATCACGAGTCCGAGACCAACGCCACCCTCGACGGTGACGGGCTGCACGTCGAGAAGGAGTTCTTCAAGGGCAAGACGAAGAA
Source organism: uncultured Actinomycetota bacterium (assembly GCA_963800715.1). Lineage (GTDB taxonomy): Bacteria > Actinomycetota > Actinomycetes > Propionibacteriales > Nocardioidaceae > Nocardioides. The sequence continues at coordinate 346,161 of CAWDBZ010000025.1, read as the reverse complement.
GAAGGAGTTCTCCTTCGAGTTCGGCGGCGTCAACAAGACCGACGAGGGCGTCTCGGTCGACCCCGTCGTCTACTCCTTCGACACCGACAGGATCAAGGAGCCGCTGTTCGGCTTCCTCGAGCAGCACGGCTGGGAGAAGAAGAAGGGGTTCTTCAAGAAGCTGTTCAGCTGAGGGACACGCGCCAGGTCAGACGGCCTTGCGCAGCCCCGCGTCCACGACGACGTCGGAGCCGGTGGTGCTCGCCGATCGCGGCGACGCGAGCAGGACGATCACGTCGGCGATCTCCTGAGGGTCGATGAGCCGGCCCGTCGTCAGGTTCATCATCACGGCCGCTGACTTGTCCAGGACCGTGTCGCGGTCCGACCCGGTGGCCTGCGCCAGCACGTCGGCGGCGCCACCGTCCTTGGTCCACCACGGCGTGCGGACCGGGCCCGGGCTCACCGTGTTGACCCGGACCCCGCGCGGGCCGAACTCCTCGGACAGCGCCTGGGTGAGGTTGTTGATCCCGGCCTTGGCCACGCCGTAGTCGACGTTCACGCCGCTGGGCACGTGCGCGTGCGTCGACGAGACGTTGACGATGCTGCCGCCGCGCTCCAGCAGGTGCGGCAGCGCCGCCCGGATGGCCCGGACCGTGCTCAGCACGTTGAAGTCCAGCATCGCCGTCCAGTCGTCGTCGTCGAGCTGGTCGAACGAGAACCGGGGCATCGTCACGCCGGGCGGCGGGCCGCCCGCGTTGTTCACGAGTACGTCGAGCCGCCCGAACCGCTCCACCGCGGCGGCCACCGCCCGGGCCGGGCCCTCCGGCGTGGAGAGGTCGGCCGAAACGTGCACCAGTGCGTCGTCGAGCGCCGCGGCCAGCTCGGGAGAGGTGCGCCGCGACACCGCCACGACCCTCGCGCCCTCGGCCCGCAGGGTCAGCGCCGTCGCCAGCCCGATCCCCTGGGACGCCCCGGTCACCACGGCCACCATGTCCTCGAGCTTCAGATCCATGGTCACCATGCTGGTCGTTCGGGAGGCTCGGCGCTGGCGGGAATCGGCTCAGTCGTTCAGAACGCCGCCCGGTAGGCCTCCAGCCCCGCGAGGTACGCCGCCTCCTTGCGAGGGCGGACCAGCGGGTCGCCGCCCGTCAGCAGTCCAGCCTCGACCCAGTCCGCGGCGACATCGACGGCCGCGTCGAGCATCAGCGCACGTCGGGCGACCATGTGCACCGGGTCGTCGGGCCACAGCTGCGGGTGGGTGCCGAGGGCGTCGTGGAGGAGGATCGCGTCGTCGACGACCGGGTCACCGACCGCCAGGTCCTCCCAGTCGAGCAGCCACAACCTCTCCGGCGACACCAAGAAGTTCTCGTGCCACGGGTCGCCATGCACTGGAGCGTCGACGGGCCCGTCCAGATCGTCGATGAGGATGCCGAGCGCCTCGACCTCGTCGGCGAGATAGGCGTGCACGGCCTTCTCGACGTACCCCTCGATGATGTCGAGGTCGGCGACGAACCGCTCCAGCCAGACCGCGCGCATGCAATCGGCGGTGGTCGTGGGCGGCCCGAGGAGGTCGGCCAGCGCGGCGTCGCCGTGCAGCCCGATCAGGATCGATCGCGCCTCGCCGAACCGCTCGTGGAGGGTGCCCCTGGTCGCGACGGGTACGTCGATGAACGGGAACACCAACGCGGTCCGCCCGTCGACGGCCAGCGTGTCGAGCAGCGGCGGCGCGGCGTGCCGTTCGGCCAGCAGCTGAGCAACCCGGGACCAGGTCGTGAGCGGCCAGTCGGCTTCCTCGCTGGCCGCAACCTTGACCCACAGGGCGCGACCGCGCACGTGGACCGCGAAGGACAGCTTGTCGGCGCCGGTGTGGTTGAACCGGTGCTCGACATGCGCGCCCGGCCCCAGTGCCGCCGCGAGGGCGTCCTGCACGCGACGTACCGACATGCACCGAGTCTGCCCGCGTGACCGAGCGCACCGCGACGGGAAATCACCGGCCCGCTCCCAACACCCGTACCGTTGACAGGTGAGCAACGACGACGACGAGCGGGACGTGCAGTCCTTCGCCGATCTCGGGCTCGCCGGGCCCGTGCTCAGCGCGGTCGCCAGCGTGGGCTACGAGGCGCCATCCCCGATCCAGGCCGCGACCATCCCGCCGATGATGGCGGGCCGCGACGTGGTCGGGCTCGCGCAGACCGGCACCGGCAAGACCGCGGCGTTCGCGCTCCCGATCCTCTCCCGGCTCGACCTGTCGCAGAAGAAGCCGCAGGCCCTCGTGCTCGCCCCCACCCGCGAGCTGGCACTCCAGGTGTGCGAGGCCTTCGAGAAGTACGCCGCCGGCTCGCCCGGCGTCAAGGTGCTGCCCGTCTACGGCGGCCAGGGCTACGGCGTCCAGCTCTCCGCGCTGCGCCGCGGTGTCCACGTCATCGTCGGCACGCCCGGCCGGATCATGGACCACCTCGACAAGGGCACCCTCGACCTCACCGAGCTGCGCTTCCTGGTCCTCGACGAGGCCGACGAGATGCTCAACATGGGGTTCGCGGAGGACGTCGAGACGATCCTCGCCGACACCCCCGAGGACAAGCAGGTGGCGCTGTTCTCGGCGACCATCCCCGCGCCGATCCGGCGGCTGTCGACGAAGTACCTGCACGACCCGATCGAGATCACCGTCAAGGGCAAGACCCAGACCGCCGCGAACATCACCCAGCGCTACCTGTTCGTCTCCTACCCGCAGAAGGTCGACGCCCTCACCCGGATCCTCGAGGTCGAGAACTTCGAGGGGATGATCGTCTTCGTCCGGACCAAGAACGAGACCGAGACGCTCGCCGAGAAGCTGCGGGCCCGCGGGTTCTCCGCCACCGCGATCAACGGCGACGTCCAGCAGAACGTGCGGGAGCGGACCGTCAACCAGCTCAAGTCCGGGCAGCTCGACATCCTGGTCGCCACCGACGTCGCCGCCCGCGGGCTGGACGTCGAGCGGGTCAGCCACGTCGTCAACTACGACATCCCGACCGACACCGAGTCCTACGTGCACCGGATCGGACGCACCGGGCGGGCCGGACGCAGCGGGGACGCGATCTCGTTCGTGACGCCCCGCGAGCGCTACCTCCTCAAGCACATCGAGAAGGCCACCCGGACCACGCTGGTCCAGATGCACCTGCCGAGCGTCGAGGACATCAACTCGACCCGGCTCGCCCGCTTCGACGACGCCATCTCCGCCGCGCTCTCGTCGACCGAGCGGGTCGACTTCTTCCGCGACGTGGTGGCCCACTACGTGCACGAGCACGACGTGCCCGAGGTGGACGTCGCCGCGGCCCTGGCGGTCGTGCTCCAGGGCGACGAGCCGCTGCTGCTCGACCCCGAGGCAGAGCGGCCCGCCCAGGCGGCGCGCGGTGAGCGACCCGACCGGGGCGGAGACCGTAGTGGCGACCGCAGGGGCGACCGCGGCCACCGGGTGGCGCGCGACGGAAGACCGCTGGCGACGTACCGCATCGCGGTGGGCAAGCGGCACAAGGTCGAGCCGCGCCAGATCGTCGGCGCCATCGCCAACGAGGGCGGGCTGAGCCGTCAGGACTTCGGCGCGATCTCCATCCGCCCGGACTTCTCCCTGGTCGAGCTCCCCGCGGAGCTGTCCGCCGACACCTGGGACGCGCTGCGCTCCACGCGCATCTCCGGGAAGCTGATCGGCCTCAAGAAGGACGACGGGCCGCCGGGCGCCCGGCGTACGTCGTCCGGGCCGCCCGCCAAGAAGCCCCGGCACAAGAAGCCTTAGCCCTCGCTGGTTGAGGAGCTTGCGCAGCAAGCGTCTCGAAACCACTGAAAACGCGCAGGGACTGGCCGACCTCCCAGCCACGGGTCGCGAGGTTTCGAGACGGGCGCAGAGCGCCCTCCTCAGCCACCGAAGGCGCTAGAGCAGCAACGCCACCAGGGCACCGGCGGCGACCTGGCCGGAGGCCGCGGCGGTCAGCACCGAGGCCATCGGCATCGGCAGACTCGCGACGTGGGCCATGTCCCCGGCGGCGTGCACGCCCGGCACGCTGGTGCGGCCCATCGCGTCCACCTCGACGCAGCCGGACGGGTTCAGGGCGAGGCCCAGCTGCTCGGCGAACGGCGCGCGCTGGGTCAACGTCGTCGAGACGAACAGCCCGGCGACCTCCTCGGGCGGTCCGTCGACGAAGCTGATCGACGCGCCGAGCGGGCTCGGGCAGACGCCGGTCACGCGGTCGGTGCGGACGGCCACTCCCGCGGGCAGCTCGGCGGTGAGCTCGTCGCCGTCGGTGAACACGCTGACCCGGGAGGCGATCGGCCCGACCAGCCCGGGCAGGTGGCCGGCCCCCGCCGTACCGAGGATGCCGACGTGTCGGCCGGCGAACTCGTGGCCATGGCAGAACGGGCAGTGCGCCACCACGGACCCGAACAGCCCCTCGAGCCCGGGCTTGTCGGGCAACGTGTCGACCACGCCGGTGGCGAGCACCACGCCGCGAGCCCACGCCACCTCGTCGCCGAGCGCCACGGCGAAGCCGTCGTCATCCGCGGCCACCGAGGTGACCGCGTCGTCGCGCACGGTCACCGTGTCGTACGCCGCCAGCTCCTTGCGCGCCGCGGCTCGGAACTCGGACGGCGGCGTGCCGTCGTGGGTGACCACGTTGTGCATGTGCGCGGCCGGGTCGTTGCGATAGCTGCCTGAGTCGACCATCAGCACCGTCCGGTGCACCCGGGCCAGGGTCAGGGTGGCCTGGAGACCAGCTGGTCCTCCGCCGATGACGACGACGTCGTACTTGTCCATGTGTGCGCTCCTCAGGCTCGAACTTGTCTCAACCACGAGGATGTGACTTCATGTTGACATGAAGTCAAGTCTGGACTGGTCGATCGGTGAGGTGGCCGAGCGGTTCGGCCTCGAGACCCACGTCCTGAGGCACTGGGAGGACATGCGACTGCTCGCCCCGGCCCGCGATCCGGCCGGCCGCAGGCGGTACGGCCGAGACGACGTGGTCCGGGTCGCGACGGTCATCCGGAGCAAGGCGGCGGGCATGAGCCTCGAGCAGATCCTGGTGCTCCTCGACGCCGAGGCCGCGGGCCGGCACCAGGTGCTGGAGGCGCACATCGCCGACCTCGACCGGCGGATGGAGGAGATGCGTCGCTCCCGCGAGATGACCGAGCACGCGCTCCGCTGCCGGGCCCACGACATCGCCACCTGTCCTCGGTTCAGCGCGATCGTCGAGGACCTGGTGACGGGACAGCGCGGAACCTTCCCGGCCATCCACTCTGGACAGCACGCCTAGACAGGCGTTGGGTGGGCAGGGCCACATCGGGTGGCCAGGTCAACATCTCGGGAGACCTTGTGCAACTGAATACGTATGTCATCAGGCGGCTCACAGCCGCATTCCTCACGCTCGCCGCGGCGCTCGGACTCACGCTCACGAGCAGCCCACAAGCCCAAGCCGTCGGGGAGTCGTACGTCGCCCTCGGCGACTCGTACTCGTCGGGGGTCGGCACCCGCAGCTACATCGACGACGGCACGTCGTGCCAGCGCTCGCCCCTCGCCTACCCCAGCCTGCTCGCGGCGCAGCGCGGCTACGCGCTCAACTTCCGCGCCTGCTCGGGTGCGACCGTCGGCGACGTCACGGGCAGCCAGCTCAGCGCCCTCAACAGCGGTACGTCGTTCGTGACGATCTCGGTGGGCGGCAACGACGCCGGCTTCGCGGACGTGCTCACCGAGTGCGCGCTGCCCGGCTGGGCCAGCGACTGCGACGGAGCCATCGACGGCGCGCAGTCGATCATCAACAACTCCCTGCCCGGCAGCCTCAACGGGCTCTACGGCTCGATCAGCGGGCTCGCGCCTTCGGCGCAGGTCGTCGTGGTCGGCTACCCGCGGATCTTCATGGGCGAGGACTGCAACGCCTTCACGTGGTTCTCGCCGGAGGAGGAGTCGCGGCTCAACGCCACCGCCGACCTGCTCAACGGCCTGCTCGCTTCGGTCGCGTCCGCCCACGGCTTCGGCTTCGCCAACCCGACGGGCGCCTTCATCGGCCACGCGGTGTGCGACAACCCGGAGTGGATCAACGGGCTGTCCAACCCGATCAGCGAGAGCTACCACCCCAACCAGTCCGGCCACGGGTCGGGCTACGCGCCGGTGGTGGGAGGCGTGCTCGGCTTCGCGTTCGCCGCGACCCCGGCGGTCCTGCGGGCGGCTCGCGCCCAGGGCGGGGAACTGGCCGCCCAGCAGCGGCAGTACGCCGGCCTCGACCGCACGATCGAGCCCGACCTGTTCAAGGCGCCAGACCTCGACAGCCCGCGCGTCCGGAAGGCCGCGAGGGAGCACGGGATCAACCTGGAGCACTGGATCGCAGCTCACACCTGACCCTCAGCGTCCGCGCCGACCGTTTCGGTGCAATTGCGCTGATTTGGTCTTGTTTCACGCGTGAAACAAGACCCGTCCAACGCGATTGCGCTGAAACGGTCGATGGGGACCAACGGCTCGTGAGGCGGCTGCCTGTACAAAGGTCGGCATGACGCGACGACCTCGGGCCGCCGTACTCACGCTCGTCCTGGCCCTTGGGGCCGCCGGGTGCACCGGCGACTCCGGCGGCGACGACCCGTCCGACGAGCCGGACCCCCAGGACGCCGCGACCGCGCTGGCGTCCGGGCTGACCGCCAAGGACCTGTCGAAGGTCGTGTTCACCAGCGAGACAGCCACGACCGCCCAGGCGTCGTTCGACAGGATCACCCAGGAGGTGGGCTCGGCCACGCTCCGGGTCGACACCGCCGGGGTCGAACAGAGCGGTTCGACGGCCGTCGCGACGCTGCACTGGACGTGGGACCTCACGTCGGCGACGTGGGAGTACGACGCCGAGGCCGAGCTGAAGCTCGCCGACGACGAATGGCAGGTGGCCTGGGCGCCGTCGGCCATCGAGCCGTCGCTGGTCGAGGGCGAGAACCTGGACGTGTCGTCGGTCCTGGCCGACCGGGGCGACATCCTCGGGGCGGGCGGACAACCCCTGGTCACCGAGCGCCGGGTCTCCCGGGTCGGAGTCGACAAGAGCCAGCTCGACGGGAGCGACCCGGCGGCCTCCGCGCGCGCCGTGGCCGCGCTGGTCGGCGTCGACGTCGGGCCGTACGTGAAGGCGGTCAAGGCGGCCGGCGACCAGGCGTTCGTCGAGGCCATCACCTTCCGCCAGGAGGAGCTGCCGGCCGCGGTCAGCACCGGGATCACCGGGATCCCCGGCGGTCGGATCGTCGCAGCCGACCTGCCGCTCGGACCGACCCGCGACTTCGCGGCGCCGCTGCTCGGCAAGGTCGGTGAGGTCACCGCTGAGGTCATCGCGGAGCACCCGGAGTACCACCCGGGTGACATGGCCGGGCTCTCCGGCCTCCAGGCGCGGTACGACGAGCAGCTCCGCGGCACGCCCGGCGTATCGGTGGACGCGGTGCCCGAGAAGGGCAACCCGCGCGAGCTCTACCGCACCGAGGCGACGCCCGGCGACCCGCTCGTGCTGTCCCTCGACCTCGGCCTCGAGACCAAGGCCGAGGAGCTGCTGGCCGGCGTCGGACCGGCCAGCGCGCTGGTGGCCATCCGGCCCAGCACCGGTGAGATCCTCGCGGCCGCGAACGGGCCCGGCACCGGTGGGCAGAACCTCGCGACGTTCGGCCAGGCCGCGCCCGGGTCGACGTTCAAGACCGTGAGCAGCCTGGCGCTGCTGCGTGCGGGGCTGACGCCCGACACGGTCGTGCCCTGCACCCCGACGGTCACCGTGGACGGCAAGGAGTTCAAGAACTACAGCGACTACCCCGCAAGTGCCCTCGGTGACATCCCGTTCAGGACGGCCGTGGCCAACTCGTGCAACACGGCCTTCATCTCGCAGGCCCCCAAGCTGTCAGGCACGAACCTGTTCGACGCCGGCGTCTCCCTGGGCATGGGGCTCGACCACGACCTCGGCTTCCCGGCGTACTTCGGCAAGACCGACCCGGACACCGAGAGCGAGACCGGGGCGGCCGCGCAGCTGATCGGGCAGGGCACCATCCTCGCCTCACCGATGGTGATGGCCACCGTCATCGCGTCGGTGCAGCAGGGGTCACTCGTGGTGCCGCGGCTGGTCGAAGGGGTCGAGGTCACTGCACCGGAGGGCGCGGCGCCGCTCACCGAGGCCGAGGTGGCCGCACTGCGGTCGATGCTGCGCGGCGTGGTGACCGACGGCAGCGGCCGCGCGCTGCTCGACGTGCCGGGGGCGCCGGTGATCGCGAAGACCGGTACGGCGGAGTTCGGCACCGGCGACGACCTGCAGACCCACGCGTGGATGATCGCCGCCCAGGGCGACCTGGCGGTCTGCGTCTACGTCGACATCGGAGAGTCCGGCAGCAGCACCGCAGGCCCGATCATCGAGGCCTTCTTGCGTGCGGCTGGCTAGCACAGGAGCGGACCCCCCGCCGCATGGGGTCAACGAGGGGCCCTTGCCGAATTCGCAGTGCTCCCTCCGAAGTCGACGCAGACAGAAAAGCACAACCCCACCCCGGCTGTCATGCCCTACCACCGAGTGGGAAAGTGACCCGTATGAGCGGTCTGGACTTCCTCCCAACTGACCAGCGGCGCCTGTTCATCGGCGGCCAGTGGACCGACGCCGAAGGGGGTGGGAGCTTCGACGTGCTCGACCCCGCCGACGGGTCCGTCCTGTGCCCGGTGGCGGACGCGACGGTGGCCGACGGGCAGCGGGCGCTGGAGGCCGCTGTGGCGGCGCAGGACGACTGGGCCAGCACCCCGCCGCGCGACCGGGGCGAGATCCTGCGGCGCGCCTTCGAGCTGGTGGCCGCGCGCACCGAGCAGTTCGCCGGGCTGATGAGCCTCGAGATGGGGAAGACCCTCAAGGAGGCCGCCGGCGAGGTGACCTACGGCAACGAGTTCCTGCGCTGGTTCTCCGAGGAGGCGGTGCGCATCCACGGCCGGTGGATGCAGGCACCGGCCGGCGGCAGCCGGCTGCTCACCATCAAGAAGCCGGTCGGGCCGTGCCTGTTCGTGACGCCGTGGAACTTCCCGCTCGCCATGGGCACCCGCAAGATCGGGCCGGCGGTCGCCGCCGGCTGCACGATGGTGGTCAAGCCCGCGCAGCAGACGCCGCTGACCATGCTCGCCCTGGCGGCGACGTTCGCGGAGGCGGGCCTCCCGGACGGCGTACTCAACATCGTCACCACGACCCACGCCGGTGACGTCAGCGCCGCGATCATGGCCGACCCGCGGCTGCGCAAGGTCAGCTTCACGGGCTCCACCGGGATCGGGAAGCAGCTCGTGAAGCAGGCGGCCGACCAGCTGCAGCGGGTCAGCATGGAGCTGGGCGGCAACGCGCCGTTCCTCGTCTTCGAGGACGCCGACATCGACGCGTCCGTCGACGGCGCGATGCTCGCGAAGATGCGCAACATGGGCGAGGCCTGCACCGCCGCCAACCGGTTCCTGGTGCACTCCTCGGTCTCCGACGAGTTCGCCAAGAAGCTCGCCGACCGGATGGGCGCACTCACCCTCGGCCGCGGACAGGCCGACGGCACCGACGTCGGCCCCCTCATCGACGAGAAGGCGGTCGAGTCGGTGACCAGGCTGGTGGACGGCGCGGTCTCGGCCGGTGCCTCGATCGTGGTCGGCGGCCAGGCGCACGGCGGACCCGGCTACTTCTACCCGCCGACCGTCCTGGTCGACGTGCCCCACGACGCGGAGATCAACCGAGAGGAGATCTTCGGCCCGGTCGCGCCCATCACGACGTTCGAGACCGAGGACGAGGCCGTCGCCAAGGCCAACGACACCGAGTACGGCCTCTCGTCGTACGTCTACACCCGCGACCTCCAGCGGACCATCCGGCTGGCCGAGGCGCTCGACTTCGGCATGATCGGCGTCAACACCGGGCTGGTGTCCAACCCGGCCGCGCCGTTCGGCGGGGTCAAGGCCAGCGGCTTCGGCCGCGAGGGTGGCTTCGAGGGGATCGAGGAGTACCTCGACACGACGTACGTCGCCCTGGCGCTCTGACGGCGGCTGGTGGTCGGCAGTTTCACCGGGTACCCGAAGAAACTGCCCCTGACCCGACGGAACTCCATACGGGAAGGACCAGTTTCACCGCGTACCCGGTGAAACTGCCCCAGCTCAGGTCGCAGACCCGTCGGCAGGCGGAGTCGTCGAGGTCTTCTTCGCGACCGCCTTCGCGACCGGCTTGGGTGCTGCCGGGGCCGGCGGCCCGTCGTCCTCGCGGGAGAAGTTGGAGACACCGCGGCGGATCATGTCCTGGAGGTCGATCCCCGTCGTCGTCTTCAGCATCGACAGGGTTTGCACGACGTTGTCGGTGACCTGCTTCGGCAGGGCGCCGGCGCCGTCTGTCGACAGCACGGTGAGCTGGTCGATCGACGCGATCGGGGCGGCGACCTCCTTGGCGATCTGGGGCAGGACCTGGATCAGCATCTGGAGCACCGCGGCGTCGTTGTAGTGGGCGAACGCCGCCGCGCGCTGGTCCATCGCCTCCGCCTCGGCGTGGCCGACCGCGAGGGTGGCGGCCGCGGTGGCCTCACCCTCGGCGCGGGTCGCGTCGGCCTCCGCCGTACGTCGCGCCTTCTCGGACTCACCGCGCTTGGCGCCCTCGATCGCGTCGGCCTCGGCCAGAGCCGACCGCTTCGCCTTCTCGGCCTCTCCGGAGAGCCGCTCCTTCTCGGCGTCCGCCTCGGCGGCCGCGATGGTGGCGGCCTTGCGGGCCTCGGCGGCAGCGATCTCGGCGGATCGGTTGGCCTCGGCCTCCTGCTCGACCTTGTAGCGCGCGGCGTCGGCCGGCTTGCGGACCTCGGTCTCGAGCTGGCGCTCGGTCAATGCGGCCTGGCGGACCGCGACCTTCTCCTGCTCGGTGAGGATGGCCTGGTCTCGATCGGCCTGGGCCAGCGGACCGGCGGCGTTCGCCTGTGCGGACGCGGCGTCGGTCTCGGCCTTGATCTCGGCCTGCTTCAGCGCCAGGGTCCGCTGGGAGATCGCGATCTCCTGCTCGGCGGCGATGGTCGCCTGCTCGGCAGCCTGCCGCGCGTTGGCCTCGGCGATCCGCGCGGCCTGGCCGACCCGGGCTGCCTCGGGCCGGCCGAGGTCGGCGAGGTAGGTGCCGTCGTCGGTGACGTCCTGGATCTGGAAGGTGTCGAGGATCAGCCCCTGGCCGGTCAGCGAGGTCTCCGACTCGTCGGCCACTCGCTGGGCGAACGCCGCCCGGTCCCGGATGATCTGCTCGACGGTCAGGCTGCCGACGATCGAACGCAGGGCGCCGGCGAGAACCTCCTGGGTGAACGGCTCGACGTCGTCCTGCTGGCTGAGGAACCGCTGGCCGGCGAGCCGGATCTGGTCGGCGTTGCCGCCGACCTTGACGATGGCCACGCCGTCGACGTTCAGCTTGATGCCCTGACCGGAGACGGCGCCGCGGATCTGCACCGAGATCCGCCGGCTGGAGAGGTCCATGGTCCCGAGCTTCTGGACGAACGGGATCACGAAGGTGCCGCCGCCGAGGATGACCTTCTGTCCGGACAGGTCGGTCGTCAGCGCCCCGGTCTCCGGGTTGAGCACCGCCTTCCCCTTGCGGCCGGTGACTATGTAGGCCTGGTTGGGCCCGGCCACCTTGTAGCGGCTGGTGATGAGCAGGACCAGCAGCAGGAGCAGGCCGACGAGTCCGAGAACGGGGATGAGCATCGAGGTTCCTTCGTGAGGTTGGGTCCGGTACGACGAATGATCAGGACAGTTCGTTCCACACCGGCGCGACGAGCACCGCGGTAGGGGAGAGGATCTGGGTCACGTGCACCTCAGCGCCCTGGTCGACAGGAGCCTCGGCCTTGGCGTTGAGCTGCACGCTGTGGCCCCCGATCATCAGCCGGACCGTGCCGAAGCCGTCGGCGGGGATGCTGGTGATCACTCGGCCGGAGCGGCCCAAGGCGTCGTCGGCGGTCAGTGTGCCGTCGCTGCCGCCGTCCTTGACCAGCCGGGTCAGCCACCACGCCAGCCAGCCGACCAGCACACCTGCGGCGATCCCGACAGGTACCGAGAGGACGGCCGGCGTACCGATTCCCTGCATCAAGGCGGCGCCGAAGCCGAACGCCGAGACGAAGCCGCCGATCACGGCGCTGGAGAAGACGTCACCGGCGAGCACGTCGAAGACGCCGTCGAAGATGTCGCCCAGCACCAGGGAGACCCCGACCAGCGCGAGGCCGACGATGCCGATGACCAAGAATGTTGTCATTTGGCTTGGCTCCGTCCGTCCGGGGAGCGAAGCCTAACCGGAGCCCGGGAGCGGAAACGTGGAGCCGTACGACGCAGTGGCCGCCCAGTACCTGAACTTCGCCGCGCACTGCGAGGGCGAGTCCCCGTGCTTCGTCGAGTGGGCGCGCGGGGTCGCTGCCGACGAGGAGGTCCTCGCCTGGGTCGACCAGCTGCCCGGGCTGAAGAAGCAGCCCAACATCGTGTTCGCCGCGGCCCGTTGGCACGGCGTCCCGGCGCCCGGCCCGTACGCCGGGCTGCGGGACGCGCTCCTCGCAGACGACGGCACGATCCGGGCGACGATCATGACGCGGTCGACGCAGACCAACGAGGTCGGCCGGCTGGCCACGCTGCTGCCCGCCTTCGCGTCGGTGGTGCCGAGCGGGCCGGTGGCGCTCATCGAGGCGGGTGCGAGCGCCGGACTCAACCTGTACCCAGACAGGTGGGGCTACGCCTGGTCGACGCCCGAGGGTGTGGTCGAGCTCGGGCCCGCGCCGTACCTCTCCTGCGACGTCAGCGGCCCCTCCCCGTTGCCCACCGCCCTCCCCGAGGTGGCCTGGCGCGGCGGCGTCGACCTGAACCCGCTGGACGTCACCGACCCCGAGGCGATGCGGTGGCTCGAGACGCTGGTCTGGCCGGAGGAGGAAGACCGGCGGGTGCGGCTGCGGCACGCGATCGACATCGCTGCCCTTGACCCGCCTCGACTGGTCCGCGGCGACCTGCTCACTGAACTCCCGGCGCTCGTTGCCGAAGCGTCGGCGTACGGCACCGTCCTCGTCTTCCACTCCGCGGTCGCGGCCTACCTGCCGGCCGAGCAACGCACCGACCTCCAGCTGCTGATGCGTGACCTGGTCGCCGAGGGCGGCTGCCACTGGATCAGCAACGAGGCGCCGAACGTGCTGCCGGACGTCACCGCGACGGGGCCGGAGGGGGAGCGGCACGTCGTGCACTTCGTGCTCGGCGTCGACGGCCGGATGGTCGGCCGCACCCACGGGCACGGCCAGTTCCTGCACTGGCTCTGAGCCGGGCACAGTGCCACCTTGGGGTGGTGCACGTCGACGTGAACGGGACCCGGCTCTGGTTCGACGTCGACGGGCCGGCGCTCGTGCCCGACGGCGATGCGATGCGCCGGCGCGCGACCGTCGTGCTGCTCCACGGCGGACCGTTCAGCTACGACCACTCCTACTTCAAGCCGCACCTCGACTGGCTCACCGAGGAGGCGCAGGTCATCTACCTGGACCTGCGCGGGCACGGACGATCGGCACCGACCGCGCCGAACGAGTGGAGCCTCGAACGGTGTGCCGACGACGTCGCCGCCGTCTGCGATCGGCTCGGCATCGACAAGCCGGTCGTCCTCGGCCACTCGATGGGTGCGCCGATCGCCCTGCTGTACGCCGAACGCCACCCCGGCCACGCCGCAGGAGTGGTCGTCCTCTGCGGCTTCGCGAGCTGGGACCACGCTCGGCTCGTGGCTGGTTTCCGGAAGGTCGCGGGCGACGAGGTGGCGGCGCTCGCGGACGTCAGCTACTCCGGTGGAGAGGTGTCCGAGGAGGAGTGGGATCGGGTCTTCGCGGTCTTCGGGCCGCATGTCCCCGACGAGGACACCATGGTCCGCCGGGTCGGGCACGCCGAGCTGGGGCCATACGGGATGGAGCGGGTCCGCGCGGTCGACCTCGTCGACGGCCTCGGCGGCGTCGAGACCGCCATCCTGGTGGTGGTCGGCGCGGAGGATCCGGTCACGCCGGTCGCCGCGGCCGAGGAGATCGTCCATGCCGTGGCTCCCGGCCGGGCGCGGCTCGAGGTGCTGCCCGAGGCTGGTCACTTCCCGTGGCTGGACCAGCCGGACCGGCTGCGCGCGGTGCTGTCCGAGTTCGTGGCTGGGGTCTCCGCTCCTTGACCTCAACCATTGTTGAACATGTCCCATGGAGGCATGCACGCGATCCGGCTCCACGCCTTCGGCCCGCCCGACAACCTCGTCCTCGACGAGCTGCCCGACCTCGAACCCGGCGCCGGAGAGGTGCGCATCGTGGTCGAGGCGAGTGGCGTACACCTGCTCGACACCACGATCCGGCGCGGCGAGCCCGGCCCATTTCCGCCACCCGAGCTGCCGACAGTCCCGGGGCGTGAGGTCGCGGGCGTGGTGGACGGCGTGGGACCGGACGCCGACCGGACCTGGCTGGGACAGCGGGTCGTGTCGCACCTCGGGCCGGTGCCCGGTGGGTACGCCGAGCAGGCGGTCACCGCCGTGGAGAAGCTCTTCAAGGTGGCCGACCACGTCTCGTTCCCGGACGCCGTGGCCGCCGTCGGCACGGGTAGGACGGCACTGGGCGTCGTCGAGCTCGAACCTCCAGCCGCGGACGACGTGGTCCTGGTGCCGTCGGCCGCCGGTGGGCTGGGCTGGTTGCTGGTGCAGTCGGCGCTGGCCGCCGGTGCGACGGTGGTCGCGGCCGCTCGCGGCGAACGCACGGAGGCGCTCGCGGGTCTTGGCGCCCACGTCGTCGTCGACTACGCCGAGTCCGGCTGGGACGACAAGGTCCGCGCCGAGACCGGTGGCGTCAGCCTCGTCTACGACGGCGTGGGTGGCGCAGTGGGGCGTCAGTCCCTGAAGCTGCTGAGCCCGGGTGGCCGGCTGGTCATGTTCGGCTTCTCGGCCGGCACGCCGACCCGGCTCACCACTGACGACCTGATCGGCCGCGGGATCAGCGCCGGCTGGTCGCTGGGCGCCCGGATGGCGGCGCTGCCCGGCGGCGTACCTGGGCTGGCCGCCCGCGCGCTGGAGAAGGTCTCGTCCGGGGAATGGCGGCCCCTGGTTTCGACGTTCCCTCTCGAGGAGGCTGCCCGGTCGCATGCCGACCTCGAGCAGCGCCGGGCCCTCGGCAAGGTCGTGCTGGTGACCGGCCGCCGATGAATTCGGTCGAGTATGTCGGTCGACACCGGCAGACTTGACCCCGCACGAGAGACCCAGGAGAGGAGGAGAGATGGCTGAGATGACACCCACCACGGGCCGGAAGCTGCCGCGCGCCCTGACGCCCTTCCGCCACGCGGCCTACCGCCGGCTGGCGGTCGCGCTCACCCTCTCGACCTTCGCCTCCGGCGTGTGGATCGTGGCTCTCGTCTGGGAGGTCATCCGGCTCGACGGCGGCCCGGCGCAGCTGTCGATTGTCGCGACCGCGAGCGCCGTCGGCGTCCTGCTCCCGGCGCTCCTGGGGGGCGTGGTGGCCGACCGGATCCCCCAGAAGCTGATCCTGCTGGTGGTGGCGGGCATCGAGCTGGCCGGCATGACCCTGGTCGCCGTCCTCTCGATCACCGACACCACGGAGCTGTGGCACCTGGCCGCGGTCTCGTTCGTGACCGGTGCTGGGATGGCGTTCTACTACCCTGCCTACTCCGCGTGGCTGCCCGCCCTGGTTCCCGAGTCCGACCTGCTGGCGGTCAACGGCTTCGAGGGCATGATCCGGCCCGCGTTCGGTCAGGCGATCGGCCCGGGCGTGGCCGGCGCCGCAGTGGCCGTGGCCTCACCGGGCGCAGCCGTCGCGATCGCGGCGGCGGCGTCGTTGCTGGGTCTTGTCGCGCTGACGGCGGTGCCTCTCACGCCGGTCCGCCGAGACTTCGCCCTGGAGGGCGAGCCCAAGCACCCCGTGGCCGCTGCAGTTGCCGACATCCGCGAGGGATTCGGCTACATGGTCCGCACGCCGTGGCTGCTGTCCACGCTGCTGTTCGCCTCGCTGATGATCCTGGTGATCATGGGTCCGTTCGAGGTGCTCATCCCGTTCCTCATCAAGGACCGGCTTGGTGGCGGTCCCGGCGACCACGCCTTGGTGCTGGCGGCGTTCGGCATCGGCGCAGCGGTCGGATCGCTGGCCATGGCGTCGTTCCGCCTGCCGCGCCGCTACCTCACGACCATGAACCTGATGTGGGGCGTCGGCTGCCTCCCGCTGCTGGTGATCGGCTTCGCCACCGCGGTCTGGCAGGTGGTGGCCGCCGCCTTCGTGATCGGGGTCATCTTCGATGCGGCCATGGTCATCTGGGGCACGCTGCTTCAGCGCCGGGTGCCGCCACACATGCTGGGCCGCGTGGCCTCGCTCGACTTCTTCGTCTCCGTGAGCCTGATGCCGGTATCGATGGCCCTCGCCGGCCCGGTGTCGGAGGCGATCGGCCTGCGCACGACGTTCACCATCGCAGCCGTCGCACCGATCTTCTTCGCGGTCATCGCGGTGTACTGGGCGAAGCTGCCGCAGGACGAGCTCGCGCACCCGCTCCGCGACACCGATGAGGAGCCCGAGCCGGTCGAGGCTGTGCCCGCCTGAAGCGTCAGCCGCGCAACGGGTGGTCGCCCAGGTTCCGGACGAGCGCCATCGCCTCGGCGGCGCTGAGGCCGAGGGCCCTGGTCTCGGCGAGGTACGCGACGGCAGCCTCCTTGGCCTTGCGCGTCACCTGGTCTCCGGTGACGAAGCTGCCGCCCCGGCCACGGGTCTCGATGACTCCGGACTGCTCGAGCTCGCGGTAGGCGCGGGCGACGGTGTTCGTCGCCACGCCGAGGTCCTCGGCGAGGCGTCGTACGGTCGGCAACCTGTCGCCGGGCTGCAGCGCGCCGCTGTCGACGTCCGCGGCGAGCTGGGAGCGGATCTGCTCGAACGGCGGGGTGCTGGACGTGCTGTCGACGTCGATCACGGTGCGAAGTTACCTAGTCCTGCAGCGCGTCGAGGATCGCGGCCGTCGTCCAGGATTCACGCGCACCGGGCGCGGCGGCGAGGTACGACGCGATGCGCGCATCGTCCCAGCCGTGTGCCTCACGCAACCCCGCAGCGATGGACCGCAGGTAAGGCGCACTCGGGGCGGCGAGCGTGAGCCCGCGGATGTCGCCGTTGGTGACCGTGAGAAGTGGAACGCCCACCCGGGTGTCGAGGCGGACGACCGTCTCGTAGCGGCCGGGGCCCATCGTGTGCAGCTCTCCGACCTCGGGCAGCACCGCCGCCAGAGCCTGCGCAAACTCACCACCTGGCTGGCGCCGCATCTCCTGGGCGGACACGTCCGCGAACTGCTCGGCCGTCAACAGGTAGGCCCGGCAGGCCACAGAGCTCTCACCCTCCGGGTCGAAGAACGCCATGCCGCCTCCCCAGACGCCGGACTCGTCGGCGAAGAGAAGAGTGCCGGGGAGCTCGAGGGCGAAGCTCCCCGACGGTTCGGACGGGTCGCGGCAGCCGGCGTAGGTGCGGGTCCCGCCGTCCGGCCGCCCACCGGTCAGATAGCACCGGAACCGGTCCGTCCCGAGATTGGAGCCGTAGGCGACGTACCAGATCAGGTCCACGCGAGTCAGCCCGGGAGGGGCAGCTCGTTGAACGCGGAGCTGGCCTCCTCGAGCAGGATGCGTTGCGCGTCCTGGTACCTGTTCTCCGCGTCCTCGGCCGTGTCTCCGACCGCCGTCATCCCCACCCGGCCGTGCTCGGTCAGGCTGCTGATCATGTGGAAGACGATGCCGACCTGCCGCGACTGGTCGAAGTGAATCCCGTGCCGGGCGACGATGTCGAAGAGGTCGAGCGGCACCAGGCCGCGTAGCAGGTCGGACTCGAGGTGGTCGGTCGCCACGAGGTACTTCTCCTCGCCGTTCGGCGTCAAGAACAGCCCGGTCGAGGGGTCGTAGCGACCGTCGGTCAGGTACTGGAGCGTCAGGAACGGGTGGGTGGTGCCGCCCTTGCGAAGGTTGAGCTCGATCGCGTACGGCGTCCAGCTGGTGCCCTCGCGGACCACGACGAAGTCGACCGCGAACCGCCCGAGGGCGCCCAGCTCGGCGAGGCGGGCGCCGATCGTGGCCGCGTGCACGGCGATCAGCTGGGCGTACTCGGGGTCGGCGGGGAAGACGCAGCCCAGATATTTCTGGCCGCTTGCTCCGCCCAGCAGCTGATCGTGCGTCGAGAGCAGCTCGACCACGCCGCCGGGCAGGACGCGCAGCTGGACACTGGGACTGAGCAGCTCATCTCCCTCGATCCGCTCCTCGACGATGCCGCCCCCCTCCGCGAACTTCGCGACGTAGACGTCGTACGGCGTCTTCTGGGACTCGAGCTCCATCTCCGCGAGCCGTCGCAGCACCGCCTCCTTCTCATCGGACCCTCCCGGTTGTGGGAGGCCCGCGAGGCGTACGACGGCGTTGCCCTCGCCCGAGACACCCTCGTTGAGCTTGACGATCGCACTGCGCATGGACGGACGCTCGGCGCGCATCTCCACGATCGCGTCGGCAATGTCGTCGAGCCCGTGCAGGTCTTCGGCGCCCAGCGGGTACGGGACGCCCAGCTCGCCGAAGAGCCGCCGGCACCCGGTCTTGGACCCCAGCTCGGCCAACCGGGGATCCGCCGCGTACATCGGGATGCCCAGGCTCAGCGCCACGTCGCGTTCGAGCTCGGTGGTGTTGTAGGGAACGAGGTGCGACCTGGCGCGGTTGGGGATCAGCGCGCCGATCCGGGCGAGCGCCCGGGGACGGTCGAGCAGCTTCTCGCTCAGCGACCGGGGCGAGGCGTCGTTGACCGACACGAGCGAGAGGCGGGCCCTGGCGTGGCTGGGGATGACGCCGGGGAGGAGCGCGAGGTAGTACTCCACGATCTCGGGTGCGATCGGCATCGAGGTCACGTAGATCATGCGCAGGCGGGGCTGGCGGAGCAGCATCAGCAGGAAGAGGAACCGCTCCTCCATCGCCTGGGTCATGGTGCCGCTTCCTGCGACGGCCCGGTCCAGGGTGATGCTGGGCACGACGACGACGGACTCGTCGTCATGGTTGAGACGCATCGCCTCCCACACGTCGTCCATCCGGCTCTGCAGCGAGTCGAAGCGCCGGTAGCGGTCCTCTTCCGACATTGTCGACAGCATTGGTGACTCCTTGTCAGTCAGAGGGCCGATCAGGTTGTCGGTCACGACCCCACCCGGGAGGTGTCGAGGCCCTTGATGTCGAACGCTCGGACCGATCGGCTGAAGCCGCGGAGCTGGCGCTCACCGATGTCCTCGCCGACCACGGCCGGCCCGGCGGTCGCGAAGACGCGCTCGGTCGTGAGGATCTGCCAAGGCTCCGCGTCGGAGCACAACCGCGACGCGAGGTTGGTGACGCTGCCGATGGCCGCGTAGTCGAACCTGCCCTCGAACCCGATCTTGCCGAGGGTCGCGTAGCCCTGCGCGATGCCGATACCGAGCGCCAGGTCGTGGCCCTGCCGGCTCCACGTCTCTGCGAGGGTCCGGACCCTGGTACGCATCGCGACGCTCATCCGGATGGCGCGCAGCGGCCCGTCCTCACAACGGACCGGGTCGTTGAAGAACACCATGAGTCCATCGCCGGCGAACCGCTCGAGGGTTCCCTCGAAGCGGAAGATCAGGTCGCCCAGCGCCTCGTGGTAGGCGGCCAGCACGCCCATGACCTCCTCGGGTTCGCTGGCCTCGGCGAACGGCGTGAACCCGCGGAGGTCACAGAAGACCACCACGATCTCGCGCCGGTGGCTGTCCAGGAACGACTCGTCACCGGAGTCCACTATCAGCTCAGCCAGTTGCGGCGACAGGAATCGACGCAGCTTGGCCATCCGCTCGAGCTGGCCCACCTGCTCCTGAACTCGGTCCTCGAGCTCGCGGTTCCAGGCCGCCAGCTCGGCCGCCTGCCGCGTGACGGTGTCCTGGTACCGCTTGATCCGCGCCAACGAGGCGACCCTGGCCAGGAGCTCGCTGCGGTCGATCGGCTTGGTCAGGAAATCATCGGCCCCCGCCTCGAGGGCCTTGATCTTCTGCTCGTCGCCACTGGCGGTCACCATCACGACCGGCAGGAACGCCATGCTCGGGTCCGCGCGAATCCGCCGGCACACCTCGTAGCCGTCGAGACCTGGCATCACAATGTCGAGGAGGACCATGTCCGTCCCGCCCTCGGCCAGCGCGGCGAGCGCCTGCTCACCGGACCCCACTCCGCGGACGTCGTACCCGCGGGGGGTCAGGGTCGCCTCGAGGAGCCTGACGTTCGCCGGTTCGTCGTCGACGACGAGCACGCGGGTCTTCTCGTCAACATCCGTCACGGTTGGCCCCTCGATCCAGGAAGTCGCGTACCTGCTGCGGGAAGCGACGCACGTCGATGGGCTTCTCGAGGTAGCCGTCGAACCCCGAGGCGAACGCTCGGGTCTTGTCCTCGTCCATCACGAAGGCAGTGACCGCCACGACCGGGACATCCCGGCCGTCGGGGCCGACCCGGATCTGGCGCAGGGCCTCGGCGCCGTCGATGCCGGGCAGCTGGAGGTCCATGAGGATCAGGTGCGGTAGCTCCGTCTCCGCCAGCCGGACGCCGTCCTCGCCGGTGGTCGCCTCGATGACCTCGTAGCCGGAGAACTCCAGTACGTCGCGCACCAGCTTCATGTTCTTGGGGTTGTCCTCGACGACGAGGATGCGAGAGGTCATGGAGCCTCCGTTCCTTCCATGGGATCTCCGGCCGCGACCGGCAGCCCGATCGCGGTCAGGGCACCCAGCAGGTCGTCGCGGCTGACCGGCTTCACCAGGTAGCCGGCGGCACCGAGTGCGGCGCCGCGCGAGCGCTCGTCCACGATCGAGACGACGATGACGGGGATGTCTGAGGTCTGGGGGTCTTCCTTCAGAGTCCGCAGGACCTCCCAGCCGTCGATGCCCGGCATCCGGATGTCGAGCAGCACGGCGGAGGGGTGGTCCCGACGGACCGCGTCGAGGCCGGACTGACCGTTCCGCGCGGTCACGACGGTGATCGCCGCCCCTGACAGGTACGCCGCCATCAGGTCGAGCGAGCGGCGGTCGTCCTCGATGACGACGATGGAAGTCGACCCCGGAACCGGGGCAGCGTCCGGCGCCTCGCTTCGAGCCCGACGCACGGCGAAGGCGAACCCGAAGGTGCTGCCCGCTCCCACTTCGCTCTCGAGCCACATCCGGCCGCCGAGCAGCTCGACGATCCGGCGCGAGAGCGTCAGACCGAGGCCGGTGCCCTCTTCTCGGGAGGCGCCGCGGCCACCCTGCTGGAACGACTCGAAGATCCGCTCGCGGTCGGTCTCCGGGATGCCGATACCGGTGTCCTCGACCGATACCTGCAGCTCGTCCCCGACCCTGCGGGCCCGGACCGCGACGGTCCCGCCGTCCGGTGTGAACTTCACCGCGTTGCTCACCAGGTTGAGCACGACCTGCCTGAAGCGCAGCTCGTCGACCTCCACCTGTCCGATCCCCTCGTCGACCTCGACCCGCAGCGCGATCGAGTGCGCGGCCGCACGCTCACGCATCGTGGAGGCGGCGTACTCCAGAACGGTCGACACCTCGACCAGCGTGAACTCCAGCTCCATCTGGCCGGCCTCCACCTTGGACAGGTCGAGGATCTCGTTGAGCAGCTCCAGCAGATGCTTGCCGGAGCCGTGGATGTCCCGGAGGTACTCCTCCTGCTTCTCGTTGATGTCGCCGAACATCCGCTCGAGGAGGACCTCGGAGAACCCGAGCACGGCGTTCAGTGGTGTGCGCAGCTCGTGCGACATGCTCGCCAGGAACTCAGACTTGTGCCGGCTGGCGACCTCGAGCTGCGCGCTGCGCTCCTCCAGGGTGCGGAACAGCTTGGCGTTGAGCAGGGCCAGGGCCGACTGGCTGGCGAAGGTCTCGAGCAGGTCGAGGGTCTCCTCGGTGAAGTCACCGGTCATCTTGCGCCGGACGATGAGCGACCCGACGATCCGCTCCTCGTGGAGCATCGGCACGGCGACCAGGGAGCGCCACCCGTCGTCGAAGAGGATCCGCAGGTGTGGGTCGAGGTCGACCGTGCCCAGATCCGGTACGGCGATCGGCCGGCGCTCCCTCGCGGCGCGGCCGACCAGGGTGGCATCGATGTCGATCCGCACCCCCTGCAGCCGCTGGACGACCTCGGGCGGGGTGCGGTAGACGCTGCGGACCAGGAACCGGCGCTCGGACTCGTCGTACTCCATGATCGAGCCGCCGTCGGTGCCGGACAGCTCGACGGCGTGCGTGGCTATGGTCGCCAGGACGTGGTCGAGGTCCAGGCTGGAGCTCACCGCCTCGCCCACGTCGCGGAGCGCCTCGAGCTCGTCCACCTTGCGACCGAGCTCGGCGCGCCTGGCCTGCAGCTCCTGCACCAGCTTGACCCCGTTGATCGCCATCGCCGCCTGGCCGGCGAAGGCGGTGACGATCGCCATCTCGCGCTCGTCGAACGGGCTCACCGCATTGCGCCAGACCGACACCGCGCCCACGACCTCGCCGTCGAGGACGAACGGTGCAGCCATGGTGGTGCGGAAGCCGGCCACCCGCTGCAGGTCCAGGCGGCCATACTCGGGGTCGGCCATGACGTCGGCGATCTGCTGGGTCTTGCGGTCGATCCCGACCCGGCCGATGAGCGTCTCGCGATTCATCGGCATCGGGTGCTCGGCGATGTAGGCGATCGTCTCCTCGGACAGCCCGACGGCCTTGATCAGCTGGTAGACACCGGCGTCGAGGAGGTACAGGTGCGCAGCGTCGGAGCGGCACAGCCGGCATGCGCTCTCGACGATCGTGGTGAGCACCGCGTCGGTGTCGCCGGCCGAGCGGCCGACCGCGGCCAGGACCTCGTTGGCTGCGTCGAACTGCTCTTGGAGCGCGGTGTGGCTACGTCGAAGTCGTTCGTGTTCCTCGGCGCTGACTGTCCCCGTGGTCACAACCGGGTCGACCACGCTGCCTCCCAGCTTGCGAGTCTGCTCCCCTTGACAGGCAGCCGCAACGACGCAGGTGGGTCATCCGCATGGCCCGATCAGGCGGTCTGCTCCGCCTCCAGCCGCGCCAGCACCTCGGCATTGTGCCGGTGGCCAACGGTCTCGTAGCCCACGACGGTCACCCACGGCGTCAGCGCCAGGACGGCCAGGCACCACACCATGTCGACGCCCGCCTCGGCCAGCACGACTGGCAGCACGAGCAGTACGACGGTCAGGGCGATGAGCACCATGTGGAACGGGTCCAGGCTGCGGGTCAACAGGCTGTAGAGCCCGTAGAGACAGGCGGCGTACGCCGCCAGCGGCACTGCCACGGTCAGCACGGTCCCCGTGGCGTCGAGGTGGGAGTGGTGGTCCAGGTAGTACGCCGCTGCGTGCAGCCCGGCACCGATGGCGACGACCGCGCCGAACAACGGGATGTGGCCGTAGCCCCAGCCGAACGACCGCTCGCGGTGCACGCTCAGCAGCGGTCCGGATGGCACCACGAAGTAGGTCCACCAGACCCCGAACACCAGCGCGGTCCCGGCCAGTCCGAGCACCACGATGTCGACCGTCCAACCGTCCTCGATCAGGGCGGCGAGTGCTGCGTTGGTCCCGAGCAGCCCCTCGCCCAGGGCGATGATCACCAACAGGCCGTAGCGCTCCGCGATGTGGTGGCCGTGCCAGGGTGAGCCGCCGTGGAGCTTCTCGGCGAGGAGCGGCCCGGCCAGTTCGATGCCGACCAGAACCACGACGACGGCCGCGGTGACCGCCATTGACGGGCGGGCGATCAGGAGCAGGACCCAGCCGACCTGGGCGATCACCAGCGTGACGACCATCTTCGAGCAGAGTGCGCGCCGGGTCGGGTCCTGTTTGCCGGCCCTCAGCCACTGCACGACCATCGGCAGCCGCATGATCACGTAGCCGACGACCATCAGCTGGTTGTCGAGATGCTCGTCGTGGTGCACCACGGACGCGAACATCTCGGGCAGTCCCAGGGCCAGCACCAGCACGCCCGCCATCTGCACCATCGTCGTCAGGCGGAACGGCCAGTCGTCGGTGTCATATGCCGACGCGAACCAGGTGAAATTGATCCAAGCCCAGCTCACCGCGAACGTCGCCAGCAGGAAGGCGAGCGCCCCCTCCCTGACGTGGTCCTCGGCGAGGGCGTGGGCCAGCTGGTCGGCCGCCGCGGCGAACGCGATGACGAAGGTCAGGTCGAAGAGCAGCTCGAGCGGCGTCGCCGCCCGCCCGTCCTCGTCCGGGTCGCGCCCGACCATCCGGCGCACGGCGTGCCGCAGCTCCGACATGTCGAGGAGTCTAGGGAGGCCTCGAGGTCAGACGGAGGCGCCGAGGGTCGCGGCCAGGTTGACCCGTGACGAGATGCCGAGCTTGCGGTAGACGTGCGAGAGGTGCCACTCCACCGCCTTGATCGTCACCACGAGCTCACTGGCGATCTGCCGGTTGGTGAGTCCGTCCGCGGCCATCCGGGCGACCCGGCGCTCGGAGACGGTCAGGGCGGCCATCGCCTCGGTCTGCACCTTGCGGGGCTGCTCGCCGAGCCGGTCGAGGAGTCGGCGTACCCGACCCTGCAGCGGCCACAGCTCCTGCCGGCCGGCGTGGTCCTCGGCCGAGCGGAGCAGCGCGAGCGCCCGCTCCTCGGCGTCGGGGGTGTGGGTGAGCAGCAGCAGCCCGGCCAGGTCGGTGTCGATCTGGGCCGAGAGCCGCCCCGCGACTGTGCCCGCCAGGACGGCACGGGCGCGCAGCAGGTGCTGGATCCGGTCGGGCCCGGCGTCGACGGCGGCCAGAGTGCGCAGCGCCCCCGCCATGGCGTACGGCGCAGCACCCCGGCGCGCCAGGTCGACGTGCTCGCGGGCCAGTTCGCCGGCCGCGCGGGCATTGCCGTTGCGCAGGTGCGCAAGCGCGGCACCGGCCCGCCACGGCAGTACGTCGATGGGGGCGTCCGGCGCGAGCTGGCCGGCCTTCACGAAGTGCGCGACAGCTGCTTCGGCGTCGCCGAGCGCTGCGCTGACCTCTCCCTTGGCCTGGTGCGCCAGAGCGGCCGCGAGACCGGTGCCGGAGAGGAGTGGGGCCAGCTCCTCGCCGA
The DNA here is from genome assembly GCA_963800715.1 of uncultured Actinomycetota bacterium. Classification (GTDB taxonomy): domain Bacteria; phylum Actinomycetota; class Actinomycetes; order Propionibacteriales; family Nocardioidaceae; genus Nocardioides. The sequence continues at coordinate 321,146 of CAWDBZ010000025.1, read as the reverse complement.
GCGTCATCGCGTTCGCGAGGTCACCGCGGGCCAGCCGGCAGTCGACCAGCGCAGCCAGAAGGGTGGCCAGCTGGACGTCCGGCAGCGGCTCGGACGAGTCCGGGCCGTGGGTCGAGTGCAGGGCCAGGAGCTGTTCCAGCCCCTCGCTCAGGGCGCCGGCGCGCACGAGCGCGATGGCACTTCCGAGCGATGGGACCCCAGGCATGGGAACAGGTTAGGAAGCCCTGCCTCGCCGCGCGGTGGGTTCGCCGCTATTGCCCTACTGGTTCAGTCATGTGAGCCGGCGCACGACCGGTCCAGGAGAGCAGGCGGACGTCGGGCGCCGCCTGGGGCCGGGCCGGCCGGGGGCTCGCGAACCGCGGGCCCCGGTCGACGGGGTCGATCACGTGCTGGGCGACGGCCAGGAGACCCTCGGCGAGGTCGTCGGGGATCCGCGCCCGCCGGCCAGTTGCCTGACCGACGTCCCAGCCGTGCACGGTGATCTCGAGGGCGGCGGTGGCCACCAGTAGCGGGGCATCGAGGCCGAGGTCGCCGACCTCGACGCGCTCCGAGGCGGGACGGGCCGCCGTCCAGGCACCGAGCAGCGCGCACGCCTTCTCCCGCAGCGCGTCCACCCGGGTGTTCGTGGGAGGGATCGCCTCCACCTCCACCCGGCCCGCGGCCGCCTCGGTGAACGCGTCGAGGGCGTCCTCCATGTGCGCGAGCAGGTGACCCAGGGTCCAGCCCACGCAAGGCGTCGGCCGGTCCAGGTTGTCGGGACGAACGTCGGCGAGCATGACCCGCGTGTAGGCAAGCGAGCGGTCCAGAAGCTCGACGGCGCCGTCGAGCGCCGTGCTCACCGTGGATCCGCAATCGATTCGTGTCCGAGGGGAATGTGGTCTCCGCGCGCAACCTCGACGTCGGGGATGGGGTCGCCGGGGCGGTAGTCGGCGGGCAGCCGAGCGGGAAGCCCGAAGCTCGTGAAGAGCGACCGCTCGAAGAACGCACCGACGTGCGCCACCTTGCCGTCCTGGATGTCGAGGACCTGCAGGTGGAACGGCTCGAAGTCGCCGGCCTTGGTGCGCATGTAGAGGCCGAACGCCGGCTGGCCGTTGGCGCGGGTCTCGATCATCGGCATGTCGTTGATCCCGCCAGGGCACTGGGTGTTGATCAGCCGGCCGATGTTCTCGTTGCCGAGGTACCAGCTGGTGAACGGCGGCATCTCCCACTTCGCCTCGGCCTTGAGCAGCCGGACGATCCCGTCGATGTCCTTGCGCCAGAACGCGTCGACGTACTGGTCGAGCAGCACCCGCTGCCCCTCGTCGAGGCCGTCGTCGACGGTGTCCTCGGTGAGGCCGCGGTCGGCCATCTGGGCATGGGCGCGCTGGAGCGCGGAGTTGACGGCGGCGACGGTGGTGTCGAGCGACTCGGCGACCTCGGCGGCCGACCAGCGCAGCACGTCGCGCAGGATGAGCACCGCCCGCTGCTTGGCCGGGAGGTGCTGGAGGGCGGCGACGAAGGCGAGCCGGATCGAGTCGCGCTCGGCGACCACGACGGAGGCGTCGGGGACCGGCTCGAGCCAGGCGATCTCGTGGTTCTCCTCGAGTGCGTCTCCCGCCATCTGGTCGGGTGTGCCGAGCCCGGCGGGCAGGGGCCGCTTGGGGCGGCCCTCGAGGTTGGTCAGGCAGACGTTGGTCGCGATGCGGTAGAGCCAGGTGCGGACCGAGGAGCGGCCCTGGAAGCTGGCCGAGGCCTTCCAGGCGCGCAGGAACGTCTCCTGGACGAGGTCCTCCGCCTCGTGCACCGAGCCGCTCATCCGGTAGCAGTGCGCCAGGAGCTCGCGCTGGTATCGCTCGGTGAGGGTCGGGAAGTCGTCCAGCTCGGTCGTCGGGTCGTCCTGCCGGGTTGTCACTGGTCGCTCCTGCACCGTCGTCACGGATCCGCCTGCCTCTCGCCAGTCTGCCTGTAGGTACCGACACCGGTCGAGGCGGGAACTCATCGGTGCGGCGCGCACAGCTTGTGGCCGGGCTCTGTGGGTCTGTCCAGACCATCTGTTGCCTGCTTGTGTCCTGCAGCACGTCAAGCGGCCACAGCCTTGCCACGGGCAAGCCACAGCCGAGACTATTTGTGCACGATCGGGCCACGAATTACTGGCCGCGGCGGGCGGGAAGTGCCGGACGCACCCGTCTGACCTGCGAAGACGCGTGAAAGTTACCCCGCTGAGGGTGGTTTCGACTGTCCGCGCGCCGGGCTGCCGGTCCGTAGCGTTCGCCTTGTTGCATCACCGGCCGGGGGGCCGGGAAACTGTTGCATCACCGGCCGGGGGGCCGGGAAACACCCGGGGGACACGCAGTGAGCATCATCCACGAGCGTCCGCGCGCCGCGAGCACTCGCTGGTTCCGCTCGGACCGCCTCAGCACGGTCGTCGCGACTGGCGTCGCGGCCTTGGCTGCCGCGCTTCTCGGCCTGGCGGTGCCGGCACCTGCCCAGGCGGCGCCCACGCATGCCTGGGGCGCCACCACGGTCTGCGTGGAGTCGCACGTCGGCTCGGAGTGGGGCGTGCGGAGCGCGGTTCGCACCTGGAACAAGATCGAGGGCGGGCCGACCTTCGTCCTGGAGGACAGCTGCACCGACTACATCGGCAGCGTGACCGTGCGCTACCTGAACGCGAACAACCGCTACACCGGCTGGACCAACTGGTACTGGGACGAGACCGGACACATCGTGCACGCCGACGTGACGGTCAACCCCAAACGGATCAAGGCCTTCGCGAGCGAGGATCGATCGTGTCAGCGCCAGCACACGATGACCCATGAGTTCGGCCACGTGCTCGGGCTTCGGCACTACACCCACGCCCGCGCTGGTTCGGTCATGTCCTACCTGGGCTGGGACCGGCTCTGTGGCGACCGCCTCACCGCTCATGATCGAGCGGACTTCGCCCACCTGTACCCGGCACCGGAGACCGTGGAAACCGCCGCATAGGCCGTCGGGATCCTCGTCCCGAAGATGATGACCTGCGCCGTTTCGCTGCGAAGACCGCGTGGGACCAATAGCGTGCGGTCATCCGGACTCGAACTTTGTCGATTCCTACGCTTGGCGCTGAGCCCGCTCCGGCCATCGGTAGGAGCCCCCCGCTCCTATCATTTGTTGGAGCCTGAGCCTCGCTCCGACCATCGGTTGGAGCCCCCCATGCTGCGACTTCGTCTCCTGACGCTGTCCGTTCCGTCTCTCGTTGTCGCGGTGACGCTCGTCGCCACCGCACCGTCCGCGTCCGCGGCCCAGCCCCCGGTCGGCCTCGGAACAGTGACATCGTTCGCCGTCATCGGTGGCCAGACCGTCACCAACACCGGCCCCACGACCATCTCGGGTGATGTCGGTGTGTCTCCCGGCAACGCGATAGTCGGCTTTCCGCCCGGGTTGGTGACCAACGGGACCTTCCATGCCGCCGACGCCGTCGCCCTGCAGGCGCAGAACGACCTGACCACGGCGTTCAACGACGCCGCCGGCCGCACCCCGGTCGTGAATGCGGGCGTGGACCTCACGGGTCAGGTCCTGACGCCAGGCGTCTACAACAACGCCGCGGCGATGGCGCTGACCGGCACCGTTACCTTGGACGCGCTGGGTGACCCTGCTGCGGTGTTCATCTTCCAGGCCGGATCCACCCTGATCACGGGCAGCAACGCCACCGTGTCCCTCGTGGGTGCCGCCCAGGCGTGCAACGTCTGGTGGCAGGTGGGCAGCTCGGCCACCATCGGTACCAACACCACCTTCGCCGGCACCGTGATGGCGCTCACCTCCATCTCGATGCTGACCGGCGCCACCATCCAGGGTCGGCTCCTGGCCCGCAACGGCTCGGTGACGCTGGACAACAACGTCATCAGTCGGCCGACCTGCGCGACCGTGCCTCCTCCGGTCACCAGCACGCCCACGCCGACCCCGCCGCCGACGACGACCAGCTCTCCTAGCCCCACTGGTGGCGGTAACGGTGGCGGTGGCGGCGGCTCAGGCTCCGGATCCGGATCGGGCAACGGCGGTGGCGGTAGCGGTACCAACACCGGCACGGGCAACCCCAACAACCCCAACGGCCCCGGCACGCCTGACAGCCCCGGCACGCCCGTCATCCCGCCCGGCCACCCGGAGACCGGCGTGCTGCCGGGTGACCGTGACGACTCCCAGGTCTGGCTGTTCGGGGCGCTGATCTGTGTCGTCGGGGCGGGTGCGGCCGCGCTGCGGAGCACGCGACGCCGCGTGACCCTGCCGCGTTCGTGACGGACGGCCTCCCCACCCGATCCTCGAAGCAGCGGCTGTGGCTGGCCCTGGCCGCGCTGCTGGGTGTCGCTGCGACGGTCTGCCTGGTGATGTGGGGCGCCAGCTCGGACCCGACGTCCACAGCCGCGCCCGCGGTCGACCCGTCGTCGTCGAGCACTGGGACGCCGGCGGTCGCCGCGGTTGCGGAGGCCGCGCCACCGCCTCCGGCCCTGCCGCTCGCCCTGAGCATCCCCGCCATCGACGTGAAGACTGACGTCATCCGGCTCGGCCAGCATCAGGACGGCACCGTCGAGGTTCCCGGGAACCCGGCCGAAGTGGGCTGGTTCCAGCTCGGCCCGCCGCCCGGAGCAGCCGGCTCCTCGGTCATCCTGGGGCACTACGACTCCATGACTGGTCCCGCTGTGTTCTACCGCCTCAAGGAACTGCGCCCCGGTGACCGGATCGCCGTCCAGCTGGACGACGGCACGACCGTGCGGTTCCGCGTCCACTCCATCGCGACCTACGCCAACGCGGACTTCCCGGCCAAGAAGGTGTACGGAAAGCAGGGGCGCAGCCAGCTGAACCTCGTCACCTGCGGTGGTACCTACGACTCGTCCCGCGGTGGCTACCAGGCCAACGTCGTCGTCAACGCACGCAGGGTCTGACCACCGTCAGGCTCTGACCATCCCGAGCGCACGCTCGGCTGCGGCCACGCACCGGGCACGGTCGTCCGCCACCAGGCCGATGCGAGTACGCCGGTCGAGCAGGTCGTCGACGTCGGCGGCGCCCTCGTGGGTCACTCCGAAGACCAGCTCGGCCATCGTGACCGGGATGCCGTCGGCAATGGGCGCGAGCAGCTCGTCGTCGGTCAGTCCAGTGGCGGAGCGCGCGGTCTCGAGGACCAGGCCGGCGTCGGTGCCGTACTTCCGGACCAGCCGGGCCGGCTGCTCCAGCCCGGTCAGGGTGACCCGGTCGGCCGCGCCGAGCAGGGGCAGCGCGCGGGTGCGGCACTCGCCGGCCACGATCCCGGCGTGCGCAACGGCCGCGTCGACGGCGTCCTCGGCCATCCGGCGGTAGGTCGTCAGCTTGCCGCCGACGATCGTCACGACGCCGGTGCGGCTGGTCAGGACGGCGTGCCGCCGCGAGATGTCGGCGGTCTCACCCTCGCCGGGGAGGTCGAGCAGCGGCCGGAGCCCGGCGAAGGCACCCGCCACGTCGGTGCGGTGGATGGGGCGCTCGAAGGCGGCCGACACCACGTCGAGGAGGAAGCCGATCTCGGACTCGGTCGGCTGCGGCACGTCAGGGACCGGGCCGTCGGCCGGCTCGTCGGTGAGCCCGACGTAGACGGTGCCGTCGGGTTGGGGCAGGACCAGCACGAACCGGTTGAAGGTGCCGGGGATGGGTGCGTAGACGACGACCCGCAGCCCCGGGAGTGTCTCCTCGCGCAGCACGAGGTGGGTGCCGCGGCTGGGCCGGAGCTTGATCTCGTCGACCAGATCGGCGGCCCACACGCCGGTCGCGCTGATGACGGTGCGGGCGGTGACGCTGTGGCTCGCGCCGGTGAGCTCGTCGCGCAGCTCGACCGAGGTGCCGGTCGCGGAGACTACGCGGGCCCGGGTGCGCACGTGCGCGCCGTACGACGCGGCGGTACGGGCGACCGTGGTCACCAACCGGGCGTCGTCCTCGAGCTGGCCGTCCCAGCCGAGCATCGCGCCGCGGAGGCCTTCACGCCGCAGCGAGGGGGCGAGCTGCAGCGCCTCGGTCGCGGAGAGGTGGCGCGGGCGGGGCAGCGTCCGCACGCTGGTCCGCGCGCCGCGACGCAGCAGGTCGCCCGCCCAGGTCGCCGCCCGAGCCGCGACGGCCTGTTGCCTGGGCACGCTGGATCCGAATGGCATCAGCGTCGGGATCGCATGCGTGAGGTGGGGTGCGGTGGTCTCCATGAGGATGCCGCGCTCGACCGCGCTCTCGTGGGCCACGCCGACCTGGCCGGCGGCGAGGTAGCGGAGCCCGCCGTGCACGAGCTTGGAGGACCAGCGCGACGTACCGAAGGCCAGGTCGTGGGCGTCGACGGCGAGCACCGACAGGCCGCGGGTGACCGCGTCGAGGGCAACGCCTGCTCCGGTGATGCCGAGGCCGATGACGACGACGTCGACCTCGGTCGGGGCGCCGACGAGTCCGGGGGTGATGGGGTTCATGGCGGCGTTCACGGCTGCAGGGTCCTCGTGATCAGGGTGGCGAGCTCGTCGTCGAGCTCCTGCTCGGTGGTCTCCTCGTCGACCATGGTGTGCACGGAGAGGACGAAGCCGTGGGTGGCGAGGAGCAGCCCCCGCGCCATGGCCACCGGGTTGCCCTTCCTGATCTCGCGGGCCTTCTGCCCCTCGGCGATCGCCTCGGCGGTGAGGGCCAGGATCAGCTCCTGCGAGCGACCCCGACGGGAGAACAGGTAGGGCAGGATCAGCTCCGGGTCGAGCTCGACGATCCGGACGAACAGCTCGTTCTGGCGCAGGTGCCGGACCGTGCCGACGATCCCGTCCGTGATGCGCTGGATGGCGGGTCCTCCGTCGGTGACCTGCTGGGTGACGACGCCGGCCCACTCGCGGGTCATCAGGTCGCCGAGCAGCGTCTGCATGTCGCCCCACGTGCGGTAGATCGTCATCCGCGAGACGCCCGCGCGGCGAGCGACCTCGGTCAGCGTCGTACGCCGCCAACCCACGTCGAGGATGCAGTCGCGGGCGGCGTCGAGGTAGGCGTCGCGCGGCTCGCGAGCGACCTCGCTCTCGACGGTATTGTGACGAAGTGACGTCATATGTCACACTGTAACACATGACACTAGCGAAGCAGCCGGTCGAGATGCATCCCCAGCGCTGGGGCGACCCGGCCGCAGCGGCCGATCTCCCCGACTCGGCGCGCGGCCTGATCGAGATGGCCTTCGGGATCAACGAGTCGCCGGCCCTCGACGCCGTGACCGTGCCGGCTTCGGCACTCTCCGATGAGCTGCTCGACTCGCTGCGTGGCGTCCTCGGCGCCGAGCACGTGCTCGTCGACGACGACAACCGCCGGCTGCGCACCCGCGGCAAGTCGACCCCCGACCTGCTCCGCGCCCGCGCCGGCGACCTGTCCGATGCTCCCGACGTCGTCGTACGTCCAGGGACGCACGACGACGTCGCCGCGGTCCTCGCATGGGCGGTCGAGCACTACGTCGCGGTCGTGCCCTTCGGTGGCGGCACCTGCGTGACCGGCGGCCTGGCCGCGCGCCGCGACGGCTTCGCCGGGCTGGTCTCGCTCGACCTGGTCCGGATGAAGCGGCTGGTCTCCGTCGACCACGAGTCCATGACCGCCGTCCTCGAGCCGGGGCTGCGCGGCCCCGAGGCCGAGGCGCTGCTCGCCGCCGAGGGCGTGCTGCTCGGCCACTACCCGCAGTCCTTCGAGTTCGCCACGATCGGCGGCTTCGCTGCCACCCGGTCGTCCGGCCAGTCCAGCGCCGGCTACGGCCGGTTCGACGCCCTCGTCGTCGGCCTGCGCGTCGCGACGCCGCGCGGCGAGGTGCGGCTCGGCTCCGCTCCTGCGAACGCCGCCGGCCCGGACCTGCGCCAGCTGTTCCTCGGCTCGGAGGGCGCGTTCGGCGTCATCACCGAGGTGACCGTGCGGGTCCGGACGCTGCCCGAGGAGAAGGTCTACGAGGGGTGGCGCTGGGCGTCGTTCGCGGACGGTGCCGACGCGATGCGGACCCTGGCCCAGGCCGGGATGCTGCCGACCGTCCTACGCCTCTCCGACGAGGCGGAGACCGCCATCAACCTGGCCCGCCCCCAAGAAGTTGGACAGAGTGAGATCGGGAGCGAGTCCGCAGGTGGCAATTGCCTGATGATCACCGGCTATGAGGGCACCCCGTCCGCGGTGGAGGCGAGGCGCGCCGAGGTCACCGCGCTGCTCTCCGGCTTGGGCGGTACGCCGGTCGGCGAGGCAGCGGGCGAGGCCTGGGCGCACGGTCGCTTCAACGCGCCGTACCTCCGCGACTCGATGCTCGACGTCGGCGTCCTGGTCGAGACCCTCGAGACGGCGACGTTCTGGTCCAACCGCGAGGCGCTCTACTCCGGTGTGAAGGCCGCCCTGGAGCAGACCCTGGGCAAGGGCACGTTGGTGCTCTGTCACATCTCGCACGTCTACGAGACCGGCTGCTCGCTCTACTTCACGGTCGCGACCAAGGAGTCGGCCGACCCGCTGCCGCAGTGGCTGGCCGCCAAGGCCGCCGCCAACGACGCGATCGTCGCCGCCGGGGCCACCATCACCCACCACCACGCGGTCGGCACCGACCACAAGCTGTGGCTGGTGCACGAGATCGGCGAGCTCGGCGTCTCGGTGCTGCGGGCGGTCAAGGCCGACCTCGACCCGACCGGCGTGCTCAACCCGGGGGTGCTGATCCCATGAGGAGCTACACCTTCCTCGTCAACCCGGCCTCCGGCGGCGGGGCCGCACCGGCCGCCGTCGTACCCGTGGCCCGGGTCCTCCGCGACGCCGGCGCCTCGGTCGACGTGACCTACTCGCCCGGCCCCCGGGCGATGGGTGCGCTGGTCGACGCCGCGGTCGCCCGCGGGGACGTCGTGGTCTCGGTCGGCGGCGACGGGATGCTCTCGTCGCTGGCCGGCCTGGTCTCGGCCGCCGGCGGCACCCTCGGCGTCGTACCGGCCGGCCGCGGCAACGACTTCGCCCGCATGCTCGGGCTGCCGTCCGACCCGGCCGAGGTCGCCGCCCTCCTGCTGGACCGCGAAGCGCGCCAGGTCGACCTGATCTCGCTCACGCTGCCCGGCGCGGTGCCGCGGCTGGTGGCCGGCTCGGTCTACTCCGGCGTCGACGCCCGCGCCGGCGAGATCGTCGACCGCTCGCAGTGGCTGCCGCGCAAGATGCAGTACCCGTGGGCCGCGCTCCGCGCGCTCGCGACGTACTCCCCGGCTCGCTACCTGGTCTCGGTCGACGGCGACGCGCGGGAGTACGCCGCCGCCAACGTCGTGGTCGCCAACTCCGCCTACTACGGGTCCGGCATGAAGATCGCGCCTGCCGCCGCCGTGGCCGACGGGGTGCTGGACGTGGTCGTCATCGAGGCCGCGTCCAAGCTCGCCCTGATGCGCGCGCTCCCCAAGGTCTACGACGGCGGCCACGTCGACCTCCCCCAGGTCACGCTGCTCACCGGCAAGCGGGTCGAGCTCCGTGCGGACGCCTCCCGCCCGGTCCCGGTCGGTGGCGACGGCGAGCCGCTCGGTCAGCTGCCCGGGCTCGCGGACGAACCGGCCGTGGTCGAGGTGCAGCCGGGCGCGCTGGCGGTCATCGCCTGAGCCGACAACGCGCCGGTTGGGGCAGACTGCACAGGTGGAGACCCGCACCGGGGCGGCACCCACGTGGCGTGAGGCCTTCGACAGCCTCGCGACATCGGAGCCGCGCAGCGTCGAGGAGTGGAGCCGTCTGGCCGCCCTCGCCTACCTCACCCGCCCCGACGGCTGGGACGACTGGTCCGCCCGGGCCATCGAGGCCTGCGTAGACGCCGGTTCCGGTCCGGCCGCGGCCCGCTCCGCGTTCTGGCTGGGGTTCGGCCTGATGGACGAGGGCCAGGCCGGCCGCGGGGCGGGCTGGATGGCCCGGGCCGACGAGCTCCTCGGGGACCTCGACTGCGCCGAGCGGGGCCTGCTGATGGCGCCGGTGGCGCTGGGCCTGCTCGAGGCCGGCGATGCCGCGACGGCGCTCGAGCGGTTCATCGAGATGTCGGACCTGGGCGACCGGCACGTCGACGCCGACGTGGCCACCATCGCCAGGCTCGGTCGTGGCCAGGCGCTGGTCGAGCTCGGCGACCGGGACAGCGGCGTCGCCCTCATGGACCAGGCCATGGTCGCCGTCCAGTCCGACGCGCTCTCGCCGCAGGCCGCGGGGCTGGTCACCTGCGGAGCGATCGTCACCTGCCAGCGGCTGCTCGAGGTCACGCGCGCCCAGGAGTGGGTCTTCGCGCTGAGCACCTGGTGCGACGCCCACTCGGACCTCGTCCCCTACCGCGGCCAGTGCCTGGTCCACCGCGCCGAGGTGCTGCGGATGCGGGGCTCGTGGCCGGAGGCGACCGCCGCGGCGGAGGCCGCGTGCACGTGGCTCGACGGGGTGCCGGCGGTGGGCGACGCGTGGTACGAGCGCGGCGAGCTGCACCGGCTCCGCGGCGAGCACGAGGACGCCGAGGCGGCCTACCGGCGGGCGTCCCTCGCGGGCCGCGACCCCCAGCCCGGCCTCGCGTTCCTGCGGCTGGCGCAGGGTGATGTCGCAGCTGCCATCGGGTCGATCCGGCGGCTGGCCGACGAGGCCCGCGGGCAGGTCGAGAGGGCCCGCGCCCTCGCGCCGTACGTCGAGATCTCGCTGGCCGCGGAGGAGCTGGCCGACGCGCGGAGCGGCGTGGACGAGCTGACCCGGATCGCTCGCCAGCTCGGCGGTCCCCTGATGCGGGCCACCGCGTCGACTTGGGAGGGAGCCGTCGTGCTCGCTGAGGGCGAGCCGGCGCAGGCCCTGCGGACACTGAGGCGAGCGTGGCGGTTGTGGCACGACCTCGGAGCGCCGTACGACGCGGCGCGGGTGCGGCTGCTCGCCGCCGAAGCCTGCGCCCGGCTCGGCGACACCGACGGCTCCGAGATGGAGCTCGACGCCGCCCGGTCGGCACTGCACGACCTCGGTGCGGATGCCTCGCCGCGGCGGCCGCGGCCGGTCGACGGCGACGAACCGGCGCTGACCACCCGCGAGACCGAGGTGCTCGTCCACGTCGCCCGCGGGCTCACCAACCGCGAGGTCGCCGCGCAGCTGTTCATCAGCGAGAAGACGGTCGCCCGCCACCTCAGCAACCTGTTCGCCAAGCAGGGCCTGGCCTCGCGGGCGGCGGCCACCGCCTGGGCCTACGAGCACGGCGTCGTCCAACCTCGCTAGTGGTCACCGCCTGACTGCACAGAACTAACCACTTCCGGCCATCGGCACTGCACATATCGCCCGATGCGCCCGGGCCGGTGGCGTCCATACCGTCCGGGGCATGACCACGACATCGGCCACGACATCGGCCAGGGCCTCGGCCACCGACCGCGACGTCGGGTACCTCAGTGCCGGACTGGCGGAGGCGTTCCGCACCGGCGTGCCGGGAGACCTCTTCACGACCGACTTCCTCCTGGACGGCCACCCGCCGTTCTGGTGGTTCCAGATCCAGGGGCTGGACGGGTTCACCACCTGGCTCGAGGACTACGTCGCCCACGGCCCCAACGTCATCGTGATCCGGACCACGACGACCGAGGACGGCTTCCTCACCGAGCATCTCGTGTCCGAGACCGTGCCGGACCGTGGGCTGATCACCGGCCGCCGGATCCACGTGTGCAGAGTGCGCTCCGGACAGATCGCCGAGATGACCGTGTACTGCAGCGGGGACTGGGACGAGGCGCTCCGGAGGCGGCACGCCGCGGAGGCGCCCATCCTGCTCCGGCCGCAGCGGAGCTCCGCGCGTCGAACGCTGCCTCCGCCCACCCACCCGTGACCAACCGCGAGACGACCCGAGGAGAACCGTGAGCGAGACGATGACGAAGCACGTCCCTGACTCCGCCGAGGCGATCCTGGCCGCGATCGACGACCTGGCCCCGCAGGTGTCGGCCCGGGCTGCCGAGACCGAGGCCGCGCGCCGGGTGCCGCCGGACCTCGTGCAGGACCTGGCGAGGGCAGGCTGCTTCGGGATGCTCCTGCCCCGCAGCCACGGAGGGGCCGAGGGGACGCTGGCCGACCAGCTCCACGCGGTCGAGGCCCTGGCCCGTGCCGACGGCTCGGTCGGGTGGACGGTGATGATCGGGTCGAGCGCGTGGGTCGACATGGTGCACCTGCCCCGCGCCACCTTCGACGAGCTGTTCGCCGAGCCCGGCACGATCGTCGCCGGAGCGATCAGCCCGAGTGGGAGCCTCGAAGCCACGCCCGAAGGGTTCCGCGTCACCGGGCGGTGGGGCTTCATCACCGGCGTGGAGCACGCCACCTGGGTGGGCCTCAACTGCCTGGAGGTCGACGACGCGGGTGGTCCGCCCGGCATGCGGCTCGCGGTCGTGCGCCGGGAGGACGTTGTCATCGAGGACACCTGGCGGGTCAGTGGCCTCCGGGGGACCGGCAGCCAGCACGTCCGGGCCGAGGGCATCGAGGTGCCGGCCACGTGGACCTGCAACCCGATGGCAGGCGAGCCGTGCGTCGACCTCGCGATCCTGGGCGCACCCGCGCCGGCGGTGGTGGCCCTGTCGGTCTCCCGGGTCGCGCTGGGCATCGCCGCCGGTGCGCTGGACGACATCCTCGGGCTCGCCGGTGACAAGGTCCCGCTGCTGTCACCCGGCACCCTCGCGACCAGCCCGACGTTCCACAGTGACCTCGCCGCGGCCGACGCCCGGCTGCGCAGCGCCCGAGCATTGCACGACCAGACCGTCGGTGCCGTCTGGGAGGCGGCGGTGTCCGGGGCGGCGTTCACGAACCAGCTCCGGGCGCGGGCCCGGCTCGACTCGGTGTGGGCGGTCGAGCAGGCCGTCGAGGTCGTCGAGTTCGCCTACCGGGCCGGCGGCGGGAGCGCGCTCTACGACAGCTCGCCGCTCCAGCGCCGGCTCCGCGACGTACACGCCGTGACCCAGCACTTCATCGTCCGCCCGGACGTGTTCGCCGCCGCCGGACAGGTGCTGGCCGGCCTGGAGCCGCCCGGGCCGGTGTTCTGACGGGTGTTCTGAGCCGCTACTGCTTCTGCATCGCGGCGTCGATCGCCGCCTCGGTCGCGGCGAGCTCCTCCGTGGGGCTGAACATGAGGAACTCGGTGCCCGCCTCGATCTCGGGCACGTGCCCCGGCGCCATGTAGTAGGCCTGCCCGGCCTCGATGACGTCGTCGTGGTCGTCGTAGTGCACGACGACCCGGCCGCTGAGCAGCTGTCCCCAGTGCGGGCACGAGCACCGACCGCCGGGCAGCTGGGCGAGCACGGGCGCCATGTCGAGGGCCTCGCGGAAGGTGGTCCAGTTGACGGTGTAGCCGCCGTCGAACCTCGTCGTGCGGTCCTCGACCGGTCCGTAGTCGAGGACCTCCTCGGCAGTGGCGCTGGTTGCTGTCCTGGTCATGGTGACCTCCTTGGTTGGGTGTCCCAGCAAGGTATGGATCGCACCCGGACGGTCGCGTGAGGCGAACGCCCCATCTTCGGGGGCGCCGCGGGCGCCGGTGCGCCGTACATTCTCGATGTGGGTGTGGACCCCGAGGGCGAGCGCGTCCGGCTCGCCGAGCTGGTGGCGGCCTTGTCGCTGGGGATAGACCTCGGCTTCGGGCAGCCGATGGAGCACGTCCTGCGCCAGTGCCGGATCGCGCTGCGGATCGCCGAGCTCGCCGGGCTCGACGAGCAGACCCGCTCGGCGATCTACTACTCCGCGCTCCTGGTCAACGTCGGCTGTCACAGCGACGCCCACGAGCAGGCCTACTGGTTCGGCGACGACATCGCCCTGAAGGCGAGCAAGTACGACGCCGAGCCCCTCTCCGCCGCCGACACGCTCGACATGCTCCGGATGCTGGGCTCGGGCAGCACACCGCTGCACCGGCTGAGGATCGGCCTCGACTTCGTGCTGTCGGGACGCAAGGAGCTGGACGGGATGATCGCCGGGCACGCAGCGATGGCGCGGTCGCTGGGTGAGGAGCTCGGGCTCGACGTCGAGGTGGTCGCCGCCCTGGCAACGTGCTACGAGCGTTGGGACGGCCGAGGGGTCCCCGATGGTCTCGCCGGTGCCGCCATCCCCGTTGCCTCGCGCGTCACGCACCTCTCCGAGTTCCTCGAGGTGGCCTACCGGACCGACGGCGTCGAGGCGGCGGTCGCGCTGGGACGCCGTCGTTCAGGCACCCAGTTCGACCCCGCTCTCGTCGAGATCGTCGAGGCGGACGCCGAGAAGGTCTTCCACCAGCTCGACGAGCTCGACTCCTGGGATGTGGTGATCGACAGCGAGCCGGGGCTGACGAACACGCTCTCGGCCGAGGAGTGCGACGAGGCCCTGGCCGCGATCGCCCGGTTCGTCGACCTGAAATCGCCGTCCACCCTGGGCCACTCGGAAGCGGTCGCGACGCTGGCTGCTGCGGCCGCCGCCAACCTGGGTCTTCCTCCGGCGGAGCAGCGGCTCGTGCACCGGGCCGGACTCGTTGCCGGCTTGGGTCGGCTCGGCGTCTCCAACGCGATCTGGGACAAGCCCGGTCCGCTCAGCGCCGCGGAGTGGGAGCGCGCGCGGCTCTACCCGCACTACACCGAGCGGATGCTGCACCGGTCCAGGGCGCTCGCACCGGCCGGCCGGCTCGCCGGCCAGGTCGCCGAGCGTCTCGACGGATCGGGCTACCCGGGTGGCCTGCCGGCCGCCGCTCTCGGCCTGACCAGCCGGATCGTGGCCACGGCGGAGCTGTTCCAGACCAAGCGCGAGGCCAGGCCGCACCGGCCTGCGCTGTCCGTCGCCGAGATCACCCGGCTCCTGCGGGACGACGTCAAGGCCGGTCGCCTGGACGGCACGGTGGTGGACGCGGTGCTGCGTGCCGCCGGCGAGCGGGTGCACCGTCGTCAGGCCGGCCCGGCCGGCCTCACCGCCAGGGAGATCGAGGTCCTGCAGTGCCTGGTCCGCGGCCAGTCCAACCGGGAGATCGCGAAGACATTGGTGATCAGCCCGAAGACAGTCGGCAACCACGTCGAGCACGTCTACACCAAGATCGGCGTAGGCAACCGGGCGGCCGCGAGCCTGTTCGCGATGCGCCACGGACTGGTCCCGGAGAGCTGACGGTCAGCCGAACGACCAGACCAGCAGCTCGCTGGGGACACCGGCGGTCAGGTCGGTGGCCGGTTCGTCGGTGAAGAGGAACGCGTCGCCCTCGTGCAGCGGCTCGGCGAGTGAGGAGCGGAGCAGCGCTCCGCGGCCGACGTAGACGTGGGTGCGCGGCCCGGCCGGGATGGTGACGGTCTGGTGGTCGTCGAGCCGGACCACCGAGAGCACCGCGCCCGGCTCGGGCTCAACGACCCGGACCAGCTCGCCGGGCGGCAGCCCGGGCGTCGCGACCTCGTACGACGGGTCCTCGGGCCCCGCCGCCGTGAGCCAGACCTGGACGAACCGGGTCTGCGGTGCCGCCGCCACCTCGGAGTGCGTGACGCTGGAGCCGGTGCGGAGCACCGCGACCTGTCCGGGCTCGACCCGGGCCGGGCCGGTCGGGCCCTCGTGCGCGAGTGCCCCCGAGATCACCCAGGTCACGATTGTCAGGTCGGCATGGTCGTGCGGCGGGAACCCCTCGCCCGCCCGCAGCAGGTGGTCGTCGTGGCAGACCATCGGGCCGAACCGCACGTGCTCGGCGTCGTACGACGAGCCGAAGGAGAAGGCGTGCGCTGTCAACCGTCCCTGGACCCGCTCCACAAATCGCTGGGTTCCCCGGCGGATCTCAACGGCCACGTGACAGATTGTGCCCGTGGGGGACTCACAGCCTGACGGCATGCCCCGGTTCCCACCGGGCTTCCGCTTCGGGACCAGCACTGCGGCGTACCAGATCGAGGGCGCCGTCAGCAGCGACGGCAAAGGCCCGAGCATCTGGGACACCTTCACGGCCAAGCCGGGCTCGATCGTCGACAATTCGTCGGGCGCACAGGCGTGCGACCACTACCACCGCTACGCCGAGGACGTCGCCCTCATGGGGCAGCTCGGGTCCAACGCCTACCGCTTCTCCATCGCCTGGCCGCGGATCCAGCCGTCTGGCAAGGGCCGGCCCAGCCCCAAGGGGCTCGCGTTCTACGACCGGCTGATCGACGAGCTGCTCGAGGTCGGCGTGAACCCGATGGTCACGCTCTACCACTGGGACCTGCCCCAGGCGCTCGAGGACGACGGCGGCTGGCTCAACCGGGCCACCATCGACGCGTTCGCCGACTACGCCGCCATCGTGGGCGAGCGGTTCGGTGACCGGGTCGAGCACTGGGTGCCGATCAACGAGCCGAACGTCGTCACGATCATGGGCTACTCGATCGGCATGCACGCGCCGGGTCGGGCGCTGCTCTTCGAGGCGATGCCGGCCGCGCACCACCTCCTGCTCGCGCACGGCCGGGCGGCGATCGCGCTGCGCGAGTCCGTGCGCGGCCGGATCCCGAGCATCGGCTGCGCCAACAACCACGCACCCATGTGGCCGGCCAGCGACTCGGACGCCGACGTCGGCGCGACCAAGCTGTTCGACGGGCTCTGGAACGGGCTGTTCATGGAGCCGATGCTGCTCGGCCGCTACCCGGAGGACTGCCTCCCGCTGGTGGAGGACGCGATCGTCGATGGCGACCTGACCACGATCCGCCAGCCGCTCGACTTCTACGGCGTCAACTACTACAACCCGATGCGGGTGGCGGCGACCGACGAGGAATCGGAGATGCCCTTCGAGTTCCGTCAGGTGGTCGGCTACCCGGTCACCGACTTCGGCTGGCCCGTCGTACCCGAAGCGCTGCGGGAGTGGCTGGTGATGACCCGAGCCAGGTTCCGCGCCGCGCTGCCGCCGCTGATCATCACCGAGTCCGGCTGCTCCTACAACATGGAGCCGGACGAGAACGGCGTCGTGGACGACCAGGCCCGCATCGACTACCTCCAGTCGCACCTCCAGGCCGTCGCCACCGCCATCCACCGCGGGGTCGACGTCCGCGGCTACTACGCCTGGTCGCTCCTGGACAACTTCGAGTGGGCCGAGGGCTACACCCAGCGCTTCGGCCTCGTCCACGTCGACTTCGAGACCCAGAAGCGCACCCCCAAGCGCTCCTTCGACTGGTACCGCCAGTTCATCGCCGCCCAGACCGAGCGCGTCGACTGACCTCGCCCCGTTGGCGTCGAGATACGGGAAATGGTCGTCCGGAGGGCCGCTCGACAACCATTTCCCGCATCTCGACGAGAAATGACCGGCCACTAGGCTGCCGCTCATGTCCGAGAGCAAGCGCCGCGTCGTGTTCGTGGTGGGCTCGGGACGCAGCGGTACGTCGACGATGGCGGGCGCGCTGCAGGCGTTGGGCATGCACGTGCCGCCGCCGGAGGTGCGCGCCGACGAGACCAATCCGAAGGGGTTCGCGGAGTCGAAGTGGGTGGTCGACCTCCACCACGAGCTGCTGCAGCGGTGCCACGTCCAGGTGTCCGACGCCCGGCCGAGCGCTTGGTACGAGACCGGCAAGGCCAGCGCCTCCGGCATCACCCGGGCCCGGCTGACCGACTGGCTGGCGCCGCAGTTCAAGGAGGCATGGGTCACCGAGCTGGGCGAGGAGCCGGCCATCAACGAGCTGGTGATCAAGGACCCGCGTCTCGCGTGGTTCCTGGGGCTCTGGAAGTCCGCGGCGCTCCGCACCGACGCGCAGCCGTCGTACGTCACGATGCTGCGGCACGTCACCGAGGTGGTCGGCAGCAAGCAGCGCTACTACGCGCCCGGACAGACGGGATCCGCGTTCAGCGAGGTCCAGCGCACCGCGGCCTGGGTCAACATGATGCTGCACACCGAGCGCGCGACCCGCGAGGGCGCGAGGGCCTTCGTGCGGTACGACGACCTGCTGACCGACTGGACCGTGCCGGTGTTCCGGCTCGGTCAGGAGCTCGACCTCGAGGCGGTCAAGGCCGCGACCGCCAACTCCATCCGCGCGGTGCACCAGTTCATCGACCCCGAGCTCAAGCGCCTGCAGACGACCTGGGACGACATTGCGGTCCCGGCAAGGCTGCGTGACCTCGCCGAGGAGACCTGGCGCGGCCTGAGCAAGCTCGCCGAGCCCGGCGGCGACACCCCCGACGTGCACGCGCTGCTCGACGAGGTGCGCGAGGCGTACGTCGCGTTCTACGACGAGGCCGAGGCGGTCGCCCAGTCGAGCGTCATCGCGGCCCGCCGCCAAGGAGACGCAGACCGCAAGGAGCAGGCGCTCGAGGGGCGGCCACCGGCCACCGACCCGCTCCTGGTCCGGGCGCGGCGGCGGATCCGCAGGGCGTTGGCCAAGTGAACGAACCGGACCCCTCCGACTTCCCGGTTCACTGGGCGTGGGAGGACGGCCCGCTGACCCCGGGACTCACCTGCGTCTTCCGGGTCAAGAACGAGGCCCGCAACCTGCCCTGGGTGCTGCCGCCGATGCTCGACGCCGTCCAGCACGTCGTCCTGGTCGACAACGGCTCCGACGACGGGACCGCCGAGGTCGCCCAGCGGGTCGCCGAGGAGCACGGGGCCGCGACGAGGTTCACGCTGGCCAGCTACCCGTTCCAGGTGGCGCGGGCGGGCACCGAGCACCTCGAGACCCCACCGGACTCGGTGCACTCACTGACCTACTTCTACAACTGGTCGTTCGCGCACGTCCGCACGGCGTACTCCATGAAGTGGGACGGCGACATGGTGCTCACCGCCGAGGGCGTCGAGCTGCTGCGCGACCTCTCCTGGCAGCTCGAGGACTCCAATGCCGTGGTCGCGATCCCGCGGCACCCGATGTCGGTGGAGAGCGAGTCGGTGGCCTGGCTGGACCTCGGCTACCGGTTCCTGGAGCCGTGGGTCTACCCGATGGGGCCGGAGTTCACCTTCGTGAAGGCCTTCGAGTGGGAGGTCCGCGAGTTCCCGCCGACCAGCGAGCGGATCGTCGCGCCGGAGGGCATGTGCGTGGAGCTCAAGTGGCTCGACCAGGACGAGTTCGCGCACTGGAGCGACACGTCTTTTGATCCGATCCGTACGCCGCGCAAGGCCCGCGAGCTGGAGGTCAACCGCGCGCTCCACGAGGGCCGCGGCCACGAGATCGAGGGGCTGAAGCGGATCGAGGCGCCGGCCGGCGTGCATGTCGTCGACTACGTGACGAAGCAGTGGATGCAGCTGGAGCCGCGGCCGCTCACCCTTCGGCTCGAGCTGCAAGAAACCACGAACTGATGGGCCCCGGTCCAGCGCTCGACGGCTTCGTGCAGGAGGCCCCGAAGTCCCACGTCGTCATCGGGCCGGACGGCGAGGTCGAGCCCGGGAAGTACGAGCGCGTCGCCGTCACGGTCCGCGACCGCGGCGAGCTCCGCGCGCTTCGCGTCCCCAAGGGGGTGCGCACGAGGGCGCTGGCGGTGTGGCTCGACGAGGGCAGCTCGGCGCTGTCGCTGACCCCGCGTCCGGAGTGGCCGGCACTGACGATGATCCGGTCCCGGGCCGTCGACGGCGGCTGGCTCACCGTGCTCCGCTTCGTCGAATCGGTGCCCGTGCACCGCGTCGTCACCGAGCTCGGCCGGCAGACGGTCTGGCCCGACCATGCCGGGCAGCGCGGCCTCGTCCTGGCCGAGGAGGCGACCGAGAAGGTGGCCGCCGACCCGCTGGACCTCACCGAGCCAGACCCCTTGGTCGAGCTCGGGCCGCTCGACGAGCGGTTGCTCAACCCGATGGGCTTCGAGCGCGACGTCGACGGACCGGTCGTCGACCTCTCCGAGCTGGACTGGGGACGCGGCCCCACCGAGGCCCTGGTCAGGGGGCTGCGCGCCAACCTCGGCGTGCACGCCGACCTGCCGCAGGCGACGCCCCTCCTGGCGGCGAGGGTCATCGCCGGGCTGGCGATGGCCGGGATACCGCTGTCGGCGGACCGGGTGGCCACCCGCGTCGCCGCTCACCTCGGCGAAGCGGTCACGGCCGCGATCACCACCGAGGTCGACCTGACCGACCCGCAGGCCCGCGAGGAGCACAGCGTGGTGCTCCGACGGGCCGCGCTCACGGCGTACGCCTCGACCGCGTGGCGCACCCGGCTCGGCGAGCTGGCCGGCGTCCGGGTCGCTGCGCAGCCCGCCGTCTCGGTCGTGATGGCCACCCGCCGCCCCGACTTCCTCGAGCACGCGCTCGGCCAGGTCGCCCGGCAGCGCGGCGTCGAGCGGCTCGAGCTGGTGCTGGCCCCGCACGGCTGGGAGCCCGACCCGGCCCGGGTCCGTGAGCTCGCCGGCGCCGCGACCGTCCAGGTGGTGCCGCAGCCGGAGGAGGCCGTCTTCGGCGACGTGCTGCACGCCGCAGCGATGGCGGCGGGAGGCGACGTGGTCATGAAGATGGACGACGACGACTGGTACGCACCCGACGCGGTCGCGGACCTGCTGCTCGCGCGCAGCTACAGCGGCGCCGAGCTGGTCGGCATGCCGGACGACACCTACTACGTCGAGCCGAGCAACGAGACGGTCCGGCTCGGTCAGCCGACCGAGCTCTATCGCCAGTTCGTCGCCGGCGGCACGCTGATGCTGGACCGCGCGCTGCTGCACGAGGTCGGCGGCTTCCGGACCGTACGCCGCCACGTCGACGCCGAGCTGATCGCCGCGGTCCGCGCCGCCGGAGGCGCGACGTACCGCACTCACGGCCTCGGCTACGTGCTGCGCCGCACCGACTCCGGCCACACCTGGCAGGCCGACCTCGAAGACCTGCGCGCCCGGGCGGCGCAAATCACCACCGGTTTCTGGCCCGGACGGCTCATGGAGGTCTGAGCCAGGGGCCGCCCTCCCCGCCCCCGGCCGTCGCGAGCGTCGCATCCACGGGATGCTCCGCAAGGCGCAGGAGCGAAGTCGCTGTAGGCCCATCTACGAGCGACTGCAACGACGCGGAGCGCCCGTGGGGCGGCGCGTAGCAGGCTGGGGGTAGGGAGGTCGGCCCCCAGAGCCCTACGATCACGCACATGCGCGTTCGTGCCGGCCTCGCCGTCCTGTCTCTCGTCCTGGTCCCGCTGACGGCCTGCGCGCCGGAGGACGACGACAGCGGCGCCACCGCCTCCGACGACACCCCCTCGAGCTCCCCGACCGAGGAGGCCAGCGAGTCGAGCACTCCCACGGAGGAGGCCTCGGAGGCAGGCCTCTCGCCCGAGTGCGCACCCGACCAGCTGCCGCTGAACGCCGCGGGCCAGCTGACCATCGCGACGGACTCGCCGGCCTACGAGCCGTGGTTCGTCGACGACGACCCGACCAACGGCCAGGGCTACGAGTCGGCGGTGGCCTACGCCGTGGCCGAGAAGCTCGGCTTCACCCCCGACCAGGTGGTGTGGGAGGTGGTGCCGTTCAACACGTCGTACAAGCCGGGGGACAAGGACTTCGACTTCGACATCAACCAGATCTCGATCAGTCCGGCGCGGGCCGAGGTCGTGGACTTCTCCGACGGCTACTACGCCGCCTCGCAGGCAGTGATCGCGCTCAAGGGCTCGCCCGTCTCGGAGGCGACCAGCATCGCGGAGCTGGCCGACTACAACCTCGGGGCCCAGACCGGCACGACGTCGCTCTCCGCCATCCGGGACGTGATCAAGCCCGCCAATGACCCGGCGGTCTTCGAGGACACCAACGCCGCCAAGCAGGCCCTCCTCAACGGCCAGATCGACGCGATCCTCGCCGACCTGCCGACTGCCTTCTACATCTCTGCGGTCGAGATCCCGAAGAGCACGATCGTGGGTCAGTTCCAGCCGACGACCGGAGAGCAGGAGCAGTTCGGGCTGCTCTTCCAGAAGGGCAATCCGCTGGTCCCGTGCGTCAACGAGGCGCTGGCCGCACTGACGGCCGACGGCACCCTCGCCCAGCTCGAGCAGGAGTGGCTCTCCAACGTGGTGGACGTTCCCGTCCTGCAATGACCGAGCTCTGGTCGCCCAGCGAGAGGGAGCTCGAGCGACGAGCGGTACGCCGCCGACAACGGGCCGTCTCGATCACTGTCGCCACCGCGGTGACGGTCGTGGTCTTCGGACTGCTCCTGCTCGGGATCCTGAGCTCGCCGGGCTGGCCGAGCGTCCACGAGCTGTTCTTCAACGGCTTCCACGCCAGGGAGTCCTTCGACGCGATCCTCAAGGGCTTCTGGATCAACGTGAAGCTCTTCGCGATCTGCGAGCCGGTGATCCTGGTGCTGGCGCTGCTCGTGGCCTTGGCCCGCACCGCGCGGGCGCCATGGCTGCTGCCGCTCCGGTTGATCGCGGTCGGCTACACCGACGTCTTCCGCGGCATCCCGACGATCCTGCTGGTGGTCCTGCTCGCGTTCGGCATGCCGGCGCTGCGCTTGCAGGGCATCCCCAACAGCGCGCTGTTCTGGGCCGGCGTGGCGCTCGTCCTGTCGTACGGCGCGTACGTGGCCGAGGTGTTCCGCGCCGGTATCGACTCGATCCACCCCTCGCAGGTCTCCAGCGCGTCGGCGCTCGGGCTCAGCCGCGGCCAGACCATGCGGTTCGTCGTCGTGCCCCAGGCCGTCCGCCGGGTCGTCCCGCCGCTGCTCAACGACTTCGTCTCGCTCCAGAAGGACACCGCCCTGGTCGCCGCGGCAGGGGTGTTCGACGCGGTGTTCGCCGCCCGTGACTACGGCAACTTCAACTTCAACTACACGCCGCTGGTCGTGGTCGCCGGCTTCTTCGTGGTGATGACGGTGCCGCTGGCGCGGGTGTGCGACTGGCTGCAGCGGCGCTGGATGGAACGCGAGCGAGCGGGTGCCCTGTGACCACCCCACGACGTTCTCCGTCTCCCCCGCTTCGCTCCTCCGCCGGACAACGCCGCGGGGACCCCGGAGAAACGTTGTGAGCGCCCCCCTCGTCGAGGTCAGCGACCTCCGCAAGTCGTATGGCGACAAGGTGGTCCTCGCCGACATCGACTTGACCGTCAACAAGCACGACGTGGTCTGCCTGATCGGGTCGTCCGGCTCGGGGAAGTCGACGTTGCTGCGCTGCCTCAACCTGCTCGAGCAGATCGACGACGGCGTGATCCGGTTCGCCGGCGAGGAGATCTCCGACCCACGCGTCGACCCGCGCGCCGTACGCCGCCGGATCGGCATGGTCTTCCAGGCCTACAACCTGTTCCCGCACCTGACCGTCCTCGACAACTGTGTGCTGGCTCCCATGCGGGTGCACGGCGTGCCGCGCGCCGAGGCGGTGACCCGGGCCCGCGAGCTGCTCGACCGGTTCGGGCTCAGCGACCAGGTGGACAAGCACCCCGACCGGCTCTCGGGTGGCCAGCAGCAGCGGGCCGCCCTGGTCCGCGCGCTCTGCACCCAGCCCGAGCTGCTGCTGCTCGACGAGATCACCGCGGCCCTGGACCCGGAGCTGGTCGGCGACGTGCTCACCATCGTCCGCGACCTGGCGGAGGCCGGCACCACGATGGTTCTGGCCACCCACGAGATGAGCTTCGCGCGCGACGTCGCCACCACCGTCTGCTTCCTCGACGCCGGCCGGATCCTGGAGCAGGGGCCGCCGTCGAAGATGCTCGTCGCGCCCGAACAGGAGCGGACCCGGCAGTTCCTGCGCCGGGTGCTGCCAAGAACCGGCTGACCGTTCGACGTACCCTCGAGTGGTGCGCCCTCGTCTCGCACTCCTTCTCGGAGCCCTCGTCGTCCCTGTCCTCCCCCTGGTCTCGGCCGGGCCGGCCCATGCGGCCGGCACGATCTGCGTCAACATGGGGACCGCCTGTCCGGCCGGTGCCACGACCCAGCCGACCATCTCCGCCGCGATCGCCGCGGCGAACCCCGGCCCCACGTTGATCCGGGTAGGGCCCAACGGAGCGTCCTCCTACAGCGACGGCCCCTACACGCTCGGGCCCGGCATCACGCTCCAGGGATCGGGCGCCGGAGTCGGTCCGGGAGCGACGGCGCTGACCCTGCCCGCCAACGCCAGCCCACAGACCTACGTCACCGTCAACGGCGGCACCCTCCGGAACCTCAGGGTCTCGATGACCGGGCCCAACTCGACCGGCGACATCGGCGTCGAGGCCAGCGGCAGCGCGATCCTCGATTCGGTGATCATCTTCGGCGCCACCGGCTTGACCGACGCGACCGGGCTGCGGACGCAGGGTTCGAGGATCGACGGCACGACAGTCAACGTGGTTGCGGGGGGCACGCAGAGCACCGCCGTGCACGCGCTCGGCGGCAACACGTTCACCGACAACACCTGGAACGGTGGCCGGGTCGGCTTCCTCCACACGACGGCGACCACCGACACCGTCACCCGGTCGACGATCCAGCTCGCGGAGACCGCCGCCTCCGTCGAGGCAGGGACGCTCAACATCGACAACTCGGTGATCGACCTGGGGTCCGCCGGGCAGACCGGCCTGCGCGCCGGCACGGACGACTCCACGGGCGCAGCCAGCATCGACGCCAAGCAACTGACGGTCGTCGGCGGCGGGGCGGGGTCGCGGGGCGTGTGGGCGTCCGCCGCGGCAGCGGCCGTCACCAGCAGCGTCATGCTGGCCAACTCGATCGTGCGCGGGTCCACGCACTCCCTGGCGGCCTCGGTGAGCAATGGCGGTACGGCGGCGACCCTCACCGTGCACCACTCCGACTACCAGACCGCGGACGAGGTCGGCGGCGGCGTGGTCAACCCGGTCGCCGGCAACCTCGACGTCGACCCCGGCTTCCTCAATGCGCCGGCCGGCGACTACTCGCTCCGCGCCGGCGCGGCGGTCGTGGACAAGGGCGACAGCAGCGTCGTCACGGCGCTGGACCGGGCCGGCAACACCCGCGCCGTCGACGGAGACGGCAACGGCTCGCCGGTGCCCGACATGGGTGCCTATGAGCTCAACGACGTGACGCCACCGAAGACCGTCATCACCGGCGGTCCTTCCGGACTGACCAACGACAACACTCCGGTCTTCACCTTCCGCAGCGGCGACGACGTGACGTTCCAGTGCCAGATCGACGGCTCCGGGTTCCAGCCGTGCAGCAGCCCGGTCACGACGACGCCCCTGGCCAACGGCCCGCACTCGTTCACCGTCAGGGGCACGGATCCGGTCTTCAACGTCGAGGGCAGCCCGCCGACCCGCAGCTTCACCGTCGACACCGTCGCGCCGGACACCAGGTTCATCAAGAAGGCACCCAAGCGCTTCTACAAGCAGAAGGTGAAGTTCAAGTTCGCCTCGTCGGAGGCCGGCGCGCGCTTCCAGTGCAAGCTCGACGGCCGGGCCTGGCGCAGCTGCGGCTCGACGTTCAAGTTCGGCGTCAAGCGCGGCAAGCACATCATCCTCGTGCGCTCGGTCGACAAGGCCGGCAACACGGACAAGACACCGGCTCGTTACAAGTTCAAGCGTCTGAAGCGGCGCTGACCACGGTGGTCAGGACGACGCCGCCGAGGGTAGGTTCTGCGCGTGGCGGTCACATCGGGTTCGACTGCTGACCAGACCGTAGGCGCTGCTCTAGTCGTTCTCGACGGCGTCAACAAGTGGTTCGGTGAGCTGCACGTCCTCAAGGACATCAACCTGACGGTCTCGCGCGGCGAGGTCGTGGTGGTCATCGGGCCGTCGGGCTCGGGTAAGTCGACGCTGTGCCGCGCGATCAACCGGCTGGAGACGATCGACCAGGGTGCGATCAGCCTCGACGGGACGCCGCTGCCCCAAGAGGGCAAGGAGCTGGCCAACCTGCGCGCCGAGGTCGGCATGGTGTTCCAGAGTTTCAACCTGTTCGCCCACAAGACGATCCTGGAAAACGTCACGCTCGGGCCGATCAAGGTCCGCGGGATCAAGCCGGCCGACGCCGAGACCAGGGCGCGCGAGCTGCTGGACCGGGTCGGCGTCGGGGTGCAGGCCGACAAGTACCCCGCGCAGCTGTCCGGAGGGCAGCAGCAGCGCGTCGCGATCGCCCGGGCCCTGGCGATGGAGCCGAAGGTGATGCTCTTCGACGAGCCGACCTCGGCCCTCGACCCGGAGATGATCTCGGAAGTCCTCGACGTGATGGTCGACCTGGCCAAGCGGGGCATGACCATGGTGGTGGTGACCCACGAGATGGGCTTCGCGCGCACCGCCGCCGACCGGGTGCTGTTCATGTCGGACGGCGCCATCGTCGAGGAGAACACCCCCGAGGAGTTCTTCACCAACCCGCGATCGGAGCGCGCCAAGGACTTCCTCGGCAAGATCCTCAGGCACTGAGTAGCAGATCTGCTCGAAGCACGACTCATCTGGAAGATCGGGACAAGGAGAGACATGCGATTCATCAGAGCGAAGGCAGTGGTGGCCGGGCTCGGCCTGGCCTTGAGCATGGCGGCCTGCGGAGACGCGGGTGACGACGAGGACGGCGGCGAGGACGTCGAGGTGGCCGAGAACGCCGCCGATGAGTTCGACGACGGCACCCGCATGAAGGAGCTCGCCGAGGCGGGCGCGATCACGGTCGGGGTGAGGTACGACCAGCCCGGCCTGGGCTTCAAGGGAGCGACCGACGAGATCCCGGAGGGCTTCGACGTCGAGATCGCCAAGCTGCTGGTGGCCGACCTCGGCATCGACCCGGAGGACGCGAGCGTGGTCACCTACGAGGAGACCATCTCCGACAACCGCGAGCCCTTCCTCCAGCAGGGCAAGGTCGACCTGGTGCTGGCGTCGTACTCGATCACCGACGAGCGTCGCGCGTTGGTCGGCCAGACCGGCCCCTACTTCCTCACCGGTCAGCAGGTTCTGGTCCTCGCCGACAGCGACGTCGAGAGCATCGACGACCTGGCGGGCCAGGAGGTCTGCTCGGTCACCGGGTCGACGTCGATCGACCGGATCGACGAGGCGGGTGCCAAGGGAATCGGCTTCGACACCTACTCCGAGTGCGTGGAGAAGGTGCTCGACGGCTCGGTGCCCGCGATGTCCACCGACGGCTCCATCCTGGCCGGGTTCGCCGCGGAGAACGAGGGGCAGCTCAAGGTAGTCGGCGAGGAGTTCTCCGAGGAGCGGATCGGGGTCGGCTACAGCCTGGACCACCCCGAGATGTGCGAGTGGATCAACGAGGTCCTGGAGGAGTCCTTCGAGGACGGCTCGTGGGAGGCGGCGTTCGAGAACACCCTCGCCGCTTCGGGGGTCGAGACTCCCGAGCCTCCGGCACTCGACGAGTGTCCCGCGGCCTGACATTCCGCTGACGTCCGGGCGGCCCGCCGTGGGCCGCCCGGACCCAGCCCCTGGAAGAGGAGCGAGCACTGGAAGCCGTCTTCGACGACCTCGACGCCTATCTCCTGGCGTTCGGCTACACGTTCGCCCTCTTCCTGGCGTCGTTCGTACTGTCGATGGTGCTGGGCACGATCCTCGTCGCGATGCGGGTCGGCCCGATCGCCGTGCTCCGCAAGGCCGGGGCCACGTACGTGACGGTGGTGCGCAACACGCCACTGGTCATCGTGTTCGCCTTCTTCGCCTTCGCCGCGCCGAGCCTGGGCATCAACTTCAAGTGGCTCGACGTCCACATCGGTGACTTCGACTTCACGACGTTCTACGGCGCCGCCGTCGTGTCGCTGACGCTCTACACCTCGACGTTCGTCTGCGAGGCGCTCCGGTCGGGAGTGAACGCGGTCCCGCTGGGCCAGGCCGAGGCGGCCCGCGCGATCGGCCTGCCCTTCACCGGTGTGATGTCACAGGTCGTGCTGCCGCAGGCGTTCCGCGCCTCGCTCCCGCCGCTGGCCAGCGTGCAGATCGCGCTGATCAAGAACACCTCGGTGGCGGCCGTGTTCGGCGTCGCCGAGGCCGCATCGCGGATGCGCATCTTCACCAACAACTTCCCGACCCAGCGCATCGGCATCTTCATCTGCTTCGCCGCCGGCTACGTCATCATCGTCGAGGTCTTCTCCTACCTCGCCAACCGGCTCGAGCGTCGATGGCGGGTCGCGACATGAACACCCCACGAAAGCGCGAACTGGAGCGCTTCGCGCGGCGGGGCCGCGCTTCCGCGGGGACCCCAAAGACATGAGCGCTAGCGTTCTCTTCGACGCCCCGGGGCCCCGGACGATCCGCCGGCACCGGCTGTACGGCGTGGCCGGCCTGGCCGTCGTGGGCGGCGTGCTCGCGTGGGTGATCTGGCGGTTCTACGACGACGGCCAGTTCGAGGGCGACAAGTGGGAGGTCTTCGTGACTCCCGACTACGTCCGCGTCATCCTGGTGGACGGGCTGCTGAACACGCTGAAGATGGCCGCTGCGGCGATCCTCGGGGCCTCGGTCCTCGGCTTCGTGCTCGGCGTGGGCAAGCTGTCCGACCACGCCTGGGTGCGCTGGCCGGCCTGGGCCGTGGTGGAGCTGTTCCGCGCGATCCCGGTGCTGCTGCTCATGGTGTTCATCTGGTACTTCATCGGCATCGAGAAGGCGGGCTCGTCCTTCTGGGCCGTGGTGATCGCGCTGACCCTCTACAACGGGTCGGTGCTGGCCGAGGTCCTGCGGGCCGGGGTGCTGGCGGTCCCGAAGGGGCAGCGTGAGGCGGCGTACGCCATCGGCATGCGCAAGACCCAGGTCATGAACATCGTGCTGATGCCACAGGCGATCAAGATCATGCTGCCGGCGATCATCAGCCAGTGCATCGTCGCGCTCAAGGACACCGCGCTGGGCATCTACGTGGTGGCCCCCGGACTCACGAGGATCTACAGGCAGATCTTCCAGGAGTTCGACAACCGGGTGCCGACCATGTTCGTCATCGCCTCGATCTACATCCTGGTCAACCTGCTGCTCACCGCGCTGGCCACCTGGGCGCAGAAGCGGTTCGTCGGTGAGAAGAAGCCGCCGCTGCAGGTGTCAATGGTGACCGACACCCACACCGGGGCCACCGGCGTGACACCGGGGACCTGACCGGCGAGTCACCCAGCGAGTGCGGCCGCCATCCGCCGGACGATCTCGGCGAGCCGGTCCGGCGACGTGGCGATGTTGAGCCGGATGTGACCGGCGAGCCCCGGCCAGTAGATCTCCCCGGGTGAGACCCGAACGCCACCGCCGAGGATCACCTCCGCCGGGTCGTCGTGGCCGTAGGCACGCAGGTCGAGCCAGACCATGTAGGTCGCCTCGAGCGGACGCATCCTGGCCTCGGGCAAGTGCTCAGCGAGCAGCTCGGCCAGGAGGGTGCGTTGCTGGTCGAGCCGCTCGACCAGCGCGGCCAGCCAGGGGTCGCCGTCGTCGTACGCCGCGACCGAGGCCACGAGGCCGAGCGGGCTCCACGAGTCGTTCTGGGCCATCGGGATGTCGACCAGCCGGTCGCGGGTCGCGTCGTCGCCGGTGAGGATCTGCGCGCACTTGAGGCCAGGGATGTTGAACGCCTTGGACGCCGCGACAACCGCGACCGCGTGGTCGGCGGTGCCCTCCAGGGACAGGTACGGCACGTGCTCGGCGCCCGGCAGCACCAGCGGGCCGTGGATCTCGTCGGAGACGACGCGGGCGCCGTGACTGGTCACGACGTCGCGGATCCCCTCGAGCTCGGCCCGGGTGTGCACATGGCCGCCCGGGTTGTGCGGCTGGGTGAGCAGCAGCGTCCGCGCACCGCGCGCGAACAGCCGGTCGAGCTCGTCGAGGTCGACGACGTAGCTCTCGCCGTCCGGGTCCACGGGCAGGTCCCACTGCTCGCGTCCGGTGATCTGGCCGAGCCCGTGCTGCGGGTCGTACGCCGGCAACGGCAGCACCATCGGTGCCCGCTCACTGAGCACCTCCAGCGCGATCCGAACGCCGACGGTCACGTCCGCGGTCGGCAGCACCCGATCCGCCGGGACGCCCGTCCCGAAGTGGCGCAGCGCGAACCCGGCGTACGCCTCGCCGATCGGGCCGCCGGCCCGCACGTACGGTGGGTAGCCGACCTCGCCGCGCTCCACGGCCTCATGCAGCGCGGCCATGATCGGCTCCGCGAGCGCGTAGTCCATCTCGGCTACCCAGGCCGGCAGCACCCCCGGCTCGACCATCCCCCACTTGAGCACCAGGGCGGCGCGGGCCTCGTCGTCGGTGTAGTCGCGGATCAGGCTCACCCGCCCATCCTGCCCGGGCCCGCCAGGAGGATCCGAGGCAGGATGGTCTCGTGGACGCGAGCTGGCGCGAGGCGATCACCGCCACACGGCACTGCCTGACCGGCTGCGCGATCGGCGAGGTGCTCGGCATGGTGATCGCGACGGCCGCCGGCTGGGGCGACCTCGCCAGCATCAGCATCGCCGTGGCGCTGGCGTTCTTCTTCGGCTACCTGCTCACCTTCGCCGGCCAGCGCCGCGCCGGGCTGCCGGTCGCGGCCGCGGTCCGCGTCGCGCTGGCCGCCGACACGGTGTCGATCGTGGTGATGGAGATCGTCGACAACGCCATCCTGCTCGCCTGGCCCTCGGCGATGGAGGCCGGCTTGGACGGTCCGCTGTTCTGGGGCTCGCTGGCGGTGGCGCTGGCGATCGCGTTCGTGGTCACCGTGCCGGTGAACCGGGCCATGATCTCCCGGGGGCTCGGGCACGCCAAGGCGCACGCCGCCCATTCCGGGCACTCCGCCGGACACTCCACCGGACACTCCGCCGGACAAGCAGGGCACGCCGAACACCACGAACCGTGACCGGCTTGTGGTCAGCGCGTGGGTGTCAGCGCTTGCCGGTCGCCGAGGGCGTGACCGCGCTCGGCTTCGCAGGCTGAACATGGACAGGCCGTGACGGCCTGTGCCCCCCGAGTATCACAATTGAAAACTAGCCGATCGGAGGTTGCTCCACCATCACCAAAGGGGGTGAAGGCCGGCGTGTCATAGTGCCCGCCATGAGTTCCACCCCCGGAAAGGCTCTGGCACTCGGGCAGGGCACCGGTCCGCTGCGTGGCGTCAAGGTCGTGGAGATCGCCGGGATCGGTCCCGGGCCGCACGCGTGCATGATCCTGGCCGACCTCGGTGCAGACGTGATCCGGGTCGAGCGGCCGGGCGGCCAGCCGCTCGCCGGCGGGAGGACCATGCTCCTCAACCGCGGCCGACCCTGCGTCGCGCTCGACCTCAAGCAGCCGGAGGCCGCGGCCACGGTGCTCGAGCTGGTGAGAGATGCCGACCTCCTGGTCGAGGGGATGCGGCCGGGCGTCGCCGAGCGGCTCGGGATCGGCCCCGAGCAGTGCCACGCGGTCAACCCGCGACTGGTCTACGGCCGGATGACCGGCTGGGGCCAGGACGGCCCGCTGGCCCAGGCGGCCGGCCACGACATCAACTACATCTCGGTGGCGGGCGCCCTGTTCAGCATGGGCCAGACGCCGGAGCGGCCCCAGTTCCCGGCCAACATCGTGGGCGACTTCGGGGGTGGGTCCACCTACCTGGTGATCGGGCTGCTCGCGGCCCTCCTCGAGGCGAGGGTGTCGGGCGAGGGACAGGTGGTGGACGCCGCGATCGTCGACGGCACCGCGCACCTCAACGCGATGACGTCGTCGTTCCAGGCCAGCGGCGGCTATCGGGAGGCACGCGGCGTGAACCTCCTCGACGGCGGCGTGCCCTTCTACGACGTCTACGAGACGTCCGACGGCAAACACATGTCGGTCGGGGCGCTCGAGCCGCAGTTCTACGCCACGCTGCTGGAC
The DNA here is from genome assembly GCA_963800715.1 of uncultured Actinomycetota bacterium. Lineage (GTDB taxonomy): Bacteria > Actinomycetota > Actinomycetes > Propionibacteriales > Nocardioidaceae > Nocardioides. Next base: position 289,718 of record CAWDBZ010000025.1, on the reverse strand, counting down.
CTCCTCGGGCTCGCGGAGACCGCTCCCGGCCAGGGGGACCTCGACCGCTACGACGAGCTCCGCACCCTGCTGACCGACACCTTCAAGCAGCGCACCCAGGCCGAGTGGGTCCAGCTCTTAGAGGGAACGAACGCGTGCGTGGCCGGCGTGATCCCGATCAGTGAGGCGCCCGAGCATCCACACCTCAAGGCTCGGCAGACCTTCGTCGACCATGGGGGCGTGGTGCAGCCACAACCGGCGCCGCGGTTCTCGCGCACCTCGGCGTCTCTGTCGCTGCCGCCCGCGCCCGTCGCCGGCGCCCACACCCGCGATGCGCTCACCGCGTGGGGCATCGCCGACGTCGACGGGCTCATCGCCCGGGGCGTCGCCGTCCAGGCATGAAGCCCTTCCTGTTCCTGGGGATCCGCGCCCAGGACGCCGCCGCGGACGACGAGTACGCCGCCGTCCTGCGCTGCGCGGGGCTCGACGAGCGCGACGTACGCCGGGTCCGCATGGAGCGCGACGAGCTGGAGCCGCTGGACCTCGACGACTGGTCGGGGATCGTCATCGGCGGTGGGCCATGGAACATCAGCGACCCAGAGGAGTCGAAGGCTCCCGAACAGCGGCGTGGCGAGGCCCGGCTGCGCGAGCTCGCGCTCCAGGCGCTCGCGGTGGACTTCCCGTTCCTCGGCGCCTGCTACGGCATCGGCACCCTGGGCACCCTCGGCGGCGGCGTGGTCGACCGGCAATGGTCGGAGCCGATCGGCGCGGTCACCATCACGCTGACACCGGAGGGCGCGGCCGACCCGCTGCTCGGCGTACTGCCGCCGTCCTTCGACGCGTTCCTCGGCCACAAGGAGGGGGTGTCGACCCTGCCGCGCGGCGCCGTACTGCTCGCCTCGTCGCAGACCTGCCCGGTCCAGGCGTTCCGCCTCGGAGAGCACGTGTACGCCACCCAGTTCCATCCCGAGCTCGACGTCGACAGCATCATCATGCGGATCGAGACCTACCAGGACTTCGGCTACTTCGAGCCGGGCGAGGGCGAGCAGCTGATCCGGCTCGCCCGCGCCGCCGTGGTCACCGAGCCGCCCCGGATCCTGGCCCGGTTCGTGGAGCTGTTCGGTCGTGGCTGACTCGCTCCCTCGGTCACTTTCGGCGCAATTGCGCTGGATCGGTCTTGTTTCACGCGTGAATCAAGACCCGTGTCACGGATAGTTTTGGCCAGTGACCGCTGAGCACGTCGACGTCCTGATCGTCGGTGCCGGTCTGTCCGGCATCGGTGCGGCCTGCCAGCTCCGGGAGCACCTGCGCACGAAGAGCGTCGCCGTGCTCGAGGCGCGCGCGGCCAGCGGCGGCACCTGGGACCTGTTCAAGTACCCCGGCATCCGGTCGGACTCCGACATGTTCACGTTCGGGTTCGGCTGGCGGCCGTGGCCGGGCGACCGGGCATTGGCGGATGGGCCTTCCATCCTCGACTACCTGCGCACCGTCGCGGCGGAGTACGGCGTCGACGAGCTGATCCGCTACCGGCACAAGGTCACCCGTGCGAGCTGGGACTCCGAGACCGCGCGGTGGACCGTCGAGATCGACCACGCTGGAACGCCGACCACCCTCACGGCGAGCTTCCTCTGGGGCTGCGCCGGCTACTACCACTACGACGAGCCGTACGCGCCGGAGTTCCCCGGATCCGACAGCTTCGAGGGCACGATCGTGCACCCCCAGCACTGGCCCGAGGACCTTGAGTACGCCGGGCAGAAGGTCGTCGTGATCGGCAGCGGTGCCACCGCAATGACGCTGGTGCCGGCGATGGCCGGGACCGCCGGGCATGTGACGATGCTGCAGCGCTCGCCGACGTACGTCGCCTCCCGACCAGCCCGGGACAAGCTGGCGAGCCTGCTGGGGAGGCTGCCCGCGAAGTACGCGTTCCCGGTGGTCCGATGGACCCACATCCTCCGCGGCATCTTCACGTTCTGGCTGTGCCGCCACCGGCCCGACCTCGTCAAGCGACTCGTCCGCAAGGCCGCTCAGGCCCAGCTGCCGGACACCGTGGACGTCGACGTGCACTTCAAGCCGACGTACAACCCGTGGGACCAGCGGTTCTGCGTGGTGCCGGACGGTGACCTGTTCCGGGCGCTGCGCAAGGGGCAGGCCTCCATCGTCACCGACACCATCGAGACGTTCACGCCGAAGGGCATCCGGCTCAGCTCGGGCCAGACGCTCGAGGCCGACCTGATCGTGACCGCGACCGGGCTGCAGTTCCTGCCCTTCGGCGGCATCGACCTGGTCGTCGACGGCGAGCGGGTCGATCTCCCGTCGACGATGATGTACAAGGCCCTGATGCTCAGCGGGGTGCCGAACTTCGCCTTCACCGCCGGCTACACCAACGCCTCGTGGACGCTCAAGGCCGACCTCGTCGCGGAGTACGTCGTGCGGCTGCTCGGGCACCTGGACCTGACGGGGGCCCGGTCGGCAGTGCCGGTGCGCCAGCCGGGAGTCGGGGAGCAGCCGTTCATGGACTTCACGTCCGGCTACATCCTGCGGGTGCTGGACCGGATGCCGAGCCAGGGCGACCGCGAGCCGTGGCGGCTCAAGCAGAACTACGTGGCCGACGTGCGCAAGATCCGACGCGGCCGCATCGACGACGGCGTGCTCGCCTTCGATCTGGTGCCGGCCGGGTCGAGTGACCCCGCTCTCACCAGCGTTTGACCGATCGCACTATCGGAGACCGGAGGGGTCCGACAACGCACCGGAGGTGCACGATGGGTTTCGACGACAAGGTCGACAACAAGGGCGAGGAGCTCAAGGGTCGTGCCAAGGAGGCCGCGGGTGCGGCCACGGGCGACGACGAGCTCAAGAACGAGGGGCGCGCCGACCAGGCCGAGTCCTCGGTCAAGCAGGCCGGTGAGAAGGTCAAGGACGCCGTCGACGACATCAAGGACGCCTTCAAGAAGTAGCCGACATGTAGCCGACGTCACCCGCCCGCGATGCGGGTTAGTGCGGGCCGCTCTGCCACACTGGTGAGAGCGGCCCGTTCACGTCTTACCCCGGGCCAGCCCCCGCCTCTGCGAAGGTGGCCGGGCCTCGACAGAACTTCCTCTGGTGAGACACCACCATCGAGAGTGATCTCCCTTGTCTTCCGCACGCTCCACCCTGTCCTTCTCCGACCTCGGCGTACCGCACGAGCTCGTTGCCGCCCTCAAGGCGCGCGACATCACCACGCCCACACCGATCCAGGCCGCCACGCTGCTCGACTCGTTGGCCGGTCGGGACGTCCTCGGCCGCGGCCGCACCGGCTCCGGCAAGACCTACGCGTTCCTGCTGCCCCTGGTCGCCCGGCTGTCCGAGTCCGGCCGGCCGCGCGGCGCGCGCCGGCCTCGCGCCCTGATCCTCGCGCCCACGCGTGAGCTGGTCGGGCAGATCGAGCAGGCGCTGATCCCGCTCGCCGAGACCGCGGGGCTGACCACCCGCACCGTCTTCGGCGGCGTCGGCCAGCACCCGCAGGTGCAGGGGCTGCGCCGCGGTGTCGACATCGTGGTGGCCTGCCCGGGTCGGCTCGAGGACCTGATCCAGCAGGGCCACTGCGACCTCGGCGCCGTCGAGGTGACCGTGCTCGACGAGGCCGACCACATGGCCGACCTCGGCTTCCTGCCCGCCGTACGCCGACTCCTCGCCGCGACCCCGAAGCAGGGCCAGCGGCTGCTCTTCTCCGCGACCCTCGACAGGGGCGTCAACGTCCTGGTCAAGCAGTTCCTCCAGCAGCCGGTGACCCACGAGGCCGACTCGGCCCAGTCGCCGGTCTCCGAGATGGACCACCACGTGCTGCACCTGTCGCGCGAGCAGCGCGTGCCGGTGCTCGTCGACCTGACCAGCGCTCCTGGGCGGACCCTGGTCTTCACCCGCACCAAGCACGGCGCGAAGGCGCTGGCCCGCCAGCTCAACCGCAGCGGCGTACCGACCGTCGAGCTGCACGGCAACCTCAGCCAGGGCGCCCGCACCCGCAACATGGACTCGTTCCACGCCGGCCGGGCCACCACCATGGTCGCGACCGACATCGCCGCGCGCGGCATCCACGTCGACGACATCGCCCTCGTCGTGCACGCGGACCCGCCGACCGAGCACAAGGCCTACCTGCACCGCTCCGGCCGTACGGCGCGGGCCGGTGCCGCGGGCACCGTGATCACGCTGATGACCGAGGACCAGGTCCGCGACGTCCGCGACCTCGCGCGGGCGGCCGGCATCAAGCCGACCATCACCCGCGTCGACGGCCCGCGGCACCCGATGCTCATCACGCTCGCCCCCGGCGAGCGGGTCCTCGTGGCCGGTGGCCTCGGCGTCACCGCCGAGGAGCCCGAGCGCCGGTCCGGTGGTGGTCGCAACCGTGGCCGCTCCGGTGGCCAGCGCCGTTCGGGTGGGCAGCCTCGCTCGGGTGGCCAGCCTCGCTCCGGTGGCCAGCAGCGGTCGGGCGGCAAGCCGCGCCCGGCGTCCGGCTCGGCAGCGCCCTCCGGTGGCAACCGCAACCGCCGTCGCGGCGGCCAGTCATCCTCTTCCGGGCGTACGCACAACGCCGCGTCGTTCAGCTCCGGCCGCCGCTGACGGTCGCTTCTAGGATCGGCCCGGTGAGCCAGCTGCAGGCGTGGGTCCGCCGGGCGCTCTGGGACGTGGTGCCTCGGGACCACCGGCAGAGCGACCACGAGCTGCGCCGGCGGCAGCTGGTCACGTTCGGCGTCGTGGTGCTGGGTGCGGTCGTGCTCGGCATCTCGTTGCGGGTCGACCCGGGCAGCCGGTGGTTCTACGTGAGCACGCTCGGACTGGCCGGGCTGTGGACCGTGGGCGCATTCGCCTCCGGTCCGCTGCACCTCGGTCGGATCCCGACCCGGCAGGGGACGTCCCGGCCGGTGGTGACGCCGATCGTGCTCGGGCTGCTTCTGGCAGGGGTCTTCGTCGCCGGTGCCTTCCTGGTGCGCACCCTCGACTTCCTTGAGGGCCTCGAGAGCCAGGTCGTGAACGTGATGGACTACGCCGACCAGGGCTCGACGCCGCTGCTCGTGCTCGTCACCGCGGTCAGCGGGATCGCCGAGGAGCTGTTCTTCCGCGGGGCGGCGTACGCCGCGATCACCGTGCACCCGGTGCTCTGGACGACCGCGGCGTACGTCGTCGCGACCGTCGCCACGGGCAACGTGATGCTGACCTTCGCGGCTCTGCTGCTCGGCCTTGTCGTCGGCCTCGAGCGCCGCGCCAGCGGCGGCGTCCTCGCCCCGATCCTCACCCACTGCACCTGGGCGCTGACCATGCTCTTCGCGCTGCCGCTCGTCTTCTCCTGACACTGACCCGGGACTTTGTGTCGCCAGGAAGGCGCTGACCCGGGACCTTGTGTCGCCCGCAGGCGACAAAAACTCCCGGGTCGACCCCTTCTGGCCGACACTTTCTCCCGGGTCACCGATCTTGCTCTCCGAGCAAGGCGCGCTCGACCGCCTCGCGATACGACAGCGGCTCGCCGGGGACGATGTCCTGGATGGCGTAGTCGGTCTGGAGCACCTCGGTGCTCATGGAGTCGATGAGGTTGCCGGCCGTCGTGGAGTCGACGTTGGTGACCAGCCCGATCCACAACGAGGAGAGCCGCGGGGTCAGCACCGGCACCGTGACGATCGGGACCCTGCGGCCGTTGATGACGTCGGCGGCCTGCTGGAGCATCTGCACGTAGGTGAGCCGGTCGGCGCCGCCGATCTCGTAGACCTGGCCGAAGGTCTTCTCGACACCGATCACGCCGACCAGGTAGCGCGTCACGTCATCGATCGCGATCGGCTGCGTGCGGGTGTCGGCCCAGCGGGGGACCACCATCGCGGGCAGGTTCTTCACCAGCTGCCGGGTCATCTCCCACGAGATGCCACCCGCGCCGACGACGATCGCGGCGCGCAGCACGGTGACGGGTACGCCGGAGCTGCCGAGCAGCCTCTCGACCTCGCGACGCGAGCGGAGGTGGGGTGAGAGCTCGACGTCGTCCTTGCCGAGGCCGCCCATGAAGACGATCTGCCGGACGCCGCTGGCGGCGGCGGCCAGCCCGAAGTCGCGGGCCGCTTCGGCGTCCTTGCGCTCGAAGTCGTTGTCGTCGAGCGAGTGCACGAGGTAGACGGCGACGTCCGCGCCGTCCATCGGCTCGGCCAGGGTGCCGGCATCGAAGACGTCGCCGGGGACCGGGTCGCCCGGGCCGGCGTAGTCGTCGGGACGGCGGGTCATCGCCTTGACCCGGTGTCCTTCGTCGACGAGCGCGCGCACCAGCCGGCTGCCGATGAAGCCGGTCGCGCCGGTCACCAGCACCGTCAGGTGCTCGTCGCTGGGAGAAATGCTCATCGGCCAGATCCTAGGGACACGCGGACTGGTACCCCGTCAGCGGCTGCGGCGCGCGATGCCTTCGCGCTTGGTTTCATCCATCCCGGCTTCGTACGCCGACACGAGGGCCGCGATCGAGAGCGGCTTGATCTTCTCCACGACCTGGCGCACGGTCTCCGGCGACGCGCCCTGGTCGCGGTAGACCGGCCAGACCAGGGTGCGGAACACGTCGTAGAGCTCCTTGGCGACCTCGCGGCCGTGCCGCGCGTACACGTCGGCGGCCGCGATCGCAGCCTCGACCGGGAAGCCGAGGTCGAGCAGGCCGAGGCCGACGGACAGCTGGGAGACGGCCACCTGGTACTGGCCGCGCTTGAGCGGGAAGACGACGCCGAGCGCGGCCAAGGTGCGCAGGTCGTCGTCGGTGAGCTCGCGGCCGGCGCGGGTGGACAGCTCGCCCCGCGACATCTCGATGGGCCGCTCGACGTCCCAGGGCGCGAGCATCGTCCGGGCCAGCGCGAGGTCCTCGGGGGTTGCGTCGCTGGGGATGCCGGCGACGTACTTCTCGATCGCGGAGAGCGTGAAGCCGTGGCTCTGGAGCTCCTGGACCAGCTCGAGCCGGCCGACGTGGTCGCGGGAGTAGTAGCCGGAGCGGCCCTTGCGGATCGGCGGTGGCACCAGACCGCGCGAGGTGTAGAACCGCACGTTCCGCACGCTCATGCCGACGCGGTCGCAGAGCTCGTCGAGCGTGAGCAGTTCCGGTGCGGTCTCGCCCATGTCCCTGACAGTAACGCTGTCAGAGTCGTACGGCGAGCAGGCGCTTCTTCGTGAGCTTGGTGCCGGTGATGGTGACCTTGACCTTGGCGGTCGCCTTCGGTTTGGAGTGGAGGCTGATCTTGCCCTTGACCCGACAGCCGCCGGTCACGGTCTTGGTCTTGACCTGTTTCGTGACCATGACCCTGCCCTTGCTGCTCTTGGTCTTGACGGTGACCGTCGCCCTGGCGGGACACTTCGCGGGGGCCCTCTTCTTGGCCACCACGGCGTCGAGAAGGACCTTCTTGCCCTTCAACACCGCCTCGGGCGGGGCCACGGCGGCCGCCGGGCAGCCGTTCGCCAGCGTGCCGGGCACGGTGCGGCAGGTGTCGACGGCGTCGCGGACCCCGTCGCCGTCGGTGTCGCCTCCGAACAGCTGACCACCCAGGTTGACCGGCGGGAGTCCGGCGGGAGTCTCGCCCGCACTGGCACCGTAGGGGAAGAGGGTGCCCTGTCCCAGCTGCCCATCGCCGTTGCGGCCCCAGCACCGCAGCTGGCGGGTGTCCAGCACGGCGCAGGTGTGGTGCTCGCCAGCGGTGGCCGCGATCGTGGTGCGGCCCGGGCCGAGGTCGACCGCGACGGTGGTCTCCCCGGGGCTGTCACCGATAGCGGTGTTGTTGCCCTGCCCCAGTTGACCGAAGCCGCTGTCACCCCAGCAGCGCAGCTGGCCGGTGTCGAGGACGGCGCAGGTGTGGGACTCGCCGGCGGAGACTGCGACCGCGGTGCGGCCCGGGCCGAGGTCGACCGCGGCTGTGGTCTCCCCGGGGTTGTCGCCGACATGGGTCTTGTTGCCCTGCCCCAGCTGCCCGAAGCCGTTGTCACCCCAGCAGCGCAGCTGGCCGGTGTCGAGGACGGCGCAGGTGTGGAAGTCCCCGATGGCGACCGCGATCGCGGTGCGGCCCGGGCCGAGGTCGACCGCGACGGTGGTCTCCCCGGGGTTGTCGCCGATATTGGTGGTGTTGCCCTGCCCCAGCTGACCGGTGCCGTTGTAGCCCCAGCAGCGCAGCTGGCCGGTGTCCAGGACGGCGCAGGTGTTGGGGCCACCGGCGGTGACCGCGACCGCGGTGCGGCCCGGGCCGAGGTCGACCGCGACGGGGATCTCACCGAAGGTGTCGCCGATGGCGTCGGTGTGGCCCTGCCCCAGCTGCCCAAAGCCGTTGGAGCCCCAGCAGCGCAGGTGCCCGGTGTCCAGGAGGGCGCAGGTGTGGGTCTCGCCGGCAGTGACGGCGACCGCGGTGCGGCCCGGGCCGAGGTCGACAGCAACCGTGGTCTCGGCCGGGTCGTCGCCGACGTTGTCCACATTGCCCTGTCCCAGCTGACCGGAGGCGTTGTTGCCCCAGCAGCGCAGCTGCGTGTTGTCCAGGATCGCGCACGCATGTCCGTCGCCGGCGGTCAGCGCGACCGCGGTCCGACCGGCGCCCAGATCGACTCGTACGGTGCTCTCACCCGGGTTGTCCCCGACCGACGCTTTGTTCCCCTGAGCCAGTTGCCCGGACGCGTTGGCGCCCCAGCAGCGCACGCTGCCGTCGGCGACGATCGCGCAGCCGAACGCTTTGCCCGCGGTCAGCTGAGCGGCGTCGGCCCGTGGGACGCCGGGCACGCCACCGGCGGCGTCCCCCGCTGCCGGAGTCCACAGGCCCAGCGGAACCAGGAGCGCCGCGAACACCACGGTGACCGCCAGGACGGCGGCGCGGCGTACGGGGGAGGTGGTCATGGCTTCTCCTCGGGGTGGCTTTGCTCCGAACGCTAGGAAGCAGCACGGGGACCCTCAATCGAGGAAAACCCCCATGGTTAGCCGACCGTCACTCTGTCCAGTAGGGCTATGTCACATCCGGGACCCTTGACCGTGACAGCAACGCTGTCACAATCGGGGTATGCCACTTTCATCTGGGCAAGAAGCGTTCGTGTACGACCACCTCCGCACCCCGCGTGGCAAGGGCAAGGCCGCGGGTTCGTTGCACGAGGTGAAGCCGGTCGACCTCGTGGTCGGCCTGATCGACGAGCTGCGGGAGCGCAACCCCAGCCTCGACACCAACCGCATCGACGACGTGGTGCTCGGCGTGGTCTCGCCGATCGGCGACCAGGGCGGTGACATCGCGAAGACCGCCGCGCTCGCGGCCGGGCTCCCCGAGACGACGGCCGGCGTCCAGCTCAACCGCTTCTGCGCCTCCGGGCTGGAAGCCGTCAACCAGGCGGCGTCCCGCGTCCGTGGCGGCTTCGAGCAGCTGATCCTCGCCGGCGGGGTCGAGTCGATGAGCCGGGTGCCGATGGGCTCCGACGGCGGCGCCTGGGCGTCCGACCCCGCGACCGCGCTCACGACCGGGTTCGTGCCGCAGGGCATCGGCGCCGACCTGATCGCCACCATCGAGGGCTGGACCCGCGACGACGTGGACGCGTTCGCGGCCGAGTCCAACCACCGCGCCGCCAAGGCGTGGGCCAACGGCTACTTCGACAAGTCGGTCATCCCGGTCAGGGACCGCAACGGCGTGACCGTGCTCGACCACGACGAGCTGATCCGGCCCGACACCACGCCCGAGGGGCTGGCCGGCCTCAAGCCGAGCTTCGCGCAGCTCGGTGCGGACGCCGGCTTCGACGACGTGGCGCTCGAGAAGTACCACTGGATCGAGAAGATCAACCACGTCCACCACGCCGGCAACTCCTCCGGAATCGTCGACGGCTCCGCCCTGGTCGCGATCGGCAACGAGCAGGTCGGCACCGACTTCGGCCTCACCCCGCGGGCGCGGATCATCTCCGCCGCCGTGTCCGGCGCCGACCCGACGATCATGCTCACCGGCCCCGCCCCGGCCGCCCGGAAGGCGCTGGCCATCGCCGGCCTCGAGACCAAGGACATCGACCTCTTCGAGATCAACGAGGCGTTCGCCGCGGTCGCGATGCGGTTCATGCGCGACATGGAGATCACCTCCGACATCACCAACGTCAACGGCGGATCCATCGCGATGGGCCACCCGCTCGGTGCCACCGGCGCCATGATCCTCGGCACCCTCATCGACGAGCTCGAACGGCGCGACCTGCGCCGCGGCCTCGCCACGCTCTGCGTCGGCGGCGGCATGGGCATCGCCACCATCGTCGAACTCGTCTGAGACCAGGAGTCCTGATCCCATGAGCACCACCCAGACCGACACGTCCGCCGTGCGCTTCGACAAGGATGCCGACGGCATCGTCACGCTGACCCTCGACGACCCGACGGCCAGCGCCAACACCATGAACGAGCTGTACGTCGAGTCGATGGCCGCCGCCGTCGACCGGCTGTACGACGAGGCCGACTCCGTGACGGGGGTCGTGGTCGCCAGCGCGAAGAAGACCTTCTTCGCGGGCGCGAACCTCAACGAGATGATCAAGGCCGGCCCCGCCGACGCACCGCGGGTCTTCGAGCTCGCCGAGCGGGTCAAGGCCTCGCTGCGCCGGCTGGAGACGTTCCCCAAGCCCGTCGCGGCCGCGATCAACGGCGCCGCGCTCGGCGGCGGCTTCGAGATCGCCCTGGCCTGCAACCACCGCGTCGTCGTCGACGGCAGCTTCGAGGTCGGGCTCCCCGAGGCCAGCCTCGGCCTGCTCCCCGGCGGTGGCGGCGTCACCCGCATCATCCGGCTGCTCGGCATCCAGAGCGGGCTGATGGACGTGCTCCTCCAGGGCAGCACGTTCAAGCCCGCGGCGGCCAAGGAGAAGGGGCTGATCGACGAGCTCGTCGGCACCCAGGACGAGCTCATCCCGGCCGCCAAGGCCTGGATCAAGGCCAACCCGGACGCCGTACAGAACCCCTGGGACGCCCCCGGCTACAAGATGCCCGGCGGCTCGCCGAAGACGCCTGCCATGGCCGGCTTCCTGCCGGCGTTCCCCGCGCTGCTGCGCAAGCAGCTCAAGGGCGCCGACTACCCGGCGCAGAAGGCGATCCTGTCGGCCGCCGTCGAGGGTGCCCAGGTCGACTTCGACACCGCGAGCCGGATCGAATCGCGCTACCTGACCAGCCTGGTCGTCAACCAGGGCTCGAAGAACATGATCCAGGCGTTCTTCTTCGACCTGCAGGCGATCAACGCCGGCAAGCTCCGCCCCCAGGGCATCGAGCCGTGGAAGGCGACCAAGGTCGGCGTCCTCGGCGCCGGGATGATGGGCGCCGGCATCGCCTACGTCTGCGCCCGCGCCGGCATGGAGGTCGTGCTCAAGGACGTCGCCGTCGAGAACGCCGAGAAGGGCAGGTCCTACTCGGAGAAGCTGCTCGACAAGGCGATCTCCCGCGGGCGCTCGACGGAGGAGAAGAAGGCCGAGCTGCTCGGCCGGATCAAGGCCACCGCCGACCCGGCCGACCTGACCGGCTGCGACCTGGTCATCGAGGCGGTCTTCGAGGACCCAGCGCTCAAGGAGAAGGTGTTCGCCGAGATCCTGCCGCACGTGCAGCCGGACGCGCTGCTCTGCTCCAACACCTCGACGCTGCCCATCACCGAGCTCGCGAGCGGCGTCGACCGGCCGAAGGACTTCATCGGCCTGCACTTCTTCTCGCCCGTGGACAAGATGCCGCTGGTCGAGATCATCAAGGGCGAGCAGACCTCCGACGAGGCGCTGGCCAGGGCGTACGACGTCGTGCAGCAGATCAGGAAGACGCCAATCGTCGTCAACGACAGCCGCGGCTTCTACACCTCGCGGGTGATCGGCTTCATGGTCAACGAGGGCATGGCGATGCTCGCCGAGGGCGTGCATCCGTACTCGATCGAGCGGGCAACCACCCAGGCGGGCTACCCGGCCCCGGTGCTGCAGCTCTCCGACGAGCTCAACCTCGAGCTGATGGCGAAGATCGCCAAGGCGACCAAGGAGGCCGCCGAGCGTGAGGGCAAGTCCTACGGGCACCCCGGCTCCGCCGTCGTCGACACGATGCTCGAGGCCGGCCGCGCCGGCCGGCTCCGGGGCGCGGGCTTCTACGACTACGACGAGAGCGGCACCCGTGGCTCCATCTGGCTCGGCCTCTCCGAGCTGTTCCCGGTCGCCGAGAAGCAGCTCCCGTTCCGCGACATCAAGGACCGGATGCTGTTCGCCGAGGCGCTCGAGACCGCGAAGTGCTTCGAGGAGGGCGTCATCGAGTCCGCCGCCGCGGCCAACATCGGCTCGATCATGGGCATCGGCTTCCCGCCCATGACCGGCGGCGCCGCCCAGTTCATGACCGGCTACCAGGACCCGGAGAACCCCAACGGCCCGATCGGTCTCGCCGCCTTCCTCGAGCGGGCCGACGAGCTCGCCGCGGCGTACGGCGACCGGTTCTCGGCCACGCCGTGGCTCCGCGACCTGGCCGCCAAGGCTGCGGGCTTTCCGGCCTGACGGAATTCACCACCTGATGTAACTCACCGTTACGTCATCTTCTTGGGCGTTATTACACCGGTGAAGATGACGTAACGGTGAGTTACATCGGGCCCCGGCGCCGGGCGAGCTCTCAGTCTGGGGCCGCGAACCAGGGGTTCCGCAGGTCGTAGAACGTCGCGCCCTGCATGGCGTACTCGAGCTCGCTGGCAATCTCGGGCGGAGGTGGATTGCCCTCGCCGGCGCGGGCGCTCGCCTCGTCGGTGAACGCCACCGTCTCGGTGTAGGTGCCGTCCGCCTCGATGGCCAGGGTCGCGCCCAGGATGTCTGGGCGCATCTCGTGGAGGCCTTCCGGGTCGGACGTCATGACGGCACGGAGCCTGGCCGTGTCGTCGACCTTGCCGCGGATGATCTGGACGAACCCGGCGTCGTCCGATCCGCCGTTGAAGAGCAGCGTGACGTCGTCGCAGTCGTGGAACTCGACGGGACCGTCGAACAGCGCTCCCATCCGCTCCGCGAACGCGTTCGTCTCCGGTCGTGCGGAGTTGGCCATCGCGGACTCGCGGTCCGTGAACCTGATAACGCCGAAGAAGGTGTCGTCGTCGGTGAACCCGTAGGTGCCGCCGAGCCACCCTTCGGCGCCGGGGCCGCTCTGCTCGGCCCACTCCTTCGACAGCGCTCGCATCTCGTCCTGGCGGGTGCATTTCCCCTGCATGACCTGAATGAACACGGTGGGCCTCTCGGTCGGCGGTACTTCCGACGCTACGACCGCAGCACCTGCCGGTCCATAGCCACGGTGGGTCGTCCTTTCGGACAGAGTTGAGGCCGACTTGGGCGAAGTTCGCGATTCCCCGGCGCGTCGGCGTGCGCACAGGGAGGATTTGGTCGTGAGCAGCCGTGCAGCAGTCATCGACGTGCAGAGCCTGCACGTGCGCTTCGGCGAGGTCGAGGCCGTGGCAGGCGTCAACCTCACGGCGTACGCCGGTCACGCAACCGCGCTCCTGGGGCGCAACGGTGCCGGCAAGTCGACCACGATGCGGGTGCTCGCAGGGGTGGTCCCGCCCACCGCGGGCCTCGCCCTGGTCGCCGGCTACGACGTCCGCACCCAGACCCTTGACGTCAAGCGCGCCGTTGGCTACTGCCCCGACGTCGGCGGCCTGGTGCCGCGCGCGACGCCCTGGGAGCACCTTCAGCTGTCTGCCCGCCTGCGCCGGCTCAGCAACTGGGAGGACCGGGCGCGCGACCTGCTCGAGCGGTTCGAGCTCGGCGACGTCGCACACCGCGTCACCACCGGCTTCTCGCACGGCATGGGCCGGCGGCTCTCGGTCTGCCTGGCCGCGCTGCACGAGCCCGAGGTGCTGCTCCTCGACGAGCCCTTCGACGGGGTCGACCCGATCGGCGTGGAAGCGACCTTCGACGTGATCAACGACGCGCGCGCCCGTGGTGCCTGCGTGCTCGTCTCCACCCACCTGCGTGAGCTCGCCGTGCAGGCGTGCACCTCGGTCCTGGTCCTGCGTGGCGGGGCCCAGGTCGCCGTCGCAACCGCCGGTGAGATGACCGGCGAGGAGGGGGCCCGTGCCTACCGCAGCCTCCTGGACTGAGGTACGCCGCGCGGTCACCGACGTCGCGTACCTCATTGACTTCCGCACCTCGACTGTCCGCCGGCCGCGCGCCTTCGCGTTGGGCGCCGCGGTCTTCGTCGGCCTGACCGTCGCCGCCGGCACGCTGCCCGCGATGGTTGACGGCGCCGGCACCTCGAAGGGGTACTCCCTCGACGCCGTCCTGCTGATCCCCACGGCGATGGCGGCGTTCATGTTCCTGGCGATCGCCTCGTCGATCGCATCCGGTGGTGGCCGCGAGCTGCTCCATCGCGAGCATGCGTCCATCTATCCCGTCAGCCCCACCACCGACCACCTCGGCGCCCTCCTGCTCGCGCCCCTCAACATCGCGTGGCTGCTGCAGGCCTGGATCCTGATGGGCGTCACGGCGTACGGCGTCGAGCACGGCTCGCTGCTGGCGGCCGAGATCGGCATGGTCATCTGGATCGTGGCGGCCACGGCGGTCGGGCAGGTCGTGGCGTGGACGGTGGAGGCGATCCGCCGCACCCCGCACGGCATCGCGACCATCCGCTCGCTCGGCGTGATGCTGGCTGCGGCCGTGGTGATGCTTCAACTGACCAACAATGCGATCGGACTGCTCGACTCGCTCAAGACCACCTGGCTCGTCGTCGGGTACGTCGACGGGTTCGGGCTGCGCTGGGCGGGTTCGATCGGGGTCGAGCTGGCGCTGCTCGTCGTCGCCGTCGTGCTCGGCGCCATCCCGGCCCACCTCGCCGCCCGACGCGCGCCGCGCGACGAGCTGCGGGTCGAGACCGGCAACTACCTGGCCCGCCGGCTCCCACGCTCGCCACTGGCCATGCTGGTGCGCACCGACCGGGGCTCGGTCTGGCGGGCCGTGCCCATGCGCCGCGGCCTCGCCGTCCTGGCCATCGGTCCCGGCGTCGTGGCGCTGGCCGGCAACCTGGACTGGCCGCAGATGACGATCCTGCCCGGGCTGGTGGCCTCGGGTGGGGCGCTGCTGTTCGGCGTCAACGCCTGGTGCCTCGACGGGCGCGGCGGTCTCTGGCGGGAAAGCCTGCCGGTCGGCCCCGGCGTGGTCTTCGCGGCCCGCGCGTGGGTGCTCACCGAGTTCCTGCTGGTCGCGTCGTTCGTGACCATGGTGCTGGCCGGGCTGCGTGCCGGCCTGCCCAGCGGGTCGGAGCTGACCGCCCTGCTGTGCACCTGGCTGGTCGTGGTGCTTCAGGTCGTGACGTCGGCCATGCGCTGGTCCTCGCGGCGGCCGTTCTCCGTCGACCTGCGCTCGGCGCGCGCGACCCCGGCGCCCCCTCTCGTGATGGTGGGCTACTCGACCAAGCTCGCGGTGACCACCACGTTGACGAGCCTGGTCTTCTCCGGACTGGCGCGAGTGCCCCATCCCGAGATCTCCGTGCTGGTCGCCGCGCCGTTCGTCGTGTGGTCGCTGGTCCGCCTGCTGCACGCCCGGGACTCGTGGACCGATCCGGTCCAGCGCGCCAGAGTTGTGACGACGGTCGCCGGATGAGAATCGACGTTGGGGAGACAATAGATCCATGGGCGTGCTGATGCTGGTCCGCCACGGCCAGGCGTCGTTCGGCAGCGAGGACTACGACGTCCTCTCGTCGCGCGGCGTTCGGCAGAGCCGCAAGGTGGCCGAGGCGCTGTCGGGCTACGGCGTGGCACCCACCAGCCTGATCCACGGCGGCATGCGCCGCCAGCGCGAGACCGCCGAGCAGATGCTGCTCGGCGCCGCCGAATGGGATCTGCCCCTGGAGCTGGACGACGGGTGGCGCGAGCTCAACCACCTCGCGGTGATGGACGCCTACCCCACCATCACCGACCTGGAGCGGGACCTGCTGACCACCGGCCGCATGGAGCTCCGCCCGTTCCACGAGCTCTACACCAAGGCCACCGCACGGTGGTCCTCCGGTGCCTACGACTCCGACTACCCGGAGTCCTTCGCCGAGTTCATCGGGCGGGTGCGCGACAGCATCGGTCGCGCGGCGCGGAAGGCGGGCGAACGGCGTACCACCGTCGTCGTCACCTCCGGCGGCACGATCGCCGCGGCCTGCGCGATGCTGACCGAGGTGGGTGAGGAACCCCGTCGGCTGGCCGCTGCCTGGACCCGCTTCAACTCCGTGGTGGTCAACGTCTCGGTCACCCGGGTCGTCGTCGGCTCCAGCGGTGCCCGGTTGCTCACCTTCAACGAGCACTCGTGGCTGGACCGCGAGCTCGTCACCTACCGCTAGCCGAGACATCGTTGAAGGTTTCACATCCTTCTGAGCGGGAACTATCAAGGTGGAGCGAAAGCGAGAGGAGGCCAACATGTTGGGACCAGACAGATCCTCAGGTCCAGCAGTCGGCATCCTCAATGCCTTGATCGCCTGCGCTGGCATCTATGGCCTGCTCGTGGGCGCTTCCCTGGCCGGCGGCCGCAGCGCGCTACTCATGTGCCTGCTGTTGCTGCTGGGTCTGCTGCACGCGTGTCTCACCGGCCTGACCCGTAGCGCCGTCACGTCGAAGGGCTCGCCCGTCGCTTTCGAGCGGTCCGCCACCACGTCCTGAGCGACAATCAGCGGGCGACGGTCAGGGGACGAGCACCAGCCGCCCCGTCGTGCGACCGTCAGCTTGCCGGGTCCACGCATCCGAGGCGTCCTCGAGGGCGACCACCTCGTGCGCGACCGCGAGCTGCCCGTCGGCGGCGTGCTGCGCGACGGCGGTCATCGCGGCCGCCTTCTGCTCGCGGGAAAGCGCGTTGTTGGTGTAGCCGAGCACCTGCAGCGAGCGGCTGCGGATCGTCGAGGAGTCGAGCGGCGCGTGCTCGGAGGCGGAGCCGCCGAGGTTGACCAGTCGGCCGCCCGGCCGCAGGCACTTGGCCGCGGCTGCCGCTGGTACGCCGTACAGCGGGTCGAGGACCAGGTCCACCGGACCGTCGACCGCGGCACCCAACCTCGCGGCCAGCTCGGCGACGTCCTCGGTGTCGAGGGCGACCACCACGTCGGCGCCGGCGGCCAGGGCCCGCTGCTGCCCATCGTGGGAGCGCGCGGCGGCCACGACCCGCGCGGCGCCGTGGAGCCTCGCGAGCTGGACGGCGACCTGTCCGACCACGCCGCCGGCGCCGAGCACGACGACGGTCTCGCCCGGCGCCAGCTCGCCGCACCAGGTCAGCGCCATGTGCGCCGCGATGGCCGACAGCCCGAGCGCCGCGATCTCGGTCGGCTCCGCGCCGTCGGGCAGCGGCACCAGGTCGGCCGACGAGACGGCCGCCGCCTCGGCCATGCTGCCGTCGCCCGGTGCCATGCCGGCGGACATCGGGAACCACACCGCCTGACCGTCGACGGTCCCGACGCCCTGCACGCCCGGGACGTACGGCGTCCGCGGCACGCCGAAGTACGACGAACCGGAAGCGCAGAGCAGGTCCAGCGGCACGATCGGCGCCGCAGTCACGCGCACCACGACCTCGCCCGTGCCGGCCTCGGGCTCGGGTCGGTCGACGACCGCGGGTGGCTCCCCGGGCGTGTGCAGCTCGACAGCTCTCATCACACCGGCTGCAGCACGAAGTCGTAGCTGGCCGACGCCCACGGCACGTCGCTCGTGCCTCCGTCGGGTGTCGGTCCGGGGTCGTGGTGCTCGTAACCGACGACGAGCTCCTGCTTCGTGCCGAACACGACGTCGCTGTCGAGGTAGTCCGCACCCTCCTCGAACAGGTGCGTGATCAGTGGCCGGAAGCCGGGGACGTTGAGCAGGAAGTGCACGTGCGCCGGGCGGAAGCGGCTGATGTCGGTCTGCCCGATCAGCTTGCCAACCGGCCCGTCCATCGGGATCGAGTAGCCCTTGGGGGCGATGGTGCGCAGGCAGTAGGAGCCGTCGGCGCGGGTGGTGTACTTCGCCCGCAGCCGGGCCTCCTCCACGGGGAGCTGCGCCTCGTAGGCGCCGTCCTCGTCGGCCTGCCACACGTCGAGCACCGCCCCGCCGACCGGCGCACCGTCCAGGCCGCGCACGGTTCCGCTGACGAAGAGGGGTACGCCGGGCAGCCCCTCGGACATGTCCCCGGCGTAGTCGAGCTCCGGCGACCCCTCGATGTGGAACGGGCCGAGCACGGTCGCCGGCGTCGCGCCGGGGTCGAAGCGGTGGTTCATCTGCACCACGAGCATCGAGAGGCCCAGCACGTCCGAGGCGAGGATGAGCTCCATCCGCTTCTCGTCGCTGATCTGGCCCGTGCCCGTCAGCCACTGGATGGCGGCCATCCACTCCGGCTCGGTCAGTCGCACCTCGCGGGCGAAGTCGTGCAGGTGCTGCACGAGCCCGGTCAGCAACTCCCGGGTGCGCTCGTCGTGGGCGGTGCCCCACCGCTGCTTCGCGAGCTCGGTGATGTTGTCCTCGGTGACCAGCTGCATGAGCCTGCCTTTCGTCACTGACGGGGGAGCGGGTCTGGGTCGACCGGGCGGTTGTTGAGGTCGACGGAGAGAAAGATGTCGTTGGCCAACGGGTGCCGGATCTCCTCGGCCAGCTGGCCGATCAGCCCGGCCGTCCGGGCCAGGAGCGCGAAGCCGCGCAGCAGCTCCAGCGGGAGGCCGAGGTCGGCCAGCGCGGCACCGCAGACGCCGGCGCCGTTGAGCGGCAGCGTCTTGCCGAGCACTTCCGGGTGCACCCGGCCCACCGCCTCGAAGAGCGCGAGGTGCGGGCCGAACTGCCCCTCTTCGCGGGCGATCTCGAAGAGTCGCGGGGTCCGCGGGTCGCCGTCCTTGTGGACGTGGTGGCCGAGCCCCGGCACGAACCGCCCGGCCTCGCGCTGGCGGCGTACGACGTCGAGAGCGACCGCGTCCCACGCGGACTCGTCGGTCGGCACGGTGTCCAGCCTCGCGATCACGTCGTGGAGGAACCGGCCGCAGTCCTCGGTGACACCGAGGAACCGGGAGCCGCCGCCGAGCAGCCCGGCCGCCAGCGCGCCCTGGACCGAGTCGGGCGCCGAGAGCCAGGTGATCCGGGTGACGATCGCGGTCGGTGTGAAACCGTGGTCGGCCAGCGCGGCGAGCACCGCCTCGAAAACCCGCACCTCGCCCGGGTCGGGTCGTCGCTGGGTGGCCAGCCAGAACGCGAGCTCCCCGAACCCGACGTTGCCCATCACGTCGCGGGCCAGGTCCTGGCCGAGCAGCGTGATCTTGTCGCGGCTGGAGGCACCCAGCGCGGTCTCGTACGTCGGCTGCTCGGTCACGACGATGCCTCGCCCAGCCAGGTCCGCAGCTCGGCGCCGTGCTCGTCGAGCCGCGGCGGAGGCAGCGCGTAGCTGACCGGTGTCCCGGAGAACCGGATCGGGTGCCGGGTCGTGGGCAGGGCCCGCTCTCCCTTGCCGACCTCGACCACCGGCTCGAGGCCGAACCGCTCAGCCGCGGCGAAGCCGTCGTCGATGGTGTTGATGGGCCCGCACGCCACGCCGGCCTCGAGCAGCAGCTCGAACCATTCCTGCGCCGGGCGCTTGGCGAGCTGCTCCTCGAGCAGCGGCCGGAGCTCGTCGCGGTTCTTCGTGCGGTCGCCGTTGTGCAGGAACCGCTCGTCCTCGGCCACCTCCGGGATGCCGAGCGCCCCACAGAGCCGCTGGAACTGCCGGTCGTTCGCCGCGATCACGATCAGGTCGGCGTCCGCGGTCGGGAACGGCTCGTAGGGGAACACGCTGGGGTGCGCATTGCCCATGCGGTAGGGCACCACGCCACCCGCCGCCCAGGCCGAGCTGTGGTTGACCAACCCGGTGAGCGCCGAGGACAGGAGGTTGACCTCGACGTGCTGCCCCTCGCCGGCCCGGTCGCGGTGCCGCAGCGCGGCCAGGATGCCGATCACCGCGTGGTTGCCCGCCATCACGTCGAAGACCGAGATTCCGGCTCGGTAGCCGGGACCGTCCGGTGAGCCGGTGAGGCTCATCAGCCCCGACATCGCCTGCACCAGCAGGTCGTAGCCGGGCACGTCGGCGCCGGCTCCAGAGCCGAAGCCGCTGATCGAGGCGTAGACGATGCCCGGGTTGTCGGCGCGCACCGACTCGAAGTCGAGGCCGAACTTGGCCATGCCGCCCGGCTTGAGGTTCTCGATCATGACGTCGGCGCGACGGACCAGCTCGCGGGCCAGGGCCAGGTCGGCCTCGGCACGCAGGTCCAGCACGATCGAGCGCTTCCCGCGGTTGATCCCGAGGTAGTACGTCGAGACGCCGTCGCGCTCGGGCGGCGTCCAGGAGCGGGTCTCGTCGCCGTCCGGCGGCCCCTCGACCTTGACCACCTCGGCGCCCAGGTCGGCGAGCAGCATCGTGGCGTAGGGGCCGGCCAGCACCCGGGAGAAGTCGGCGACCAGCAGGCCGTTTAGGGGTCCGGTCACGACACCAACCTCCCTTGATGACCGTCATACGGACAACCGTCCGCTGCGATCATCGCACCACCTGGGGCAGGGTCCGCAACCGGGCGAAGTCGGCCCCGATCTCGCCGGCGGTGCGCAGCAGGAGTGGCAGGTGGTGCTCGGTGAGCTCTTCGATGGTCGTCTCCGCGGCATGGGTGTTGACGTTGATCGCGGCGATCACCCGCTCGCCGTCGCGGATCGGCGCGGCCACCGACCTGATGCCCAGGGCGAGCTGCTGATCGGTCAGCGCCCAGCCGCGCGCGTGCACCTGGCGGAGCTCGGCGTCGCGCTCCTTCTTGGTGGGGGCCCACAGCGGGACGAGGCCCGAGCGAGTCGGCTCGGCCAGCACTTCGTCCACCTCGCGCTGCGTCAACTCGGCGAGCAGGACCTTCCCGAGCGAGGTCTGCAGGGCCGGGAAGCGGGTGCCGATCTGCACCGAAAGCCCCACGATCTTGGGGACTGCGGCCCGGGCGACGTACACGATGTCGGAGCCGTCGAGCTGCGCGATAGAGCAGGACTCGTTGGTCTTCGCCGACAGCTCGAGCAGGTGCGGGCGCGCCACCTCCCACAGCCCCTGCGACCCGACGTACGCCGCTCCGAGCTCGAGCACCCGGGGGGTGAGGGTGTAGCGCGAGCCCTCGACGCGCACGTAGCCGAGCTCGACCAGCGTCAGCAGGATCCGTCTCGCGGTGGGCCGGGCCAGCCCGGTCGCGGTCGCCACGTCGCTGAGCGAGAGCGTCTCGCGACCCGGCGCGAACGTCGCGATCACCTCGAGCCCACGGGCCAGCGACTCGATGAAGTCGGGGCCGGTCCCGGTGCGGGGCATGGCCACACCATCCCACGCCGGCCATCCGTTGACACGTCCTGCGCGGTCGGTCCAGAGTGTCAAACATTCAACGAATTGACCGGACAGCGGACAATCGTCCGCTCATGGCAGTTTCACCGGGTACCCGGTGAAACTTGAGCCGAGGAGAGGCGAGATGGCCGACCAGGGTGCGCGACCGCCGGTGCTGCTGCGCGGGGCGACGGTGCTGGTGATGGACGACGCGAAGACGGTGCTGACCGATGCCGACGTCCTGACCCAGGACGACAAGATCGCCGCGGTCGGTCCGGGCCTCGAGGCGCCCGCCGGGACGGTCGAGGTCGACGCGGCCGGTGGGGTCGTGATGCCGGGGATGATCGACACGCACCGGCACATGTGGCAGACCGCGATGCGCGGGTACGGCGCCGACTGGACGCTCACCCAGTACTTCGTCTGGTACTACCTCGAGAACGGCAAGCACTTCCGTCCCGAAGACATCCACTCCGGCAACCTGCTCGCCGCGGCCGAGGCGATCGACGCCGGCGTCACCACGTGCGTGGACTGGTCACACGGACTGCAGACCGTCGACCACGCCGACGCCGCGGTGGACGCGTTGCAGGCGATCCCCGGCCGGTTCGTGCTGGCCTACGGCAACCTCCAGCAGCCGCCGTCGGAGTGGTCGGCCGCGCCGGAGTTCCGCGACTTCGTCAGCCGACGCATCACCGGCGACGACATGCTCGGCTTCCAGATGGCCTTCGACGTCCCCGGTGACCCGAGCTTCCCGGAACAGGGTGCCTTCGAGGTGGCCCGCGACCTCGGCGTACCGGTGACGACGCACGCCGGAGTCTGGGGTGCCACCAACGACGACGGCATCCGGCTGATACACGAGCACGGCTTCATGACGCCACAGTCGATCTACGTGCACGCGGCGACGCTGACCGAGGACTCCTATCAGCGGATCGGCGCCACCGGCGGGTCGATCTCGGTGTCGACCGAGAGCGAGCAGAGCGCCGGGCAGGGCTACCCGCCGACCTGGGCGATCCGCAAGCACGGCATCCCCGTCTCGCTGTCGATGGACACCAGTGTCTGGTGGAGCGGTGACCTGTTCACCGCCATGCGCACGACGCTGGGCGCGGACCGCTCGCGCGAGCACATGGAGGCGCACGCCAAGAGCGACACCGTCACGCACAGCGCGCTGCGCGCGGTCCAGGTCGTCGACTGGGCGACCCGCGGCGGCGCCAAGGCGTTGGGCCGGGACGACTCGCTGGGCAGCGTGGAGGTCGGCAAGAAGGCCGACCTGGTGCTGCTGAAGAACGACGCCTCGCCGGTCTCGTTCCCGATCCTCAACCCCTACGGCCACGTGGCGTTCCAGGCCCAGCGGGGCGACGTACACACCGTGCTCGTGGACGGCCGCGTCGTGAAGCGGGACGGTGCCCTGGTCGGGGTCGACCTGCCGGCGATCCGGAGCCAGGTCGAGGCGACGATCGACTACCTGCGCGGGGTGATGGGCGATGAGGCCTGGGCCGCGGGGATGAACCCCGATGTGCCCGAGACCGCGTTGGCCGAGAACCCCTACCAGTACACCGACTACAAGAGCGAGGCCCCGCGCGGACCGGTGGAGGCCTGATACTTGTGCCGTGAAGCTCCGGGAGGCCCGGACGGCGTACGCCGAGCGCGCATGGCTGCGCGCCTATGACGCTTTCGCGGTAGCCGAGACCGAGGCTCCCCTCGACGCCGAGGACTACGACCGGTTCGCCGTGACCGCCCACCTGCTGGCGCGGATGCCGGACTACTTCGCGATCCGGGAGCGCGCCTACGAGAGCCTGCTCGAACGCGGCGATCCGCTCGCGGCGGCCGAGGCGGCGCTCTGGCTCGGGGTGCAGAAGATCGCGCAGGGGGACGTCGCCGAGGGTGGCGGGTGGGTCGCTCGGGCCGCGCGGATCGTCGCGGAGGACGGCACCGACTCGAGGGTGGCGGCCTTCCTGAACGTGGCCAGCGCCTTCGAGGCGGCGGGCGGAGGAGACCTCGAGGATGCGGCGCGCATCACCGCGGAGTGCGTGCGGGCCGCTCGGCGGCATGGTTCGGAGGAGTACGCCGCGCTGTCCCTGCACCAGCAGGGCCTGTTCCTGTTGGCGGCCGGCCGCACCGTCGAGGGACTCGCCTGTCTCGATGAAGCGATGCTCGGCGTCGCCTCCGGTGCGTGCTCCGCCATGGTGGAAGGCATCATCTACTGCGGTGTGATCGAGGGCTGCTGGTCGATCTACGAGCTCACGCGAGCGCAGCAGTGGACCGCCGCGATGACGCAGTGGGTCGCCACGCAACCAGACCTCGGCAACTTCACCGGCGAGTGCAAGGTGCGCCGGGCGGAGCTCAAGCAGCTCAACGGACACTGGCCCGAGGCGCTCGACGAGCTCGACGCGGTGAGCTTCGCGGACCGGGACCAGTGGGCCGCCGGCCGGGCCGCCAGCGTGCGCGGGAACCTCGATCGGCTGCTCGGCAGGTTCGACTCGGCCGAGGAGCACTTCGCCCTCGCGTCGAAGCTCGGCGAGGACCCGCAGCCGGGAATCGCGTTGCTCCGTCTGGCGCGGGGCAGCGTCCAGGCAGCGGCCGCCATGGCCCGACGCTCGCTCGCGGAGACCCACCAGACCGGGAAGCGCATCCAGGTGCTCGCGGCCGCCACCGAGATCCTGCTCGCTGTCGGTGAAGCCGACGCGGCGGACGCCACCGCCGGCGAGCTGCGGGACATCGCCACCGTGAGCCGCAGTCCGGTGGTGACCGCGCTCGGCCAGCTCGCGCAGGCGTCGGTCTCTCTGGCGCGTGACACACCGGCAGCGGCGCTCCCGTTGCTGCGCGAGGCGCTCGGCACCTGGGTCCGCGCGCGTGCGCCGTACGAGGAGGCACGCACTCGCGTCCTGCTCGCCGACGCCTGTCGCGCCCTGGGCGACCGTGAGTCCGCCGATCGCGAAGTAGACACAGCGCGGGCGATCTTCGAGGATCTCGCCGCGATGCCGGACCTGGCCCGGCTCACCGGCAGCGACGAGCTGCTCAGTCCGCGCGAGCTGGAGGTGCTGCGGCTGGTGGCCACCGGTGCCACGAACCGCGCAATCGCCGAGAAGCTGGTGCTGAGCGAGCGAACCGTCGACCGACACGTCAGCAACATCTTCGGCAAGCTCGGCGTCTCGTCGCGCGCAGCGGCCACGGCGTACGCCTTCGACCGCCAGCTGGTCTGACGACTCCTCGCGCGGCGGTACCCACGCGCACGTAGTCGCCGAATGGGTGGTTTCGCCGACGCGGTGCCCCTCCCGTGATTCCTAACGTCGTCGCATCGCAGTCGACCCAGCAGCCCCAGGAGGCAGTCATGTCGGAGCAGCTCGACACCATCGTCATCGGAGCCGGCCAGGCCGGTCTCTCGGCCGGCTACCACCTGGCCGAGCGGGGGAAGCCGTTCGTCATCCTGGACTCCGAGGACCGCGTCGGCGGATCGTGGCTGAACCGCTGGGACTCGCTCAAGCTCTTCACGCCGTCCATCCGCGACAACCTGCCGGGCCTGCCGCTCGGCGGTGGCTACCGCTTCCCGACCAAGGACGAGCTGCTCGACTACCTGGAGCGGTACGTCGCGACGTTCGAGCTGCCGGTGCGGCTCGGCGTGCAGGTCGACGGGGTGTTCCGCGATGGTTCGGGCTTCCGGGTCACCGCGGGAGCGCAGGCGTTCGACGCGGACCACGTGATCCTCGCAACCGGTGCGCACCGGGTGCCTCGCACGCCCTCGTTCGCCGACGAGCTCTCCGACGACATCGTGCAGCTGCACTCGGTGGACTACCGCAACCCAGGACAGCTCGAGCCGGGCCCGGTGCTGCTGGTCGGCGCCGGCAACAGCGGCGTCGAGATCGCCATGGACCTGGCGGCGACACACGACGTGCTGATGGCAGGACGGACCGTCGGTGAGATCCCGATCGACATCCGGGGTTGGCAGGGACGGCTGATGTTCCCCGTGCTCTGGTGGGTGTGGGAGCACATCCTCACCGAGCGGACCCGGCCGGGGCGCAAGGTGCAGGCCGAGGCGGTCCAGGGCCAGGCCGATCCGTGGATCCGTCAGAAGGAGAAGGACATCCGGCAGGCCGGCGTCGAGCGCACCTCCCGGATCACGGGAGTCGTCGACGGCCGGCCGCAGAACGACGACGGCGAGGTGCTCGACGTCGCCAACGTGATCTGGTGCACCGGCTTCGAGAAGGACTTCGGCTGGATCGACCTGCCCGGCCTGGACTCGTCCGGCCGGCTCGACAGCGAGCGCGGCGCCGTGGTCGGCCAGCCTGGCCTGTACGTGCTGGGCCAGGAAATCCAGTACATGTTCAACTCGCACACGGTGGGCGGCGTCGGCAAGGACGCGGCGTACGTCGTCCAGCACCTCGACCGGGAGTCGTCGGCGGCCGCGCGCGAACCTGCCGTGGCGTCGTAGCGGCGCGGCCGTAGGGTCGCCCCGTGGGCGACCAGGCGACCAACGCTCTGATCGCGATCGCCCTCGGCACCGTGCTCGCGGTGCTGCTGCTGATCCCGACCGCCGCGGTGCAGTACCGGCTCGACGGCCGGCTCGGGCCGCTGGACCTGACCATCCTCGTCACCTCGGCGGTCTACGCCCTGGCGATCTGGACCTACACGCTGCTGCCGATGCCGGAGGACCACACCTTCCAGTGCAAGGGCAGCCAGCTGCGGGTGCTCGGGTCGCTCGGGCTCATCGACCTGCCGGCCCAGGGCGGGCCACTGGCCCTGCTCCGAGAACCGGCGTTCCTGCAGATCGTGCTGAACGTCCTGCTGTTCGTGCCGCTCGGCTACTTCCTGCGGGTGATCCTGCACCGCGGCGTGGTGGTCGCGACGGTCGCCGGCTTCGGCCTGTCGCTGCTCATCGAGCTCACCCAGAAGACTGGCGTCTGGAACCTCTACTCCTGCGCCTACCGCCTCTTCGACGTCGACGACCTCATCGTCAACACGCTCGGGGCCACGGTCGGCTCCCTGCTGTCGATCCTCGTCGTACGCCGTCGCGCCGGGAAGGTGGTCCTGCCGACCACGATCTCGTTCGGCCGCCGGCTGGTCGGCTTCGCGTGCGACGTCCTGTTCATCGCGCTCACCGGCGCCGCCGCGGCGCTGGCCTACCGCGGCATCGAGATCTACCTCCGCGACGTACCACCGCTCGACGTGAGCCGGCACGTGCAGGCCGCCCTGCAGTGGGGCGTCCCGTTCGCGGTCGAGGCGGTGCTGGTGCTCGGCTTCGGTCGCACCGTGGGCGAATGGGTGGTCTCGCTGCACACCGTCCCGAGACGGCGGCGACTGCTCGTGCCCGGCCGGCTCGTCAAGCTCGCCGTCGGCGTGGGTCCGGTCTTCGTGCTGGCGCCGCTCTACGACCAGGTCGTCGCGCCGGTCGCCGTTCCCCTCTTGGCGGCGTACGCCGTCCTGACCGTCGCCGTCGCCTGGCGCACCACGAACCACCGCGGCCTCAGCCACACCCTCGCCCACCTCGACCTCCGCATCGGCGACGACTCCGACGAGGACCCTGTGGAGCTCGCGAAGCGGGGATAGTCCGTGACATCTGTGTCTGTGGAACCGGCGTTTCCACAGACACAGGTGTCACGGACTATCCCCGCCGGCGGCGTCAGAGCAGGCGCTTGAGGAGGGGGAGGGGGGCATGCTTCATGACGGGGGCGAGGGCGGTCCAGGGGAGGGGAGGGACGTAGGCGTGGGCCTTCTCCTTCTCGATGGCGTCGACCATCGAGCGGACGCCGTCCTCGGTGGAGACCATGAACTTCACCTGCTGCTGGACCTTCTCGTTCATCTCCGAGGCGATGTAGCCGCAGTGCAGCACGGTCACCTTGATCGGCTTGCCGAGCAGCTCGTACTGCAGCCCCTCGCCGAGGTGGGAGAGCGCGGCCTTGGTGGCGGCGTAGACCGTCATCGACTTGGGCATGCCGCGCATCGCGGACATCGACGAGACCAGCACCAGGTGGCCGGCGTTCTGGGCACGGAAGATCTCCATCGCCGCCTCGGCCTGGGCGATAGCGGCGACGAAGTTGGTCATCGCGGTCTCCCGGTTGGCGTCGTACCGGCCGGTGCCGAGGGGCGCGCCCTTCCCGAGGCCGGCGTTCACGATCACCCGATCGAGCCCGCCGAAGTCGTCACGGAAGGCGCGGAAGACGTCGAAGACCTGCGCATCGTCGTTCACGTCGAGGGCCCGGAGCTCGACCCGCCGCTCGGGGTGGGTGCCGAGGATCTCGTCGCGCAGCTCCTCGAGCCGTTCGGTACGCCGCGCGCAGAGCGCGAGGTCGTGTCCCTTCGCGGCGAACTGGCGGGCCATCTCGGCGCCGAGCCCGGAGGACGCGCCGGTGATCAGGATCGTCGACATGCCGCCAGTCTGGCGCAGCAGGGTCGAGTCCTTAGCGGGCGGAGTCGTCCGGCTGGATGATGACGACGGTGTTCATGATCTTGTCGGCGATGGTCTGGTTCCTGCTGTCCCACAGCGGCCACAGCCAGCCGAGGTAGCAGACGAGGCTGTCGATGTAGTGCGCGAGGAAGCGCACGAAGCACAGCCCCACACCCATCGGCTCGGCCGTCGAGACCTTGATCAGCCGGATGCCGACAACCGTCTTGCCGAAGCTGTAGCCCGTTCGCCCCTGCCGGATGAACTGGTTGTAGATGAGGAAGGCCAGCGAGATGAGGCCGCCGATCACGAGGATCGCGACGGTGGTGTCGCTGACGTCGGTCGTGTCGGAGATCGTCTGGTTCCCGAGTGGGTCCGTCTCGTATTCCAGCTCGTCGACGAGCGCCCAGTAGCCCAGGAAGAGCGGGATGCTCACGACCGCGCTCAGGAAGGTGTCGACGAGGTAGCCGAGCACCCGGCGACCCCAGGAGGCGAACTCGATCCGCTCGGGTGCGTCGTTCCCGTAGATGGCGCGGTACTGCTGCTGAGGTGTCAGCGGGCGGCCGTCCTGCTGGCCGTGCGTCTGGGCCTGGCGCGCCGGGTCGGCCCACTGTCCGGCGATCGAGCTCGGGTTGCTCGGGTCGCGGTCCGCGAAGGGGATGTAGTCGCCGGCCTTGTAGCCCGGCGGGATCGGCGGGCCCTGGTCGGGCGGCGTCGTCGACATGCGGCGAGGGTAGGTCGACGGCCCGGGTCTGGTGGGCAGAACTGGGCGAAATGCCCCTTGCGGGCGTAGTGCATACGGGGTATACATACCCGGTATTCACCCGATGCTGCACACGCGAGGAGCCTGGATGTCGGTCCGCCAAGCCCTGCTGGCCCTGCTGGAGCAGGGCCCGATGTACGGCTACCAGCTGCGCGCCGAGTTCGAGCGGCGGACCGGCTCGACATGGCCGCTCAACGTCGGGCAGGTCTACACGACGCTGACCCGGCTCGAGCGCGACGGCCTGGTCGCCGAGTCCGGCGCCGACGGCGAGGGCCACGTCGTCTACCGGGTCACCGACGCCGGCCGCGAGGAGGTGGCCACCTGGTTCACGACGCCCGTCGAGCGCACCCAGCCGCCGCGCGACGAGCTCGCGATCAAGCTGGCCCTCGCGGTCACCGTCCCCGGCGTCGACGTGGGCACGGTCATCCAGCAGCAGCGCACCGCCACCATGACCGCCCTCCAGGACTACACCCGCCTCAAGCGAGCGGGTCGCGCCGCCGACCCGAAGGACGCCAGCGACATGGCGTGGAGCCTCGTCCTCGACTCGCTCGTCTTCGCGGCCGAGGCCGAGGTCCGATGGCTCGACCACTGCGAGGCCCGGCTCCGCCGCGCCCAGCTCGAGCGGGCCGACCAGCCCGCACCCACTCAGGCCGACTCTCGGAAGGAAGCCAACCGATGACCGCAGTGCTCCAGCTCGACTCCGTCACCCGTGTGCACGGCGAGGGGGAGACCGCCGTCCAGGCGCTGCGCGGCGTCTCGTTCGCCGCGCACGCCGGTGAGCTCGTGGCGATCATGGGCCCGTCCGGCTCCGGCAAGTCGACGCTGCTCACCCTGGCCGGCGGGCTGGACAGCCCCACGTCCGGCAGCGTCTCGGTCGAGGGCACCGACCTCGCCTCGCTGGGCGCCAACGGCCGCGCCCGGATGCGGCGTACGTCGATCGGCTACGTGTTCCAGGACTTCAACCTGATCCCCGCCCTCACGGCCGTGGAGAACGTCGCGCTCCCGCGCGAGCTCGACGGCGAGAGCAGCCGCGCCGCGCGCAAGCTCGCCCGGGTGGCGCTCGAGGAAGTCGGCATCGGCGAGCTCTTCGACCGGTTCCCCGACAACATGAGCGGCGGCCAGCAGCAGCGCGTGGCGATCGCCCGGGCAGTCGTCGGAGACCGCCGGCTGATCCTGGCCGACGAGCCGACGGGTGCCCTCGACACCGAGACCGGCGAGGACATCCTGCGACTGCTCCGCGCCCGCTGCGACGCGGGTGCGGCCGGCGTCCTGGTGACCCACGAGGCGCGGCACGCGGCCTGGGCGGACCGGGTGGTGTTCCTGCGCGACGGCGTGATCGTCGACGAGACCGGGGCCGACAAGGTCGAAGCTCTGGTGGACGCCGGCGCGACGCGGTGAACCCACTGAACGCCTGGCGGCTGCCGCTCCGGCTGGCCCGCCGAGACGCATTGCGCCACCGCGCCCGGTCGGTGCTCGTGCTCGCGATGATCGCGCTGCCGGTGCTCGCAGTCACCGCCGCCGACGTGATGATCCAGACCTCGTCCGTCTCCGGCGCGGAGTCCGTGGACCGGCGGATGGGGTCTGCCCAGGCCCTCGTGGAGGTCTCGCAGGGCATGCGGATGGTGCAGCAGGCTCCTGATCCCAACGACGGGTACAACAGCGCCGGCGACGGCAACGACGAGATGCCCAGCGCCGCTCAGGTCTCGTCGATGCTCGACGGGGCCACGCTGCTCGAGATCCGGCGCGGTCAGGCCGCGGTCCGGACCTCGAACGGCCGGACGCCGGTCGAGGTGACCGAAGTGGACCTCCATGACCCGCTCACCGGCGGGCTTTTCGAACTCAGCTCGGGCCGCCTGCCGCGCTCAGCCGGCGAGGTCGTGGTCAACCAGGCCGTGCTCGACAAGGGCTACCGCGTGGGCGAGACCCTGGAGCTCACCGCCGACGACGCACCAGCCGACCCGACGATCGTCGGGGTCGCCGAGTCGACGAGCGTGCGCAGCTTCCCCGCCGCGGCCGGCCCGATCGGTGCCTTGGGCGTCGACGTGGGCAGCAGCCGTTCCTGGCTCGTCGACGGCGGACCGCTCTCCTGGGCGACGGTGCGCCAGCTCAACGACATCGGCGCCGTGGTCACCTCGCGGGCGGTGATCGAAGACCCACCGCCCCGCTCCGAGTGGCCGGAGGAGGTGCAACCGGTCAGCACCTCCGACTCCATCGCGGTGCTCGGGCTGATCGTCGTGATGGCGCTGATCGAGGTGGTGCTGCTGGCCGGACCGGCGTTCGCGGTCAGTGCCCGCAAGCAACAGCGCAGTCTCGCCCTGATGGCGGCGACGGGCGGTACGCCGAAGCAGTCCCGGCGGGTCATCATCGCCAGCGCCGTGGTCCTCGGCAGTGCAGCGTCCGTGGCCGGCGTCGCGGTGGGCATAGGTGCCGCGCGCCTGCTGCAACCTCTGCTGCAGTCGCGGTCGGACGACTGGTTCGGGCCGTTCGAGGTCCCGTGGCTGCACCTCGCAGGGGTGGCCGGCTTCGGGATGCTCAGCGCACTGCTGGCAGCGGTGGTCCCGGCGTACCTCGCCTCGAAGCAGGACGTGGTCGCCGTCCTCGCGGGTCGGCGGGGTGACCGGTCGCCGTCCCTCAAGTCGCCGCTCCTCGGCCTGGTGCTCCTGGGTGCGGGCATCGCCGGCTCGGCGTACGGCGCGACCTCCGACTCCGGCGGTGAGCTCGTCATCGCGGCCAGCGCCATCCCGGCCGTGCTGGGGATGATCCTGCTGGTGCCCATGGTGCTGGCCCTGGTGGCCAAGGTGTCCGGCCGGCTGCCTCTGGTCCTGCGGTACGCCGTCCGCGACGCCAACCGGCACCGCACGCGCACGGTGCCCGCTGTCTCCGCCGTGGCCGCGACGGTCGCCGGGGTAGTCGCGCTCGGCATCGGCCTCACCTCCGACGATGCGGAGAACGAGGCGACGTACCAGCCCTCGGTCGCGGCCGGCGTCGGCATCGTCACCGCCTACGACCCCGAAGCCTCATGGCAGGCGTTGCGCGGAGTGCTCGACCGCGAGCTCCCGGGAGCCACCGTGACCGAGCAGCAGGGACTGCGCGACGACGGGAGCTTCTCCGAGGTGTTCGGCCCCGAGGGCGAGACCGTGCTGGACACCTCGGGCGGCTCGCTCGGAGCCAACATCATGGTCTCCGACGACAGCCTGCCCGTCGGTCTCCTCGGGGTGGCCAAGCGCGACGTCGCCCGCGCCGAGCAGATGCTGAGGCAGGGCGGCATGGTCGCGTTCGTCTCCCCCGGTCGCTCGGTGGACGGGGACACCGCGACCGTGGTCCAGCACCTTTACGACCAGGACACCGGCGACGACACCGGGACCCTCAAAGCGAAGCTGCCGGCGGCGTTCGTGACCCTGACCGACCCATGGGCGGGTCCGGCCGCGGTCGTCTCCACAGCGGCGGCCGAGGAGCTGGGCGTCGAGTCGGCCACGGTCGCGCTGGCGGTGACGGGGAACGTGTCCAAGCAACAGGAGGAGGCCGCCAACGAGGGTCTGGCCGCGATCTCCGACTCCGCGTCGCTGTACGTCGAGCGCGGCTACGTGGCCGACGACGCGACTGTCATCGCGCAGATCGTCCTGCTCGCCCTGGGCGGCATCCTGATGCTCGGGGGCACCCTGACCGCCACCTTCCTGGCGCTCTCCGACGCGCGACCCGACCTCGCGACGCTCTCGGCGGTCGGCGCCTCGCCGCGCACCCGGCGCGGGGTCGCTGCGGCGTACGCCGTGGTGGTCGGCCTGGTCGGGGCGGTGCTGGGGGCGGCGGTCGGGTTCATCCCCGGCATCGCCGTGACCCGGCCGCTCACCTCCAGCAGCGGCCTGGACGCTGGTCCGTCGACGGGTCCGTTCCTCGACGTTCCGTGGCTGATGGTCCTCGGCCTGGTCGTGGTGCTGCCGGCGGTGACCGCCGTCGTGGTCGGGCTGTTCGCGCGCTCGCGGCTGCCGCTGGTGGCGCGGCTCGACTGAGGTTGGATAGGGGCGTGCCCGACGTGGAGGTCCGCCCCTCGCCCGTCGCCGGCCGGGGCCTGTTCGCAACGTCGGCGATCCCCGCGGGCACCGAGGTGCTCCGACCCGAGGCGCCGGTCCACGAGCAGGGGCCGGTCAACCACGCCTGCGACCCGAACCTCGGCTGGGCCGGCGACGCCCTGGTCACCCTGCGTGACATCGCGGCGGGCGAGGAGCTCCTCGTCGACTACGCCATGAGCACCACCGACCCGGCGTACCTCCTGCGCTGCCACTGCGAGTCCCACCGGTGCCGCCAGATGGTCGAGGGCACGGACTGGCGGATCCCCCAGCTCCAGCTCAGGTACGCCGGCCACTGGGCGCCAGACGTGCAAGCGCTCATCGACGCCCAGCCGGGCTGAGCAAATGAATGCGATCAATGTCAATGAATCCCTGCGCCCGGGCACCCACCGGACTAGCGTCTCGGAACGTGAGACGACCGGGGACAGCCACAGGCCTTGCCGCGCTCTTCTCGATGACAGTCGCAGTTGGCTTCGTGTCCCCCGGGGTCGCGGTCGCGGCGTCTTCCGATGACAGCACCCGGATCGTGGCGGCCGGCACGCCGGGCGCCGGACTGCAGTCCGGCCTGGGCCAGCAACGTCGTGCGACGAAGCCGGTGGTCACGAAGCTGAAGCCGTCGAGCGGACCCACCTCCGGCGGCGTCGACGTCGTCATCAAGGGACATCGGCTCACGGGCATCAAGCGGGTCATCTTCGGGGATTCGCAGGCAACCGACGTCCGTACGCCGAGCCCGCGCAAGCTCGTCGTCAAGGCGCCGCCCCACGAGGCGGGTCAGGTCCGGGTGCGGGTCGTCACCAAGCACGGCGCCTCGAAGCGGACGCGCGCGACGACCTTCACCTACGTGGCCTCACCGCCCTCGCTGACCCGTGTGTCACCCGCGGCGGGTCCGACTGCAGGTGGCACAAGAGTCACGCTGACCGGGACCGACCTGGCGGGCGCCACCGGCGTCCGGTTCGGGACCTCGGCTGCGACCTCCGTCGTCGTCGACTCGCCGACCACGATCGTCGCGACCACCCCGCCCCACGCCGTCGGCAAGGTCAACGTCATGGTGACCACGGCCGGTGGCACCGTGAGCCTGGAGGAAGGGTTCACCTACGCGCCGGCGCCCACGCTGTCCTTCGTCGACCCGGGGTCGGGGCCGCTGGACAGCACCCCCGTGACCCTGGTGGGCACTGCACTCACTGCGGCCGCCCAGGTCACGTTCGGTGGCGCCCCGGCGACCGTCCACTCGGCCTCGCCGGACGGCACCGAGCTCACCGTGAGCACGCCCGCCCATGCGGCGGGCTTCGTGAACGTCACCGTGACCACGGTCGGTGGCTCGGCCACCCTCACGAACGGCTATCTGTTCGTCGGCGGGACGACGCTGACCGCGGTCGCGCCCTCGGCCGGGCCTTCGTCCGGCGGCGTGAATGTCACTCTGTCCGGCACCGGTTTCACGGGCGAGACCCTCGTGACTTTCGGGAACAAGCCCTCGCTCGCGGTCTTCCCCAACCTGTCAGGCACGGAGCTCACCGCGCTGCTGCCCTCGCACGCGGCGGGGACGGTCGATGTCTCTGTTGCCACTGTGGGTGGTTCGGCGACGCTGACCAACGGCTTCATGTACGTCGACGCGCCGACGCTGGCCTCGGTCAATCCGACGACCGGTCCGACAGGCGGTGGTACGCCGGTGACACTGACAGGCACCCTGTTCCGTGCGGGGATGCAGGTCCGGTTCGGTGGGGTGCTGGCCACCGCGGTCACCGTGGTCTCGGCCACCCAGGCCACGGCGCTGACGCCCGCCCACGGGGCCGGCGACGTGGACGTGTCGGTCACCACGCCCGGCGGTACCGCGACGATGGCCAACGCCTTCACCTACGTGGCGGCGCCGACCGTCACTGACGTGAGCCCGGACGAGGGTCCGGCCGCGGGCGGTCAGACGGTCACGCTGTCCGGCACCAACCTTCGGCCCGGCATGGAGGTCCGGTTCGGCGGCACCCTCGCGACCCTGATGTCGGTGCACCCGAGCGGCACGCTGGCGGCGGTGACCACCCCGGCGCACGCGGCCGGCGTCGTGGACGTGTCGGTGACCACCCCGGGCGGTCCGGCAACGCTGGACGACGGCTACACCTACGTGGTCGCACCGACGCTGACCGCGCTGTCGCCGGACGTCGGTCCCGCTGGTGGCGGCACGACGGTGACCCTCACCGGGAGCGGCTTCCGTGCCGGCATGGAGGTGCGGTTCGGCGGCACGCTGGCGGCTCTGGACTCGGTGAACCCGGGCGGCACGTCGGCGACGGTCACCACACCCGCGCACGCCATCGGGCTGGTGAACGTGTCCGTCACCACGCCGGGCGGCACTGCGACGCTCGCCAACCCCTTCACCTACGTTGCGGAACCGACCCTGACCGGCGCGTCCCCCGACGAGGGACCGGCGGCGGGTGGGCAGTCGGTGATGTTGACCGGCACGAGCCTCCAGTTCGGACTGCAGGTCCGGTTCGGCGGGACGCTCGCGACCGTGGACTGGGTCAACCCCGCGGGAACCTCGGCGACCGTCACCACTCCCGGGCACGCGGCCGGCGTCGTCGACGTGTCGGTCACCACGCCGGGCGGCTCGGCGAGCCTCCACGGCGGCTACACCTACGTGACGGCCCCGGCGTTGGCGGCGGTGAACCCGGACCATGGTCCGGCCACGGGTGGCCAGACGGTGACGCTGACCGGCTCTGGGTTCCTGGCCGGGATGCAGGTGAGCTTCGATGGGGCGGCCGCGACCGGTCTCACCATCATCTCCGCGACCGAGGCGGCTGTTGTGACCCCGGCACACGCGGCCGGCGACGTGGACGTCGTGGTCTCGACGCCCGGTGGCACCGACACGCTGACCGACGGCTACACCTACGTGGTGCCGCCGACCGTCACCGCGATCAGTCCTGACAGCGGCCCGACCGCGGGCGGTACGTCGGTGACCCTGACAGGCACCGGGTTCCGGCCCGGGATCCAGGTCGAGCTCGGCGGCCAGCCGGCCACCGACGTGGACGTCATCTCGGCCACCGAGCTCACGGCGACAACGCCCGCGCACGCGGGGGGGCCGGTCGACGTACTTGTCACGACCCCCGGGGGCTCGGCCACCCTGGTCCAGG
The DNA here is from genome assembly GCA_963800715.1 of uncultured Actinomycetota bacterium. Taxonomy (GTDB): domain Bacteria; phylum Actinomycetota; class Actinomycetes; order Propionibacteriales; family Nocardioidaceae; genus Nocardioides. Next base: position 254,201 of record CAWDBZ010000025.1, on the reverse strand, counting down.
GATTCACCTACGTGGACGTCCCGACCATCACGGGCGTGGACCCCTTCGAGGGGCCGACCACGGGCGGCACCACCGTGACGATCAGTGGCACGCACCTGACGGGCACTACCGGCGTGACCTTCGGAGGGCTGAACGCCACCGACGTCATCGTGGTCAACGACTCCACGGTCACCGCGAAGACTCCGGCGCATCCGGAGGACTTCGCCGACGTGGAGGTGACGACACCTGGTGGCACGGCCACGCTGGCCTTCGGGTTCACCTATGTGGCGCCGCCGACGCTGAACTCGGCGAGCCCGGCGGCGGGGCCCATCGCCGGTGGCACCTCCGTCACGCTGGTCGGGTCCAACGCCGGCAGCGCGACCGCGGTGACCTTCGGCGGCGTACCGGCCACCAACCTGACCCCGATCGCCGCCAACGTCATCGTGGTGATGACACCGGCGCATGCGGCGGGAGTGGTCGACATCGTGCTGACCACGTCGGGTGGCTCGGCGACCCTGGTCAACGGCTACACCTACGTGGCGCCGCCCGAGGTCTGAGCAGGTCTGGGGAAGACCTGCCCAAAGATACAGTCAGGCTTGACTGTTTGTTGGTGAGCAGGCCATCCTGACGGGGTGGCGAGCCAGGCAGCGGTGACGCGCGTCCCGCAGGAGGAGCGCACCCGCGCGATGCGGGCGCGGCTGCTCGAGGCGACCGTCGAGCTGCTCGTCGAGAAGGGGTACGCCGGCACGTCGACCACGCTCGTGAGCGAGCGGGCCGGTGTCAGCCGGGGCGCCCAGCTGCACCACTTCCCGACCAAGCAGGACCTCGTGGTCGCGGCCGTCCTGCACGTGACCGAGGTCCGCGGCGCCGAGCTCGCGGCGGCGGCGGAGAACCTGCCCACCGGACCGAAGCGGACCCGCGCGGTCCTCCAGGTGCTCGGCGACCACTTCACCTCACCGGTCTTCACCGCCGCGCTCGAGCTCTGGGTGGCGGCCCGCACCGACCCCGACCTTCTGGCGGAGGTCGCGCCCTTGGAACTGAAGGTGGGTCGCGAGACGCATCGGATGACGCTCGGTCTCCTCGGTGCCGACGAGTCGCAGCCCGGCGTGCGCGAGCTGGTGCAGGCCACGCTCGACCTGGTGCGCGGGCTCGGGCTGGCCAACACGATCAGTGACGACCGGCGCCGCCGTACCCGGGTCCTCGACCAGTGGGCGCAGACGCTCGACAACGCCCTGGAGCGCCGATGAGCGAGCTGCTGGAGAGACTGCTCGACGACCTCACCGCCGAGGGCGACCAGCTCCGAGCGACCGTCGAAGGACTCGGCCCGGACGGCTGGACCCGCCCGACGCCGGCGCCGGGCTGGACCGTCGCCACCCAGGTCGCGCACCTGCTCTGGACCGACGAGGTCGCCATCCTCGTCGCCTACTCACACGAGTCGCCAGAGGCCAAGCAGGCGTGGGACGACGTCGTGCTGGCTGCGATCAACGACCCGATGGGCTACGTCGACAAGGGCGCCTTCGAGCTCGCTGACCTGCCGCGCGACGAGGTGCTCATGCGCTGGGCCGCGAGCCGGGACGGTCTCCGCCACGCCCTCACAGCGCTGCCGTCCGGCCGGAAGATGCCGTGGTTCGGGCCGCCGATGTCGGCCGCCTCCATGGCGACCGCGCGGTTCATGGAGACGTGGGCGCACGCGCTCGACGTCTACGACGCCGCTGGAGACCGGCCCGAGCCGACCGACCGGATCAGGAACGTCGCGCACCTCGGCGTCCGGACCCGCAACTACGCCTACTCGGTCAACCAGGCGGAGCCGCCGGCGGACGAGTTCCGGGTCGAGCTGACCGCCCCGAGCGGCGAGGTCTGGGGTTGGGGTCCCGAGGATGCGGCCCAGTCGGTGCGCGGGCCGGCGTACGACTTCTGCCTGCTGGTCACCCAGCGGGTCAACCGCGCCGACACCGACCTGGTCGCGGTCGGTGCCGATGCCGAGCGCTGGCTCGACATCGCGCAGGCGTTCGCCGGGCCCCCAGGTGAGGGAAGGGAGCGCTTCGATGGTTGAACAGCTCGCGCTAGCGAGCGTCTCGAAACCTCGCAAGCCGGGGCTGCGACGCAACGACGGCTGTGATCGGGTCCCAGCCCGCCCTTCGGGGGTTTCGAGACGGGCGCTAGCGCGCCCTCCTCAACCAGCGGTGTCGGCATGAGCTCCGTGGTGATCGGCAACTGTTCCGGCTTCTACGGCGACCGGCTGTCGGCGATGCGCGAGCAGCTGGAAGGCGGGCGCCTCGACGTCCTGACCGGCGACTACCTCGCCGAGCTGACCATGCTGATCCTCGGCAAGGACGCGATGAAGGATCCGTCGCTCGGCTACGCGCGCACCTTCGTCCGGCAGCTCGAGGACTGCCTCGGCCTCGCCCTCGAGCAGGGCGTCAAGATCGTCAGCAACGCCGGCGGGCTCAACCCGGCCGGCCTTGCCGACCGGATCCGCGAGGTCGCGAAGGGGCTCGGCCTCGACCCGGCCGTCGCGCACGTCGAGGGTGACGACCTCCGCCCCCTCGGCCTGTACGACGGTGCGCTGACTGCCAACGCCTACCTCGGCGGCTTCGGCATCGCCGCGGCGCTCAACGCCGGCGCCGACGTGGTGGTCACCGGCCGCGTCACCGACGCGAGCGTTGTGGTCGGGCCGGCCGTCGCGCACCACGGCTGGACGCCCGCGTCGTACGACGAGCTCGCCGGCGCCGTGGTCGCGGGGCACGTCATCGAGTGCGGCGCGCAGGCGACCGGCGGCAACTTCTCCGGCTTCCGCAGGCTGGTCAAGGACGGCATGGACCCCGCGAAGCCACTGGGATTCCCGATCGCCGAGATCGCCGCTGACGGCTCCAGCGTGATCACCAAGCCCGACGGCACCGGCGGCGCGGTCACGGTCGACACTGTCACCGCGCAGCTGGTCTACGAGATCCAGACGACCCGTTACCTCAACCCCGACGTGACCACGTGGCTCGACACGATCCGGCTCGAGCAGGAGGGCCCGGACCGCGTCGCGGTGTCCGGTGTCCGCGGCGAGGCGCCGCCCGAGCGGCTCAAGGTCTCGGTCAACGAGCTCGGCGGCTTCCGCAACCAGGTCGAGTTCGTGCTCACCGGCCTCGACGTCGAGGAGAAGGCCGAGTGGGTCCGCGAGCAGCTCACCCCCTCGTTGACCGCCAAGGACGTCACCTGGTCGCGGGTCGCCCTGCCGCCCCAGGACGCCGACAGCGAGGAGGCGGCCTCCGCGCTGCTCCGCTGCACGGTGATGGACCCGCAGCCCGACCCGGTCGGCCGCGCCTTCACCGCGCCGGCGGTCGAGCTCGCGCTCGCGTCGTACCCCGGCTTCACGATGACCACCCCTCCGCAGCAGCCGACCCCCTACGGCGTCTTCCGGCCGGAGTACGTCGACCGCGCGCAGGTGCACCACACGGTGGTCCACGCCGACGGGCGCCGCGAGGAGATCGCCGATCCCGCCGAGTTCTCGACCGCCGACCCCGACGCGGGACGGCGTCCTTCGCCGTACCCCGCCCCCGCCGACTCGCTCAACCGCCGGATGCCGCTCGGCACGTTCGTGCACGCGCGCTCCGGCGACAAGGGCGGCGACGCCAACATCGGTCTCTGGGTCGCGAACGACGGTGACCCTCGCCGGGCGGCCCGGGTCACCTGGCTGGCCAAGGTGCTGAGCCCGCGCCGGGTCCGCGAGCTGATTCCCGAGGCCCGCGAGCTCGAGGTCGACGTCTACGTGCTCCCCAACCTCGGCGGCGTCAACGTCGTCGTGCACGGCCTGCTCGGCCGGGGTGTGGCCGCGTCGACCCGCTTCGACCCCCAGGCCAAGGGGCTCGGCGAGTGGCTGCGCTCCCGGATGGTGCACATCCAGGAGGAGCTCATATGACCGAGATCCGAGACCTGGGCGCGGAGTTCGTACGTCGCGAGGTCGCGCCACACCTCCAGGAGTGGGAGGACGCCGGCTCGATCCCGCGCGAGCTGCACCTGACCGCCGGCAAGCAGGGGCTGCTCGGCGTCGCCTTCCCTGAGGAGGTCGGCGGGGGCGGCGGCACGCTGCTCGACTCGGTCGACCTGCAGGAGGCGATGTTCGCGGAGGGTGCGTCCAGCGGGCTGATGGCGGCGCTCTTCACCGGGGGCATCGCGCTTCCTCACATCGCGAGCTCCGGGAACGCAGACCTGATCGACCGGTTCGTCCGACCGACCCTGGCCGGCGAAACCATCGGGTCGCTCGCCGTCACCGAGCCCGGTGGCGGCTCCGATGTAGCCGCGATCAGGACCACCGCAGTGCGCGAGGGGGACCACTACGTCGTCAACGGCGCCAAGACCTTCATCACCAGCGGGGTCCGGGCCGACTTCGTCACCACCGCGGTCCGCACCGGCGGGCCCGGTCATGGGGGCGTGAGCCTGCTCGTGGTCGAGGCCGGCACTCCCGGTTTCAATGTCGACCGGTCGCTGCGCAAGATGGGCTGGCACTGCTCCGACACCGCCGAGCTGTCCTACGTCGATGCGCGGGTCTCCGCGGCAAACCTGGTCGGCGAGGAGAACACGGGTTTCTACCAGATCGCCGAGCAGTTCGTGGTCGAGCGGATCGGGCTCGCCGTGCACGCCTACGGCATCGCGGCCCGCTCGCTCGACCTCACCGCGGCGTACTGCCGCGACCGCGAGACGTTCGGCAAGCCGCTGATCGTCAACCAGGTGGTGCGGCACAAGCTCGTCGAGATGCGCCGCCAGGTCGAAGTCGCGCGCACTTACACGCGCGCGATCGCAGAGCGGCACGTGTCAGGGGAGAACGTGATCGCGGAGGCGTGCCTCGCGAAGCAGACGGCGTGCGACGCGGCGACGTACGTCTGTGACCAGGCGGTGCAGCTGCACGGCGGCACCGGCTACATGCACGGGACCGAGGTGGAGCGGCACTATCGCGACGCCCGGATCCTGCCGATCGGAGGGGGAGCGTCCGAGGTGCTCACCGACCTTGCGGCCCGACTGCTGGGCTACGCGTCGTGACCGGCCTGCTGACGAGTGTGTTCCGGCCGCTGGGCGGTGAGGTGTCGCTGCACATGGACGCCCCGCCGGAGCAGGTGTGGGCGCTGGTCAGCGACATCACGCGGATCGGTGAGTTCTCACCGGAGACGTTCGAAGCCGAGTGGACGCGCGGCTCGACCGGCCCCGAGGTGGGTGCGTCGTTCAAGGGGCACGTGAAGCGCAACGGCGTCGGCCCGATCTACTGGTCGCCCTGCCAGGTCACCAAGTGCGTGCCGAACGAGGTCTTCGAGTTCGCGGTCGGCACCGACGACGTGACCCTCAACAACTGGGGCTACCGGCTGGAGCCCGACGGCGCCGGCACGAAGGTCACCGAGTACTTCCGTCTCGAGCCCGCTCTCCCCATGCGGCTCTACTGGACCCTGCTCGGCCCGCTGCGCGGCCGCACCAACGAGAGGGGCATGCGCACCACGCTGGAGCGGATGAAGGTCGTGCTGGAGAAGGAGGCCGACGGTGGTTGAGGAAGTCGCGCAGCGACTGTCTCGAAACCTCCCAAGCCCGGGCTGGGACCCAGCCTCGCGTCACCAGGCTTCGAGACGCGCGCAGCGCGCGCTCCTCAGCCACCGGGAGTGTCGATGACCAATCGCGAAGCCATGATGGAGAAGCTGGCCGACCTCGACGTCGAGCACGCCAAGGCCGTCGCCGGCGGTGGTCCCAAGTACGTCGACCGGCACCACCAGCGCGGCAAGCTGATGCCCCGCGAGCGGATCGAGCTGCTCGTCGACGTGGGATCGGCGTTCCTGGAGCTGTCGCCGCTGGCCGGCTGGGGCTCCGACTTCGCGGTCGGCGCGTCGGTGGTGACCGGCATCGGCGTCATCGAGGGCGTCGAGTGCCTGATCACCGCCAACGACCCGTCGGTGAAGGGCGGCGCCAGCAACCCGTGGACGGTCAAGAAGATCTTCCGCGCCTCGCAGATCGCCGAGGAGAACGGGTTGCCGACGGTCGCCCTGGTCGAGTCCGGCGGCGCGGACCTGCCGACCCAGAAGGAGATCTTCATCCCGGGCGGCAAGCTGTTCCGCGACATCACCCGCTCCTCGGCAGCGAAGCAGCCGACCATCGCGCTGGTGTTCGGCAACTCGACCGCGGGCGGCGCCTACGTGCCGGGCATGTCCGACTACACGGTGATGGTCAAGAAGCAGGCCAAGGTGTTCCTCGGCGGCCCGCCGCTGGTGAAGATGGCGACCGGCGAGGAGTCCGACGACGAGTCGCTCGGCGGCGCCGAGATGCACGCCCGGATCAGCGGCCTCGCTGACTACCTCGCCGAGGACGAGCGCGACGCGATCCGGATCGGCCGGCGGATCGTCGCCCGGCTGAACTGGCGCAAGGCGTACGCCGCACCTCCCCAAGAAGATGGCAGAGCCTGGGCGGAGCCCGACGCCGACCCCGACGAGCTGCTCGACCTCATCCCGACCGACCTCAAGGAGCCCTTCGACCCCCGCGAGGTGATCGCCCGCATCTGTGACGGGGAGTCGCCGACCAATGCAGTCGCCTTCGACGAGTTCAAGCCGCTCTACGGCTCGTCGCTCGTCACCGGCTGGGCGCGGCTGCACGGCCGGCCGATCGGCATCCTCGCCAACGCGCAGGGCGTGCTGTTCAGCGAGGAGGCGCAGAAGGCGACCCAGTTCATCCAGCTCGCCAACCAGGTCGACACCCCGTTGCTGTTCCTTCACAACACCACCGGCTACATGGTCGGCAAGGAGTACGAGCAGGGCGGGATCATCAAGCACGGCGCGATGATGATCAACGCGGTCTCCAACTCCCGCGTCCCGCACCTCAGCGTGATCATGGGCGCGTCGTACGGCGCCGGCAACTACGGCATGAACGGCCGCGGCTACGACCCCCGGTTCCTCTTCACCTGGCCCTCCGCGAAGTCCGCGGTCATGGGCCCGGCCCAGCTGGCCGGCGTACTCGAGATCGTCGCCAAGCAGTCGGCCGAGTCGAAGGGCGAGGTTTTCGACGCCGAGGGCTTCAAGGGCATCAAGGAGGTCGTCGAGGCGCAGATCGAAGAGCAGTCGCTGCCGTTCTTCCTCTCCGGGATGCTCTACGACGACGGCGTGATCGACCCGCGCGACACCCGCACGATCCTGGGCATCTGCCTCTCGGTGATCGAGAACAAGCCGTACGCCGGCACCGACCGGTTCGGCGTGTTCCGCCCGTGACTGCACCCACGCTGGTTGAGGAAGTCGCGCAGCGACTGTCTCGAAACCTCTGCAGCTTGGGCTGGGTCCCAGCCACACCTCACCAGGTTTCGAGACGCGCGCAGAGCGCGCTCCTCAACCACCGAGGTGGCCGATGATCAGCCGACTGATGGTGGCCAACCGGGCCGAGATCGCGTCCCGGGTCTTCCGCACCTGCCGCACGCTGGGCATCTCGACGGTCGCGATCCACTCCGACGCGGACGCGGGGCTGCCATATGTGCGCGAGGCCGATGCCGCCGTGCGGCTGCCCGGCAACACCCCGGCCGAGACCTACCTCGACGTCGCCGTGGTGCTGGCCGCCGCCAAGGCTGCCGGCGCCGACGCAATCCACCCGGGCTACGGGTTCCTGTCCGAGAACGCCGACTTCGCCCGCGCGGTCATCGGGGCCGGGCTGACCTGGGTCGGGCCGACGCCGGAGTCCATCGACGCGATGGGCTCGAAGATCGGTGCCAAGGAGCTGATGCGGAAGGCCGGCGTGCCCACGTTGGAGGCTCCCGAAGAGCCGAGCGAGGCGGACCTCCCACTGCTCGTGAAGGCGTCGGCCGGCGGTGGCGGCCGCGGCATGCGGATCGTCCGCACGCTGGCCGAGCTCCCCGGCGAGATCGCGGCGGCCGAGGCCGAGGCGGAGTCGGCGTTCGGCGACGGCACCGTCTTCGTCGAGCCGTACGTCGAGCGAGGCCGCCACGTCGAGGTCCAGGTCATCGGCACAAGCGTTTTCGGCGACCGCGACTGCTCCGTGCAGCGTCGCCACCAGAAGGTCGTCGAGGAGGCGCCCGCACCCGCGCTGAGCGACGAGGTCCGCGCCGCGCTCCACGATGCGGCCCGCAAGGCGGCCGACGCGATCGACTACCGCGGCGCCGGCACGGTCGAGTTCCTCTACGACCCCGCGACCGAGCGGTTCTGGTTCCTGGAGATGAACACCCGCCTCCAGGTCGAGCATCCCGTCACAGAGCTCGTGCACGGAGTCGACCTGGTCGAGCTGCAGATCGCCGTTGCCGAGGACCGGGGTTTCGAGACGGGCGCAGAGCGCCCTCCTCAACCACCGGTCGATGGTCACGCGATCGAGGTGCGGCTCTACGCCGAGGACCCGGGCGCGGACTACCAGCCGCGGAGCGGCACCCTCACGTTGTTCGACATCCCCCTCGAGCCCGGGGTCCGGGTGGACTCCGGCTTCGAGACCGGGAGCCAGGTGTCGACGTACTACGACGCCATGCTGGCCAAGGTCGTCGCGCATGCGCCGACCCGCGAGCAGGCCGCGCGCCAGTTGGCAGGAGTGCTGTCGCGAGCGAGGATCCACGGCCTGGTCACCAACCGCGACCAGCTGGTCGCGGTGCTTCGCGACGAGCGATTCCTCTCGGGTGAGGTATCCACGGACCTGCTCCCGCTGGTCGAGCTTGTCGAGACCTCCGCAGGGCAGGCACCCGCCGCGGCTGCGCTTGCTCTGGCTGAGCTGGATCGCGAGAAGCGAGTCGTCCAGCAAGGGATCCCCGTCGCCTGGCGCAACGTGGTGTCCCAGCCACAGGTGACGGCGTTCGAGGACGACGTGTCGGTGAAGTGGTGGGGCGGCCGGGACGGCTACGTGCTCGACGAGGCTGCGGTGGTCTCGGCCAGCTCGACCAGCGTGGTGCTCGAGTCGGACGGTGTCCGGACGTCGTACGACGTGGCGATCGTCGGTGACCAGGTCGACGTGGACTGGCCGGGCGGGCACGCCGCGCTCCGGCGTCCGCCCCGGTTCGTGGACCCCGCGGAGGCGGTGGCGAGCGGGAGCCTGCTGGCGCCGATGCCCGGCACCGTCGTCAGCGTCGCGGTCGAGCAGGGCCAGCAGGTCGAGGCCGGCCAGCCGGTGCTCGTCCTCGAGGCGATGAAGATGCAGCACACCGTGCGGGCGCCCGGCCCGGGCACGGTGACCGAGATCGACGTGAAGCCCGGTGCGCAGGTCGCCGCCGGTGAGGTCCTGGCCGTGGTCGAGGAAGCAGCGGAGGAGACAGAGTGAGCAACAACTTCAGCGAGTCCGAGGAGCGCCAGACGCTGCGCAAGGAGGTGTCGAAGCTGGCGGGCAAGTACGGCCGCGACTACTTCGTCGAGAAGGCGCGCTCGGGTGGCAAGACCACCGACCTGTGGCTGGAGATCGGCAAGAACGGCTACCTCGGCATCAACATCCCCGAGGAGTACGGCGGCGGGGGCGGCGGCATCGGCGACATCGCGGCGGTCTGCGAGGAGCTCGCCGCGCAGGGCTGCCCGCTGCTGCTCATGGTCGTCAGTCCGGCGATCTGCGGAACCATCATCAGCCGCTACGGCACCGAGGAGCAGAAGCAGCGCTGGCTGCCCGGCATCTGCGACGGCACCTCGACGATGGCGTTCGCGATCACCGAGCCCGACGCCGGCACCAACACGCACAACATCACCACCAGCGCCCGCCGCGACGGTGACGAGTGGGTGCTCAACGGCCGCAAGATCTACATCTCCGGCGTCGACGAGGCCGACAACGTGCTGGTCGTCGCGCGGGCCGAGGACGCCAAGACGGGCAAGGTGAAGCCGGTCCTGTTCGTCGTCCCCACCGACTCACCCGGCTTCGAGTTCAAGAGCATCCCGATGGAGATCGTCAGCCCCGAGCTGCAGTTCACCGTCTTCATCGACGACGTCCGGCTGCCCGACGACGCACTGGTCGGCGACGAGGACGGCGGATTGGTGCAGCTGTTCGCCGGCCTGAACCCTGAGCGGATCATGGCGGCGTCGTTCTCGACCGGCCTCGCGCGGTTCGCACTCGACCGCGCCGCGGCGTACGCCAAGGAGCGCGTCGTCTTCAAGGACGCGATCGGCTCGCACCAGGCCATCGCCCACCCGCTCGCCCAGACCCACATCGAGGTCGAGCTGGCCCGGCTGATGACCCAGAAGGCCGCCGCGCTCTACGACGCCGGCGACGACATGGGCGCGGGCGAAGCCGCCAACATGGCGAAGTACGCCGCCGCCGAGGCCGCCTGCGACGCCGCGGACCGTGCGGTGCAGACCCACGGTGGCAACGGGATCACCCAGGAGTACGGCATGGCCGGCCTCCTGGTCGCCACCCGCGCCGGCCGGATCGCGCCGGTCAGCCGGGAGATGATCCTCAACTTCATCGCCATGCACTCCCTGGGGCTGCCGAAGTCGTACTGAGCGGCTGCACGAGAGGCGGGCGGCGGACGTTCGGATCGTCGTGCGGTGGTTACCGTCGGTCCGACGTATCCCAAGGTTGCTTGAAGAAGTGCCCGTGGCTCGAGAGGTCGTATGGCTCCGACACAGCTGCAGCTGCGGGAGCGTCTTGCCGACCTGGTCAGCGAGCACGGAGTGCCGGGGGCGTCGGTCTCCGTGCTGGTCGGCGGCGAGATCATCGATGCCGAGGCGGGTGTGGTCAACGTCCGTACTGGGGTCGAGGTCGGGCGGGACTCGCCGTTCATGATCCAGTCCACCACGAAGGTGTGGACCGCGACGCTGGTGATGCAGCTCGTCGACGAAGGGCTTGTCGAGCTCGACCTGCCGGTTGCCCGCTACCTGTCCGGGTTCCGGACCGCGGACCAGCGGGCGAGCTCGGAGATCACCGTCAGACAGCTGCTCACGCACACGGGTGGTTTCGAGGGCGACATCTGGGCGCCGACGAGCAGCGGTGAGGACGCGCTCGAGCGGTTCGTCACCGAGCACGTGTCGCAGGCGGAGCAGCATGCCGAGCCGGGCCGCTTCTTCTCCTACTGCAGTGCCGGCATGGGAGTGCTGGGACGCGTCATCGAAGTGCTGCGTGGGACGACGTACAACCGGGCCCTCCGCCGCTACCTGACCGACCCGCTCGGCCTCGACGAGGTCGTGGTGGACGTCGGCGAGGCGCCGGCGTACCGCACCGCCATCGGCCACGTGTCAGCCGGTCCGGGTGCGCCGCTGCGTCCGCTGCGGACCTGGGCGGTGATGCCGGCCTCGAACCCGGCTGCGGGCAACCAGCTCGCCATGCCGGCACACGGGCTGGCGCTGTTCGCGCGGATGCACCTGGCGGACGGGCTCGCCCCCGACGGCACGCGGCTGCTCTCGACCGAGTCGTGCCCGCCGCATGCGCGAACCGGATGTCGACCTCCGGCCGCTGACCGAGCGCGCCATGAGGCAGGGGCTGGGATGGCGGATGACGACCGCGCCGCACATCGTCGAGCACGGCGGCGACGCACCCGGTTGCGGCTCCATGTTCGTGCTCGTTCCGGATCAGGACGTCGCGGTCGCCGCGCTGGCCAACGGCGGCGACATGTCGACCCTGTTCGCGAAGCTGCGCGAGGAGCTGCTGAGCGATCTCGCCGGCCTCAGCACCCCGGCACGCAGCCCGGTGCCAGACGCCGACTCGCTCGAGGACGTCGACCGCTACCGCGGCAGGTACGAGCTCCGGAACCAGGTTGCCGAGGTGACCGTCGACGAGTCGGGGCGGCTCTGGCTCACTCGAGAGGAGCGCAACGACGCCGTCACGATGGCGACCCTCGCCGGCGAAGAAGTCAAACCTCGAGTCCGGGAGCTTCGCCGCGCCGACCGCGAGACGTTCGTGTGCCTGGACGCGCACGGCGGGAGCGCCGGAGCCGTTGAGTTCATCGACACCGACGCGAGGGGCCGGGCTCGCTACCTGCACGACGGACGAGCTGCACCAAGGGTGTAGGTGCGTCGCTTCACATCCGGGACTTGAGCACGTCGACCTCGCAGCCCGGGGCCGACGGGTCGAAGCCGTGCTCGAGCAGCCACCGGATCGCCAGCAGGCTTCGCATCGACCACCAGGCGTGGATCACCTCGAGGTCGACGTCGGTGCCATAGCCGGCGAGGACGTCGCCCAGGTGCTCCTCGTGTCCGAGCGTCAAGCTGGCGAGGTCGGACAGGGCGTCACCCTGCTTCGCCTCGGACCAGTCGAGCACGCCGGTGATCTCGGAACCGTCGGCGAACACATGGGCGATCTGGAGGTCGCCATGCGTGAACACCGGTGTCCACGCTCGGAGCGCAGCCTCGGCAACCCGGCGGTTGCGCGTGACCAGGTCGGCGGGCAGGACGTCCTTGGTGAGCAGCCACTCGCACTCGCCATCGAGGCGCGATGCCAGCTCTTCGAGGTTCTCACCGGGCCATGGCGGCAGCGGCGCGTCGTGCAGCATCCGTACGGCGGCACCCGCCGCGGCCCATGCCGCCGCCGATGCGACCGACGGCCCGCCGAGACGGCCGAGTGCCGTCCCTGGGAGGGCGGCGAGCGCGAGCACCGGCGGCTTCCGCCACAGGACCTCCGGAGTCGGGATCGGTGCCAAAGCCATCGCCTCGACCTCGATGTCGGTGCGCCTCTGGTCAGCGTCGATCTTCAGGAACACGTCTCCGACCCGCAGGGTCGCGCGCTCGCGGTGGGCGACGACGACCTCGACGTCCTGCACGTCGGCCGTTGTAGCAGAAGGTCGCCGCGCGCCTCGAACAGTTGACGACTTGCCGGGCGTTCGAGGGCGAGCCCTACGCCGACCGGGTGCGGCCAGCCCCACCCCGGACCGGCGGTGAACCGCCCGCCGGCGTGACCCGACCCCGCGCAACGGTGCCAGTCTCCTCGGCCGTCGGAGCGGTCAGCACGATCGCCCCGCGCCAGCTCGAGGACAACCATCAAAGGAGTCGAAAAGCCGCCCTGCCGAACCCGAGGAAACCGCCATGGACACCTTCACCACTCGCCAGGCACAACCCGCCCGCGGGCACCACCACCCGGCCCACGGGTTCTGCACCGTGTGCGGGACCGCCTGGCCCTGCTGGAGCGGACCCCGCCAGGGCAGCGGCGTCGAGGCCGTCCGACGCTCCAGCCCGCCCCCTCGCCTCGGTCGGTGGCGACCCCTGGTGAACACGGGCGACCGGGTCGGCTCGGCATCGTCGGGCGCCGACCCCTCAGCCAGGAGCGGACGTTTGATGGGCTGCGGTGGTCTCGACAAGCTCGACCAGCGGTGGTCACCTCCCAGCGCGGGGTGCGGAGGTTTCGAGACGGTCGCAGCGCGACCTCCTCAACCACCGATGTCGCTCAGCCTGGCCCTGACCTTCGGGCCGTACTTCCAGCCGTGCCGCACGCCGGAGTCGCGGCGGGCGTCGTCGAAGTAGACCCGGGTGCTGCCGACGAACACCTTGACGCCGCTGGCGATCCGCACCCAGGCGGGGTCGCCGAGGCAGGCCGCCGGGACGGTGAGGCTCACCAGGCGCGCGGCCCGGTCGAGCACCGCTCTGCCACAGCCGGGCTGGTTGGCGATCGGGTCGATGAGCGAGAACGCTCCCTTGTCCCTGCCCGGCTGCACGGTCAGTCCGGCGTTCCAGGAGAACTCGTCCTCTGACGTGGCGATGAACCACGTGAACTCCTGGTGGCCGACCGCGGCGAGGTTGCGGAACCGGGTGGTGACCACGAGGTCCGCGCCGAGGTCGACCGTCGTCCGGGTGATGTCGGCGATGCGGCGCGCCGGCTCGGGCCGGGTCGGGAGGTCGTCGGAGAAGTACGGCCCGCTCAGCACGTCGCCGCCGGGGTCCCGGGTGTCCTCGGTCAGCGCGACCGAGGGCGCGGCACCCATGACCAGGGCGAACGCCGCGAGAAGAGCCGCAAGAAGAGCCGCGAGGAGGGCTTTCCGGACCGGCATGCGGCTGAGGCTAACGCTCGTTGGCACCCACACCTGCCCACTGTCGTGAGAGAGTCGAGAGTGATGACCGACATCCTGAGCGACGGTGAGACCGAGATCCGAAGCGCCTCCGGTCGAGACGCCCTCGAGCGCTACGCCCCGGATGCCGCATCGACGTTCGGGATGGTGGTGTCGGTCCGCCCGTCCGGAGTGCATGACGAGCTGCTGGAGGCCCCGGCGGTCCGGGCCTTCGCGGAGCAGTTCCGCACCGACGTCTCGAGGGTGGACGACGAGCTGCGCGACGCGCTCGCCAAGGAGACCGGCGAGCACCAGGCCGCCGTCGTCCAGATGATCTGGATCAGCGACGTCGCGCCACGACTCGACGCCGTCCTCGACCAGCTCTTCGGGCCCTCGGAGTGGCCCACGTCCCGCCGGATCCCGGTCCGCGACGTCTGGGGCGTCATCGACGAGTTCATGCGGGCCGTCGCGCGGCACGCCGCCCTCGACCCGACCATCACCGAGCTGGTGCGGTTGCGCGGGGCCCGTCAGCACAACTGCCGGCTGTGCCAGTCCCGGCGGGCGGTGGCGGCGATCTCGGCCGGTGCTGACGAGGCGATGTTCGACGCAGTCGACAACTACGAGGAGAGCGATCTCCCCGAGGCGACGAAGGCCGCCTTGGCCCTCACCGACGCGATCATCTGGACCCCTTCGGCGGTCCCCGAGGACGTCGTCACCCGGGTCCGCGAGCACCTCAACGACGACCAGGCCGTCGAGGTCGTCCTCGACGTGATCCGCAACGCGACCAACAAGATCGCGGTCGCTCTGGGCGCCGACGAGCCCGAGGTGACCGAGGGTGTCCAGCTCTTCGTCACCGACGCGGACGGGCTTCTCTCCACTGTCTGAGCCGGCCACCGACGACCCTCCGCATAGCCTTGCCCCCGTGGGGTTCGTGGACACGCTCGACCGCACGCAGCGGAAGAGGTCGTTCCTCGGCTTCCCCGTTGCGACGTTCTTCAAGTTCATCGACGACCAGGGGCCCTACCTGTCGGCGATCATCAGCTTCTACGCGCTCATCGCGATCTTCCCGATGCTGCTGCTCGCCACGACCATCTTCGGCTTCATCCTCCAGGGCAACCCGGAGTTCCAGGAGCGAGTCATCGACTCGGCGTTGAGCACCTTCCCGATCATCGGCGACGAGCTCGGCCGTCCCGAAGCGTTTCAGGGCTCCAAGGTCAGCACCGTGGTCGGTGTGCTGACGGCGATCTACGGCTCGATGGGCCTCGGCCAGTCGCTCCAGAACGCGTTGAACGTCGCGTGGTCCGTGCCCCGCAACCAACGGCCCAACCCCGTGCGGCTCCGGCTGAAGAGTCTGGCGCTTCTCACCATAGTCGGCACGTCGGTGCTCGGGATTGCCATCGTGTCGACGCTCGGCAGCGAGACCGAGGTGTTCGGGCCGCGCCTCGACGCGACGTTGCAATGGGGGATTCGGCTGGTCACCGTGCTGCTCACCGGGCTCCTCCTCACCGCTGTGTTCCGGCTCGCCGCCGCCCGCCGACACCACCTCGGGCGCGCCGCGCCGGGCGCGTTCACGGTCGCCGTGCTCTGGCAGGGACTCCAGTACGTAGGCACCCAGTACACGACAAAGGTGCTGGCCGAGACCGGGGGAATGAACTTCGTCTTCGCGCTGGTGCTCGGTCTGATCGGCATCATCTACGTCGCGGCGCTGGTGGGCGTGATCGGCATGGAGGTCAACGTCGTGCTCGCGCGCCGGCTCTGGCCGCGTTCCCTGCGGACCCTGTTCGTCGACCGCGGCGAGCTCACCGAGGCCGACCGGCGGGCGTACGCCAGTTACGTGCGCGCCCAGCAGCACAAGCAGGCCGAGATCGTCGACGTCAGCTTCAAGGACCCCGATACCGGAGAGCTCCAGACCGTCGAGGAGCCGGGGCCGAAGGGGAAGATGCAGCGCTGAGCCCGCGTAGTCGGACGTACCGAACGACTCCCGAACCGGTCCCGCGAGCGTGGAGCGCTGCCTCGAGGACGCGATCACCACGTTTGGCTACGCATACCCGCACTCGGTTCCGTGGGGTGGTCACGCCAGCAACCTGTCCCGGAGCCGGGACAGCACCCGGTCGTCCAGGCCGAGCCCGTCGCGCAGATATCCGTCCCTCGACCCGTAGGCCTCCTCGGCCACGGCGTAGGCCTCCTGGAGGTAGCCCTCCCGAACCACCATCGCCACTTCGTAGACCGACACCTTGTCCTCGCCGAGGTGCTCGCGGACCATCCCGAGGTACTTCTCCCTGGTGGCGGTCGAGAAGGAGTTGGTGAGCAGGTAGTCCTCGAGGATCGTCGCGTCGTCGACGCCGGCGACGTGGAGCAGCAGCGCCGCAACCCAGCCGGTGCGGTCCTTGCCGGCCGCGCAGTGGAACAGGGTCGCCTGCTCCGCCTCCGCGATGTGCCGGAGCAGCTGTGCGTACGCCGCGCGGGCCTCGGGGGCCTCGACGAAACTGCGGTAGACCCGGCGCATCACTGCGTCGGCAGCCTCGCGCGACGTGAGCTCCTCGAGCTGGACCATGGGGATCCCGCCGACCTCGACGTGGTGCCACGCCGCTCCGGGCACCTCGGCGTCGGGGTGCGCGTCGATCTCGTGCGTCGACCGCAGGTCGTAGATCGCGGTCACCCCGAGCCGGGCGATCGTCGCCGCATCGGCGTGGCTGAGCTGGAGCTCGTTGGAGCGGTAGACGACGCCGCGGCGCAGCGGCCGGCCGTCCACGGCGACGTACGCCGAGTCCGGACCGGTCACGTCGCGGAAGTTGTCGGCCGACGCGAGCCGGACCAGTTCCTCACCGAACTCTGGGTTGGACACCCGCCAGAGCCTATTCAGCGCAGGGGCACGAACCGGTACCAGCCGTGCTCACTGATCTCTGGGCCCGACGGGGTGTTCTGCACCAGGAGCATGGTGCCGCTGACCGGGATCACCATCCGCCCGTCGGCGGCCAGCTGCTCGACCAGCTCTTGGGGCAGCGTGCGTGGCTCGGCGGACACGAGCACCCGGTCGTAGGGCGCCGTGTCGGGCCGCCCGAGCCGCCCGGGGTCGGCCGGCTCGATCCGCGCCCAGGGCCGGTCGAGGCGAGCCAGGTTGGCGCGCCCGAACTCGACCAGCGTGGGCTCGAGCTCGACACCGACCACCTCGCCCGTCGGACCGGTCAGGTGAGCGAGCAGCGCGGTCGACCACCCGGAGCCGGCCCCGACGTCGAGGACCCGGTCGCCGTCGCGCACTTCGAGCAGGCGCAGCATCGCTGCCACGGTGCGCGGCTGGGAGTTGGTCTGGCCGCGGCCGATCTGGATCGGCCCGTCGTACGCCGCCCGCCCGCGCGCCAGCCGCGGCAGGAAGCCCGCGCGCGGTGTCGCGTCGAACGCTTCGGAGACCCGATCCTCCACCCTCCCGAGTGTGGCACCACCCGGACTGACCAGAGACAGGCGAGTGCGGCGTCCGCAACACTGGCGCCGTGGTCAAGCTCCAGCTGCTCGTCACGGTCGTCGGCTTCGCGGTCTGGATCTTCACCCTGGCCGACGTGGCCCAGTCGCCGAAGCAGCACGTCCGCAACCTGCCGAAGGTGGCCTGGGTCGTGCTCGTGCTGCTGTTCCCGGTGCTCGGCACTGCCGCGTGGTTCGTGCTCGGCCGGCCCCAGGGCACGCCTCGGCCTGCCCGGGGCGAACGCAGCGCGCCGGCCTTCCCCGAGTACGACCGTCCGGGTCGCTCCGCAGCCGTCGACCCGGAGAAGGACGAGGAGTTCCTCAAGCATGTGCGGGCCCGGGCAGAAGAGCAGCGCAAGCGCTACGAGCTGGAGAAGAAGCGCGACCTGGACCGCGAGCAGAAGGGCGAGCACGAGCTCGAGGAGGAGGGCGACCAGACCAGCTGACCGTCAGCCCGGCCGCCCGACCCCCAGCCAGGCCAGCACCGCCAGCACCCGCCGGTGCTCCTCGCGGGTCTCGACCAGCCCGAGCTTGCTCATGATGCTGGCGATGTGGGTCTCGACCGTGCGGTCGGTGAGGAAGAGCCGCCGGGCGATGCCCGCGTTGTTGCGCCCCTCGGCCATCAACGCCAGCACATCCCGCTCGCGCGGGGACAGCAGCGTCAGCGGGTCGCGGCCGCGCCGCGGGCCGAGCAGCGTCGCGACCACCTCGGGGTCGAGTGCGAACCGCCGGCGGCCACCCGGCGCAGCGCGTCCATGAAGTCGTCGACGTCGAAGACCCGGTCCTTGAGCAGGTAGCCGAACCGGCCACCGGACACCAGCTCGACCGAGTGCTTGGTCTCGACGTGCTGGGAGAGCAGGACGATCGCGAGCTCCGGCATCCGGTTCCGAAGGTCCTTGGCGGCTCGGGCTCCGTCGTCGGTCCCGTCGGGAGGCATGCGGACGTCCACGATCGCCAGGTCGGGGCGCTCTCGCTCGACCACCTCGACCAGTGTGGTCGCGTCCCCTGCCCGACCGACCACGTCGTGGCCGGCGTCCTCGAGCAGCCTGGCCAGCCCCTCCCGGAAGAGGGCGGAGTCCTCGCCGATCACGATGCGCACGGCAGCGTCGCCCGTACGTCGGTCCCGCGTCCGCGGCCGGTCGGATCCGCGTGGCCGCCGCTGCCCTCGCGGCCTGCTCCGCCACCATCGCCGGGCTGTTGGTGGCCGCGCCCTGGGGCGACCGGCTCGACAGCAGCTCTGACGAGTTCCTCGACTACGACAAGCTGCTCGAGTCCGCGACGCGGCGTGGGCGGGCATGCTCGTCGACGGTTTCGCGTACGCCGTCATCGGGGTCGCGCTCGGCCTCGGTGTGCTCCACCTGACCCGCACTCGCGGTCGGGTCGCCGCGCTGGTCGGCGCGGTGCTCACGACCGCCGGGGGCATCCTGTTCGCCATGGGCGCCGGGGCGTTCGCGACGTTCGGCTGGTTCGCGACGGCGCCCGGCCTCCCGGACGGCTCAGGGCGCTCGCTGGTCGACTACGCCAACAACCACGTCGGCCATGTGATCGGCCTCGACATGGCTGGGTTCGTCACCTTCACGCTCGGCACGCTCGTGCTCTCGGCCGCGTTGGTTCGGGCCCGCGCCGTACCCGTGGTGGGCGTGATCGTCTTCGTGCTCCTGACGCTGGCCCAGTTCGTGATGCCGGCTGGCAACGACCTGCTGAACTACCTGCAGATCGCGACGATGGTGCTCCTGGTTGGCTTCGCGGCCGTCGTCTGGCGCCGGGCCTAGGCGTCGAACGTGAACAAGGCGACGACGTCGTCGCTGGGTTCTTTCGGCTCTTGGCCCGCGGTCTCGACGGTGATCCCGGCGCCGTTGGCGCTCGCGGCATCTCCACTGAGCACCACCTCGTTGTCCGGGCCGTCCGGCATGACCCCGGCGGGCACCATCACGTCGTCGTGCTGGAGCCAGAGCGCGTAGGCGTGCCCGTTCGGCGCGGCCGGCATGTCGTGGGTGATGACGACGGCCTTGTTTAGGCTCTTGGACCGGACCACTGTGGCGGTGGCGCCGCCGGGGAAGGACTGGGTGAACCGCTGCGCGTCGTCGGCCTGGATGACCTCGTCGGCGGCGCTGCGGTCGTCGTTCAGCTGCGAGACGATCCCCCCGGTCCCGATCGCGACGGCCGCCGCGGCGGCCACCAGAAAGGTGACGACGCGGCGACGCCGGCGTGGCTCGAGGGCGGTGACGGTCGCGCCCTCGGGCGGCAGCGGGCGTACTCCGGCGATGTCGGCCAGCACCCGGTCGCGAAGCTCCGCGGACGGCTCGGTGGCCGTGGTCTCGGCCAGGAGCGCGGCGGCCTCGCGAAGCGAGTCCACCTCGCTGCGACAGGCCGGGCACTCAGCCAGGTGTTCCTCGAACTGGGCCCGCTCGACGTCGTCGAGAGCCTCGACGGCGTACGCGCCTGAAAGAGCGTGGATGTCGATGGTCATGCGCCGACCCCCATGGTGTCGCGAAGGCGGATGAGTCCGTCTCTGATGCGTGTCTTGGCGGTGCCGACCGGGAGCTCGAGCATGGTCGCCACCTCCGTGTGTGTGTAGCCGCCGAAGTAGGCCAGCTCGAGCGCCTCGCGCTGCACCGGCGTCAGGCCGGCCAGGGCCTGGCGGACCCGGCGCGCCTCGAGCGAGGCCGTGGCGGCCTCGGCGGTCGAGTCGTGCTCGACCGGCTGGTTCCGCTGGTGGTACGTCGTGTCCCGCCTCGTCGACGCCTCGGCGGAGCGGACCCGGTCGACCGCCTTGCGGTGCACGATGGTGAGCATCCACCCGAGCGGGCTCCCCTTCGCCGGGTCGAACCGGCCAGACGTCTTCCAGATCTCGAGGAGCGCCTCCTGGGCGACCTCCTCGGCCTGCGCTCGGTCGCGGACCACCCGGACCGCCAGGCCGACGACGCGGCTGGACGTCGCGTCGTACAGCCGTGCGAACGCGGTCTGGTCGCCCCTGCCGCAGGCCTTCAAGAGGTCGACGAGATCGGGCGCCGACGACGCCCCCTCGTGCGAGGGGGCGCCGGCGGCCACGGGCCGGATCGGGTCCACGTGATCAGTCTCCCGTGCGTGGGTTGCAGTGACGAGATGTCACTTGGTGGGCATCAGGACCGAGTCGATAACGTAGACCGTCGCGTTCTTGGTCGGGATGTTGCCGCAGATGACGCTGGCGGCAGCACCGTCCACCGTGAAGCCGGCTTCCGCGTCGCCCTCGATCGTGATCGTGTCGCCGTTGAGGGTCTCGTGCTCACCGGCCAGCTGGTCGGGGCCGACCTGCTCGCCGACGACGTGGTGCGACAGGATCGCGGTCAGCGTCGCCTCGTCGGCCAGCACCGCGTTGAGGTCCTTCTCGGGGATCTTGCCGAAGGCGTCGTTGGTCGGCGCGAAGACCGTCAGCGCCGGAGCGGCGTTCAGGGTGTCGGCCAGGCCGGGAACGGCGGTGACCGCGGCGACCAGGGTGGTCAGCAGCGGGTTGTTGCTGGCGGCGGTCGCGACCGGGTCGGTCACCATGCCGTTGAAGGAGCCCTTGCCGTCCGTCGGGATGGCCGAGCAGCCGGGGCCGAAGGTGTCGGCACCGGCGTCCATCGCCGGGTCGGCGCTCATGTCGTCCGCGGGAGCCGCGGCCGAGGAGCTGGTGTCTTCGCTGGCGCTGGATCCGCTGTCCGCGTCGTCGCCACACGCGGCGAGACCCAGGCTGAGGGCGATCAGGGCGGCGCCGGCGGCACCGGTACGGCGGAGGGAGCTGCGGTTCATGACTGGTGTGGCCTTCCGATTGATTTGGCTTACACCTCTTCTTCGGCGCCCGGCGCGGATCGGATTGCGCGCTGACCCGGGACCTTCTGTCGCAGAAATGAGGGTGACCCGGGACGTTCTGTCGGCTGCATGCGACAAGAAGTCCCGGGTCAGCGGGTTCTGGGCGACACAAAGTCACGGGTCAGCGTCAGGCGACCTTCACGATGAGCTGCTGGACTCCGCTGGAGCCCTCGGGGAAGGGGTCCATGCGGGCGGCGGACTGGGTCACGCCGTTGCCGTCGACGACCCGGCAGGAGAGGTTGTGGGAGCCGGGCTCGGCGGTCCAGGGCAGGTACCACTGCCGCCAGTAGTCGTTGCCGGCAGTCGGGCCCAGCATGGCGTCCTGCCAGGCGCCGCCGTCGATCTGGACCTGCACGCCGGCGACGCCGCCGTTCTGCTGCGCCCAGGCGATGCCGCCGATGAAGGTGTCGCCCGCGTCGATGGTCTCGAGCACCTTGGGGGTGTCGATGCGACTGGAGATCTTGATGGGCGCGTTGGTGGCCCAGTCGCGCTTGGTCCAGTAGGAGTCCTTGGCGGCGTACGTCGTCAGCGTGATCCGCTCGATCCACTTGCAAGCGCTGATGAAGCCGTAGAGGCCGGGGACCACCATCCGGGCGGGATAGCCGTGTTCACGAGGGAGGGCCGCGCCGTTCATGCCCAGCGCGATCATGGCGTCGCGGCCGTCGGTGGCGAGCTCGTACGGCGTACCGATCGTCATGCCGTCGACGTCGGTGCTGAAGATCTGGTCCACGCCGTCCCTGACGCCGGCCAGCTCCAGGAGATCGGTGAGGCGTACGCCGATCCAGCGGGCGCCGCCGACGTACGGGCCGCCGACGCTGTTGGAGACGCAGGTCAGGGTGATGTCGCGCTCGATGAGGGGCATCGCGAGCAGGTCGTCGAAGCTGAGCTCGAGCTCCTTGTCGACCATCCCGTCGATTTTGAGCGACCAGCCGTCGATGTCCACGATCGGGACGTCGAGCCGGGTGTCGACGCGGTAGAAGTCGCCGGTCGGGACTCGCAGCGGGGTGATGCCCGGGTAGTCCGCCTCGATCCCGGCGGGGAACGCCGGCGCCGGGTCGGCGGGCTTCGGGAAGGCGATGTCGGTGAGCCGGGCGCGGTACTTCCCGATCCAGCGGCCGGCGCCGCCCATGACGGCCGCGGTCGCGACGAGCACCCCGGCGCCGACAAGTACGCCGCGGCGCGAGGGTCCGGCCGAGTCAGTGACCGGCACGGGCTCGCGTGTCGCCAGGCGGTCCAGGAGCCAGAGGGCTGCGACCCCGGCGATCGCGGTGGCTAGGGACGGCACCACGTCGCCCGGCTCGGCGGCCGGCCGGTTGAGCGCCGTGAACGCTGCGACGGCGACCAGAAGCAGCTGGAGCGCGGCGCCCAGTGCGAACCGACGCCGCGCGAGCAGCCCCGCGACGGCGGCAAGCGCCAGCACCCCGCCCAGCACCGAGCCGATGAGGACCCGCTTGTCGTTGCTGCCGAACTGCCGGATCGCGTACTCCTTGAGCGGAGTCGGCGTCAGGTCGATGACTTGCGCGCCGACCGCAAGCACCGGGGACGATGCCTGGTTCAGCAGCGAGGCAACAAGGTGGCCGGCGGCCATGCCGACGAGGGTCGCGAGGACCCCGAACAAGGCGTAGGCGAGCCGGCTCCGCATGCTTCTTGTTCGGAGCGGACGCGGCCACGGATGGGTTTCGAGACGTCTCGCTCAGCCCCGCGCTGGCGCGCGTGTCCGAGCCGAGACCCTCAACCTCTTCGCTGCTTCTCGGCCCGAGCGAGCTCGGCCCGAAGGCTCAGACCTTGGGCGGCAGGCTCACGGCATAGGACGTGCCGACCGCGATCCAGCGCTCCAGGGCGTCGTCGTCGGCCACGGCGTCACTCGTGACGCGGAGCCAGCCGTCCAGCTCCTTGCCGCGCATCTCCATCCGGCTGGTGCCCGGCTCGCCGACGAGCCGCTCGGTGTCGGCCGGGTCGCAGCGCACCATCAACCCGCCCTTGCCACTCGCGGCGACGGACATGTGGCCGCCGATGAGGAAGGCCAGGCCACCGAACATCTTCTGCTCCGCCACGGGTATGTCCGGCAACAGCCCCCGGATCCGCTCGGCGAGCACCTCGTCGTACGCCATGCCGGGATCATGGCACCGGCCTCCGACAGTCGGAGCCGGTCAGTGCCCACGCAGCGATGCAGGCGGGTCCAGCGCCGCGTCGACCGCAGCTCGAGCCAGGAGGCTGGTCGAGTCGAGGGTCGGCAGCGGGGCCACGTCGGTCGTGAGCAGCAGCGGGTGCTCCGTGCAGACCAGCGCCACGGCATCGCACCCGGCCTCGCCCAGCGCGAGAGCCGCCTCGACGAACCGGTCCCGTGCCCCGTCGCGGAAGACACCGTGCACCAGCTCGTCGAAGGTGATGCGCTGGATGTCGCGCTGGTCGGCCTCCGTCGGCGCCGCACTGTCGATGCCGTGGGCGGCGAAAGCCTTGGGGTAGAGGTCGGCGGTCATCGTCCACGCCGTACCCATGATCCCGACCTTCCGGAAGCCGCGTGTCGCCGCCTCGGCCGCGACCACCTCGGCGATGTGCAGGCTCGGCAGCGCGAGCTCCGGGCCCGGCAGGTCCAGCGCGAGGTGCGCGGTGTTGTCGGGACAGACGAAGAAGTCGCAGCCGGCGCGCGCCAGCCTGTCGACGCTCTCCGCCAGGATCGCGCGGATGGCCTCGCGGTCGCCGGAGCGCCACGCGGGCATGCTGCGGCCCATCGCGATGCAGTCAAGCGTGAGGTCGGGGTGCTGGTGGTCGCCGAGCCGCTCCTCGGCGTAGCGGGCGATCTCCTGGAAGCAGTGGGCCGCCCCCGGGACCGAGTGGCCGAGGACTCCGATGTGCAGCACGCGTGCTCCTTCTCTCCGACAGTCAGCCGCGCAGCTCGAGCGCGACGTAGGGGATGGTGGCGCCGGGCAGCGTGTAGCGCTCCACCTCGACGAAACCCCGCGCGAGTGCGAAGGCGAGGCCGTCCTCGTTGGTCTCGAGCACGACCGACTCCACCGGCCGCTGGTCCGCCCAGGCCACCGCGACCTCGAGGCCGCGGTGGAACAGCACCGTCCCGATGCCCCGGCGGCGGTACGGCGGCAGCACCCGGGCGATCACCATCGTGCCCGCGTCCTCGGTGGGCCGGCGCACGGTCGAGTTGCCGACCGCCTCGGCGCCGACGTACGCGACTTCGAGCCGGTGTCGCGATGATCGCTCGCGCACGTCGTCGAGGGACAGCGGGTCGGTCGGGATGATCTCGTTGTGGATGCGCTGCCAGTCGGCGACCGTCTGCTCGTCGGCCACCTCCACGAAGCACACGTCGTCCATGTGCGGCAGTCTTCACCCTGTGACCGACACCCAGACCGAGCTGGTCCACCTCGACGTCGCCGACCAGGTCGCGACGATCACGCTGGACAGTCCGCACAACCGCAACGCGCTGTCGCGTCAGCTGGTGACCGAGCTGTTCGAGAGGCTCGAGACGGCCGAGGCCGACGACACGGTCAAGGTCGTGGTGATCCGGTCGTCCGGGCGGGTCTTCTGCTCCGGGGCCGACCTGAGCGAGGCGACCAGCCAGGGCATGGAGCAGGGCGCGAAGGGGATCGTCCGGCTGCAGCGCCTGATCGCCACGATGGGCAAGCCGGTCGTGGTCGAGGTCGGCGGACCGGTGCGCGCCGGGGGCATCGGGATCGTGGCCGCCTCCGACATCGCGATCGCCGCCGAGGACGCGACGTTCGCGCTCACCGAGGTCAAGCTGGGGCTGGCCGCAGCGATCATCTCGTTGACCGTCCACCACCGGATGCACCCCCGCGCCGCGGCGCTGGCGACGCTGGGCGGTGAGGTGTTCAGCGGGACGGAGGCCGCGGCGTACGGCCTGGTGACGCGGGCCGTCCCTGCCGATGACCTCGCGGACGAGGTACGCCGGACCTGCGCGAGCCTTGCCACCGGCGCCGCACAGGGGCTGCGCGAGTCGAAGCGGATCCTCAACCACGACCTCGTCGCCCGGATCGACGCGCGCGGCGAGGAGATGGCTGCGCTCAGCGCGCGGCTGTTCGCATCCGACGAGGCGAAGGCGGCCATGACCGCCTTCCTCAATCGCAAGGGCTAGCTGCCGAGCGCCACTGTCTCGACGGTCAGCACGCGGTTGTCCGCGATGATCGCTTCGGAGGTGCCGACGCACAGGCGGAACGTGTGGGCCCCTGCGGTCACGGGGACGACTCGGTTCAGGCTGACCGAGATGAAGTTGGCCGTGTGGCCGATCTGACGGTTGTCGTAGTCGGTGCCCGAGTCGAGGCACGCGCCGTCCATCCGGAACCAGACGAAGAAGGGCGTGTTGCCGGTCCTGAACGAAGCGACCGCGTTGACCTGGACGAAGCCGACGCCGGCCGGGACGGTGATGGCGATCGGGGCGGTGATCTGGGTGTTGTCCCCGATCGGGACCGCGGTGTCGGTGGTGCTCGACGTCTGGACGACCCGGTCGAGGTACGCCGAAGCCGGCTGGCCGGCGAGGTTGGTGGCGTTGCCCGCGGTGGTCGCGGTCGTGGCGCTACCGGCGGTGGTCGCGGTCGTCGCGTGCGCAACCGACAGCGTCGGGGCGGCCTTCTTGACCACCTTGCCGGCGATCGCCTTGACCTTCCCCTTGGTCAGGGCCGGACCGGCGACGGCGGTGCCGACCGAGCCCAGGGCCAGGGCCAGCACGGCCACGACCAGCACGGGAAGGGAGAAGAATCTGCGGATGGTCATGCTGTCGCCCCTGTCGCTCCCGGGCGCGGACGGCCCGCTCGATCCGCAAGGTATCTGACCCTGATCTGAACAGATGACCTCCAGCGCGCCATCGCGAGTTAGGCTTGGGGGCTTGCCCCTTCGCAGGGGCAGTCACCTTTTCCACACCGGGATGGGCCGAGGGGACGACTCATTTGAACGACGAACTGGTCGAAGGCGAGATCAAGGCCGAGCAGGCTTTCGTCGACCTGGTCTACCTCCAGCTGGAGGAGTCTGCCCGAAACGCGCAGCAGCTGGCCCGAGAGGGCCAGAACCGCGGCAAGCTGGGCCACGAGGGCGGCCTGGTCGAGCGGGACGCGATGGTCTACCAGGCCGCGCGCCGGATCGCGCAGCTCGACGCCGCCCACGAGGGCCTGGTATTCGGGCGCCTCGACATGCAGCACAGCGTGGACCGCGAGCCGCGCTACATCGGCCGGATCGGGCTGCGCGACGGGCGCCGCGACTCGCTCCTCATCGACTGGCGCGCGCCCGCGGCCGCGGTGTTCTACCAGGCGACCGCGGCCGAGCCCCGCAGGGTCGTACGCCGCCGGGTGCTCCGCTCGACGGGTCCCAGGGTCGTCGGGGTCGAGGACGAGCTGCTCGACGCCGAGGCGCTCGCCGAGCTCGAGGCCGACGGCGTCGAGCTCCCGATCGTGGGCGAGGGCGCGCTGATGGCGCAGCTGTCGCGGGCCCGAGACCGTTCGATGCACTCCATCGTCGCGACCATCCAGGCCGAGCAGGACCTGGCGATCCGGGCCCCGAGCCGCGGTGTCGTCTCGATCAGCGGCGGCCCGGGCACGGGCAAGACCGTGGTGGCGCTGCACCGGGTCGCCTACCTCCTCTACACCGACCGGCGCCGCTACGAGAGCGGCGGCGTGCTGGTGGTCGGCCCCAGCGGCGTCTTCATGCGCTACATCGAGCGGGTGCTCCCGAGCCTGGGAGAGGCCGCGGTGGCGCTGCGCTCCCTGGGTGAGGTCGTCGACGGCTTGCGCGCGACCCGCCACGACGAGCCGGCGGTGGCCCACATCAAGGGCTCGGCCCGGATGGCGACCCTGCTGCGGCGAGCGGCGCGGCTGCAGGCGCCGGGCAGCCCGGAGCAGTTCCGCGTCTTCTGGCGAGACGACGTGCTCACCCTCGAGCGCGGCGCGCTCGGCAGGGTCCGGCGCCAGCTGATGTCGCAGGGCCGGCGCAACCGGCAGCTGCCGCGGGTGGCCGGGGCGCTGCTCGACGCGCTGTGGAGCCAGGTCCGCGGCGAGCGCGGCCTCGACCGGGGCCGGGAGGCGTTCGACACCGACCTGCTCAGCGACGACGAGTTCGTCGACTTCGCGGTCGGGTGGTGGCCACCCCTCGACGCACGCACCGTGCTCGGCTGGCTGCGCGATCCCGACCTGCTCGCCCAGGTCTCCGACGGCCTGCTCAATCACGAGGAGCAGCGGCTGCTCGCCAAGTCGTGGGGCAACGGCGACGAGGTCGACCTGTCCATCGAGGACGTGCCGCTGATCGACGAGCTGCGCTACGCGCTGGGCGACGTGCCCCAGCGCACCGACGACGAGCGCGACCTCGACGAGACCTCCCTGCTGGAGGGTGGCGTTGACATGCAGGAGCTGCTGACCGCCTCCGACCGCGAGTACGCGCCGTCCGGACGGGCCTGGGCGCCGCCGACGCACCGGCTCGAGGACGACCCGTTCTCGCACGTCCTGGTCGACGAGGGGCAGGACCTCACCCCGATGCAGTGGCGGATGGTCGGCCGTCGTGGCAAGACCGCGTCGTGGACGATCGTCGGAGACCCGGCCCAGTCGTCGTGGCCGGACCCGGCCGAGTCCGCCGAGGCTCGCGCGACCGCGCTCGAGGGCAAGGAGCGGCACGAGTTCCACCTCTCGACCAACTACCGGAACTCCTCCGAGATCTACGAGTACGCCGCGGCGTACGCCCAGCGCGTCGGGCTCGACGCCGACCTGCCCACCGCGGTCCGCTCGACGGGCGTCGAGCCGCAGCAGGTCACCGGAGTCACCGACCTCGAGTCCGCGACCCGTGAGGCAGTGCTCGACGTGGCCGGCCGGGTGTCCGGCACGGTCGGAGTGGTGGTCCCGGTCGCGCGTCGGTCCGAGGCGAACGCCTGGCTCGCGTCCTGGCCGGAGCTGGCCGCGGACGCGCCGGGTGCCCGGGCCGCCATCGACTCCTCGGTGACGCCGTCCGGCGAGGATCGCGTGGTGGTGCTGACCGGTCTCGACACCAAGGGCCTGGAGTTCGACGGCATCGTCGTCGTCCGCCCCGATGAGATCGAGGCGGAGTCGGTGACCGGTCGTTCGACGCTCTACGTCGTGTTCACCCGCGCCACCCAGCTACTCACGACCATTTCCTGAATCAACCCACGTTTTCAGAAGGGCCGGGTCGCCGTGGCACCATTCTGCTTCGTGCGCCGCGCCCTCGTTCTCCTGCTCGCCGTACTCGTCAGCGTGCCGGCCCTTTCGCTGGTCACCGGGTCGCCCGCGGACGCCGCGCCGTCGGTCGACAAGCGGCTGAGCCCGGGCCAGTGCGCGCTCACCGGCCGGGTCTGGGTGGCCGGCCGCGGCTGCGCGCGGCACTACTGCGTCAAGGGCGCCACCATGTTCAAGGAGGGTCACGACGCCGAGCTCTGCATGATGCGGGGCAGCAACGGAGCCGAGTACGCGCGCCCGATCAACTCCCGCCGCTGCAAGGAACTGGGCCGGATCTGGATCGGCGAGGTCAACTCCTGCGCCTCCAACCCGAACCGGGCCCGGTACGTCGTAGCGAACGCGCCGCAGTGTCGAGGCAACGGCAAGATCTACGTCAACCATGGCGAGGTGGAGGGGCGCTACGACGAGTGCCTGACCCCGGGCCGGGCTGCAAAGCTGAGCAGGATCGCCAAGCAGAAGAAGCAGTCGCTCAACGAGGCGGCGCTCGACCGCAACCGGTTCAACTGCTCCTACCGGGCCGGCTGGGTGATGCAGAACGGCACCTGCGTGAAGCGCGAGGGCCCGGTGCCTGCCTCGCAGCTGGGTGGCTTCTACGTCGTCGGCGACTCTGTGGCCTGGCGCGCCGACGACGAGCTGGCGGCCCGGCAGGGCAACTGGATCATCGACCTTCGCCCCGGCCGCCGCCTCGACGAGCTGCCCGGCCGGCTGAGCTGGTTCCGCGCCAACCACGGCGACCCAGACCAGGTGGTCATCCAGCTCGGCACCAACCGGCGGAAGGGGTTCAACGAGGGCGACTTCCGCGACACCATGCTGTCGCTCCCGGCGAGCACCCCGGTGCTGTTCCTGCTGCCCTACCGCAAGTACAAGGGCACCAACGCAGGCCCGGTCGCGGCCACCAAGAAGTACGGGCGATGGATGAAGGACCTGGCCGCCGACCGCCCGAGGACCTGCCTGGCGGACTGGCCGGAGGTCGCTTCCTCCCACCTCTCCTACCTGGTCGACGGCGAGCATCCCGACGCCAGGCACGAGGACTGGTACGCGCGCTACGTCATCCGCGCGTGGGGCGACTGCGCCCGACAGCTCGGTCTCTGATTCCGCTCGCTGGTTGAGGAGGGCGCTCTGCGCCCGTCTCGAAACCTGGTGACCCGGGGCTGGATCGAAGCACGACTCCCAGCGCACGCTCAGAGGTTTCGAGACGCTCGCTAGCGCGAGCTCCTCAACCACCGGTGGTTGGGCACCGGCGAAGCCGTCGATCACACACAGGCATGGTCGACGGCGAGCATCCCGACGCCAGGCACGAGGACTGGTACGCGCGCTACGTCATCCGCGCGTGGGGTGACTGCGCCCGACAGCTCGGTCTCTGATTCCGCTCGCTGGTTGAGGAGGGCGCTCTGCGCCCGTCTCGAAACCTGGTGACCCGGGGCTGGATCGAAGCACGACTCCCAGCGCACGCTCAGAGGTTTCGAGACGCTCGCTAGCGCGAGCTCCTCAACCACCGGTGGTTGGGCACCGGCCAAGCCGTCGATCACACACAGACATGGTCGACGGCGAGCATCCCGACGCCAGGCACGAGGACTGGTACGCGCGCTACGTCATCCGCGCGTGGGGTGACTGCGCCCGACAGCTCGGTCTCTGATTCCGCTCGCTGGTTGAGGAGGGCGCTCTGCGCCCGTCTCGAAACCTGGTGACCCGGGGCTGGATCGAAGCACGACTCCCAGCGCACGCTCAGAGGTTTCGAGACGCTCGCTAGCGCGAGCTCCTCAACCACCGGTGGTTGGGCACCGGCCAAGCCGTCGATCACACACAGACATGGTCGACGGCGAGCATCCCGACGCCAGGCACGAGGACTGGTACGCGCGCTACGTCATCCGCGCGTGGGGCGACTGCGCCCGACAGCTCGGCTTGTAAGACCGAAGGCTGGGACTGGGCCACCGCTGGTCGAGCTTGTCGAGACCACCGCAGCGTGGGCACCTGCCTGAGTCCCAGCGCGGGCTGCGGACGTCTCGACAGGCTCGACGAGCGGTGGTCGGCTTCCGGCGCCGGCTCCAGCCGCCTCTACGCTTCGTGCATGAACGCCACACCTGA
Organism: uncultured Actinomycetota bacterium; assembly: GCA_963800715.1. Lineage (GTDB taxonomy): Bacteria > Actinomycetota > Actinomycetes > Propionibacteriales > Nocardioidaceae > Nocardioides. Next base: position 223,772 of record CAWDBZ010000025.1, on the reverse strand, counting down.
TGCCCGGGCCGCGATCGCCGCGCTCCAGGGGCACGAGGCGTGGGCGATCATCCGTCGGTCCACAAGGGCCGGCGACCGCGACACCGTGGGGCTGGTCGGCGGGAAGCGGCGCGTGGTGGAGTCGCTGCTCGACGTACCGCTCGAGTCCGGCGCACCCGCCGATGGCCACATCGCGGACCGGCTGCTGGCGGTGCCGTTCCGGCAGGTGCGCGAGCGGGGGTTCGAGGCACACGACGACGGGACGCCGCTCGTGGTGGTCGACGTCGAGACCGAGATGGAGTTCTCGGTCGAGGAGGTCGTCGCGGCGATCGACGACACCGGGGTTGAGTTCGCCGACCGAGGCGGCTTCGACACCGACGACGAGGAGTACGGCAAGCTCGTCGAGGCGATCATCCACGACGAGATCGGGCAGGGCGAGGGCGCGAACCTCGTCATCGGCCGGCACTACCGCGCGACCGTCGCCGACTGGGGAGCCGACAAGGCGCTGACCGTGCTCAAGCGCCTGCTCGAGCGGGAGCGCGGCGCCTACTGGACCTTCCTCTTCTTCACCGGCGACCGCTACCTGGTCGGCGCGAGCCCGGAGCGGCACGTCTCGATCCACAACGGTGACGTCCGGATGAACCCGATCAGCGGCACCTTCCGGCTGCCCACCGAGCCGGGCGCCGACCTGGCCAGAGAGCTGCTCGAGTTCCTGCACGACGAGAAGGAGATCTACGAGCTGTTCATGGTGGTGGACGAAGAGCTCAAGATGATGTGCGACATCTGCCACGAGGGCGGTCAGGTGCTCGGGCCCTTCCTCAAGCCGATGAGCCGGCTGATCCACACCGAGTACCTCCTCGCCGGCCGCACCGACCGCGACCCGCGCGAGGTCCTGCGCGACACGATGTACGCCGCCACGGTCACCGGCTCCCCGGTCGAGAACGCCTGCCGGCTGATCAAGCAGTACGAGACCGAGGGCCGCGGCTACTACGGCGCCGCGCTGGCGGTGCTGGGCCGCGACGCCCAGGGCGGCCCGGTCGTGGACAGCCCGATCGTGATCCGCACCGCTGACGTCGACCTAGAGGGCCGGCTCACCGTCACCGCCGGGGCCACCCTCGTGCGCGACTCCGACCCGGCGTACGAGGTCGCCGAGACACACGCCAAGGCCGGCGGCATCCTGAGCGCCTTCGGGCTGGTGCCGCTGGCGCCGACCCCGTCGGTGAACGTCGCCGAGCTGGTCAACGACGAGGACGTGCTGCTCACCCTCAACCAGCGCAACCGGCGCCTGTCGTCGTTCTGGCTGACCGACCAGGCGGGGGCGCCGCCGGATCCACGGCTGCGGGGCAAGAGCGTGGTCGTGCTCGACGGCGAGGACGACTTCGTCAACATGCTGCGCCACCTGCTCGGCGTGCTCGGCCTGACCAGCACGGTGGTGCGCTACGACGAGTACGCCGAGGGCAGCCTCGACGGCTTCGACCTCGTGATCGTCGGCCCCGGACCGGGCGACCCCCGCGACGACGCCGACCCCAAGATGCTCACGCTGCGCGCGGCCACCGCCGCTCTGCTGGACGCCGAGCGGCCGTTCCTCGCGGTCTGCCTCGGCCACCAGGCGCTGTGCCACGAGCTCGGGATCCCGCTGGCCTACAAGGACATCGTCTTCCAGGGCACCCAGTCACCGGTGCAGATCGACGGGCGGACCGAGCGGGTCGGCTTCTACAACACCTTCGTCGGCCGGATGGCCCCCGACACGGTGCTGTCCGACGGCGTGCGGGTCGAGGCCGACCCCGAGACCGGTGACCTGCACGCGCTCTACGGGCCGCACTACCGCGGGATCCAGTTCCACACCGAGTCGATCCTCACCGAACACGGCTACGACCTCGTGCACCGACTGGTGTCAGATCTGCTGTTGGATTGACATCAGCCGATCGGGTGAAATTGCCACGAACTGGTCACCACGATTTTCTGGGACACCCGCACTTTTTGGCTGCGCAACTCCCGGATGGGTGATCGAATAGGAGGCAGGGCCCGATGGTGACTGCCCCCCAGCGCCATCGGGCCCGCTTACTTTGTCGTGATGCGTGCTGACTAAACCGTGGACAGACGAGATGATGCTGACCTCGTGGCCCCGCAACAACTGACATCTGACCAACCGTTGCCCCTTGGGGCGCGGGTCCTGGCCGCGGGCGCGCTGGCGCTGCCCACCGGGATGGTCGTGGACGGCTGGGTCGTCGTCGACGGAGAGCGGGTGCTCGGCGTCGGTGCCGGCCCGCCGCCGGCACCTCCTTCCGAGCAGCTGGGGCTGGTGGCGCCCGGGTTCGTCGACGTGCACGTGCACGGCGGGGGAGGGGCGTCTTTCGACGGGGGCGACCCGGGGGCGGTGGCCACCGTCGTACGCACCCATCTGGCCCACGGGACCACCACGATGGTGGCCAGCCTGGTCACCGACTCGCTGGACGGGCTGGCGGCGTCCTGCTCCGCGCTTGCATCGCTGGCCGACGACGGGGTGGTCGCCGGCATCCACCTCGAGGGGCCGTGGCTGAGCCCGGCCCGCGCCGGGGCGCACGAGCCGTCGCTGATCGTCGACCCGACCGCGTCGGCGGTGGCCCGGCTCGTAGAGGCCTCTCGTGGACACCTGCGCATGGTCACCGTCGCCCCCGAGCGGCCCGGTGCCCTTGCGGCGATCGAGCAGCTGGTGTCCGCCGGCATTGTGGTCGCGGTCGGCCACACGGATGCGACGTACGACGAGACGCGGGCCGCGCTGGAGGCCGGGGCGACCGCCGGCACGCACCTGTTCAACGCGATGCCGCCGCTGCACCAGCGCCAGCCCGGCCCGGTCGCGGCGCTGCTGGAGTCCTCGGCGTACCTCGAGCTCGTCGCCGACGGCGTGCACGTCCACCCCGCGGTGCTCGCGCTGGCCTGGCGCGACGGCCGCACCGCCCTGGTCACCGATGCGATGGCGGCCGCCGGCGCTGCCGACGGCGAGTACCCGCTCGGGTCGCTCTCCGTCGTGGTCCGCAACGGGGAGGCGCGGCTCGCCTCCGGCGTCATCGCGGCGTCGACCGCGACCCTGGCTTCTTCGCTGCGGTACGCGACCTCGATGGCCGGCGTACCGCTGCCCGACGCCCTGGCGGCCGTCACCTCGACACCGGCCGCGATGCTCGGGCTGACGGACGTCGGCCGGCTCGCGCCTGGCGCGTGGGCGGACCTGGTCGAGCTGTCCGACGACCTCGAAGTGAACCGCGTCATGCGCCGAGGCGCCTGGGCCCGCCTATCTTGACGACGTGACTCCGGACGTCGTAGTGGTGGACCACCACGACTCCTACACGTGGAACCTGGTGCATCTCGTCGCGTCGGTGACCGGGGTGCTGCCGACGGTCGTCCAGCACGACGAGGTCGAGCCGGGCGAGGTGCTGCGGCACTCGCACGTGGTGCTGTCGCCCGGGCCGGGCACCCCGGTCGCTCACGCAGACTTCGCGGTCGGGCGTGAGGTGCTGCTGGCCGGGAGCCGGCCGGTGCTGGGGGTCTGCCTCGGGATGCAGGGCATGGTGACGACGTACGGCGGCACGGTGGACCGGATCGCGCCCGCGCACGGCGTCGTGGAGCGGATCCGGCACGACGGCGAGGGAGTGTTCGACGAGCTGCCGCAGCTGTTCGCGGCGGTGCGCTACCACTCGCTCGCGGCGCTCTCGCTCCCCGACGAGCTGGTGACCACCGCCTCCGACGCCGGCGGCGACGTGGTGATGGGGGTGCGGCACGTGGCGCTGCCGCAGGAGGGCGTGCAGTTCCACCCCGAGTCGATCCTGTCCGAGCACGGCGCCCAGATGATCGCGAACTTCCTGGAGCGGACGTGACTGCGGTCGACGCCTTCCGCGAGGCGGCCGCGGCCCACCAGCGCTGCTTCTGGCTGGACGGCGGTGGCGCCCGCGAGTGGTCGGGTCACCGGTCGCTGATCGGCATCCTGGAGCCGGACGACGTCTCCCTGACGTACTCCGCCGGCACGCGTGAGGTCACCCGGCACGTGGACGGCGAGTCCGAGGTCGTCGGGTCGGACGTGTTCGCCGTACTTGAGGACGAGCTGGCGGCGGGATCCCACCGGGACCAGTGGTTCGGCTACTTCGGCTACGCCTGCCGGCCGGACCTGCCGGCGCTGGTCGCCACGGACGGCGTACCGGATGCCGTGTGGATGCGGCCCAGCCATGTGCGGCTGTTCGACCACGGGCCGCTGCAGGGATCCCCGGGTACCCGGGGAAGCCTGACGATCTCAGGTGAAATTTCGGCCCAGATCGTCAGGGATACCCGGGTACCCGGGTATCCCAACAGCCCGCCGGCCGACTACACCGCCGCCTTCGCCCAGGTCCAGGAGGCGCTGCACGCCGGCAACAGCTACGAGGTCAACCTGACCTACCGGCTCGATGCGACGAGCGACCTCGACCCGGTCGCGGCGTACCTGCGGCTGCGCGCGCTCAACCCGGCGCCGTACGCCGGGTTCCTGCAGCACGACGTCGGCCCGGCAGGCGGGGGTGCACGGAGCTGGCTGCTGAGCTCGTCGCCGGAGCGCTACGCGCTCATCACCAGGGACGACGACGGGGACCGCACGATCGAGACCAAGCCGATCAAGGGCACCACCCCGCGCGGCGCCACCCCCGGGGAGGACGAGGAGCTGCGCCACTCGCTGGCGACAGAGCCGCGGTTCCGCGCGGAGAACCTGATGATCACCGACCTGCTCCGCAACGACCTGGGCATGGTCTGCGAGATCGGCACCGTCGAGGTGCCGTCGCTGCTGGCCGTGGAGTCGTACCCCACCGTGCACCAGCTGGTCTCGACGGTCCGCGGCCGGCTGCGCGACGACGTCAGCACGGTCGGGGCGCTGCGGGCGCTGTTCCCGGCCGGCTCCATGACCGGAGCGCCCAAGCTGCGCACGATGGAGGTGATCACCGACGTCGAGGCGACCGCGCGGGGGGCGTACGCCGGCGCGTTCGGCTGGATCGCCGCCGACGGTCGCGCCGACCTCGGGGTCATCATCCGGACGCTCACCACCACCGGCGACGGCTCCTACCGACTCGGCACCGGCGGCGGGATCACCGTGCACTCCGACGTCGAGAGCGAGTACGCCGAGTCGCAGTGGAAGGCCGAGCGGCTGCTGCGGACGGTCGACACCTCCGGTCTCGACACCATCGGTGGTTGAGGAGCTCGCGCTAGCGAGCGTCTCGAAACCTCGCAACCAGCGGCTGTGACTGTCCCGGGTCGAGTCCCAGCCTACGTGGCTTCGTCGCGTCGCTCAGCCCCTCGCAGGCTCGGGTCTGAGCCGACGCTCCTCAACCTCCTCGCTGATCGCATGCCTCGCAGGCTCGGCATGCGCGCTCGGACGTAATACCGTGGCAACTTGTGAGCTCTAGCGTCGACGCGGTGACCGCCCCGCACGTCATCGTGCTCTTCGGTGCGACCGGCGACCTGGCCAGGCGCAAGCTGCTGCCCGGGCTGCTGCGGCTCACCCAGTCGGGACTGCTCAAGGACGCCCGGATCGTCGGCACCTCGCTCGAGGACATGGACACCGCGGAGTTCGTCGCGCGCGGCCGGGACGCCTGCGCGGAGTTCGGCAAGGGCGAGCTCGACGACGGCAAGTGGGAGCGGTTCGCCGCCATGCTCACCTACGTCCCGCAGAGCCAGGGGCCACACGCGCTCGCCGACGCGGTGCGCAAGGCCTCGGCTGAGCTCGGCGTCGAGGGCGACGTACGCCTCCTGCACTACCTCTCGGTGCCGCCCAAGGCGGCGCTCGACGTGGTCCACCAGCTCGACGAGGCCGGCCTGGTCGCGCGGTCGCGGATCATCATGGAGAAGCCGTTCGGCACCGACCTCGCGTCCGCCGTGGCTCTCAACAACGAGGTGCACCAGATCTTCGACGAGTCGCAGATCTTCCGGATCGACCACTTCCTCGGCAAGGAGGCGGCGCAGAACATCCTTGCGTTCCGCTTCGCCAACGGCCTCTTCGAGCCGATCTGGAACCGCAACTTCATCCAGCACGTGCAGATCGATGTGCCCGAGACGCTCGGCCTCGAGGGCCGCACGTCGTTCTACGAGGGCACCGGCGCCTACCGCGACATGGTGGTCACCCACCTCATGCAGGTGCTCGCGTTCATGGCGATGGAGCCGCCCACCTCGCTCCTGCCGGGGCCGATCAGCGACGAGAAGCTCAAGGTGTTCCGCTCGATGAAGCCGATCGAGCCGCACGACGTCGTCCGCGGCCAGTACGGCGGCTACCGCGGCAAGGAGGAGGTCGCGGAGTACTCCGACACCGAGACCTTCATCGCGTTGAAGATCGAGATCGACAACTGGCGCTGGGCCGGCGTGCCGTTTTTCCTCCGCACCGGCAAGAAACTCGCCGAGGGCGCCCGGGTCATCTCGATCGCGTTCAAGGAGCCGCCGCTCTCGATGTTCCCCGCCGGGTCGAACGCCGGCATGCAGGGCCCCGACCACCTGACCTTCGACCTCGCCGACCAGTCCCGGATGTCGCTGTCGTTCTACGGCAAGCGCCCCGGACCGGGGATGCAGCTCGAGAAGCTCTCGATGCAGTTCGCCACTCACGAGACCGGCTCCTCGATCGACGTCCTCGAGGCCTACGAACGGCTGATCCTCGACGCCATGCGCGGCGACCACACGCTGTTCACCACCGCCGCCGGCATCGAGACCCTCTGGGAGAAGTCGATCCCGCTCATCCAGAACCCCCCGCCGGTTCGCGCGTACGCCCCCGGCTCCTGGGGTCCCAACGCGATCCACCAGCTCGTGGCGCCGCACGCCTGGCGACTGCCGTTCGAGCGGTCCTGGCGCGACCCCAACGCCGTCGGGCAGTAGCTGTCGCTCGTATGAGGTCAGCTGGCGGTCAGCAGGCAACCTGGGTGGGTCGGTGTTGAGCGGTCTGGGGTTGCTGGCTGACCGCTGGAGTGGGTCGGTCCGGGGTGGCGGTCAGCAGGCAACCTGGGTGGGTCGGTGTTGGGCGGTCTGGGGTTGCTGGCTGACCGCTGGAGTGGGTCGGTCCGGGGTGGCGGTCAGCAGGCAACCTGGCTGGGTCGGTGTTGGGCGGTCTGGGGTTGCTGGCTGACCGCTGGAGTGGGTCGGTCAGGAACCACCGGTGCGTCAGGCGTTCGTCGTCTCTTGGTGCGGCGCGGTCACCGGCGGCTCGGCCGGCTTCGGCGACGAGGCACCAGGAAGCCGGAGCGTCATCCGGGTCCCGCCGGACGGCGAGCGGCCGGCCTCGACGGAGCCGGCGTGGCGCTCGGCGACCTGGGCGACGATCGAGAGGCCGAGGCCGGAGCCGGGCATGGCGCGGGAGACGTCGGAGCGGTAGAAGCGCTCGAAGATGTGGGGGAGGTCCTCCTCGGCGATGCCGGTGCCCTGGTCGTCGACGGTGACCACTCCGTCGTGCAGGGCGACGGTCACCGTGCCCGAGGGCGGGCTCCACTTGGCGGCGTTGTCGAGCAGGTTGGTGAGCGCCCGCTCGATGGCGGACGCGTCGCCCTCGACGTACCAGGGGTCGCCGGTGACGTCGAAGATCAGCGACGACGCGCGGCGGCGGACGCGGGCGACCGCGTGGTCGAGCACCTCGTGGAGCTCCACGGTGCCGATGACGGCCGGGACCGGCTCGTCACGGGCCAGCTCGACCAGGTCGCCGACCAGGGTGGACAGCTCCTCGAGCTGGGCGCGTACGTCGGAGAGCAGCTCGGCGCGGGTGTCGGGCGGCAGGTCGCCCCCGGCCTGGGTGAGCAGGTCGATGTTGGTGCGCAGCGAGGTGAGTGGCGTCCGCAGCTCATGGCCGGCGTCGGCGACCAGGCGGCGCTGCCGATCTCGAGACGCGGCGAGCGAGCCCAGCATCTGGTTGAACGCCGACGCGAGCCGGGCGATCTCGTCGTCGCCCTCGACCTGGATCGGCGCCAGCCGCTCGGTGCGGGCGATGTCCTCGGCGGCTGCGGTGAGCCGGCGCACCGGCCGGAGCCCGTTGCGGGCCACCGCCCAGCCGGCCACCCCGGCGGTGATGATCCCGGCAATGCCGAAGAGCAGCGTGACCAGGCTGAGCTTGGTGAGCACGTGCTGCTGGGGCGTCAGCGACTGGGCCACCACCAGGGCGTACCCGGGCGAGCTCTTGATCGGGACGGCGGCCACCCGGTAGTCGGTGTCGCCGGCACGGACGGTGCGCAGGCTGAGCGTCGAGTCGCCGGTCGCGACCGCGAGCTCGTGCTCGTCGAGGTCCAGCACGTCGCCGGTGTCGGAGAACTCGACCCGGCCATCGGCGCGCATCGTGCCCGTCCGCACCTCGGTGATGGCAAGCCGGTACTGCTGGGTCGAGCTTTCCTGGTTGAGCTGGTTCACCTCGTCGACGGCAGCCGAGGCCTTCCTCGCGCGCTCGACCAGCGAGTCGTCGAGCGAGGACTGGAGCTGCATCCGCACGGTGATGAAGGCGCCGAGCGCCACGATGGTGACCGACATCGCCACCGCCATCGTGGTGAGCAGCGTGACCCGGCTGGCGAGGGACCGCCGGTAGTGCCATCGGCCGTTCGGGTCGAGCACGGGGAGGACGGTCACGGTTCCTTCAGCACGTAGCCGACACCACGCACGGTGTGGATCAGCCGCGGCTCCTCCTCGGCCTCGGTCTTGCGGCGCAGGTAGCCGACGTAGACCTCGAGCGAGTTCGCCGTGGTCGGGAAGTCGTAGCCCCAGACCTCCTCGAGGATGAAGCTGCGCTCAAGCACGCGACGGGGCCGGCGCAGGAACATCTCGAGCAGGGTGAACTCGGTGCGCGTCAGCACGATCGAACGTTCGCCGCGCCGCACGTCGCGGGTCGCGAGGTCCATCGACAGGTCGGAGAACGACAGCACCTCGTCCTCCTCGCCGGCCGGCACTGTGGCCCGCCGCAGCAGCGCCCGCAGCCGGGCCAGCAGCTCCTGCAGCGCGAACGGCTTGGTGAGGTAGTCGTCGGCGCCCGCGTCCAGGCCCTCGACCCGGTCGCCGACGGCATCGCGGGCGGTGAGCACGAGGATCGGTACGTCGTTGCCGGCGGCCCGCAGCGCGCGGGTGGTCTCGATGCCGTCCAGCCTGGGCATCATCACGTCCATCACCACGACGTCGGGTGCGGCGGCGACCCCGGCAGCGGCCAGCCCGGCCAGCGCCTCGGCGCCGTCGGAGGCGACCGCGACGTCGTAGCCGTTGAACTCCAGCGACCGGCGCAGCGACTCCCGCACGGCCTTGTCGTCGTCCACGACAAGGACACGCTGCCTTGCTGCAACGGGGCTGCTCACGCGCCCAACTGTGCCAGCCACGCCTGAGTCGGTGCTGAGAGCGCGCAGGTCAGCGGGGGTGCCGGTACGCCGAGCGTCCAGACCACCTGTGGAGCAAAAGAGAGGTCTGATACCCCTACGGGCTTATCCTGCGGGCGTCGCAGCTGCTCTCTGGGGGGAGAAACATGGGACACGGGGAACGTCGTGCTGCGGTCACGGCAGCGCTCGCTCTTGTCGCCGCGCTCGCCCTCATGGTGCCGGCGGCCACGGCGGTCGGCGAGCACCGCGCACGCGTGAAGGCCGACGTCGGCGACCAGCTCTCTCGCACGTCGGAGAAGCACGAGCACCCCCCGGGCACCTTCGAGAACTCGATCATCGAGGCGGCGCACACCGCGGCCGAGCAGGACGGACCGCTCGCGCGGAACCCGAGCCTGCCCACCGGCTTCGCGGACGTGAAGGTGATCAGCGGCGTCACCGAGGCGACCTCGGCCGACTTCGCGCCGGACGGCACGGCCTTCGTGGCCCTCAAGACCGGCGTGATCAAGACCTTCAACTACAACGGCACCACGTGGACGCAGGCCACCGTCAACTTCGCCGACCTGAGCACGCAGGTGAACAACTACCACGACCGCGGCCTCACCGGCATCGCGGTGGACCCGCAGTTCCCGACCCGGCCCTACGTCTACGTCAACTACACCTACAACAAGGACCCGCGAGACGGGCCCAACGGCGTGGTCCCCAAGTGGGGAGTCCCCGGCCAGGCGTACGACGAGTGCCCGGCGCCGGCGATCGAGAATGACCCCAGCATCACCGGCTGCGTCGTCCAGGACCGGGTCACCCGGCTCACGGCCGTGAAGTCCGGCAACAACTGGGTGCTCCAGTCCGAGAAGCAGCTGATGGTCGGCGGCTGCTACCAGTTCGGCAGCCACGCCTCGGGCGACGTGGCATTCGGCCCCGACGGGAAGCTCTACGCCTCGTCCGGCGAGGGCGCGAGCTTCAACACCCTCGACTACGGCCAGTACAGCGACCCGTGCGGCGATCCGACCAACGAGGGCGGGTCGCTCCGGTCGCAGGACTATCGCACGGCGGCCGACCTGCTCGGGGTCGACGGCAGCGTCGTCAAGATGGACCCCGACAACGGCTTCACCCCGAGCCAGGGCACCGCCAACAGCTGGCTGGTCGCCTACGGGCAGCGCAACCCGTGGCGGCTCGCCTTCCGCCCTAAGTCCGACGGCACCGGGCTGAGCAAGGAGCTGTGGTCCGGCGACGTCGGCGCCAGCAAGGCCGAGGAGGTCAACCGGATCGCGGACGTCACCACGGTGACGAGCCCGATCAACCGCGGCTGGCCCTGCTACGAGGGCAACTACGTCGCCTCGGCCGTGCAGCCGGGCTGGGACGCCCTGAACCTCCCGCTCTGCGAGAACCTGTACGCCGAGGGGACCGGGGCCGTCGTCAAGCCGTACTTCAGCTACCAGACCCGCGACGGTGGTCCGCTCGTGCCCGGCGAGGACTGCTTCAACGAGACCTCGTCGGTCTCGGGAGTCGCCTTCGGGACCTCTCAGAGCAACTACCCGGCCGCATACAAGGGCGCGATGTTCTTCGCCGACTACGCGCGCTCGTGCATCTGGGCGCTCGGCAAGAAGGCGGACGGCGAGCCGGACCCGACGGCGATCCAGAACTTCGTGGAGGCCGCCGAGACACCGGTCGACCTGCTCACCGGCCCCGGTGGCGACCTCTACTACGTCGACTACGGCCTCAACGACGAGTTCGGTGTCGGCGACGGCGAGGCCGGCGTGCACCGCATCGTCTACACGGGCAGCAACGGCACCCCGACCGCGCGCATCACCGCCAACCCGGCGTCGGGTGCCGCGCCGCTGGACGTCAGCTTCAGCGGGGCCACGTCGACCGACCCCGACGGGGACGCGCTCACCTACCGGTGGGACTTCACCAACGACGGCACGTACGACGCCACCGGGGTCGCGGCGGCGCACACCTACGCCACAGGGACCTACACCGCGAAGCTCGAGGTGAACGACGGGCACGGCCACACCGCCACGGCCACCCAGCAGATCCAGGCCGGCAACACCGCGCCGACGCTGGGCACCGTGACCCCGAGCGCGTCGCTCACCTGGGCCGTGGGCGACCCGATCAGCTTCAGCGCGAGTGCCACGGATCCGCAGCAGGGGACGATGCCGGCCTCGGCGTTCAGCTGGCAGGTCTCGATCGAGCACTGCCCGAGCGGGGTCTGCCACAGCCACACCTACAACCAGCAGACCGGTGTCGCCTCCGGCAGCTTCACGGCACCGCCGCACGAGTACCCCTCGCACCTGCTGCTCACGGTGACGGTGACGGACAGTGGTGGGCTCACCGACTCCCGCACCGTGCAGCTCGACCCCAAGACCGTCCCCCTCTCCTTCGCCAGCGCGCCCAGCGGCGCGACCGTCACCGTCGGCGAGACCGCACACACCGCGCCGTACTCCGAGACCTTCATCCAGAAGTCCCCGGTCACCGTCACCGCCGCCCCCACGACAGGCAGCGGCACGACCATCGCCGCCTTCAGCAGCTGGTCGGACGGTGGTGCGCGGTCGCACGTGGTCACGCCCCCCGCGACGGCCACGACCTACACCGCGACGTACACCCGGCCGACCGCGGGCCTGGTGGCCAGCCCGACCTCGGGGCCGGCCCCGCTGACCGTCGCCTACACCGCGTCCGCGACCAACGCGCCCGGCGTCTCCGGCGGCTTCACCTATGCCTGGGACCTCGACAACGACGGGCAGTACGACGACGGCACCGGCGCGACGCAGGGGGCGACCTACGCCACCGCCGGCGGCAAGGTCGTCGGCGTCCGGGCCACCGACTCGAGGGGTGCGACCGACGCGAAGTCGGTCACGGTCAGCGTCGGCACCAACCAGAACCCCGTCCCGGCCATCTCCGCGAACCCGATGTCGGGCCCGGCCCCGCTGGCCGTCTCGATGTCTGCGGTCGGCTCGACCGACCCGGACAGTGACCCGCTGACCTACGCCTGGGACACCGACGCCGACGGACAGTTCGACGACGGCGCGGCACCGACCGCCTCGGCGACGTACTCCGGCGTCGGGTCGCACACCGCCACGGTCAAGGTCTCCGACAACCGCGGCGGCTCGGCCACCAAGTCGGTGACCGTCACCGCGACCAACGCCGCGCCGACGGTGACCCGGGTGACCACCTACCCGGCCGGTGGCTTCTTCGTCGGGCAGACGCTCGGCTTCGACGCGGCGGCCACCGACCCGCAGCAGACCCTGCCGGACTCGGCGTACTCCTTCGCCATGGAGCGGCAGGACTGCGCCAGCGGCTGCCCGCGGGTGGAGGTCCAGCGGTGGACCGATGTCAGGAGCGGCCAGTTCGCGGTGCCCGAGCTGCCCTACCCCTCGCACCTCTACCTGGTCGCGACGGCCACCGACGCCCACGGCGCCACCGGCCGCAGCGAGCTCAGGATCGATCCGCAGCCCGCGTCCCTCACGGTCCGCACCAGGCACAAGTTGCTCAAGGTCACCGTGGCCGGGGAGGCCCGCAAGGACGGCTGGTCGGGCCAGTATGTCGTCGGGACCACGGTCCGGCTGGTCGCCAAGAAGCACCAGGTGCGCAAGGGCGTCCGCTACGAGTTCGTCCGATGGAGTGACGGCGGTGCCCGCAAGCACGACGTCCAGCTGTGGGCGCCAGCGGTGACGGTGAAGGCCGTCTACCGCAGGCTTCGCTGACCGTCGTCGGGCCGTCGTCGTCCTCCCTTCCCCGGCCGGGCTGGTCGCCCGGCGCGAGCACCTCAGTCGTTCGTCGAGATGTACACAGACTTGATCGGGGTGACGCAGGAGAGGGTCTGGCCGGGGAACCCGACCTCGAAGCGGGACCAGGTCGAGATCCAGCCGTCGTCCTTGTCCCAGCTGTTGGCCACCTCGAAGTGCAGGTGAGGTCCGGTCGTGTTGCCTGTGTTGCCCACTTTCGCCACCTTCTGGCCGCGCACGACCACGTCGTCCTCCTCCACGAAGACGCCGTCCTTGGGCATGTGGTAATAGATGCTCCAAGTGCCGTCCTGGTGCCTGATCAGGAGCGTGTTCGCCGGTTTCGAGTACTTCTTCGCCAGGTCGTGGTCGATCAGGTCGAGCAGCTGGGTCACCTCCGCGTCGCTGTGCTCGGTGAGGCCCTCCTCCACCCATTCCACGACGCCGCCACGCGCCGCGTGGATCTCGTCGTTCTCCTGAAGCTTGAAGTCGTAGGCGTACTTCCCGGGGCCCTTGTGGGTGAAGTTCGTCTTGTTGCCCTGCGTGACCTCCTCGACCGTGCCGGCCTTCCACGGCAGCCGGTAGTACTCGTCCGGAGCCGTCGCACAGTCGGCGATCCTGTCGGTGATGATGTTGGGCAGGGTGGCGACGTACTGCGCCTGATAGCCGTTGCGAGTGCCGTCCAGGTACGCCGCCAACAGGCCGCCGGGCACCCCGACCACGTCGTCGCGATAGTCGTCGATGTCGACGGCGGACAGGTCGTCGTGCAGGGCGAACTGCTGGTTCTGTACGACGTACTGCGGGGTGGGGTAGGTCGACGCGCCGTTCACGAGCCCGTAGCCGATGGCGAAGCTGATCCCAGGCTGGAAGCCCTGACCCAGGCTCTTGAGCGTCGCCGCCCCCAGCGTCGCCACGTCGAAGTCGGACGGCGAGTCGTCCTCCACCGAGTAGAACAGCCCGCTGCTGTACGCGACGCGGGCCCAGTCGCCCTGCGGCCGGAGCTCGACCGGCGCGGTCCAGCTGTCGGCCAGCGCGCCCTTGCTGCAGCCGACCACGTCGCCGACGAGCTCGCAGTCGTACTCCCAGAGGTCCGCGTGCAGGTCAGCCGGGGAGCCCGGCTTGATGTCTGTCGGGAGGATCGCCGGGTAGTCGACCGCCGGGTTCGCGTACAGGATGCCGATCAGCTTGTTGACCTTCTTGTTGAGGGTGTTCGTGTACCTCACCGTCAGGTTGAGCCGGTAGTCGCCCGGGGGGCAGAGGGTGTACGCGCCGACGCCCATCCCGCCCTCGAGCCGGTAGGCGCCGTCCCAGATGTAGCCGCGCCGGTCGAGGTAGAAGATCTTGCTCGCCCCGACGTTGAAGTCCTGCACGGGTGCGAAGAGCGGCGGCGCGCCGCACGGCAGCGGCGCCATGGTGCCGATGTCGGCGCGGACCGCGCGGGCCACGAGGACGCCTTTGCCCACCCTGGTGCCCGTGGCCTCGACCTCGAGGCCGGGCAGGAGCGCCTGCATCTGACCCGCGCCGGCCAGCGCCAACGTCGTGCCGCCCGTGAGCTGTGCGGTGAGCGAGACCGGGTCGACGCTGAGCACGCGGCCCTCGACCTTCTTGGTGCCCTTGCTCGCCTTGCATGCCCGGCCGGCCGCCTTGGTGAGCTTGTCGAGGTCGTGCGCGGCCAGCTCGACGCGGCTCTCCATGGCGCCCAGCTGCGCGATGCGGCCATCCCACGAGTCGGCGTCGGGCCCGCGGCCCTGGTGGACCCCCCTGACGATCAGGCGCGCCTGGGCGAGATCCACCCGGTGGCGCAGTCCAGCCATGCCCTTGTCGAGGAGGTCCACGGCGTCCCGGATGGTCTCGGCTCCCGCGCACACGTTGCGGGAGAGGGCGAGAGCGCCCTTGCGCAGCATGCCGAGGATCGAGTTGAGCCTGGTGACCCGGACCCGGCCCCTCGCGACCTCGGCGAGTTGCAGCAGGGCCGGCCCCGCGGCCGCCGCCGGGTCGACCATCAGGTCGACGAGGGTGCATCCGGCGTACGTGCGGCCCCGGCCCACCGAGCGCGGACACCGGTCCGCGCTGCCGTTGGCACCGTCACCGTCGCTGTCGCCGGTCGGCGCGCCGAACGGCAGCGGCCCCGATCCGTGGATCATCACAGCCCGGGTGACCTGCGCGGAGGCTCCCGTGCCATCGAGCACCTGGAGACCGACCACGAAGCTGCCGGCCGTAGGGAACGCCTTGGTCGCGCTGGGGCCGGAGGCGTCGTCGTACGCGCCGTCGCCGTCGAGGTCCCAGTCCAGTCGCCGGAGGCCGCCGTCTCCGACGGAGGTCGACCGGAACGTGAGCGTCACCCCGACGTCCGCAGTACAGGCGGGCAGGCACTCGAAGGAGGCGGCCGCAACCGCACCGGCGGGGCCGGGCTGGGGGACGAGCAGGAGCGAGGCGAACGTCGCCAGGCAGACGATGGCGACTCGGCGGAGCTTCATGCTGGTCATGGCCCTAGCTCACCCGGAGCCGGATGCTGCCTGCGGCGTACTGCTTCTTCTTCGCAAGAGCCTCGAACTTCCCGTTCCTGAGCTTGGGGAAGTGCAGCGTGCACTTGCCCTTCTTGTTGGTGCTGCACTTCTTGCCCTTGGCCGTGACCTTGGCGCCCTTGACCGCGTCGCCGGCGTCGGTGACGGTGAACGTCACCGCGACCGCCTTGCCCGCCTGCCACTTCTTGGGGCTGGCCTTGAGCGTCAGACCTGCCAGCACCTGCGTGTGCCAGATGCGGGTCTCGTCGTTGATGACCAGGTCGCCGCGGCCGGTGCTGCCCTCGATGCCGATCTGGTAGACGGTCGAGCCCTTGGGTGTCTTGATCTTTCGCACGGCGCCGAACTTGGTGGCCGACGGGTTGGTGCGGACGACCCGGACGCCGAACGTCTCGTCCCGGAAGGCCAGCCACAGCCGGCCCCCACCCCCGATGGACATCGCCAGGTGATCGGCGCCCTTCGAGCCGGGCACCTTGCGCACGATGCCGGTCCCGACCTGCCACAGCGCGAAGCCCTG
Organism: uncultured Actinomycetota bacterium; assembly: GCA_963800715.1. GTDB lineage: Bacteria > Actinomycetota > Actinomycetes > Propionibacteriales > Nocardioidaceae > Nocardioides. The sequence continues at coordinate 207,733 of CAWDBZ010000025.1, read as the reverse complement.
GTTGTTCAGCTCACCCCTCGGGTAGGCGAGGTACACGCCGCCGTCCGGACGCGTGACCAGCGGAATCGCCTGGTCGTTGCCGGTGACCCCGCCCGGTGCTTGCACGATCGGTCCCAGGGTCGGGTGGATCTGGCGCACCAGGATGCCTTGAGCTCCGGGAACGCCGCCGTTGGCATACCACGCGGCGTACACCGCCCCGGTGGCGTCGGTGGCCAGCGACATGTCGTAGGCGCAGCAGGCAGGGAAGCCGAAGGACTGCACCGGCCCGGCGCCGACCTGGAAGTGGATGCCGTCATTGAAGGGGAATGCCGTGACGAGGGTGCCGTCGGCGAGCGTGGTGACGCCGGTGCCGGAACTGACGTAGCCCCCCAGGTGGGCGACCGCCGGGGCCGTGTTCGGCGCCAGCGTCCAGCCGGCGCCGGCCGCGTCGGAGGACGCGTAGTAGACGTAGCCCTCGTTGTACGGGTCGCCGGTGACCGTCGTGTGGTGGCCGCCGAAGACCAGCCGCATCCCACCGCCGGGGCCAGTGACGAGGTCCGGGTCGGACGTGGTCCCCGACCAGCTCGGTATCGCGGTGTGTCGGCCGGTGAGGGCGCCGGAGGCCGAGACGTGGGCGACCTCGATGGAGTCCGTGCTGGGGGTGCCGCTCTGGATCGTGACGTGGACGGTGCCGTCGGCGGTGCGGTGCAGGCTGGGCTCGACGATGTTCGAGATGCCGCCTCCCGAGATCTCGGTCCAGGTGCCGGGTGGCCCGGCGTGGCCGGGTGCGGCGAAGCCGACGATCCCGGTCAGGAGTGCGGCACTGGCAGTGAGGGCGGACGAGCGACGAGGGCACATGGTGGCTCCTGGTTCGGGTGAGATCTGCGACCCGGCCAGCAGACCCACCGCGCGTAATGACCGCGTAATGGTGCTCGTGCGGTCAGGCGACTCGGTCGCCCAGCAGGAGCCGCTCGGCCAGGTCGCAGGCAGCTGCGACGTCGGGTACGACGCCCCTCGGCTCGCCCACCCGGGCGCGCAGCGCGTCGATGCCGGCTCGCAGCGGCACCGGTGCGGGTCGTTCGCCGCGGGCGCGGACCTCGGCGGCGGCGGCCAGCAGGGCCGCCACGTCCTCAGCCGGAGCCCCAACCCGCTCCGACACCGCGGCCGCGGCCTCCAGGGCGTCCGCCACCGGGTACTGGACGGACAGCTCCCGGCCCGACCGCAGCGCGTCTGCGGCCACCCTGGCGGCCTGGTCGACATCGCCTCGCCCCAGGAGGGCGCGCGCCAGGAGGGCGCGCACGAACGGCAGGTTGCGGTCAATGCCCAACCCGGCGGCCTCGGCCTCCGCCGCGGTGCCGTGCTCGACGGCGGCGTCGAGGTCACCGTCCCCCAGGGCGACGGCCGTCGCCGCAGTGAGCAGGTCGGCGTGTGCGATCCTCCGGCCCTCGCCCAGGAGTGCCCAGCTGCGGTCGAGGTAGCCGCGAGCCTCGGTGACGGCGCCGACGTCCCAGCAGTGCCGGGCCGCCCCCGGCAGGCACATGGCCAGCTGGTCCGGCGGTCCTTCCGCCTCGCAGAGGGTGATGGCCTGGTCCACGAGCTGTACGGCGGCCGCATCGCCACGCTGGGCCAGGAACGCGGCGACGTTGATGGTGATGCCGACCCGCAGCGACACCCCCGGCGTGGTGGAGGCGTCCGGCGCGGCGTCCGCCAGCTCCAGGGCCCGCCGGGCCATCAGCTCGGCCTCCCGGGTCCGGTCGAGGTCGTCCAGTGCGCCGCCGAGGAACACCATCGCGCGGGTGGCGTAGGAGAGGTCGCGCTCGGCGAGCTCCGGCAGCGAGGCCTCGAGCTCGGGGATCGCGCCGGCGCTGTCGCCCGCCCAGTAGCTCAGGTAGCCCAGGGCGAAGCGCGCGTACGCCGTCCAGGTGCCGGGCTCCTCCTCGTGATCATGGCCGCCGGCGGCCAGCAGCCGGCTGAGCCAGAAGCGCCCCTCGCTGATGCTCGTCGTGGCCCAGTAGCGGTGCAGCCGGAAGGCGATCTCGAGGGCCGCTCCCGTCATCCAGGTCACCGTCGACGCCGGCGGCCAGGAGGGAACGGACGCTGTCGAGCACGGCCGTGACCTGCTCGGCGAACGGGCCCGGTGCGGTCTGGGGATCGTCCGGCAGCAGGGCGCGCACGGTCGCCGCCAGCCGGCGGTAGGTGTGCGGCGCCTCTCCCGATGCCACGAGGCGCTCGCTGGCGACCCGGCGCAGGTCGTCGTCCTGGGTGTAGAGAAGCCGGGGCCCGCCCCGGCGGACGGTGACCAGGCCGCGGTCCGCCAGCTCACCGAGGATCCGTACGACTCGCAGTGGCGGGATCAGGTCGTCCACGACGACGCCCCGGATGGTCGTGAGGCTGGCGGGTCCGTCGAGCACCGCGAGACGCCGGAACACGGCCGCTTCGTCGTCGGCCAGCTGGGCGCAGCCGGCCTCGGCCACCTGGCGCAGCTCGTCGTCACCTGCGAGCGCGACGTCGTCGAGCTGGTCGAGCACATCGCCCGGCGGCAGGTTGGTCAGCTGCGCCGCCACCAGCTCGAGCGCGAGCGGCAACCCGGCGCAGCGCCGGCACAGGGCAGCCAGGGCAGCTGCGTGGTCCTCGTCCACCAGCAGCCGACCGCCGCGCTCGCGCACCCTGTCGACGAACAGGCGCACCGCCAGGCTGTTGCTGAGCGTCTCTGGTCGTCCGTCGGCCGGCGCTGCGAACGCCGCCACCCGATGCACTCGCTCGCCCTCCAGCCCCAGCCGTCGCCAGCCGGTGGCCAGCACCGACAGCTCGGGCGCCCCGTCGCGCAAGGCGGTGACCAGCGAGGCCACCCCGTCGTTCGCCGCGTCGAAGCCGTCGAGGACCAGGAGCGCGCGCCCGCGCGGCGCCACGAACGCGGTGACCGCGCCCGCGTGGTCGTCACCCGGCCCGGCCAGCCCGAGCTGGAGCGCCACCGTGGGCGCGACCAAGGGATCCTCGGTGACGGTGCCCAGCGGCACCCACCACACCCCACCAGGGAAGCCGGCGCTGTGGGTCGCCACCTCTGCGGCCAGCCGGGACTTGCCCACGCCGCTGCGGCCGACGAGCGTCACCAGTCCGGGCTCGGCAACGAGGCGAGTGGCCTCGGCGAGGTCGGGCTCGCGGCCGACGAACGACGTGTCCGCCAACGGCACGCGGGCCGTGGCGGCCCCGTCGGCGACGCCGAGCGTCTCGAGGTAGACCGCGACCGTCTCGTCGCTCGGGTCGACGCCCAGCTCGTCGGCGAGCACCGTGCGGCACTGGTCGAAGGCGACGACGGCGGCGCTGCGATCGGCGGCCGCCGCCAGCGCTCTCAGCAGGGCTCGGTGTGATCGCTCCACGAGCGGGCGGACCGCGACGGCCTGGCGGGCGACGGCAACCGCGTCGGCGTGCCGCCCCTGGCGACTCGCGGCCGAGGTGACGAGCTCGGCCACCCGGAGGCCCAGCTCGTCCACGTCGGCCCGACCCGTGGCCAGCCAGGCGGCATCGATGCCGGGGGCCAGACGATCCCCGGTGATTCCGACGTACGCGCGGAGCAGGTCGAGCAGCGAGCTGTCGCGACCGTGCTCGAGCAGCTCCGTCGCCGTTCCGACATCACGACGCAACACCTCGACGTCGCGTTCGACCATCGGGCCGAGCCGATAGCCCGCCGCACCGGTCTCGACGAATGACGCGTCGCCGGCGGCCTCGCGCAGCTCGGCCATCACGCCGCGCAGGGCAACGCGCCACGTGGGCGGCAGCTCCGCCTCCCAGACCTGCTCCGCAAGTCGCTCGGCCGGCACCCAGCCGGCAGCCAACCCGAGGGCGGCCAGGGTGCGGCGCGCGCGGGGTGCCACGGTGACCCAGCCCGCATCGGTGCCGATCGCGACCTCGCCGAGCAGCCGGACCTGCATTCTGGGACTTTACTGTCGGCGGACCCCAGTCTTCCCGCCTCGACGGGCCATTGACAGTGCGCCGAGCACTAGAGTCATTCCCCTCGTCTGTCGAGACATGGGGAGCTCTGACATGGAACGCCGCACTTCCGCGGTCATGCTCGCGACCGTGGCGCTGGTCGCCTCGTCGCTCGGGCTGACCCAGAACGACGCTCCTGCATCGGCAGCTGACCGGCCGGCGGTGCGATCCATCGCGCAGAAGGCGACCATGCCCGCCGGCTTCGACGACACCACTGCCATCGGCGGTGTCTCGCAACCCGTCTCTGTTGCCTTCGCGCCCGACGGGACGGCTTTCGTCGCACTCCAGACGGGCGTGATCAAATCGTTCGACTACGTCGCGGCCAGCGGCCAGTTCGAGGCCGCGGCCACCTCGACCGACTTCGCCGACCTGTCGGTGCAGGTCAACAACTACGGCGACCGTGGGATGACCGGCATCACCGTCGACCCACAGTTCCCGGCGCGCCCGTACATCTACGTCAACTACACCTTCAACTCGGACCCACTGACTCCGGGGACGTTCCCGGCATGGGGCACGCCGGGCCAGGCCTACGACAACTGCGGCCCGAACGACGCGAACGAGGCCACCCTCTCGCCGCCGAAACGTGGGTGCCCGGTGATCAACCGGGTCTCCCGGCTGACCGCGGTGCGGAACGCTGTCGGCTACGTCATGACCGGCCCCGAGCTGGTGCTCGTGCAGGACGGCTGCGCGCAGTTCTCGAGCCACTCGTCGGGAGACGTCGCCTTCGGTCCGGACGGCAAGCTCTACGCCTCGGCGGGTGACGGCGCCAGCTTCCTTGGCCAGGACTTCGGCCAGGCCAACCTCGCGGTCCCGGGCCAGCCTGCCTGTCCCGACGACCCGGTCGACGAGGGCGGCGCGCTGCGCGCCCAGGACCAGCGCACGTCGGGTGACGATCTCGGCATCGACGGCACGATCTTCCGACTGAACCCGGACGTCGCGCTGAACCCGGCCACGGCACCGCCGGGCGACTGGCTGGTGGCCATGGGCCAGCGGAACCCGTGGCGGTTCACCTTCCGACAGGGCAAGGAGCAGCTCTGGAGCGTTGACGTCGGCTCGAGCAACTGGGAGGAGATCAACGTCCTCGGGGACGCCCCGACCACAGCACTCGTGAACCGCGGCTGGCCCTGCTACGAAGGCACCACCGGGCAGTCGCTGCCCAACGCGGCATGGCAGGCGCTCGGCAAGCAGATCTGCACCGACCTGTACGCCGCGGGTGCCACCGCGGTCCAGGCGCCGTACTACAGCTACCGGACCCGCACCGGCGCAGCTCCGCTCACGCCCGGAGAGAACTGCCCGGTCAGGTCTTCCTCCATGTCGGGCATCGCGTTCGCGCCGCTCGGGACCGACTGGCCGGCGGCGTACCAGGACGCGCTGTTCTTCTCCGACTTCCTGCGCGGGTGCATCTGGCGGCTCGAGAAGGACGCGAACGGCCAGCCTGACCCGACCAAGGTCCGCGTCTTCGCGCAGACCGCCGGCGCGCCGGTCAAGCTCACGGCTGGGCCGGGCGGCGACCTCTACTACGTCGACTACGGCAGCTTCTCGGGCGACGCGTACGCGCCGGGCTCGGGCGGCGTGCACCGGATCGACTACATCGGCCCCACGAAGCTCACCGTCAAGTCGTCGCCGAAGAAGGTGAAGATCAAGGTCAACGGGAAGCGGCACAAGGCGCCGTACCGCGCCGACTTCGACGCCCAGACCACGGTGAAGCTGGTGGCGCCGAAGGTGTTCGTCAAGAAGGGCGTCCGCTACGTCTTCAAGAAGTGGAAGGGCGTCACGGGCAAGAAGGCCAAGAAGAAGCGCAAGGTCAAGCTCGCCATCGGCATCGACGATCTCACCGTGAAGGCGATCTACGTCCGCGAGCGCAGGCGCTAGCAGTGTTGACGAGTCAGGAGTAGCGCGCCGCGGCCTCGGCCGCCCGGGTGCCGTAGCCGCCGCCGAACAGGGCGGCGTGCACCAGCAGCGGGAACAGCTGGTGCAGCGGGACCCGCTCCTCCCAGCCCTCGGCGAGGGGGGTGCGCTCCTGATAGGCCTCGAGCACGCGCGGTAGGTGCGGCATCCCGAACAGCGCGAGCATCCCCAGGTCGAGCTCGCGGTGCCCGCCGTACGCCGCGGGGTCGATCAGCCAGACCTTGCTCTCCTGGCCCCAGAGCACGTTGCCGTTCCACAGGTCTCCGTGCAGCCGGGCCGGTGGCTCGTCGGGCAGCAGCGCCGTGAGCTTGCCGATCACTCGCTCGACCAGTACGGCCTCGGCCTCGCCCACCGCGCCGCGGTCGCGCGCCAGCTTGAGGTAGGGCAGCACCCGGCGCACGGCGTAGAACTCCGCCCAGGACTCGCACGGCGTGTTGGGCAGCGGCAGCTTGCTGATGAAGCCGTCCGCCTCGGCGCCGAACGACGCCGCGCCGGCCGCATGGGTGGTGGCCAGGGCGACGCCGAAGCCGGTGGCGGCGTCGGGCGAGGCCTTGCCGGGCTCGATCCAGCGCAGGATCAGGCACTCCTCGTCGACCCCGAGCACCTCCGGCACGTGCACGCCGCCCTCGGCACCGGCCTCGGCGAGCCAGCGCAGCCCGTGGGCCTCGGCCGCGAAGAAGCCCGCCGGCGGGTGGGCGTGGGTCTTCATGATCGCGGTGGTGCCGTCGGAGAGCCGCAGCTTGGTCGCCGCCGACGTGTCGCCGCCTGCCAGCGGTGCCGTGGCCACGACCGCAGAGCCGAGGAGGTCCTCGGCGTGCTTGGCGATGACGGGCTGGCGGGTCACGGCGCGGGCTCGGGCTGCTGGGACGGGGGATCCTTGAGGTCGGGCAGCTGCTGGAGTGCGGAGACGAGGACGGAGCAGGTCCGTTCCACCATCGACAGCACCTCCTCGAATCCTTGTTCCCCACCGTAGTACGGGTCAGGCACCTCACCACCCGGTTCGACCGGGTCGAAGTCACCGAAGAGCCGGACCCGGTCCTGGTCGACAGCGGGGTCGAAGCGGCGTACGTCGGCGAGGTTGCTGGCGTCCATCGCGAGGACGAGGTCGTTGCTCTCGAGCCATTCGGCCGAGAACTGCTGCGCCCGGTGCGCGGTCGGGTCGAAGTCGTTGGCACGCAGGATCGCGGCCGCGCGCTCGTCCATCGGCTGACCGACGTGCCAGTCGCCGGTGCCACAGCTCGTCACGGTGACCCGGCCGGCCAGCCCGGCGTCGTCCACGCGCTGCGACAGCACCACGTCGGCCATCGGCGAGCGGCAGATGTTGCCCAGGCAGACCATGGCGATCGTGTACTGCCCGGGCGTCCGGGGGGCGGGGAGGCCGGGAGCTATTTGGACTCCCCGATCACGCTGTCGACGATCCAGGTGACCACCGTGATCACGATGGCGCCGCCGACCGCGGGCCAGAACCCGGTGACGTGGAAGCCGATGTCGAGCTTGTCGGCGAGCCAGCTGGTGAGCTTCAGCATGGCCGCGTTGATGACGAGCAGGAACAGCCCGAACGTGATCACGATGAACGGGATCGACACGATCGTGAGGATCGGTTTCACGAACGACGTGACCACACCAAGAATCAGGGACACCAGCAGGAGCGGGACCAGCTTGTCCTTGAGCTCGTCCTGGCCGTGGATGGGCCCGTCGAAGGAGATGCCGTCGATGAGCAGCGTGGCTGCTGCCACGGCCAGGGCCGTGGTCACCAGCCAGCTCAGAAACCGCATCACGCCGGTGAGTCTGTCAGGTGACGCCGAGCGCCTCGATGATCTCCTCCTGGGCATCGGCGAGGTGGAGCACCAGGAAGTCGTACGCCGCGTCGAGGTCCTCGCGCTCCAGGAGCCGGACCAGGGCCGCGTGCGAGTCGGCCTGGTCGTGCGCGTTGCGCCGGATGCGGTCGACCTGGGCGAGCGCGAGCTTGAGCTCGACGACCAGGTTCTCCTGCATGGCGACCAGCCGCGGTGAGCCGGTGAGGCCGACCAGGGAGACATGGAAGGCGAGGTGCCGCTCGTTGAGCTCCTGGTAGGACACGCCGGCCTGGATCGCGGCGATGTAGGCGTCCAGGGTGCTGTGCACGAGCGCCCGCTGTTCCTCGGTCGCGTCACCCCAGTGCCGGATGCCGGCGCCCTCGAGCACCAGGCGCGCCGCGCACACGTCGCGCACGGAGTCGGCCTGCGGGCTCGCGACCGAGACCCCGCGGTTGGGCTCGCGGGTGGCCAGCCCCTCGGCGACCAGGACCGTGAGCGCCTCGCGCACGGTGGGCCGCGAGACCCCCAGCGAGGCGGCGATCGCGACCTCGCGCAGCGGCGTACCGGACTCCAGCTCGCCGTCGAAGACCGCCCGGCGAAGCTCGGCCGCGACGCGGTCCACCGTCGACGCGTGCTCGAGGCGGAGGGTCCCGAACGGCGCGTCCTCGTGCTGGGCCTCGCTCATGGCCGCTCCCTGTCGTCGGCTTGCCGGGGTTGCGCCTGTAGGCCACACTAGTCCCTTGTCAGATTGTCTGACAATTTCTGCACCGGGAGCCTCGAGGAGGGGAACATGTCGCTGGCCTGGGGTCGCCACTACGTGATGGTCGAGCCGAGTCACTTCCGGATCGAGTACGTCATCAACCCCTTCATGGATCCCGAGGAACAGCCCGACCGCGACCTGGCTCTTGCCCAGTGGCGCACCCTCGTCGAGACCATCGAGCGGCTCGGCGGCACCGTCGACGTGATCCCGCAGCGGCCGGAAGCACCCGACATGGTCTACGCGATGAACCTCGGCCTCGCCGTGGCTCGGCGTCGTGGTGACGGTGGCCTCGAGCGCCATGTCGTGATGTCCCACATGCGCCACCCGCAGCGCCGCATGGAGAGCGCGTCCGCGCAGCCGTGGTTCTCCGACCACGGATTCACCACGTCGTACGTCGGCCGGCACGGCGTCGGCGCGCACCTCGAGTCGGGCGACGTGTTCCCGTTCGGCGACGCCCTGATCGCCGGCTTCGGGCCGCGCACCGAGGAGCTCGCGCTCAAGCACCTGGCACCGGACCTCGGCGTCCGGATCCGGGGGCTGCGGATCACCCACCCGGGCATGTACCACCTCGACCTGGCCTTCTGCCCGCTCGACGACCGGCGCGCGATCGTCTGTCCCGAGGCCCTCGACCCGGCCTCGGCCGACACGCTGATGAGCCTGGTGCCGGAGCCGCTCGTGCTGACCGAGGAGGAGGCGCTGACCACCTTCGCCGCGAACTCGATCGTGGTTCCCTCCGCCACCGGCGGGCTCGCGACTGTCGTGATGCCCGCCGCACCCGACCACGTCCGCGACCAGCTCGACAAGTGGGGCTTCGAGGTCGAGCTGGTCGACGTCTCGGAGTTCCACAAGGCCGGTGGCTCGGTCCGCTGCATGACCAACCCGATCGACATCCAGGTCGGCCGCGACCTCCCCGAGGTCCCCGGCGGCAGCGTGGTGCTGCCGCCGGTCTGAGGGTCGGCCGGCAGCACTTGTAACTAACCGTCCGGAGCTCTGGCATGCGGCTATAACCGCATGCCAGACCATGTAACGGTTAGTTACAAGCGGCGCGGCGGCGCCGGCGCCCACTCGTCGTCGGGCAGCCGCAGGATCGCCACCGCGAGAGCGGCGAAGCCGACGGCATTGAGTCCCCAGGCGAACAGGTCCAGCCAGTTGCTGCCCAGGATCACGGCCGCCACGAAGTGCAGCGGCTGCGAGACGATCGTGACCCACGCCGCCCAGGCCGGCACCACCCGGCCGCGCAGCATCGCGATGCCGAGCAGGAGCGTGCCGAGCACGTGGCCGACCACGAACAGCACCTCGGCCACGGTCTGGGCCGGGTGCATGCCGCCGTACAGCTGGGCCAGCGTGTCGGGCGCGACGCCGTGCCGCACCCCGAAGAGGACAGCGGCATCCACGACTGTCAGCCAGCCGAGAGACAGGTAGCCGAGCACCAGCAGGACCGTCGCGACGGCGGCCAGGCGCGGCGAGCGACGGCCGGCCGCGCGGCCCGCGAAGACGACCGCCGGCACCAAGGTCAGCGTGGCGATGAAGCCGAGCCAGACCACGGCCGACGTCGCGGTCTGGTGCGCCTCGACAGACGCGACGATGTCGGGGGAGGAGTCGGCGGTGGTGTACGGCAGCACGAACCGCAGCGCCGCGACCGCGGCTGGCCCGATCGGCAGCAGTACGGCGGCCAGCACGCGGCTCGCGCCCCGCAGGTCCGGGCCCGAGGTGACCGGGGCCTCGATCGTGGCGGTCATGCGGTCACCACCACGCGCGCGCGGCTGCCGCTGACCAGCGCGACGCCGACCAGCGATACCAGGATGAAGCCGGCTGCCAACGCGACGATCCCGGTTGGGACGTCGTCGACGAGGAAGGCCGGCACGGCGGTGAGCATCGAAGCGAGCCGAAGCACGACCAGCGGCAACAGCGCACGGCCCTCGCCGCGCCAGGCGGCGACGATGCACGCCAGGCTGGCCAGGCCGAGGGCGGAGCCGATCAGCGCGATCCACATCGGCGGGTGTTCTCCGTCGGAGGCGAGGGGGCCGAGTACGTCGAGGAAAGAGACGACACCGAGCAGGACAAGCCCGGTGCGGTGGGAGCGAGTCATGCTGACCTCCGAAGGATGCGCCCGGCGAGTCCGGGCTGAGGGCTCCACGCTCGGCCAGAACGACTCCGGAGTCAGGGGTCACCGGTCCCGCGACCGGCGGGAGATTGAGCGGGGCGCCGGGATCGCGATCCCGGCCGTCCGGGAGTCCCGAGGAGCACACTGAGCGCCATGAGCGACCGGCGCTGGCGCACCCTGGCTGCCGTCCTGGGCGGTCTTGCTGTCGCCGAGGTGGCGACGGGTGTCGTGCTCTGCGTCGTGCTCGGGCTCTCCTGGGACGACGCGCTCAATGCGTTCGTGCCCACCAACGGGCTGATGGGTGCGACCTTCGGCGTCTGCGGTCTGCTGATCGGCTGGCATCGCCCGCGTCACCCGCTGGGCTGGCTGCTCGTCGGCGACGGTCTCGGCCACGCCACGGCGGCGCTGATGGCGCCGGTGAGCCTGCTCCTCCACGACCAGGGAGCCTCGGTCGGCGCGCAGCGCCTGGCGGTCACGGTCTACATGGGCAGCTGGCCGTGGTCGATCGCGGTGTTCCTGCCGCTCGTGCTGCTGCTGTTCCCCGACGGCCGCCTGCCCGGACCCCGCTGGCGTCCGGTCGCCTGGCTCCCCATGGTTACCGGCCCGGCCTTCTTCCTCGCGATGGTGTCCGGCGACGAGCCGCCGATCGCCGGGCTGCCCCCGAGCTATCTCGGTTTCACCCTGTCCGAGCCGGTCGACTGGCTGTGGACGGCTACGGAGCTCAGCCTGCTGGTCGTGCTCGCGCTGTCGGTCGCCAGCCTCTTCTTGCGTTACCGGCGGGCAGACGAGGCGCAGCGCCGGCAGCTGCTGTGGCTCCTGCTGGCGGGTGTCGTCGTCTTCGTCGCGGTGCTGCCATGGTCGCTCGTCGCCGGCACGCCGATCGCCGTGCTGTTCACGATCCCGCTCGTGCCCATTGCGATCGCGATTGCCGTGCTGCGCCACCAGCTGCTCGACATCCGGCTCGTGCTGGCCCGGGCGGTGGCCTGGCTGCTGCTGTCCGTTGCGGCCTTCGCGGCGTACGTCGCGCTGGTCGCGGTCCTCGACGTCGCGGTCTCGCGAGCCTTCGGGGAGTCGGCGTTCGCTGCGGTGGCAGTGGCGGTGCTCCTGGCTCCGCTGCTACCGAGGCTGCAGCGTGAGGTCGAGCGGTGGATGTACGGCGACCGGCGCGACCCGGCTCGCGTGGCCGGCCGGCTCGGCGAGCACCTGGCCGCCGGAGACGAGCGCGGCCTGCAGGGCGTCGTCGGCTCGCTGCGGTCGGCGCTGCGGTTCCCCTGGGTCGCGGTCAGTGACGACACAGGTGTGCTGGCCGACGACGGCACCCGGCCCGAACACGTCGTCGGCCTGCCACTGTCGTACGCCGGTGCCCGCGTCGGCGAGCTGGAGATCGGGCTGCGGCCCGGCGAGCGTGACCTGTCCCAGATGGACGCGAGCGCACTGCATCTGGTGGCGGCGCCGCTGGCTGTTGCGCTCGAGGCGCTGCGGCTCTCTGGTGACCTCCAGGCTTCGCGCGGCCGGCTCGTCGTTGCACGAGAGGAGGAGCGGCGCCGGTTGCGCCGAGACCTCCACGACGGACTGGGGCCGGCGCTGACTGGCGTGGCGCTGACGGCCGACGCGGCGACGAACTTCCTCGACAGCGACCCGGAACGTAGCCGAGAGCTGCTGGCCGGACTGCGCGACCACGTCGGCACGGCCATCGCGGACGTCCGCCGGCTCGTCGACGACCTGCGACCGCCGGCGCTCGACGAGGTGGGGCTGGTCGGCGCCATCCAGCAACGCGCCGACCAGCTGCAGCTGAGGTCGGACGGGTCCTCACTCGCCGTACGGCTGGTGGCCCCGGATGACCTGCCCCCGCTGCCCGCAGCGGTCGAGGTCGCGGCGTACCGGATCGCGACCGAGGCGCTGGTCAACGTGGCCCGGCACGCCGACGCGACCTCTGCCGAGGTGCGCCTCATGTGCAACGGTGCCCTCGACATCGAGGTGACCGACGATGGCGGCCGATCTTCCCCGTGGGTGCCGGGCGTCGGGCTGTCGTCAATGCAGGAGCGTGCGGACGAGGTCGGTGGAGTTGTCGAGGCCGGGCCGTGCGGCACCGGCGGCCGGGTGCACGCACGCTTCCCCCTGGGGGAGGCATGAGCATCCGCGTGCTGGTCGCGGATGACCACCCGATCGTCCGCGGTGGGCTCACCGCGCTGCTGGAGTCGCTCCCAGACGTAGAGGTGGTCGGAGTGGCGGCGGACGGGCGCGAGGCGGTCCGGATCGCTGTGACCGAGCGGCCCGATGTCGCGCTGCTCGACCTGAAGATGCCCGAGCTCGACGGTATCGCCGCCACGCGCGAACTCGGCCGGGTGGCGCCGGATGTTGCCGTGCTCGTGCTCACGATGTACGACGACGACGACTCGGTCTTCGCCGCGATGCGGGCCGGAGCGCTTGGCTACCTGGTCAAGGGCGTCGAACAGGACGACATCGCTCGCGCCATCAGTTCGGTTGCGGCAGGTGAGGCGATCTTCGGTCCGGGGGTGGCCCAGCGCGTGCTCTCGTTCCTCCACTCGCCGCCGCGGGGCCAGGAGCAGGCCTTCCCTGACCTGACCGCGCGCGAGCACCAGATCCTCGACCTGCTGGCGGCCGGGCTCAACAACGCGGCAATCGCCGAGCGGATCGGTGCGGCTCAGAAGACCGTCGCCAACAACGTCTCGGCCATCTTCGCCAAGCTCCAGGTCGCCGATCGGGCCCAGGCGATCGTCCGCGCACGTGACGCAGGCCTCGGCCGAGGATGAGGAGCCGGGCGGACCGTCCCCGTAGCGTCTGAGGCATGTTTCCGGTCGGCGGCGTGGGCGTGATGCTCGCGCTCATCGCGACCGCCGGCGTGGGCTTCGCCGGCGTGGCCGCGGTGCTGGCCCGGCGCTTCGGGTGGCCGTGGTCGGTGCTGGCCGGGCTGCTGCTCTGGTCGGTCGCCGTCATCGGCGTGCTCACCCTGATCCCGGCCAACGGTGCCCCGGGGATCGTCTCCGCAGAGGGCCGGCTGACCACCTGCTCGTGGGACATCGGCGGGCCGGCGCCGGACGGCTTCTGGATCTTCCCCGGCGGCCAGCGGGTGCTGAACGCCGTGGTGTTCGTCCCGACGGGGGCGCTGCTGGTGCTCGTGGCGGCGCGCTGGAAGTCGGCCTGGGCGACTGTCCCCCTGGGGCTGGCCGCGCTCGCGGCGTACTCCACCGTGATCGAGCTCATCCAGCTCGAGGCAGCCCGGATCGACCGCGCGTGCGACGTCACCGACATCATCGACAACGTCATCGGCGCCGGGATCGGCGCGCTGATCGGGGTCGTCCTCCTTCCCCTCGTGCGGCCCTGGCGGTTCCGCTCGCCGATGAGTGCGCCGGCCCGGGCCGGTCTTCACTGACCATGCGCACTCTCGCGATCACGCAGAACATGTCCGCCGACGGCTCGCCGGAGTTCCTGGGCGACTGGTTCGACCCGACGGCTGCCTCGCCCGATCACAACGCCGAGCTGATGCGGCAGAGCGAGCAAGAGGACGTGTTGCTGGTCGGCCGGCAGACCTTCACCGACTTCCGGGGCTTCTGGCCGCTCCAGACCGACGACACCACCGGCGTCACCGCGCACCTCAACCGGGTCCACAAGGTCGTCGTGTCGACGACCCTCGGCGACCCCGAGTGGGAGAACTCGACGGTCGTCGGCGCCGACTGGCGCGACAAGGTCCGCGCGATCAAGAAGGAGGACGGCGGCGACATCGTCGTGACCGGCAGCCTGGCCCTCTGCCCGGACGTCATCGAGGAGGGGCTGGTCGACGAGTTCCGGCTGTTCGTCTACCCCGCGGTCCAGGGGCGCGGCCGGCGGCTCTTCCCCGACGGCTACGCCACGAGCCTGAAGCTGCTGGACAGTCGAGCCTTCGAGAACGGCGTGGTGCTGCTCGTCTACGCCCCGGCCTGAATCAGGCGGCGGCGAGCCGGCGGCGGATGACCTCGAGGGCCTCGAGGTCGAACTCCGCAGCGAGGCGGGCGATGCGGGCGTCGTCACCGTCGGCGACGGCCATGTTGACGGCCTCGACGTAGTGGTCGTGCAGGTTGGTCAGAGTGTCGGTGGAGGTGCTCATGGTTCAATTCTGTACGACTTATTGGATCGTTCCAAGGGATCGGCTGCGTGACCTTGGGCACCTCGCTTCTGGCCACGCCCTAGGTTGGGTCGGTGACCGCTCCCCAGCCTCGCCCCAACGTCGCGGCGATCCCCACGTACGTTGCCGGCAAGCCGCCCTCGGTGCGGCCCGGGATGACGACGTACAAGCTCTCGTCCAACGAGAACCCGTACCCACCGCTGCCGGGCGTCGTCGAGGCCGCGCACCGGGCCGTCGACGTGATGAACCGCTACCCCGACATGGGCAACACCGCGCTGTACGACGCGCTGGCGGCCAGGCTGCAGGTGCCGGTCGGCGACCTCGCGGCGGCGACCGGCTCGGTGGCGCTGATCTACCAGCTGCTGACCGCCTTCTGCGAGCCGGGCGACGAGGTGGTGCACGCCTGGCGCTCGTTCGAGGCCTACCCGATCGCGATCGCGGCGGCCGCCGCGACCTCGGTGCCGGTGCCGGTGACTTCGGACGGCCGGCACGACCTCGACGCGATGGTCGCCGCCATCGGGCCGCGGACCAGGTGCGTCATGGTCTGCACACCCAACAACCCGACCGGTCCGGCCGTCACCCAGAGCGCGCTCGACGGGTTCCTCGCTCAGGTGCCCGATGACGTGCTGGTCGTCGTCGACGAGGCGTACGTCGAGTTCGTGCGGATGGATGACAAGGTCGACGGCATCGCGACCTACCGCGCGCACCCGAACGTCGTGGTCTTCCGGACCTTCTCCAAGGCCTACGGGCTGGCCGGATTCCGGGTCGGGTACGCCGTGGCTCAGGAACCGGTCGCGGCTGCCTTGCGCGCGGTGTCGCTGCCGTTCGGCGTCTCCGGGGTCGCCCAGGCCGCGGCCATCGCCTCGCTCGATGCCGAGCCGGCGCTGTTCGAGCGGGTGGACGCACTGGTCACCGAACGGGCGCGAGTCACCGCGGGGCTGCGCGACGCGGGCTGGGACGTCCCCGAGCCGCAGGGCAACTTCGTCTGGTTCGAGATGGGCGAGCGGACCACCGAGTTCGCGGCGGCGGCCGACGAGCTGGGCATCGTCGTCCGCCCGTTCGTGGGCGAGGGCGCGCGGGTGTCCATCGGCGAGGACGAGGCCAACGACCGGCTGCTGGAGCTGGCACGGACCTTCCCGCACTGACCCGGCTGGGTAGCGGTCAGGCCTTCGCCGGTCGACCGGTGAGCGAAGCTGTCAGCCCGAGAGCGAGGTAGATGGTGCCGCTGACCCGGTTCAGCCGACGACGCCGGGCCGGGCTCCGCAGCCAGCCGCCGAGAGTGCCCGCGAGCAGTGCGCAGGCGCCGTCGCTCAGCACCGCCAGCAGCGTGAAGACCGTGCCGAGCAGCAGCGTCTGCACGACCACGTGGCCTCGCCCGGGGTCGACGAACTGGGGCAGGAAGGCGAGGAAGAAGACCGCGATCTTAGGGTTGAGCAGCTGCACGAGCAGCCCGTCCAGGAACAGTCGCGACCGGCGGGTCGGCGCCGTGGCGGCCGCGACGTCGACGGGCTCGAGCAGCTTCCGGACGCCGAGGTAGACGAGGTAGGCCGCACCCGCGTACTTCACGACGGTGAAGCCGAGCTCGGACGCCGCGATCAGTCCGGTCAGTCCGACCGCCGCTGCGACGGCGTACGCGAAGGTGCCGGTCTCTACACCGAGCATCGAGACGAGCCCGGCGCGGCGGCCCTGGTCGATGCTGCGCGTGACGAGGAACAGCACCGCCGGGCCGGGGATCACGAGCAGGGCCAGGCTGGCGCCGACGAACAGCAGCAGGGTCGAGGCGTCGGGCATGGCGTCATCCTCGTGGCACTTGCTCTGGAGCGCACTCCAGTTCCTAGGTTGGCTGCCATGGAGACACGCACCCTCGGATCGCCAGGACTCACGGTGTCGGCCCAGGGCCTGGGCTGCATGGGGATGAGCCAGTCGTACGGCGAGCCCGACGAGGCCACGTCGACCGCCACGCTGCACCGGGCCCTCGAGCTCGGCGTGACGTTCTGGGACACCGCGAACGTCTACGGCGCCACCGGGCGCGAAGGCTTCGGCGCCAACGAGAAGCTGCTCGCGCGGGTGCTGGCCGAGCACCGCGACGAGGTCACCCTCGCCACCAAGATGGGGATCGGGGGCATCAACGCCGCCGCGGACGCGAGCACCGGCCGGCGGTTCACGTTGAGCGCCACGCCCGACGAGGTGCGGCGCCGCTGCGACGAGTCACTGGCCCGGCTCGGCACCGACCACGTCGACCTCTACTACCTGCACCGCGTGGACCCCGAGACCCCGATCGAGGAGTCGATCGGCGCGATGGCCGAGCTCGTGCAGGCCGGCAAGATCCGCCACGTCGGTGTCTCGGAGGTGACCGCCGAGGAGCTCGAGCGCGCCCACGCGACGTACCCGATCACCGCGCTCCAGAGCGAGTGGTCACTGTGGACCCGCGGCCTCGAGGACGAGGTGGTCCCGACCGCCCGCCGGCTCGGCATCGGCCTGGTGCCGTTCTCGCCGCTGGGTCGGGGGTTCCTCACCGGCGCGCTGGCCGGGCACTCGTTCGCCGACAGCGACGTCCGCGGGACCCTGGCTCGCTTCACCGGCGACAACCGCACCGCCAACGAGGCCATCGTCGACGAGGTCGCCGCGGTGGCCGAGGCGCACGGCACGCTGCCCGCGCAGGTCGCCCTGGCCTGGGTGCTCGCCCAGGGCCCGGACGTCGTCCCGATCCCCGGCACCAAGCGGGTCGAGTACCTCGAGCAGAACGTCGGTGCCCTCGACATCCAGCTCACCGAGGACGAGCTGGCCCGGCTGGACAAGCTGGCCGACCGGGTGGCTGGGCCGCGCTAGTCCGGCGGGCCTAGGTCCGCGCTTCGACGGGCGACGCGACCGGCTTCCGGTCGATGTCGCGCCAGCGCGGATCGACTGCTGGAAGCATGGTCACCACGAAGTACGCCGCGCCGCAGACCAGCAGGGCCACGCTCAGCCCGACGCCGCCGACGAGGAAGCCGCCGACCAGGCCGCCGAGCGGCATGAGTGCGAAGCAGCAGGCGGTCGACAGCGAGGTGACCCGGCCCATCAGCGCCTCGGGCACCCGCTCGTAGACCACTGCGCCCAGGATCGGGTTGAGGAAGCCAGAGGCGAAGCCGGCAACGACGGCGAACGCGAGCACCCCCCACAGCGGCGTGTCCACGGCCATGATCACAAACCGGGGGAGACCGGTGATCAGGAAGCAGACGAGGTACGTCGCGTAGCGGGGCAGTCGGTCGGCGTACGCCGCCGCCACGAGCGACCCGACAGCGGAGGCGCCGGCGAACGTCGCGAACAGGGCACCGACCGCACCGGCACCGCCGTTGTCCAGCCCCCAGACCGGGACCAGGACAGCAGCCCAGGCGATGTCGAGCAGGTTCGTCAGCGACACCATCACGGTGATGCCGACCAGCACCCGGTCGCTGCGCAGGAAGCGCCAGCCCGCCCGCAGCTGCTCGACGTACGGCGCCGGGTCGACCTCCTCATCGGAGACGACCGCGCGGGTCTTGGCCGGCAGCGCCCACGTCAGCAGGAGTGCGGACACCCCGAACGACGCGGCGTCGACGATGAGTGCGTTGGCCGGCCCGATCAGGGCGACCAGGGCGCCGGCGATCGCGGCGCCGAGCATCGACGCGGTCCGTTCGACCGTCGAGCTGAGCCCGGTGACCCGCTCCATCGGCACCCCGGCGGTGGCCGCGAGGGTCGGCGTCATGGCGTGCTTCGCCGCATCGCCCGGCCCACGCAGCCCGCCGGCCACCGCCACCAGGCCGAGGAAGCCGGGGAACGACAGCAGCCCGGCCTCGTGCAGCAGCGGAATCGCTCCGACCACGCCCAGCGAGGCCCAGTCGCAGGTGATCGCCACCCGGCGGGCACCGACCCGGTCGATGATCGGGCCACCGAGCACCTTGAGGACGACCAGTGGCAGCATCTCGGCGAGGGCCACGAGGCCGGTCTTCTCCGGGCTGCCGGTCGTGGTCAGGACGTACCACGGCAGCGCGATCATGGAGACCCGGGTGCCGATGAGCGAGATGCCCTCGGAGCCGAGCCAGCCGTAGAGCGGGCGCCTCATGACGTCCCCCCGAACTGGCCGCCCGGGCGCGGGAACGACTGGAACATGATCGTGTAGGGCACGCCGGTCGCGTCGTCGGCAGGCAGCTCCTCCGCCTGCTCGAACTCCTCGATCAGGTCCGAGACGGCGGTGATCAGACGCTCCGCCTGCTCCGGGTTGAGCTGGCAGCGCCAGTCCGACACCGTCCAGGCCTTGCGCCACTCGTCGGGCAGGGTCGAGCGCTCCTCGACGGCCTCCTGGAGCATCTGGGTGTAGAGCACGACCACCGTCTGCAGGTAGGCGTCGAGCGCCTCCTTGTCGGCCGGGTCGGGGTACTTCTCCAGGCTGGTCCGGGTGGATGCGTGCGCCGCCTGCCACCAGCGGTCCCGGCCGTTGCCGCGCGTCTCGTCGTCGACGATGAAGCCGTGCTGGGCCAGCTGGCGCAGGTGGTAGGACGTCGCGCCGGTGTTGAGCCCGAGCCGTTGCGCGAGGGCCGTCGCGGTGGTGGCCCCTTCGGTGCGCAGGATGCCCAGCATCCGGAGCCGGACGGGGTGGGTCAGCGCCCGCAGCTGCTGCGGGGTCGGGGTGACCGAGCTGTTGTCCACGAGGGCCACGCTACGACTGCAAAGAAACATTTGCAAACGTTTCTTTGCAATCCGGTCACTCTGGTCGGGATAGTCCCGGACGTTCTCGACACGCTCCACGCGGGAGAGGTGTCGAGTTCGTCTGGGACTATCGCAAAACCTAGGGGCGCGGGTCGTCGGGAGGCTCGATCTCCGGCTCGTCGGGAGGTACGCCGGGGTCCTCGCCGGGACCGGTGGGCCGGGGCAGGTCGGGCGTGGGGATCGGGTCCGGGTCACCGCTGGGGACCACGTCGGGATCGTCGCCCGGCTTCGGAATGTACGGATCAGTTGTCATGCCATCCGGTACCCGTCCGGCGCTGGGTACCGCGTGGCTCGTGAACGAGGAGGACAGCGAGGAGACCGGCGGCGAGTTCCAGCGGGAGACCGACTACATCCCCGACCGGATCACCGCCGGCGGCCGGACGCCGGAGCACGGGCCGACCGACGTACAGCTGTGGCCGGTCGAGCCCGGTCGCTACCGGCTCGTCGCGGCGCGGGCCTGCCCGTGGGCCAGTCGGGCGGTCGTCGTGCGCGAGCTGCTCGGGCTCCAGGACGTGATCTCGCTCGGCCTGTGCGGGCCGACCCATGACGTGCGGAGCTGGAACTTCAACCTCGACCCGGACGGCGTCGACCCGGTCCTCGGCATCGAACGCCTGCAGCAGGCCTACTTCGCGCGGTTCCCGGCCTACCCGAAGGGGGTCACCGTCCCGGCGATGGTCGACGTCCCGACCGGGCAGGTCGTCACCAACGACTTCCCCTGGCTCACTCACGACCTCTTCCACGAGTGGCGCGAGTTTCACCGGCCGGACGCACCCGACCTCTGGCCGGCCCACCTCCGCGAGGAGATGGACGAGGTGATGGAGCGGGTCTACACCGAGGTCAACAACGGCGTGTACCGCTGCGGCTTCGCCAGCAAGCAGCAGGCGTACGACGCGGCGTACGACCGGCTGTGGACAGCCCTCGACTGGCTCGAGGAGCGGCTGACCAGCCGGCGCTATCTCATGGGCGAGTCGGTCACCGAGGCCGACGTGCGGCTGTTCACCACGCTGGTGCGCTTCGACGTTGTCTACCACGGCCACTTCAAGTGCAACCGTCACAAGCTGACCGAGCTGCCGGCGCTCTGGGGCTACGCCCGCGACCTGTTCCAGACCGCAGGGTTCGGTGAGACCGTGGACTTCGACCAGATCAAGCGGCACTACTACGTCGTGCACGGCGGCATCAACCCGACCGGGATCGTGCCGCGCGGCCCCGACCTGTCCGGGTGGACGACGCCGCACCGGCGCGGCTGACGATCCGCCTAGCCTTGGGTCATGGGACACGACCACGGGCACGCCGCTGGTCGGGCCGAGGACCGCGCCCGGCTCCGGGTGGTGCTGGCGATCACCGCCTGCGTGCTCGTGCTCGAGGTGGTCGGCTGGCGGGTCACCGGCTCCCTGGCCCTGCTCGCCGACGCCGGTCACATGGCGACCGACGCGGCCGCGGTCGTGCTCGCGCTCGGGGCGTCGTACGTCGCCACGCTGGCGGGCGGGCCGCGCTCGACGTTCGGGCTGCACCGCGCCGAGGTGCTGGCCGCGCTGGTCAACGCCGTGGTGCTGCTGGTCGTCTGCGGCTACCTGCTGTACGCCGGCATCAGCCGGCTGTCGTCGCCCGAGCACGTCGACGCCGGCCCGATGGTCGCGTTCGCTGCGGTCGGCCTGGTCGCCAACGGCATCTCCATGGCGGTGCTGGCCCGCGCCGAGCACGGCTCGCTCAACATGCGCGGTGCGGTCAACGAGGTCGTCGCCGACCTGCTGGGCTCGCTGCTCGCCGTGATCGCCGGCATCGTCATCTGGTCCACGGGCTTCACCGAGGCCGACTCCATCGCCACGCTGCTGATCGCCGTGCTGATCCTCCCGAGGGCGTTCGCGCTCGCTCGCGACGCCACCGTCGTCCTGCTCGAGATCGCCCCGAAGGGGCTCGACCTCGAGGACGTGCGGACGCACCTGATGGGCGTCCCGGGCGTCACCGACGTCCACGACCTGCACGCGTGGACGATCACCAGCGGCATCCCGTCGCTCTCGGCGCACGTCACCGTCACGGACGCTTGCCTTGCCGAGCGTGGCGTCGGCGCCACCCTCGACGAGCTGAGCATGTGCGTGGCCGACCACTTCGACGTCCACCACGCGACCTTCCAGGTCGAGCCGGCCACCCACCGGGAGCACGAGGACCTCGGCGAGGTCCACTAGGCGGCTGGCACCGCGTTTCGCGACTCGTGGGGCGCACCGATAGATTGGCGCCGCACGATCGTGACCCGGTTCACAGCCCGCACCACCCCCGCGACGCGGTGGCCAGGACACTTCCCACCGTGGGCGGAGACCCCGACCCGGCCGTGACCTCCCGAGGAGACCCGTGAGCGACGCAGTGGACCCTGTTGTGGGCACACCACACCCTGGATTCGGACCCGATCTCGCCGAGGTCTTCGGCCCCTCCCAGCAGGACGGCGGCCCCGAGCTGATCCAGCTCCTGACCCCCGAGGGCGAGCGGGTGCACCACCCCGACTTCGACCGGGACTTCTCCGCGGACGAGCTGCGCGGCTTCTACCGCGACATGGTCATGGTCCGCCGGATCGACACCGAGTCGACCGCCCTCCAGCGCCACGGCGAGCTCGGCATCTGGGCCCAGCTGCTCGGCCAGGAGGCCGCCCAGGTCGGCGCCGGCCGCGCGCTGCGTCCCCAGGACTTCGTCTTCCCGACCTACCGCGAGCACGGCGTCGCCTGGTGCCGCGGCCTCGACCCGCTCAAGCTGCTCGGCCTCTTCCGCGGCGTCGACCACGGCGACTGGGACCCCGAGGAGTACAACTTCGGCCTCTACACGATCGTCATCGGCGCGCAGACCCTGCACGCGACCGGCTACGCCATGGGCATGCAGCGCGACGGCGCGGTCGGCACCGGTGACCCCGACCGCGACTCAGCGGTGATCGCACACTTCGGTGACGGCGCCTCCAGCCAGGGCGACGTCAACGAGGCGTTCATCTTCGCCGCGTCCTACAACGCTCCGGTCGTCTTCTTCTGCCAGAACAACCAGTGGGCCATCTCCGAGCCGATCGAGCGCCAGACCCGGATCCCGCTCTACCAGCGCGCGCTCGGGTTCGGCTTCCCCGGCGTCCGTGTCGACGGCAACGACGTGCTCGCGACGTACGCCGTCACGCAGGCCGCGCTGCAGCGGGCCCGCGACGGACAGGGCCCGACGTTCGTCGAGGCCTACACCTACCGCATGGGCGCCCACACCACGACCGACGACCCGACCCGCTACCGGCTCTCGGGCGACGTCGAGTCCTGGAAGCTGAAGGACCCGATCGCCCGGGTCGAGGCCTACCTCAAGCGCAACGGCCTGGGCGACGCAGCCTTCTTCGAGGAGGTGGCCGGCGAGGCGGCCGATCTCGGCGCCCGGCTCCGCGACGGCGTCAAGGCTCTGCCTGACCCGAGGCCGCTCGACATCTTCGACGCGGTCTACGACGAGACCACCGACGAGCTCCAGCAGCAGCACGACGAGTTCGCGGCGTACCTCGAGTCGTTCGAGGGGAGCCACGCATGATTTCACCCCACGAAACCGCGCAGCAGGGGGCGCTTCGCGCCGAGGAGCCGCCCGCTTCCGCGGGGACCCCGAAAAATCTCGACAAGATCACCCTCGCCAAGGGCCTCAACATGGGGCTCCGCAAGGCGATGGAGGACGACGACAAGGTCCTGATCATGGGTGAGGACGTCGGCAAGCTCGGCGGCGTCTTCCGGATCACCGACGGCCTGCAGAAGGACTTCGGCGAGGACCGGGTCATCGACAGCCCGCTCGCCGAGTCCGGCATCGTCGGCACTGCTGTCGGCATGGCGATGCGCGGCTACCGCCCGGTGGTCGAGATCCAGTTCGACGGCTTCGTCTACCCGGCCTACGACCAGATCGTCTGCCAGGTCGCGAAGATCCACTTCCGCTCCAAGGGGCGGATCAAGATGCCGATGGTCATCCGGATCCCGTTCGGCGGCGGCATCGGTGCGGTGGAGCACCACAGCGAGTCGCCGGAGGCGCAGTTCGCGCACACACCCGGCCTCAAGGTGGTGGCCTGCTCCAACCCCGTCGACGGCTACTGGATGATCCAGCAGGCCATCGCCTGCGACGACCCGGTGATCTTCCTCGAGCCGAAGCGCCAGTACCACGCCGACAAGGCCGAGCTCGACGACACCGAGACGCCCGACCCGCTGTTCAGCTCGCGCGTCGTACGCCCGGGCCAGGACGTCACGCTGCTCGCCTACGGCCCGACCGTGAAGACCGCGATGAAGGCCGCGGAGGCGGCCTCGGGCGAGGGCCGCTCGCTCGAGGTCATCGACCTGCGCACGCTCTCGCCGCTCGACATGGCCCCGGTGCTCGACTCCGTGCGTCGCACCGGCCGGGCCGTCGTGGTCCACGAGGCGCACGTCAACCTCGGCATGGGCGCCGAGCTGGCCGCCCGGATCACCGAGCAGTGCTTCTACAACCTCGAGTCGCCGGTGCTGCGGGTGGGCGGGTTCGACACCCCCTACCCCGCCTCGCGGATCGAGGAGGACTGGCTGCCCGACCTCGACCGGGTGCTCGACGCCGTCGACCGGACCATGTCCTTCTAGGAAGGCTGACAATGCCCGAGTACCTCCTCCCCGACGTCGGCGAGGGCCTGACCGAGGCCGAGATCGTGTCCTGGAAGGTCAAGGTCGGCGACACCATCGAGATCAACGACATCGTCTGCGAGATCGAGACCGCCAAGTCGATCGTCGAGCTGCCGTCGCCGTACGCCGGCGTGGTCTCGGCGATCCTGGCGCCCGAGGGCGAGACCATCGCCGTCGGCACGCCGATCATCGCGATCGGCGACGACGTCGCTCCGGCGGGTGACGCCCCGGCCGAGCCGGAGACCGAAATAGACATGTCCAGCATCGACCTGTCCAACCCGGCAGCGACAGGCTCGAGCGAGGGCGACAGCCTGGTCGGCCGGATGAAGGCCGACCGCGGCCCGACGCGGCGCCCGCGCAAGGTCGCCTCCGGTGCCGCCGCGACGCACATCCAGGCCCAGGCGTCCTTCGAGACCGGGCTGGCCTCGCCGCTGGTCGAGGCGGCCGAACCGGAGTCCGCCGTGCCGGCCCGCAGCCAGCAGGCCGCCGAGCCGCTGGAGCCCGCCGAGCTCCGCGTGCTGGCCAAGCCGCCGGTGCGCAAGCTCGCCAAGGACCTCGGCATCGACCTGGCCACCCTCGAACCGACCGGGCCCAACGGCACCATCAGCCGCGAGGATGTGGAGGGGGCGGCTTCCAGCACCGGCTCACCAGGTTTCGAGACAGGCGCTAGCGCGCCTTCCTCAACCAGCGTCGAGCGCGAGACGCGGGAGCCGATCAAGGGCGTCCGCAAGATGATGGCCGGCGCGATGGTGCAGTCGGCGTTCTCCGCGCCCCACGTCACCGAGTGGGTGACCGTCGACGCGACCCGCACCGTCGAGTTCGTCGAGAGGCTCAAGGCGCGCCGCGAGTTCCGCGACGTGAAGGTCTCGCCGCTGCTGGTGCTGGCCCGGGCGGCGATGCTGGCGATGCGGCGTACGCCGGTGGTCAACTCGTTCTGGGACGAGGCGGCCCAGGAGGTCGTCTTCAAGCGCTACGTCAACCTCGGCATCGCCGCGGCCACCCCGCGTGGCCTGGTCGTCCCGAACATCAAGGACGCCCAGGACCTCTCGCTGGTCGACCTGGCCAACGCGCTGGGCGAGCTGACCGGGGTCGCCCGTGAGGGCAAGACCCAGCCGGCCGAGATGAGCGGCGGCACGTTCACGATCACCAACGTCGGCGTCTTCGGCATCGACGCAGGCACGCCGATCATCAACCCGGGTGAGTCCGCGATCCTGTGCTTCGGTGCGATCAAGAAGCAGCCGTGGGTGGTCGACGACGAGATCGTGGTCCGGCACGTGACCACGCTGGCGCTCTCGTTCGACCACCGGCACATCGACGGCGAGTCCGGCTCCCGGTTCCTCTCCGACGTGGCGGGCATGGTCGAGGACCCCGCGTCGTCGCTGCTGTTCTGACTATTCCGGCCCGCGGGCGGGTAGTGACCAGAGCGTGACGTCCGACTACCCCCGCCAGGGGGAGAGGATCGGCCACTACCGAGTCGGGCGACGGCTCGGCGGTGGCGGCATGGGCGTGGTGTTCGAGGCGCGCGACGAGAACCTCGAGCGACCGGTGGCGCTCAAGGTGATCTCGCCCGAGCTGGCCGAGGACGCCGAGTTCCGGGCCCGGTTCACCCGGGAGGCGCAGGCCCAGGCCCTGCTCGACTCTCGGCACGTCGTGCAGGTCTACGCGCACGGCGAGGACGAGGGTCGGCTCTGGATCGCGACCCAGCTGGTCCCGGACGGAGACCTGCGCTCGATGCTGAGCTCGCACGGCGCCCCGCCGGTGCCGATGGCGATCGACCTGATCGAGCAGGTAGCCGACGGTCTGGCCGACGCGCACGCCGCCCGCCTGGTGCACCGCGACATCAAGCCGGCCAACGTGCTGCTGCGTCGTCGCGCCGATGGCGGCTACACCGCCTATCTCGCCGACTTCGGCATCGCCCGCAAGGTCGACGGCGAGGCGACCCGCACGTCGCACTCGACCGTCGGAACGCCCAGCTACATGGCGCCGGAGCTGCACACCGGTGGGCAGCCCGGTGTCGCGTCGGACGTCTACTCGCTCGGTTGCCTGCTGTGGGCGACGCTGACCGGGCGGGCGCCGTACGTCGGGACGTCGGACTTCGAGATCGCCACCGCGCATCGCGAGAAACCGATCCCTCAGCTGCCGGAGGACGACCCGCTGGCCGGGCGACTCAACGAGCTGCTGCGTCACACCCTGGCCAAGGACCCGGCCCACCGACCGGCCTCGGCGGCCGCGGTCCGCGACTGGCTGCGCTCGCTACGAGGACCTGTCGCGCCGATCACCTCTCCCCCGCCGCCGCGGCGACGGGGGAGGCTACTTGCCGTCGTACTGGTGGCCGCCGTGGTCGTCGCCGTGGCAGGCGCGGCGTACGCCGTGACCAGGGGTGACGACGACCCCGACGGGTCATCGGGGTCGAACGAGCCGAGCTCGTCCACCACGGTCCCGGTGAGCTCATCCCCGGCGACGACCCCGCCGACCTCCTCGAGCGTGTCCGCAGCTCCCGCCGGCACCGACAAGGAGCAGGCGGTGGCAAGCATGGCCGCCGCGTTCGCCGACCAGCTCGGCATCCCCCTGGACAACGCCCGGTGCGTCGCCCGGGAGACCATCGAGGCCGTCGGGCTGCAGACCCTGGTCGACATCGGCATGTTCGACGATGCGATGACCTTCCACGACGTCGAGCTGGGCCCCTACCCCGAGGTGAAGAACGCACTGACCGCCGCCTCCCTCACCTGCGCGACAGCCTGACCCGGCTCACTGCTTCAGCTGCACGAACCTCAGCTTGTTGCCGAACGGGTCGCGGATGCCGGCGTCGACGCCGTAGGGCTGCTCGTTCGGCCCGTCGGTGAACTCCACGCCCTTGGCGGCCAGCTCGTCGTAGGTCTTGCGGCAGTCGTCGGTCACGAACCCGACCCAGCCGCCCATCACGCCCTTGCTGACCAGCTCGCGCACCTGGGCGGCCGTGGCCTCGTCCATCGACGGCGGCCCCGGCCGCTCGAGCAGGATCTGCCGGTCCGGGTTGCCGGGCACGCTGACGGTCAGCCAGCGCATGAAGCCGAGGTCCTGGTCGGTGTTGACCTCCAGGCCGAGCTTGCCGACGTAGAAGTCGAGGGCCTCGTCCTGGTCGAGGACGAAGATCTGGGACACGTTGATGTTGGTGAACATGGGTTCCTCTCCCTTCCTGGCTAGCGCTTCGCGAGACCGTCGAGCCGGAGCTCAGTGGACGGGTCGGAGTGGGTGCCGCCGCTGTCGAGGTGCTTGTCGCTGATCGTGGCGCCGTTCTTGAGCACGCCGTACAGCGCCATCGCGTGGCCGCGGCCGACGTCGTAGTCGTCCTTGAGCCAGGCGACCACCTCGGCCGCCTTGGTGGTTGGGGTGAAGCCGCGCTCCGCGGCCTCGGCCAGGAGCTCGCCCGGGGTCTTGCCGGTCTTCTTCTCGACGGCGTCGAGGTAGGCCTGGTAGCTCATGTCGTTCTCCTTCGGGTGTCCGTTGGTCTGTGCGAACGACGCTATTCGGACTGCTCCCCACGTTCTTCTCCGAAACTGCTCGACAGGTCACTGGGTCGGGTCCACGCCATCGAGAAGTGCGTCGGGACCCTCGCGATCGCTGGGTGCGCGGCGCGGTACTCCTTCGGCGACTCGCCCACGATGTCGCGGAAGGTGCGGCTGAAGGTGCCCAGGCTGGAGAAGCCGACCGACATGCAGATGTCGGTGATCGAGCGGTCGGTCGAGCACAGCTGCGCCATCGCGCGCTCGACCCGGCGGCGCTGCAGGTAGCGGTGCGGGGTCTCGCCGAACGTCGCTCGGAAGGTCCGGATGAAGTGCGCCTCGGACACGTGCGCGATCCGCGCCAGGGAGGGGATGTCGAGCGGGTCGGCGAACTGCCGGTCCATCGCGTCGCGGGCGCGCAGCATCCGGCGGTTCTGCTGCTCGGTCTCGCGGCTCACGGGGGTGATCCTCACACCTGCTCCGTCGGTGCACGACCCGCCGCCGTCGTCGCTTGTAACTAACCGTCAGGATCTCTGCCATGCGGCAATAACCGCATGGCAGAGGTCGTAACGGTTAGTTACAAGGGCTCAGCCAGGGGCGGGATGACGGCCCAGCCCTCCGGGGAGTTGGGGTGCAGGATCGCGTCGGTGCCGCCGTCGACGTACAGCACCGAGCCGACGACCAGCGAGGCCGCGTCCGAGAGCAGGAACGCGATCGGCGCCGCGATCTCCTCGGCCCGGCCGTCCCGCCCGATCGCGGTCGGGTAGGCCTCCGACAACGGCCCGAAGACCGGGTCGGCGGCGAGCTGTTCGGTCATCGCGGTCGCGATCTTGCCGGGCGCCACCGAGTTGAGCCGGATGCCGGCGCCGATCCACTCGTCCCTGACGCCCTCTCGCCGGGCCCACCAGGCCAGCGCCGCCTTGCTGGCCGGGTAGACCATGACCGCCTCGTGCTGCGCCGCGGCAGCGCGGGCCGCTTCCTCGTCCCCGCCCAGGCACGCGACCGCGACCTCGCCGGCCCAACCCGGCTGCCCGGTGATCGAGTTGGAGGCCAGGAACACGACACCGGCACCACCTGCGGCCGCCATCGGCTCGCGCAGCCCCTCGACGAGCGCGACGGCGCCGAAGTAGTTGACCGAGACGACGAGAGCGGGGTCGGTGCCGGTGAACCCGCCGATACCTGCGGCGGGCACGACGCCGTGCACGACCTCGGTGAGCGCGCGTACGCCCGCCACCGCGGCGGCTCGCCCCTCGGCGGTCGAGAGGTCCGCGGCCACGTCGGCGTCGCGCAGGTCGACGGTGACCACCCGGTGCCCCTGCTCGCGGAGCAGCGCGGTCGTGGCGGCGCCGATGCCCGAGGCGGCCCCGCTGACGACGTAGGTGCGCGCACTTCCGGTCACCCACGGCACCTTAGGACGTCTAGCCTCGCGTTCATGAAGGCGGCGGTGCACACCAGGTACGGCGCACCCGATGTCGGCAAAAGATCGGCAACGTCGTGATCGACGTCCTCGACGCCCACCCGTAGTGGGTACCTTGCCGAGGTGATCGTCGCCTACCTCCTTCTGGCAGCGCCGGTCGTCGCCGCACTGCTGTTCTGGGGGTCTTGGGGCTGGGTCGCGGTCGCGGTCGTGACGGCAGCCGTCGAATATGCGGCGCTCCAGAGGTCTCAGCGGTTCTCCGCTCGTTTCTGGCGCAGCGTCGGCGTGACCCAACGAAGCAAGCGAGAGCGCGGCGTCGAGATCGTCTATGTGATCAGCGCGGCTGTCGGAGTGGTCCTGCTCATCGTGTCCCTCGTGGGACTTGGCGAATCGGGGTCCCAAGGCCGTTGAGCGCGGCTTCGTATCTGCGTGAGCCGGCGCCCCTCCTAGTCCACATCACCAGCGTCCGTCCCGGGCGCTTGACGGACCAGGAGCCACCATGTCCCAGCAGTACGACGACGACCGACGCTTCTACATCGACGAAGATCCCGACGGTGTCACCAGGGTGGTCCGGCCGTCCGACGGCAACCGGCGCACGGCGGCGCAGCTTCCCCAGCTCGCCGCAGCCGAGTTCCTCACCGAGCACGCAGACATCGTCGGCGTACGCCCCGAGTGGTTCACCGGCGCCGCCCTGACCGGCGGCGAGGACGCGGACCTCGAGAACGGCGGGAGCGCTGGCATCGAGCTTCGCTTCGACGGTGAGAAGCGGCAGTTCGACTCCACCACCGTCGCCTACCAGCAGACCTGGCGCGGCCTGCCCGTCTGGAGGTCCGGCGTCACCGTCACGATGCGCACCGACCCCGCCCGGGTGGCGAACGTGCACAGCACCGCCTACCCGGAGATCGAGGTCGAGCTCCCCACTCGCACGGACCTCAAGCGCGGAATCACCGGCACCCGCGGGCTGATGCGGAGCGCCTTCGAGACGACGTTCACGCTCCGATCGGCCAGTGCGAGCGACAACGCCAAGCAGCTCGAGGTGGTCAGCAACAGGCTCGTGGTCCACCGGTACGACGCGGCGCGGCGGCTCACCGACGAGACCTCGCCGGGGCCGGAGATCGGCGTCATCGAACACGCCCACGCCGCGGTGGAGTTCCCGTTCCCGGTCCCGCCCGGACCCGAGGTCGAGGACGGCACCTTCCGGATCGCCCGCGAGATCGTCTTCCGCATCACCACCCCGCCGCGCGGCGTCGTCACCTGGATGGTGCTCCTCGACGTGGCCACCGGGGCGCTGCTGTGGTTGCGACCGTTCGTCGCCGACGCGACCGGCCTGGTGTTCGCCAAGGACCCGTCCGACCAGGGCTCTGCGGTCGGCCCCAACGGGACGTCGGCCCAGCTCAACCCGTTCCGTTCCTCGGCCACCCTGCTCGGCCTGACGGCTCCGGCGGGCGGCGCCGAGCAGGCTCTCAGCGGCAACTTCGTCAACGTGTCGGATTTCGAGCTCTTCGACGCCGACCCGCCGACCGAGCCGCTCGGCACGAACTTCGACTACGACGCTCGCACCAACGACTTCGCGGCCGTCAACGCCTACGTGCACAACGACGCGTTCTTCAGGCTCGTCGACGGCATGGGCTTCACCGCGTTCTTCGGAGGCACGACGTTCCCCGTGCCCGTCGACCACCGTGGCAGGTTCGGCACCGCCACCGGCATCGAGATCAACGCGTCCTGCAGCGGCAACGGCACGGGCGGCATCGCCAACGTCGACTACGAGCTCGCCGACCTCGGCGACCAGACCAACCCGATCGGGCTGGCCACGATGCACCGCGTCGCTCTGCACGAGCTCGGCGGTCACGGGATCCTCTACGACCACGTCAACTTCGCCAACTTCGGCTTCGCCCACTCCGCAGGCGACAGCTTCGCGGCGATCCTGTGCGATCCCGACAACCAGGGCGCCGACCGCTTCCTGACGTTCCCCTGGGTGTCCGGCGTGATCAACCGCCGCCACGACCGGCCGGTCGGCGGCGGCTGGGCCTGGGGCGGCACCCAGGACACCGGTGGCTACAGCTCCGAGCAGATCCTGTGCACCTCCCACTTCCGGATCTACCGAAGCCTCGGCGGCGACTCGGCGAGCCCGAGCATGAAGCGCTTCGCAGCACGGGTGACGGCGTACCTGATGCTCCGCGGGGTCTCGACGCTGACGCCCAGCACCAACCCGTCCACCGTCACGGCGTGGGTCAACGCCCTGCTCGCCGCGGACGCCGGCGACTGGACCAGCGAAGGGCTGGCCGGCGGCGCCTACGGCAAGGTGATCCGGTGGGCCTTCGAGAAGCAGGGCCTCTACCAGGCACCCGGTGCTCCCACCCCGGTCGCGCGCGAGGGCCGGCCGCCGGCGCAGGACGTGTACATCGACGACGGCAGGCACGGGGAGTACCAGCACCAGCCCGTGCACTGGGACTGCCAGAACATCTGGAACCGCCGGTTCGCCGACGACGGTACGGCGCACGAGGACCCCTGGCTGAACCAGACGAACTTCGCCTACACCCGGGTGCGCAACCGCGGCACCCAGACGGCGACGGGCGTGGTGGTCAAGGCGTACCACACCGACCCGGGCGCCGGGCTGACCTGGCCGGACGACTTCCAGTCGATGACGACCGCCCAGATCGCGGTGCCGGACATCCCGCCCGGCGGCGAGGTCACGGTGGGGCCGTTCTCGTGGACGCCGACGACCGCCGACCACGAGTGCCTGCTGATGATCGCCTCGTCATCGGGCGACCCGAGCAACGTCGACGCGTTCTCTGCCGGCGAGTCGATCCCCGAGTGGCGTCTGGTCCCACACGACAACAACATCGGCCAGCGCAACATTCACCCGGTGCCGGCCGCGGGGGGCGCCGCCGGAATCATGGCGGTTCTCGACGGACGTGCGTTCACCGTGCACAACCCGTTCGACCACCGTGCGCGGATCGTCCTCGAGGTCGCGTTGCCGCCGGTGCTGATCGAGAAGGGCTGGTCGGTCGAGGTCTCCAGCAAGGGCGGCGGCGCCTTCAGCCTGCCCGCCGGAGCTTCCCGGAAGGTGACCCTGGCCGTCGTCCCCGGCAGCGACGTGACCCCGGGCGAGGTGGCCGGCAGTCCTCGTCGGGACGTCGTGGTGAGCGTCCGCGGCGACGGCATCCTGCTCGGCGGCATGAGCTACCGGCTCGACCCGGAGCGCAAGGAGCCACTGCCTCAGGACGACGGCGACGAGTGTGGCTGCGGCGGCCGCTGTGGAGGCGAGGACCGGTGCAGAGGAGCTGCCCGCGACCTGCTTCGGTGCCTCGACCTGCCCGGCCACAAAGTCTCCGGGGTCCGGCTGCGGCGCGTGGGTGTCGACGTCGAGCTCGACGACTGCTGAGCATCGAACGGCCTAGGATCCGGTTGTGCTCAGCGGGAGCTCACCGCCCGCGCCGGCCGCCGCGCTGATCGGGAGGGCCGCGGAGGTCGAGGACGTCCTCGACCTGCTCGGGCGCGCCCGCCTGGTGACCCTCACCGGACCGCCGGGGGTCGGCAAGACCAGGCTCGCCCTCGCCGTCTGCGCGGACCGCGACGACGTGAGCTGGGTGGACCTCGCACCCATCCGCGACCCCGGGCAGGTGCGGGCCCAGCTGGCCCGGGCCTCGCGGCCGGACGGCGACCACACCACGGACCGGCTGGTCGTCCTCGACAACTGTGAGCACCTGCTCGACTCCGACCTGGCCGATCAGCTCGCCGAGCTGCTGCGCTCGACTGCTCGGCTGCAGGTGCTCGCCACCAGCCGGGAACGGCTTCGGCTGGCCGCCGAGCGTGAGTACGCCGTACCGCCCCTGCCCATGCCCTCGGACGACGACGCCGACGATCCCGCCCGGCTGCGGGGCAACCCGGCCGTGACCCTGCTCCTCGACCGCGCCCCGCCCGCCGTCCAGCTCACGCCCAACACCGCCCGCGCGCTGGCCGAGATCTGCGTCGGTCTCGACGGGCTGCCGCTGGCGATCGAGCTGGCCGCCGCGCGGCTGCGGGTGTTCACGCCGAGCGAGCTCGCGTTCCGGCTCGGCCGCCGGATGAGCGTGCTGACCAGCGGACCGCGCGACGCGCCCGACCGGCACCGCGACCTGCGGGCAGCCATCGCCTGGAGCCACGACCTGCTCTCCGAGCGCGACCGCACCGCCTTCCGGCGGTTGTCGGTGTTCCCCGGGGAGTGGAGCCTCGACAGTGCCGCCGCGGTGTGCGCCGAGCCCGACGTCCTCGACGTGGTCGAGTCACTGCTGGACAAGAGCCTGGTCCGCCGGGCCGGGGAGGACCTCGACGGCGACGCCCGCTTCACGATGCTGATGAGCCTGCGCGAGTACGCCGCCGAGCAGCTCGAGGAGCAGGCCGAGGTGGACGACACCCGCGGCCGCCACGCCACGTGGTTCACCGGGCGCGCCCAAGAATGGGAGGCGACGGTCGGCACCGCCGCCGAGACCGACACCTGGCCGATGCTGGCTGCCTTCCACGCCGACCTGGAGGCCGCCCTTGTGCATGCCCGGGCCGCGGACGAGGGTGACCAGGTCGTCTGGCTGGCGGCGGCCGTGGCCTGGTTCGGCTACACCCGCGGTGTCCTGGCCGAGGCCGAGGTGCCGCTGGGCGAGCTCGTCGCTGCCGTCGAGGACGAAGGGGCCGACCCCGATGCCCGGGCTGCCGGACGGCTGGCGGCCGGAGTCACGGCGTACGGCCTGGGTCGACATGACGTCGCCGAGGAGCTGCTCGGCCCGTTCCGCGCCGTCGACGGTGCGCCCGAGGAGCGCCGCGGCGCCGTGGCGTTCGCCTTCCTCGGACACCTCGCCCGCGAACGCGGTGACCTCGCGGACGCGGCCGCGCTCTACACGGCCACGCGCACCACGCACGTGCGGCTCGGCAACAACAGAGGCATCGCCTGGGCCGGCCACGACCTCGCCCTGCTGGCCCTCGACGAGGGCCGGAACGACGATGCTGAGCAGCTGCTCACCGAGTCACTGGAGCTGTTCGACTCGATCGACTACGACTGGGCCGTCGCGGTCTGTGCCTGCCTGCTCGCCAGCGCTGTCGTACGCCGGGGGAGCGCCGCCGATGTCGACCGGGCGGCCGCGCTCCTCGCCCGCGCCATACGGCTGCACGACGAGGTCGGTGACCGGCGCGGCATTGCCCAGTCCTTGGAGGCGATGGCCGAGGTGGCGCTCGCCCGCCGTGCAGCGGCCACCGCTGCGCGGCTCGTCGGTGCCGCTGCGGCCCGCCGTGAGCGCGCCGCGGCGCTCGCGACCGAGGCCGAGGTGCGGCACCTGGCCGCTCTCGACAAGCGCCTCGACCGCATGCTGGGCCGCTCCGCCGCGCAGCGCGAGCGGCACGCGGGCCGCACCATGGCACCGGCCGCAGCCGTCGACCTCGCGTTGGGGCTGGCTTCCGTCGGGACCGAGGACGCCGACGGGGTCGTCGTCGCGCTGACGCCGCGGCAGCGGGAGGTGGCGATCCAGATCGCCGCCGGCCGCACGAACCGGCAGATCGGCACGGCGCTCGGCATCAGCGAGAAGACCGCCGAGGTGCACGTCCACAACATCATGGAGCGGCTTGAGGTACCGAGCCGCGCGGGCGTGGCCGCCTGGGCCGCCGCGCGCGGGCTCACCCAGCAACCCTCAGCCCCGTAGGGGTTTCCCCCAATGTCCCGGTCCGGCCGTCGCCCGTAGACAACGGCCAGGCCGCAACACCGCGGCCGGGACCCGCCCCACGCGGGCCGTCGGAAGGGAACACGACATGGACGAGGACAAGCTGAACGAGATGCTCGGGCGGTTCGTCGGTGACCTCGGTGCGACGATCACCGCTGGTGGAGTCGTCATCGGACACCGGCTCGGGCTGTACCGGGCGCTGACGGACGGGCCGGGGACCGCCGAGGAGGTGGCCCGTCGTACCGGCTGCGACCCGAGGTACGTCGCGGAGTGGCTTCGCGGGCAGGGTGCCGGCGGCTACGTCACCTACGATGCGGAGGGCGACACGTGGTCGCTGACCGAGGAGCAGGCCTTCGTGCTGGCGAACCCGGACGGCGCGGTCTACGCCCCCGGCGCCTACGTGCTGGCGCTCGGCTCGCTCCAGGCGATCGACCGGATCGAGCAGGCGTTCAAGACCGGCGCAGGAGTCGGCTGGCACGAGCACGACGACGAGGTCTTCGTCGGCTGCGAGCAGTTCTTCCGGCCCGGCTACCTGGCCAACCTGGTGCCGAGCTGGATCCCAGCGATGGAAGGCGTGCAGGCCAAGCTCGAGGCCGGCGCCAAGGTCGCCGACGTCGGCTGCGGGCTGGGCGCGTCGACCATCCTGCTCGCCGAGCAGTTCCCCCAGGCGCAGCTCCTGGGCTGCGACTACCACGAGGAGTCCATCGAGCTGGCCCGCAAGCGGGCTGCCGACGCCGGTGTCGGAGAGCGGATCAACTTCGAGATCGCGAGCGCGCAGGACTTCGGTGGCAGCGACTACGACCTGGTCGCGACGTTCGACTGCCTGCACGACATGGGCGATCCCGTCGGTGCGGCCCGCCACATCCGGCAGTCGCTCGCCGACGACGGCACCTGGCTGATCGTGGAGCCGATCGCCGGCGACACGGTCGCGGACAACCTCAACCCGGTGGGCCGGGTCTACTACGGCTTCTCGACCTTCCTGTGCGTGCCCAACGCCCTGTCCCAGAGTGGTGGCTACTCACTGGGCGCCCAGGCCGGCGAGAAGGCGATCGGCGAGGTGGTCGCGCAGGCCGGGTTCACCCGGTTCCGCCGGGCGGCAGAGACGCCGTTCAACCTGGTCTTCGAAGCGCGGCCCTGAGCAATGATGCGGATCGCGGGCGCGCGCGGGACAGTTGATCCCGTGCGCGCCCGTGAGCCCGACCGAGCCGGCTATGCGGTGCGGTCGGGCGTCCGCCTCTACTACGAGGTGCACGGCGACGGGCCGACCACGGTCCTGTTGCTTCCGGCCTGGTCGATCGTCCACTCGCGGATCTGGAAGCTGCAGGTGCCCTACCTGGCCAGGCACTCCCGGGTGGTCGTCTACGACGGCCGTGGCAACGGGCGGTCGGACCGGCCATCGGGCGCCGCGGCGTACGACGACGCGGAGCTGGTCGCGGACGCCGTCGCGGTGCTGGACCAGATCGGGGTGGACCGGGCTGTCGCCGTAGGGCTCTCGCTCGGTGCCCGGGTCGTGCTGGCGCTCGCCGCCGACCACCCTGACCGGGTCGCGGGTGCGGTCTTCGTCGGTGCCGCAGTCGAGCTCGAGGACCGGCCGGACCCGGAGCAGGACGCGTTCCAGGTCGAGCGCGACAGCTACGAGGGCTGGGAGCGCTGGAACGCGCACCACTGGCGCGAGGACCAGGCCGGCTTCGCGGAGTTCTTCTTCGGCGAGGCCTTCCCGGAGCCGCACTCGACCCGTCAGGTCGAAGACGCAGTGGCGTGGTCGCTCGAGACCGACGCGGAGACCCTGGTCGCCACCCAGTCCCCGCGCCGCACCCTCCGAGCTCTTGATGCGCGGGCGGCAGCCGAGCGGGTCCGCTGTCCCGCCCTGGTGATCCACGGGGATGACGACCACATCGCCCCGCTGAAGGACGGACAGGCCTTGTCCGAGGCTCTCGGCTCCCCGCTCGACACCGTGATCGGCGGCGGCCACTGCGTCAACGCCCGGCACCCGGTCTGGTTCAACCTGCGGCTGCGCCGCTTCGTCGAGGAGGTGGCCGGCTGATGCGCGCCCTTGAACCGGATCTCGCCGGCGCCGTCGAGAACGAGGGCGTGAGCATCCACTACGAGGTGTTCGGCTCGGGTCCCACAACGGTCTTCCTCATGCCGACCTTCCCCATCGTCGACAGCCGGATGTGGAAGGCGCAGGTGCCCTACCTGGCCCGGCACTTCCGCGTGCTCACCGCCGACCCGCGTGGTCACGGCCGCTCCGACCGCCCGCAGGACCCCGCGGCGTACGGCGATGACGCCTACGCCGCCGACGTGATCGCTGTGCTCGACGCCACCGACACCGAGTCGGCGTTCCTGGTCTCGTTGTGCCTCGGGACGAAGTGGGCGGTGATGGTCGCCGCGGCGGCGCCCGACCGGGTGCGCGGACTGGTCTCGATCGCGACCGGCCTCGGAGCCTTGGCGCCCGAGACCTCGACCGTGGAGGAGATCGACGACCCCCGCTGGGTCGACGACTACCCCGGTTGGGCCGAGCACCACAGCGAGCACATGGTCCCGGAGCGCTACTCGACGAAGGTCTACGACGACCTCGTCGAGTGGGCGCTCGACACCGACGCGGCGACCTTGGGCGCGAGGTTCGCGTCACCCAAGCGGCTCACCGAGGAGTCGGAGGTGGTCCGGGTCGCGGCCGGACTGAGCTGCCCGGTGCTCGTCATGCACGGCACGGAGGACGACTGCCAGAACCCCGAGCGCGGCACCAGGTTCGCCGAGCTCGTCGGCGGCCGACTGGTCGTCATCGAGGGTGCCGGACACCTGGCGATGGCGCGTCATCCCGTGCTCGTCAACACGCAGATCAAGGAGTTCGTCGACATGCACACCTCTACTGGCACCGCGGGGACTCCGTGGCTCTTCGCCCGGGAGCGCAAGCGCCGGGCCCTGTGGGTCTGCTCGCCGATCGGGCTGGGCCACGTGCTGCGGGACCTCGCCATCGCCCGGGCCCTGCGCGAGCGGGTGCCCGACCTGGAGATCGAGTGGCTGGCCCAGTCGCCGGTGACCGAGGTGCTGATGGCGCACGGTGAGGTGATCCACCCCGCGAGCGCCGAGCTGGCCTCGGAGTCCGCGCACTGGGAGAGCGAGGCCGCGGCGCACGACCTGCACGCTTTTCACGCCTTCCGGCGGATGGACGAGATCTTCTGCGCCAACTACATGCTCTTCGACGACGTGGTGCGCGAGACGGCGTACGACCTCTGGGTCGGTGACGAGGCCTGGGACGTCGACCACTTCCTGCACGAGAACCCGGAGCGCAAGATCGCGCCGTACGCCTTCCTGACCGACGTGGTCGGGTTCCTGCCCGTCGACCCGGAGGGCGACCAGCGGGAGGTCGAGCTGTGCGCGGACTACAACGCCGAGATGATCGAGCATCGCGAGCGGTTCCCCCACGTGCGGGACCGGTCGGTCTTCATCGGGGGCTATGCCGAGCTGCCGGACGCGTCCCTGGGCTCGGGACTGCCCCGGGTGCGTGACTGGACCGAGCGGTGGTTCACCAGCGTCCCGTACGTCGTCCCGTTCGACCCGGGCACCTACCGTCGGCCCCAGCGGCTGCGTCGCGAGCTCGGCTACGGCACCGGCTACCCGCTCTACCTCGCCGCGGTCGGCGGCACCGCCGTGGGCCGGGACCTCCTCGAGCTCACCGCCGAGGCGTTCGCGCTGGTCCGCAAGGAGGAGCCGGACGCGCGGATGGTGATGGTGACCGGCCCGCGGCTCGACCCCGGACTGCTCCCGGACGTCGAGGGCATGGACAAGGTCGGGTACGTCGACTCCCTCTTCGAGCACCTGGCCTGCGCCGACCTGGCCGTCGTCCAGGGCGGGCTGTCGACCACCATGGAGCTGGTCGCCGCCCGGCGGCCGTTCGTCTACTTCCCCCTGGCCCACCACTGGGAGCAGCAGCACTTCGTGGCGCACCGGCTCGACCACTACGGCGCTGGCGTGCGGATGGACTACGCGAGCACGAACCCCCGCGACCTGGCCGACACGATGATGGCGGCGCGCTCGGTCCGGCCGGCGTACCGCCCGGTGCGCCGCGGTGGTGCGGACAAGGCCGCGTCGCTGCTCGCGGACGTGCTCGTCGGGCCGCTCAGGGCTTTAGCAGTCGTCGATCCGCTTGCCGAGGGTCTGCATGGCGTCGAGCCGTCCCTGCGCGTCGACGTTGGCGGCCGGAGCGAGCATCGCGATGGTCGCGGTCGCCTGAGCCCGCTGGAGGCACGCCAGCTCTGCGCGGTCGTCCTCAGCCTGCTCGGCGGCGCGGTAGACGACGACGCCGACCCCCACCACGGTGGCCACTAAGCACAACATGACTAGGAAATACAACCGCTCCATAGGGCCATACCATATGGTCCCCGCTCACTCATAGCCTGCCTCCGAAGCCGCCGTCTCTCGGCGGATACGTGTGTAACCAATCAGGGAGTACCAGGTGAAGAGCATCTTCCGCAGGTTCGGCCTGCCACACCTCGTCGCGGTGCTGGCCGTAGCACTCGTCTTGGGATCGGGCGCGGCGTACGCCGCCAACGAAGTCAAGAGCAAGAACATCAAGAACAACACCATCAAGAGCGTCGACGTCAAGGACGGCGCTCTGACCGGCACCGACATCGCCGACGGCACCATCACCGGCGCCGATGTCGCTACCGACACGCTGACCGCGGTCGACCTGGCCGCGAACTCGGTCGGTACGTCCGAGATCCTCGACAGCACGATCACGACCAACGACGTCGCCCTGGACACCCTGACGGCCGCCGACCTGGCCGCCAACTCGGTCGGTGAGTCCGAGATCGCCACTGATGGTGTGGCTGCCTCCGAGATCCAGGACAACTCCATCGACGGCGGCGAGATCGTCGACGGGACGATCGATGCGGCAGAGCTGGGGACGATCACCCAGCGAAGCGCGGTCAGCGCGAACATCGCTGCGGGAGCCAACGGCTCCGTCGTCGCGAGCTGCCTCGCCGGCGAGCAGTTCCTCTCCGGTGGAAACGACGGCTTCGGCGACGTCATTCGTCGTCGCTTCGCGCCAGAGTCGGCAACGGCTGGGCGGTGTTCGGGCACAACAGCAGCGGAGGCAACCGCACGATCACTGCCCACGTCTACTGCCTGGCTGCGTAGAGTCGTAGAAGAGGACGGTGAACATCTGATGAGATTTCCAATGAGGGCGCGCGGCGCCCCATCTGCCATGGCGGCCGTCGTGGCCGCGCTGGCGCTCGCCACGGGTGGCGTTGCCTACGGGGCGTCCGTCGTCGGCGACGGCTCCTCCACCGCGGACGTGCAGCCAGACAAGGGCACGCCGGGTGTTGCTCCTGGGGGGACCGCGGACGTGCAGCCAGGCAAGGGCACGCCCGGGGTAGCTCCCGGGGGCACGGCCGGCCTCCAGCCCGGGGCCAGCCAGGTCCCGGCCGACGCGGACGTGGACACGTCCGACCGCGGCGCGAAGGGCGCCAAGCCCACCAAGGACAGGGGCGTCAAGAACGCCCCCGTCACCACGGGCTGAGTCCTGCCGTACCAACCAACTGACCGTGGCCCGGCTCCGCAAGGAGCCGGGCCACGGTGCTTCATGGGAGCCGTCAGCGATAGTTGGTGTACTTGGTCGATCTGGTTTGGTGATGCCGATCAGGCCAATCTGATCGTGAATCGTGACGCCTCCTCGCGGATATGTTCAGCGGGCTTCTAGTCCGCTGACAGCGGGAGCCACCTATCCGGAGTTTCACAAAGTGTAGTTTGAAATAATCGCAAAGTGTAGTTCCGCTGCTCCGCAAAATGTAGTTTAGAAAGATCCCAAAGTGTAGTCTGTGCAGGTGAGCACATCAGCATCCGCTGACCGTTCCTACCGGGCACGCGTCCTTGACGGTGTCCTTCAGCAGCGCCTCCAGTCCGTCGGGGCCGTGCTCCTCGAAGGTCCGAAGGCGTGCGGGAAGACGTTCACCGCTGAACAGTTCACCAATAGCCAGGTCTACCTCGACACCGACCAAGCCGCCCTCGACGCAATCCGTGTCGTCGACCCCGGCGTCGTGCTCAACGGTGCACCACCCCAACTCGTCGACGAGTGGCAGCTCGAAGCTACCCGAATCTGGAACTACGTCCGCAGCGAGGTCAACCGCCGAGCCGAGCCGGGCCAGTTCGTGCTGACCGGGTCCGCCGTCCCCGAAGACGACACCCGCCGCCACACCGGTGCCGGCCGCTTCGCGAGACTCACGATGCGTCCCATGAGCCTCTTCGAGAGCGCTGAGTCGAGCGGCGCCATGTCGCTCGCCGCGCTCCTCTCAGGCGACCGCCCGACCGCCTCCACCACCCTCACCGTGACCGACCTTGCCGACCTCATCGTCCGCGGTGGCTGGCCCCTCAACCTAAACCTGCCCATCGAAGCCGCAGCGCAGGCCAACACCGACTACCTACGCAGCATCGCCGAGGTCGACATCTCGCGCATCGACGGCGTACGACGCAACCCCGCCCTCGTTCAACGTCTCCTCCAAGCACTCGCACGCAACGTCGGGATGGAACAGAAGGTCGCCCGCCTCGCAGCCGAAGTCGAAGGCGAAGAAGGCACCATCGCGCGCAGCACCATCTACAACTTCCTCGACACCTTGCGCCGGCTCATGGTCCTCGAAGAACAACCTCCGTGGAGCACCCACCTGCGCTCACGTGCCACGCTCCGCACAGCAACCCGCACCCACCTCATCGACCCATCTCTGGCAGCCGCAGCTGTCGCCGCAGGACCCAAGCGCCTACTGGCCGACCTGAACTATCTCGGGCTCCTCTTCGAATCACTCGTCGTCAGGGACTGCCGCATCTACACCGAGCCCCTCGACGCGACCGTCTACCACTACCGCGACAGCGACCAGCTCGAGGTCGACGTCATCATTCACGCCCGCGACGGCGGATGGGGCGCGTTCGAGGTCAAGCTCGGCGGCGAGAAGGCCATCGAGGAAGCCGCCGCCGGGCTCCTCAAGTTCGCCGACAAGGTCGACACGACCAAGGTAGGCAAGCCCGCCGTCCTCGGAGTCATCGTCGCGTCCGGCTACGGCTACACCCGGCCCGACGGCGTCGTCATCACGCCCATCGGAGCGCTTGGCCCCTAGGTCCGCGCGGCGCCCGGCTCGGAAAGCATCTGCGGTATGGGTCAGAGGACGTGCGCGACTGGGTCCAGTTGCAGACGACGGACTCCAATCGGCGGTCGCCGAGATGTTGCTCGACCTCGTGGCTCGACGCATCGAAGAGATCGGCACATCGAAGACGAGCACTGGCTGTTGAGTCTGGCAGCCAACCTGTTTCCCGCAACGTCGCCGGGCACCACTGGCGACCAGGTGCGCGTGCAGGTCGGTATGAAGGAGTTCACGGTCCAGCGACCGCTGGGCCTTGCCTCGGCCAGGATCACACTCAACACCCAGTCGCCTGAGGCCGAGCGCGGAGGACCGCACCCGCGCAGCGGTGTCCGACTCGATGGGAGACGTGTTCCAGATTCAGTCGACTGAAGATCTTGCGGACTCAGTCCGGACTGATGGCGACTGGTGGGCGGCTGACCTGCGGCAACGGATCGATTCACCGGTAGTTGGTGAACTCAACCGCAACGTCGCGCTTGAGGCCAGCCACTCCCGCGCTAGCCCAAGGCCAGTCACCCGCCGCCGCGCCCCGTCCTCTCGGTGTGCCAGGCGTCCAGCAACTGGCGTTCGCGGTCCAGCGAGATGCCGCTGACCACCGCGTCGGGGGTGGCCTCGAGCCAGGCGAGCGTGTCGCGGGTGGTCTCGGCGAGCGGGCGGACGGTGAGTCCGGCGTCGAGCGAGGGCTGTACGTCGTGGGCCGGGAGGCCGTCGTACTCCGGGCGGGGGAGCCACAGCGGGATCGCACCGGGACCCATCCACGGCTCGACCTCCTGCGCCTGCAGGAACTCCTGGTCGACCCAGGTCCACGTGACGTCCGACGAGACGCCTTCGGCGCACTTCGCGAGCAGGTCGGAGATGGGCATGGCCGGTCCGACCCCGTCGTAGACCCCGGTGGTGCGCTGCTCACACGCGGTCACCGCCCAGGCCGCCAGGTCGCGCACGTCCGCGACCTGCATGACGTCGGCGGGGTCGCCGGGCGCGAGCACCTCACCGCCGGCGGCGAGGCGCTTCGGCCAGTAGCTGAACCGGCCGGTCGGGTCCTCCGGTCCGACGATCAGCCCGGGCCGGATCACCATCGCCGAGGCGGCCGCGTCGAGCACGATCCGCTCGCAGGCCACCTTCATCGGGCCGTACGCCTCGGGGTTCTCCTTGAGGTCGACGTCCTCCTCGATCGCCTCGACGAGCGGCAGGGTGGCCGGCGTCCCGCCCGGCGTGGCGTCGTCGGAGTACACGTTGACCGTCGAGACGAAGACCCAGTGTGCGTCTGGGTACGCCGCCACCGCGTTCCGCACCCACGACGGGTGCCGGGCCACGTCGACGATCGCGTCGAACTCTCCGAGGTCGGGCAGCGGCTGGGTCCGGTCGAACTGGACCAGCCTGGCGCCCCCTGGGACCGAGCCGGAGGTCCCGCGCGCCGCGCAGGTCACCTCGTGCCCGCGGGCCAAGGCGTCCGCCGCCACCGCTCTCGACAGGAAGACGGTCCCACCCAGCACCAGGAGTCGCATGCACCCACCTCACACGGCCGACGACCGCGGGACAACCTTTCGGACCGCCGATCAGCGCACAGCAGAACGCCGACTCGGCGTCAGGAGCGCTGGGGCGTGGTCGGGCTGAGCAGCCAGGCGTCGAAGAACGAGCGCTCGACGCGCGTCTGGTCGACCAGCCAGTCGAGGTACTCGCCGCGGGAGGCGTTGGTGCCGGGTTCGCGGGCCGGCCAGTCGCGCACGACCTTCCAGAACGCGTCGTCGCCGATCCTCTTGCGCAGCTCGTGCCACATCAACGCCGGGCCGTAGTAGATGTTGCTCGCACCGAACTGCCTCGGGTCGTACGCCGCCGGCGGGCCTGCCTTCGCCCGCAAGGCGGCCTCGACCAACGCGTAGTCGTCCATGACCGAGTCAACCGGGAGGCCGTCCTCCTCGGCCTGCCAGCAGCCCTGGAGGTACATCGCCATGCCCTCGTTCATCCACACGTCTTGCCAGTCGTCGGGCGTGATCTCGTCGCCGTACCACTGGTGCGCCATCTCGTGCAGCAGC
Organism: uncultured Actinomycetota bacterium; assembly: GCA_963800715.1. Lineage (GTDB taxonomy): Bacteria > Actinomycetota > Actinomycetes > Propionibacteriales > Nocardioidaceae > Nocardioides. The sequence continues at coordinate 163,986 of CAWDBZ010000025.1, read as the reverse complement.
ACCGCCTCGGACATCGCGTAGTCGGTGGCGCCGAGCGTGATCATGGTCTGCGTCTCCATGCCGCTCTGCGAGTCGACGAGCACGAAGCCGAGGCTGTCGAACGGGTAGGGACCGAGCAGCGCCTCCAGCCAGTCCAGCCCCGCCGCCGCCTCCTCGAGCCCGGTCGCCAGCCCGGGCCGGTCGCTGGGCACCCAGTAGGAGATCTCCATGCCGCTCTGGGACGTGTTGGTGGTGCGCGTGTAGTCGCCGGTGGCGACCGTCACGAGGTACGACGACGCCGGCTTCGACAGGTGCCACGACGTCGTGGTCAGCCCGTCGAGCTCGGTCTGGTCGGTCATCACGCCGTTCGCGATCCCGACCCAGGGCGAGGGAACGGTGACGGAGATGTCGTAGAACGCCTTGTCGGAGGGTTGGTCGTTGACGGGGTACCACGTGAACGCGCCGTACGGCTCCTGCATCGTCCACGTCTCGCCGTCCGGAGTGATCGTCCAGCCAGTGCTGGTGAAGTCCTTGCGGACCGTCGGCGCCGGGGTGGGCTCGGGAGTGCCGGAGTAGCTGACGTCGAGCACGTAGCGCTCGTCCTTCGTGACCGGCGCGGTGACAACCAGGTCCTTGCCCTGGTGCTCGAACGGCACGTCGACGCCGTCGAGCGTCACGGCCGAGACGTCGAGCGGCTCGTCGAGGTCGAGCTGCAGGTGGTCGCCGGTGCCGGTCGAGCGGAGCTCGATTGTCGCGTTGCCGACCAGCGTGCGGGTGTCCGGCGACCAGGCCAGGTCGAGGTCGTAGTGCAGGGAGTCGACGCTCGGGTCACCGACGTCGGGGTAGACCGAGTCCTCGACCGGCTCGCTCAGGGCCGGGTCGAGGGCCGGGTCGTCCGGGTCGGGCGGTGCGTCTGTCTCGCTGGGCAGGGACGGCGCGCTCGTCGCCAAACTGGACGTCGGGGCACTGGACGCCGGGGGACTGGGCGTCGACCGGCTCGCGGCATTCGGCTCGTCGCGACAGCCGCCGACCAGCGTCGCGGTGAGGAGGAGTGCCCCTAGTGCCGCCAGGCGGCGCCTCACCAGGACGCTCAAGAGGACTCCGCCAGCATCGGACGCACCAGCTTGCGGCCGTGGTGGATCTGCGCCTTGACCGTGCCGAGCGGGATTCCGATGAGCTTCGCGATCTCCTCGTAGGGCAGCCCGTAGACGTCACGAAGCAGCAGCGGCTCCACGAACTGCGGGTGCTCGCGCTCCAGCGTCTCCATCGCCTCGAGCAGGTCGAGGCGGGTGCCGGCGATCACGCTGGTGGTCCGCGGGTCGGGCCGCTGCATCGCCTGCGACTCCTGCGGGTCCGCCGCGATCGCCTGGTTCTTCATCCGGCGGTACGTCGACCGCGCCGAGTTCACCGCGACCATGTGCAGCCACGTCGTGAACCGACCCTGCTGGTTCCAGGTGCCGATCTTCTGGGACACCTTGATCAGCGCCTCCTGGCAGGCGTCCTCGGCGTCGGGGGTGTAGGGCAGCACTCCGCGGCAGACGTTGAGCGTGCGCGGCCGGACCGCGGCGAGCAGCAGCTCCATCGCGTCACGGTCGCCGTCCTGGGCGCGCCGCGCGAGGTCGTCGATGTCGTCGGGCGTCAGTGCCTCGCTCACCATGTCCTCCAGCCTCCCCAGCGACTGCGAACATAGTGCAGCGCTGGTCACCATCGGCCGGATCGCAACCGAACCGATACCTGACCCGGATCGTTTCGTCACGTGGCTGAGGGGCCATGATGCGGGGGTGTCCATGCCCCACCGGCTCGGCCGGTACGCCGTGCGCCGCCGGATCGGCTCCGGCGGCTTCGCGACGGTGTGGCTGGCCTACGACGAGCAGCTCGACTCGCCGGTGGCGATCAAGGTGCTCGCCGACAACTGGACCGAGGACCACCAGATCCGGCGGCGGTTCCTCGAGGAGGGCCGCTACCTGCGCAAGGTCGAGTCGCCGCACGTCGTCTCGGTCTACGACGCGGGCGAGCTCGAGGACGGGCGTCCCTACCTGGTCATGTCGTACGCCGACCAGGGCACCCTCGCCGACCGGCTCGACGTCGACGGGCTGACGACAGCGCAGGCGATGGAGGTGGTCCGCCAGGTCGGCGCCGGACTCCAGGCGCTGCACGACCGCGACATCCTGCACCGTGACATCAAGCCGGCCAACGTGCTGTTCCGCAGCGTTGAGGGCTCCGATGCTCACGGCGTCCGCGCGATGGTCGGCGACCTCGGACTCGGCAAGTCGCTGGACATGTCCTCGCGGCTCACGATGATCGCCGGGACGCCGACGTACGTCGCCCCCGAGCAGGCCTCGGCCCAGTCGCCCGACGCCCGCGCCGACCAGTACTCGCTCGCGGCGCTGGCCTTCCTGCTGCTCACCGGCCGGCCGCCGTTCACCCACACCTCGCTGTCCGACGCGATGAACCCCGGCACGGTGCCACCCGTCTCGACGCCGGAGCGGCCGTTCCCGCCGGCCGTCGAGCAGGTGCTACACCGCGGGCTGGCCAGGGCCCGCGACGACCGCTACCCGAGCGTCACCGAGTTCGTCGACGCGCTCGAATCGGCCCTCGGTCCGGTCGCCGCCGGGCCGACGACCCAGCCGTGGCTCGACCGCGACCCCGAGCTGACCCAGCCCGGACCGCGTCCCACCGTGCAACCCGACTCGGGCGACCTGCCCGAGCCGGGCCTGCCGCGGCGTCGGGGCCGGCGGCTCGCGATGCTCGCGCTGGTCGGCCTCCTCGCGCTGGCCGTCGGCGGGGGTGCCGGGTACGCCGCCCAGCACGAGCTCGCGCCGACCGAGCGCACCATCTCCGACGCGACCGGCACGATCTCGGTCACGGTCCCCACGGACTGGGACCGGGCCGATGCGCTGGAGGGCTGGACACCGCCCGACAGCGACGCGTCGCTGCCCGCGGTGTCGGTCGGCACGAGCGCCGACTGGGCCGCCGCCGGGTCGACGGGAGCGGGCATCTTCGTGGGGCTGCTGAACAGCAGCGACCTGCCTGAGGACGTCCCGCAGCACCCCGAGTGCGAGTCCGAGGGACGCACAGTCTTCGACACGAGGAACGGCGACGACTCCATGACCCGGGTCTACACCGACTGCACCGGTGCTGGAGTCCTGGTCGAGCGGGTCGTCAAGGTCAACACCAACACCGTGATGTGGGTGCAGATCCGTAGCGACGACCGCGGGACGGCCAACGACGTCCTGGACGGCGTCGTCACCCACGGCATCTAGGGCTAGGCCGGATCGGTCGACTCCACCGCCGCCTTCGCCGGGAGCTCGCGCAACGAACTGAACGTGCGACCCAGCAGCACGCCCATCCCCGCCTGGTCGATCTCACGGCCGGTCACGGCCACGGAGGCGTAGGCCGTTGAACCGTTGAAGCTCACCCAGCGCTCGGTGGTGAACCTCAGGCGGCCGCCGTCGACGTAGGTCGCCTCGAAAGTGTCGGCCGTCTGGTCGGTGACCGTGAAGTCGCTCAGACCGCCGTTCGCCTGCGCGTCCTCCAGCGCGACGATCCGGCCGTCCATGGCCGCCTTCACCGAGACGTTCAGGCTGCTCACGATGTTGATGCGCAGCAGGTACGTCGCGTTCTGGTGCTGCGGGTCGACGAAATTCCACTGGTTGGTGGTCTCCACGCGGTGTGACCGCCACCCGGCCGGGACGTCCAGCTTCACCCCCGGGCCGTCCGGGTCGACCCGCAGCTTGATCGTTTCCGTGTCGAACACTGACGTCGACAGGGGCGGATCGTCGGGGTCGGGCACGTAGGTCGGCAGGGGCACCACCGGCACCGACGGCGAGACCGCTGGGACGGGCTCGAGCGTGTCGCTGCTCACCGGCTCCTGCTGATTGCGGTCCGCCACGGCGTACCCACCGGCCACACCGGCGCACAGCAGCACCACGGCCACCCCGAGCACGCGCCACCACATGCCTTTGACCCTAACGAAGCCGACCTTGACCTCGACTGCGCTTGAAGCGGGATCGTGACTGAGCGATGAGTCCAGAAAGTTCGCAAGGTCTGTCGTATATGTCCACACCCATTCGTGGAAGTGATGTAAGCCCTTCCATGTTGAGGAGAACACCATGACCACCACCCAGCCCTCCACGCAGGCTCAGGACGCCGACAAGGCGTCGAAGAGCCGCTGGCTGGCCCTTTACATCCTGTGCCTGGGCGACCTGATGATCGTGCTCGACCAGAGCATCGTGAACGTCGCACTGCCCTCCATCCGGACCGACCTCGGCTTCTCGCAGGCCTCGCTGGCCTGGGTGGTGAACGCCTACCTGCTGACCTTCGGTGGCTTCCTGCTCCTGTCCGGCCGGCTCGGCGACCTGCTCGGCAACCGCCGGGTCTTCCTCGGCGGCGTGGTGTCGTTCACCATTGCCTCGGCCGTGTGTGGCCTGGCCCCCAGCGCGTCGTTCCTCGTCGTGGGCCGTGCGGTGCAGGGTCTGGCCGGCGCCACCGTCTCCGCAGTCGCCCTGGCGCTGATCATGGGGCTGTTCAGCTCACCCGGTGACCGGGCCAAGGCGATGGGCGTCTTCGGCTTCGTGATGTCCGGCGGCGGCGCCGTGGGCGTCCTGGCCGGTGGCGTGCTGACCGGCCTGCTCAACTGGCACTGGATCTTCCTCGTGAACATCCCCGTCGGCATCGCCGTCGTCATCGCCGCCCGTGCGGTGCTGCCGTCCGACGACGTGGTGCCTGGCTCGACGAAGCTCGACGTTCCCGGCGCAGTCCTGGTCACCTCGGCCCTGATGCTCGCTGTCTACGCCGTCGTCGGCGGCAACGAGGCCGGCTGGACCTCGAACCGCACCCTGACCCTGTTCGCCACGGCGGCCGTCCTCTTCGTCGCGTTCATCGTCCGAGAGGTCAAGGCGGCCGAGCCGCTGGTGCCGCTGCGCCTGTTCAAGCTGCGCAACGTGTCGGTCTCGCAGGTGGTCGGCGTCCTCTGGGCCGCCGCGATGTTCGCCTGGTTCTTCCTGGCCGCGCTCTACCTCCAGCAGGTGCTGGGGTACAGCGCCCTCGAGGTCGGCCTGGCGTTCGTGCCGACCAGCCTGGTGATGATGTTCTGCTCGCTGAAGCTGTCCGACCGCCTGGTGATGAAGTTCGGCATCCGGCCCCCGCTGACCGTCGGCCTCGCGCTGGCAGCGGTCTCGCTGGCGCTGTTCGCGATCGCCCCGGTCGACGGCAACTTCGTGATCGACGTGCTGCCCTCGATGATCCTGCTCGGCATCGGTGCCGGCATCGCCTTCAACCCGGTGCTGCTGGCCGCCATGGGTGACGTCGAGCCCCACGAGGCCGGTCTCGCCTCCGGCGTCGTCAACACCTCCTTCATGATGGGCGGCGCTCTCGGCCTGGCGGTGCTGGTCGCGGTCTCCGACTCGCGCACCGCCTCGCTCGCGGCCGGCGGATCCTCCGCGGTCGAGTCGCTGCACGGTGGCCTCCAGGTCGCCTTCGCGGTCGGCGCGGTCTTCGCAGCCCTGGCGGCCGTGGTCGGCGGGACCCTGCTCCGGCCGCAGCCGATGGCGATGCCCGAAATGGGTGCGGAGGCCGTCGAGGACGACCACGACTGCGACAGCGACTGCCTGGAGCCCTGCGCCGCCTGAAGTCTCGGGGTAACTCACCGTTCGGTCAGCTTCTCTGGTGTTCCAACGCCATCGGAGTGAACCGAACGGTGAGTTGCCCAAATAGCCAGCACGACCGCCCATCCGGGCCATTGCCCGGATGGGCGGTTGGTGTCCTAGCCTCCTTCCGGTGACCCGCCTGCTGATCCGACGCGCACGCCTGGTGCCGATCGGACCCACCGCGGCCCCTCCGCACCACCTCGTCGACGTCCTCGTCGAGGACGGCCTGGTCACCACGGTCGCCGCCCAGCTCGATCCCCGTCCCGGGGTCGAGGAGTACGACGCCGACGGCCGCTGGCTCGCCCCCGGCCTCTGGGACCAGCACGTCCACTTCACCCAGTGGACGCTCGCCTCGCAGCGACTTGACCTCTCCCCGGCCAGGTCGCCCGAGCAGGTGCTGGCGCTCGTGGCCGAGCGGGTCACCACCCTGCCCGACGTACCCGTCATCGGCTGGGGCCACCGTCCGGGCGCCTGGCAGCGGGACGTCACCGTGTCCGAGCTCGACGCCGTCACGGGGGACACCCCGGTGGTGCTGATCGCCGGCGACGGGCACCACGCCTGGCTCAACACCACCGCCCTGATGCACCTGGCGATGCCGGTGCGCGACTCGGTGGTTCGCGAGACGGAGTGGTTCTCGGTCTACCCGCGGCTGGTCACGCTGTTCGGCAACGACGGCACGTCGCCCGAGGCGTTCCGCCGCTCCCTCGACGCGGCCGCTGCCCGGGGCATCGTCGGCCTGGTCGACTTCGAGTTCGGCGCCAGCAGCCAGCTGTGGGCCGAGCGCTGGGCCGAGGACTGCGATGTGCTCCGGGTCCGCTGGGCGACGTACGCCGACACCCTCGACGAGGTGATCGACGCCGGCCTGCGCACCGGCGACCCGCTGCCCGGCTGCGACGAGCGGGTCACGATGGGGCCCCTGAAGATCATCAGTGACGGCTCGCTCAACACGCGCACCGCCTGGTGCTGCGAGCCCTACTCCGACGCGCACCGGCTGGAGTACCCCGCCGGCCAGGCCAACCTCTCCGGCGACGAGCTCCGCGACCTGCTCAAGCGTGCCCACGGCGGCGGTCTCGAGGTCGCCACCCACGCCATCGGCGACGCCGCGATCGCCGAGGCACTCGCGGCGTACGCCGAGACAGGGGCGATCGGCTCGATCGAGCACGCCCAGCTGGTCGGTCGCGACGACGTACTCCGGATGGCCGACCTCGGCGTCCGGGCCAGCGTCCAGCCGGCCCACCTGCTCGACGACCGCGACCTCACCGAGCTGGCCTGGCCGGGCCGGGCCGGGCGGTGCTTCGCGTTCCGCTGGATGCTCGACGACGGCGTGGAGCTCGCGCTCGGCTCCGACGCGCCGGTGTCGCCGCTCGACCCGTGGCTGGCGATCGCGGCCGCCGTGCACCGCAGCGCCGACGAGCGCGACCCTTGGCACGGTGAACAGGCGCTCACGCCCGCCGAGGCCCTGGCGGCGTCCGTCGACGGCCAGCCCACCGTCGGGGTCGGCTCACCCGGCGACCTGGTCCTGCTCGACGCCGACCCGCTGGCCACTGGCACCGACTCGGCCGGGACCGGCGCGGCACTCCGCGGCATGTCGGTCGCCCTGACCGCCGTCGGCGGCCGGGTCGTCCACTCGACGCTGTAGGGGACTACTCGACGTCGAGCTTCTTCATGATCAGGTCCGCCACCGCCTGCTGTTCATCTGCGAACGGGTGGAAGGCGAGCGCCCGCATCAGGTCGGTGTTCATGCCGTTGACCCACGCATCCGACCCGGCGCAGATGTCGTGGCCCTTGCTCGCCTTCACCATGTCGATGAAGTCGGCCTTGGCCTTCTTGGCAGCGGTGCGCAGGGCGTCGTTGAGCTTCACCACGAGGCTGCGCACGTAGGGGTAGTCGCCCTTGGCGAGCGGCAGGATCCGGCAGGTGCCCTTGCTCGGGAGGGGCTGCGGGTAGCCGACCAGCACGACCCTGGCCTGCGGCGCGCGGTCGTGGATGCCCTTGAGCGCGGCCTTGACCCGGCCACCGACCTTGTGGATCTTCTCGACCAGGAAGTCCTTCTCCTTGCCGGCGTCCTTCATGTAGTCGCGGCAGGGGGACCCGTCGGGGTCGCTGAGCCCGAACTGGCCGCAGGTCCCGACCATCGTCTCGAACAGCTTGAGGTCGTTGCCGCCGATGCCGAGGGTGACCAGCGAGGTGTCGGCGGACAGGGCGGCGAACTGCGGAGGGTGGACGTGGTCGGCGCTGTGCTGGGCGCCGACGAGCGACACCGTGCTCGCCCCGGTGCAGCTGACGTCGACGAAGTCGGACTCGAGCTGGTTCGCGACCAGGCTGGCGTAGTTGCCGTTCGACCGCAGGCAGCCGGTCTCCTGCTCGGTCTGCGGTACGCCGGGGGCGGCCGTGTAGGAGTCGCCGAGCGCGACGTAGGTCGGGTACGCGAGGTCGCTCTCCCTCGTCGCGCTGCTGCTGGCCGAGGGGTTGCCGACGGAGGCGCCCGGCGGACCGTCGTCGCACGCCGTCAACGCGCCCAGCGCCGCCAGCGCGAGGACGGCGACAGTCCGGCGCACCAGCATGCGATCCACGCTACGGGGGGCATTCATCTCGTGATGATCAACGGCGAAGCACCCCATTGGTCACCGTTGCAGCTCCTGCTCCACCAGCTCGGCCACCGCGGCCTGGCCGCTGGCGAGGGGGTGGTACGCCGCGGCGACCCCCGGCCGGGTCTCGAAACCGTTGACCCAGGCGTCCGCGCCGGCGCAGATGTCATGCCCCTCGCTCGGCCGCAGGACCCCGACGAACGTCGCACCCCCGTTGGCCGCCGCCTCGCGCATGGCCGCGTCCATCGCCTCCCACTGCGCCCGGACGAACGGGTAGTCACCCGCGGCCAGCGGCAGCTCGGGGCAGGTGCCGTCGGCCGGCACCGGCTGCGGGTAGCCGATCAGCAGCACCCGCGCTGCCGGCGCCCTGCGGTGCACCTCGGAGAGCAGTGTCTCCAGCCGGACGCCGATCTGGGACGGCAGCTCGGTCAGGTCCGACTCGGGCGACGTGCCCTGCAGCTCGCAGGGGTTGCCGGTCGGGTCAGCGGCGCCGACCGTCGTACAGGTGAACATCACGTTCGCGTACCACCAGAGGTCGTTGCCACCGAGGCTGACGGTGACCAGGTCCGTGTCCTTGGTGACCGAGTCGAGCTGGGGCGGCCAGGCCTCCGCGCCCAGGGACTGTGGCTGGGTGCCGTTGTCGGTCGTGGCACCGCCGCAGCTGACGTCGACGAGCGTCGCCCCGATCGCCTTCGCGAGCAGGTTCGGGTAGTTGAGCGACGACTGGCCACATGAGAACGCGTCCCGGCGGGTGCGGGGCAGCCCGGCCCCGGACGTGAAGGAGTCACCCAGCGCGACGTACCGGTCCACGCCGCGCGACGCCTGGTCGTCCTGGCACGCGGCAAGACCCGGCACTGCCACCAGCAGCACCGCGACCAGCCATCTGGTGACCACCGCCCCAAGGTACGGAACCTTGACAGATAATTAGTAAGTGAGGTTTCCTAACAAACGTGTCGACGACCTCCACCCTGGTTCGCCGGGCGCTGCGCCCCTCGGGCCGGCACCTTCCGGAGGACACCCGTCGCCACCACCGGGCACTGCTGCTGCAGCTGCTGTTCCGCTACGGCCCGGCCAGCCGGGCCGACCTCGCTCGCGCCAGCGGCCTGACCCGGGTGACCGTTTCCGACGTCGTCGCCAACCTGGTCACCGAGGGGCTGCTCAGCGAGTCCGCGGACCCAGTCCACGGCCGGGTGGGCAAGCCTCCGGTGCTGGTCCAGCTGGCCGGGGAGGCCCGCCAGATCGTGGCGGTCGACCTCTCCGCCGACGGGGTCGTCTCGGGAGCGCTGCTCAACCTCTCCGGTGACGTCCAGGAGCGGCGTGGCCAGCCGCTCGAGGGTCGCCGCGGCGAGGACGCCGTCGCCCTGGTGCACACCATCGTCCGGGAGCTGGTCGAGGCCGCCACCCGGGCGGTGCTCGGCATCGGCGTCGGCACCCCTGGTGTCGTGGACGCCGCCGGCGTGGTCGTGGACGCGCCCAACCTCGGCTGGCACGGTACGCCGCTGGCCGAGGGGTTGCGGGCGGCGTTCGACGTCCCGGTCTTCGTGGCCAACGACGCCAACACCGCTGTCCTGGGCGAGCACACGTTCGGCGACGCCGGTGACGGTGGCCTGATGCTGGTCCGGGTCGGCACCGGTGTCGGCGCCGGGCTGGTCGTGGAGGGCGTCCTGCTGCACGGCCACCGCTCGGCGGCCGGCGAGGTCGGCCACGTCGTGATCGACCCCGACGGCGCGGAGTGCGCCTGCGGCCGCCGCGGCTGCCTCGAGACGGTGCTCGCCGCCCCCCGGCTGCGCGAGCGGCTGGCGGCCGACGGCCCCGAGGGGCTGGCCGAGGTCGGCGTACAGGTCGGCGTTGCCCTGGCTCCCGTGGTCGGGACCCTCAATCTGCACGAGCTGGTCCTCAGTGGCCCGCTCGAGCTGCTCGACGGACCGCTGCTGGAGGCCGTCGACCGCACGATCCGCGAGCGCACCATGCCGGTCTCCGGCGAGGAGCTCGTGGTCCGCACGTCCGCGCTGGGCGACGACGTGGTGCTCGCGGGTGCCGCGGTGCTCGTCCTGGTCGGTCAGCTAGGGGTGTCCTGATGACCCTCGATTCCCTGGCCCTGCGGGTGCTGCTCCCGTCGTTCAACGGGACGACGGTGCCGGCCGACGTGCTCGTGCTGCTGGAGGAGGGGCTGGGCGGGCTCTGTCTGTTCGGCTCCAACACCGCCGACGGGCCAGACGCGGTCGCGGCGTACACCGCCTCCGTGCGATCCGTGTCCCCCGGTGCCGTGATCGCGGTCGACGAGGAGGGCGGCGACGTCACCCGGCTGCACGTGCCCGACGGCAGCCCGGTGCTCGGGCCGCTGGCACTCGGTGCGGCCGACGACCTCGCGCTGACCCGAGCGGTCGGGCGGGCGATCGGCCTCGAGCTCGCCGCGGTCGGCATCACCCTCGACCTCGGGCCCGTCGCGGACGTCAACTCCAACGCCGACAACCCGGTGATCGGCACCCGGAGCTTCGGGTCGTCGGCGTCGGAGGCCGCGGCTCACGTGGCCGCGTGGACCCTCGGCCTGCAGTCGGCGGGCGTGGGTGCGTGCGCCAAGCACTTCCCGGGCCACGGCGACACCGCCGAGGACAGCCACCTCGCGCTGCCGGTGCTGAATGTCGACATATCGATGCTGACCGCGCGGGAGCTGGTGCCGTTCGTGGCCGCGATCGAGGCCGGTACGGCGGCCGTGATGACCTCGCACGTCGTGGTGCCCGCGCTGGATCCGGAGCTGCCGGCGACGTTGAGCGCCCCGATCCTCGGGCTGCTGCGCGACCGGCTCGGCTTCCGTGGCGTGATCATCAGTGACGCCCTCGACATGGCGGGCGCGTCCGCCGCGCGTGGCATCCCCGAGGCCGCGGTGCTCTCGATCGCCGCCGGCGCCGACCTGCTGTGCATCGGTGCCGACAACTCGGTCGAGCAGGTGCGGTCGATCCAGGCCGCGCTCATCGACGCCGTCCGGGCCGGCCGGCTGCCCGAGGCCCGCCTGGCCGAGGCAGCGAACGCAGTGAGCGGCCTCCCCGATTCGTCTGCTGGGGGACGTGTAGATCCAGGCGATGAGCCGCAGACGAATCTGCTGCTGGCCGAGGGTGCCGCGCGGTCGGTGACCGTGTCGGGCCCGCTGCCGCCGCTGGCGGGGGCGCGCGTCGTGCGGGTCGACTCGGCGGGCACCATCGCGATCGGTGCCGCGCCCTGGGGGCTGCCGGCCGACGTTGTCGTCGCACCGGGGTCGACCGACCTTCCGGACGGGCCGCTGGTGCTCCAGGTGCGGGACGCGCACCGGCAGCCCGACGTCCAGGCCACGCTCGCCGCTGCCGGCTCCCGCACGGTCGTGGTGGAGTGGGGCTGGCCCGGTCGTCGTACCGACGACCTGCCGACGATCCACGCGCGGGGGTGGTCACAGCCCGGCGCGGTGGCTGTGACCGACGTGCTCAGGAAGGCAAAGTGGGACCGGTGAGCGGCGTCGAATGCAGGGCGATCGGTCTCGACATCGGTGGGACGAAGACGCTCGGCGTGCTCGTGAATGCCGACGGCAAAGTCCTCGAGCAGGTGCGGGAGGCGACCGAGCCCGGGCCGGACGGCGTGGTCCGCACCGCCGAGCTCGTAGTCGCGCACCTCGGCGCCGCGACCGATGGTGCGCCACCGACGTCCGTGGGGCTGGGCATCCCCGGGATCGTCGATGTCGAGCGGGGCGCGGTCAAGCACGCCGTGAACCTCGATGTCGACGGCGAGTGGGTGCCGCTGCGCGCCCAGCTCGAGGCGCGGCTCGGCGTCCCGGTGGTGGTCGAGAACGACGTCAACGTCGCGACCCTCGGCGCGTCCGCGCTGAGCGGGATCCGCGATCTGGTCTATCTCTCGATCGGCACCGGCCTCGCCGCCGGGCTGGTGCTCGACGGCATCCTGCGTCGCGGCGCGACGGGGGCGGCCGGCGAGATCGGGCACGTGCCGATCGACCCGCTCGGCGCGGTCTGCCAGTGCGGCCAGCGGGGCTGCCTCGAGACCGTTGTGTCGGGCCGGGCCCTGGCCGAGGCCTGGCCGTCAGGTGACGAACCGCCGGCGCAGGCGCTGTTCGCGGCGGCCCTCGCGGGAAACCAGCGGGCGATCGAGGTCCGCGACCGCTTCGCAGCGGGCGTGGCCGACGCCGTACGCACCCTCTGCCTGACCGTGGACCCGGCGACCATCGTGCTCGGCGGCGGGGTCGCCCACCTCGGCGCACCCATGGTGGCCGCGGTGTCCGACTCGCTCAATGCCCAGGCCGCCTCCTCGCCGTTCCTCGCCTCGCTCGACCTGGCCGCTCGGATCACGGTGGTCCCCGACGACCAGCCGGTCGCAGCGATCGGTGCCGCACTGCTGGGCCGGTCCGGTAGTGGAGGTCGTCCCGCTCGCCTCCGCCGCCGAGGTGGCCGCGCTCGCCGCGGACACCATCGAGGGACTGGTCCGATCCCGCCCGTCGGTGGTGCTGGGGCTGGCGACCGGCTCGTCCCCCGTGGCGACGTACGCCGAGCTGGTCGCGCGGCACCGGGCCGGCACCGGGCCGTCGTTCGACGAGGTGCGGGCGTTCCTGCTCGACGAGTACGTCGGCCTCCCGCCCGGTCACCCGCAGTCCTACCGGGCCACCATCGCCCGCGAGCTGACCGACGACCTGGGCCTGCCCGTCGATCGCGTGCACGGCCCCGACCCGACCGACGTGCCGACCGCCGGTGCTGCCTACGAGGCGCAGCTCGCCGAGGCCGGCGGTGTCGACCTCCAGGTCCTGGGCATCGGCAGCGACGGCCACCTCGCCTTCAACGAGCCTGGCTCGTCACTCTCCTCGACCACCCGGATCAAGACGCTCACCGAGCAGACCCGCCGCGACAACGCGCGGTTCTTCGGCTCGCTCGACGACGTCCCCCACCACGTCCTCACCCAGGGGCTGGGCACCATCCTCCGCGCCAGACACCTGCTCCTGATCGCCACCGCCGCGGGCAAGGCCGAAGCCATCGCGGCGGCCGTCGAGGGACCGCTCACCGCCTCCTGCCCCGCCTCGGTCCTCCAGCTGCACCCGCACGCCACCGTGCTCCTCGGCCCCGACGCCGCCGCCGGACTCGAGCGCGCGGACCACTATCGCGAGGTCTACGCCAGCAAGCCCGACTGGCAGGGGCTCTAGGGCGCCCTAGCCGCGCAGGTAGGCCAGGACGGCCGAGACCCGGCGGTCGGAGGCAGGGTCGAAGTCGAGCTTCGCGAAGATGTTGCCGACGTGCTTGCGGACCGCGGCCTCGCTCACCACCAGCGCGTCGGCGATCGAGCCGTTGGTGCGGCCCTCGGCCATCAGCGCCAGCACCTCGCGCTCGCGGTCGGTGAGCGACCCGAGCGGGCCGTCGCCGCGGCGGCGGCCGAGCAGCTGCCGGACCACCTCCGGGTCGATCACGGTCTCGCCCGCCGCGACCCGGTCGAGGCTGGCGAGGAACTCGCGGACGTGCCCGACCCGGTCCTTCAGCAGGTAGCCGATTCCCGCTGTCGACGCACCAGCAGTCGCGTCGAGGAGCTCGGGGACGTAGGCCTCGGCGACGTACGCCGACAGCACCATGATCGCGATGCGCGGGTGCTCGGCCCGGATCTGCGCGGCCGCTCGCAGCCCCTCGTCGGTGTGCGTCGGCGGCATCCGGATGTCGGTGACGACCAGGTCCGGCTGGTGCCGCGCGGTGAAGGCGAGCAGGGCGTCGGCGTCCTCGACAGCCGCGACGACCTCGTGGCCGGACCGCTCGAGGATCCCGACCAGCCCCTCTCGAAGCAGGGCAGCGTCCTCGGCGAGCACGATCCTCAGACCGGGCACTCCATCCTCACCTCCGTCGGGCCGCCGGGCGGGCTGGTCACCCGCAGCGTGCCACCGAGCGCCTCGAGCCGGACCACCAGCCCGGCCAGCCCGGTGCCGGTGCCGTCCGCGGTGGCGCCGCCGGATCCGTCGTCCTCGACGGTGAGCACGAACCTGTCGTCGCGCTGCCACGCATGCACGCCGGCCCGGTGTGACTGCGCGTGCCGGGAGATGTTGGTCAGAGCCTCGCTCACGACGAAGTACGCCGCGTGCTCGACCGGCGGCGGCAGCCGCTCCGGCAACCGGATGTCGACAGTCACCGGCACGTCGGCCCGGTCGGCCAGCTCGTGCACGGCCGCCGCGAGCCCGTGGTCGACCAGCACCCGGGGGTGGATGCCGCGGATGGTGCCGCGCAGCTCGTCCAGCGCCGCCTCGGCCTGGCGGTGCGCGTCCTGCACGGCGACCAGCCCCGGGCCCCCGGCCACGTCGAGCTCCGCCCGCCCCAGCGTCATGGTGAGGGCGACCAGCCGCTGCTGGACGCCGTCGTGCAGGTCGCGCTCGATCCGGCGGCGCTCGATCTCGAAGGCGTCGACGAGGTCCACGCGCGACCGGCGCAGGTCGGCGACCTCTGCGGCCAGCTCCGCCTCGCGCGGCTCGAGCAGCAGCCGGGCGAGGCTTGCCATGCCCACGGCGGCCACGGTGACGGCGTACGCCGCGATGACTGTCAGGGCCAGCCCGATGAGCACGGCGAGCCAGGCCTCGGGGCCGGGGTCGATGTACCAGCCCAGCACCACCATGTCCTCGGTCTCGGCGAGCGCGGGGGCGAGCAGCAGCACGACCGGCACCGAGACCACGAAGATCAGGAGCAGGAAGTCGAGGGGCCACAGCACGACGGCGATCAGGAATGCGTAGCCGAGTTCCGGCCACGACACGGGGAGCCGACGGCGTGCGCGGCGACGCTCGCTCCACGTGAGCCCGGACGGCGGGCGGTTGAGGACCAGCCCGAGCCGTCGGCGCTCGAGAGTCCCGAACAGCCTGGCAACGCAGAGCAGCACCACCAGCAACGGGATCCCGACCAGGAGGGTGGTGACCAGGTAGGCCAGCGACCGCCACGGCCAGGAGGATCCCAGGAAGCGCACCGGGTGGCCGCGGAGCGCGGACCACGCGTCTGCCATGACGTCGAGGCTAGGCGTGCCCGACCCGTCGCGGGGTAGCGCCTGCGCTACCCCGGGTCTCGCTCCCGGCCCAGTGCCCGCGGCTCCCGGCGACGGTTGCCTAGGTGACATGACCACCACAGCAGTCGCCGCCCCTCCGGTCGCCGTCACGCTCGACGGCATCTCCCGCACCTACCAGTCCCGAGCCGGCGACGTCCACGCCCTGCGCGGCGTGACGCACACGTTCCTGCGCGGCACCTTCACCGCGGTGATGGGCCCGTCCGGCTCGGGCAAGTCCACGCTGCTCCAGGTCGCGGCCGGCCTCGACCGGCCGACCAAGGGCGAGGTGGTCGTCGGAGACGTGGCCATCGGCCGCCTGAAGGAGACCGAGCTGACCAAGCTGCGGCGTACGTCGATGGCGTTCGTCTTCCAGGCCTACAACCTGCTCGACGCGCTCACCGCCTACGAGAACGTCGCCCTCCCCGCCCGCCTCGCGGGACTCCCGGTCAACCGGGCAGCGGTCATGGACGCGCTCCGGGAGGTCGGCCTGGAGGAGAAGGCGAAGCGGCGGCCGCCGGAGCTCTCGGGCGGGCAGCAACAGCGGGTGGCCATCGCCCGGGCGCTGCACCTGCGGCCGGAGGTGCTCTTCGCCGACGAGCCGACCGGCGCCCTGGACCGCGCGTCGGGCCGTCGGGTCCTGGAGCTGATGCGCGAGGCCTCGGACACCCGCGGGCAGACCGTGGTCATGGTGACCCACGACCCGCTCGCGGCGTCCTACGCGCACAGCGCGCTCTTCCTCGAGGACGGGCAGGTCGTGGGCCGGCTGGACCGCGCCGACCCCGTCACCATCGCCGCCACGATGAGCGAGCTCGAGCGATGATGATGATGCGGCTGAGCCGGCAGACGGTCCGGCACTCGTGGCCGCCGTACGTCGGCGCCTTGGTGGCACTCACCTTCGGCGTCGCGCTGCTCGGGGTCGCGATCAACGTGGGCTCGGCGGTCGAGCGCACCGGTCACACCTCCGGGCTGACCCGTGAGGACCGGGCGCAGCTCGCCGACCTGACCAGCCTGTTCGGGATCATGTCCGGCGTTGCGCTGTTCATGTCGGTCTTCGTCGTCGGCAGCACCTTCGGCTTCGTGGTCGCCTCTCGGCGGCGCCAGCTCGGCCTGCTCCGGCTGGTCGGCGCGACGCCGCGGCAGGTGCGTCGCATGGTGCTCGGCGAGTCATCGGTGGTGGCGGTCTTCGCGGCCGCGGCCGGCTGCCTGCTGGCGGCGGTGGCTTCGCCCGCCTTCCTCGCCATCCTCGAGTGGCGCGGGATCCTGCGGGTCGATCTGGCCAGTCCGACACCGTGGCTGGCCTGGGCGATCGCCGCCCCCAGCGGGGTCGCGGTCGCGCTGCTCGGCACGTGGCGCTCCTCCAAGCGAGCGGCCCGGGTCTCGCCGATGGCGGTGTTCCAGGAGGCCGGGGTCGAGCGACGCCGGCCCAGCAGGTGGCAGCTGGTCATCGGCGTCCTGTGCCTCGGCGGCGCGGGGACCCTGATGGTGCTGGCCAGCCGGCTGAACCCGGTCTTCGCCCTGGTCACCGGCATCCTGATGCCCGAGGTCGTGGTGCTCGGCCTCTACTGCCTCGGCGGCTGGATCTTCCCGGGCCTCGCCTCGCTGGTCGGGCGGCCGTTCGCGCGGCGCGACGTGTCCGCCCGGCTGGCCCGCGACCACGTGCGCACGGCGGTGCGGACCCCGGTCGCGCTCGCGGCGCCGGTCCTGGCCATCTCCGCGATCGCCGGGTCGATGATGGTGTCGCTGAGCTTCGCCGCCGACTGGGTGACGGCGTTGGACCGCGAGCAGCTGGCCACGCCGTACGTCGTGGACAGCGGCGGCGACGCCCGCGTCGGCGACCGGTTGGCCGGACTGCCGCTGGCCGACCCGCGGATCACGGTGACCATGAAGGTGGTCGCCGACAGCGACGACCAGGACGTCGAGTTCATCGACCCCACCACCGCTCGGGAGGCGCGAGGCATGCGGGTCGTCAAGGGGGATCTCGCCGACCTCGAGCAGGGAGTCGCGGTCACGTCGAGCTTCTCCTTCGACTCGGGAGTCCATCTCGGCGACCGCGTCATGGGGGAGCGGGTGGTGGCGGTCGTGAAGGACGCACCCGACCTCTACTCGGACGTGATCGCGCCGCGGTCGCAGCTGCCGGAGGAGTACGCCGCCACCGTGCCGGAGCTCTACTTCGTCGACCCCGGCCCGGCCGACCTCGAGGAGCTCGTTGCTGGCACGGACGCCACGGTGTTCACCGCCGACGGCTGGATCGACGAGGTGGACCGGCAGACCAGGGCCGGCAACAACCTCGGCCTGTGGGTGCTGCTCGGCCCGGCGGGGCTGTACGCCGCGATCGCGATCGTGAACTCGGTCCTGGTGGGCGCCTCGCAGCGCCGGGCCCAGCTGCGGACCGTCGCCCTGCTCGGCGCCACCCGTGAGCAGCTGCGCCGGATGGCGCTCTGGGAGGCGGGGCTGGTCGGGGCGGCCGCGCTCCTCGTCGGCGGCGCGGTGACCGCCCTGGTGGGCTGGACGATCCGCACCTCGACGTCAGCCAACGTGGCCGAGCAGCCCTTCACCCTGCCCTTGCTACCGCTCGCTGCGATCGTCGCCACCTGTGCCGCGCTGACGCTGGTCGCGGCGTTGGTCGGGTCGCGGGGCGTGGTCAGCCCAGGGCGAGGGTGAGCGCCAGAATGGTGTCGGGCTCGTCCAGCTTGTCGCCGTAGAGGTCGCGGAGCTGGCCCATGCGGTAGCGCACGGTCTGCGGGTGCACGAACAGGGCGGCCGCGATGTCCTCGCGGCGGCCCTGGTGCAGCAGCCAGGCGCGGAGGGTGTCGGCGAGCTTCTCGGCGGTGCCGGGCCGCAGGTCTTCGAGCGGGGCCAGGACGCGGGCGCGGAGGTCGGCGAGCGCGGACTCGTCCGCGTGCAGGACCAGCCGGGGCAGCTCGGCCTCCGTGTCGAGCTCGATCCCCAGCTCTCGGGCGCGGAGCGCGCGGTCGACCGACCGGCGTACGTCGAGCCAGGGGACGGCGGGGCCGGCGATGGAGCCGCGATCGCGGAGGGTCCGGAGCAGCGCCGGACGCCGCCGGGCGTGTGAGTCGGGCACGAGGAGCAGCGCGGCCTCGGCCAGGCCCGGCATCTCGGTGGCCTGGATGGTGCCGGGCGCGACCAGGCCGAGGACCGGGCGGACCTGGGACTCGGGGACGAGCACGGCGGTGAGCGTGGTGGGCGGCGTCCAGCCCGCGCTCTCGGCGGCCGCCGTGACCTCCTCGGCGGGAGCCTCCTCGAGCAGGAGTACGGCGATGCGCTCGAGCAGCCGCTGCCGGACCCGGCCGGTGGTCTCGGTCTCGTCGGTGTGGCCGGCGACGGCGGCCGCGGACAGCTCGTCGATGTAGGCGAAGACCAGCTCGGCGAAGTCGGCGAGCACGTCGGCGGGCAGGCCGTTGCGGACCGCGATCTCCGACAGCTCCCGCCACGACACGCGAGCGCCGATCCGGAACGCCGCGAGCAGGGCGTCGGTCGTGCGGCCGCTGCGCGCCTCGCCGCGGCCGAGCTGGTAGCTGCCCTCGACGGCCGGGGCGGTGGGCGTGCGCAGGTCCTCGGCGCGGCCGCGGCTGGCCAGGGTCAGGAAGCCGCCGAGCGCAAGCTGGACGGCGTTGCCGATCGTCTCGCCCATCCGCCCCGAGAACGCGTCGCGGTAGCTCGGAACCTCGTCCACAATTGCCGCCACGACGTCGTCCGCGACGGCGGAGAGCTTGCCGCGCATCTCTTCCATGGCGGCTGCGGAGAGCTCGAGACCGTGGTCAGAGGTGCTGCTGTTGCGCTGATCTGAGCGCATATTGTCTCCTACGAACAAATGTGACGTGCTCGTTCACGCCCACCGGTCATGAATCATCGCATGGTGATAGGGGAGTCTGGAGCCATGGCATCGATCTCCGCCCCCGGGCTGACGCGTGGCCGTGCCGGTGGCACGTCCCTGCGGACCGCCCTGCGCCGAGTCGCCGAGGCGGCGGTGACGCCGCTGGCGCTCGATGACGTGTTCGACGTCTTCCACCCGCTGCGCGGCGGCCGGGACGGGCTCCAGGGCCGGATCGTCTCCGTCACCTCCGAGACCGAGGAGTCCGCGACGCTGGTGGTCAGGCCGGGTCGCGACTGGGCCGGCCACGTGCCCGGCCAGTACGTCCGCGTCGGGGTGGACGTCGACGGCGTACGCCTCTGGCGCACCTACTCACTGACCCACGGCCCGCGCCGCGACCGCAACCTGAGCTTCACCGTCAAGGCGATCCCGGACGGTGTCGTCTCCAACCACCTGGTGCACCGCGCCCAGGCCGGCCAGCTGCTCCAGCTTGAGCAGGCCGAGGGCGAGTTCGTCCTGCCGACCCCGATCCCGCGCAAGCTGCTGCTGGTCACCGCCGGCTCCGGCATCACGCCGGTGATCGGGATGCTGCGCAACATGTTCTCCCGCCGGGTGCCGGTCGACACCGACATCACGCTCGTGCACGTCAACCAGAACGAGTCCTCGGCGATCTTCCGTGACGAGCTCCGGGCACACGGCACGGCCGGCCACCTCCGCCTGGTCGAGAGGTACGACGACTGCCACGGCATCCTCGACGTCAACCACCTCGACGAGCTCGTGCCGGACCTGTCCGAGCGGCTCACCTACGCCTGTGGGCCGGCCGGCCTGCTCGACGCACTCGAGAAGCACCACGCCGACCGCGGCCTCTCGCTCACCACCGAGCGGTTCCGCCCCACCTTCTTCGATGCCGGAGAGGGCGAGAGCGGTGGCACCATCACCTTCGCCGACGGCCTCGAGGTCGAGTCGGACGGCTCCACCCCGATCCTCGACGCCGCCGAAGGTGCCGGCGTCCTCATGCCCAGCGGCTGCCGAATGGGCATCTGCATGGGCTGTGTCATCCCCATGAAGTCCGGCGCGGTCCGCGACCTGCGCAACGGCGCGATCACCGTCGCCGTCCCCGGCGAGACCGGCCCGGAGGGCGTCAAGATCCAGACCTGCATCAGCGCTGCTGCTGGTGCCTGCCACATCGATGAAGGTCCGAGCGCAGCGAGGAGGTAGAGGAGGTCGCGCTAGCGACCGTCTCGAAACCACCGCAGCCAGGAGGAGAACGCAACGATGACCACGATCACCAAGAAGGACACCAACCCGACCGCTCACCTCACTCCCGAGGACATCGAGCAGCTCGGCCTCGAGCTCGACACCATCCGCCAGGACATCCTCGATGACCGCGGCGACCGCGACGCGGCGTACATCCGTAAGGTCATCGCCGTCCAGCGCCGCCTCGAGCTCGGCTCCCGCGCGGTGCTGCTCGGCTCCGCCCTGCCGCCGCTATGGGTGCTCGGCACCGTCGGCCTCTCGATCTCCAAGATCCTCGAGAACATGGAGATCGGGCACAACGTCCTGCACGGCCAGTGGGACTGGATGCGCGACCCCAAGATCCACTCCACGACGTGGGAGTGGGACATGGCCACGCCGGCCGAGCAGTGGAAGCACTCGCACAACCAGGTGCACCACAACTACACGAACATCGTCGGCAAGGACAACGACCTCGGCTACGGCATCATGCGCGTCGACGAGGACCAGCGCTGGCACCCGATGTACATCGCCCAGCCGGTGTGGAACTTCATCAACGCGTGCTTCTTCGAGTACGGCATCGCGGCCTACGACCTCGAGCTCGGCCGCAACATGCGCATCCCCAAGGAGAAGCGTCCGCCCGAGTTCCGCGCCAACATCAACAAGGTGCTGACCAAGATCCGCAAGCAGGCCACCAAGGACTACGTCATCAACCCGGCGCTGGCCCTCCCGTTCGGCGCCTTCCTGCCGACGCTGGCCGCCAACTTCACCGCCAACATCGTCCGCAACCTGTGGAGCCACTCGGTGATCATGTGCGGTCACTTCCCCGAGGGCGTCGAGACCTTCGAGCGGAAGTCGATCCCCGACAACGAGAGCCGCGGCGAGTGGTACCTGCGCCAGATGCTCGGGTCGGCCAACATCTCCGGCTCCAAGGCGATGCATCTGATGAGCGGCAACCTGTCGCACCAGATCGAGCACCACCTGTTCCCGGACCTGCCGTCCAACCGGTACGCCGAGATCGCCCCGAAGGTGCAGGCGCTGTTCGAGAAGTACGACCTCACCTACTGCTCCCGGCCGATGCCGCAGCAGGTCTACTCGGCCTGGCACAAGGTGGTCCGGCTCTCGCTGCCCAACGGCTGGCTGGCCACGACCAACGCCAAGAACCTGCCCTCGCAGCTCAAGCTGCTCTACGCCATGTCGACCAAGGGCCCGAAGGTACGCCGAGCGGCCGCCGCTCGGCTGCAGCAGCAGGCGCGGAAGGCCGCTGCGGCCTGACCTGCCTGACACACAGCAGTCCCTCAGGGTCGTTGGCTAGCGTGGCGAGGCCATCCCCACGACACGAAGGTCCGACCTGTGCTTCGACGACTCCGTCGCCCTGCCGCCGCGCTCCTGCTGATCCCCGTCCTCGCCTCCTGCGGGAGTGACTCGAAGGAGGGCTCGGCGTCCGACGACAAGACGACCTCCTCGGCCGACGCCAGCTCGACCGCAACGGACGGCTTGTCGGAGGTCACGTTCGAGGGCGAGGTCGGCGAGAGCCTCACCGCAACGTGGCACTCCGAGGTCGAGGCGCCCGAGTCAACCACCGTCACCACCTTGGTGAAGGGCACAGGTGACGAGGTCGCCGACGGCGACACCGTGAGCACCTACCTCTACCTCGGCAATGGCACCACGCAGGAGGACGCCTTCAGCGACTACGACAACGGTGCCCCGGAGTCGCTCCCCAACGACGGCCAGCTCGGCGACGTGTTCACCCAGCTGTTCGACGGCGCGACGTACGGCTCTCGAGTTATAGCCGTGACCACACCGACCGACCTGTTCGGTGCCTCCGGCGCTTCGGGCAACGAGCAGCTGGGCATCGGCGCCGACGACGTCCTGGTGGTCGTCGCTGATCTGGTGGAGAAGGCGGCTGTCGCACCGACACCGACGGACGACGAGGCGCACGAAGCCTCGCCCGACAGCCAGCCGAAGGTGGAGGTGGACGGCGAGAAGGTGACCGGCCTGGACTGGACGGGCGTCGACGAGCCGGACCTCGCCACCCCGGTGCAGCGCGTCATCCTCACGGAGGGCACGGGTGCCGCTGTGAAGGCGTCGGACACCGTGACCGTGAACTACTTCGGCGAGACCTTCCAGGCCAAGGAGCCCTTCGACGAGAGCTACACGAAGACGCCGTTGACCTCGCCGCTGAGCGGGCTGATCCAGGGCTGGAGCATCGGGCTGACCGGCGTGAAGGTCGGCAGCCGGGTCCTGCTCCAGATCCCGCCGGCGTACGGCTACGGCGCGGAGGGCAGCGGGGCGAGCATCCCCGGCAACTCGACGCTGTGGTTCGTGATCGACGTCGTCAGCGTGAAGTAGCGACGTCGTAGGTGCGCCCGAACGGGGCGGTCCACGTGCAGCTGCCGTCCGCATGCGCGGTCCACCCCGGCCTGCTCATGCCCCGGATTTGGATGGATAAGGAGGCTGGGTCAGTGGTGAGTTTGCTGCTGTCCGTCAGCTTCGCCTGCGGACTGCTGATCGCGGCGGCGCACGTCCTAAACCGGCGCTTCATCGCCCCCGTCTACGACGTCGCCGCGAACCTCACGGCCTTCGGGTGCGCTGTCGCCGCGTCACTGCTGCTGGGTCACTGGATTCCAGCGGTGCTGTCGACAATCGCGATCTTGTGCTGGCTGGCGCTCGCGCGCCGAACGATGCTGGCTCGCAGGGCCGAGGTTGCGACGAACGATGTGGCGACGAACGGCGTTCCTGCTGGTCGGCTCTGACACCGGGTGGCTCGCCCGCACGACCGCCCCAGCTAGCTTTCGCGAAATCTCCTGGCGGGCGGTTCGTGGCGCGTGCCTAGCATCGTCGTATGACGGACACCCTCGCTGTTCCCGACGACAGCCTCGCCCTCAACAACGGGGCCGCGATGCCTCTGCTCGGGTTCGGCACGTGGCAGATCACGGGCAAGAAAGCGGTGGGCGCGACCTCGGTGGCGCTCGAGGCGGGCTATCGGCATCTCGACACCGCGACGGTGTACGGCAACGAGGCAGAGGTGGGCCGGGCGCTGGCGGAGAGTGGAGTGCCGCGCGACGAGGTGTTCCTCACCACCAAGTGCCCGCCCCGCCGGGTCGGTCATGAGCTCGACACCTTGCGCGAGAGTCTCGAGAAGCTGCAGACCGACCGCGTGGACCTGTGGCTGATCCATTGGCCCGGCGAGGGTCGGACCAACCTTGACCTGTGGGGCGCGTTCGTCGAAGCGCGGGAGGCGGGACTGGCCCGCGAGATCGGGGTCAGCAACTTCGACGCCGCGCTGATCGACGAGGTCACCGGCAGCGCCGGTGTCGCGCCGGCGGTCAACCAGATCGAGTGGAGCCCGCTCCTCTTCGACGCCGGAGTGCTCGCCGCGCACCGGAGCCGTGGTGTCGTGCTGGAGGGGTACAGCGCCCTTCGGGGCGGCACCCTCGACCATCCCGCCATCGTGGAGATCGCCGACCGGGCCGGGCGGACGACGGCCCAGGTGATCATCCGCTGGCACCTGCAGCACCAGGTCGTGGTGATCCCGAAGTCCGTCAACCCGGAGCGGATCCGCTCGAACGCCGACGTGGGCGGGTTCACGCTGTCGGACGACGACATGACGACCCTGGACACCCTGGCCGGTCACTGAGGGATGGCTGGCCTCGTCGTCCCTGAGCTGCAGCTCCTGCGAGCTGATCATGCCGCGTCGATCCTGGCTTTCGAGTCGACGAATCGCGCCTTCTTCGCGACGTCGATCTCCGATCGCGGCGACGAGTACTTCGAGAACTTCGCCGCTCGGCACCACGCGCTGCTGGCAGAGCAGGAGGAGGGCATCGGCGCGTTCTACGTGCTGGTCGACGAGGACGGGGCGGTGCTGGGTCGGTTCAACCTGGTCTTCGTCGGGGACGGGGTCGGAGGGCTTGGTTATCGAGTCGCGCAGCACGTGACCGGCCGCGGAGCTGCGACTGCGACCGTGCGCGACCTGTGTTCGCTCGCCGCTTCGCGACACCGCCTCATAACTCTCCGCGCCGCCACCTCTGACGAGAACGTGGCATCGCAGCGGGTGTTGCTGCTGAAGGCCGGCTTCCTGGAGGTCGGGCCGGCAGAGCCGTCAGACATCGGCGGAAAGCAGGGCAGCTGGTATCAGCGCGACGTCGGCGATGTGTCCTAGCGGGTCCTCACTCGTCGCCGGTCAGGTTGAATGACCGCAGCTGCCAGCCGGTCAGCCAGGTCCCGCCGGCGAGGACGGCGACCATCGCGATGACGGCGTACGCCAGCGGCAGGTTGTCGACCAGCTCGAGGTCGGCGATCTGGTCGATGAGCTCGGCCGACCAGCGGGTGACGCTCAGCCAGCGGATGCCGTCGAGCAGGCCGCCCAGCAGCCCCTCCCACACGAGCAGGTAGATCAGGCCGATGACCACGGCGTGCCGAGTCATCACGGACAGCAGCGCGAAGATTGCGCAGTACGCCGTACCACCGACCAGCGACGCGAAGCCGAAGCCCACGGCGAACGACGGCGAGCCGGCGAGGAGCACCAGCCCCGCGGCAAGCATCGGGAGCGCACCGAACACGAGCACGCAGACCACGGCGACGACCAGCTTGCTGGCCACGATCGTGTGCCGCGAGATCGGCTTGGCCAGGAGGTAGGAGATCGAGCCGTCGTCGATCTCGGGCGCCAACAGACCGGACATCGCGAGCAGGGCCACCAGGGGCACGATCACGACGAGCCCGAGGCCGTAGAGGGTGCCCTCCGCCGCGTCGGCGTCCTCGCCGACGAGCAGCCGCACCAGCAGCGAGATGCCGATCAGCACCACGGGCAGAACGATGAGCAGGACGCCGCGCCAGCGCCCGAAGATGCTGCGCACGCCGAGCCGGACGATCGTGGGCGAGATCATGAGGACACCAGGTAGGAGAAGACGCTCTCCAGCGACTCGTCGGTGGGCGTCACCTCGTGGAGGCGTACGCCGTGCTCGCGGGCCAGCCGCGGCAGCACCTCGCTGAACCGGCCGAAGTCGGAGGCCTCCACCTCGATGCCACCCTCCGACCGCAGTCGCGCGCCGCGCACGGACGGGTCACCGAGCAGCGCCGAGGCCAGCAGCCGGTCGTCGGCGGTGCGCAGCACGAACCGGTTCGGCCGATCTGTCATCAGCCGCCGGATCGCGCCGAAGTCACCGGACGCGGCGTGCCGCCCGGACACCATGACCTCGATCTGCCGCGCCACCTGCTCGACCTCTTCGAGGATGTGCGAGCTGAACAGCACGGTCCGGCCCTCGGCGCCCATCGTGCGCAGGAGCTCCATGAGATGGATCCGCTGCCGCGGGTCCATGCCGTTGAACGGCTCGTCGAGCAGCAGGACTGCCGGGTCGTGGACCAGCCCGGAGGCCATCTTGATCCGTTGCCGCATGCCCTTGGAGTACGTCGAGATCGCCCGGTCCTGCGCGTCGGTCAGCTCGATCTTCGCGATCGCGCGCTGCGCCGCGGCACCGGCGTCCGCAAGCCCGTGCAGCTCGGCCATCGCGACCACGAACTGGCGCCCGGTCAGGTAGTCGAACAGCGCCTCGCGCTCGGGCACCAGCCCGATCGTGCGGTAGACCTCCTCGTTTCGCCACAGCGGCGCGCCGTCGAGGGTGACGGTGCCGGTCGACGGTGCGAGGAAGCCCGACATCATCGCGATCAGCGTGGTCTTGCCGGCGCCGTTGGGGCCGAGCAGTCCGGTCACGCCCGGGCCGATGGTCATCGACACGTCGTTGACCGCGACGACGTTGCGGTACCACCGCGAGACGTGGTCGATGCGGATCTCGCTCATGGCTGCACCGTCCGGTAGCGAGCCAGCAGCGCACCGACCGAGCCGACGATGATGACAAGTGCGGCCAGGCAGTAGACCAGGCCCATCGTCGTGCCGTCCGGCGGCGTGACCGTGGCGTTCGGGGCGTCGAACAGGAAGACCTGGACGCCGTTGACCAGGGTGTACGGCGAGAACAGCCCCGCGACCTCACCGACGGTGTCGTGGCCGGTGCCGGTCGCGATCCCCTGGACCGTCGACACGGCGGTGTAGCTGACCCCGAGCACCACGATCACGGCGGCCACCGCGAGTCCGCGCCGGACCGTCAGTGCGGCGACAACGGCGGCCAGCCCGGACAGCAGGGCGGCGAGCAGCACCGCGCCGAACATGCCGCCCAGGAAGTCCTGGGTCTCCTGACCCACGGGCAGGTCGGCGAGCAGCCCGCCGGCGTACATCAGCACGAGCGGTGCACCGATCAGGATGAACGTCGCCACCGTCAGTGAGGCGTAGCGCATCAGCACGTAGACCGAGCGCTGCATCGGGCGAGCCAGGTAGAGCGTGATGGTGCGGAACCGCAGGTCCCGGGAGATCAGCGCGGGCGCCTGGGCGGCGACGAACACCGAGATGAGGGCCTGCGTGATGACCGGGTAGCGGGAGTAGGCCACGAGCTGCTGGTCCAGGTCGAGCACGTCACGGGCCTGGACGAGGACCCCGACGAGGATCAGCGCCGGCAGCAGCATCATCGCCAGCAGGATCATCGGCAGCACCTTCGAGCGGCCGGACCGACCCAGCCCGTAGGTGTTGCGCAGCCCGGTCCGGAAGAAGGACCACGCCACCGGGCCGGCGCCGAGCCGCGGGCCGGCGTACGGCCGGTAGCCCAGGTCGTGGATGACGCCTGCAGGCGTGACGGAGTCAGACGGGCTGGACACTGCCGGCACCTCCCTCGCGGAAGACGTCCTCGATGCGGTGGTGCCGCTCCTGCATCCGCACCAGGCCCAGTCCGAGGTCGACGGTGAGGTCACGTACGACGTCCGGCGTGGCCTCGTCGAGAACGTCGACCTCGATCAGCGCCCCACCGGCGGGCCGAGCGGTGAGCCCCGCCTCGACCAGGGCCTGGCCCAGCAGCCGGTCGGCGTCGGGCTTGCCCATCACCTCCACGATCAGGCTGCCGGTGGCGTGCAGGAAGTCGGTGGTGGCCGAGGACTGCAGCAGCCTGCCGCCGTCGAGCACGACCACGTGGTCGCTCACCCGCTCGAGCTCGCCGAGCAGGTGCGAGGTCACCAGCACCGCGATGCCGAACTCGTGCCCGACCTTGCGCACCAGGGCCAGCATGTCGTCGCGGGAGGACGGGTCGAGGCCGTTGGTCGGCTCGTCGAGCAGGACCAGGCGCGGGTCGTGCACGAGTGCCTGCGCGAGCTTGGCCCGCTGCTTCATGCCGGTCGAGTAGCCGCCCATCGGCCGGTACCGCTCCTCGGCCAGCCCGACGTGGCGAAGCACGTCGGCCGCCCGCTCGCGAGACGCGTTGTAGGGCAGCCCCGACATCTGGCCCATGTGCACCACGAAGTCGCTGGCCGAGACGTCGGCCGGCAGGCAGTCGTGCTCAGGCATGTAGCCGACCGACGCGCGGATCGCCGCACCGTCGCTCGCGATGTCGTGACCGAGCACCTTCGCCGTGCCCTCGGTCGCGGGGACCAGTCCGAGCAGGAGCTTGATCAGCGTCGACTTGCCGGCGCCGTTGGCACCGACCAGTCCGGTGACCCCGTCGCCGACGGTGACGTCGAGATGGTCGAGCGCAGTCACCGACGGATACTGCTTCGTCAGTCCGACGGTCTCGATCACGGCCACCCGGCCAACGTAGACGAGCGTCCCCCGCGGATCGTCGTACTCAGGTCTGCGCGTCCGCGTCTTTGGTCGCTCCCCTCTAGCCTCGGACCATGAGGAGACAGGTCGTAGCGACCGGGTACGGCGGGCCCGAGCAGCTCGAGGTCCGCGAGCACGACCCGGGGGCGCCGGGAGACGGGCAGGTCCTCGTCGAGGTGCGGGCGATCGGCGTCAACGCGTGGGATGTGAAGTCCTACAGCGGCACCGTGGGCGACGACCCCGACAAGCTTCCGATCCTGCTCGGCGGCGAGTGCGCCGGCCTGGTCGTCGGCGGCGACCTCCCGGCCGGCGACGAGGTCATCGTCCACCCGGTGAGCGGCGCCTATGCCGACCGGGTCGTCGCGAAGGCGAGCAGCTGCGTGCCGAAGCCCGCGGGGATGTCGTGGGAGGAGGCGGCCGGGCTCATGCTGACCGGCACCGCCGCCGCGCACCTCGTCTCGGCGGCCGGCGTGGCCGAAGGCGAGACGGTGCTGCTCAACGGAGCCGCCGGCGGCGTCGGGCTGTACGCCGCCCAGCTGGCCAGGCACCGCGGTGCGCGGGTGCTCGGCACCGCCCTCCCGTCCGACCACGACGTGCTCAGGGAGATGGGGGTCGAGCCGTTCGACTTCCGCGAGGACGTCGAGGCCTGGGTGCGAGAGCAGGCACCCGACGGCGTGGACGCCGTGCTCGACGCGGTCGGCGTACCGCCGGTGCTCGACCTCTCGCTCGCGGTGGCCAGGGACCGTGACCGCGTCGCCACGCTGATCCCCAGCCCGGCGGCCGCCGAGCGCGGCATCACCCAGCTCGGGTTCGGCGAGGGCGCCGACCCGGGCACCGAGCTCCGCGCCGCGGCCCGGCTCGACCTGGTCAAAGGCGTCGAGGAGGGCTGGCTCCGCGTCGTGGTCGCCGAGACGCACCCGCTGGAGCGGGCCGCCGATGCGCACCGCGCCATGGTCACCCCGGACCACGGCGCCGGGAAGATCGTGCTGGTGACGTGACCGACAGCGCCCGTGAGATCGAGAACCTGCTCTACACCTACGCCGACCGCATCGACCGCGGTGACCTCGACGGGGTGGCCGAACTGTTCGAGCACGGGCGCATCCACGGCCGGGAGGGCGGCGGTCCGGAGACGGTCTTCGAGGGCCGCGAACGGGTGCGCGGCCTCTACGGCATGACCACCCGGATCCACGACGACACCGGGACGCCGAAGACCAAGCACGTCACCACCAACGCCATCATCGAGGTCGACGACGAGGCGGGCACCGCGACCGCGCAGTCCAACTACCTGGTCACCCAGGCCACCGCCGAGCTCCCGCTGCAGGTGATCATCACCGGCCGCTACCGCGACACCTTCCACCGCATCGACGGCCAGTGGTGGTTCGACACCCGCACCATGTACGTCGACCAGACCGGCGAGCTCGGTCATCACCTGAGCTTCTGAGGACGCCGGCGCCGCCGGGTCTTCCGGCCCCGCACGACAGGTGCGTTCGGGCGGGCGCTGTTGACGTGGGTGCGGGTGAGCTCGAGGGCGAACTGGGCGGCGAGCGGTGCTTCGGTCATGACTCCTCCTGATGGTGAACGTGTCTGTCTCGTGCATCCACGCTAGAAGGCCCATGCGGCATCCTGAATGGCCGATCGACGGCGTACGGCACGTCTGGCCTCTTGTTCACAAGGTAGATCGGGGACAGGCTTGCCAGATGGCAAAGGCGCTCGATCAGACCGACTGGAACATCCTCGCCGAGCTCCAGCAGGACGGGCGGCTGTCCTACAACCAGCTCGGAAAGCGCGTGAACCTCTCCTCGCCCGCGGTCGCGGAGCGGGTACGCCGGCTGGAGGAAACCGGTGTGATCACCGGCTACCGGGCCGAGGTGGACCCCGCAGAGGTGGGCCTGCCCCTGACCGCGTTCCTCCAGCTGCGCTGCGAGACCGGGCACTGCCTGCTCAAGAACACCTCGGCCGACGACTTCCCGGAGGTCCTGGAGGTACACAAGCTGAGCGGATCGTTCTGCACGATGCTCAAGGTCCGTGCGGCCTCGATGGCCCACCTGGAGGGCCTCTTCGAACGGCTCGGCGAGAACCGGGAGATGAACTCTCACGTGGTGCTCTCGACCCGCTACGAACACCGCACCGTCGAACCACCGTCCGAGCAGCCGCGACCGACCACCGACTCGGAGGGCTGGCAACGCGGCTGATCGGCTACTGCAGGTAGCCCTCGACCGTCGTGGCGTCCCGCTCCGACTCCGAGGCCGGGTCCTGGCCCGCCTCGCGCCGCGCGTTTCGCCGGCGCAGGAGGTCCCAGGTCTGGTCGAGCTCGACCTCGAGGTGACGAAGCCGCTCCCGCTCCGCGTCGTCCAGGCCCTGCCCGACGTGTCTCTGACGGAGCTCGTGCTCCTCCTCGACCAGCGCATCAATCCGCTGGCGCAGCGGGTCGTCCGCCATCAGGCCACCTCCCGATCCTCGCGTCGAGCCTAGTGCCCTGTCAGCGAGATGCGTGCGCCAAGGCCGTGGTCCAGGTGCGTGCATGGCAAGGCGGCGGCGCGCACGCAGACTGGGCGTCTTCGCAGCGTCGCCAACACCGCCAGGTGCGTGCCTGGGCCGCGGAATTGGTGTGCGAATCTCGCTGACAGGGCGCTGGGCCCTAGGTTGAGGGGATGGGGACCGTCTCCCAGCTCGCCACCGCTGTCGAGGACGACGAGATCGTCTTCCGGCTCAGCGACACCGAGCACGAGTACGCCGACGTCAAGGTGTGGTTCGACGTCGAGCTTGGGGTCGAGCTGGGCATGGGGCACGTCGAAGGCGGTTGGGAGCTGCGGCTCGCCCTGCCCGACCTCGACTGCCTGGAGTACCTCTTCGACGTCGACGGCACCCTGGTGCCCGACCCGGGCAACCCCGACCGGGTCGAGGGTGCCTTCGGGCCACACTCGTGGCTCGCGATGCCCGGCTACCAGCCCCCGGCCTGGCTCGACCTCGACGGTGCGCCAGGGTCACGCCACCAGCTGAGCGTCGGCGAGATCGACGTCGAGGTCTGGGAGCCGGACGGTCACGAGGGGGCGCCGCTGCCACTGCTGCTGGTCCACGATGGCGCCGAGATGGACGCCTACGGCCGCGTGGTGCAGTACGCCGCGACCGGGCCGCCGATGCGGGTCGGGCTGCTGAGCCCGGGCAGCAAGCGCGACGAGCGGTACGCCGCGAACCCGGCGTACGCCGCCGCGCTGGTCGGCGACGTGATCCCCACGATCATCGGCGCGGTCCCCACGCCGTACGAGCCGGTGCTGCTCGGCCAGAGCCTCGGCGGGCTGGCGGCGTTGCACGCCGCCTGGCTGTACCCGGACGCCTTCGCCGGTCTGGTGCTGCAGTCGGGCTCGTTCTTCACGCCTGAACTGGACCCGCAGGAGTCGAGCTATCCCCACTTCGACCAGGTGGTCGGCTTCGTCGCCTCGCTCCACGAGTCGACCGCTGCTCCCCAAGGGTTCCCCCCGGTGGCGTTCACCTGCGGGCTCGCCGAAGAGAACCTCGCCAACAACCGCCTCCTGCACAACCACCTGACCGCCCTCGGCATCCCGGCGGCGTGGGGCGAGGTGCGGCAGGGCCACACCTGGATGTGCTGGCGCGACAGCCTCGACCCACATCTGGGGGACCTGCTCGCGAGGGTCTGGGAACAGTGATGGAACGCCACCAGGTCGAGCTCGATGCCCCCGGCTTCGGCCGGGCCGGCACGGTGATCCGCTACGGCCACTGGGGACGCCCGGTGCTGGTCTTCCCGAGCGAGCAGGGCCGGGCCTGGGACTACGAGAGCAACGGCATGGTCGGCGCGGTGGCCGACCTCATCGACGGGGGTCGCTGCAAGCTCTACTGCGTCGACTCCTTCGACCAGCAGACCTGGTCGGACTCCTCGATCCCGCTCGAGGAGCGGGCCCGGCGGCACGGCGCCTACGCGAGCTGGATCATCGACCACGTCGTCCCGTGGGTCGGCGAGGACAGCCCCGGCGCCACCGGTGCCGTGGTCACCGGCTGCTCGATGGGCGCCTACCACGCGCTCCAGCTCGCGTTCACCCGCGCCGACCTGTTCCCGGTGGCCATCTGCCAGAGCGGCAACTACGACCCGGCCGACTGGAACGCGTGGGGCGACCGCGGCGAGGCGGCGTACTTCACCAACCCCAGCGACTACGTCGCGCACCTCCACGGCGACCACCTCGACTGGCTGCGCCGGCAGCTGTACGTCGTGCTGGTCGTCGGCGAGGGACCGTGGGAGACCCACCCGACCGCCTCGCTTCCGTCCGCGCGGCACCTGGGTGGGCTACTGGCCGAGAAGGGCATCCCGCACGAGCTCGACGTGTGGGGCCACGACTCCGCGCACGACTGGGACTGGTGGCAGAAGCAGATCGCGCACCACCTGCCGCGGTTCGTGTAGCCCTGCTCGCAAGGGGCTATGTCATTCCGGCTCCAGTTAGGCGCGCCGCCGTCAATCGCGATACGTCATACGGATGGAGCACTCGGGTGCTCTGTCCGTATGACGCAAAGCGACGCGCTCAGGATCGGTAGCCCTGAGCTGACGGGCGCCCGCCGCGTCCTATCGCCGCGAATGACCTACTCGACCGCGAATCTTCTGTCCCCGGCCGGCCTGACGTGCCACCGGTCGGGGGCGCAAACCGGTGTGGTCAAGACGGTCGCCTCAGCGCCCCTTCGCCACCAGCGTGGTCAGCACTGACCGCCCGAGGGGTCACACGGACCCCAACCCGCCACCGGCTTGCTCCAGCCGCGGTGGTTGGGGGCCATGTCCTCGTTCCTGCCCTTGACGAGGCTGACCGCGACCCGCCACGAGCCCGAGTCGGTGCCCGGGGGGTTGGGAATCCCCAGGCACCACCAGAGGTCGAAGATGATCTCCACGCTCCGCTGGCCGCGCCGGACCTGGTCGAACACCGGCGGCCCGCCCTCCGAGCCGCCGCACGACACGCGGGCGCCGCCGTGGCCCCAGCCACCGCCCCGGCGGAAGTCCTGGATCTTCTTGAGCACCTGCCCGCCCGGGTTCGGCGGCTTGCGCAGCTTGAGCTCGAAGTGGCCGTCGGGCGTCGAGTCGCCGGTGAGGTC
The DNA here is from genome assembly GCA_963800715.1 of uncultured Actinomycetota bacterium. GTDB lineage: Bacteria > Actinomycetota > Actinomycetes > Propionibacteriales > Nocardioidaceae > Nocardioides. The sequence goes on along the minus strand of CAWDBZ010000025.1, from coordinate 130,956 downwards.
GAACCAGACGGTCAGCCGGTGACCCTGCTGGAAGCCGTTCGGCACCTTGACCCGCATGCTCTGCTCGGAGTCCCAGTACCAGCTGGCACTGATCCTGACCTGCGAGATGTCCACGACCGGGGCCGACGTGCTGCCGTCGTTGATGATGACCGTTTCCGGCAGGGCGCGCTGGGCACCCTGGGCCGACGGCAGCGCTCCGGCCAGCAGCAACACGCACACGAGCGGAGCGAGGGCGATGTGACGAGGACCGGGCATGCTCAGCCACCTCCAGGGGGTCGGTGGCACCGGACGATACTCCGGGTTCGCGGGCGTCCCGGCGGGTCAGCCGACGAGCGCGGTCAGGTAGTAGCAGCCGACGGCCGGCGTCCCTCCGTAGCCCTCCGGCAGGTACGGCGCCGGGCCCGTGATCTCCAGCGGCGTCCAGACGCCCTCGCCCTGCAGCCGATCGACCTCGGCCTGGCACTTGCGGGTGTCCCACAGGTCCTCGCGCTGCGTCAGGACGACGATCCCCCACGGCCGGGTCACCCTCGCGAACTCTCGCCACACCGCCTCGACCTCCGGGAGGTAGGTCATCACCCCCACACAGACGACCGCGTCGACGCGGTCGTCGTCGAAGGGGAGTCGCTGCTGGAGATCTGCTTGCTCGAGCGAGTCATACCCTCCGCGCTGCTGGGCGATCTCGAGAGACGCCTGCGAGATGTCGAGCCCGAGGATCTCTCCCTGAAATCCTCGTGCGCGAAGCGCTCGGCCGACGAGTCCCGTGCCGCAGCCCACGTCGAGCACCGAGCCCGCCGCGGGGTGCCGGGTGACGACGGTCTCCGCCACCAGCTCGGGAGCCTGGTAGGACCACGAGGCAAGGTCGTCGTCGTAGCTCTGCGCCCACTCGTCGTACCGGTTGGCGACCTCCCGAGGATCGCTCGTGCCCTGGTTCAGCCAGTCGCCTATGGGGACACCGTCCGGCACCATCGCTGCAGCGTCTCACGCGGGCGATGAGTCTCGCGCTGGTCGGCGGTCTGAAGGCCACATCAACCCCTCTCCTGCCCTGGAGGCCTCGTGAAGCTTCTCCTCACGTCCGCTGGCGTCAAGAACCCGAGCATCGAGGAGGCGCTGGTCGACCTCCTGGGGAAGCCGATCGCTGAGTGCAACGCGCTCTGCATACCTACCGCGATGTACGGACACCCCTTCGTCGGCCCCGGGGTGAACGTCTGGAAGTTCATCAGCGGGAACGCCGGCCTTCCGATGACCGAGCTGGGGTGGCAGTCGGTGGGCGTGCTGGAGCTCACCGCGCTGCCCAGCCTCGACGAAGAGCAGTGGGTCCCCAAGGTCCGGGAGGCCGACGTGCTGCTGGTGGCCGGCGGTGACGTGCTGTACCTGTGCCACTGGATGCGAGAGTCCGGGCTCGTGGACCTCCTGCCGTCGCTGACCGAGACGGTCTGGGTGGGGCTGAGCTCGGGGAGCATGGTGTTGACGCCGCAGGTCGGGGAGGACTTCATCCAGTGGCGGCCGCCCGGCGGTGACGTGAGCACGCTGGGGCTCGTGGACTTCTCGATCTGTCCGCACGTCAACGGCGACGACAAGCCGGGCAACACCATGGCGGAGGCCGAGGAATGGGCGGCCACCATCGACGGGCCGGCGTACGCCGTCGACGACGAGACCGCCTTCAAGGTGGTCGACGGCGAGGTCGAGGTCGTCTCCGAAGGAACCTGGACGCTGCTCCACTCCTGAGCCTCCGTCCCGGAGCGCTCACATCTCTGCTAGGCAGGGGGCATGGGAGTCCCCGGCAACCCGCCGCCGCCCGGTCTCGCCGAGACCGAGCTGTTCGCCGTCGACGCCTACCGCACGGAGTTCGACGCCACCGTGACCGACGTGGACCGAGAGGGAGGCCGGGTCGCGCTGGCGCGCACGGCGTTCTACCCGATCGGCGGCGGCCAGCCCAGCGACACCGGGACCATCCAGACCCCGGTCGGCACGCTGACCGTGACCGGCGTACGCCGCGAGCAGGGCACCATCTGGCACACCGTCGAGGGTGACCTGCCGGACGTCGGCGCCGAGGTGCAGGGCGAGATCGACTGGGACCGGCGACATCGGCTGATGCGGACCCACACCGCTCTGCACGTGCTGTGCGGGGTGATCTGGGCCGACTACTCCATCCCGGTCACCGGCGGGAACATGGAGCCGATGAAGGGCCGGCTGGACTTCCCGTTCCCCGCGATGTCGGCCGACCTGGGTGCGACCGTCGAGCGCCGGATCAACGAGGAGATCGCCCGGGCCCACGAGATCGTGGTCGACTTCCTGCCGCGCAGCGTCGCCGACACCGACCCGGCGCTGATCCGCACCTCCGCGAACCTGATCCCGCAGGAGATCGACCCGCTCCGTGTCATCGACATCGTCGGCCTCGACCGGCAGGCCGACGGCGGCACGCACGTGCTTTCGACGGCGGAGATTGGCGGCGTACGCGTGGTGGGCACCGAGAGCAAGGGCAAGGACAACAAGCGGATCCGCATCGAGGTCGTGGACCCGCCCGAGGGAGGAGACGGATGACCAGGGACCATCTCATCGGGCTGCTGCTCGGCGCCGAGGAGGACTGGCCGCGCGCGTTCGAGGAGATCCTGCGCCGGGTCGGGCCGCTCAGCGTGGACGGCGACACGCACACGGTGTCCAGCGAGCGGCTCGCCATCGAGCCGTTCCACCTCGACGACCCGGTCCGCACCGAGCTCGTGATCGACCGGCTCGCGCACTGGTACTACCACCCGCGCGAGTGGCTGAAGAAGGCCGCGCTGGTCAACGGCACCTACCTGCTCAACAGCCCCTTCACCTTCCAGTCGATGGAGAAGCACAGCGCCTACTGCGCGCTGGTCCGGATGGGCTTCAAGGTCCCAGCTACCACGCTGGTGCCCTACAAGAACCCGGTCGACAACGTGCGCTGGGCCTACACCTCGGAGAAGTACAACCGCGACTTCGACCTCGACCGGCTCGCCGAGGAGCTCGGCTACCCGCTGTACATGAAGCCGTTCGACGGCGGCGCCTGGCGCGGGGTCTCGCGGATCAACGACCGCGGCGACCTGCACAAGGCGTACGACGAGTCCGGCGAGATGCTGATGCACCTGCAGGCCACCGTGGACTACGAGCACTTCGCCCGGGCGCTCTCCATCGGCCCGGAGACGATGGTGATGGACTTCCGTCCCGACCAGCCGATGCACCTGCGGTACGCCGTCAACCACGGCTTCCTCTCCGAGTCGGCGGGTCGGCAGACGGTCGCCACGTCCAGGATCGTCAACGCGTTCTTCCGCTGGGAGTTCAACTCCTGCGAGATGCTCGTCGTCGGCGACGACGTCTACCCGATCGACTACGCCAACGCCTGCCCCGATGTGTCGGTCACCTCGCTGCACTACTACTTCCCGTGGGCGATCACCGCGCTAGTGCGCTGGTCGACGTACTGCGTCGTGAACGGCCGGACGTCCGAGGTCGACCTGCGGACCAGGCGCTACTTCGAGATCGCGGACGACGAGTCGCTCGGCTACGACGAGAAGCTGGACCGCTACCTCGCGCTGGCCGACGAGCACTTCGAGACCGAGCGCTACTGGGAGTGGTCGGGCAAGCACCTCGCCCACCTGCCCGAGGCGGTCCTCGAGTGGGTCACCGGCGACGACTTCGACCGGCTGCTCCGTGACACCGTCGCGGCGACGTACCCGCCGCACGAGCAGGAGGAGTTCCTCGCTCACTTCCGCGGCCTGGTCGGGCTGTGGGCTTCGGAGCAGACCGGCGTCTCAGCCGATCGGTAGCGCGGTCGTACGCCGCGCCGCCACCGCGCGGAGCGCCGCCAGCACGCCGACCGCGGCGGTCACCGCGAGCAGGAAGACCTGGAAGGCGACCAGCCCGTTGTCGAGCTCGTCGTTGCCGAGGCCGCCGTCGAAGAACCCCGAGATCGCGCTGACCAGGCAGGCCACCGCAAGCAGGACTGCCGCGACGACCGCGAGCACCCCGTCGCTGCGGGTCGCCAGCCAGGTCAGCACCAGCTGGACGAGGATCATCGGCCACGGCGCCGCGAGCAGCGCGTCACCGCTCCACGCCTCGCCCCAGGTGTTGACGTCGGAGCCGACCGCGAGCAGTCCGCCGACGAGGTCGACGACGAGGAGGACTCCCATCGCGAGGACGAGCCGGCGTGCGCTGGTCATGCCGGCCATCCTCACACCGGCGTGGCCTCAGAACCGGTAGGTCGTCTGGCCGTGCTCGTCGCCGAACACCAGCACCTTGCTCGGCGGGACCCGGAAGACGGGCGCGCCGTCGCCCTGCCCGTCGCCCTGGTCGCTGAGTTCGAAGAACCGGCCGTCGCGGGCCTCGAACACCCAGTCGCCGTCGTACTTCGTGCGCCACTCCTCCGCCAACTCGGCCAGCAACGCCATGTCCTCGACCCGGGTGGCGACGCCCTCGACCGCGATGTCCTTGCCCGATCCCCAGCCGTCGGCGCCGAGCGGGCCGGCGGTGACGACCACGTGCGGGTCGTGCTCGAGGTTGCGCATCTTCTGCTCGGCGTCGCCGGTGCAGAAGTAGAACGCGCCGTCGCGCCAGACGCCGCAGAGGGGTGTGGCGTGCGGTCGGCCGTCGGCACGGACGGTCACGAGCCAGTAGAGCTGAGCATTGGTGAGCCGCTGGTCGATGTCGCTCCACTCGGGCGCGTTGGCCGAGTCGTCGCCGTACAACGGGGAGATCGTTCCTGAGGTCATCCACCTAGAGACAGGTCGATCGGCCAGGAATCATCGGCATGGGAGAGGCTGGTCCCGTGCGGTTCACCGAGCGAGAGCTGACCGTCGCCCTCGAGGGCGCGGCGAAGAGCATGCTGGCGGTCCAGGACAAGACGGTCCGCAAGGGGCGGCGGACGGTGGACGAGGCGTGGGCGGCGCTGACCCGCTACCAGCGGTTCCAGCTGCTCGACGGGCTTGGCGACCAGCTGCTCCCGGTCCTGGTCTCGCTGCCGGACGTCGAGGTGGCGGTCGGCACCCGGCCGACGTTCACCAACGCGCAGATCGCCGCGGCGGTGGAGGAGCGGCTAGGGGCCGTGAAGGGGATCAAGCGGAAGGTGCTCCAGCAGGCGCGGATCGCGCTGGTGAAGATCGCGCTCGAGGCGGTGCCTCCGCGAGCAGACCCGGACGCGCTGATCGTCCCGGACCACCTCTAGCCGAGCGCGGCGTCCACCACGGCCTTGGCCTCGGCCTGCACCTCGGCGAGGTGCTCGGGACCCTTGAACGACTCGGCGTAGATCTTGTAGACGTCCTCGGTGCCGGAGGGGCGGGCCGCGAACCACGCGGAGTCGGTGGTCACCTTGAGGCCGCCGATCTTGGCGTTGTTGCCGGGTGCCTCGGTGAGCTTGGCCGTGATCGGCTCGCCGGCCAGCTCGGTGGCGGTCACGTCGTCGGGCGAGAGTGCGCCGAGCTTGGCCTTCTGCTCGCGGGAGGCGGGGGCGTCGATGCGGGCGTACGCCGGGTCGCCGTGCTGGGCGACCAGGTCGGCGTAGTGCTGGCTCGGCGAGCGGCCGGTCTTCGCGAGGATCTCCGACGCCAGCAGGGCGAGGATGAGCCCGTCCTTGTCGGTGGTCCACGTCGTGCCGTCCATGCGGAGGAACGACGCGCCCGCGGACTCCTCGCCGCCGAAGCCGAACGAGCCGTCGATCAACCCCGGCACGAACCACTTGAACCCGACCGGCACCTCGACCATCGGCGTGCCGAGCGCGGCCGCCACCCGGTCGATCATCGAGCTCGACACCAGGGTCTTGCCGATCTGCGCAGAGGACGGCCAGCCCGGGCGGCCGCCGCCGAAGAGGTACTGGATGGCGACCGCCAGGTAGTGGTTCGGGTTCATCAGCCCGGCGTCCGGGGTGACGATGCCGTGCCGGTCTGAGTCGGCGTCGTTGCCGGTGGCGATCTGGAACTTGTCCTTCTGGGCGACGAGCGAGGCCATGGCCGACGGCGACGAGCAGTCCATCCGGATCTTGCCGTCCCAGTCGAGGGTCATGAACCGCCACGTCGCGTCGACCAGGGGGTTGACCACGGTCAGGTCGAGGTCGTGGCGGTTGCCGATCTCGGCCCAGTAGTGCACGGACGCCCCACCGAGGGGGTCGGCGCCGATCTTCACGCCCGCGTCCTTGATCGCGGCGAGGTCGACGACAGTGGGCAGGTCGTCGACGTAGGTGCCCATGAAGTCGTAGGAGCTGGCCGCCGCCCGCGCCTTCGCGAACGGCGTCCGGCGTACGCCGTCGAGCCCGGCCTTGATCAGCTCGTTGGCGCGAGCCGCGATCACCGCGGTCGCGTCGGTGTCGGCTGGTCCGCCGTGCGGCGGGTTGTACTTGAAGCCGCCGTCAGACGGCGGGTTGTGCGACGGCGTCACCACGATGCCGTCCGCCAGCCCCTTCGACTTCCCCTTGTTGGCGCGGAGGATCGCGTGGGACACCGCCGGGGTCGGCGTGTAGGCGTCGCGGCTGTCGACCAGCACGGTCACGTCGTTGGCGGCGAGCACCTCGAGCGCCGTCGCCCACGCCGGCTCGGACAGGCCGTGGGTGTCGCGGCCGACGAACAGCGGCCCGTCGTACCCCTGCTGCTCGCGGTAGTCGCAGATCGCCTGCGTCGTCGCGAGGATGTGCCACTCGTTGAACGCCGTGTCGAGGGACGAGCCGCGGTGCCCGCTGGTCCCGAACACCACCTGTTGCTCGACGACCTCTGGGTCGGGGACCTGGGTGTAGTACGCCGTCAACAGGTGCGGCAGGTCCACCAGGTCCTGCGGCTGGGCGGGCTGTCCTGCGCGCGGGTCGGCCATACGGCCATCATGCCGTCGGTAAGGGAGTCTGCTGAACAATCGCGCGGCGCCAGCGCCGCGATAGCCGCACGCTGGCTTTGTTACCGCCCCTCGAAAGGCGCCCAGCCTGCCTTCGGGACGGCGCCGTGCCATCGCACGACTCTCGCGACGCTGGCATCCACGTGCTTGCTCAGCAGACTCCCTCGAGCCAGTCGCTCAGCGCGGTCGCGAGGGCGACCGGAGCGTCGTACTGCATCAGGTGGCCGGCCTCCGGCACCTCGGTCAGGCGCGCGCCCGGGATCAGCCCCGCCAGCCGGCGTCCGGTCTCCAGTGGGATCCAGGCGTCCTCGGTGCCCCAGAGCACCCGGACCGGGAGGTCGAGCTCGGGGAGCTGCCGCTCGTTCTCGTCGAGGAGCTCGAGGTCGTAGTCGGCGATCTGCCGGTAGAACGCGGGCTGGCCCTCCGCGCCGGTCCACGGCTCCACGAGTGCGTCGAGGTCCTCGGGCGAGAGCCCGCGGTAGGTCGCGTTGCCGATGTACGCCCGGACGATCGCCTCGTGGATGTATGCCGGGAGCTGGGGGAGCAGCGCCGGGTTCTCCTGCACGAACCTGAAGAACGGCGATCCGCTCGGCGGGATCGCCACCACGTCGACCAGGAACAGCGAGGCGTACGCCGCGCCCTCGACCAGGTGCGCGCGCAGCGACACCAGCCCGCCGAGGTCGTGGGCGACGACCTGCGGACGGTCGAGGCCCCAGTGGTCGAGCAGTGCCTGGAGCACCTTGGCGTGGACGTCGGCGGCGACCCGGTGCTCGGGATCCATCGACGAGCGGCCGTAGCCCGGGAGGTCCCAGAGATGAACCGTGAACCGGTCGGCGAGGGCCTCGGCGTACGGCGCCCAGACCCTGGAGGAGAACGGCGTCCCGTGGCAGAACACCACCGGCGGCCCGGACCCGGCGCGGGCCCAGGCGATCTCTCGGCCCTCCCACGAGAACGACTCGGTCAGCTTCACGAGTCCCATGTTGGGAGACGGCGGCGAGCCTAGCCAAGCCGACGAGTCCGCGGGCCGGAATCGGCGACGTTCGTCCGATCGACAACACTGCCGCTGGACCAGCGCCCTCGAGTCCGCGCGAACCCGCCCGAGGACTCGGTTCATCGGGTGTCCTGTCGGTATGGCCCTGCTCGACCTTCCTGCGTCTGTCACCCTGCGACAGCCCGCGGTGAAGGTCGAGCAGGGACCTGTCCCGCCACAGCTGCGCAGCATCCTGCGCCGGGTCGGGAACAACCTCCTCGTCGCGTGCGTGATCCCGGGGATCGTCTTCTACACGATGTTCGTGACCTTCGGGGTCTGGCCGGCGATCGGCGCCTCGATGACCTGGTCGTACGGCGTCATCGGCATCCGGGCGCTGACCGGCCGACGTGCTTCGGGGATGCTGCTCCTCACCGCGGGCGTGCTCACCCTCAAGACGGTCGTGGCCCTGGCGTCGCAGAGCACGTTCATCTACTTCCTGCAGCCGGTGCTCACCGACCTGCTGATCGGGATCGTGTTCCTGGCCTCGGCCCTGACCGCTCGGCCGGTCGTGGCCCGGCTGGCCGGCGACTTCTACCCGATCACCGACGAGCTGCACGCGCGCCCGGCGATGCGGCGGCTCTTCCACCGGCTGACCCTGATGTGGGCGACCGCTCTGCTCGCCAAGGCGGCGGTGGTCTACATGCTCCTGCTCAGCCAGCCGCTGGCGACGTTCGTGCTGGCCAAGAGCATCCTCGTCCCCATCACGAACGCGTCCTGCATCGCACTCACCATCCTGGCGGCCACCGCGGTGGCCCGGCACGAGGGCCTGCTGCCGAGGCGCACCGCAATACTTCCCGCATGGCCCTCCAGGACTTCCAGCGTCACCAGCTGACCTTCGGACCCAGCCCGGTCCACCCGCTGCCCCGGCTCAGCGCCCACCTTGCTGCTGAGGGGGGCGGCGCGCAGGTGTGGGCCAAGCGCGAGGACTGCAACTCGGGCCTCGCCTACGGCGGCAACAAGACCCGCAAGCTGGAGTACCTCGTCCCCGAGGCGCTGGCCCAGGGCGCGGACACCCTGGTCTCGATCGGTGGCCACCAGTCCAACCACACCCGCCAGGTCGCCGCGGTGGCCGCGCACCTCGGAATGCAGTGCGTGCTCGTGCAGGAGAACTGGGTGCCGGAGTGGACCGACCCGTTGAGCACCCAGGTCGGCAACATCCTGTTGAGCCGGGTCATGGGCGCCGAGGTGCGGCTGGACCCGGCCGGCTTCGACATCGGCTTCCGCGACTCGTGGCGGCAGGCGCTCGAGGACGTCGAGAAGCGCGGCGGGACGCCGTACGCCATCCCGGCCGGCGCCTCCGACCACCGGCTCGGCGGGCTGGGGTTCGCCGGCTGGGCCTACGAGGTCGCCGAGCAGGAGGCGGAGCTCGGGGTCTTCTTCGACACCATCGTGGTCTGCACCGTCACCGGCTCGACGCACGCCGGGATGATCGCCGGGTTCGCAGCCCTTGAGCAGGCCGGTGGGCGGCCGCGGCGGGTGCTCGGCATCGACGCCTCGGCGACCCTCGAGAAGACCCGCGACCAGGTCGGCCGGATCGCGCGGAACACTGCCGAGCTCATCGGCGTCGGCCGAGACCTGCGCGACGACGAGATCACCGTGCTGGAGGGCTGGGCCGGAGACGTGTACGGCGTCCCGGTGCAGTCGACGCTCGACGCGATCCGGCTCACCGGTCAGCTCGAGGGCGTCATCCTCGACACCGTCTACGAGGGCAAGTCGATGGCCGGACTCGTCGACCTGGTGCGCACCGGCGACATCCCGAAGGACTCGACGGTCCTCTACGCGCACCTCGGCGGGCAGCCGGCGCTCAACGCCTACGCCTCGCTCTTCCCGACGACCGAGCGGGTCTAAGTCGCCGGCGGTGGCATGGTCCCCCGCTGGTTGAGCTGGTCGGCCAGCGCTTGGGCGGCGCCGCTCGCGATGTCGACCGGCCGGGGCGCGTGGTCCCAGTCGATGTCGACGTGCGCCGGGTTGGCCGCGTCGAAGACCACGGGCAGGTTGATGCCCGGCTGCGGCCAGCGCTTGGTCTGCGCGTAGAACGTGCCCTGCCCGGAGAACGCCGGGATCCCGGGCGCCTCGATCGCGTAGGCGATGGTGCACGGCGCGATCATCGCGTTGCGGTCCATGATGCTGGCCCCGACCACGTGCATGGTCCCGCGGGTGGGCTGTGCCATCCCGCCGCCGGCCGCGGAGCCGAGTGCCTGCGGCAGCCCGGTCCCGGCCCGCTTCATCAACAGGCGCACCAGGACGAGCACCAGCAGCGCGACCAGGATCGGGGTCACCAGGGAGATGACGAGGATGACCAGGATGGACGTGTCCACGAGAGCAGTGTGCCCGGGAATGCCCGACCTGTGGAGAGGCGACGGCGTCCGCCATCCGATCGACCTAGCGTGGCGGCATGACCCTCGTCCTCACCGTGTTGACGCGGCTGTTGGCGTTTGCTGACGCACTACTGGGGGTGGCACTCAACCGTCGGGGTGCCCACGAGCTCGAACGACGCTCATTCCGCGAAGAGACGATGCGCAATGTCCGATGGGCCGCAGAGCTTTCCATGGAAGACGATTCGCAGCGCGCTCGATTGGGAGTCGCTCAGCTCAACGCGCTGGACGGACTAGCGCTGCTCGACAGATACGAGGGCGCGATGGTGAAGGCCGCGCTCGGTACGATGAGGCCACCTGATGACGTGAGCGAGGAGGCATGACGATGAAGGTCGTCGAGGTCACCCTGGCGCAGAAGGAAGGCGCCGAGCTCTTGATCCGGCTGCAGGAGCGCGACGGCGATCCGGTGGACCCGTGGACTCGCAAGATCGCTTCTGCAAGACGCCGTCCTGAGCGTGTGGACCCAGCGCTGGAGTCCAGCGACGAGGTGGTCCTCTACCTCGTTTGAAGCGGAGGCGTCATGCTGCGCCCGTGGGATTCGTCGTAGCGCTGGTCCTGCTGATCGCGGGCTGGCTGGCGATCGGGCCCTGGATCTTTGCGGTGCTCCTCGTGGCGGTGCTGGTGCCGGCCACCCGACGGCGGATGCGGCCCAACCGCTGGCTGGTCGGCGGTCTCGCGGCCGTCGTGGTCGCGGCCACCGCGGTCGTGGTGCTGCTGCCGGACGGGCGGCTGCCGATCCCGCCCGGCGGCGGTCTGCTAGTGACGTCGTCGTACGACGGCCACGCGGTCGAGCCCCAGCCGATCGAGCTCCCCGTGCCGCAGCACCCGGGGCTGGCGTCGAACGGCAGCAGCACGATGCACAACGACGCCTGGGCGACCGACAGCTACGAGGGGCCGGGGCCGCTCGGGAAGGACCCCGAGGTGACGACGTCGTGGTACGGCCTGAAGGAGTGCGCGACGCTCGCGTTCGACCCGGAGGGCCGGCTCGTGGGGCTCTGCGGCGACCGCACCGGCCCGGTCATGCATGTGCTCGACCCCGAGACCATGCGGCCGCTGGAGACCCTGGACCTGCCGGACCGCGAGGAGTCGGACAAGCAGCCGTGGGAGGACCTCTGCGGCGGTGCCTACTTCTACCTCGACGCGGAGGCGCGCGCGGTCGTCGCGACGACCGACCGCCGGGTGCTCACCGTCGACAGTGACGGGCTCGAGGTGCTCGACGAGGTGGACCTGAACGACGTGGTGCCGGACGACGACTGCCTGGTCGCGCTGCTGCCCGACTGGGAAGGAAACACCTGGTACGTCACGCAGGACGGCCGCGTCGGCGTGGCCGGCGGCACGGGCGACCCGGCTCCGTTCGACCTGGCGGGCGAGATCGCCAACTCGATCGCGGCTGACGACACCGGGGTCTACCTGGTGACCACCCAGGCGCTGGTCAAGGTGGCGCTCGACACCAGCGGTCAGCCGGAGGTCGTCTGGCAGCGGGAGTACGACAACGGCTCGCGGCAGAAGCCCGGACAGCTGAGCGCCGGGAGCGGAACGACGCCGACCGTGCTGCCGAGCGGACTGGTGGCGATCACCGACAACGCCGACTCGCAGATGCACGTGCAGTTCTACGACGCCGTGGACGGGAGCCTGGTCTGCGAGTCGGCCGTGTTCGGCGAGGGCGAGAGCGCGAGCGACAACTCCCTGGTCGCCGTCGGCGACGCGAGCGTCGTGGTCGAGAGCAACTACGGCTACGAGGCGCCGTGGACGACGATGGTCGGCCGCGCGACGCCGGGAGGCCTGGCCCGGGTCGACGCGGACCCGGAGACCGGCGAGTGCTCGGTGGGCTGGCGCTCCGACGAGGTGGCCCCGACCTCGGTGCCCAAGGTTTCGCTGGCCACCGGGCTGGTCTACGCCTACACGACCCGCGCGTCCTGGTGGGGCGTGAGCGCGTGGTACCTCACCGCCATCGACGCCCGCACCGGCGAGACGGCCTTCTCGGTCCGCACCGGCACCGGCATGCTGTTCAACAACCACTACTCCGCGGTGACGCTCGGCCCCGACGGCTCGGCGTACGTCCCGACGCTCGGCGGGATGGTCCGCGTCAAGGACCGCTAGAGATCCAGCTCGCCGAGGTCGTCCGGTACGTCGACGGCGTGCTCCCGCAGTGCCTCCAGCGGCACGAGCTCGAGAACCGCCTGGTTGGTCGAGGCCAGCACCACCGGTGCGGCCGCTCCGTCACGGTGGGCGCGCGCCCAGTTGACCGCCGTGACGCACCACCGGTCGCCGGGCACCAGGCCGGGGAAGCCGTACTCCGGCATCGGCGAGATCAGGTCGTTGCCGATGCTCCGCTGATGGGCCAGGAACTCCTCGGTCACCACCGCGCAGATCGTGTGGCTGCCACGGTCCTCGGCGCCTGTCTTGCAGCACCCGTCCCGGAAGAAGCCGGTCATCGGGTCGGTCCCGCAGGGCTCCAGCTCACTGCCCAGGACGTTGCGCTCGCTCACCCGCCCAGCATTGCACCGTGGCCGACCCGGGAGGATGCACCGGGAACGACGGGGACAAGTCGGCACGCGTAGGGAGGTTTGCCCAATGACCGCGGGACACCGCGGGCCGCACCGTTGACGGCATGACTTCGATTGCGAACACCACCACGTCCCCATCGACCACCGCGACCGCACCGAGCGTTACCCGCACCCACGACACCCGCGGGTTCTGGCGAGCGCTGCTGGCGGTGGTGGTCCCGCTGCCCCTGCTGGCCAAGGGCATCGCCTACCTGATCATCCCCGTCGACGGGGACGCGTCCTTCGACTCGACAGTCGACGCGCTCTCCTCGCGGCCCGGACTCGCGAACACGCTGGTCTGGCTCGACGTCGTCTTCTGCGTTCTGCTCGTCCCGACCCTGTTGGCCGGCTGCTGGCTGGCCCGGCGAGGTGCGCCGCGGCTCGCCACTGCGGCCGCATTGGTCGCGGCCGGTGGCGCCATGGCCGGTACGGCGATCCTCGAAGGCCCGCTGCCAACTCACCAGATGGCCCTTCGTCACGACCTGGACCCGTCGGCGATGAGCGCCTACGGCAATGCGCTGGAGAAGGACCTCGTGTTCGGGCTCGGTTCCATCTTCTTCATCGTCGCGATCGTCATCGGGATCAGCCTGCTCGGGGCGGCGCTGTGGCGGAGTGGTCAGATTCCCCGCCTGGCCGCGATCGCGGTGATCCTCGGCGGGTCCACACACCCGTTCCTGCCCGGCCACGTCGCCCAGGGCATCGGACTGCTGGTGGCCGCGGTCGGCTTCGCAAGCGTCTCGCTCGCGCTGCTCCGGCTCCCTAGGGACGCGTTCGACCTGCCCCCGACGCCGTGAGCGATCAGCCCGGCTCGGTCGGCTGCGTCCGGTCTCTGCGGCGCTTGATCTCGGCACGGGCGATCACGTAGGCGACGACGACCGGCCACACGTACTTCGCCTTGTTGAGGACCCACCACACCTCGTCCGGAACGTGCCAGTCCGGCAGGTTCGGGGTCGGTAGGTCCGGCCACGGGACCGACGGCAGGTCAGGGAACGGCACGTGCGGCCAGGGGAGGTTGATCGCGAGGTGCACCACGAGGAAGGTCAGCAGGATCGGGACCAGCACCTTGCCCGCACCGCCGAGCGCTGCGAGCCCGGCATACCGGTTCGGGTGCTCGCGCAGCTTGTCGTCGTACCGCTCGGCGCTGCTGCCCGGCTCGGGGACCAGGTCGAGCCCGCCCAGCCGGACGAGCGCGGCCGCCTCGTCGCCGTCGGGGTAGAGCGTCGCCCGTCGCGGCGCGCCGAGGGCCGAGTAGTAGACGAGGAGCTTGGCCGGCCCGCCCGCTGCCGCGAGGGTCACCTTGTCCGACATGGTCTTCCGCTGCGCCCGGAGGTCCCCGTCGACGTACCACTGCACGAGGTGCGAGGCGTTGCGGCCCGCGACGACGCGGTGCTGCCGTCCCTCGTGCTCGAGCGTCCAGATCTGGTCGGTGGCCACGCCACGACGCTAGGGAAGCGCAAGAACCGTCACATCCGGCCGAGGTCGGTCGCGATATGACTTTGGTCGTGGTCACTCTCCGCCTTGCGCAGCCCGAGGAAACCACCGACGTCGCCGAGGTCTGGCAGGCCGCCTGGCACGACGGCCACCGCGGCCACGTGCCCGACGCGCTGATCGAGGCGCGGGACCCGGCGTACTTCGAGGCGCGGACCCGGGAGCTGCTCGACCACATCACCGTGGCCGTTGAGGGCGACGAGCTCCTGGGCGTCCTGATCGTCAAGGCAGACGAGCTGCAGCAGATCATGATCACCGCCGCCGCCCGGGGCCGCGGTGTCGGCGGCCTCCTGCTCGCCGAGGCCGAGCGCCAGGTCGCAGCCGCCGGGCACGACGAGATCTGGCTGGCGGTGGTGCCGGGCAACACCACGGCCAGGCGCTTCTACGAGAGCCGCGGCTGGGTCGACCGCGGCGAGGAGATCTACGACGCGGTGGCCCTGGGCGCGGGGACGGTCGCGGTGCCGGTCTGCCGATACGCCAAGGTGTTGCGCTGACCCACCAGCTCAGTCGTCGTCTCCCAGCCCGACCAGGCGCCGGTGATGAGCCCGGAACAGCTCGGAGATCGCCTAGGTACGGCCGGCGCGCCAGGGTTGACCGGGAGAGCCGACAGTTTCGGGTGGGCCCGCAGTTCGGTTTGCCGGTACGTCACACGGCTGAACATCGCCAGCCAACAGCTCACCTGACCGGACGACGGCGCGCTCACACTGCCACCAGTGCGGTCACGCCGAGCGCGACCCCGGTGACGTAGGTGAGGTAGGCCCCGACGGTGCGCAGGGGGATGAACGCGTTCATGGTCTCGGCAGTGAGGGTGGCGTAGGCATGGACCACGCGGGCGACCAGCGCGGCCAGGGCCAGAGCGTTGAGCCACCAGCCATCGGTGAGCAACGCGGTCACGATGATCAGTACGGCGAGCGTGGGGACGTATTCGGCGGCGTTCCCATGCGCCCGTTGTGCGATGAGCAGCCGGTCCGCCGGGTCGGTCGGCGCCTGGTCGCCGTCGCCGGCGCGGATGGCCCGGTGTCGGCTCACGTTGGCACCGAGGACGAACAGGACGACTCCCATGAGCGCGATGCAGACAACGGGAATGGTGGTCATGACAGGAGCTCCTCTCGGGACAACGAGTCGGTGCTGAGCAGGCGGCGCACGATCGCGCCGCTGAGGTCGGTGCCGAGCAGCGCGTCGGTCTTGTGCATCCCCCCGGGGCAGGTGACGTTGACCTCGATCAGCCGGCCGTCGATGACGTCGAGCCCGGCGATCGCGATGCCATGCGCCATCAGCCGCGGGGCCAGGGCCTCGGCGATCCGACGGTCCGCGGCGTCGATCGACGCCTCCGCGACCGGTGGACCGATCCGGAAGTCGTCCTCGGACGGCCGCCGCAGCACCGCGCCGACGATCTCCCCGTCGACGAGGAACAGCCGCTTGTTGCCGTCGGCCACCGAGGGCAGGTACTGCTGCACGATCACGTGCCGGCCGCCGGCGGTGGCGGACTCGGCCAGCGCCCGGCAGCAGCGGCCGGGATCGAGAAGCCAGACGTCGGCGCCGGCGAACCCGTCGACCGGCTTCACCACCGCCGTGCCGTACGTCGCCACGAAGGCCTCGACGTCGCCGGTCCGGCTGGTGACCACGGTGGCCGGGCACAGCTCGGGCAGGTGCAGCGCGAGCAGCTTCTCGTGCAGCGCGCGGACTCCGGCGGGATGGTTGACCACGCGGACACCGGCCGCTGCCGCCAGGTCGAGGAGGTAGGTGGTGTGCAGGTAGCGAGCGTCCACCGGCGGGTCGATCCGCAGCCAGACCAGCTCGCAGGTCGCGGCCACGTCGAGCGTGGCGTGCCCGACCTCGTCGTACCAGCTCGGCTCGACGACCCAGCGGTGGTCGGCGCCGCGGCGCCGCGGCCGCAGCGAGATCCGGCGAGACCGGGCCATCAGCCGCCCGCCGTGGACGCCCAGGTCGGCCGGTTGGCACACCCAGAGCTCGGCGCCCTCGGCCTGGCAGGCGTCCATCAGGCCGACCGACGCGTCGATGTCGGCGGAAATGCCGGCCAGGGGATCGGTGACGAAAAGCGTCTTCATGCCACGGCTGGTTCCGGGAGAGCGAGGTCGCCGTCGGCCGCCGCGCGCCACAGCTCGGCCAGCCGCGGCGCCTCGGGCTCGAGCTCGGCGAGGGTCCGGGCCCGGACGGCGTCGTCGTACATCAGGGTGGTGAGGGTCCCGACCACCTCCGCGACCCGCTCCTCGGGCTGGACGTCGAGGAAGCGGACCTCGAGGTAGCGACCGCGGGGCCGCACGGGCGGGAACAGCGTGGACAGGTGCTCGTCGGGTCCGGTGAACGGCGTGGCCTCCCGGGCGAAGTCGGCGTACGCCGCGACCGGGTCCCCACCCCGCAGCAGCCGGTCGTCGAACGCGGTGCGGTCGGGGTCGACCGCGAGCCAGGTCGAGAGCCGGGAGCCCGGGCCCGCCGACCGCGCGAACGCGGCGGCCAGCAACGGGCCCGCCAGGTTGAGCACCCGCCACTGCTCGATGCCGGCTCGTCCCGGCCACCAGTCCAGGCAGACCTGCGTGGAGGCGGTGCAGCGCATCATCCGGCGCCCGGCCGGGCCGAGGGTGTCGAAGTGCGCCTGCATGGCGGCGTAGCGGGCGGACGTGAGCTGCAGCGGCACCTGGTTCGGCGTGCGGCTGTCGACAGGGGAGGCGTCGAGCTCGATGCCGGCCAGAGCGAGGTCGGTGCGCAGGGCAGCCACGGTGTGCTGCAGCCTCCGGACGACGGCCGGTGCGGCACCGCACGGCTGGTTCAGCTCGACCTGCCCACCCGGCTCGAAGCAAAGGTCGGCGGAGGTGGCGGCGCGTACCCGCTCGATGGCCACCGGAGCTCCGGTCGAGGCGTCGCGGGTGAGCAGCTCGTGCTCGATGCCGACCCGGGTCGTGCACCGGTTGGCGGGACCGGGGAAGAGCCGTGAGACCGAGTCCATGACAACTCCTGATATCGTAAGGTTTCCTGTCGGAATAATGTAAGGAAACCTTACGGGTGTCAAGAGACAAACCGGATCGAAAACCATTCATCGCCCTGGTCCGCCGGGCGAACCGGGCGTTCGAGACGCACATGCTCAGGAACGCCCACGCCCGCGGCCGCACCGATCTCAAGCCCGCGCACAACGCGCTGTTCTCGATCATGGGCTCCAACGGTGAGCGGGCGTCGAGCCTGGCGGCGCGGGCCGGCATCACGCGCCAGTCCATGGGTGAGGTGGTCCGCGACCTGGTGGGCCTCGGGATCCTGGAGATGGTCCCGGACCCGGAGGACGGCCGGGCCAAGGTGGTGCGCTACACCGAGGAGGGAACCCGCTTCACCAACGCGGGCTTCCGGCACATCCGCTCGCTCGAGGACAGGTTCGCCGAGGAGTTCGGCGCTGACTACGAGGCCGCGCGCAGCGTCCTCGAGCGCGTAGTCACGGTGCTGGACCAGATCGACCGGGAGTCCGAGAATCAGGGGTAGCGGATTCCCGTCGTCTCCTCGCTGAGTGCCCAGAGGCGTCGCTGCGCGTCGCGGTCGCGGGAGAGCCGGGTCGAGGTGACGACCTGAGGGACGCCGCGCATCCCGCCGAGGCCGCCCGGGCCGACGTACGTCGCGCCGGGCAGGTCCGCGGTAGCGGCCATCAGCAGCGGCCAGGCGCCCTGAGCTGCCGGCTGCGAGACCGCCTTGACGCTGGCGTCGAGGATCGTGGCGAGGCCGCCGGCCGAGCGGCCGTACTGCCCGTTGGCGGCCAGGTGGGTGCCCGCGAAGCCCGGGTGCGCGGCCAGCGCTCGGAGTGGCAGCTCCTTGGCCCGGGCCCGGCGGTCGAGCTCGTAGGTGAACAGCAGGTTGGCCAGCTTGGACTGCCCGTAGACCCGCCACTTGGCGTAGGGCCCGTGGTGCACGCGTGGGTCACCGAGCGGGGTGCTGGGGGCGACACGGTGCATGTTCGACGAGACCGTGACCACGGTGGCGGCCTTGCTGGCGAGCAGCTGCGGGAGCAGCAGGCCGGTGAGCAGGAACGGCCCGAAGTGGTTGGTCGCCAGCTGCAGGTCGAGGCCGTCGGCGGTGACCTGGCGCGCGGTGCCCATCACGCCGGCGTTGTTGACCAGGACGTCGATCGGACCGAACGCGGTGGCGGCCTGGCCCGCTCGGCGCACCGACCCGAGGTCGGAGAGGTCGACCTCGAGCTGCTCGAGCTGGGCGGCGGGCACGTCGGCGCGGATGGTCTCCCTGGTCTCGCCGAGCCGCTCCGGGTTGCGGCCGGCCAGCACCACCCGGGCGCCCCGGCGGGCCAGCTCCAGGGCGGTGTGGTGGCCGAGTCCGCCCAGCGTCGTACCGGTGACCAGGACGGTGCGGCCCGCCTGGTCGGGGATGTCGGCGAGCTGCCAGGCGTCGACCTTCGCCCGGGTCATGTCATGGAGTGGTGGCGAGGCTGGCGAGCACCTTCTCGCCGAGCTCGCGGTCGCCGTCGACGGTGATCTTCCCCGGCTCGGCGGCGCAGCGGCCGCCTGCCAGCCGGATGAACGACTCGCGGTCCATGTGCAACGTCACCGTGGGACCAGCGGGCTGGGTGGTGACGCGCTGGCCGCGGTTGTTCTCGTCGATCTCGAACGCGAACGGCGCGCTGCCCTCCATGTCCAGCACCAGGCTGGTGCCGACGGGAGCGCCCACCTTCTTGCCGAGCACGAAGCCGAGCCCCTCGGCGAGGTACTCCGCGGCGTGCCTGGCCGGTGCGCTGTCCAGGTTGCCGGGCCGGCCGACCGCCCGGCGTACGTCCTGCTCGTGCATCCAGACGTCCAGCGGCCGGTTTCGCAACAGCAACCGCCACGGCCACGCAACGCCGGGGAACATGTGCTCGGGTTGGGCGTTGCCGTCGGTCGGCGGGTCGCTGAGCAGCGCGGTGTGCCGCCTGGTGACCACCTCGCGGATCTCGCTGATGATCGCGTCGGCGCTCGCGTCGCGGCGGTTGACGACGCCGATCTCGGTGTAGAGGCCCATCAGCCCGGTCACGTGCGGGGGCTCGCCGACCTCGGCGGTCTCCTCCGGGTTGCCCGCGAGGATGCCCTCGAGGTGCGCCGTGTGTGCGGCGCACGCCTTGACGTCCCAGCCGGCCAGGTCGGTCGGCGTCGACCACGCCGCCTCCGGCACCTGCTCCAGCAGGTCGAGGAAGTCGTTGACGGCCTGCCACCAGACGTCGACGTAGCCGGCCAGCTCCTCGCGGTCGTTGGTCCGCTCTCCGGTGGTGGTGCTCACGAAGGGTCAGCGTAGTGGCGACGCGGGCACGCCCCGTCGCCTGCGAAGTCAAGGCTGCCAGGGGTTTTGTGTTCACCGAGATCGGGATACGGCTTAAACAACCCCCTTGCGTCCGCCTGACAGGGATTCCCTGACTCGCACCCCATCGGGGGGGTGCTCGGGACCGGACGCAGGGAGGCGGTGGATGCGCATCGGGTGTATCCACCGAAGGGAGAATTGTCGTGACAACACGCACCAATCCCAAGATGGGCCTGATCGCCGCCACCGCGGCGCTCGGCACCGTCCTCACCCTCGCCGGGACACCGACGAGCTCCGCCTCCGTTCCAGATCCAACGCCTGGTGCGAAGCAGAGCGCAACCGAGACCGCGCGTGCCGACTCAGCCGTCGGCGAGGCCGCTCGCGCGCAGACCGTGGCCGGCGACGTGGGCGCCAAGCGCACCGCGGGTGTCTGGTACGACGCCGAGCGCGGGCGGATGGTCGTGAACGTGACCACCGCCGCGGCGGCCCGTGAGGTCCGCAGTCAGGGACTGACCGCCCAGAGGGTGGACCACAGCACCGCCGAGCTGCGCGCCGTCACCAAGACGCTCAACGACCGGGTCTCCACCCCCGGCACCGCTTGGGCGATCGACCCCGCCGCCAACGAGGTCGTCGTCAGCGTCTACTCGATGGTCGGCGACAAGGCCGACGCACGAGTCACTCGGTTGACCAACTCCTTCGGCGACCTGACCCGTGTTGAGCGCGTCGACGGCCGGCTCAGCACGACCGTCTCCGGCGGCCAGGCGATCTACGGCGGCGGCTACCGCTGCTCGCTCGGCTTCAACGTGGTCAGCGGCGGGACGTACTACTTCCTGACCGCCGGTCACTGCACCAACCTGTCCGGCACCTGGTACGCCGACCCGGGCCAGACCCAGCCGCTCGGTAACACCGTGGGTTCGAGCTTCCCCGGCGACGACTACGGCATCGTGCAGTACACGACCAGCCCGGGTGGCGGGGACGTCTACCTCTACAACGGCACCTACCAGGACATCACCACGGCCGGCAACGCTTTCGTGGGTCAGTCCGTGACCCGCAGCGGCAGCACCACCGGTGTCCACGGCGGCACCGTGCAGGCGCTGAACGCGACGGTGAACTACGCCGAGGGCACGGTCTTCGGCCTGATCCGGACCAACGTCTGCGCCGAGGGCGGGGACAGCGGTGGGTCGCTGTTCGCGGGCTCC
Source organism: uncultured Actinomycetota bacterium (assembly GCA_963800715.1). Taxonomy (GTDB): domain Bacteria; phylum Actinomycetota; class Actinomycetes; order Propionibacteriales; family Nocardioidaceae; genus Nocardioides. Next base: position 110,216 of record CAWDBZ010000025.1, on the reverse strand, counting down.
ACTGCGCTCGGGCTCACCTCGGGCGGTAGCGGCAACTGCAGCTCCGGCGGCACGACCTACTTCCAGCCGGTGACCGAGCCGCTGAGTGTCTACGGGGTGAGCGTGTACTGACCCTCACTCACCACCGCGGCGGCGTCGTACGGATCTTCCGTACGGCGCCGCTTCGCGATTCGTCTGCGACCTGACGTGTAGCTCGCGGCGTACCGACGCCAGACGAATCGGGCCTAGCCCAGCGCCAGCAGCACCGCGATGCCCAGCATCGTGAGCCCGATCAGCACGTCGAGCACCTGCCAGGCACGCGGCCGCGACAGCAGGGGAGAAGCGAGCCGGGCGCCGAAGCCGAGCGCGGAGAACCACAGCACCGAGGCGACCGACGCGCCGGCCGCGAACCACCAGCGGCCGTCGGCGCCGTGGGTGTTGGCGATCGAGCCGAGCAGCAGCAGCGTGTCGAGGTAGACGTGCGGGTTGAGCCACGTGAGGGCGGTCGCGGTGAGCACGGCCGTACGACGCGAGAGCGGCTCAGGGGCGCCGGTCGCCAGGGCGTCGCTGCGGCGAGCCTTGAGCAGCGACCGCACGCCGTACGCAGTCAGAAACGCGACGCCGAACCAGCGGATGACGTCGATCAGCCAGCCGGCCTGCTCGACGATCGTTCCGATGCCCGCGACCCCGGCGACGATGAGCACCAGGTCGGACACCGCACAGATCGCGACGACCAGCGCAATGTGCTCGCGGGCCAGCCCCTGCCGGAGCACGAACGCGTTCTGCGCGCCGATCGCGATGATCAGCGTCAGGCCGGTCAACAGGCCGGCGGCGGCGGAGTCGAGCACCCAACGACGCTAGGGCCGCGGCCTCGTGAAGACCAGCGCATGTTCTTCATGATTCATTAGTCTTCCTTCATGTCCTACAACCCGGCAGGGGTCGACGCGCTGGTCGCCATCGCCGACCACGGCACGTTCGAGGCCGCGGCGCGTGCGCTCCACGTGTCGCCCAGCGCGGTGAGCCAGCGGATCCGGTCGCTCGAGCGCGAGGTGGGCCGGGTCGTCGTACGCCGAGGCACGCCGTGCCAGCCGACGGAAGCCGGCGCCGCGCTCGTGCGTCTGGGACGGCAGTCTCGGCTGCTCGACGACGAGGCGCGGGCCGCGCTGCAGGCCGAGACCGGCCGGGTCGAGGTCACGGCGGCGGTCAACGCGGACTCGCTCGCGACCTGGTTCCGCGACGTCCTCGCCGAGGTCGGCGGCCGCGACGACCTGACCCTGCGGCTGGTGGTGGAGGACCAGGCGTACTCCGCGGCCCTGCTCCGCAGCGGCGAGGCGCTGGCCGCCGTGACCAGCGACCCGCAGGCGGTCCAGGGCTGCCGGTCCGAGCACCTCGGGTTCCTCCGCTACCGGCCGGCCGCGACTCCCGACCTGGCCGAGCGGTGGCGCAAGGGCAAGGGCCACGACTGGCAGCGGCTTCCGGTGGTCGTCTTCAACGCCAAGGACGACCTCCAGCACGACTTCCTCCGCGACCGCGGCGTGCCCGACCCCGACGTCGTGCACCTCGTCCCGACCAGCGCCGACTTCCATGAAGCGGTCCGGCTCGGCCTGGGCTGGGGGATGCTGCCCGAGCCCCAGCTGCTCCCCGACCTGGACGCCGGCCGGTTGGTCACCCTCGGTGGCCGGGTTCGCTACGACGTGCACCTGCACTGGCAGCGCTGGCGGATCGACTCGGCGGCACTCGCGACGCTCACCGACGCCGTACGCAGGGCCGCCGCCGCTCACCTGCGCCGATAGTCCCCGACGTTCCCCACCTCGGCCACACGGGGAGCGCGTCCGAAACGTCTGGGACTATCCCAACTCTGACTGCTAGAACGCGTCCTCGGACAGGTCCATCACCGACAGGTCGGTGGCCTGCGCGATGGCGACCTCGGCGCTGATCCGCGGCAGGTTGGTCTGCGCGAAGAACTGCGCCGCGGCTATCTTGCCCTCGTAGAAGGCCTGGTCCTTGGCCCCGACCGATCCAGCGTCGCCACCCAGCTTCTCGAGCGCGATCTCGGCCTGGCGCAGCAGCAGCCAGCCGCACACGACGTCGCCGAGCACCATCAGGAGCCGGGTGGTGTTGAGCCCGACCTTGTAGATGTTGCGCAGGTCGCCGGCCTCCGACGACGGGTCCGCCGACATCAGGTCGTTGATCATGTGGCCGACCAGGGTGTTGGCGTCCGCCAGCGCGGTGGCGAGCAGCTCGCGCTCCACCTTCAGCCGGCCGTTGCCGGCCTCGCTGTCGACGAAGGCCTGGATCTGCGCGGCCAGGTGGCCGAGCGCGGCGCCCTGGTCCTTGACGATCTTGCGGAAGAAGAAGTCCTGGCCCTGGATCGCCGTGGTGCCCTCGTAGAGGGTGTCGATCTTGGCGTCGCGGACGTACTGCTCGAGGGGGTACTCCTGCAGGAAGCCGGAGCCGCCGAAGGTCTGCAGCGACTCGGTGCCGAGCAGCACCCAGGAGCGCTCCGAGCCGTAGCCCTTCACGATCGGCAGCAGCAGGTCGTTGACCGCCGCGGCCAGCTTGGCCTCGACGGTGTCGAGCTTGTCCTCGTGATGGAAGACCTGGACCCGGTCCTGCCACGACGCGGTGTAGAGCACCAGCGCGCGCATGGCCTCGGCGAAGGACTTCTGGACCATCAGCGAGCGGCGTACGTCGGGGTGGTGGGTGATCGTGACGCGCGGCGCGGTCTTGTCCCCGGACTCGGTGAGGTCGGCGCCCTGGACGCGGGTCTTGGCGTAGTCGAGCGCGTTGAGGTAGCCGGTGGACAGCGTGGCGATGGCCTTGGTGCCGACCATCATCCGGGCGTTCTCGATGACCTGGAACATCTGCGCGATGCCGTTGTGCACCTCGCCGAGGAGGTAGCCGCGGGCCGGCTCGCCGCCACCGATGGCCGGGTCGCCGAAGGTCAGCTCGCAGGTGTTGGAGACCTTGATGCCCATCTTGTGCTCGACGTTGGTGACGTAGACGCCGTTGCGCTCACCGGTGAGCTCGCCGGACTCCACGTCGAAGTGGAACTTCGGCACGATGAACAGCGAGAGCCCCTTGGTGCCGGGGCCGCCGACGCCCTCGACGCCGACCGGGCGGGCCAGGACGAGGTGGATGATGTTGTCCTGCAGGTCGGACTCACCGCTGGTGATGAACCGCTTGACGCCCTCGATGTTCCAGGTGCCGTCGTCGTTGGCTGTGGCCTTGCTCCGGCCGGCGCCCACGTCGGAGCCGGCGTCCGGCTCGGTGAGCACCATGGTGGTGCCCCACTCGCGGTCGACGATGTGCTTGGCGATCTTGAGGTCGCGCTCGTTGCCGACGCGCTCGATGACGCCGGCGAACGCGGGGCCGCAGCCGTACATCCATACGGGCGCGTTGGAGCCGAGCACCATCTCGGCGATCGCCCAGTTCAGCGAGGACGGGGCCGGCGTACCGCCGATCGACTCCTTGATCTGGAGCCGCCAGTACTCGGCGTCCATCCACGCGCGGTAGCTCTTCTTGAACGACTCCGGCAGCGGCGCGGAGTGCGTCTCCGGGTCGAAGACCGGCGGGTTGAGGTCGCTGTCCTCGTACGACGCGGCGAGGTCGTCGCGGGAGAGCCGGTCCACCTCGGCGAGGATCGAGCGGGCGGTCTCGCCGTCGACCTCGGCGAACGGGCCGGTGCCGAGCACCTCGTCCCGGCCGAGCACCTCGAAGAGGTTGAACTCGATGTCGCGGAGGTTGGTCTTGTAGTGGCTCACGGGAGGAGGCACCTCTTCGTCTCGGATGAAGTCTGCGGTTGGCTACTGACCGGTTCTACCAGTGAGTAACTTCATCGTAGGCAGCAGGTCCCGGCCCTCGCAAGGAATCCCACCGCTGGGTGTGAGCGGAATCTCTCCCACGCCCACTCGATGCCGTGCGCGCCGAGGCTCACCAGGAACCCCAGCGAGCCCCCGACCGCGACGCCGAACTCGGCGGTGCTCGTCCGCTACCTGCCGGCCCGGGTGCTCGGCGTGGCCGCCGGCGGCCTGATCGTGCTCACCAACCTGCAGACGCTGGCCGAGTGGGCGGACGCCACCGGCGTCACCGAGGGCCCGCTCGCCTCGATGGTCTTCACCCTCTGGGTGCTGTGGACCAGCGTGGGCGGTCAAGCTCGAACAGCCGGTCGACAAGCCCGATCGGCACATCGCGACGCCGGTCGGCGCCTGACCCGACCTACCGCTCGCAGTTCTTGCGGACCTCGGCGCGGCAGGTGTCGACGCCGCCGGCTCCGTTGGCGACGTCGCGGCCGGTCCCGCCGATGAGCACGTCGTCGCCGAGCCGGCCGTAGAGGCGGTCGGGGCCGGCCTGGCCACGGAACACCGACTTGTAGCGCCCGCACTTGGGCAGGTCGAGGTCGAAGCCGTTGCCGACCCGACCGAGGTTGTCGCGGCCGCCGCCGCCCGACGACACGATGTTGTGGCCGTAGGCGTCGAGGACGTTGTTCGCGGAGTTGCCCTTCATCCGCACCTTGCAGCCGGTGGCCGTGGCGTTGCGCAGCCCGACGGTGGTGACGTGGAGGAGATTGTCGATGCTGGCCGTCTGGGCGGCCAGGTCCACCTTGGACCGATGCAACCCGAAGGCGTAGAGGTAGCTGTAGGAGCCGCCGAAGTCGACGGTGCCCGTGCCCGGCGTCGTGGTCGGGTACAGCTCCAGGATCCCGCTCTGACCCCCTAGCGTGACGTGGAACGACGAGATCTCGTCGACGACTACGTAGTTGATCCCGGCCCCGCCAACGAAGGTGTCGGTGCCGCCGAACAGGAAGGCGGTGGTGGTGATGGTCTCCGGGTTGGTCGACACCACCGAGTCGTCGCCCGCGCCCGCATAGACCTCGCCGCCGACGACGCAGATGAGGTCGTTGCCGCCCAGCGCCATGACGACGGTGCTCACCCCGGTCGAGACGATGACGTCGTTGCCCTCGGTCCCTGTGATGGTCCCCGTGGAGCCCTCGATCGTCGCGGGCTGGCCCTGGCAGACGGCCGCGGCGGCGTGCGTCGGGGCGACAGGTCCGGTGAGCGCGATGGCGGCCGGTACGACGATGGCGGCGGTCAGTGCGGCGCGTAGCTTCATGGTTCCTCCTGCGGTCAGCCTGCCTCGTTTGATGCCGAACCGCACGGGTCAGTTCGCACCATTCGTGGATCCGTCCTCCGAGCGTCGTCGTGTAAGGCAACCGAAACGATCAACACATCTGACACACTGGCCCCGTGCGAGTTTCCGCGAAGTCCGACTACGCACTACGCGCGTTGATCGAGATGGCCTCCCGCACCGACGGGAAGGCCGTCAGCGCCGAGGAGCTGGGCAAGCAGCAGGAGATCCCGCACGGGTTCCTCCAGGCGATCCTCGCCGACCTGCGCCGGGCCGGCATCGTGATGTCCCAGCGCGGCCAGTCCGGCGGCTGGCGGATGGGCCGCGCGGCCGACACCGTCTCCGTGGCCGACGTGATCCGGGCGGTCGACGGGCCGCTGGTCTCGGTCTACGGCCTGCGCCCGGAGGCGGTCGAGTACAACGAGACCGCCACGGTGCTCCAGCACGTGTGGATCGCCGCGCGCCGGTCGCTGCGCGACGTCTTCGAGCAGGTCTCGATCCAGCAGCTGGCCGACGCCAAGCTGCCCAAGGCGGTCACCTCACGCACTGCGGACGAAGACGCCTGGCAACCGCACTGACCTCTTCTTCCGGTCGGTGCGCTCGAGCTCATGGAGCTGCTCGCGCAGGCGGCCCACCTCGGTGACGGCCTCCACCAGGGCCTCGGTGAGCACGTCCACGCGCTGGTCGTACGCCGCGCGCGCGGGGTCGGTCGACCCGGTCGGCCGGACCGGCACCAGGTCGTGCAGGTCGCCCAGGACGTCGTACCCGTGCTCGGCGACGAGCTTGCCCCACTCCTCGGCGATCTCGACCAGCTCGTCGTGGTCGACGTACACACCGGAGCTCTCGGCGATCAGCCGCAGCGAGGCCGCGTCCGCCGGGACGACGAGGCCTTCCGGGTCCGGCAGCGTGAGCCGGTCGGCGTCGAACCCGACCAGCGATCCCAAGGCCCGCCAGGCGACCGTCGCGTCGGCGGGGTCCGTCACCACGACGTGCAGCCGGGCCGGGTTGCTGATCGCGGCCGTCCAGCGACCGAGCACGCTGCCGAGGTCGAGCTCGTCGGGGAACAGCCCGATCCGGCCGTCGGGGACCCCGGCGAGCACGACCACGTGCAGCTGGGTGCCGGCCAACCCGTCGACCAGGAGCGCGATCTCGTCAGCGGTTGCGCCGGCCAGCAGCTCGTGGCCGGCGACGACGGTCTGCCGCTCCTTCAGGGCCCTGCGGCAGATCGCGGTCCAGGTGCCCTCGACGTCCTTGCGGCGCAGCCCCCAGGCGCGGTGCTCGCGCCGGAGCTCGACGGCGGCGCGGAACGCCTCGTCGGCCGACTTCGCAGGTGCGGCGATCCCGGAGTCCGCGAGCGCATCGCGGTGCTGCTCGAGCGCCGCCGTCAGCAGCGGCACGCCGGTGTGCGGGAGTCCGACCAGGAGGAACGACTTCGGCTTGGACATGGCTCCACGGTGACGCGGCCTCCGCACGGGACGGTGAACCCCACACGACCAACGGGTGACATCCGATCACTAGAACGTGTTCCATTTTCGCCCTACGATGCCGCTCATGAGCACCTCGGCCATCACGTCCGACGCGATCACCTGGAACGCACCGGACGACGACCACCCGGCCAGAGCCGCCTCGATGCGCTCCTACTCCGCGGTGGCCAAGGGCGACCTGGCCGAGTGGCTCACCGTGTATGCCGACGACGCCGTCCTCGAGGACCCGGTCGGCCCGTCGATGTTCGACGAGCACGGGCAGGGCCACCACGGCCACGCCGGCCTCGCGGCGTTCTGGGAGCTGGCGATCGCGCCGATAGCGACGTTCGAGTTCGAGATCAACGACTCGTTCGCCAACCCGGCCGGCAACACCTGCGCCAACATCGGCCGGATCCGCACGGCGTTCGCCGACGGGAGCAGCACCACGACCGACCTGATCATGGTCTACGTCGTCAACGACGACGGCCTGGTCAGGTCGATGAAGGCCTACTGGGAGCCGGACCGCACGATGGCGAGCTTCCGGCCCGCCTGACCTCGTTGACGCAGAATCTTCCCCCTAGCTGTGACACGGGAGAGGTGACGTGCGTCGAAAGGGCATGACCGACTTCGAGACGTTCGCCCACGCGCGTGCGTCTCACCTCCTTCGCTCCGCGTGGCTGCTCTGCGGTGACGCACATCAAGCAGAGGACCTGGTGCAGGAGACGTTGGCCAAGGTCTACGTGCGCTGGCATCGACGGCTGGGCACGCGGATCGACAACCCGGCGGCGTACGCCCAGACCACACTGGTCCGCACCTTCCTGAGTGCGCGGCGCCGGCGGTGGTCCGGCGAGCTGCCGTACGCCGAGCCACCGGACGTCGTGCATCCGGACCGGGCCGCCGAGACCGACCTGCAGCTGCTGGTCGCCGAGGCCCTGGCCGGGCTCGCGCCCACCGACCGGGCCGTGCTCGTCCTGCGCTACCTCGAGGACCGCAGCGTCAGCGACGTGGCCGGGCTGCTCGGGGTCAGCGAGGGCGCGGTCCGCAACCGCAGCATGCGCGCGCTCGACCGGCTCCGGCCACTGCTGTCACCGACCGGCACGACGAGAGGAACACCATGACCGAGCAGCAGGCCGTCGACCTCCTCGACCGCGTGACCACCGACCTTCACGTCGACCCCGGCCTGGTTGCAGGTGCCGTCAGCCGGGGCCGCAGTCTTCGCCGCCGCCACCTCGTCGGGACCGCGGCCGCGACTGTGACCGTGCTGGGCCTGGCCGCGACGGGACTGACGGTCGCGCTGTCCGGGGACGGTGCCGGCGGGGCCCGCGGGGTCGACCCGGCGCCGATCACGTCGACGCGGCCCAAGCCCCAGGCGCCGGCCCCGGTCGAGCACTGGAAGCTCGGGGTCACGGCCGAGCAGGTGCCCGCGACGTTCGCATCCGTGGTGCCGGGAACCATCACCACACTGCCCAACAAGGAGATGGACGATGCCAACCCGATCATCGACTTCCTGTGGAACGGCTACGCCGTGCGGGTCGGCGTCGTGTCCGACAGCTATGTCGACGGCGACCGCGTCCCCGACCCGAAGGAGCGGTGCGAGCGGCAGATCAACGTCGGACAGCCGTGCATCCCAGGGCGGATCCCGGGCAGCTACGAGCAGACCATGACCTGGACCGGCCCGAAGGACGACGGCGGCGTCACGGTCAGGACCCTCACGCTCTTCTTGGCCGAGGGCTGGGACCTGACTGTGATGGAGGCCAACGCCGCGGACTACAAGGACAGTCCGTTGCTGAGCCCGGATGTTCCCCTGACCCTGGACCAGCTCCGCGAGGTCGCCTACAGCGACGCGTGGTTCAAGTAGGGCTCAGTTCACCCCGTGCCGCTGCGCCCACTCGACCAGCGGCCGGGTGGCCCGCCAGTCCTTGCGGACCAGGTCGAGCAGCTTCGGGGTGTGGATCACCGGCTCGAAGCCGATGACCCGGCTCGCGATGATCGACTTGTGCCGCAGGAGGTCGATCCGCGGGTGGCCCTTGTCGTAGCCGCGCGGCGTCGTCTTGAGGACGTCGCCGCCGATGGTGAACTTCTTCCGCTCCAGGCCGCGGATGATCTTCTCGAGCTCGGCGCCGTAGGTGTCATGCGCGATCGCCTCGCGCAGCGCGGCCAGCCGCGGTGCCTCGGCGTGGTAGAAACCGCCGCCGGTGCGGATGCCGCGGGGTGAGAGCTCGACGTACCAGCCGGTCGCGTCGGCGACCCGTACGAACGCACCCTGGTGGGTCTTGTACGGCGTCTTGTCCTTGGCGAACCGCACGTCGCGGTAGGGCCGGAAGATCTTCGCGTCGCCGAACTCCTTGCCCAGGGCGTCGCACATGGCCAGCATCGGCGCCTTCACAGACTCCTCGTAGACGTGCTTGTGCTTGTCCCAGAAGCTCTTGGTGTTGTCGACCTCGAGGTCGTCGTAGAAGTCGAGCGCCGCGACGGGGAAGCCGGTGAACTCCACGATCCCGAGCCTAGGACGTCACTCGAGCGCCGCCATCACCTGCTCGTCGCCGCCCTCGGACAGCGCGGTGACCACCAGCGCGGCGTCGCCACAGCGCGGGGCCTCGAGGAACGACTGGCCGGGTGGCGCCTCGTAGACCACGACCAGGCTGCTGCCGTCCCAGCGCAGCAACCGGGCCGGGTCGCCGTCGCGCTTCGGGTCGCGGACGAAGTACGCCGCGTCCGCGCACGGCACGAGAGTGCCCGACGTGCCGGGGCCGAGGTCGTAGTAGTCCTCGCCCACGCGGGCGAAGAACTCGGCCGTGTCGATGTCGTCCTCGTTCGGGATGACCGACCAGATCGCCGCGTCGTCGCCGAGCACCGCGCCCTCCCAGGCCGTGCACTCCGGGACGCCTGGGAAGGCGTCGAACTGGTCCTCCGCGACGGTGCCGACGGTGCGGCACGACGGCTTCGCGTCGTCGAAGCCGAGCACCACGGTGCCGGCATCGGTGACGTGGGCGGCGTTGAAGCCGTGCTTGGCCTCGGCGCACCAGGCGATCGAGGTCTCGCTGGTCGCGAGGTCCATGGTGGCCACGCAGTAGCCGCCGTCCGGGCCCAGGGTCGCGTACGCGAGGGTGTCGCCGCCGAGGGCCCAGGTGCCGCCGGAGATGGTCGGCACTTCGGAGTCCTTGTCGATGGTGAACTGCTCGCCCTTCGCGAGATCGGTGACCTCGGCGGTGGCCGGCTTCTTCCGCCCCTCGTCCTGCCGGACGACCACCGCCCAGTCGGTGTCGAGCAGGGCGTTGGTGATCCGGGTGCCGTCCTCGCCGGTGCCGAAGGCCTGGTCCGGGCCGTCCAGCCGGTAGGCGTCGCCGGACGCCTCGACGGTCAGGAACCAGGTGCCGTTGGTGGTGACGGTGTTCGCGACCACCCCCGGCGCGGGCACCCACTCCATCAGCGACGTCGTCGCCTCGATCGGGGCCGGCTGGTCCGGCGTACCACCGCCAGGGGCGGGGGTCGCACTGCTCTGGGCGGAAGGTTTCGAGGGGCCGGGGTCCTCTTCGGAGGAGCAGCCGGCGAGGGCCAGAACCACGACCGCGAGCCGCGTCGCTGCCCGCCGAGACATCACGCCTGAAGTATCCACGGGGCGTGCTGCCGGCTGAGGTAACATCGCGGCGCCGGTTGACCGGCATGCGGATGTAGCTCAGTTGGTAGAGCGCGACCTTCCCAAGGTCGATGTCGCGAGTTCGAATCTCGTCATCCGCTCCGATTCAGTCCGGCTCGGCGCTGAGCGCGACACTCTGCTCGACGTCGATGTCGCGAGTTCGAATCTCGTCATCCGCTCCGATTCAGTCCGGCTGGCGCTGAGCGCGACACTCTGCTCGACGTCGATGTCGCGAGTTCGAATCTCGTCATCCGCTCCGATTCAGTCCGGCTGGCGCTGAGCGCGACGCTCTGCTCGACGTCGATGTCGCGAGTTCGAATCTCGTCATCCGCTCCACTCTCGAAGACGCGCGAACCCCGCTGGTTGAGGAAGGCGCGCTAGCGCCTGTCTCGAAACCACGACAGCCGCGGGCCTTGGACCGCGACCAGATCACCCGGGTTTCGAGACGCCATCAACCCGACGCCAACGTCTCGCAACGCAAAGCCTCCTCAACCGCCGTGACTTGACAAACGCTGTCAAACATGACAGCATGCTGTCATGACCCAATACCTGAACCTGGCTCTGCTGGACACGATGGCCGACTGGGAGGTCGGCTACCTGACCGCCTACACCAGTCGCACCGAGCACCAGCGCGAGCCGGGTGCGGTGACGCTGCGGACGGTCGGGCTGACCGCGGACCCGGTGCGCACGGTGGGCGGGCTGACTGTGGTCCCCGACGTGACGATCGATGACCTCCGGCCGGACGACAGCGTCATGTTGGTGCTGCCCGGCGCGGACACGTGGGCCGAGCCCGAGCAGCAGGTCTGGCTGGCCCAGGCTCAGAGGTTCCTCGACGCGGGCGTGCCGGTCGCGGCGATCTGCGGCGCGACGTACGCCCTGGCGGCGGCCGGCTTACTGGACGACCGACCGCACACCGGGCCGGACCAGGCGTTTCTCGCGTCGACGGGCTACGCAGGGACCGAGCACTTCGTGGTCGACGAGGTCGTGGTCACCGACGGCGACCTGATCACGGCGAGCCCCGTGGCGCCGGTCGAGTTCGCCCGCGCGATCTTCGCCCGGCTCGGTCTCTACGAGCCCGGGGTGCTGGCGTCCTGGTACAAGCTGTACGGCGACCAGGACGCGGAGGGCTTCCACGAGCTGATGGCGGCTTCGTGACCCGGGAGGAGCAGGACCTGCTGGCCGACGCGGCCCTGACCAGCTTCCGGCTCAACGGTCAGCTCCTCGCGGTGGCCGAGCAGCTCGCCCGTCCGGTCGGCCTGACCGCCGCCTGGTGGCAGGTCCTCGGCGGTGCGCTGCGCGAACCGCAGAGCGTCTCCGACATCGCCCGGGCCATGGGACTGACCCGGCAGAGCGTGCAGCGCATCGCCGACCTCCTCGTCGAGAAGGGCATGGCGACGTACGCCGCCAACCCCGCGCACCGGCGCGCGAAGCTGCTGCTGGCCACGGAGGCCGGACGTCAGGCGGTCCGGGCGATCAACCCCGCGCATGCGGTGGCCGCTCGGCGACTGGCCGACGAGGTCGGCGCGGCCCGGCTCGCCGAGGTGCTGGCCGGGATGCACGAGCTGTCAGCCGCGCTCGACCGGCTCGAGGAGCCGGAACCTAGCCGCCGAAGAGCCGCTTCCACCACGGCTTCTTGACCGCGGTGGCGTCACCCACGGTGGTCGGGACGCCGTTGAGCATCACCTGACCGGGCTGCAGCGGCCACGGCGCGTTCGGGGAGGCCGGCGCGGCCGGGGTTCCGGGCGGCGGTGGCGTGGTCGCCGTGCCGAACATGGGACCGAGCATGCCGAGTGCCTGCTGCAGCTTCGCCTGCAGCTCGGGGGACAGGTCGGCCGCCGACTGCACCGGCTGCCCGTCCACCACGATGGAGGTGCTGCTAAAGGTCTGGACGTCGGCGGGCAGTCCGCCGAGGTTGCCCTCGAACAGGTCCGGAACGCCGTTCTTGTCGGCATCCGGGAGGGTGGCGGCCAGCTGCTGGCGCACCTCTGCCGGGACGTCCTCCCAGCGCGCGTAGTTCTGTCCGTTGACGTTGATCTGCATGACGACCTCGCACGACTTCCCGCGGACCGTCGGTCCGTTCGGCGCCAGCGTAGTCCCGTCCGAGAGCCGTTTGTGCCACGAACGGGTCAGACGATTCAGGCAAGCGGCGCTAGACCTGCAGCGGCGAGCAGCGTAGCGATGGCCTCATGGCCGGCCGGCGACGGATGGGTGTGATCCGCGGCGAGCAGCTCGCTCGCCGGTTCGTGGCCGTCCGCACCGTTGAACGCGTGCAGGACGTCGACACAGAGGCCGCCGTGCGCCACGGCCACGCGACACTGGACCGCCGCGAGCTGCTCGTTCGCCAGGACCGCTGGTGCTGTAGCGGCGGGGTCGTCCCACCCAGGGTCGACGTCGTCACCGAGGACGGCGTCGTAGACGGTGACCACGCGGAGCGCGGTGGGCTCTCCGGCCCGGAGCGCGTCGAGCTCGGCGAGCACCTGGTCCAGCACGGCGGCGTACTCGTTGACGACCCTGGACGTGCAGCTCGGCGTGATCGCCTCCCACTCAATCGTCGGGTAGTCGGGGGCCGCACCGCAGGGGTCGTCGAGCCGGTTCCACGGGGAGTCGTTGATCCCGAGCGTGACCACGACGACGTCAGCGGCGCCCAGGGCAGCCCGGACCTCCTCGTCGCCGGTGACCTGGTGCAGCACGTCGGTCGCCTCACCACCCGGGATCCCCTCATTGGCGACCACGACCTCGGCCCCGGACTGCTCGGAGACCTGATCGGCCCAGAGGTCGACGAAACTGGTGCAGCCTCCGCAGTCGGGAAGGGACATCCCCACCGAGTCGCCCAACGCGACCACCGACCACGACTGGGGCTTCGCCGTCGGAGGTGGTGTCTCCGAGCCGTGGTCACCACAGCCGGAGAGGGAGAGGGTGAGAGCGACCAGCAGGGCGCACCTGGATTTGTGCATGCCGTCATCCTCGGCGGAGCCTTGGCTCGGGCACATCCACGCAGGCCCCGCACCTGTGGTCAGGGTGAGCCCTGACGAGGTCAGTACGCCGCTCGGTAGGTTGTCCGCGTGCTGCTGTCAGACCGTGACGTCCTGGCCCAGATCGACGCGGGCCGGATCAGCCTGGAGCCCTTTGACCCGGCGATGATGCAGCCGTCCTCGATCGACGTCCGGCTGGACCGGTTCTTCCGCGTCTTCGAGAACCATCGCTACCCGCACATCGACCCGGCCGCGGACCAGTCCGACCTGACCCGACTGATCGAGCCGGACGGCGAGGAGCCGTTCATCCTGCACCCGGGCGAGTTCGTGCTCGGCTCGACGTACGAAGTGATCACCCTGCCTGACGACGTCGCCGCGCGGGTCGAGGGCAAGTCGTCCCTCGGACGGCTCGGCCTGCTCACCCACGCGACCGCCGGCTTCGTCGACCCTGGCTTCTCCGGGCACGTCACCCTCGAGCTCGCCAACGTCGCCACCCTGCCGATCAAGCTCTACCCGGGGATGAAGATCGGCCAGTTCTGCTTCTTCAAGCTCTCCTCGCCGTCCGACCATCCCTACGGCTCGGAGAAGTACGGCTCTCGCTACCAGGGCCAGCGGGGACCCACTCCGTCGCTGTCGTTCAAGAACTTCCACCGCACCAAGATCTGAGCGATCGACGAGGTTAGGCTAACCTAACTTCGTGACCACACAGCAGGAGAGTCAAGAGCTGTCGCTGATCCTCGACGAGGTCGAGGTGGTGGCCGTCGAACGGCTCTCGCCGAGCCTCGTCCGGGTCGAGCTGGGCGGGCCGCCGCTGGCCGACTTCGGCGTCGACGGCCCGCTCTACGACCTGCGGATCAAGCTGGTCTTCCCGAACGACGCCGGCGAGCTGCCGTCGTTCGCCGGTGCGGACGAGTCGTGGTGGGACACCTGGCTCGAGCTCCCGGAGGCCGAGCGCGGCCACATGCGCACCTACACCGTGCGGGCGGTTCGCGGTGCGGGAGCCGACACGAGGTTGGTCGTCGACCTCGTGCTGCACCCGGCCGAGGGCCAGGCCGGCCCCGGCTCCATGTGGGCCGAGCAGGCGAGCGTGGGGGACCGGCTGGTAGCCATGGCCCCCCGTCGCGGCGTCGAGTACGGCGGAATCGAGTTCGCGCCCGGGACCGCGGCCGAGCTGCTGCTGGTGGCCGACGAGACCGCCGTGCCTGCCGTCTGCAGCATCCTGGAGGACCTCGACGACGACGCCCGCGGCGTCGCGCTGCTCGAGGTGCCGCTGTCGGCGGACGCTGCCGCCCTCGCCGAACAGGCCGCGCCGCCGAAGGTGGACGTGGTCTGGCTGCCCCGGGACGGGGCGCCGCTCGGATCGCTCCTCGAGGCCGAGGTTCGAAGCAGGCTGGGTGTCGATGGCGGGACCGGCGTCGACGGGGTGGCCGACACGGAAGTGGACCCCGACCTGTGGGAGACCCCGGTGTACTCCTCGTCGGGGGACGACATCGACCCCACCCCACGGAGTTCTTCGGTTGGGACGCCTGGCGGCGGGAGCGAACAACTCCGCGGGGACCCCGGGAAAAGCGACGTACCCGTGGCCACCGTGGGCCACGACCTCGACGGGCTCTATGCCTGGATCGCCGGGGAGTCGAAGGTGGTCACCGGGCTGCGTCGGCTGCTGGTGCGTGAGCTGGGCATGGACCGCCGCCAGGTCGCCTTCATGGGCTACTGGCGGCGGGGTGTCGCGATGCGCTCGTGACCTGATTGGGTCAGTTGTCGACCCGGTCGGCGACCTTGCGGAGCCGCTCGGCGACGCGGTGGCGACGGGTGGTCAGCGGCATCCGCGGTGCGGACGCCTGGGCGAGGCGCTCTTGAATCTGGTGCCGGGCCTGCATCTCGATCATGGTGTCGCTCATGGCCTTGCTCCTTCTCTCCTGGTGGACTGAGTCTTGCTGTGAGCACCGACAGTCGGCCTGATCGCCGTTGCGGTCTCTGGGGTGGTGCTGGGGTGGGTGTGGTGGTGCTCAGACCTCGCTCAGCGCGATGTCGCCGCTGACGGTCTTGGCGCGGACCTCGATGTGGTCCTGGCCCTCCTGCGGCTGGCCGGCGCCCTGCAGTTCGGAGCGGATCGTGCCGGACACCGTGGTGATGTCCGTCCACACCGGGACGCCGGCCTTGACGCCGATCGTCACGTCGCCGGACGCGCCCTTGACGGTGAGCCGGCCGCGGTCGACCAGGTCGATCGACACGTCGCCGGAGCCGGTGCTGAACGACGTGTCGTCGTGCGCGGCGCCGATGCTCAGGTCCCCGCTGCCGGTCTTCACGACCGTCTTGCCGCGGGCCTTCTCGACGGTCACGTCGCCGGAACCGGTCGAGATCGAGCTCGTGTCGCCGGCCTCGCCGACCTCGACGTCGCCGGAGCCGCTCTTGACCTTGAGGCTGCCGCCCACGTCGTCGACGCGGATCTCGCCGGAGCCGGTCTCGACGAGCAGGTGGCCCTCGACGATCTCGAGGGTGCAGTCGCCCGAGCCGCTCTGCAGCTTCGCGTTGCCGGCCAGGCCCTCGACCTGGATGTCGGCCGAGCCGGTGCGGACCGCGGGGTTGCTGCGTTCAGGTACGACGACGTCGACGCGGAGCGTGTTGTCGCCGAAGATCCGGCCGCGGCCGGGCTCGATCACGGTGATCGAGTCGCCGTTCTGCTCGACGACGACGTCCTCGGCGTGCTTGCCCTCGACGACGACGGTGCTCTCGCCGGTGTCGGTGCAGCGGACGTTGACGTTGCCCTTGCTGATCTCGACGACCAGGTTGACGGGGCGGTGGGTCTCGAAGCGGTAGTCGGGCATGGCTGTTCTCCTGCTGGTTGAGGGTGTGCTGGTTCACCGGGCCGGCCCCGAGTTGATGGAGTGCCGGTCCGTGGCTGTGTGCGGGTCTGTCAGACCCAGCCGGTCATCCGCCGGCCGCGCTTGCCGCCGAAGGGGCCCTGACCGCCGAAGGGGTCGTTGCCGCCGACGAACGGGAGGCTGGACAGGTCGATGTCGACGTTGATGGCGCCGTCGCGGGTGGCCGAGCGGACGACGTTGACGAGCCAGGTGTTGAGCGAGTGCCCGGACCGGGCGGCGAACTCCTCGGCCTTGGTCTTGACCGACTCGGGGAGCCGGAGCGTGATCCGGGCGATGCCGCCTTCCTCCTCGTCCTCGACGCCCGGGGGCGGAGGCGGGGGCGGCGGGGCCGGGGGCGCCGGGGGGCCGGCGGGCGAGTCGACCACGAACGCGAGCTCGCGACCGTCGAGCCGGACGTCGACGCCACCGGCCGGCATCTCGGCGGTGATCTCGGTGGCGGCCTGCGAGATGGCCTCCATCAGCGCCAGCCGGGCGGCGGGATCGAGGGCGAAGGTGAGCCGCTCGGCGGCCGCGTGGGCCTCTGGGCCGGCGGCCTCGGCGGCTGCGAGCAGGTCGCGCCGGAGGCTGTCGACGTACGGCGTGATGTCCATGTGCACCACAATGACATCATGATGACGTCATGTCAAGGGGAAAGTGGTGTCAAGTGACGTCAGAGCGACGTCGCACCTTCCATTCTGCCGCCTGACGCGAGGTTTGCCCCGCCGAACCGGGGGGCACCGCGTCGATGGCCTCGGGGGCCACACAGCTGCAGAAAGGGCGCTCGCATGTCCGATCCCGTGCCTCTCGTCACCGTCATGGCGGACACGATCATCGACGCAGGGCCGGTCGACTACCTGATCGTCTTCCTGTACTTCGCGGTCGTCCTCGGCATCGGCCTGCTGGCCCGGCGCCAGGTCTCGGACTCGCTCGACTTCTTCCTGTCCGGCCGGTCGCTGCCCGCCTGGGTGACCGGGCTGGCGTTCATCTCGGCCAACCTCGGCGCCGTCGAGATCATGGGCATGTCGGCGAACGGCGCGCAGTTCGGCCTGCCGACAGTCCACTACTTCTGGGTCGGCGCGATCCCGGCGATGCTCTTCCTCGGCGTCGTGATGATGCCGTTCTACTACGGCTCGAAGGTCCGCTCGGTGCCGGAGTTCATGCGCCGCCGGTTCGGCACCGGCGCGCACCTCGTCAACTCGATCTCCTTCGCCGTGGCCCAGCTGCTCATCGCCGGCATCAACCTCTACCTGCTCGGCTCGATCATCCACGCGCTGCTGGGCTGGCCGCTCTGGGTGGCCCTGATCGTGGCCTCGGCGATCGTGCTGTCCTACATCACGCTGGGCGGGCTCAGCGCTGCGATCTACAACGAGGTGCTCCAGTTCTTCGTGATCGTGGCCTCCCTCGCCCCGCTCACGCTGCTCGGCATGCACCGGATCGGCGGCTGGGACGGACTCACCGACAAGATCAGCTCAGCCGCGGCGGACAACCCGGCCGGCCCGACCGCGGAAGAGCAGCTCAACTCGTGGCCCGGCAACGCGCTGAGCGGTTTCGCCTCCGACTTCTGGTCGATCGTCGGCATCGTCTTCGGCCTCGGCTTCGTGCTGTCCTTCGGATACTGGACGACGAACTTCGTCGAGGTGCAGCGCGCGATGGCGTCCAACTCGATCTCCTCGGCGCGCAAGACCCCGATCATCGGCGCCTTCCCGAAGATGTTCGTCCCGTTCATCACCATCTTCCCCGGCATGATCGCGGCGGTGCTGGTCACGGAGATCGCGGATCTGAAGTCCGGTGGAGCGCCGCCGGGCGGCGCCTCGGGAGAGGGGGTCGCCTACAACGACGCGTTGCTCTACCTGATGAGGGACGTGCTGCCCAACGGCCTCCTGGGGCTGGCGATCACCGGGCTGCTCGCGGCGTTCATGGCAGGCATGGCGGCCAACATCTCGGCGTTCAACACGGTGTTCAGCTACGACCTCTGGGAGACCTACGTCGTCAAGGAGCGTGAGGACGACTACTACCTGCGGGTCGGTCGGCTCGCGACGGTTGCGGCGGCGGTGATCGCCATCTTCACCGCGGCGCTGGCGTCGAACTTCTCGAACATCATGGACTACCTGCAGACCCTGTTCGGCTTCTTCAACGCCCCGCTGTTCGCGACGTTCATCCTCGGCATGTTCTGGAAGCGGATGACCGCCACGGCCGGCTGGGTCGGCCTGGTGGCCGGCACCCTGTCCGCGGTGGCGACTGCGATCCTCACCGAGGGAACGCTCGGATCGCTCAGCCAGGGCGTGATCCCGTTGTCCGGCCAGGGCGCGTCGTTCCTGGCGGCGTCCGTCGCGTTCGTGGTCGACATCGTGCTCAGCATCGTGGTCTCCCTGGGCGGGACACCGAAGACGACAGAGCAGCTGAAGGGGCTCGTCTACTCGGAGACTCCCAAGGAGGACCTCGTGGACGCCGACGAGGCGTCGTACCCGTGGTACCGCCGCACCATCCCGCTGGCCTCGATCGCACTGGTCATGGTCATCATCCTGAACCTGGCGTTCTGAGGAGGACCGGGACATGAGTGAGCAGACTTCCGAGAAGCACACCGCCGGCGCTCTCGACATCCGCAACATCATCGGCGGGCTGCTGGGCGTGTACGGCGTGATCCTGGTGCTGATGGGCCTCTTCGGTGACAAGGAGTACGACAAGACCGGCGACGTCAATGCCAACCTGTGGGCCGGTCTCGCGATGGTGGTCGTGTCCGCGGTGTTCATCACCTGGGCGTGGCTCAGGCCGATCGTCGTGCCCGACGACGTCGACGCGCCGGACCCGGATCGGCCGCCGCACTAGGGTGTGTCGGCCCTGGCCGGGTAGACGACCACGGTGTCGATGACGCGCTCGGACCGGTAGAGGTCGATGGTCAGCGGGCAGCCGACGTCGTTGCGCGCCTGGCGCGCGTCGATCTGGAGGCGGAGCGCGAAGCGTGGCCCGGTCTCGGGCGGACGCGGCACGTTGCACCACAGATCGGGCGGGATGGTGATGTCGACCCTGAGCGACGGCATCCCGGTCGAGGTGGGCGCGGCTCGGTGCGCGGCCGTCGCGATCAGGTCCAAGGCCTCGTCCCAGGGGCCGCCGTCGGATGCCTCCGGCCCGGCGAGCGTCCTCGGCGGGCTGCCGGGGACGAGCACGCGCACGGTGTCGGCGAATGGCGGCGGGTCGCCGCCGAGTGCGAAGTTGACGAAGTCCCAGGCGTCGGCCCGGTTGACGAACAGCAACTGGCAGAAGACGTCGGATGGTGCCGCGGTGCGGACCGTCACCGTGGCGCCCTCCTGCACCCGCGTGCCCGGCGGCGGGTCGGACTCGAGCACCAACCCCTCGGGCTCGCAGGAGCGAGCCGGGCGGACCAAGACGTCGTAGCCCTGGTCCTCGAGCAGCCGCTGCGCCTGGCCCTCGTCGAGGGCGAACAGCGAGGGCACCGGCTGCGGGGGTGGCCGGTAGGTCAGCGCGGCGCCCACGGCCACCGCGACCGCCACCAGGCCGACGGTCACAAGCGGGCCGGCGCGGCGGGACCGCTCGGGGGTGCCGCTGATCGAGCGTTCGAGCGCTTCGCGCACCAGCGTGTCGGGATCCTCGTTGCGGCGGATCCGCTTGCGCTGCTCGAGCAGCACTCGGTCGACGTGGGCGCCGGCCTCGCCCTCGGCGCAGCCAAGGAGGACGGCATGCTCGATCAGCCTGCCGTACCTCGCCGCGACGTACAGGTCGAAGTTCACGACACCTCCGCACCCACGCTACGACTTGGGGGTGTAGACGACGACCGCATCGATGAGCGAATCAGTCCGGTAGAGGTCGACGGTGAGCGGGCAACCGCCCGCGAACTCCGGGCGTGGGTCGATCCTGAAGCGGATCGAGCTGCGATCGGCGACCACGTCCGGCAGGGCGACCCCGCACCACGAATCGGGTGCGTACGTGAACGTGACCCCCAGCCGCGGCAGCCCGCTCTCGCTCGGCCTGGTCTGTCGAGCCGCGTCGGCGAACGGCGTCGTCACGTCGTCGAGTGCGAGCAGCCCCGCGGCGGCGTCGCCGGTCAGCCGGACGGGGGCACCGCCGTCGACCACCACGTCCACGGAGCCTGCGAAGTCGGGCGCCGGACCCCTGCCCAGCGCGAACAGCACGAACTCCCAGGCGGCCAGCCGGCGTGCGTAGGCCGCCTCGCAGTGGCTGCCCGACAGCATCGAGGTGCGGACCGTGACCGTGGCGCCCTTGCGCACCGGCGCCCCGCTGGGCGGGTCCGAGTCGACCACCAGCCCGGGCGGTTCGCAGGACCGCGCCTGCTCCAGCGAGACGTCGAAGCCCTGGCTCTCGAGGAACTCCTCGGCCTGGTCGCCGGTGAGCGCGAACAGCGACGGCAGCGGGTCCGGCGTCGGTCGGTAGGTCGCCACGACCCCCACGGCGACCGCGACCACCACCAGCGCGGCGGCGACCAGGGGCCCGGTGCGGCGGGACCGCTCGGGGGTCCCGTTGATCGCTCGCTCCAGCGCCTCGTGGACCAGTGGGTCGGGGTCCTCGGCGCGACCGATCCGCTTGCGCTGCTCGAGCAGCACCTGGTCGACGTACGAGCCGGCCTCGCCCTCGGCGCAGCCGAGGTGCACGGCGTGCTCTATCAGCCTGCCGTACCGCGCCGCGACGTACTCGTCGAAGTCCATGTGGCCTCCGTCGTGAGCGTACGACGCGCGGCAGCGTTCAGCTCACGTGATCACAGGTCGAAGAGGGAGCCCGACTCGTTGATGTCGACGTCGGTCTTCGGGGTGTGCTTCTCGCCTGAGCTTGCCGGCTTCGGCTTCTCGTCGGGTTCGTCGTCGGTCTCAGGCCCGTCATCGGACTCCGGCTCCGGTGCGGGCTCCGCCTCGGCTTCGGGCTCGGGCTCCGGCTCGGGCTCCGAGAACGTCGCCGCCTGGCTGAGCGCCGCACCGGCCGAGACCTGCTCGTCAGGCTCCTCGTCGGCCGCCGTCTCCTTGGCTGTGGCCTCGGGCTCCGGCTCGGCGTCCGGGTCGGGCGCCGTGTCGGCGGGCTGGTCAACGACCTCGGGGGCGGCAATGTCGAACAGCGAGCCGCCCGACCCGAGGTCGGCGGCGGGCTTGGCGGGTGCCTCGGCTGCGGTGGTCTCGACAGGCTCGACCGGCGCGGGGTCGGCCTTGGCTTCGGGTTCTGGCTCGTCGTCGCCGCCGATGTCGAACAGTGAGCCACCGGACGTCTCGGTCTTGGCCGCGGGCGCGGGGTCGGCCTTGGCTTCGGGCTCGTCGTCGCCGCCGATGTCGAAGAGCGAGCCACCGGACGTCTCGGTTTTGGCCGCTGGGGCGGACTCGGGCTTCTCCTCCGGCTCCGGCTCGTCGTCACCATCATCAAGGTCGAACAGCGAGCCGCCGGATGACGCCGGCTTTGCAGGCGCCGGCTTGTCCGTTTCCTCCGAGGCGTCGTCGGCAGGAGTGTCGAAGAGCGACGAACCGCCCGTGGCCTTCGGGGCGTCCTCGGCCTTGGTGGCGGCGCCCTCCTCCGGCTCGGCCTTTGCTTCCTCCGGCCGCTCTTTCAGGGCGGTCGCCGTACCGCCTGAGCCCGAGCCCGAGCCGGGGGCGCGGCGGGTGGCCATCTCGCCCTTGACCGACGCGAGCAGCATCTGCGCGACGTCGAGGACCTCGACCTCTTCGCGCGCCTCGCCCTTGTCGATCGCGGCGGTGAGGCCGTCGGAGAGCATCACCCGGCAGAACGGACACCCGACCGCGATCTGGTCGGCACCGGTGGCGACGGCCTCGGTGGTACGGGCGTCGTTGATCCGCGTGCCGAGGTTCTCCTCCATCCACATCCGGGCGCCGCCGGCCCCGCAGCAGAACGAGCGCTCGGAGTTGCGCGGCATCTCGACGAAGTCCGCGCCGGGCAGCACCTGGAGCAGCTCGCGCGGAGGGGCGTAGACGCCGTTGTGGCGTCCGATGTAGCACGGGTCGTGGTAGGTGATCGTCCGCTTCTGAGCGCCGGCGCCGTCCGTGACCGGCGTCAGCTTGCCCTCGCGCACCAGCCGGTTGAGCAGCTGGGTGTGGTGGACGACCTCGAGCTCGATGCCGAAGTCCTTGTACTCGTTCTTCAGCGTGTTGAAGCAGTGCGCGCAGGTCGAGACGACCTTCTTGACCTTGTACTCCTTGAAGGTCTCGACGTTCTGCTGCGCGAGCCCCTGGAAGACGAACTCGTTGCCCGCCCGGCGCGCCTGGTCGCCGTTGCAGGTCTCCCCGTTGCCGAGTACGGCGAACGACACGTCGGCCATGTGCAGCAGCTCGGCCACCGCCCGCGTGGTCTTCTTCTGCCGGTCCTCGTAGGCGCCGGCGCAGCCGACCCAGAACAGCCACTCGACCTCGTCGAGTGATTCCACGTCGTCACCGACGACCTTGACCTCGAAGTCCAGCCCCTGCGCCCAGTCCATTCGCGCCGTCGGCGACATGTTCCAGGGGTTGCCCTTGTTCTCCATCCCCTTGAAGAGCTGGTTGAGCTCGGCGGGGAAGTTCGACTCGACCAGCACCTGGTAGCGGCGCATGTCGATGACGTGGTCGACGTGCTCGATGTCCACCGGGCACTGCTCCACGCACGCGCCGCAGGTCACGCAGGACCAGAGCACGTCGGTGTCGATGATCGCGCCGCCGGTGGGCTCCCACGCCGGGCCCTCGGTCTCGCCCACGAGCGGCCGGTCCGCCTCGTCCAGCACGGCCTGGGGCAGCGAGGCCCGGTCGCCCTCGTCCGCAAGGATGTACGGCGCCTTCGCGAACGCGTGGTCGCGCAGCATCATGATCAGCATCTTGGGAGACAGCGGCTTCTCGGTGTTCCAAGCCGGGCACTGCGACTGGCACCGGCCGCACTCCGTGCAGGTCGCGAAGTCGAGCATTCCCTTCCAGGAGAAGTCCTCGATCGAGCCGATGCCGAGGGTGGTGTTCTCGTCCAGGTCCTCGATGTCATCGAGGGTGACCGGCTTGCCCTCCGAGGTGAGTGGCTTGACCGCGCCCAGTGCGACCGGTCGCCGGCCGAAGAGCACGTTCAGCGGCGCCACGAAGATGTGCAGGTGCTTGGAGTTCAGGACGATCACCAGGAACGCCAGCATCACGCCGATGTGCAGCAGCAGGCCGACACCCTCGATCGCCTTGAGGCCGCTCTCGCCCATCCCGTCGAACAGCGTGCCGACCGCCTGCGAGGCGAAGGCGCCGGCGCCGTACGGCAGATGCTCGGCGGGCTCCTCGCCGGCAGCCGCGGCGCCACGGAAAAGGAGCATCGTCCAGATGACGTTGACGATCATCGCGAGGATGACCCAGGCGCCGCCGAGGTGCGAGCCGCTGAACCGCGACCTGCGACCCAGCTTGTGCGGGTTGTTGCGGAGCCGGATGGACGCGAACGTCGCGAGGCCGACCAGGCACATCACCGCGATGAAGTCCTGCGCGAAGCCGAGCAGGTCCCAGTGGCCGACGAGCGGGATCGCCCAGTCGGGGTTGCGGGAGAAGAGGATGCCGAACGCCTCGAGGTAGACCGAGCCGAGGATGACGAACGCCCAGAAGACGAAGAAGTGCGCAGCCCCCGGCACCGACCACTTGAGCAGCTTGCGCTGGGCGAAGACCTCGACCACCTGGGTCTTGATCGCCTCACCGAGCCGCTTGGTGACGTTCTCCACCCGGTCCGGTGCCGGCTGGCCGCTGGTTATCAGCCGGAACAGGAACCACACCCGACGACCCGCCACCGGGAGCGCGAGGACCAGCATGACCAGCCCGGCGATCAGCACCCACAGATCCACTGCTTCAGCCCCTTCTCGACCTTCTTGACCCGACCGTGCCGCAGCCTACGGGCACTCCTACGGGCCGGGTCCCGACTGAGACAAAGCCTACTTTTGGGTACTTCGGCCGGACCGCCGGTCCGGCCGACCGCGGAACCGGGGATTCTCGCGTGTCGTCCGAGATCTCGCCGACGGTTCTTTACGGTGGCCCAGCAACGCGGGCACACTCAGGCAGCCCGCGGCATCTCGGCCCGCCGAATCAGGAAAAGGTGCGATGACCGACATGGCTGATGCCCAGACCCCAGAGCTGCCCGCCGGTGCGCGCTTCGACCCGATGACCGGGGCCGAGCTCGGCGCCGCTGCCGGCGGCGGCGAGCGCAGGCAGAGCTTCGCGCTCCAGCCCGGCGAACCGGTGGCGTCGTTCAACGTCGTCAGCTCCCTGATGCCGTTGGCCTCTGGGTCGGCTCCGCAGACCTACCGCTGGGCGCTGGGCCTCGGGATCCTGATCCCGGTGGTGGCCGGCGCGCTCGGCTTCCTCGCCTTCGCGTTCGTCGCGGCGGCCCTGGTGGTGCCGGCGGTCTACGTCGTCTACATGTACGACGTCAACCAGTGGGAGGACCAGCCGGTCGCAGTGGTGGTGGGCGCGCTCGGGGCCGCCGCCGCCCTCGCGGTCGGCTTCACGTTCCTGTGGCACGCCGGGATCCTCGGCAACGACCTGGCACCGGTGGACATCGACGGCACCGAGTCCGGCATCCGCTGGACCAGCTTCCTGGTGCTGGTGCTCCTGGTCCCGATCGTCGGCGAGGTGCTCAAGCAGGTCGGCCCGATCCTGCTCGCCCGCCTGCCGGCGTTCGACGACATGATCGACGGGCTCACCTTCGGTGTGGCCGCGGGTGCAGCGTTCGCCGCGGCGGAGACCATCGTCGTCAACCGCGGCCTGTTCTCGACGTTCGGCCAGGTCGACTCCCCGGACGCCGGCTTCTGGGTGTCGCTCATCCTGTCCGCCGCAGTGGTCAAGCCGATCGTCTACGGCGCCGCGACCGGCATCGCGGTCGCCAGCTTCTCCGGCCTCGGCGCAGGCTACGACGGCTTCAAGCCCGCCTACTACCGCGGCCTGGCCGAGGCGCTGGCCGCCAACATCCTCTTCCAGGGCGGGCTCTTCTTCGCCGCCCGGCTCGAAGGCACCAAGGGTGCCGTCGTCGGCCTGGTCTGGGGCGGGCTGATCGCGGCCGCACTGGTCGTGCGGCTGCGCTACCTGCTCCACTACGCGGTGCTCGAGGCGGCCCTCGAGGCGTCGTCGACCGGCGCGGGGCTGAAGGACGCGGCCCGCGGTACGGCGTACTGCCCCTCGTGCGAGATGCCGCTGATGGCGGGCGCCAGCTTCTGCGTCGCGTGCGGCACGTCGGTGCGCGCCGGCAGCAAGGTGACCCGGGCCCGCAACCGCAGCGAGGACCCCGATCCCGCGGCCGCGAGGCCGAGCCTCAGGCCGACTCCTGCCGGGGTGGCGCCGCAGGACAACAAGAAGACCGCCCTGGTGGTCGGGGCGATCGTCGCCTCCATCCTCATCGGGGGGTCGCTCGGTCAGATCGCGGCGGGCGCCGCTGCCGACGAGGACGACAACCTGAAACCGCCGTCGGAGACGCCGATCACGATCGACCCGCAGTCGGGCGAGGACGAGCTGAGCAAGACCTCGGCCGTCCGCCTGGGCGACGAGGGCCGCAGCATTGAAGCCGCCCCCAAGGGCGGCATCGTCTCGCTCAGCGACGACGTGCTGTTCCTGGTGCCCAAAGGCTTCAAGATCGAGGACCCGGGGCCGGGCTTCGCACAGGTCTTCGGCTACAAGGGCTACTTCTTCGCCTACCTGACGCCGAAGAAGACCACGCTGCCCAAGCTGATCACCAACAACCTCACCGGCATCCAGAACCTCGGTGTCGCGGACCTCAAGATCACCCAGCCGCAGTCCGTGCAGGTCAACGGCGTCACTGGCGCGGCCACCCTCAACTTCCAGGGGCTGCTCGCCAGCCAGCAGGGCGGGAGCATCCCGGTCGAGGGGTTCGCCTACTACTTCGTCCGCGCGGACGGCACCGGCGCCACGGCGTTCGGTCTCTACGGCAAGGGCTCGCTCAAGCCCAACTCAAAGCTGCTCATCGGCTACAACACCATGCTCAACACACTGATCAGCACGCTCTGACCAGGAGGAACTGTGACTCCCACACCCGAGACGCCCGCCGCCGGCGCACCCGTGGCACCCGTCGGTGCGCGGTTCGACCCGGCCACCGGTGCCGAGCTCAGCGCCGGTGCCGGTGCCGGGGGCGAGCGCCGCCAGAGCTATGCGCTCCAGCCCGGCGAACCGGTCGCGTCGTTCAACCTCGTCACGTCCCTGATGCCGCTGGCCTCCGGCAGCGCTCCGCAGACGTATCGCTGGGCGCTCGGGCTCGGGATCCTGATCCCGGTGGTGGCCGGCGCGCTCGGCTTCCTGGCCTTCGCGTTCGTGGCGGCCGCGGTCGTCGTCCCGGCGATCTACGTCGTCTACATGTACGACGTCAACCAGTGGGAGGACCAGCCGATCGGCGTGGTGCTCGGCGCCATCGGGGCCGCGGCCGCGCTCGGCGTGGGGTTCACGTTCCTGTGGCACGCCGGGATCCTCGACAGCAACGTCTCGTCGGTGAACTTCGACGGCAACGGGGCCGGCGGCGTGCGCTGGTCGAGCCTGCTCGTCCTGGTGCTACTGGTCCCGATCGTCGGCGAGGCGCTCAAGCAGGTCGGGCCGCTGGTGCTGGCGGGCCGGCCGCTGTTCGACGACATGATCGACGGGCTCACCTTCGGTGTCGCGGCCGGTGCGGCCTTCGCCGCGGCCGAGACCATCGTGGTCAACCGAGGGCTGTTCAGCAGCTTCGGCCAGGTCGACTCGCCGAACGCCGGCTTCTGGGTCTCGCTCATCCTCTCCGCCGCGGTGGTGAAGCCGATCGTCTACGGCGCGGCCACCGGGATCGCCGTGGCCAGCTACTCCGGCCTCGGCGCGGGCTACGACGGGTTCAAGCCCGCCTACTTCCGCGGCCTGGCGGAGGCTCTGATCGCGAACATCGTCTTCCAGGGCGGGCTCTTCTTCGCCGCCCGGCTGGAGGGCACGAAGGGTGCCGTCGTCGGCCTGGTGTGGGGTGCGCTGATCGCGGCCGCGCTGGTGGTCCGGCTGCGCTACCTCCTGCACTTCGCGGTGCTCGAGGCCGCGCTGGAGGCGGCGGCGACCGGCACCGGGCTGAAGGACAGCGCCCTGGGCACGGCGTACTGCCCCTCGTGCGAGATGCCGCTCCTGCACGGCGCCAACTTCTGCGTCGCGTGCGGCACTTCGGTGCGCGCCGGCAGCAAGGTGACCCGGGCCCGCAACCGCACCGAGGACGCCGATCCCTTGAGTGCGACGCCGAGCCTCAGGCCGACCCCAGCAGGAGTGGCACCGCAGGACAACAAGAGGACCGCCCTCGTGGTCGGCGCCGTGGCCGCGACGATCGTGCTCGCGGGCGTGGTCGGCCAGGCGGCGGCTGCCGCGGCTGCCGACTCGGACCAGCCGCCGGCCACTTCGCCGATCGACCTCGAAACCCAGGTCGGCTCCGGCCCGACGACGGACCAGGCTCCGTCTCCCGTGCCGGCGCCGGGCCCGAGCCCCGACGCGTCCGAAGGGGCGTCGCCAAGCACCGCGCCATCGCTGTCGCGGGCGTTCGGACAGGTGACGTCGGCCGACGCCACGGCCTCGCCCGAGCCCGACGACGGCGGCGGCGGCATCGACACGACGACCGGTGACGACAACACGGTGATCGTCGGTGGCGACATCAGCTTCCAGAAACCGGACGGCTACGTGGTCGAGCAGCAGCAGGACGGATTCGTCCAGGTGTTCGGTGACAACGGCTACTTCTTCGCCATCATCAACCCGGCGCCGACCGACTTGAACGCGATGATCACCGAGAACCTCAACGGCCTCCAGAGCATGGGCATCCAGGACCTCGGGGTCAGCGAGCCGAGTGAGGCGCAGATCCCGAGCTCGGCGGTCGTGCAGTGCGTGGTGCTCGGCTTCCAGGGCGCGGTGGCCACCCAGCAGGGTGGCACCGTCGCGCTGGAGGGCTTCGCCTACTACTTCGCGCTCCAGGACGGCAGCGGGGTCACGGCCTTCACGTTGTACGAGCAGGGTGCGCTGGGCGACGAGAGTGCCCCGCTGATCGAGAGCTACAACCTGATGTTCAACACGTTGGTCAGCAGCTTCTGACCAGCAACCAGACACGGAGGAGCAGCTGGTGCGGACGCACTTCCCACGGGCCGGCCGACGGCTGACCGGGCTGGTCGCCACCCTGGTGGCGGCCGGCGCGGTCTCCCTTGCCGCCGGTCTCGGCAGCACCAGCGAGGCGGTGGCCGCGGCCGACGACGCAGAGGTCGCGGACTGGACGATGATGATCTACGCCGTCGGCGACACCGCGTCGGTGCCGCAGCTGATGGTCGAGAACCTCACCGAGATCGCGCAGCTCCCCGACGCGGACAACGTCAACATCGTCGTACTGCTCGACCTCCCGGAGCCCACCGACACCGACGCCCCGACGTCGCAGGTCCCCGGCATCGGCGAGTTCAGCACGGCCAAGCTGCTGGTGCTCGAGGACGGCAGGTACAACGAGATCAGCGACCTCGGCGAGGTCTCGATGGGCCAGCCCGACGTGCTCGGGTCGTTCATCGACGAGGCCGCCGACCGCTACCCGGCCAAGCACTACGGCTTCACCTTCTTCGACCATGGCGGCGGCAACACCGGCGGGTACGTCGACACCGGGCCGCCCGGCACCCAGGCGCTCAGCGTCCCGGAGATGCGGGAGGGGTTGATCATCGGCATGCAGAAGGCCGGCATCGACCGCTTCGACGTGATCAACCAGGCCGCGTGCCTCATGGCCAACTACGAAACCGTCTCCGCGCTGGCGCCGCTCGGCAAGTGGCTCGCCGGCTCGGAGGAGGTCATGATCTACCACCCGCTGGCTCCGGCGTCGTTCCCTCCGATGGGCCAGGGCGGTGACGGCCAGGACATCGCGAACGCCTTCGTGCAGGGCTACGTCGACCTGCTCGACAGCATCGCTGTCCAGCCGGGCGGCCAGGAGTACCGCGACCTCGTCGCCATGTCGGTCGTGGACGGCGACGCGGTCGCGAACCTCGACGCCGCGCTGGAGTCGTTCAGCCAGGCCGCGGTCGCGAACATGGCCGAGATCACCACCCCGGTGGCCCGCGCTCGTGCGCTGGCGCTTGAGTTCGTGGCCGGCTTCCCTGGCCTGGAGGGCCAGACGTACGACCTCGTCGACCTCGGCGACTTCATGAAGCACCTCACCGGGGTCCCCGACGACGTCGCTGTCGCCCGCGACGCGGTGTCCGCGGCCATCGACCGTGCGGTCACCGTGCAGGCGACCGGCCAGGGCACCCAGCAGGCGACCGGCATCAACGTCTACCTGCCCTCGAACCCTCGGAACGTGGATCAGTCGGTGCTCGGCGACGGCACCGAGCCGCAGGGCTGGCGGGAGTTCGTCGAGGCGTTCGTCGAGAGTGCCGGCTCGTCCCAGGGCAGCACCGGCGCGGGCGTGGAGTTCGTCTCGCCGCAGGCGCAGATCCTGCAGGCCGACGCGTCCGGCATCAAGATCGCCGGGCAGCTCGCCGACGGCTCGCGCGCCAACGTCACCAGCGCCGAGACTTACGTGTTCACCGAGGTCGGTGGCCAGCAAACGGCGCTCGGGCTGGTCCTGCCCGCCTACCTCGACGCGGGCGGACCTGGTCAGGTGCAAGGGGTGTGGAACTACGCTCTCACCGCCCTGACCGACGGTCAGACCGTCGCGCCGGTCACCGCGGTCTACCAGGCCCAGTCCGGCGGACTGCTCGGCAGCTTCCTGGCGCAGTACACCGCGCCCAACGGCGGAGTCAGTGACATCGGTGTCCGGTTGCTGCTGAGCAGCGCGGGCGAGATCCAGAGCGTGAGCGTCGTGGACGCGAGCACAGGATCCAGCGCGGGCGTCTCGCTCGACGTCGGCGGCACGCTGACGCCGTACGTCTTCGTGCCGAGCCCGGGCAGCTACGAGCAAGTGCTCTCCACGCAGTCGATCCAGGTGTCCGATGACCTCGAGGTCGACTTCGTGCGGCTGCCGGCGAAGTCGACGTTCGACATGGGACTGGTGGTGCAGGACGCCGCCGGCAATGCCGCGACTGCGTTCGCGCCGGGTCAGGTGCAATAGAACGCGCCTTCAGGCTTCTAGGGTCGGGTTGCGTGCCGCTGGCGACAGGCAGAGAGTTGTCTGTATGGAGAAGCGACGACTCGGACGCCTCGAGCATGACAGTTCGGTTCTCATCTACGGCGCTGCGGCGTTGGGCGATGTGTCACAGGACGCGGCGGACCGCTCCATCGAGGAGGCCCTCGCTGCGGGCATCAACCACGTCGACGTGGCGGCAGGCTACGGGGACGCCGAGCTGCGGCTGGGCCCTTGGATGTCGCAGATCCGCGACCGGATCTTCCTGGCGACGAAGACGGGCGAGCGAGACAGGGACTTGGCGTGGCAGGAGATCAACGACTCGTTGCGCCGGCTCCAGACCGACCACGTTGACCTGTTGCAGCTCCACGCGATCGGTGACCTGGACGAGCTGGATGCAGCTACTCGGCCCGACGGCGCACTCTCCGCCGCGGTGAGGGCGCAGGACGAGGGCCTGATCGGAGCAATCGGCATCACCGGCCACGGCCATCAGGCCCCCGCAACCCACCTGGAGGCGCTCCGCCGCCATCCGTTCGCGACGGTGCTCACGCCCCTCAACCCCGTGTTGTGGCGCAACGAGTCGTACCGCGCCGACTACGAGGCTCTGGTCGACGAGGTCCAGCGCCAAGACGCCGGTCTCATGACCATCAAGACCGTCTCGCGTCGCAACTGGCCCGAACGAGCGGACCATTCACACGCCACCTGGTACGAGCCGTACGCCGACCAGGCACGCATCACCGCGGCCGTTTCGTGGGTGCTGGCCCACCGTGAAGTGACGGGCATCCCCACCCCCGGAGACGTCGGGCTCCTGAGCATGATGATCGAGGCAGAGCGGACTCGGACCTCCGTCAGCGGGGCAGAGGGACAGCTGGCCAATGACGACGACTACTCCTCGCCCTTCATCGCCATGCCCTTCTGAGTGCGCGGGTGATGGCCCGTAACCAAACGTACTGATCGGTCTTCTCGCCGGCCGCCCTGAGCGGGGGCCCGCGTTCGTCCGGGCCGATCACTACGTCTGACTACGCGGCACTCAGGCGCCGCGACGCAGCGAAACCACCTTGCCGCCCGGCGTGAAGGTGACGGTCATGCGCACGGTCGGGTGGCCCTTCTCCTTGGCGCAGAACCCGAAGGTCCGGCCGAGGCGGGTGTAGGGCTGGCCGACGGCGTTCATCACCGCGCGAGTGGACATGCCCGGGTGGATCCACCGCGAGACGGCCGAGACCTGGCGGCGCAGCGACGGGTTGCGGCACGAGTCGGGCTTGATGCCCTCGGCGCGCTCCCACATCTGGAGGTAGGCCTCGGGGCCGCGCGAGATGTCCTCGGTGATGTTCTTGCCGTCGGCGGCGCGCTGAGCGCCCGCGACCATGGCGAGGTCCTGGATCCAGTCGGGGTAGAGGCCGTACTGCGCGACGCCGTCAGTGTTGATGTCCCACGTGCGAATACCGGCCGTTTGCCGGCGGATGGTCACGCCCCCAAGGCCCTCGAACGGGTAGGTGACCGGGTTGGGAACAGAGGCACCGCGCGGGTTGCCCTGCGCGCCGAGGCCGTTCATGTCCGCGCCGTACCCGATGCCCCAGTAGTAGCGCGGGTCCGCCCAGCCGACGTGGGTGCGCCACTTGTCGACGAACCCCGCGGAGTCCCCTGCGTACGGCGTGATGAACCCGCCCTCCTCGTAGATCCGCGGGTAGGCGTCGGGGGTCGCCCACGAGTGCGAGGACACGACGCCGTGGTAGCCGAGCTGGTCGATCGTGTCGAGCGCCGAGGACCGCGCCTTCACCGACATGTGGTCGGGGTCGAAGATCATGTGTCGCTCGGCGAGCGCCTTGATGGTGTGCTCGCCGAGGGTGGTGAGGCCGCGCGAGTTGCAGTGGGCCGGCGGCGGGTAGAGCGGCAGCGCGATGTTCGGCAGCCCGAGCTGGGCGATCGCGCCGAACAGCGCGTCCTGCTGCTGGGCGCTGATGCCCGGGGCGGCGACCTGGTCCTTGTCGTGGCTCTCGCCGTCGGCGGGCTCGCAGTGCCGCATGTCCCAGAACGACCCGGTCTCCAGGAAGTTCGCGGCGTTGACCAGGGTGCCGACCTCGCCGGTGTCACCGGCGACCCCGGCCAGGGCGTTGTCGAACTTGTTGACCAGCTCCATCTGGCGTACGCCGAGCTTGCGCACCTCGTCGAGCTGCCGGTCGATGTCGGAGATCGAGCAGGCCGGTACGTCGAGCTTCATCGTGCAGCCGAACGGCACCGAGGTCTCGATCCCCATGACCACCGCCATCTTCCCGGCGTTGATCACCTTCCGCGCCTCGAACGGGCTGCGCACGATCCGGTAGAAGCCCTTGCCCGGCCCGCCGAACTGGGCGTCGATGTAGTCCTGCATCTTGTACATGTCGCGCGCCTGCAGGCGGACCGAGTCCATGTCGTCGCACGAGTTCCGCTTGATCGGGTAGAGCATGCAGAGCTGGTTGTTCTCGACGAGCAGGTTCACGAAGATCCGCTGGCCGCCGCGCCAGGACCGCTCGAGCCACTTGTAGTAGGTGCCTTCGTGGGTCAGCGAGTTGGGCGCCGGCCAGTCCTTGAACGTCGGCCAGCCGACCGGGTCGTGGTTCAGCGTGCCGGAGAGGGCCGACTCGAGGATGCCGCCGTACCCGCCGGTGATCGTGTGGTCGGGGCAGTCGACCAGGGCGTACGGCGCCCCGAACCGGTCCCACGGCTTGCCGCAGTGCGCGCCACCGCCGAGGAACTCGAAGGCCATGCCATGGGTGTGCGCGTCGACGTACCCCCGCACTTCCTGGTACGACGTCACGCCGGCGTGCGGCTGGCCCGAGACGTCGACGCCCGCCTCCGGGTAGGCGGTGCAGCCCGTGGTCCTTGTGAGCCGGAAGGTGTGCTTGCCGCTCACCGCCAGCAGCTGGCCCGCGTTGGTGAACGTGAAGCCGTGCTTGCGTTGCTGCGCCGACCAGATCGTCGCGTCGCTAGGCGCCGCCAGCGTGCCGCCGTTGACAAGGAACTGCCGGTCGGTCGTGTAGAGCAGGTACTGGCCGAGGTCGGTGGGCTTGAAGTAGATCTTCTGCCCGCCGAGGCGGTAGCAGCCGTTGGCCATCGCGTAGCGGTCCTGCGGGTGCTTGAGCCGCTTCTGCATGACTCGGACGTGCGCGAGGGTCGGCTCCTTCATCCTCCGCTGGAGCGCCACCGCCGACCGGGCGACGGCGCGGGTCAGGAACGTGCTCGGGTCGGGGGTGTCCGTGCGGGTCTCGCCCGAGCGCGAGATGGCGTTCTTGGTCTTCGGGTCGTTGTGGTTGTGCGGCGGGGTCCCCGGTGGGTGCTCGTGCTGCCGAGCTTCGAGGGTCCGCTGCTCGCGTGCGTCCATCTTCGACTGCGGCGTGCCCTGGCGCTGGCCCTTCGCGTACGACGGCAGGGCCACCGCGCCTACGACCAGGCTTGCTGCCAGCACGGACGCGCAGACCAGCCGCCACACCGCGCGCCCCGCGTCTCCCTGCCGCTCCACCTAGGAGGAACGCTCGGAGGGGGCAAACGTCACGGACTACGCCGGTCGCGGGCCGCCGCCGAGGCGGGTGCTGAGCAGGACAGCCGTCCGGCGTACGTCGGTCGCCAGCGCCGCGGGCTCGGCGTCGCCCTCGGCGTAGGTCACCGCGACTCCCGCCAGCGGGTGGCCGTTGTGGTCGAGCACCGCCGCGGCGACGCTGGACAGGCCCGGGGTCACCGCGCCGGTCTCGACGGCGTACCCGCGCTGCCGGGTCTCGGTCAGCAGCGACCGCAGCGAGCTCAGCGAGGTCGGTCCGCTGCCGTGCCGCTCCACGAAGGCGGCCGACGAGGGGAACAGCGCCCGCACCTGCGCCGCCGACAGGTGCGCGAGCACCGCGCGGCCGGTAGCGGTCAGGTGCGCGGGGAGCCGGACGCCGACGTCGGTGACCAGCGGCGGCCGCCCGGGTGCCCGCTCCTCCAGCACGTAGAGGACGTCACTGCCGTGCAGCACAGCCAGGTGCGCGCTCTGGCGGGTCCGGTCGACCAGCTCGGCCAGCGGGCGCCGGGCGATCCGCTGGAGCGGACCCTGCCGGGCGTACCCACTGCCCACCTCGAACGCCGCCACCCCGAGCCCGTAGCGGTGCTCGTCGTCCAGGTGCACGACGAAGCCCTCGGCGACCATCGCGCTGACCAAGTGGTACGCCGAGCTGCGGGGCAGCTCGCACGCCCGCGCGATCGCGTCGAGCGGCACCGGGTCGGGCTGGCTCGCGAGGTACCTCAGCACCCGCAGCGTGCGCGTCGCCGCCGGGACCTGGGCCATGCCCAGAGGCTAGGGCCAGAACTAGGGACGCTGGCGCGGGGGCGACACGTCGCCCGGCTCGTAGTCCGCGCCCGTGTGGTCGACCGACGGGTCGAGCCGATCGGCCTCGCGAAGGGCGTCCTCGCGCTGGGCGTCAGTCTGCAACATCTCACGCTCTGCCTGGGTGGCCCTGGACTCAGCGAGCTCGGCGTCCGCGCGCGCCTGGTCGGCAGCGGCCTGCCGCGCAGCGGCTTCTCGCTGCGCGACATCCACGTCTGTGGACTGTGCCGCCGCTTGCGTGCGCAGCTCCTGGGCCTCACGAGTACGGCGTTCCTGGCCGCGAGTCCGCATCAGCAGGACCGCCACGACGGCGATCACGAGGACGACGGCCACGACGATGATGATCATTGCGACGGTGTTCGACATTGCTCTGCTCCATTCCCCCCGCGAGCCGGACCGGTACCCGACTTGGGAAGGAGCATTCAGAGCGGCAGCAGGGCGGCGACCCGGCCGCCCGCGGGGCCTGGACCGGCCTCGAGCGTCCCGCCCAGCTCCGTGGCGCGCTCGCGCATCGAGGCGAGCCCCACTCCGGCCCGCCAGGCGCCGCTGCGGCCTCGGTCGGTCACCTCGAGGTGCAGGCCGTCGGCGGTGGGGTCCAGCCGCACCGACGCCGAGGCGCTGGTGCTGTGGCGGGCGACGTTGGTGAGCGCCTCGGTGACGATGCGGTACGCCGCCACCTCGACCGCCGCCGGCAGGTCGGGGAACTCCTCGGGCGCGGACACGTCGACCGCTACCGGCTCGCCGGCCCGGTTGCGCAGCCCGACCGCCTGCTGCCGCAACGCCGGGACCAGGCCGAGCTCGTCGAGGGCGGGCGGGCGCATCGCGTAGACCATCCGCCGGATCTCCTCGATCGCGGTCACGGTGTCGGCGCGCAGCTGCGCGACCATCGCCTCGGCCGCGGCCGGGTCGGTGCGGATCAGGTTGCGCGCGGCGTCGGAGGTGAACGCGACTCCTGACAGCCGAGGTCCGAGGCCGTCGTGCAGCTCGCGCCGGAGCCGGCGGCGTTCCTCCGCGACGGCCGCGATGGTCTGGCCGCGGGACTCGATGAGGTCCTCCGCGAGCGCCCGGGCGCGCAGGGTCTGGGCCAGCAGCGGGACGGTCAGCCGCAGCACCTGCTCGTCGCCCGGTGAGAACGACAGGTCGCCCGGCCGCAGCCCCACCACCAGCTCACCTGCGCCGTCGAGGTCGAGGGACCTGGTGTGCGTGGTCTCGGTGCCCGATGTCGCGAGCGGTACGCCGTCGACCATGACCGCGGCGTACGGGATGACCAGCGCCTCGCGGATCGCCCGCAGCGCGACGACCGGATCCGCCCCGATCCGGCCCGCCACCGCGGAGGCGGCCCCCAGCGGGTCCGGGCGCTCGCCGAACAGAAGCTGGTCCACGACGCCGCGCAGGACCACGCGGGTCGGCGGGTACGTCGTCGCCGCCAGCGCTGCGAGCACGCCCAGCGCGCCGGTGTTGAGGTCATCGGCCCCGAGAGCGTCGAGCAGGGAGAGCTCGAGGACGAAGATCGACATCACCGTGATCAGGGCGACCGTGGTGACCACCGCGGTGACCACGAGCCCTCGGACGTCGACCAGGTCCGGCAGCGTGGCGCCGACGTACATCGCGGGCCCGACCAGGGCGAACACTGCGGTGGCTAGCGCTGGCACGGTTCCGCTGGCGAAGTTCTCGGTGGAGAAGGCGGCGAAGAAGTAGAGGAGCCCGGTCACGACGACGGCGAGCGACATCCACACCAGGGCACGCCGCTCGCGCTCCGCGGAGACCTCGATCCGCCACCAGATGTGGACCAGCAGCGCGCAGCCCTGCACCAGCGCCATCAGTCCCTCCACGTCCGTGTCGACGTACGCCACCCCGACGACACCGCAGCCGATGATGACCACCAGGCTGATGAAGTCGACGGGATGTCTCCAGCGGAGCCGCGGATAGGTGGCGAGCGCGGCCGGGGCGAACAGCGACAAAGCGACCAGACCCGTGAACGCGCCGAGGTCGTCGTGCCCCGAGGACAGCAGCACCGCGGCCGGGACGGCGGCGCAGCCGGCGAGGACGAGGAAGGTGGCGGAGACGAGCGCCTGTCGCCTGAGCAGGAGAGCAACTCCCGACGCGGCGGTGGACACCGCGACGATCGCCACGGCCAGGTCGAAGGTATCCATGGCTAGGGAGTCACGCCCATCAGCCGCCCAGGCCGCGCTCGCGGGCCCGGATCACCGCCGCGGTCCGGTCGCTCACCTCGAGCTTGGCGAAGATCGTGGTGAGGTTGTTGCTCACGGTCTTGGGCGAGAGGTGCAGCGTCGAGGCGATCTGGGCGGTGCGCCGGCCCTGGGAGAGCAGCTCGAGGATCTCCTTCTCCCGCCCGGTCAGCTCGGGGAACGGGTCGTCGGCCGCTGGCTGTCCCGGCGGGTTCGCGAAGTGCTCCAGCATCCTCGAGGCGATGGCCGCACCGAAGATCGCCTGCCCGCGGACGACGGCCCGGATCGCGTCGGCGATCTCGTCCTGCTCGGCGCCCTTGAGCAGGTAGCCGCGGGCGCCGGCCTGCATCGCGGTGAACACGGTGGCGTCCTCGTCGTACATCGTCAGCATCAGCACCGCGGTCTCGGGCACCGCCTTGCGGATCCGACGGGTCGCCTCGACCCCGTCGAGCCCGGGCATCCGGACATCCATCAGCACGACGTCCGGCTTTGTCAGCTGAGCCTCCCGGACCGCCGCCTCGCCGTCCTCGGCCTCGCCGACCACCTCGAACTCGTCGAGGGTGCCGAGCAGTGCGGCCAAGCCCCGGCGTACGACGGGGTGGTCGTCGGCGAGCAGGACGCGGATCGGCATCAGTGGTCACGGCCGGACGTGCGTCGGGGGTGGCCCGTGCTCCGGGTGCGTACATCGCAAGGCGCCGGAGTGACGCCGTACTTGGTCGTCCAGCTAGCGACGGCAACGCCGCGAGGTGCGTGCCCGGAGTGCGGGACACACGACGAACGTTCGGTGGTGACCACTAACCCATCATCGGGGCACGGGGCCCGGTTGCGCTTGGGAAGAACTTCCCGTCGTCGTGCCTCTGGTCGGGAAGCGCCGGGGAGGCGATGCTCTGGGGAGGGGATGTGGTCCGGGCCGAACGTGGAGCCGTTCACAACCACTCCCACGGAGGCAACCATGTCCAGCATCACTGTGGCACCGTCCCGGGCCAGCGTCACCGGCAAGCAGAAGGCCGGCCTGGTCCTCTGCATCCTCTACGGCCTGGGCAACATCCCGTCCGTGTTCACGCCGACACCCGACGGCGAGGAGGGGCCACCGTTGGCGATCCTCGTCATCGGCAGCATCCTCGGCGTGGTCGCGGTGGTCGCCGCGGTTCTCGCCTGGCGCGGCAACCGGCCGGCCCTGCGGGTCGGCGCGGGCGCGATGATCGTCATGACGCTGACCGGGCTGCCGGCGTTCTTCGTCGACGTCCCGATGGCCATCAAGGCACTCGTCGGGTTCAGCGTGGTGCTGACCGTCGTGGCCGTCGTCCTCATGTTCTCCGGCGACCGGCGCCCCGCGCCCGTCACGGACTGAAGGCGGCCACGATGATCGCCGTCGTCACCGTCCTCGCCGCGTTCCCGCTCGGCTTCTTCCTGAGGAACCGACTCGCCGCCAACACGGCGTACGCCATCGCCTACCTGTGGGCGTTCGTCTTCCAGACCCTCTACCTGCTGCTCGACGCCATCAACGAGAGCGCGAACCCGGCCTTCGAGCCCAACGAGTTCCCGCTGTCGTATGGGATCGTCGCGATCTCGATCTTCCTGGTGGGGTTCGGGCTGGTCCAGCTCGGCCATCGCGTCGGCCGCGGCCGCCGGGAGCGCCGTCAGGAGAGCTCGCGCTCGTCCCGCACCGGCACCATCGCCAGCGCGGAGAGCGGGAAGACCGCCGCCAGCGCGAACGTCGCCGGGTAGCCGAGCCAGGTCACGGTCAGCCCCGCGAGGGGCGGGACCGCGGCCGCCGTCAGGAACTGGGCGGTGTTCTGCACGCCGAGGGCGCGGCCGGACCAGAACGGTCCGGCCCGCTCGGCGACCGCGGTGAACGCCAGCCCGTTGTCGGCCACCGTCACCGCTGTGGCCACGACGATGAGGGGCACGGCGACCGACAGGTCGAGCCCGGCCGCCGCCCCGAGCAGCAGCATCGTGGCGGCCGCGGCAATCGTGACCCAGCGCAGCGGCCGCATCCGGCTGGCCACCATGTCGGAGAGCTGGCCGGCGGCGATCCGGCCCAGCGCACCCGCCACCTGGGCGCCGGCGACCAGGCCGCCGGCCGCGGCGGGCGACCAGTGCCGCGCCTGGACCAGCCAGACCAGCGCGAACGTCCAGACCACGAACTGCGGGACCACGAGCAGCACCGAGACCCCGTGGATGCGGGGCAGGTAGCGGTCGGCGCGGTAGGGGTTGGGTGCCGCGATCGGCCCACTCGCCGGACGCGGAGGGTCGAGCACCACCAGCGCGACGAACAGCGCGGCCAGGCCGCAGGCGGCGACCGGCACCCACACCGCGGCGTACGGTCCGTGGCGGTCGGCCACGACGGCCATGGTCGCGGCGGCCACGCCCACGCCGACCGGCTGGGCCATCTGCCGGATGCCCATCGCCAGGCCGCGCCGCCCGGCCGGGAACCAGCCGACGACGACCCGGCCGCTGGCCACGTTGCTGCTGGCCGCGGCCAGGCCGGCCAGCCCGAGCCCGAGCGCGAGCAGCACGACCGAGCCGGACATCGCCGCGAGTGACCCGAGGACGGCCGCGCCGACCAGGCCGGCCAGCAGCACCAGCCGCTCTCCGCGGTGGTCGGTCACGATTCCCCACGGCACCAGCGCGACCATCACGCCGGCCATCGGCGCGGCCGCCACCAGACCGGCCTGAGCCAACGTCAGCCCTTCACGATCGTGCAGCACGGGGATCAGGAACGCCGGGCCGTGCACCATCACCGCCGTCGAGGCTTGGGCGACCGTGCTCGCCGCGAGCATCGCCCAGCGTCGGCGTAGGCCGACCTCGGCGGCCCGGTCGACGGTGGCGGTCACGCCACAGATTCAAACCCCGATTCGTCTGAGTGCTGCCGCACGGTTCTCCCCGTGAGACCGCAGACGAATCGGAGGGGCAGGATGAGGCCATGCCCACTGCGACCAGACCTGCGCCCGTGACCGTCGACGTCGGCGCGCTCGCGCCCGAGGACGTCGTGGCCGTCGCCCGCGGCGGGGCGCCGGTGGTGCTCAGCGAGGCGGCCCTGGTCGCGATCGACCGGGCTCGCTCGGTGGTCGAGGAGCTCGCGGCCGCGCCCACGCCGGCGTACGGCATCTCGACCGGTTTCGGCGCGCTCGCCACCCGGCACATCCCGACCGAGATGCGGGCCCAGCTCCAGCGGTCGCTGGTCCGTTCGCACGCCGCGGGCTCCGGCCCCGAGGTCGAGCGCGAGGTGGTCCGCGCGCTGATGCTGCTGCGGCTCTCGACGCTCGCGACCGGGCACACCGGCATCCGCCGCGAGACCGCGCAGCTGCTGGCAGACCTCATCTCGCACGGCATCACGCCGGTGGTGCACGAGTACGGCTCGCTCGGCTGCTCCGGCGACCTGGCGCCGCTCTCGCACTGTGCGCTCGCGCTGATGGGCGAGGGCCCGGTCCGCGACCCGTCCGGGGCCCTGGTGCCGGCCGCCGAGGCGCTCGCCGCGGCCGGGCTCACGCCGGTCGAGCTGGCCGCCAAGGAGGGGCTCGCCCTCATCAACGGGACCGACGGCATGCTCGGCATGCTGGTCATGGCCATCGCCGACCTGCGGCGGCTGCTGCGTACGGCGGACGTTGCCGCCGCGATGTCGGT
Organism: uncultured Actinomycetota bacterium; assembly: GCA_963800715.1. Lineage (GTDB taxonomy): Bacteria > Actinomycetota > Actinomycetes > Propionibacteriales > Nocardioidaceae > Nocardioides. The sequence continues at coordinate 70,003 of CAWDBZ010000025.1, read as the reverse complement.
CGAGGGCCAGCTGGCGACGGACCGGGTGTTCGCGCCCGAGCTGCAGGCGATCCGGCCGCACCCCGGCCAGGCCCTTTCGGCAGCGAACCTGGTCGCGCTGCTCGCCGACTCCGGCGTGGTGGCCTCGCACCGTGGCCCGGACTGCAACCGGGTCCAGGACGCCTACTCGCTGCGCTGCTCGCCGCAGGTGCACGGCGCGGCCCGCGACACCGTCGAGCATGCCGCGACCGTCGCCGGCCGTGAGCTCGCGTCGGCGGTCGACAACCCGGTCGTGCTGGCCGAGGAGGGCCGGGTCGAGTCCAACGGCAACTTCCACGGCGCCCCGGTGGGCTACGTGCTCGACTTCCTTGCGATCGTGGCCGCGGACGTCGCCTCGATCAGCGAACGGCGTACGGACCGGTTCCTCGACAAGGCGCGCAACCACGGGCTGCCGCCGTTCCTCGCCGGCGACCCGGGTGTCGACAGCGGCCACATGATCGCGCAGTACACGCAGGCCGCGATCGTCTCGGAGATGAAGCGGCTCGCGGTGCCGGCCTCGGTCGACTCGATCCCCTCCAGCGCGATGCAGGAGGACCACGTCTCGATGGGCTGGTCGGCCGCGCGCAAGCTGCGCCGCTCGGTCGACGGCCTGACCCGGGTGATCGCGGTCGAGGTGCTCACCGCCGCCCGCGCCCTTGACCTCCGCGCCCCGCTCGAGCCGTCGCCTGCCACCGCTGCCGTGGTCCGCCTGCTGCGCTCCAGCGGCGTCGAGGGCCCCGGTCCCGACCGCCATCTCTCGCCCGAGATCGAGACCGCCGTCCAGCTGGTGGCCTCGGGCGCGGTCGTCACCGCCGTCGAGGGCGTGATCGGTCAGCTCGCCTGATCCGGACCACCGCCGGGCCGCCCCATGTAGCTGTAGATCGGGGTGCTCGGCACGGGCTGCGTGTCGGCGACGTCGGCTTCAGCTGACGCCAAAGGTGAGCTGATGGAGCTGCGAGGAGGAGCCTGCTCGGCTCCGCAGCCCGTGGTCAGGAGCAGGACAGTGATCGCCGCGACGCCGGTCGCGCACTGCAGGACGGTTCGGGTGGTCGTCGATGTGGTCATACCGATGACTCTCTGGCGCGAGCGCTGCCGCGGGCATTCGCGGTCAGGCGTATCTGGCGATCCGCTCCCGGAGATCCAGGCCCGGTTCATCGCGCCCCTGCAGGGCGGCCACCGCCGCCAGGCGGCTGCTCACACCGAGCTTGCGGAAACTGTGCTCGAGGTGCTTGCGCACCGTGCTCTCGGCGACGAACAGGTGCTCGGCAATCTCCGCGTTGGAGCGGCCGGCCGCGACGTGCGTCAGCACCCGGCGCTCCTGGAGGGTCAAGGAGACCGGGAGCTGCGGGGTCGGTCGCTCGCGCATGAGTCGCTGCAGCGCCGGGGCGATCATCCGCAGCATCGCCTTGTCGCGCTCCGTGAACCCTCCCCGGAACCGGGTCAGGTCCAGCTGGGCGACGTGGTCCGCGCCGTTGCGGAAGCCGAGCCAGAGGCTGTCGGCGATCCCCACGCGTGCCATGTCGTCCCGGGCTTCGGGCATCCGGCTGACGTGGACGAGGCCCAGCTCGAGCGGGCCGTTGCAGACCTGATGGTCGAACTCCGCGTGGCCGTGCTCCGGGAGGGTTCGGAGTTCGACGAGGAACCCGGCGTTGTCCCCCAGGCCGATCGTGACGGCGTCGCACCCGACCAGGCGACTGATCGCCTCGAGGACGTCGAGGCCCGGGATGGGGCTGCCGGGGACCGGTTCGGCCGCCATCAGGTCTCGGAGCGCCTTCTGCTCCGGCTCGGTGAGCACGAGGTTGTCCATGTCGCGTCCCTTCCCTCTGTCCACAGTGACGCTAGGGAAGAGGGAAGTCGAGCGACATTCGCGGTTCCGCGAATAGCGCCGCAACCGTCATCGGGGGCCTCGGCTGACCTCGGCCCCCGACCAGGTGGTCAGTCCAGCGCCCTCATCACGCGTCGCGCGGTGATGTGGGCGATGCGATAGGCGTCGACCATCGCGGTCCGGAAGTGCAGCCCCGACCAGATCCTTGCGTTGAACGCATCCTTCTCCAGGCCGCGCAGCTTGGCGTAGGTCCGAGGCGTCGGTGAGTTGACTGAGATCAGCTCCAGTGGAGTGCTCTCTCCGAGGGTCTGACGAACCACCTCGACAGCCGGCCCAGTGAGGCACGCGTGCCCGCTGACGTAGTCGGAGTAGGGCGGCGTCGGCACGAGCGGCGACCACAGTTGGTCCGGGGTCGTCGCGGGATTGCCGTCGTCGAGGTCTCGGATTGCCTCGGTGGGGCGCCAGAACCCGACGTCCCGCTTCAGCCGCCAGCACTGGATCAGGGAGTCGGTCATCGCGGCGTGCATGGCCGCGAACAGGCGGGCCGTGTCGGCGAGGCTCATCGGGTGACCCTCTAGGTAGCGGATGACGGCTTCGCTGACCATGGTGGCCGAGTTGGAGTTGAAGAAGAGCGCCGTCTGCCGCTGGGCCTCCGTGCGCGTCGACGAGACCGCGCCGCCAAGGCTCTTCACCTCGTCGAACTGTGCGGCGTACGCGCTGCTCGTGAGGGCGTCCGGCCCGTCGACCTTGACGTGCTTCCTGACCAACAGGTGTCGCAGGGAGCCGATCCACGCGGCGAGCATGTCGCCACCGGATGCCGGCTGCCACACCCCGTCGCCGGGTGGCTGGGAGTAGTGAATGGTGGGGTCCAGGTAGCCATCGCCGACGCGCTCCTTCAGCAGGCCGCGCGCGGCCCGCTTCCCGAACCGGACGCCGAGGCGTTTGGCGGGCCCTGATCGCACTGACGCCAGGCTCGCGGCCCGGTCGGCCGCGAGCTTGCCGCCCAGGCTCGGGTAGTAGTGCCGCAGCACCCGGTAGCCGGCGGCGACAACGGCGGCGCGCTCGGAGCTGTCTCGCTGGCTTCCGAGCGACGCCTGCACGGCCCGGTGCATCGCCAGTGAGGTGGACCCCAGGACGGGAACGCCGACCGGGACCGGCGTCGAGGTGTCCATGTAGACGGTGCGGAAGGCGATGCGCTCCCAGTTGAGCAGCGCCTGCGCCGACGTGACGCGGGACGTGTCCACCGGATCGGGCGGAACAACGGGAGCGGCAGCGGTGCCAGCGGACGGGGCCACGACGAGGATCGCGGTCGTGAGGACGGTGGTGGTCAGGACGGCGCAGGAGCGTCGGACGAGGTGCATGGTCCCCCCAAGAGAAGGTGACGGGAACTTCCTTCCTCCTTGGTACGGGCCGTCACCCTGATCAGGCCATTCGCGTTTGCGCGAATCTTTCTAGTGACCCGGACGAGAAATACGAGCGTGCGGAGTTCGAGTTCGGGTCGCTAGGCCGGGAACATCTCCCCTCGCAGCGCGACCGCTGCCGCGAGTCGATTGGTGACACCCAGCTTGCGGTAGGTGTGCTCGAGGTGCTTGCGGACCGTGCAGGTGGCGACTCCCATGCGTTGCGCGATCTCGCCGTTGGAGAGGCCGGCGGCGACCAGCACGAGGGTGCGTCGCTCCTGCGCGGTGAGCGACGTCGGCAGGGTCGTGGTCGAGGCGTCCCGGACCAGCCGTTGCACAGCGGGCGCGATCATGGCCAGGACCGCGACGTCACGTGGTGAGAACTCACCGGTCCGGCGGTCGCACCACAGCTGTACGACCTGGTCCTTGCCGTTACGGAACCCCAGCGCCAGCGAGTCCGACAGGCCGTCCGCGCGGATGCGTCCCGCGCGGCCCGAGGGGAGCTCGACCTCGTCGACGACGTACCCGTCAGGGTCGGTCAGCGCCGCACCGATGGCGTCGCACCGGACAAGCTCCGCCAGCCGCTCGAGCACGCCGCACGGGGGGAGCGGCTGACCCGCAACTGGTTCCGCGGCCAGCACGAACCTCATCGCCGCCTGGTCGGACTCGGAGAGAAGTAGGTCGCTCAAGGACAGCCTCCCGGTGTCCCCGTGGCCTCTTCACGCTAACCACGCGTGCGGAACCTGAGAATGGGTCCGGTGGGCCATCTTGCTCGTAGTGAGTCTGGTATCCGAGACTGATCTGCCGATGCCCGGCTGGTGAGGCGGGTGCCGGCCGGAGTTGGATGGCGGCATGCCCGACAGCTCGAACCCGCGTCTCCCCATCCACGCCGCCCACGGCACCGACCTGACCGCGCGGTCCTGGCAGACCGAGGCGCCGCTGCGGATGTTGATGAACAACCTCGACCCCGAGAACGCCGAGCGTCCCGAGGACCTCGTGGTCTACGGCGGCACCGGCAAGGCGGCCCGCAACTGGGAGTCCTACGACGCCCTCGTGCGGACTCTCACCACGCTCGCCGACGACGAGACGATGCTCGTGCAGTCCGGCAAGCCGGTCGGGGTCATGAAGACCCACGAGTGGGCGCCGCGGGTGCTGATCGCCAACTCCAACCTGGTCGGCGACTGGGCCAACTGGGAGGAGTTCCGCCGGCTCGAGGACCTCGGCCTCACGATGTACGGCCAGATGACCGCCGGCTCGTGGATCTACATCGGCACCCAGGGCATTCTCCAGGGCACCTTCGAGACCTTTGCCGCAGTGGCCGACAAGCGGTTCGGCGGGACCCTGGCCGGCACCATCACCCTCACCGCCGGCCTCGGCGGCATGGGGGGCGCCCAGCCGCTCGCCGTGACCATGAACGACGGTGTAGCGATCTGCGTCGACGTCGACCAGACCCGGATCACCCGCCGGATCGAGCACCGCTACCTCGACGAGCAGGCCGACGACCTCGAGGACGCCGTACGCCGCGCGGTCGCGGCCCGCGACGAGCGGCGGCCGCTCTCGATCGGGCTGCTCGGCAACGCGGCCGAGGTGTTCCCGAAGCTCCTTGAGATCGATGCGCCGATAGACATCGTCACCGACCAGACCTCGGCCCACGACCCGCTGTCCTACCTGCCCATCGGCGTCTCCGTCGAGGACTGGCACGACGACGCGGCCCGCGACCCGGGCGGGTTCACCAAGGACGCCCAGGCCTCGATGGCCACGCACGTCCGCGCGATGGTGGAGTTCCAGGACAAGGGTGCCGAGGTCTTCGACTACGGCAACTCGATCCGTGACGAGGCGCGCAAGGGCGGCTACGACCGGGCCTTCGAGTTCCCGGGCTTCGTGCCGGCGTACATCCGGCCGCTCTTCTGCGAGGGGAAAGGCCCGTTCCGCTGGGCGGCCCTCTCGGGCGACCCGGCCGACATCGCCGCCACCGACAGGGCGATCCTCGAGCTGTTCCCGGACAACGAGCGGCTCCGGAAATGGATCACGATGGCCGGCGAGCGGGTGGCCTTCCAGGGGCTCCCGGCGCGGATCTGCTGGCTGGGGTACGGCGAACGCCACCTGGCCGGGCTGAAGTTCAACGAGATGGTCGCCTCGGGTGAGCTCAAGGCGCCGATCGTGATCGGCCGCGACCACCTCGACTGCGGCTCGGTCGCCTCGCCGTACCGCGAGACCGAGGCGATGCTCGACGGCTCCGACGCGATCGCGGACTGGGCCATCCTCAACGCGCTGGTCAACACCTCCTCGGGCGCCACCTGGGTGTCGTTCCACCACGGCGGCGGCGTCGGCATGGGCCGGTCGCTGCACGCCGGCCAGGTGACCGTCGCCGACGGCACCGAGCTGGCCGCGCAGAAGATCGAGCGGGTCCTGACCAACGACCCGGGCATGGGCGTGATCCGGCACGTGGACGCCGGCTACGACCGAGCGGTCGAGGTGGCCGAGGAGCGCGATGTGCGGATTCCGGTGCGCGAAGGCCCATCGACCTCCGAAAGGCGATGAGTCGGGTCGGCTGACCGGGTCTGATGCACATGACCAAAACACCTGCCCAGGAGTTCCGCGAGATCGCCGGCCGGTTCGGCGACGTGGCTGCCGGCGTTCGCCCTGACCAGTGGGACGTTCCGTCGCCCGTCGAGGAGTGGACGGCACGGGACGTCGTCCGGCACCTCGTCGAGTGGTTCCCGTCGTTCCTCGCGGCCGGTGCCGAGATCGTGATCCCGGCGGGCCCCTCGGTCGACGAGGACCCGCCGGCGGCGTGGCGGCACCTCCAGGACGAGGTGCAGGCGCTGCTCGATGACCCCGCCTCCGCCGAGAAGGTGCTCAGCAACCGGCACATCGGGTCGATCCCGCTCCCACAGGCGGTCTCGCAGTTCTTCACCGGCGACGTCTTCATGCACACCTGGGATCTCGCCCGAGCCACCGGCCAGGACGACACCCTGGACCCCGAGCGGTGTGCGGTGATGCTGGCCGGGTCCGAGCCGTACGAGGAGGCCATGCGCGAAAGCGGCCAGTACGGCCCGCGCGTCGAGGTGCCGGAAGACGCCGACCCGCAGACCAAGCTCCTGGGCTTCATCGGCCGCGATCCGGAGTGGAAACCGCCGGCGTCTGCCTAGTGTCCCGTCCCGGACGTACTTGGCTGCTTGGCGTGCGCAGAGTGGGTGCATCGCAAGGCGCCGGAGCGACGCTCTACTCGGTCGTCCAGCTAGCTTCGGCAACGCTGCGAGGTGCGTGTTGTGGGCGCGCGAAGCGCCCAAGAACGTTCGGGACGGGGCACTAGTCTTGGCTCGTGACGACCACGCCGACCCGCTCGCGGGCCACCCTGACCGGCATCAGCTCGAGGGCGTGGGAGCACCCGGCCGACCGCGGCGCGCTCGTGGCGCTGCGCAAGCTCAAGGGCTTCGACACGGTCCTCAAGGCTCTCTCCGGCTTCATCAAGGAGCGCCGGATTCGGCTGGAGTACCTCGGGTCGGGCATCCGGGTCGACGACCGGCAGTTCCCGGGCGTCAACCGGGTGTTGGCCGAGGTGGGTCGGGTGCTCGACGTGGACGAGCTGCCCGAGGTGTACGTCGTGAACTGGCCGATCACGAACGCGATGACCATCGGCATGGACAAGCCGATCATCGTCCTCAACTCCTCGCTCTTCGATCTGCTCGACGAAGACGAGATGCGCTTCGTGATCGCCCACGAGCTCGGCCACGCGCTGAGCGGCCACGCTGTCTATCGCACGCTGCTGCTGTGGCTCGGGGATCTGACCGGCGTCTGGAACTCCATCCCCGGCGGTGCGATCGGGCTTCGGATGATCATCGCCGCGCTGTGCGAGTGGCAGCGCAAGTCCGAGCTGTCGGCGGACCGCGCGGGGCTGTTGGCCACCCAGGACCCGTCGGTCGCGTTCCGCGTGCACATGAAGCTGGCCAGCGGATCGGGCGACCTGTCCGAGCTCGACCAGACCTCGTTCTTCGCCCAGGGCCAGGAGTACCTCGAATCCAGCGACCTCCGCGACTCGGTGCTCAAGCTGCTCATCGTCGAGAGGAACACCCACCCGTTCGCCGTCGTACGGGCGGCAGAGCTGCGGAACTGGGTCGACTCGGGCGAGTACACCCAGATCCTGTCCGGCACCTACCCGCGCCGGGACGAGGACGCCGCGGCGAGCATGACGGACGCTGCCAAGCAGGCCGCGGACTCCTACACGGAGGCGTTCAAGACCTCGCAGGACGCGCTCGGCAAGCTGGTCCACGACGTGGCCGGCTTCTTCGGCAGCGCCAAGCTCTGGCTCGACGAGCAGCTGCGCCGCAATCGCGACGAGTAGCCGCAACCGGGGCGGGACGGGGGGCGCCCAGCCCCGGTTGCGGTGGTCAGTGCGGCGCGGCCTACGGCATCGGCGGGGGAGCCACGATGCGAGCCGGCGCGCCGTGCCGGAAGCTGCGGACACTGCGGAAGCAGCCCTGCTCGAGACCGTTGGTGGCCAGGCCCCTCAGGTCGCCGGCGCCGTAGAGCCCGCGGAAGTAGCCGTCGGGCCAGACGCCGTTCCCGGCCTGCCAGAACATGATCTCGTCGGCTGCCGGAGAGTGGTCGAGGCCGAAGGCGTGGCCGAACTCGTGGAGCATGGTCTCGCCCCAGTTCGGCGTGGTGCTCTGGAAGGACCAGTCGTAGTTGCCGCTGAACCAGGCGTTCGTGTTGAAGACGGCCGCAGCCTGGGTGGTCTCCCAGATCGGGCGGTTGCGGCCGTCGCGCGCGGCGTGCTGCTGGACCGAGCCTCCGAAGCCGATGGCCGGTCTGGTCACGAACTCGGGCAGCTCGGCCTCGTCGGCGAACGCGATCAGCAGGTCCTGTTTGCGGGGCAGCTTGGTGCGGTTGGTCTGGAACGGGATCTGGTGCGACGTTCCGACGTACTTGACCTTGATTCCGGTTGCCTGGGAGATCTGGGCCATGCCCAGCTGCGCGAGCAGGATGCCGGAAGGGCCGACATCGTCGGCGTTCACGACGTAGCGGACCGTCTTGCACGGGTCGAAGGAGAACCGGACGCCCCGGTACTTGTAGAGGACGTGGTCGGCGGGGTTGCCGCGCGGCGCGTAACTGGTCAGGACGGTGGCCTTGGTGCTGCGGTTGAAGGCGCGTCGGCCCGACGTGGAGACACGCACCTTGTGCTTGCCGTACCAGTCCAGGGTGCCGGCGATGGCGAACTTGCCCTTCCTCGAGCTCTTGGTCTTGGCGAAGGTCTCCCAGCCGCCGGGCAGCTTGACCTGCAGCTTCACCTTCATCTTCCCTCCGGGCACGCGCCCGTGGGCGGCCACGGCCCCGCCGGCGTAGACGGCCGTCGAGTCCCACACCACCTTGCCCTTGTGGCCGTGTCCCCCACGACCGGCCATGGCCGGTGAGGTCGTGACGGTGGCGAGGAGGCCAGCTGTGAGGCCGAGAACGATGAAAGCCGCGACGAGGCGGACGGGATGATGGAACGTCACCCGAGGTCACTGCCCGGGCGTGCTTGACCGGAAACCTCAGGGAGGTGACCGATCGCTACCTATCGATGGCGGCGATGGTGTCGTGGATGCTCAGCGTCCGACGGGCCGAGGCGACGTGCAGGTTCTCGATCATCCGGCCCTCGTAGGTCACCACGCCGGACCCGGCGCCGGCCTCCCACGCCTCGAGGATCCCGCGGGCCTCCGCGACCGCCTGCTCGCTGGGTGCGAACACCTCGTTGGCGCCCTCGACCTGGCCCGGATGGATGAGGGTCTTCCCGTCGAAGCCCAGCTCCCGGCCCTGCCGGCACTCGTCGAGGAAGCCGTCGGTGTCCTTCACGTCGTTGTAGACGCCGTCGAGGATGACCTTGCCGGTGGCCCGTGCGGCCAGCAGCGCAAGGCCGAGCCCGGCCAGTAGCGGCTGCCGACCGGGCACGTGCTCGGCGTACAGCTCCTTGGCGAGGTCGTTGGTGCCCATCACCAGCACGCTCAGCCGTTCCGAGGCGGCGCCGATCTCCTCGGCGTGGAGCATGGCGTACGGCGTCTCGACCATCGCCCACAAGGTCGTGTGGTCCGGAGCTCCGTGCCTCTCGAGCGCGTCGACGATGGCGTGCACGGCGTCGGCGCTGTTGACCTTGGGCACCACGATCGCGTCGGGCCCAGCGGCGCACGCGGCCTCGAGGTCGTCCGCATGCCACTCGGTGTCCGCGCCGTTGACGCGGATGGTGACCTCCCGGCCGCCATACTCGCCGCTCGCCGCCGCGGCGCACGCGGCCTCCCGGGCGGCGGCCTTGGCGTCGGGCGCGACGGCGTCCTCGAGGTCGAGGATCAGCCCGTCGCAGGCGATGGTCTTCGCCTTCTCGAGGGCGCGCTCGTTGGAGCTCGGCATGTAGAGCACCGATCGTCGCGGACGGAGCTCCGTCATTCGCCGATCTCGATCGCGTCGTAGCGAGCCTTCAGCTCCGGGTCGATCGCGGCCAGCTGCTCGGCGAGCTCGACCATGACGAGGCACTGCTTGAGCGAGGCGTCGTCCTCCATCTTGCCGTCGAGCATGACCGCGCCGGTGCCGTCGCCCATGGCGGCTGCGACCCGGCGGGCGTGCCGGACCTCCTCGACGCTGGGGCTGAACACCTTGTTGGCGATCGCGATCTGGGTGGGGTGCAGCGACCAGGTGCCGACGCAGCCGAGGAGGAACGCGTTGCGGAACTGGTCCTCGCAGGCCACCACATCGGCGATGTCGCCGAACGGACCGTAGTAGGGGTAGATCTCGTGCATCGCGCAGGCGTCGACCATCCGGGCGATCGTGTAGTGCCACAGATCCTGCTGGTACGTCGCCCGCTTGGCCTCGAGGTTGGCCACGCCGTCGCTGCGCGGCGGGTCCTCGCGGACCAGGTAGCCGGGGTGGCCGCCGCCGACGCGGGTGGTCTTCATCCGCCGGTCCGCGGCCAGGTCGGCCGGGCCGAGGGAGAGGCCCTGCATGCGCGGGCTGGCGCCGCAGATCTCCTCGACGTTCGCGACGCCGCGGGCGGTCTCGAGGATGGCGTGGACGAGGATCGGCCGGTCGAGGCCCGCCTTTGCCTCGAGCTGCGCGAGCAGCCGGTCGACGTAGTGGATGTCCTCGGCGCCCTGCACCTTCGGGACCATGATCACGTCGAGCTTGTCGCCGATCTCCGGGACCAGCGTGGTCAGGTCGTCGAGCACCCACGGGCTGTCGAGGGCGTTGACCCGGGTCCACAGCTGGGTGGCTCCGAAGTCGGTCTCCTGCGCGATCTTTACCAGCCCTTGGCGGGCCGCGACCTTGTTGTCGGCCTTGATCGCGTCCTCGAGGTTGCCCAGGAGGACGTCGACGTTCCCGACCAGGTCGGGCACCTTCGCCGCCATCTTCGGGTTGCTCGGGTCGAAGAAGTGGATCGCCCGGCTCGGCCGCGCGGGGATCTCGCGCAGCGGATCGGGGGCGCCGACAGCGAGCGGCCGGAAGAAGTCCTTGGCGGGTCGTGACATGGGCTGAAGCGTGTCACGCACCCGGGCCGGAGCGGTATGACGGATCTGACAGCGTGCCGACCTACGTGAAGTCGGGCCCGGTCCAGAGGTGCCCGTTCGACGCGGTGATCGAGCCGAGGTCGGTCGTGCCGTCCCAGATCGTGACGGTGGCCGTGCCCAGACCGCTCTCGACCGAGAGGCCGGGGTCGAGGTCGACGAGGTCGATGCCGCCGGCGAAGTCGGTCACGGTGTCGGCACCCCAGGCACCCAGGCCCGGGAACGGGCCGCCGATCACGAAGGTGTCCGCGCCACCCTTCCCGGTCAGGGTGTCGTCGCCGTACCACCCGTTGAGGCGGTTGGGCACGTCGTTGCCCGTGATGTGGTCCTTTCCACCGCCGATGACGTTGTCGATCGCCGTGATGGAGCCGAGCTGGAGCTGGTAGCTGTAGGCGATGGTCTGCCAGGCCGTCGTGTCGAGCCGGGTGGTGAGTGAACCGCCGGACCCGACGAACGACACCGTGTCACTACCGGACGAGTCCTCCAGTCGCGTGGAACCGCACGCGTTACAGGCGACGAACAGCTCGAAGGTGTCGTCACCGGCATCGCCGGCGAGGACGTTGCCGGTGTCCGGACCGGCGCCCATCCCTCGATTGGGTTGGAGCAGGTCGTTGCCGGGTCCACCGTGCACGACGTTGGCGCTCTCACCTCCTAGAAGGGTGTCGGAGCCCTCTCCTCCGGTGAGGTCCTCGATGCCGAGGTGCGGGAGCACGACGGTGTAGGCCGAGCTCACCTGCTGGGACGCCTTACTGCCGAGGTCCACGGTGAGCGCGCCGCTGGTGGCCGCGAAGGAGAGGTGATCCGGTCCGTCCGCGTCCGGCTCGACGATCGTCGCCTGACCGGGCAGGTCGGCGTCGACCAGGTAGGTGTCGGCGCCGATACCGCCGTCGAGCACGTCGCTGCCGCCGTCGCCGGGTCGCAGCACGTCGTTCCCCTGGCCGCCGTCGAGCACGTCGGACCGGGTGCCGCCCGTCAGGACGTCGTCACCCTTGCCGCCGACGAGGACGACGTCAGGCACCCTGCCCTTCGAGCTGTCGACCGTCATCTGGTCGTTCCCGGCGAGACCGACGATCCGGATCTCGTCGCACTTCCGGTTGGTGTAGCTCTTCGGCAGCGCCACTCTGGCTCCGCCGACGCGCACCGTGACCTTGCGCCCCTTCCGGGACACGGTCATCGTCTGGCCCTGCTTGGTGCCGTGAACGGTGAGCACGCCCTTCTCGAACTTCGCGGTCGGCTGAGCGGTGGGCTTGGCAGCGGCTCCGACCGTCGCGCTCGACGACGAGGCCACGAGGACCGGCGTCACGACGGTCAGCGGCAAGACGGCTACGGCGGCGGCGAGGCGGTGAAGTGTGCGGGTCACACCAGGGTTGATGCAGATCAGGACGGTTTGGTTCGCCGCCACCAGCGCTTCTTGGGCGCTGGCGTCTTGTGCTCCTCGGCGAGGGCCGCTCGCGCCTTCCGCCGCTGCTCGGCCAGCCGCGTCGTACGCCGCTCGCGCCAAGCCGCGACCGTCTCGTCGACGTCGCGCGGCATCGTCACCAGCGGTGGCCCCTCGGGGCGCCCGTAGCGAGCGGCGATCACCCGCTTGTTGAAGTCCTCGACGTGGCGGCGCACGTCCGCCTCGACGTTGAGCCGGTCGAGGGTCTCGTCGAGCTCGGCGTCCTCCTTGCGCAGGGCCAGGCTCGGGGGCAGCACCGCGATGTGCTCGCGCTCGACCAGCTTCTTGAGCCACCAGTTCGGGTCGTGGTGCTCCCCGAGGTCGGCGATCGGCTTGCCGGTGCCGGGCAGGTCGTCGAAGTCGCCGCGCTCGATGGCCTGACGGAGCTGCAGGTCGACCCACGTGTGCTGCTGGGCCATGCGCGCGGCCGCGGCGGCCTTCCCGTCCGGCCGTCCCGACGGGCTTGGACGCGGTTCGCTCTCCGCCACGCCTCCAAAATACAGGGGCGCTGGAGGTCAGTCTTCGGTGCCTACTGGTTGCGAGGTCGCCTGGCGTGGCATCAGCAGCAACGCCACCGCCGCCACAAGGGCCGCGGCGGCACAGATGGCCCACACGGTCAGGTAGCCGGACAGCGGAGCGTGGCCCTTGACCGGGTCCTTGATCGAGCCGGCCGAGGCCAGGCAGATCGCGAAGATCGACGACGCGATCGCGCCGCCGACCGTCTTGGTCGCGTTGGTCATGCCGGTCGCGAAGCCGGTCCGGTCGGGAGGTGCGGCGGCCGCGGCGGTTGCGGGCAGGGCGGCGACCAGCGCGCCGGACCCGACGCCCGCGATCGCCATGTTGACCAGTGCCTGCCCGGTCGAGTCGTGGAAGGGCAGGAAGAGTGCGTAACCGAGCGCGACGAGCAGGGCGCCGAGCACCAGGGCGCCGCGCGGCCCCAGGAGCCGGGACGTCAGCGGCAGGGTGAAGGCGCCGATGGCCAGGAACACGACGTACACGCCGATCAGGGTTGAGACGAACGACGCATCCGCGCCCAGCCCGTAGCCGGCGGTGTCCGGGTCGGTGCGGGCGAACGTCGAGAGCGGGATCTGGGCGCCCAGCACGGACATGCCGAACAGGAACGCGGTCAGCTGGACCGGCCACTGCGCGGGCGTCGCGAGCAGCCGCACGTCGACCATCGGCTCGGGGTGCCCGGCCTCGTAGCGTGCGAACGGCACCAGGGCGACCAGGCCAAGCAGCACCAGGAGCCACGGCAGGACCGCGCCGGGGCCCTGTACGCGGATCGCGACCAGACCGCCCATGACCAGCCCCAGGGCGACGGTGATCAGCGCGAGGCCGGTCCAGTCGTAGCCACCGGTGGCCTCTCCGGGCACATCCTCGATACCGAACCAGATGACGAAGAAGACCGCGGTCACCACGATCGCCGGCAGAGCCAGCAGGAAGCCCATCGACGTGGCCTCCACGAGCGCACCCGAGGTGACCGCGCCGATGATCACGGCCAGCTCGAGCGCGCCCACGAGGATGGCCGCGGCCCGCCGGGTCAGCAGCGCCTGCCGGCCGGTCTTCGCCGTGCGCCGGTGGATGATCGCGATCTCCAGTGGCAGCCACACGACGTACGCGCCCTGGATCGCCCAGCCGATGAGGAACGTCGTGAAGCTTGGTGCGAAGGCCAGCACCCAGGAGCCCAGGGCGGTGACCGCGGTCGAGAGCAGCAGCACCTTCTTGTGACCGACCAGGTCTCCGAGCCGGGCCAGTGGCGGGACCAGGAGCGCGGAGACGATGAGCTGCGCAGCCTCGAACCAGTTGACGTCGGCGTCCTTGATGTCGAGGTGTTCCGCGATGTCGCTGAAGATCGGTGTGTAGTAGCCCTGCAGCACGCCGCTGGCGAGCTCGACGCAGACCAGGAAGCCGACGATCGCGAACAGGCCGTGCACCGGCTTGACCGGCTGGGTCGCGGGAGTCGCAGTGGCCATCAGGGGAGCCTCTCGACGAGCCGTTGGTACCAGCGGACCCCGTCGAGGAAGTCGTCGACGCCGAGGTGCTCGTCATAGGAGTGGATGGCCTCGCGCTGGGCCTTGGTCATCCGGAACGGCGCGAACCGGTAGACCCGGTCCGAGATGGCGGCGAACGTGCGTGAGTCGGTCGCCGCCATCATCACGTACGGCGCCGGGACCGCGTCCGGGAACACCTCGCTGATCGTGTCCTCGAGCAACGTGAACGCCTCGTCCTCCGCGTCGGCGGTGGAGTACGGCGACAGTGGGCTGGGCTCGTAGGCCTCGATGACGTCGATCTCCACCTTGTCGTCGCCGATCGCCTTGCGGACGTGGGCGAGCACGGTCTCGGCGGTGTCGCCGATCATGATCCGGATGTTGACGCCAGCGGTGGCGGTCTGGGCGATCACGTTGAGTGCCGGGCTGCCTGAGAGCGTGGTGACCGCGAACGTGGTGCGTGCCATCGCGGCGCTCTCCGGCCCCATCGCGGTCAGGATGCGGGCGAGCGCCGGACCGAGCCGGCCGGCGTTCGCCACGAGGGTCCGCATGGGGAGCGGCGCGTGCGGTGCCAGTCGCCTGAACAGCTCGACGGTCGGAGCCGGGACGCTGGACGGCATGGGGGAGCGGTCGAGCCGGGTGATGGCCCGGGCCAGGCGCGCCGTCGGTCCCATCTTGGCCGGGGTGGACGCGTGGCCGCCGCGGCCCTCGACCCGCAGCTCGATCGACATGATGCCCTTCTCGGTGACCCCGACGACGCCGACCGGCTTGCCGATCCCGGCGAACGCGTCGTGGGCGATGGCGCCGCCCTCGTCGACGACGAACCAGGGCCGGACGCCGCGGCGCTGGAGCTCGGCGACGGCCAGCTCCGCCGCCGTACCGAACACCTCCTCGTCGCAGCCGAAGGAGAGCCACACGTCCTGCGCCGGGGTGAAGTCGCGCTCGAGCAGGGTCTCGACGGCCTCGCAGATCCCGACCAGGCAGCCCTTGTCGTCCAGGGTGCCGCGGCCCCAGATCTGGCCGTCGACGACCGCTCCGCTGAAGGCGTCGTGCTGCCAGGCGCCCTCGACCGGGACCACGTCGCTGTGTGCCATGAGGACGACCGGCCGTGCGTCGCGCGCACCGCGCCAGTGGAAGAGCAGGCCGTGGGTGTGCACCCGGGTCAGCTCGAGCCGCTCGTGCAGCAGGGGGAACTGCCGTGCGAGCTCCTCGACGAACGCGTCGAACGCGGCGGTGTCGACCCGCTCGGGCTCGCGGTAGGAGACCGTCGGGATCCGCACGAGGGCCTGCAGCTTCGCGACCGCACGCGGGAGCGACTCGCCCCCGCCCTCCCTCGACGACACGGACGCACCGTACTCCCGTGCGAGCGTGGGTACCGCCAGCCAATGCCACCGCACAGGATGTCCCTTGTTCGACGGCTGACCGTGGCGATCGGCGCGGTGCTGATGCTGGTGCTGGCCGGGCTGCCCGCCACCGCGACCGCCCCCGCGCAGCCGCCCGACAGACCCGTCCGCCCGGCGGAGCGCACCGGGATCGACCCGGTGGCGCTGCAGGCCGGGCTGCAGGAGCTCGCGGACGCCGGTGGCGTCGGGATCGTCGCGCGGGTCACCGCGGGCCAGCAGGGCTGGGCCGGGTCACTGGGGTCCGCGGCGCCCGGGACGCCGGCCACTCCGGACGCGCGGTTCCGCGCCGCGAGCGTCACCAAGATGCTCACCAGCGTGCTCGCGCTGCAGCTGGTCGACCGCGGCCAGTGGACGCTCGACACCACGATCGGCGACGTGCTCCCCGGGCTCTGGCCGACGCGCTCCCGGGTGACGCTCCGCCAGCTGCTCAGCCACACCAGCGGGATGCCGGACCATCTCAGCGCCTTGATCGCCGGCGCGAAGACGCCGCGCCAGTTCCAGCGGGTCATCAGCCAGCGGCGAACCGACCACGAGCTGGTGCGTGCGGCCAAGCGACAGCCGTGGGAGTTCCCGCCCGGGACGTCGTTCGGCTACTCCAACACCAACTTCGTCACCGTCGGCCTGATGCTCGAGCGCGCCGTCGGTACGCCGGTCAGCCGCCTCATGGAGCGGCGGATCTTCCGACCGGCCGGCATGACTCAGAGTGCGCTGACCCGGTCGCCGCGGATCAGGCCGCCGGAGCTGGTGGAGACCGGCGTACTGGGCAAGAAGCTGCGCGACCTCTCCGGCACCGAGCCGTCGCTGTTCTCGTACGCCGGTGCACTGGTGACCACGACCGCCGACCTCGACAAGTTCCAGGCTGCGCTGTCGTCGGGACTGTTGGTCTCGAGGGCGCGGCTGCACGCGATGCGGGCGAACGTCGCGGTGCAGCCGAACGGGCTGAGCTATGGGCTCGGCAGCTACCGGCTGCCCGACCCCTGCGACAAGGGCCGCTACGTCTTCGGTCACGACGGGGCCACGTTCGGCACCCTGACGATGACGTTCGCGCGGCCGAAGGGACACATGCGGGTGACCGTGTCGATGAGCGGCCGCGACCTCGACGACGTGAAGGCGAAGCAGGAGCTGGCGATGGGGACCTACGTGCTCGACGCGTTCGCGCAGACCTGTCGGGACGTGACGAGGCTGCCGGTCGCGCTGCCTCGCTTCCCGGGCTGAGGCTCAGCCTCCCCAGCGGCCCCGGTGCACGAGCTCGCCGAGGTCGCGGCGCTCGCGGGATTGCGGCGACCCCGATGGCTTCTCGCCGCCCTTGCGGTGGCCGATGGTGATCACACCGACCGGGTCGTGGTCGTCGGGGATGCCGAAGGCCTCCCGCACGGCGGCGTCCTTGTCCGGGGGCACGCCGATGAAGCAGCTGCCCAGCCCGGCGTCGGTGGCGGTCTGCAGGATCAGCAGGCCCGCCATCGCGGCGTCCATGTGCCAGAACGGCATCGGCCAGCGCGCCTCGTCGCGGTCGGTCCAGCCCTTGTCCTCCTCGGCGTACCGCTCAAGGTAGGCCGCCTTGCTGGAGCACGGCAGGATCACCACCGGGGCGCCCATCATGCCGGCCAGCCAGCTGTCGGGCTGGTCGAGGTCGTCTGACGTGGCCGCCCAGAACCGGCGTACGTCGTCCGGGTTGTCGAGGACCAGGAACGCCCAGCCCTGGCTGAAGCCGGCGCTCGGAGCGCGCACCGCGTTGGCCAGCGCGAGGTCGATGACCGCCGGGTCGACCGGCTCGTCGCTGTAGTCGCGGACCATGCGCCGGCGCCGGACGACCTCCTGGAACTCCATGGCGGCCAGTATGCGGATCTCGGATCCGGTTGGATGGGGGCGTGCCCGACGACTTCGAACGGATGTGGTCCGACCTCGCGCCCGTCGGGCGGTCGGCGACCTCGGGCGGCTACTTCCGCCAGCCGTTCACCCAGCCCGAGCGCGAGCTCGCCGACTGGTTCCGTGAGCAGGCCGCCGCCCGCGACCTGTCCGTCGAGGCCGACGACACGGGCAACGTCGTCGCCTGGTGGCGGGCCGGCTCCGGGCCGGGGGTGCTGACCGGGTCGCACCTCGACTCGGTGCTGGACGGCGGGGCGTACGACGGGCCGCTGGGCGTCGTGTCGGCGCTGGCGGCGATCGACGAGCTGCGGTCGCGGGGAGTGGTGCCGGCCCGGCCGATCGGGGTGTCGGTGTTCGTCGAGGAGGAGGGGTCGCGGTTCGGGCTGGCCTGCCTCGGCTCGCGACTGGCGGCCGGCGCGATCACCTGGGACAAGGCGCGAGTGCTTCAGGACCGAGACGGCGTGGGTTTCGAGGAGGTCGTCGAGGGCGGTGGTCCCGGGCTGCTTGAGGGCGTCAGCGTGTTCGTGGAGCTGCACGTCGAGCAGGGTCGCGACCTCGTCGACCGTGGTGCCGCGATCGGGGTGGCCAGCGAGATCTGGCCGCACGGCCGCTACCGCTTCGACTTCGAGGGCGTGGCCAACCACGCCGGCTCGACGCGGATGGAGGACCGCGCCGACCCGATGCTCACCTACGCGATGACCACGCTGGCCGCCAACAAGCAGGCCCGGCTGGCCGGTGAGCGCGCGACGTTCGGGCGCGTCGAGGTTACTCCCAACGGCACCAACGCGGTGCCGTCGCAGGTGCTCGCCTGGCTGGACGCGCGGTGCTCGTCGGAGGACGCGCTCAGCGAGCTCGTCGCGACCGTCACCCGGCAGGCGACCGAACGCGCCGAGCGCGACGGCACCGCGGTCGAGGTCACCGCGGAGTCGGTCTCGGGGGCGGTCGCCTTCGACGCCGACCTGGCTCGCCGGATCGCCACCGATCACGAGGACGGCGACTGGCCGATCATCCCGACCGCGGCCGGCCACGACGCCGGAATCCTTTCTGCACAAGGGATTCCGACCGCGATGCTGTTCGTCCGCAACCCCACCGGCGTCTCGCACTCGCCGGCCGAGACGGCGTCGATGCCGGACTGCCTGGCCGGCGTGCACGCGCTCGCCGAGACGCTCGAGCGGCTGGCGACGTGAACACGTCGTACCTGCTCGAGCGAGCGTGGGTCGACGGCGCGGTCCATGACGGGGTCCTGGTCGAAATCGAGGACGGGCGGTTCACCAGCGTCGACCCGACCGTAGGAAACTTCCCGTTCCCGGATGGAACTCCATCCGGGAAGGACCAGTTTCACCGGGTACCCGGTGAAACTGCCTGCCTGCCCGGCCTCACGATCCCGGGGCTGGTCAACGACCACAGCCACGCCTTCCACCGCGCGCTGAGGGGCCGCACCCAGCGGGAGCGGGGGACGTTCTGGACCTGGCGCGAGCAGATGTACGCCGTTGCCGAGCAGCTCACTCCCGACTCCTACCTCGCCCTGGCGCGGGCCACGTACCGCGAGATGGCGGCGGCCGGGTACACAGCGGTGACGGAGTTCCACTACCTGCACCACCAGCCCGACGGGACGCCGTACGACGACCCCGGCGCGATGGGCGAGGCACTGCGCGAGGCCGCGCGCCAGGCCGGGGTCCGGATCACGCTGCTGGACACCTGCTACGTGAGCAGCGGCTTCGGGGCGCCGCCCGAGGGCGTGCAGCGGCGCTACTCCGACGGCGACGCGGAGGCCTGGGCGGCGCGGGCGGGCGACGGCCCGGCGGCCATCCACTCGGTGCGAGCGGTGCCGCGCGAGCAGCTGCCGGTCTTCCACGGCCGGGCGCCGCTGCACATCCACCTCTCGGAGCAGGTCGCCGAGAACGACGCGTGCCTCGCGGCGTACGGCGTCACCCCGACCCGGCTGCTGCACGAGGCCGACCTGCTCGGCCCGGACACGACGGTCGTGCACGCGACCCACGTGACCAGCGACGACATCGAGCTGCTCGGCACGACCGGCACCAACGTCTGCATCACCCCCACCACCGAGCGCGACCTGGCTGACGGCATCGGTCCCGCCCGCCGCCTGCACGACGCGGGCTGTCGGATCACCATCGGCAGCGACAGCCACGCCGTGGTCGACCCGTTCGAGGAGCTGCGCGGCCTGGAGATGGACGAGCGGCTCGCGACCGGCGAGCGCGGCCACTGGAGCGGCGCCGAGCTGCTCGCCGTCGGCACCGGTCACCAGATCGAGGTCGGCGCCCCAGCCGACCTGGTCACCCTCGACACCGCGAGCCCGCGGACCGCGGGCACCGGCGCGGACGAGCACACCGCGGCGTTCGCCGCCACCGCGGCCGACGTCGTCCAGGTGGTCGCGGACGGTCGGGTCGTGTACACGAAGGGCGACGAACAGGAGATCGGGCGCGAGCTCGACAAGGCGATCGGAGCGCTGTGGCCACCACGGTGATCACCCACATCGGCGAGCTCGTCACCAACGATCCTCAGCGATCGACAGGGCCGGACGACCTGCTCGGCGCCATCAAGGACGCGGCGCTCGTCGTCGAGGGCAACCGGGTCGCCTGGGTCGGCCCGGCGGCCGACGCGCCGGCGGCTGACGAGCTCGTCGACGCGGGCGGCCGCGCGGTGCTTCCCGGCTTCGTCGACAGCCACAGCCACCTGGTCTTCGCGGGGGACCGGGCCCAGGAGTTCGCCGCCCGGATGGCCGGGGAGTCGTACGCCGCCGGCGGGATCCGCACCACGGTCGCAGCGACCCGCGCCGCCAGTGACGAGCAGCTCACCACCCACGTCGCTCGCCTGGTCCAGGAGATGCACCGGCAGGGCACCACCACGGTCGAGATCAAGTCGGGCTACGGTCTCACCGTCCACGACGAGGCGCGCAGCCTGGCGGTGGCGCGACAGTTCACCGACGAGACCACCTTCCTGGGCGCGCACGTCGTCCCGGCCGAGTTCAAGGACGACCCGGCCGGCTACGTCGAGCTGGTCACCGGCCCGATGCTCGAGGCGGCGGCGCCGTACGCGCGCTGGATCGACGCCTTCTGCGAGGAGGGCGCGTTCGACGTCGACCAAGCCGGCGCGGTGCTGGAGGCCGGTGCCGCGCGCGGCCTCAAAGGGCGGTTGCACGCCAGCCAGCTCGGCCCGGGCCCGGGCGTGCTGCTCGCTGCGGAGCTGGGTCTGGCCGCGGTCGACCACTGCACGTACCTCACCGACGCGGACGTCGACGCTCTCCGCGACTCGGGGACGATCGCGACGCTGCTGCCCGGCGTGGAGTTCTCGACGCGGCAGCCCTATCCGGACGCGCGCCGGCTTCTCGACGCCGGCGTCGCGGTGGCGCTGGCCAGCGACTGCAACCCCGGCTCGAGCTTCACCAGCTCGGTGCCGCTGTGCATCGCGCTGGCGGTCCGCGAGATGGGGATGACCCCGGCCGAGGCCGTCCACGCCGCGACGTACGGCGGGGCGCGGGCGCTGCTCCGCGACGACGTCGGCCGGCTCACCGTGGGTGCGCGCGCCGACCTCCTCTTGCTGGACGCTCCCTCGCACGTCCACCTGGCGTACCGTCCGGGCGTGCCGCTCGTCGCCGGCACCTGGATCGGCGGACGACCGACGTCGCCATAGGGGCTGAGTGGGCACCGGGGCGGCACGGGTGCGCTGTGGGCGTTGCTGTCCGCCCTGGCCTACGGCACCGGTGACTTCCTGGGCGGCCTCGGCGGGCGTCGGACCAAGTCCCCGCCTGCGATCTCGGTGTTGCTCCAGGCCACCGGCGTCGTCGTCGCGGCCCTGGCGACGCTTGGCTGGGTGCTGCTCGGCCCGGGCGGCACGCCCTCCGCGGCGGTGCTGGCGTGGGGCGCGGCCAGCGGGCTCGGCAGCGGCACCGGCAACGTGGCGCTCTTCCGGGGACTTGCGCGCGGTCAGATGGCCGTCGTCGCGCCTACGTCGGCCGTGGTCACGGTCCTCGTCCCGGCCGCGACCGGTCTGGCCCTCGGTGACCGGCTCAGCTTTGCTGCCTGGTGCGGCGTCGGGCTCTCGCTACCCGCGGTCGCGCTCACCTCGTGGACCGGCGGCGACCACGGCTTCTCGGGGTCGGACCTGGCGTACGGCTGTGTCGCGGGGCTGGGCTTCGGCTGGCTGTTCGTGGCCCTCGACCGCGCCGGGACCGGGGACGGACCGTGGCCGCTGGTACCGGGCCAACTGGTCGCCGTACTGCTCGTGCTTGCCGTGTCGTGGCCGAGCCTGCGCCGCGCTGGTACGCCGACGGCGGGTGGGCTGCGCCGGTGCGGGTTGCTCGCCAGTGCCGCATCGGTGGTCCTGGTGGTCGGCGGCCTCTGAGGTACTCCATTGTGACTGGTGGGGCTCCTGGGGCAATGCTGAGCGGAAACTTCGGCCGAAGGTGTCGTACCTAAGGCACCCCGTTCGTCGCGTAGGTGTCAGAGATAAGGCACCTGCCCGATGTGGGTGCCTACCTCAGACGGCGATCTTTGTGATCACCAGGCAGTACCAAGCAACCAACTGAGGAGCACACCAGCGATGGAGTTCAACACCTTCGACACCTACCAGGCCGAGATCGAGTACCGCGCCAACCGGATCCGCAAGGACGTGGGCCGCAACAGCCGTCGCGTCCGGGTCCCGTTCGTACGCCGGCCCGCCGAGGCCACCCGCACCGCCCGCTGACCCCGCCGACGTTGAGCTCGCATGAGCATCGACACGGCGCCGGACAGCAACACGGTGCAAGAGGACACAACTGAACAAGGGATCATGGACGGTGTGGCCGTACACACGACCAGCCGGACTCTGATCGGTCGAGACGCCGAGCTGACGGAGATTGCTTCGTTGCTCGGCGTCCGGTCGTCTGCGACCAGCGACTCAGCCAGCGTCGGGGGGCCGCAGCACGTGGTGCTCTCCGGTGATGCCGGCGTCGGCAAGACGAGGCTGCTGGTCGAGCTCCGCGACCTCGCGGTCGAGGAGGGGTGGCGCGTGGTCGCCGGGCACTGCCTGGACTTCGGCGACAGCGCGCTCCCCTACCTGCCGTTCTCGGAGGTCCTGGGCCGGCTCCAGACCGAGCTGCCCGAGGTGGTCCAGCACGTGGCCGAGGCCCACCCCGCGCTGGCGCGGCTCCAGCCCGGGCGTCGCGTGCTGGTCGCGACCGACGGTGCTGCCGCCCCAGAGCGCGTCGAGGGCGAGAGCCTGGACCGGGCCGACCTGTTCGCCGCGGTCCACTCCCTGTTGGAGGACGCCGCCATGCTGTCTCCGGTGCTGCTGGTCATCGAGGACTGCCACTGGGCCGACCAGTCGACCCGCGACCTGCTCAGCTTCCTGTTCTCCCGGCCCTTCGAGGCGCAGGTGGCGATCGTGGCGTCCTACCGCGCCGACGACCTGCACCGCCGCCACCCGCTGCGCCGTCAGGTCGCCGAGTGGTCGCGGCTGGGCGGCGTCGAGCGGCTCCAGCTCGGACCCCTGGCCGACGACCAGGTCCGGCTGCTCATCGCCAGCCTCTCGCCGAGCGCGATGCGCGAGAAGGAGCTGATCGCGATCGTGCGCCGCGCCGAGGGCAACGCGTTCTTCGTCGAGGAGCTGGTCGGTGCTGCGGCCGAGCCGGGCAGCTGGGTTCCCGACGACCTCGCCGACGTGCTGCTGGTCCGCCTGGACCGGCTCAACGACGCCGCGCGGCAGGTGGTCAGGGTGGCCAGCGTCGCCGGCCGCAAGGTCGTGCACGACCTGCTCGTCGCCGCGTCCGGGCTCCCGGCCGTAGAGCTCGAGGAGGGACTGCGGCAGGCGGTCGAGATGAACCTGCTGGTCCCCGGCGACGGCCGCTACTCCTTCCGGCACGCGCTCCTCGGCGAAGCGGTCTACGACGACCTGCTGCCCGGAGAGCGGGTGCGGCTGCACGCCCAGTACGCCGAGGCGCTCAAGGAGGGCATGGGCCGCGGCACCGCCGCCGAGCTGGCCAGGCACGCCCGGCTGGCCCACGACCTCGACACCGCCCTCGACGCGAGCATCCGGGCCGGCGACGAGGCGATGGCGGTGGCCGGTCCCGACGAGGCCGCGCACCACTACGAGCAGGCCCTCGAGCTGCTCGCCGACCCGGCCCGACGCGCCATGTGCGAGATCGACCTCTCCAAGCTGGCGGTCAGCGCCGCCGAGGCCCTGATCACCTCGGGCCAGCCGACCCGGGCCGCCAAGGTCCTCGCCGAGCAGCTCGAGCAGCTCGCCCCGGATGCCCCCGATACCTGGCGGGCCAGGCTGCTCGCCGCCCGCGCGGATGCGGTGATGCTGACCGAGAACGTCGACACCAGCCCCCTCGACCTGATCCAGGAGTCCATCGACCTGCTGCCCGAGGGCGTCGGTGGACTGCGGGCCAAGGTGCTCGCCACGCAGGCCCGGGTGCTCTCCGGCTACGGCAAGTTCGACGAGGCGCAGGTGGCCGGCCTAGACGCACTCGCGCTGGCCGAGAAGCTCGACCTGCACGAGCTGGCGTCCGACGTGATCACCACGCTGAGCAACCTGAAGAAGGCCGGCCCCAAGGACGCACTCCGCTCGGCGCTGGTCGAGGCGGTCCACCGGGCGGTCGACTCCGGCGCCATCCTGGCCGAGCTCCGCGCCCGCTACTTCCTGGGTCGCTCCTACGCGGACTGGGCCGAGTGGGCGCAGGCCGAGACGTGGTTCCGCAGCGCCATGAAGGCCGCCGCCGACGCGGGCATCCCCTATGCGCCCTGGGGCTTCGAGTCCCGGTGGCAGGTGGCGTGGATCAAGAGCGTCGACGGCGACTGGGACGAGGCGCTGCGGCTGGCGGACACCAGCGGCGAACAGGCGCCCCCGATCCCTGCCGCGCTGGTCGAGAGCATCGCGGTGGTGGTCGAGTCCGGGCGCGGGGAGCCGGTGGCCGAGCGGGCCCGGGGCCTGCGCAAGTTCTGGGAGCTCGAAGGCGCCGTCGTGATCCACTCCGTGGTCGCTGAGCTGGCCGACGCCGCTCAGCAGGACGACCCGACCAAGGTGATCGCGGTCTACCAGGACGCCGTAACCGTGCTCACCCGGATCTGGCACGAGTGGTTCAGCGCCCGCATCCGGCTCGCGGCGATCACGATCGGCGCGATCGCCGACGCCATGCCTCGGCTCAGCGGCGCCGAGCGCACCGACCTGCTGGTCGAGGTCGAGCGCCTGCACGGTGAGGGGCACACCGTGCTCAACAAGTACTCCGACCCCTCCGGCTTCTGGGGACCCGAGGGCCGGGCCTGGGTGAAGCGGCTCGACGCCGAGATCCTGCGCGCCCGCTGGCTGGTCGGCGTGGACGCGCCGCCGCAGGACGCCCTGGTCGACGTGTGGCGCGAGGCCGAGCAGCTGTTCGAGGACTTCGGCCACGTCCACGAGCTCGCCACGGTCCGCGCGATCCTGGCGGGCATCCTGCGCGCGACCGGCGACACCGCCGCGGCCCGCGAGCTGGGCGACCAGGCCCGCGAGGTCGCGCACCGGCTCGGTGCCCAGCCGCTGCTCGAGCGGCTCCGCGCCCAGGGCAGCGCTCCGTCCCGAGCCGACGGTCCGGCGTCCGACACCCTGACCGCGCGCGAGGGAGAGATCCTGGCGCTGGTCGCCGAGGGCCGCTCCAACGGCGAGATCGGCAAGCAGCTGTTCATCAGCGCCAAGACCGTCTCGGTGCACGTCTCCAACATCCTGGGCAAGCTCAACGCCTCCGGACGTACCGAGGCGGCCGCCATCGCCAGGCGGCGTGGCCTGATCGATTGACCGATCTGCGGCCGCGTCAGCAGACGTTGTTGTAGTACCACCACTTGAACACGGCGCCGTAGACGACGGTGGCGTTCGTGGAGTCGGCCAGTGCTCCGCTGGGCGACTGGTACTCCTGCTTGTAGATCACGCTGTAGTTGTTGTTCGGGATCCCCGGTTGCGGGGTGGTGGTGCAGCCGAAGGCGAACTTGGGCCCGAGGTCGCTGATGTTGAGCACCCCGGGGTCTTTGTTGCCCTCGCAACGCTGACCGCAGCCGTAGAGGTTGAAGTAGCTGGGCATCACGAACGCCGTGTCGTAGACGACCCAGCTGTAGTTCTTGGTGGTGGTGCGCCCGTCAGCCTTGGCAGCCACGCTGAAGGGGAAGGTCTGCGAGTTGATGTGCAGGTAGGCCGCTTCGCCCGGTGGCGGGCCCGTCGTCGTGCTCGCCGCCGTCCTGGTCGCGTCCGACGCGGTCGCCGAGATCATCCCGGTCACCAGCCCCGACCTCTTGTGAAGAGTCAGCCCGGCCGGGAGTGAGCCGCTCTTGATGGAGTACTTGACCTTCGCGCCGTGTGCCCGGCCGGCGAAGGAGACCTTGACGACGTCCTGCTCGTCGTTGGACACCGAGCTGAACGCGGGCAGGCGCGTTTTCGTCACCCCGTCACAGCTCGTAGCGGCCTTCCGGCGCGACGAGTAGTGCGCCACGACGGCGGTGGCCGTGCCCTGCACGAGCTGCTGGCTGGTGTTCGCGAGGTACCAGGAGATGGACTCGACGACCCGGTACTTCGTGTTCGGGGCCCCGAAGATGCGCAGGACCGAGGCCGACGGCAGCGGCCCTCCGTTGCTGACGCTCCGCATCTGCGCCACCGACCAGTGGGGCGCTCCGACGAACTTCCAGCCGCCGCGGCCGGTCTTGGCCTGGAGCTGGGCACTCCAGTCGATCCACTGTCCGCCCGCACCCCACTCCGGCCGACCGGCCGCGCTGGGGGCGGTCAGCACGATGCCAATGAGCCGCCCCTTCTTGTAGACGCACGTCGCCGACGTCTGTCCCTGCTCATCGGGGAAGGAGTAGACGCCGACCTGGCCCGACGTCGTCGCACGCGACGTCGAGACGTCCTGGCTGGCGTGCGCCGGTGCGACGAGAGTGGCGGCGGCCAGGGAGCCGCACAGGATGGCTGTCAGACGTCTCATCATCGTTCCTTCTTTGTGCTCGTGCGGTGGGTCGGGCTGGGCGGGGGCGGGGTCGGGCGCACGGTGGGGGTGCTGGTGGGTTGTGTCGGGTTCGGATCGGGGCCGGTGGTGTCAACGGCCAAGGCGCCGATGGCGACCGACTCGCTGTTGGCCTGCTCGCAGACGCCGTTCTTGACTTCCTGCCGGGCCATCGCGACGCGGTAGGTCGCGCCGCGGTCGACCTTCACGTCGAGCTTCCCGGTCCTGGGAACCTGCAGCAGCTCACCCTGGTTGTCGTAGTCGCCGTCGTTCTCGACCTGCAGCCTCGCGAGCCCGGGGAGGCACTGGGGATGGTCGGGGGAGGTGACCGTGACCGACACAGTCCCCTGGGTGGAGGTGCTGTCGGTGGAGGTGACGGCCACCTTGGGCATCCACGAGCTCAGCCGCACCTTGAAGCTGGCCACAGGTCCGGACGTCAGGGCGTCGCTGGCGACGACCGTGACGCTGCTCCTCCCCGCCTTCTTGAAGGTGTGCTCCAGGGTGTCACCGGACGTCGTCTGCTGGACCCCGTCGACGGACCACACCCACTGGGCGCCGTTCGGCAGGGGAGTGGGCGAGGTGACCTTGAACGTGCACGCGAACCCCTCGCACCCCTCGCCGTCGCTGATGGTGCCGATCGGCAGGGCGGCGGCGGTCGTGGGGCCTTTGCTGGAGGGACCACCGGCGCCCGACGGCTCGTCGTCGCCGCGGGAGTTGAGCGCCGCCGCACCGCCACCGACGAGCGCCAGCACCGCGACCGCCGCGACCGGAACCAGCCACCGCCGACGTTTTGGCGGCGCCGGAGCCGGCTCCTCACCGGACCCGACCACGCGGTCCCGGGGGACGTCGACGGTGCGACCGGGGTCCTTCGGCGTAGGCCGTGCCACGGCGGTCGTTGCGGCGGCCTCGGCCACCTGGGCGGCGTCCCCGGGCGAGACATCGACGTCAGGTAGCCCGGTCGCGCGGAGGCAGTCGCGCAGCGCGAGCCCGAACGCGGCTGCCGACTCGAACCGCTCCTCCGGCTGCTTGGCCAGGGCGCGGTCGATCACGGCGGCCAGCTCCGCAGGTACGCCGACGTCGCGGAGGTCGGGCGGTGACGCGGTCGCGATCCGGCCAATCAGCGGCACCAGGGTCTCGTCGCCAGCGCGCTCGAAGGGCGCCTTCCCCGCGAGCATCGTGTACAGCGCCGAAGCCAGCGAGTAGATGTCTGCGCTGGGCGAGACCGAAGCGCCCGCAACGATCTCCGGCGCCGCGTGGTACAGCGTCGCCGACACGAACCCGGCCCGAGTCTCGTAGGCGCTGCGCATCCGGGCGATCCCGAAGTCGACGAGCTTGGGGACGCCGTAGTCGGAGAAGAGGACGTTCTCGGGCTTGACGTCGCGGTGAATGATCCCCGACCGGTGCGCCGTCTCCAGCGCGCCCGCCAGCGCGGATCCCCACGATGCCACCTCGAAGGGCTGGGCGACTCCGTGCTCTGCGAGCCGATCGGCGAAGGAGCCGCCCCCGAGGAACTCCATCACCAGGTAGAGGTCGCCCTCATCGGTGACGCCCTGGTCGTAGACGGCGACGATGTTGGGGTGTCCCGACAGGCTGCCCAGGGCCAGACACTCGCGCTCGAACCGGGCGACGACGTCGCGCCCGACACCGGCGTCCCGGATGACCTTCACGGCCACCTTGCGACCGAACCTGCCCTCAGTGGCCTGGTAGACCGTTCCGAACCCGCCGCGTCCGACCTCGGTGAGGTGCGTGTACGGCGCGATGCTCGGTGGCATATCCCCGTCCCCCATGGTCACCCCAACACGGATGGCATCGGAGACCCTGATGCTAAGGCCGCGCTGGGCGTCCGGAAATGACCTGTCCGGGCCAGCCGAACGCTTGCAGAGGGCTAGAAGGGGCTAGGCGTGGGCTAGGCGGGCACCACCCGTTCGGGAGTCAAGGCCGGCGGGGTATACATGCAGGTCGCCCGGGTACTTCACTGTCCTCACACCCACCACACGTTCCAACGGAGGAACCATGACCGACGAAGTTCTCGACGACGACGACATGACGACGACCCCGGCGGAGGGCACTCCTGACGGTGGTGGCGACGCCGACGGCACCGACGGTGGCGACACCGACGGCACCGATGGCGGCGACACGGACGGCACCGATGGTGGCGACGCGGACGGCACGGATGGCGACTCGACGGACACCACCGACGGAGACGCCTCCTGACCATCTCGAGCGGCGCGCTCGAACAGCTGACCGGTGACGCCCAGACCTTCCGCGAGAAGGTCTGGGCGTCGCGGGTCCACCACCACACGGTCGACCCGGCCGAGCTGGCGGCGTACTTCTCGCTGGAGGACGCCGACCGGTTGCTCACCGCGACCGCGATCCGTACGCCGAGCATCCGAATGGTCCGCGACGGCACGGTGCTGCCCGAGAAGGGCTACACGCGCGGGGCCACCCTGGCCGGCCGGCCGCTGACCGGACTGGTCGACGGACGGACCGCGGTCGAGGAGTTCCGCAAGGGCTCGACCGTCGTCTTCCAGGGGCTGCACCGCTCGTTCCCGCCCCTGGTCGACCTGATCTCCGAGCTCGAGCTCGAGCTCGGCCACCCCTGCCAGGCCAACGCCTACCTGACCCCGCCCGGGTCCCAGGGCTTCGCGGTGCACGCGGACACCCACGACGTGTTCGTGCTGCAGACCGCAGGCACCAAGCAGTGGGAGCTCCAGCTGGCCGAGGGGGACGAGGAGCCGCTGCTCGAGCCCGGCCACGTGATGTACCTGCCGACCGGCACGCCGCACGCCGCCCGGGCCCAGGACGCCGTCTCGCTGCACATCACGATCGGCATCAACCAGCTCACCTGGCGCGGCCTGGTCGAGCGCTCGCTGAGCTCCTTGGCCGCCGAGGTCCCCTCCGAGCACCTGCCGGCCGGCTACCTCGAGGACCCGCAGGCCCTGGCCCACCAGCTGGGCCGGCACCTCTCCGACATCGCCGACCGGCTGCACTCCGTCCGTCCGACCGACGTGATCGACGCCGAAGTACGCCGCTTCCTCACGTCGAGGCCGCCGCGGCTCGAGGGAGCGCTGGTCGACGGGCTGCTGCTCGATGCGATCGACGACGACACCCTGCTGCGCCGCCGCCCGGGCCACCCCTGCGTGCTGGTGCGCAAGGGCGACCGGCTCGACGTGCTCCTCGGCGACCGGACCCTCGACGTACCGGTCCGGATCCGGCCGGCCCTCGAGGAGGTCCGCAGCCGCCTCGAGCTCCGCCCTCGCGACCTGCCCCTCGACGAGCAGAGCCGGTTGGTGCTGTCCCGACGGCTGGTCCGGGAAGGGCTGCTCAGGGTCGTCGCTGAATGATGTGGACGTGAAGTTCCGGTGCGCCGACGCGAGTGAGGCGCGCGCCGAGT
This sequence comes from uncultured Actinomycetota bacterium, assembly GCA_963800715.1. Lineage (GTDB taxonomy): Bacteria > Actinomycetota > Actinomycetes > Propionibacteriales > Nocardioidaceae > Nocardioides. The sequence goes on along the minus strand of CAWDBZ010000025.1, from coordinate 40,180 downwards.
CGATGGCCGGGACGGCGTCGACGGTGCGCTCGTTCCTGCTCGTCGAGCACTCCGGACCGTGGGGTGAGGAAGCACTCCGCGACGCGCGGATGCCGGAGGGGATCGGCCCCGAGCTCCGGGAGCGGGCGGCGGTCACCCGCGCCAAGGTGCTGCTGATCCGGCGGCCGAGCAAGGCAGCACGCACGCACGAGGGAGTCCGCGTCTTCGCGGCGTACGCCCACCACGCCGAGCCCTGGCTCGAGACCACGGTCCTCGACGACCTGGCCGGCGTCCACGACCTCGATCTCGCCGATCTGGCAGCGGGCCGGTCGCTCGGGCTCACCCCGCACCACGACCCAGTGCTCGCCGTCTGCACGCACGGTCGGCACGACAAGTGCTGTGCCGAGCGCGGCCGGCCGGTCGCGGCCGGCCTGGCCCAGGCGTTCCCCGACCAGACGTGGGAAGCGAGCCACATCGGCGGCGATCGGTTCGCCGCGAACCTGCTGGTGCTGCCGCACGGTCTCTACTTCGGCCGTCTCGAGGCCGAGACGGCTCGAGGAGTGGCGCGGCTGCTGGCCGCGGGTGAGCTCGACCTCGACCACCTGCGCGGGCGCTCCGGGCTGGCCACTCCGCTGCAGGCGGCCGAGGCGGCCTTGCGGAGGTACGTCGACGAGCGCCGGCTCTCGGCGGTCCGGTTCGTCTCCCGGGAGGTGAGCGGCGGCGCCACCGAGGCGGTGTTCGACGTCTCCGGTCGCCGGTACGCCGTCTCGGTGACCAGCAGCCGAGGGGACGACCTCCAGCGACTCACCTGCAGCGCGCTGCGCGAGAATCCGGTCATGCACCACGAGGTCCGCGAGATCCGGGCCCTGTGACATGAAGCGAGCGGTGGCCCTGCTCGGCGCCTGCCATCCCGGCCCGGCGTTCGCGGTCACGCTGCTCGCGGGCCTCCTCGCGGGCGCGGTCGGACTCGGGCCGGGCCGGATCGCACTCGTGGTTGCCGCGGTGCTGACCGGCCAGCTCTCGATCGGCTGGTCCAACGACCTCATCGACCTCGCGCGTGACCGCGCGGTGGGCCGCGAGGACAAGCCGCTGGTGGACGGCCGGGTGTCCGAGCGGACCGTCCGCGTCGCCTGCGGCCTCGCGGTGGCCGCGACCGTCCCGCTGTCGCTCGCGTGCGGGTGGCTGGCCGGCGCGGTCCACCTGGTCTGCGTCGCCGCCGGCTGGGCCTACAACCTCGGAGCCAAGGCCACGCCCTGGTCGTGGCTGCCGTACGCCGTGGCGTTCGGTGGCCTGCCGGTGTTCGTCTCCCTGACCGAGGACGCGGACAAGGTGCCGCCGCTGTGGCTCCCGCTGGCCGGCGCGCTGCTCGGCGTGGGTGCGCACTTCGTCAACGTCCTGCCCGACCTGGCCGACGACGCGGCCACCGGCGTTCGCGGCCTGCCGCACCGGCTCGGCGCGCGCTGGAGCCCGGTGGTCTCAGCCGCGGTCCTCGTCACGGCCGCCGTGGTGATCGTGGTCGGGGCGCCGGTCGACTCCACGGTGGTCGCGGTGGTCGCCCTCGTCGTCACCGCCGGCCTGGCCACGGTGGCGCTGTTCGCGCACGGCCGGGCGCCGTTCCGAGCCGCGATCGCGATGGCGCTGGTGGACGTGGCCATGCTGGTCTGGGCGCGATGACCGAATCCTGGGACCTCGCGATCGTGGGCGCCGGCCCGGCCGGCGCGACCGCCGCGCTCGCCGCGCTGCACGCCGATCCCTCCCTGAAGGTGCTGCTCCTGGACCGGTCCGACTTCCCGCGCGACAAGTCCTGCGGCGACGGCATCGCCCCGCACTGCTTCGAGAAGCTCGCCTCCATCGGGGTCACCGGCGTCGAGGACGGCTGGACCCCGCTGACCCGGCTCGAGCTCGCCCGCGGAGACGAGTCCGTCGAGGGGACCATGGCCCGGCCGGTGTACGTCATCCCCCGCGCGGTCTTCGACGCCCGGCTGGTCGAGCGGGCGGTGGACCGCGGTGCCACGTTCCGCCGGGAACGGATCGGCGCGGTCGAGCAGCTCCCCGACGCCCGGGTGGTCGTCGGCGCGGACGGCGCCCACTCCGTGGTCCGCGCGCACCTCGGCCTCCCCTACGGCCGCCGGGCCTTGGCGATCCGCGGCTACGCACCCACCCCGCCGGACCGGCGCGGCACCCAGGTGATCCGCTACGGCGACCGCAGGCAGCCGGCGTACGCCTGGGCGTTCGACCGCGGCGACGGCCTCTCCAACGTCGGGTACGGCGAGCTGCTCCCGGCGGAGGGCGACGGTGACCCGCCGTCGCGGGCGCTGCTGCTCGACCAGCTCGACCAGCTGCTGCCTGGCTCGGTCGACGCCGGCGAGCACTGGAAGGGACACCACCTGCCTCTCTCCGGCTGGCGGTGGGAGCAGCCCGACGGTCGGCTGCTGCTCACCGGCGACGCGGCCGGACTCATCAACCCGATGACCGGCGAGGGCATCTACTACGCGATCGCCACCGGGATCGCGGCCGGCCGGTCCGCGGTCAGCGCCATGCGCGAGGGCGGCGACGCGGGTGCCCTGCACCGGCAGGCGGTCCGCGCCCTGCTCGGTCGCCACCTCAAGCACACCTTCGTCGCGTCCAAGCTCGCGGAGCACCCGGCGATCGTCGACGGCGGCATCCGGGTGGCCCGCCGCGACGGGCAGGTCTTCGACGAGCTGGTCGAGCTCGGGCTCGGCGACGGCCGGATCTCCGGCCGGCTGGTGCGCGGACTGGTGGCCGGCTTGGGCCGCAAGGCAGTCTCGCGACTGAGGAGGAGCTAAGGGCATGCAGATTCTGACCGTACGCGGCGCGCTGCCGGCGCATCGGCACTCGCAGGCCGAGATCACCGACGCGTTCGCGGGCGTGATCGCCCAGGGCGGGGGGCTCGACGAGCGGCTGCTGCGGCGGTTCCACGCCAACGCCGGCGTCGAGTTCCGGCACATCGTGCTGCCCCTCGAGCAGTACGGCGAGCTCGGCGACTTCACGTCCGCCAACGACCTGTTCATCGAGCACGCGGTCGAGCTCGGCGCCCGGGCGCTGCAGGACGCGCTCAAGGCCGCCGGCCTCACCCCGACGGATGTCGACCTGATCGTCTCGGCGACCGTGACCGGGCTCGCCGTACCGTCGCTGGACGCGCGGATCTCCGCCCTGGTCGGGCTCCGGCCCGACGTGAAGCGGGTGCCGCTGTTCGGCCTCGGCTGCGTGGCGGGAGCCGCCGGGATCGCCCGCCTGGCCGACTACCTCGCGGGCCACCCCGGGGAGGTCGCCGTGCTCGTGGCCGTGGAGCTGTGCTCGCTCACCGTGCAGCGCGACGACGTCTCGGTGCCGAACCTCGTCGCCAGCGGGCTGTTCGGCGACGGTGCCTCTTGCGTTGTCGCGGCGGGCGACGATCGCGACCAACCGGCCGTGGCCAGCGTCCTTGACTCCCGCAGCCGGCTCTACCCGGACTCGGAGCGAGTGATGGGCTTCGACGTGGGGAGCACCGGCTTGAGGATCGTGCTGGACGCCGAGGTGCCCGTCGTGATCGGGCGCTACGTCGGGGAGGACGTCGACCTGTTCCTGGCCGACCACGGGCTCACCCGCGCCGACATCGGCTGGTGGGTTTGCCACCCGGGCGGGCCGAAGGTGATCGACGCGCTGCAGGAGGCGCTGGGCCTGACCGACGAAGATGTCGCGGTCACCCGTCGTTCGCTCGCCCAGATCGGCAACCTGTCCTCGGCGTCGGTGCTGCACGTGCTCGAGGACACGCTGCGCGAGCGCCCGCCCGCGCCGGGCAGTCATGGCCTGCTGATGGCGATGGGTCCCGGGTTCTGCTCCGAGCTCGTCCTGCTCCGGGCGGCGCAGTGACAACCACCCCACGACGTTCTTCGCTCCCCCCGCTTCGCTCCTTCCGCGAACAACGCCGCGGGGACCCCGGAAAATGAGCTCACTGACCGCGTTCACGATCCTCGTCCTCCTGGTCGGCGCCGAGCGGCTGGCCGAGCTCGTCGTCTCCAAGCGGAACGCCGCGTGGTCGTTCGAGCGTGGCGGTGTCGAGACCGGCTTCTCGCACTACCCGCCGATGGCGCTGCTCCACACCGGGCTGCTGGTCGGCGCGCTGGTCGAGGCCTACGTGCGTGAGCCCGAGGTCCCCTCGGCACTTGCGTGGTCGATGCTCGCGGTCGTCGTGCTCACCCAGGCGCTGCGGTGGTGGTGCGTCAAGACCCTCGGCCGGCAGTGGAACATCCGGGTGATCGTGGTGCCGGGGATGGCCCCGGTGCGAAAAGGTCCGTACCGGATCATTCCGCACCCGAACTATGTCGCGGTCGTCGTCGAGGGCATCGCGCTCCCGCTGGTGCACGCGTGCTGGATCACCGCGGTCGTGTTCACGGCGCTGAACGCCGTCATCCTCACGGTGCGGCTCCGGGTCGAGAACGCCGCGCTCGCAACGCTCGCGGAGACCTCCAGTGCGTGACCTGGTGATCGCCGGCGGCGGACCCGTCGGGCTCGCCACCGCGCTGTACGCCGCCCGCGCCGGCCTCGACGTCGAGGTCCGCGAGCCACGGCCCGGCCCGGTCGACAAGGCCTGCGGCGAGGGGCTGATGCCCGGCGCCGTCGCCGACCTGGCCGCCCTCGGCGTCGATCCGCCCGGCCATCGGCTGGCCGGGATCCGCTACCTCGGCGGAGGTCGCACCGCCGACGCGCCGTTCCGTCACGGCGACGGGCGCGGGGTCCGGCGCACGACGCTGCACCGGTCGCTCACCGACGCGGTGGCCGACGCCGGCGTGAAGATCGTGGAGCGCGCGGTCGGCGAGGTCGAGAACCGCCGCGGCCACGTCCTGGTCGACGACGAGCCCGCCCGCTACCTCGTCGCTGCCGACGGCCTGCACTCCCCGGTGCGCCGGATGCTCGGTCTCGACCGCCCGCCCGAGGGCCGGCGCAGGTTCGGGCTCCGGGTGCATGTGGAGATGGCGCCGTGGACGCCGTTCGTCGAGGTGCACTGGGCCCAGGGGTCGGAGGCCTACGTGACCCCGGTCGGCGAGGAGCTGGTCGGGATCGCGATGCTGACCGAGCGGCAGGTGCCGTTCGACCAGCTGCTCACCGAGCACGCGCTGCTCAAGGAGCGGCTGGGCCGCCGGCCGCTCTCGCGCACCAAGGGCGCCGGGCCGCTGCGCCAGCGCTCGACCGCGCGCACGCTGGGCCGGGTGCTGCTCGTCGGTGACGCCGCCGGCTACGTCGACGCGCTGACCGGCGAGGGCATCGCGATCGGCCTGGCCCAGGCGCGGGCCGCCGTGGACGCGGTCGTCGCCGGTCGGCCGGATCAGTACGAAGCGGCGTACAAGAAGCTCGGCCGTCGGCACGAGCTGCTCACCCACGCCCTGCTCTCGTCGTCCCGGGTCCCGCTCGTGCGCCGGCAGATCGTGCCCATGGCGGCCCGGCTGCCCCGGGTCTTCGCGGGCGTCGTCGACCAGCTCGCGAGGCCCGCATGACGATCGAGCAGGTCGTCCTCCTCGACGACGACGGGAACGCCATCGGCACCGCGCCGAAGGCCGACGTCCACGGCACCGACACCCCGCTGCACCTCGCGTTCTCCTGCTACGTCTTCGACGCCGCCGGCCGCCTGCTCGTCACCCAGCGGGCCGTGGCCAAGCCGACGTTCGGCGGTGTCTGGACCAACTCCTGCTGCGGCCACCCGGCTCCGGGTGAGCCGATCGCCGAGGCCGTACGTCGCCGCTCAGGTCAGGAGCTCGGCCTCGAGCTCGAGGACGTGACCCTCGTGCTGCCCAGGTTCCGCTACCGCGCGGTCGGGGACAACGGGACGGTTGAGAACGAGCTGTGCCCGGTGTTCACGGCGACCGCGTCCGGCGACCCCCGCCCCGACCCGGCGGAGGTCGAGGCCTGGGCGTGGGCGCCATGGCCGCAGTTCCGTGACGACGTCCTGCAGCGACGCCGCGAGGTCAGCCTGTGGTGCCGGGAACAGGTCGAGGCCCTCCCGCAGGACCCGCTGTCCGCTCCGGCGGCCGACCCCTCCGAGCTGCCCCCCGCCGCGCGCGCCGCATTCTGATCTCGGCAGGATGGCTGGGTGACTCTCGGGCCGTTCGTGGTGATCGCAATCGCGATCTTCCTCGGCTCGACGGTCCAGTCCGTGGTGGGGCTGGGCATCGGGCTGGTGGCGGCACCGGTGATGACGCTGCTCGAGCCCGCGCTGATGCCTGGGTCCCTGATCATGCTGGCGCTCGTGCTGCCGGCGGTGACGCTGGTGCGCGACCACGACGACATCGACTGGCACGGGCTGACCTGGTCGCTGCCCCCCCGGGTGCTCGGGACCGGCATAGGGGTATGGGTGGTCGCGGAGTTCACGGACCGGCAGCTCGGGATCGCCATCGGGGTCGTGGTGATCCTGATGGTGCTGGTCACCTGGCTGGTCTTCGAGGTGCCGGTCAACCGCGGCACCCTGAGCGCGGCCGGGTTCATCGGTGGCATCACCGGGACGGCGACGTCGATCGGCGGGCCGCCGTTCGCGCTGCTCTACATGCACCGCCCGGCCCAGCAGATCCGGACCACGATGGCTGTCTACTTCCTCATCGGGGCCGCCCTGAGCCTGGTTGGGCTGGTGGTCGCCGGCGACCTGACCGGCGCGCAGCTGCGGGCCGCACTCGAGCTGTTCCCGGCCCTGCTGCTCGGGGTGGTCGTCGGTGCGCTGTCGCGCCGGCACCTGCCGGCCCACTTCGTCCGGCCGGCCGTGCTCGTCGTGAGCGCGGCGTCCGCCCTTGTCCTGCTCGTCCGATCCTTGATGGGCTGAGCGATGAGTCCCTACGACACCAGGAGTCAGACCCGCATGCCCAAAGTCACCGCACACCTGTCCATCTCCCTCGACGGCTTCGTCGCCGGCGTGAACCAGACCCCGGAGGAGCCGCTCGGCGTCCTCGGCGAGGACCTGCACACCTGGCACCTGGGTCAGACCGACAACGAGGTCGACCGGGCCATGACCGCGCGCATCCTCGCACCGCGCGGCGCCTACATCATGGGTCGCAACATGTATGCCCCCGACAGGGGTGAATGGGCCGACGCCGCCGGCGGAGAGATGTGGCGCGGCTGGTGGGGCGAGGACCCGCCGTACCACGCGCCGGTCTTCGTGCTCACCCACTACCCGCACGACCCGGTCGAGATGGAGGGCGGCACCACCTTCCACTTCGTCACCAGCTTCGACGAGGCCATGTCGCGCGCGATCGAGGCTGCGGGTGACGACACGGTCACCATCGCCGGCGGAGCCAGCGCGGTTCGGCAGGGGCTCGAGGCCGGCGTGATCGACGAGATCCTGCTCAACCACTCGCCATTGGTCCTGGGCGGTGGGGAGTCGCCGTTCGCGGGCCTCGACGGCCTGCGCCTGCGGCCGATCGAGGTGCTCTCGTCACCCAGCGCCACCCACATCACCTACTCGACGCGAGACCAGGACTAGCAACTAGCCGAACGCCCTGGGTCACGTGGCCCAATCTTGATGAAAGGCCGCGGTGCCCAGCCTGGATGCCGGACCAGCGCCCTAGCGTCCGCGCATGACGCGGTCTCGCGAAACCTCCGTCGGGCGCGCCCACCGAGTGGTCCGCCTCGGCAGCATCGGGGTCCTCACGGCGCTCACGGCGGCGGTCATCGCCAACCAGCCCTGGCACGCCGACCGTCCGCAGCGGTTCGTCGTGCTGAGCGCGATCCTGCTCGTCGTCCTGGCTGTCCAGGTTGCCGCGGCGTTGGAGCTGACGTCGCGCGCATCGCGGCTGGCTCCTGTGACCCTGCTGGCCGGCCCCGCCCTGGCGGTGGTCGCGACTGTCGCATGGATTCTCCCGCGGCTGTGGGCACCCGGCCTCCCGGTCAGCGGAACAGGTGCGCTGCTCACGCTGGAGCTGGGTGCACTCGTCGCGGCGGCGCTGACCGGTTTGCGCACTCGGGACCTCGTGCAGGCGACCATCGCTGGCCTCTGGGCCGCAGCATTTGGCTCGTTTCTTGCCGTCGCCGGCTCACTGCTGGCCTTCAGCTACATCGCGTCCAGTGTCCCGGACACGCAAGGACGTGCCATGCTGCCCAGCGCGACGGCGGCCCGGCGACTGGCCGAGAACCGCATCGAGGCGACCGATGGCTACCTGGTGCTGCTGTTCGTGAGCCTGCTGCTCGCTGGCTTCGTCTGCGTGGCGGTCCCGATGGCCCGGAGGGCTGCACCGGCGCGGGCGGCCTCCTGGAGTCAGCCGAACGCCCGGGAGATGTGACCCAGCAGGTCCGGGTAGCGCATCAGGTGAGCGCCGCCGTTGAGGTCCATCACCTCGCCGGTCAACCAGGCCGCCCGCGAGCAGAACACCACGGCCTCGGCGACCTCCTCCGGCGTACCTGACCTGCCGAGCGGCGTGTTGGCGGTGTAGTCGTCCTCGATGCCGTCGATCTCCATCGCGGGCGCCGTGAGCGGGGTGATGACGAGCCCGGGGGAGACGGCGTTCACGCGGATCGCTCGGGGCGCCAGCTCGAGGGCGGAGACCTGGGTGAGCATCGCGAGCCCCGCCTTGGCCGAGCAGTACGCCGCGAGCCCACCGCCGGGCTGCCGCGCGTTGAGCGAGGTGATCGACGTGATCGAGCCGCCCTCGCCGAGCACCTGGCCCGCATGCTTGATGACGAGGAACGCGCCGGTGAGGCAGACGTCGACGACCCGGCGCCACTCGCCGAGGTCGTGGTCGACGACGGCCGCGAGAGTCGACGTACCGGCGCTGTTCACGACCACGTCGACCCGACCATGCGCCCCGACGACGCCGTCGAACAGGGCGGTCACCGCCTCCTCGGACGTCACGTCGCAGACGACATCCGCCCCGTCGCCGAGGTCGGCCACCACCACGGTGCACCCGTCGTCCGCCAGGGCTCGCGCGCAGGCCGCCCCGATCCCCGACGCCCCACCGACGACCACCGCGACGCGATCCGCCACGATCCCTCCCAGCTCACCGAGGACAGTTGACGCGTGTCAAGTTAGTGCCTAGCGTCCACCGCATGCCAGCCTCACTTTCCGTGAAGCGACCGACGACCGCGGTGATCGGAGCCGGCATCAGCGGGCTCGTCGCCGGCAAGATGCTCGGCGACTACGGCGTGCCGTACACCTGCTTCGAGGCCTCCGACCGGGTCGGCGGCAACTGGGCGTTCGGCAACCCCAACGGGCACAGCAGCGCCTACCGCTCGCTGCACATCGACACCAGCAAGCACCGGCTGTCGCTCAAGGACTTCCCGATGCCGGAGGGCTACCCCGACTTCCCGCACCACACCCAGATCAAGGCCTACCTCGACGCGTACGCCGACGCGTTCGGCCTGCTGGACCGGATCGAGTTCCAGAACGGCGTCGCGCGAGCCGAGCCGAAGCCCGGTGGTGGCTGGGCGATCACCGACCAGGCGGGGGCGACCCGTGAGTTCGAGATGCTCGTGGTCGCCAACGGGCATCACTGGGATCCGCGGACGCCGGAGTTCCCTGGCCACTTCGACGGCGAGTCGTTCCACTCCCACCACTACATCGACCCGACCCAGCCGCTCGATCTGATGGGCAAGCGGATCCTGGTGGTCGGGCTCGGTAACAGCGCCGCCGACATCGCGGTGGAGCTGTCCGGCAAGGCGCTGCAGAACACGGTCACGCTCTCGACCCGGTCGAGCGCCTGGATCGTGCCGAAGTACATGTACGGCCTCCCGGCCGACAAGTACTTCGCGACCTCGCCGTACATCCCGCTGGCCTGGCAGCGGAAGCTCGTCCAGAAGCTGCAGTTCATGACCGGCTCGAACCCGGAGCTCTACGGACTGCCCAAGCCGAACCACAAGTTCTTCGAGGCGCACCCCACCCAGTCGGTCGAGCTGCCACTTCGGCTCGGCTCCGGTGACGTGGTGCCGAAGCCGGACGTCACTGGCCTGGACGGACTCACCGTGCACTTCGAGGACGGGACCTCGACCGATGTGGACGTGATCGTCTACGCCACCGGCTACAACATCACCTTCCCCTTCTTCGACGAGCCGTTCCTCAGCGCGCCGGGCAACGTGATCCGGCTGTTCAAGCGGATGTTCAAGCCCGGTCTCACCGACCTCGTGTTCATGGGGTTCGCCCAGGCGGTGCCGACGCTGTTCCCGTTCGTGGAGGCGCAGGCCCGGCTGCTCGCGGCGTACGCCGTGGGGGCCTACGCGCTGCCGGACGTGGACGAGATGGAGCGGGTGATCACCGCCGACGAGCAGCTGTACCTCGGCCACGTCACCGACCGACCGCGGCACACCCAACAGGTCGACTACTTCATCTACGAGCACGACCTGCGCACCCGCGAGATCCCGGCCGGCCGGGCCCGGGCGCTTGCCCGGCAGGGGGTTCCGGCATGAGCGAGCAGCCGGCCCGCGGCGACCTCCGGCGTACGGCGCTGCTCGAGTCACTGGACCACCACCTGCGCGAGGGGAGCCTGGAGTCCATCAACATCGCCGACATCTCGCGCCGCGCCGGCGTGACCCGCTCGGCGTTCTACTTCTACTTCGAGAACAAGGCGAGCGCCGTCGCGGCACTCATGAACGAGATGTACGCCGAGTCGTCCGCGGCCGCAGACCAGCTCAGCGGCGCCGGGACGCCGGCCGAGAACATCGAGGCGATGGTCCGCGCGCTGTTCTCGACGTGGGACAAGCACGAGCACCTGTTCCGCGCCTCGCTCGACGCCCGCGCGACCAGCGCTACCGTGCGCGAGCTGTGGGACAGCGACCGCGAGTCGTTCGTGCCCGTGGTGGCGGGGATGATCGAGACCGAGCGCGCCTTCGGGGCCGCACCGGCCGGCACCGACGCGACGGCGCTGGCCACCGTGCTGCTCGAGCTCAACGACCGGATGCTGGAGCGGCTCGCCCTCGGCGGGACCCTCGGCCGGGAGCAGCTGGTCGAGGCGGTCGTCACGGTATGGCTGCACACGATCTACGGCTCGGTCCGCCCGTGAATCGGCAGAGCAAGCACGACCAGGTCACCTTCACCGCGGACGGCGTCGAGCTCGACGGCTGGCACTTCACCGGCTCCGGCTCGACGTTCGACGGTCCGCGCGGCCGGCCGATCGTGGTCATGGCGCACGGCCTCGGCGGCACCAAGGACTCCGGCCTCGAGCCGTTCGCGACGGCGCTGGCCGAGGCCGGCCTCGACGTGCTGGCCTTCGACTACCGGGGCTTCGGTGACTCCGCCGGTACGCCGCGGCAGCGAGCCAGCATGGCCGGCCAGGTCGAGGACTACCGCGCCGCGATGGCTGCGGCCGCCCGGCTGCCCGGTGTGGACCCGCACCGGCTGGTGCCCTGGGGCGTGTCGCTGGCCGGGGGCCACGTGCTGGCGGCCGCGGCCGGCCGGGACGATGTCGCGGCCGTCGTCTCGCTGATACCTCTCGTCGACGGCCGGGCCGCCGCCCGGCTGGCACTGAAGCACCATCCCGCGCGCGCGATGCTCCGCTCGACCCGCGCCGGCCTCCGCAGCCGGATCTCGACGCTCCGCGGTGGGGAGCCGGTGCTGATGCCGATCGTGGCCCGCCCCGGCGAGGTCGGCGCCCTTACCCTGTCCGGCCACTACGAGTCGTACCTCGCGATCGCGGGCCCGACCTGGCGCAACGAGATCGACGCTTCCGTCGGCCTCGAGCTCGGCTCGCACCGCCCGGCCCGGCACGCCAAGTCGCTGCGCTGTCCGGTGCTCGTACAGATCGCCGACTTCGACCGCAGCGCCCCGCCGCAGGTATCCGCCAAGGCGGCCGCGGCCGCCCGCGCCGAGGTGCGGCACTATCCCTGCGACCACTTCGACGTCATGCCGGGCAGCGACTGGTTCGAGCCGGCCCTCGCCCACCAGCTCCACTTCCTCCGCCGCCACCTCTCCTGACGCCGGCGGGTTGGGGCTCAGGGATCTCCGACCTCAGTCGGATGTCGCGAGACACCACGTCTCAGTAACCTCGAACCCGTGGCCCTCCTCGATCACGAGCCGACCGCCCCCAGGGCGCTCACGCAGCAGCGGTTCGAGCGGATGACGCTGGCCGGAGGAGACGGGCTGCCGGCGGTCGACATGGCCGGGCTGCCCGATGGACCGACCTGGCCGGCGGCGGTGCAGACCATCGCGCTGCTGCGGTTCCGGCACTGGTTCCACCCGTACCTGCACCAGAAGTACGGCGACATCTACACCGTGCGGCTGATGCCCAAGGGTCGGCCGCTGGTCTTCTTCACCAAGCCCGAGCACGCGAAGGAGATCTTCGCGGGCGACCCCGAGATCTTCCACGCCGGCAAGGGCAACGCGATCCTCGGCCCGGTCATGGGCGAGCACTCGCTGCTGCTCCAGGACGGCGCCGAGCACAAGCGGGCCCGCAAGCTGCTGATGCCGGCGTTCAACGGCCACGCGCTGCGCACCTACCAGGACATGGTCACCGCGATCGCCCGCGACGAGGTCGCCCACTGGCCCGCCGGGCAGCAGTTCCGGTCCCACGACCGGATGAACGTGCTCACCCTCGAGGTGATCCTCCGGGTCGTCTTCGGGGTCACCGACGAGGAGCGGCTGGCGGCACTGCGTCCGCGGGTCAAGGCCACCGTCGACGTCAGCCCTGCGGTGCTGCTGGTCTGGGGGATCCCTGCCCTGCACCGGGTCGGCCCCTGGGCCAAGGCTCTGCGGAACCAGATCGAGCTCGACGAGCTGATGTACGCCGAGATCCGCGAGCGGCGTACGGCGTCCGACCTCGCCGAGCGCACCGACGTCCTGTCCCGGCTGATCCGAGAGGGGGTGGAGACCGGAGACGAGCTGCAGGACATCGAGCTCCGCGACCAGCTGGTCACGCTGCTGCTGGCCGGTCACGAGACCACGGCGACCGCACTGGCGTGGGCCCTCTTCGAGCTGGGCCGCCACCCGGAGCTGATGCGCCGCACCCAGGCGGCCGTCGACGCCGGCGACGCGGACGGCGACGCGTGGCTAGACGCCGTCCTCAAGGAGTCAATGCGGCTGCACCCGGTGATCCCGATGGTGGTGCGGACGCTGATGAAGCCCCAGACCATTGCCGGCATCGACATCCCGCGCGGGGCCACCGTCGGTCCCTCGATCCTCATCGCGCACAGTCGCGAGGACAACTACGACAACCCGGGGCGGTTCGACCCCGAACGGTTCCTCGGCCACAACCCGCCGACCAACACCTGGATCCCGTTCGGCGGCGGGGTCCGCCGCTGCATCGGCGCCGGCTTCGCGATGATGGAGGGCGTGGCGGTGCTGCGCGAGGTGTTCCGCGCGGTCGGCGTCACCACCGCCGGCACCGACGAGCCGCTGGTCCGCAACATCACCTCCGTGCCGCGGTACGGCGCCCGGATCCGGGTCTCGCCCCGCTAGCTGAACTCCGGGACGTCCAGCTCGCCCTCGAGCTCGGCCACCCGCTGCTCGACGATCTCGTCGACCTGGACGTAGAGCCGGGCCACGTCGATGAGCTTCTGCCCGACTTCGTCAAGGGTGCGCGTGGTGCCCACCGAGACGTCGATGAACGCGTCGTAGAGGCTCTCCCAGTCCGCGTAGGGGCCTGACGGACCGAGGCCGACGCCGGCATGCCGCTCCCACGCCGACCCGTCCGGGGCGGCCACGGCCTGGTCCCGGCTCACCGTGAAGTTCTGGGAGATGTACGGCACGATGACGCCCCCGAGGAAGGCGAGCGTCTCCGGGTTGACGTCGATGATCTCCGTGTCGGGGATGTCGAGCAGGGCGGGGCGCTGGCTCAGGTCGAACTCGTCGGCCTCCTCGCCCACGACCAGCCGCCTGGCGCCGCGCAGGCTGGCCCGCACGACCTCCTCCTCGTCGGCGACGGCCTGCTTCATGTCTTCGAGGAACCTGACGACGTTGTCGTAGACGTCCATCGGCTCGGATCCACCGAACGTCTCCTGGGCGGGTGTCGGAGCCTCGTCCTCGGGCACGAACGGGCTGAGCACGCCCAGAATCGCGCCCCCGTTGGCGATCGCCGCGGCGCTGGCTCCGCCGGTGAAGAACAGGCTGGCGCCGGCGAGCACCGCGCCGAGGATGCCGAGTGCCGTTGCCGCGCCACCGGAGTTGCGGTCCTTCATGACCTCGAGGACGTCGTCGGCGACCTGGGCGACATCGTGGCGCAGCTCGGCGAACAGGTTCTGCTCGGCGGCGAGCGTGCAGCCCAGCATGCCGAGGATCGCCCCCTGGGCGCGGACCACGCCCGGCACCCGGTTGCTGTAGGCGACGGCGAAGGTGTCCATCGCGCCCGACATGGCGAGGATCTCGCCGCACAGCGACGTGAGCGCAGAGTCCAGGTCCTCGTTCGCGGTCTTGAGGCTGGCCTCCTCGCCGACGGCGTTCCCCGAGACCGACGTCGTGATGTTGAGGACGGAGATCGCGTTGGCGACCGCGTCGATGGACGGCTGGAACCCGCTCGGCTCCGGCAGTCCCTGCCAGGGCCGGAACATGTCATAGATCCGCTCGTACCAGCCGCGCCAGATTGCCCGGAAATCCGTGTCAGCCGTGGGGGCGAACTCCTCGCGGTGGTGCCGGGGCCCCTCCTCACCGATGATCCGGACGTACATCCCGGTGAAGTCGAGGACGTAGGTCTGCGTCGGGGAGAGGGACAGGTCGGAGACCCAGCCCTCATCGGACTTCCACCAGCCCAGGAGCTGCATGTCCCACTCGATCGCGGCGTCCGCGATCCTGGCCGCCGTACCGAGCAGCTCCTCATAGGCAGACATGTGGGTTCCTCGGCGTTGGACAGCGGTGGTTGCCAAACGTCCTGCCCGGTGTCCGCCGGCGCGAAACCGACCGACCCGCGAAAACGGGTTCTCCTCGCTGCCGGTAGGTGCGATCGTTCTCGCTCGTGACCTGGGGTGAGCGGTTCCGCGCCGTGCGCGTGGATCTCACCCCGCTGCGCACCTCGCGCGACTTCCGGCTGCTGTTCTACGCCGGCACGGTCTTCTACTTCGGCGCGATGGTCACCTACGTCGCCATCCCCTACCAGATCTACACGCTGACCGGCTCCAACTTCGCAGTCGGAGCGGTAGGTCTGGCCGAGCTGGTGCCACTGGTCGTCTTCGGGCTGTACGGCGGCGCGCTGGCCGACCACGTGGACCGGCGCAAGTTGCTCGTCGCCTGCGGCGTCGCCCAGGCGGCGTTCACCGGCGTGCTCGCGGTCAACGCGTTCCGCGACGACCCCAGCGTCTGGCTGATCTTCGTGGTCAGCGTCGGTCTCGCGTCCACGTCTTCGATGCAGCGACCGAGCCGCGAGGCGCTGATGCCGCGGACCGTCACCCACGACGAGCTCCCGGCCGCCAACGCGCTGACCAGCCTCGGCATGCAGATCGGCGTCCTCGTCGGCCCGGCCGTGGGCGGCCTGCTCGTGGCCTATGTCGGCATCGGCTGGTGCTTCCTCATCGACATCGGCGGCCTCTCGGTGGCCTCGCTGATGTTCTGGCTGATGTCGAGCTACCCGCACCGCGAGGAGACCACGCCGCCATCGCTGGCGGGGATCGGCCAGGGACTGACCTACGCCCTCGGGCGTCGCGACCTGCTGGGCACCTACCTCGTCGACATCGCCGCCATGCTGCTCGCCTTCCCGGTGGTGCTGTTCCCCGCACTGGCCGAGGAGGTCTTCGACAAGCCGCAGGTGCTGGGGCTCCTGTACTCCGCCGAGACCGTCGGCGCACTGGCGGCGACCGCGCTGAGCGGCTGGACCGCGCGGGTGCACCACCACGGCCGCGCCATCGTGCTCGCCGCGGCGGCGTACGGCGGGTTCGTCGCGGTCGCCGGCCTGATGCCCTCGATCTGGCTGGTGGGCCTGTTCCTCGCGCTCGGCGGTGCGGCAGACATGATCAGCGCCGTCTTCCGCGGCACGGTCTGGAGTCAGACCATCCCCGAGGCGATGCGCGGCCGGCTGGCCGGCATCGAGATGCTGTCCTACTCCGTCGGCCCCCTCGGCGGTCAGGTCCGGGCCGGCGTCACGGCCGACCTGTGGTCGGTGCGCGGCGCGATCACCAGCGGAGGCGTGGCGTGCGTCGCCGGTGTCGGTCTCACCGCGCTGTGGCTGCGGGACTTCTGGTCGTACGACGCCCGCACCGACGAGCACGCCGTGGCCGAGCGCCAGACCAGGAAGGCCGCCGGCGAGAGCTGACCCGCGACGATTCGTCTGCGCTCCGACGGGACATCTCCGGCTGGTGACGGCCGACGAATCGAGGGGGACTAGCCGCGCGCCTTGAGCGCCGCCATCGCCAGGGCACCCAGCGCGCCGGCCGACGTGAAGGTCCGCGCGATGTTGAGCTTCACCCAGAGTGACTCGAAGTCGGCGCGGACGGCCGCCAGGTCCTTGATCTTGTCGACCGGGCCGGCGGCGTCGAGGGCGTCATTGAGCGGGATGTTGCCGGCGAAGGTGATGACAATCGTGCCCACGGCGAGCGCGGTCGCGGCGATCGCCCAGGGGCGGGCGTGCGATCCGGCGACGGCGATGGAGGCTCCGGCGAGCAGTGGCGCGCCCAGGAACGTGGCGATGAAGATCGGGTTCACGATCGCGACGTTCATCTGCTGCATGGCGTGCACGAAGGTGCGGTCGTCGACCCTGGCGAGGCCGGGCATCACGCCGGTGGCCCAGGTGAAGTAGGTGCCGGCCTGGAGCCCGGCGACGAGGGCGGCGGCGAGGAGCACGGGGCCGCGGGCGTTGGCGGTCATGGCGGTGGTCAGGACGGGGTTGGTGGAGAGTTCGCTGGTGAGCGCCTCGGCGCTGTTCGTGGTGGTCATGACAGGAAGTCAATCGCCGCTTTGCGAGAGTATCCATGGCTGAATCTGTCCATTCCATACGTAAGCGTCTAAGATCTTGGGCATGGACGGACTCGCCGGACTCCTCGACGGACCACGCGCCCGGGGCGCCTTCCTGCTCCGGATCCTGCTCGACGAGCCGTGGTCGATCCGGCTCGAGGACGAGTCGCCGCTGTCGGTGACGTCGGTGGTCCGCGGCCACCTGTGGGTCTGCCCGGACGGTGAGGAGCCGACCCGTCTGGAGGCCGGCGACGTCGTGGTCTGGGTCGGCAGCGACCACTGGACCCTCGCCGACGACCCGGCCACGCCGACCCAGATCGTGATCAACCCCGGCCAGGTCTGCACCACCGTCGACGGCAACCCGGTCGTCGAGCAGATGAGCCAGGGCGTCCGCAGCTGGGGCACCAGCGAGGTCGGCGAGACCGTGCTGCTCACCGGGGTCTACCTGCTGGAGGGTGAGGTGACCCGGCGGCTGCTCCGCGCGCTGCCCCGCACGATGATCCTGCGCGCGCACGAGCTCGACACGCCGCTCATCGACCTGCTCGGCGAGGAGGTGGTGCGCGACGCGCCGGGGCAGGAAGCCGTCCTCGACCGGCTCCTCGACCTCCTGCTGATCACCCTGCTCCGCACGTGGTTCGACCGGCCCCAGTCCGACCCGCCGGCCTGGTACGCCGCACAGGGCGACCCCGTCGTCGGCCCGGCACTCCGGCTGATGCAGCACCACCCCGAGCACCCGTGGACCGTCGCGGACCTGGCCGACCGGGCCGGGGTCTCGCGGGCGTCGTTCGCCCGGCGCTTCACCGAGCTGGTGGGCGAGCCGCCGATGGCTTTCCTCATCGGCTGGCGGATGGCGCTCGCCGCCGACCTGCTGCTCGAGCCCGATGCCACGATCGCGTCGGTCGCGCGGAAGGTCGGCTACGCGACGCCGTTCGCGCTCAGTGCGGCGTTCAAGCGCGAGCGGGGGATCAGCCCCCGCGACCACCGGCGTCGCGCGGTGGAGAGCCGTGGCTTGACCGGCTAGCGAACCCTCCGTTCACCTGCGCAGGCGGAGATTCGCGTCTACCTTCGAAGGGAAGGCAACTGCTGCGACTCGGCCCTCCCGGACTCCCGGGTGGGATGACGTCAGTGCCTCGACTGAAGGCCCCCACCTGATGCGTATGTCCCTGCCGCCCCGCACGATCCTTCGGACCAGGACAGCGCGGGTGGCGATCGGAGCCTGTGCGCTGCTCGTCGTTCCCTTCGTGACCGGGTCCACCGCGAGCGCGGTAGCGCCACAGCTCGCTGCGGCCAGCCCTGTTGATCTGGGCACGGCCGCGGGCTACTCGGTGCTCGCCGGCGCGGGCGTCTCCAACACCGGAAGCGGCACGGTGCTCGCCCTCGACCTCGGGCTCAGTCCCGCCGGCGTCATCGCCGGGTTCCCTCCGGGCACGGTGACCGGCCAGATCCACGACAAGGACTCCGCGGCCGAGACCGCGCAGGGTGACCGACAGGCGGCGTACGACGCCGTCGTCGCGCAGACCGGCGGCACGCCTTTCGCGGGTGACCAGGCCGGCGCGATCTTCAAGCCCGGCCTCTACACGAGTGCGGCGGCCATCACGAACACCGGGACGATCGTCCTGGACGCCGACGGTGACCCCGGCGCCATCTTCGTCTTCCAGATCGGTGCCGCGCTCAGCTCCGCGGCGGCCAGCAAGGTCATCCTCGCCGACGGTGCCTTGGCCCACAACGTCTACTGGCAGGTGGCCGGTGCGGTCTCGCTCGGCGCCGGTGTCAAGTGGGTCGGCACGATCCTCGGTGCAGGTGCGGTCGCCTTCGGCGAGGCTGCCTCGATCAAGGGCCGCGTGATGACCCCGAGCACCGTGGCGCTGGCGAACACGCCCGTCACCAAGCCCATCGACGACCTGACTGCCCCGCTCGTCGCCATCGACGGCGGTCCGACGAGCTCCACCAACGACACGACGCCGATGATCACCGGCACGACCGACGAGCCGGCCGGTCGGCCGGTGACGGTCACCGTCGGCGGCCAGACGCTGCGCTCGACGGTTCTCGCCGGGGGCCTCTGGGCGCTCAGCGCGACCACCTTGAGCCCCGGCCCCCACGCCGTACTCGCATCGATCACTGACCCGTCGGCAAACACCGGCACCGCGAACCAGGTCCTCACGGTGGACGTCACTGCACCGGGCGTGAGCATCGGCGGCGGCGCGTCGGCTGCCACGAACGACACCACGCCCACGATCTCGGGGACGACGAACGAGCCCGGCAGCCCGACGGTGACGGTCACCGTGGGCGGACAGACCCTGACGACGACGGCACTCGCCGGCGCCTGGAGCGTCGAGGCGACCGCCCTGACCGAGACTGCCCACCTGGTGGTGGCGTCCGTCGACGACGCGGCTGACAACTCCGGGACGGCGAGCCAGGTCCTGGTCGTGGACGTGACCGTGCCGGTCGTCACCATCAACGGCGGCGCCGCGGCCTCGACCGACGACACCTCCCCGTGGACCTACGGAACGACGGCCGAGCAGGCCGGTACGACGGTGCACCTCGCCATCGGCGGGCAGGCCCTGGTCGCAACCGTGCTGCCGGGTGGCACGTGGGGCGTGAGCGCGAGCACCCTGGCCGCCGGGACCTATGTCGTCGTGGCCTCGGTCACCGACGCAGCCCAGAACACCGGCACCGCCAGCCAGACCCTCACGATCGGCAGCACCGGCACGGGAGGTGGCGGCGGCGGTGGCGGCTCCGGCGGCGGTAGCGGTGGCGGCAACGGCGGTGGCAGTGGTTCCGGGGCCGACCCGAGCTACCGGCCCGACGCAGAGATCCGCCTCGCCAAGGGCACCTTCGTGGGCCAGGACAGCTACCAGGTGTCGGACCAGCGGGTGACCTCCAAGCTCAAGGGTCACAAGAAGAGCGTGGCCTTCGAGGTGCGAGTCACGAACCGCGGTGACAACGCTGACCGGATGACGGTCGTCGGTACGCCCAGGAGCCCGCAGTTCAAGGTGGCCTACCTCGCCGGCGGCAAGAACGTGACCGCGGCGGTCCTGGCCGGGAGCTACCAGACCGGCACCCTCAACTCCGGGGAGTCGGTGACCTTGACGGTCAAGGTCACCAGGCTCAAGGGCGCCAAGCCCGGGACCAAGCGCACCTTCGAGATCCGGGTGGTCTCCGGGCACGCGAAGAGCAAGGACGACACCGTGGCGGCCGTGGTCAAGGCCGTTCGCGGCTAGGCACCCCCTAGACGGGCTGTCGCTCCAGCCAGGTCTGCCAGTCGATGCCGCGGAGCAGGACCGCGTCGTGGTCGGGCAGCATCGCACCGGCCGCCACGCTGACCGGTGCCTCGACCGGCTCGACGGTGACGTCCGCGCCGACGTGGGCGGCGTACCGCTGGACGAGGTCGACGAGCCGCTCCGGTTTCGGCCCGGCCAGCTCGACGTCGTGGTCCACCGCGCCGGTGGCGAGGTCGAGCAGCAGCCGCACGATCTCGGGAGTGTCGACGGGCTGGGTCGGAACGTCGAAGACACGGGTGACGTCGCCGTCGCGGTTCCACTCGAACATCTGACGGGCGAAGTCGTGGAACTGGGTCGCGCGCAGCACCAGCGCTCCCACGTTCGCCTCCCGGGCGGCGCGCTCCTGGGCGAGCTTGGCCACGTAGTAGCCGTAGTCGGGGCTCTTCTCGATGCCCACGATCGACAACGTGACGGTGCGCGGCACCCCGGCAGCGGTCGCGGCCCGGCCGAGGGTCGTCGCCACGCCTGTGAAGAAGTCCAGGGTCTGCTGGTCGCTGAGGATGCCCCCGGTCGAGGTCACGTCGACCACGGCGTCAGTGCCCTCGAAGGCGGCCTCGAGCTGGCCCGGCTCGGGGGCGAGCAGGTCGAATCCGGTCTCGCGGGCGATCTCGACGACGTCGTGCCCCTCCTTGCGGGCGAGGCTGGTGAGCTGGGAACCGATCAGGCCGGTGGCGCCGGCGATGGCGATGCGCATCGTTCTCTCCTTATCGCGGATACTTGATGTCCACGAATACTCTAACCCTGAACTCGGACAGTTGTCATCCGGATATGCTCCGCCCCATGAAGATGTCCGGTGGCGTCGAGTGGGCCGTGCACTGCTGCGTGGTGCTGTCGCAGGCCGACGAGCCGGTGCCCGCTCAGCGGCTGGCCGAGTATCACGGCGTCTCCCGGACCTACCTGGCCAAGCACCTCCAGCAGCTCTCCCGGGCCGGGCTGGTCGCGTCGACCGAGGGCCGGGTCGGCGGCTACACGCTGACCCGCGCGGCGCAGGACATCAGCGTGCTCGACGTCGTCCTCGCCATCGAGGGCGAGGAGCCGGCGTTCCGCTGCACCGAGATCCGCCAGAACGGCCCGTTCCCCGCCACCGCCCAGCAGTGCCGCCGCCCGTGCGGGATCGCTCGGACGATGTATGCCGCCGAGGATGCCTGGCGTGCCTCCCTCGGCGGCGTGACCATCGCCGACCTGGCCGCCGGTGTCGAGACGGACAACGGCCCGAAGACGTTCGCCCGGCTGCGTGGCTGGCTGGCCGAGGCCTGAGCCCGACCCGGACGCGTCCTGGCAGGTGACAGGCACAGACCGGAGTCCTAGCGTGCCGGAATGACTCAGTCGCGCCACGTCTCGTACGCCGCCCTCACCCTCTCCGTCCTCGCCCTGGTGGTCTCGTCGGTCGGCGTGGCCGGCGGCCTTGCCCAGGCAGCCGGCCACAAGATCGGCAAGAACCTCGTGGTCACCAAGAGCATCAAGAACGGCGCGGTGACCGGCCCGAAGGTCAAGGACGGCAGCCTCACCGGTGCCGACCTCGCCGGCGGCACGGTCACGACGGCCCAGATCGCACCTGGCGTCATACCCGCTCCGACCAGGAGCAAGGCGGTCGGGTTCGCGGGGTGCGGCACCTGCGTGGCCAACGGACCCAACCTCGTCACCAGCCTGCAGCTCTCCGGCTACGTCCCGAGCGGCAGTGCGGCGATGCTCCGGATGCCGGTCCCGGTGGAGATCGTCGACGTCAACGTCTTCGCCACCGGGCAGACGGCGGGCCACTCGCTCGATGTCCTGCTCGCCTACAAGCCCCCCGGTGAACCGACCTTCACAAAGGTCCCGCTCTGCACGGTGCCGGAGGGAGAAGGCGGCTGCGATGCGGTCGGATCGTTCACGGTGCCTGCCAATCACGAGGCGGTCTTCCAAACGGTGGCCGGCCCGGGCGGCTCGTCGGGCACCAGCATCGTCATCGGCTACACGACGCGGGTGCCTTGACCCGGGACTGGCTGGGCCGAGGCCTGGGACCTACCCGAGGTACGCCGCGCCGGCGATGCGCAACAGCCGCTCGTCCTCGGAGCCGTCGCCGTTGCTAGTAGTGGTGAGCGACAGGGCGAGCACTCGACTGCCATCCTCGGTGCCGACGACGAGGGTCCGGTAGCCGGGCACGCCGCCGCTCTTGCCGAAGACCACCGGGCCACCGGGCAGTGGTGTGCGCTGGAGCCCAGCCGTGAAGCAGGCGTGGCCGGCGTCCGGTCCCTTCGCGCAGCCGCCGGCCGAGCCGGCGTACGGCACGTCGGGTACGGTCAGCATCGGCTCGAGCCAGGGCTCTGGGACCACCCGGCCGGCCAACAATGCGCGCAGGAAACGGCCCAGGTCGCGGGTCGTCGAGACCATGCCACCCTCGGCCCACGCGTAGGCGCTCTGCGCGGTGATGTCGACCAGCCGATCGCCCACGCGGACGTAGCCGTGGGTGTGCGGACCGCGAAGGTGCACCTCGCCTCGGCCTGGCAGGTAGGTGTCGTCTAGGGCCAGTGGCCGGAGCAGGCGGGTGCGCAGCTCGTGTGCGTAGGAGTGGCCGGTCACCGCCTCCACGACGAGGCCGGCGAGGATGTAGTTCAGGCCGTTGTACTGCTGAAAGGTGCCGGGCGCGTAGGCCATCGGCTGCCGGATCGCCGACCGCACCACCGCCCGCGGCGAGAACCAGTCAAACCGGTGCCGCACCATCCAGGCCGGGTCCTCGTGGCCGACGTCCTCGGTCGACTTCGGGAGCCCGCTGGTGTGGTCGAGCAGTTGGCCGAGCGTGATCGTCGGGTACGACGCCGGCAGGGTGCCGGGCAGCAGGGCCTGCACGGGCTGGTCGAGACGCACGCGGCTCTCGGCGACCAGCTGCAGCACGAGGCTTGCGGTGAACATCTTGGTGGCGCTTCCGATCCGGAACTGGGCATCGGTCGGCACCGGCCGGCGGGTGCGGACGTCACGGACGCCGCTGCGTCCGGCCCAGCGGCCGTCGCGGCCGGTCACCCGCACCTGGGCGCTGGTCACCACCTCGTCGGGCAGCCCCGCGATCGAAGCAGCGAGGGCGTCACCATCGGGGGGCGGCAGCGAGTCGGCCGCGGTCGGGCTCGGCGCCAGCACGGAGAGGCCGAGCACCGCGGCAGTGGTCGTGGTCAGGGCAGCAAGCATTCCTCGAGACATGCGATCCACCGTGATCCTGCGACCACGAGCGGCACATCGGGGAGGCCACCGACCCAGCCCGCACCCGACCCGTAGGGGTCAGTGGGACGAGGGAGCCTCCGCCTCGCGCTGGGCGCGCTCGCGCCGCTCGCCTTCCTCGACCAGGGCCACGATCCAGTCCTCGGATGGCCGGCCGACCATGCGGTCCGCCTTCATCACGAGACGCGCGGCCTGGACTCTCACTGCGAAGCGCGCCGGGCTCTCGACCATGGTCATGGTGGCTGTCCTCTCTCCTGGTCGATTATGACAGTCCGCGCCACGGCGGTGCCGACCGTCGTCACGAGCGTTCGGTCGTCCTCATCGAGGATGGGCGCCACCAGAAGCCCTTCCAGGACCGCGATACCTACGGTCGCCCGGGCTGGCTCAGCGTCGACCGCCAGATCCGTCGCCCAGCGCAACAACCGCAAGGTCTCCTCGCGCTTGCGCCATCGATCGAGCTCACGGGCGCTGGTGCGGGTGACTCGATGTCCCAGCAACACGCCCAGGAACGCCAGCAAAGGACTGGCGACCAGGGCGAACGCGGCGAGGGACATGGATCCATCCTCGGACGCGGGACCGACCTTCGACTTCGGTCGACCGAACGCCTGTGGAGGAGCGGCGCGTGACACGCGGCTGTGGACAGGTTCTGGTGGTCAGCTACCTGTCGAACGCGTCCAGCACCTGCCGCTCGGTGAGCCCGTAGTCCTTCAGCGAGTAGTCGTGCTTCGGCGCGGCCGCGCCCGACTTCGACTCCTGGTCGATCTCGGTGATCGCCGCCTCCACCTCGGGCGTCCAGTCCAGCGACCACTGCTCGTAGAGGGCGCGGGTGACGCCGAGCGGGTCCTTGCGCAGGTCCGAGAACGCGACGTCGGCGAACTGCTCCTGGTCGTAGGCCGGACGCGCGTCGTGGAACGCGTGGAAGGCCCGCGACCACAGGTCGAGCTGGGTCTGGCCGATCACCCCGCCGACGTACGTCTCGGAGTGGCCGACCGTGGTCTCCCCCGACAGCGAGCACGACGACGCGATGCACACGACCGGCTCGCGGTGCGTGTAGACGACGAGAGCGTCCGGGTAGACGGCCATCAGGGCGTCGAGCGCGGTCATGTGCGACGGGTTCTTCAGCACCCACCGCTTGTCATGGTCGTTGAGGCCGATCAGCTGCAGGTTCTGCCTGTGCCGTGCGTACGCGTCGGTCCAGTCCTGGCCCTGCAGCCACCGCGAGTAGCGCGGCAGGTTGGCCAGCGACTCGTAGGAGTTGGACTTGCCCGTCTGTCGCAACAGCCGCCAGCACTCCTCGACCGACGTGGCGTCCATGTAGTGGATCCCCATGTACTCCGGCGACTCGACATGGTGGGCGGTGAAGGCCTTCTGCATCATCGCGAAGACCGGGTCGTCCTCCCACGTCTCGCGCGGCGGCCGCGGCTGGGGGAACTGGGTGATCCACATCTCGAGCCCCTGCGCCTGCGGGTCGGCGTGCAGCAGCCGGTGCAGCGCCGTGGTGCCAGTGCGCGGCAGCCCCATCACGAAGATCGGCCGCTCGATCGGCACGCCGGCGTGCTCGGGGTGCCTGGTGAACGCGGCCTGGGTCAGCAGGCGCCCGACGAGCGCGCTCTTCACCTCCGAGCGCTGGAAGTAGTTGCCACGCGGAGTCAGCCCGGCCTCGGGCGAGGCGAGGTCATCGACCAGGACCCGGAGCCCCTCCTCGTGCGCCGTGCCGCCCAGGTCGGACAGCCCGGTGGTGCGCTCGGCGGCGGCGACGATGTCCTCGTAGGACCCGACGTCCGCCCGCTCGCGGGTCATCACGTTGTCGGACATGGGCGCCGCCTAAGACCAATCCAGCGCAATCGCACGGGATTGGTCTCGTTTCACGCGTGAAACAAGACCAATCCGGCGCAATTGCGCCGAACCGGCCGATCTTGGGGCGGGCATGGAGTCAGTCGTGGAACTCACCGCAGTCGACCGTCAGCATCTGACCAGTCACCGCGGAGGCCAGGTCGGAAGCGAGGAACAACGCTGCCCGGGCGACCTCCTCGGGCGACGCGAGCCGCTTGAGGTCGGTCGGCTCGGCCTTCTCGGCATAGATGTCGTCGTGGCTGACCCCGGCCTCTGACGCCAGCCAGTCGAAGTACCCCTTGTTGACGTCCTCGTAGATGTACGACGGCGCGACCGAGTTCACCCGGATGCCCCGCGGGCCGAGCTCCGTCGCGAGCGACGAGGCGAGATGCTCGAGCGCGCCCTTCGAGAGCTTGTAGCCGGAGTACTCCGGCTGCGAGCTGAACACCACGCACGAGTTGAGCATGATGATCGAGCCGTGCGAGGCGGCCAGTGCGTCAGCGAACAGCGCCGAGAGCCGCAGCGGCGCGAACACGTTGGTCTCGTTGGCGGCCCTCAGGTCCTCGAGCTTGATGGTGCTGATCGGGTCCATCGGCGGGATGCCGAAGGCGTTGTTGATCAGGCAGTCGACCTTGCCGAACTCCTCGACAGCCCTCTCGACCAGCGCCAGCCGCGAGTCCTCGTCGGTGATGTCGGTCGGTACGACGAGCGCCCGGCGGCCGTGCCCGCGGACCAACTCGGCCATCTTCTCCAGCCGCCGCTCGGTGCGGCTGACCAGCACCAGGTCGGCGCCCATCCGGGCGGCCTCCTCGCCCAGGGACCGGCCCAGGCCCGGGCCGACGCCGGACAGGACGACGACCTTGTCCTGCAGCAGCGGGACCGGCGCGTAGCCGTCGGCGATGGGGGTCGCGTGGTGGATGGAGGTGGTCACAGACGCCAGACTAGAACGTGTTTCAGTTTTGGTCGAGAGTGAGAACCGGACCCGTCTCGTCCGGAACCACTCCTACGCTGGCCTCGTGACGGACTCGGCGGTCGACTACGAGATCAAGGCACTCACCCCTGACACGTGGCCGGACTTCGAGGCCCTGGTCGAGCGGACCGGAGGCCTGTTCAGCGGCTGCTGGTGCGTCCACTTCCACCACGGGGTCCCCGACGGCCGTGGCGAGGACGAGCCGAACCGCGACTTCAAGCGGCGGATGGTCGAGGCGGGTGTCGCGCACGCTGCGCTTGTCTATGACGGCCCGGACGCTGTTGCCTGGGCGGAGTACGGCACCCCGTGCGAGCTGCCCAACATCCACCACCGCAAGCAGTACGACGCCGAGACGGCCGCGTCCAACTCTGGCCAGCCCGACTACCGGATCACCTGCATCAACGTGACGAAGAGCCACCGCAAGCAGGGGTACGGGCGGGCCGCGCTCCGCGGCGCGGTGCGGCTGATCGCGGAGGCCGGCGGCGGTGTCGTCGAGGGCTACCCGCACGACATGGCCACGCGCGACCCGGCCAAGAAGATGAGCGACTCGTTCCTCTACAACCTGACCCGGAAGTCCTACGAGGAGGCCGGCTTCACCTACGTCCGCCCCAAGGGCCAGCAGAACTGCGTGATGTCACTGACGGTCGACGCCATCGGTGGTTGAGGAGGTTGCGCAGCAACCGTCTCGAAACCTCTGGACGCGGTGCTGGGACCCGGTCGCGGTGCGTCCCAGCCTCTCCTCGCCTGGTTTCGAGACGCGTCGCTCAGCCCCTCGCAAGCTCGGGTCTGAGTCGACGCTCCTCAACCTGCGCCGCTGATCGCTGCCCTCGCAGGCTCGGCCAGCGGCGGCTTCAGCTGATCATCCGCCGCGCGACCGCACGCTGCCGGGCGGTGATGCGGGCGGCGTACTCATCTCTGGAGATGGGCGAGAAGTGGGGGAGGTGCTGCCGCACCTCCGCGAAGGGGACCATCTCGACGGTGGGGCCGTCGGCCTCCTGGGTGAGGTCGCGCTCGAGCCGCTGCCAGCGCAGCATCAGCGCGCCCGTCCGATGGCCGGTGGTCTCGAGCCAGTTGGCGATGCCCGGGTTCTGCTCCGACACGACGAACCTCATGCGACCGTCGGGGTCGGTGACGGCCTGGGCCTTGGTCAGCGAGGTCTGGTGGGTCTCGTAGTCGGTCGACGCGTACCAGTCCGAGCCGACCTGGGCGCCCTGGTAGGAGCAGTCGTCGCAGCGCGGCACGGTGATGATCAGCGCGTGGCCGTCGGCGAGCTCGTAGTGGCCGATGGACGAGCGCTGCGAGGCGAGGCCGCCCGGCGTCGACTGCGGGGCGGTCAAGGTGTTGACCGGCTCCTTGTACTGGAAGAACTGCGGGAAGGCGAACCACGTCTGGATCGAGCCGACCAGCGACCGCGCGGCCACGTCGTACTTCTTCGCGAGCAGGTCCCGCGTCAGCTCCTTGGCCGGCTGGCCGAGCTTGTCGACGCGCTCGATGGTGAGGATGCCGCGCTCCTCGGTGTCCCAGTCGTTGAAGACCTCGCGGACGATCATCGACTTCGCGCCGGGCTCGGCGACGTAGGTGAACTCGAAGCTCCCGTCCGGTTTTACGTCGAGCTCGCGGTCGTCGAACGCCATCAGCGAGGTGGCGGCGGAGTCGGCGGAGTACTGCCCGCCCATCACCTGGAACGACAGGTCGGCGCTGGTGCCGCGGCGACCCCGGACGACGTACTCGACGCCCTCACGCAGGAACGCGTTGAAGTAGATCGCGTCCGGGTTGTCGAGGCCCTGCCGCGAGAACTGGTGGGTCGGATTCACGAACAGCGGCCGGTCGAGGTCGTAGTCGAAGGCCATCTGCATCGCCATCCGGATCCGGCCGGACAGGTAGTCGTAGCCCTCGAGGCGGTCCTGCTCGGTCTTGATGAACGGCGCGTTGAAGATGAGGCCCTCTGCCTCTTCGATGGCTGCTCTCAGTGGTGCGGTGAGATCCCAGCCGTCAGCCATGACTCGACCTCCGCTGGTTGAGGAGGTCGCTCTGCGACCGTCTCGAAACCTCGCAAGGAAGGGCTGGAACTGTCCTGGCCGAGTCCGCGTAGAGGCTTGGTGGTTTCGAGACGCTCCCTAGCGGGAGCTCCTCAACCAGCGTGCAGCCACTCACGCGCTGGCTTTCTGGATGATGTCTGTTGCGTAGCGCTCGAGGTGTTCGATCTTCTTCTCGAGGGATTCGGGGTCCGGGCCCTTGATGTAGGGGACCCGGAAGCCGACGATGCAGTCGGTGACGCCCTTGTCCTCCAGGCGCTTGATGCCGTCCAGGTCGTAGGCGTCGTACGAGATCACGTGCACCTCGAAGTCGTCGCGGGTGTCGCCCTCCTCCTTACGGATCTCGGCGAGCCGGGTGAGCAACCGATCGAGGTCCTCGCCGTCGCCGCCGGCGTGCATCCAGCCGTCGCCCTTGAGTACGGCGCGACGCAGCGCGTTGTCGACGTGACCGCCCACCAGCAGCGGGATCTTCTCGCTGGCGCCGGGGCACTGCTTGAGCTCGTCGACCTCGTAGAACTCCCCGTCGTACTTGAAGAACTCACCGGTCGTCAGCCCGCGCAGGATGTCCATGCACTCGTCCATGCGCTTGCCGCGCTTCTCCCACGAGACACCGAGCGCCGCGAAGTCCTCGGGCCACGGCGAGATGCCGACGCCGAGACCGAGCCGGTTGTCGGAGAGGAAGGCCAGCGACGACGCCTGCTTGGCGACCAGGACCGGTGGGCGCACCGGCAGCTTGAGCACGAACGGCGTGAGCCGCAGGGTGGTCGTCACCGCGAACAGGTGAGCGCACAGCACCATCGTCTCGATGAACTCCTTGCCGTCGAGGAACTCCCGGTCCCCGGTGTCGGTGTAGGGGTACTTCGAGTCGGAGTCCTTGGGGTAGATCAGGCTGTCCGCGACCGTCATCGAGGTGTAGCCGGCGGCCTCCGCGGCCTGCGCCAGAGGTGCGTAGAACGTCGCCTGCGTCATCGCCTCGGCATAGGTGAACCGCATGGCGCCAGACTAGAACGTGTTTCAGTTTTGGTCGACCCCCAGCCGCTCCTCGAGGAACGCGACGAGGTCGACGGCGGCCCGGTCGTCAAACATGTGGTCGGCGTTGTCGTAGGTGACGCTGCGGGCTCGCGGGTTGGCCTGCTCGTACGCCGCCCGCGACTCCGCGGTCACGAACGTGTCGTTGCCCGCCCACTGGAAGAGCATGCGGTCGCCGAACCGGCGGGCCAGCCGGGCGACGGCGTCGAGGGGCTCCAGGTCGGCGAAGAAGGCGGCGTACTCCTTGCGGTCGTCGTCGTCGAGCTTGAGCCAGTACGACGCGAACCAGTTCTCCCAGCTGGTGTCCGGTGCCTGCAGCGCCAACGTCGAGATCCGCTCGTCGCGGTCGGCGAGCAGGACGCCGTACATCCCGCCGTAGTCGTGGCCGACCAGCGCGATGCGCGCGGGATCGACCCCGGGCTGCGCCGCGAGGTGGGCGAGGGCGGCCGCGTGGGCGTCGACCTGTTCGTGGACCCGCTGGAGGTCCGTGGCGGAGCCGTCCGGGTCGGGGACCCACGGGAAGTGCCCCGCCGGTAGCAGTGAGACGACACCGCGCGTGGCGAGCTCGACCGCCAGCGGCAGGAACTCGCCGCGGTCGTTGTGCCGCTGGCCCAGCCAGTGCAGCCAGAGGACCGCCGGCCGGGGCCACCGTTCGTCGTCCTCCGTGACCAGCCAGGCACGCGAAACGTGGTCCTGGCCGGGCACGGGGAGCGGGACGTCGATGATTCGGACGGCCGCGGGTGTTGCACTCACGGGATGAGTGAACCGTCAGTAGCATAAATCGTCAAGCAACTGACGAAGGGAGCACTGGGTGGCGGTCACCGATCTCGACCTGGCCGTGCTCCTACTCAACTCCGTGGAC
Organism: uncultured Actinomycetota bacterium; assembly: GCA_963800715.1. Classification (GTDB taxonomy): domain Bacteria; phylum Actinomycetota; class Actinomycetes; order Propionibacteriales; family Nocardioidaceae; genus Nocardioides. The sequence goes on along the minus strand of CAWDBZ010000025.1, from coordinate 10,224 downwards.
CTGCTCGAGGACCCGCCCGACCGGATGGCCGGCGACCTCGGCTGGTGGCGCCGGGCGCTCGCGCGCAACGGTCTCGCCGAGCTGGCCGACGCGCAGGTCGACGGCGACCTGCCCATGCTGCAGTCGCTGCGGGCGACCATCCGGACGGTCTTCGAGTGCGCCGAGGACGACGAGGCGCGCCGGGTCCTCAACGAGGCGCTGCTGTCGGCGGACGCGGTGGTCCAGGTCGCACCCGAGGGGCTCGTCGTCAGCGGCGACCTGCGCGGCCGCCTGCTCTTCGCGGTGGCCCGCCATCTCGCCGAGCACGGCGTGGCCCGGCTCGGCATCTGCGCCAGCGACCCCTGCCGCTGCGCGTACGTCGACCACACCCGCGGCCGCACCCGCCGCTACTGCTGCACGCTGTGCAACGACCGGGCGGCCGCCCGCGCGTATCGCCGCCGGCAGGGCGAGACCGGATCGTGACCGCAGGCCGCAACCTCGGCCGGTTCTCGCGCGTCTTCCGGGTGTGCGCTCCCTCCGACTCCTCGTGCTGATCGTTCCACTGCTGGCCGCGCTGTTCCTGGCGGTGAACCTGACGCCCGTCACCGCTGCCGCCGACGACCAGCCCGTGCTCGGCTCGCCGTCGTACCTTGCCCCGGCCGGCCAGGGCTGGGGCAAGGCCCATCCGCAGCACGTGTTCAACGGCGGTGACCCGTCCGGTGCGGTCGCGAAGCTCGAGTGGCGGCACTGGGGTGAGGCCACCGCCACCGGCCGGGGCGTGACCTGGCTGCTGCGTCCTGAGGGCGGCTACTACGCCCGACCCGGCCGGATAGTGCTCCGCGCCGAGGGGCTGGGCGCGTGCGCGGACGGCACCGCGGCGTACACCCGGCTGGAGTTCCGCGTCGCGCACCGACCCGGTGGCCCTGTCGGCAGGCACTGGCGTGCGTGGTCGGGCGACGGCGAGATCTGCTGACCCGTCTCGAATCCTCGCAACCCGGCGCTGGGGCTCGACCAGCGGTGGACCAGTTCCAGCGTGGCCTTCAGAGGTTTCGAGACCGTTGCTGCGCAACCTCCTCAACCACCGTGCGCCAGACCTAGAACACGTTTCAGTTCTGTGCGATCCTGCCGCGCGTGGACCTGCAGGAGCTGAGCGACCGCGCCGAGATCAATGATGTCCTGATCCGCTACACGCGGGCCATCGACACCGGGGACTGGGACGGGCTCGACACGGTGTTCACGCCGGACGCGCAGATCGACTACACCGAGTCCGGCGGGATCGCGGCGGCCTTCCCCGAGGTGAAGCCGTGGCTGGCCGAGATGCTCCCGGCGTTCTTCCCGAAGCGGATGCACACGCTGGGCCAGGTCGAGATCCGGCTGGACGGCGACAGCGCGGAGGTGTCGGCGTACTTCCACAACCCGATGCCGATTGACGTGCAGAGCGACGACGGGTCCGGCGGCACCAAGCTCGTCGAGATCGGCGGGATCTACCACCACACGCTGACACGCACGCCGGACGGCTGGCGCAGCCGACGGCTCCACGAAGAAGTCGTCTGGAAGCAGAACATCTGATGCCGGCGTTCACGAGGGCCGAGCTCGAGGCCGCACTCGCCCACTACACGACCGTGGTCCAGCGCTGCTCGGCAACCCGTGACTGGAGTCCGTTCGCGGACCTGTTCACCGAGGACGTCCACTACGTCGAGCACGCGTACGGCGAGATGGACGGCCGCGAGGCGGTGCGGGACTGGATCCAGAAGGTGATGGCGCCGTTCCCGCACATGCGGTTCCCGCAGGGATGGACGGCGTACGACGAGGAGGCCGGCGCCGTCGTCATGCTCGTCAAGAACCTGCTCGAGCACCCGACCGACCCGGACGGCGAGCCGTTCTGGTTCCCGAACTGGACCCGTCTCGTCTACGCCGGCGACAACCTCTGGTGCTCCGAGGAGGACATCTACAACCCGCGGCGCGACGCGGCGCGCGTGGTGGGCGCCTGGCTGGCGGCGGGCGGGGCGCTCGCCACCGACGAGATCCCGAGCCCGCAGCACGGGTGACGCGGCGGTGTGATCAGGCCGACCTGACCGGTAGGTCACCGACGTTCGCGAACAGCTGGCCGTAGAGGGTCGCGACCGCCATGTCGGTCTTGAGCATCGGCGTCCAGTGGTCGCCGGCCTTGTCGTAGTCCTGGCGGGTGTGGCCCAGCGCCTTCACCACCCGGTCGATGAGGGCGTCGTCCTCGTTGGCCCAGCCAACCGCCCTTGCGGCCACGGCGTACGCCACCAGCGGCATGCCGACCGGCGTGAGCCTCGGGTCGTCGGCCGCGAACCCGGTCTCCGGGTAGACGGTCTCGAGCGCCGCCATCCGGACCTGCTCCATCTCGGCGAGGTCGGCCTCGCTGGCCGTCGCGCCGCCGGGTGGCAGCGGGTGTGCGGTGGCGGAGGCGGTGACCGCGGCCACGTCGTCGGACGTGAAGCCCAGGCCGCGGGAGGTGACGTCGCTCTTGTACTGCGCCACCCACGCTCCGGCCTGCGCCATGATCGCCTGAATTGCGCGGCCCATGGCCGCCGGGTCCTGAGGCATGAGCGGACGCTACTGGCCAGACGGGCTCGCTGGGGAGGCCTTCATGGGCAGCTTCCCGACCTGGGCGAAGAGCTGGCCATACATCGTCGCGATCACGACGTCGTCCTTGATCCGCTCGGTCCAGCCCTCGATCGCGGCCTCCCAGTCGGACGGGCTCACGCCCACCGCCGTGGTGACCCGCGCAACGAGGGCCGCGTCGTCGGTGGCCCAGCCGATCGCGGCGGCGGCGGTGGCGTACGCCGGGAACGAGAGACCGGCGACCGGCGCGAGCTTCGGGTCGTCCTCCCTCAGCTCCCCCGGGTAGCTCTTGAGCGTCGCCTTGAGCCCGACCCAGACCGCCTGGACGAACGTGCCGGGGCCCGGCTTCGCCGTCGGCGTGGGCACCGCGAGGTGCGAGGCCTCGACCGCGGCGACGTCCTCGGGGGTGAAGCCGAGCCCGCTCGCGACGAGTGCCGTGTGGTACTCCGCCAGCCACCGTGCCGCCTGCGCGCGCAGTGCCAGGAGCGCACGCTGCTTGGCCAACGGGTTCTGCATTGCGCCATCAGACCAGATCGGTGCGGCGAGGAAATTGGAACGCTGGGGGATCCTGACCGAGAATGACCCCGTCGTACCCCGCGACATCCCGACCACGGAAGGACCTCGGCGTTGAGCGACGACGAAGGCCACCCGGTCCTCTCCGGCCTCGCCGCACTCGTGGGCGTGGGCGTGGTGGTCGGGATCCTGGTGAGCGGCGGTGCACTGGCGGCCAGCTCACTCCTGGGCCTCAGCGGCGGGGACGACGACGGCACGGCCTCGAGCCAGCAGTCGATGTACCTCCCCAAGCCTTCGGACACCGTGCAGGAGAGCGGACCCCAGATCACGCTGCAGCCCGGCGAGGAGACCCCGACCGGCGCGGCGACCTCCGAGGCCCCGCCGGCGTTCGCCATCTCGCTGTCGGCGGCCGCGACCGAGGTGGGGCCGATGGAGGAGATCTACCTGACCGGCGTCTACCCCGGGGGTGAGGGTGCCGTGCTGCAGGTCCAGCGGTTCGAGAACGACAAGTGGGAGGACTTCCCTGTGGACGCGAGCGTCAGTGGCGAGACCTTCGCGACCTACGTCCAGACCGCCCAGCAGGGCGTGAACAAGTTCCGCGTCCGCGACACCAGCGGCCCCGACGTCTCGAACGAGGTCAAGGTCAGGATCCGCTGATTCGCTCCCAGCGCGGGCTGCGGAGATTTCGAGACAGCCACCAACTCGAGGCCAGCGCTACGCAACACAGGGCCTTCCTCAACCACCGGTGGCTCAGAAGCTCGCTCTGCGAACCTCTCCGCAACCACCGGTGGTTCAGGAGCTCGCTCTGCGAACCTCTCCTCAACCACCGGTGGTTCAGGAGCTCGCTCTGCGAACCTCTCCGCAACCACCGGTGGTTGAGGAGCTCGCTCTGCGAACCTCTCCGCAACCACCGGTGGTTGAGGAGCTCGCTCTGCGAGCGTCTCGAAACCTCCCAAACAGTCGCTGGGACCTGATCACTTCGGCACGTAGTCGAACGTGTCCGGGTTCGGACCGGTCCGGCCCGCCTCGCCCCGGTCGAGGGCGCTGATCGCAGTCATCTCTTCGGCGGTGAGCTCGAAGTCGAACAGCGCGAAGTTCTCCTCCATCCGCTCCCGGTGCGTGGTCTTCGGGAAGACGATGTCACCGCGCTCGAGGTGCCAGCGCAACGTCACCTGCGAGGGTGTCCGGCCGTGAGCGGCGGCGATCTTGCCAATCACCTCGTCGTCGAGGACGCCGCCCTGCGCGATCGGCGACCAGGCCTCGACCAGGGCGCCGTGGCGGTGGCTCGCCTCGCGGGCTGCCTCGTTGGTGAAGTAGGGGTGCGCCTCGATCTGGTTCACGGCCGGTACGACGCCGGTCTCGGCGACGAGCCGGTCGAGGTGCTCGGGCTGGAAGTTCGAGACGCCGATCGAGCGGACGCGTCCGTCGTCGACGAACTCGGTGAGGGTCCGCCACGTGGAGACGTAGTCGCCGTCGTACAGCGTGGGCAGCGGCCAGTGGATCAGGAACAGGTCGAGCTGCTCGAGCCCCAGCTTCGCCATGGACTCGTCGAAGGCGCGGCGGGCGTCGTCGGGCCGGTGGAAGCCGTTGTTGAGCTTGCTGGTGATCCAGAGCTCCTCGCGAGGCACGTCAGAGGCCTTCAGCGCCTCGCCGACCTCCTGCTCGTTCTGGTACATCTCCGCGGTGTCAATGTGCCGGTAGCCGACCTGGAGCGCCTGGCTCACCACGTCGGCGGTCTGTGCCGGCGGCACCTGGAAGACGCCGAAGCCCAGCTGGGGGATCTCGGTCTGGTTGTTCAGGGTCACGGTGGGGACGGTCATACCTGTCCCTAACCGACATGCGCCGCGTTCATTCCTCCTGCAAGGGTGGACCCGTGGCCACACCGTTGTTGCACTACACGGAGTACGAGTCCCGGCTGGCGGCGTACGCCCTGATCGTCGACGACCGCGACCGCGTGCTGCTCGCGCTGTGGAACGAGAGCGATGAGCCGCTGTGGACACTGCCCGGCGGTGGCGTCGAGCTGCACGAGACCGTCGAGGAGGGCGCGGTCCGGGAGGTTCGCGAGGAGACCGGGTACGACGTCCGGCTCGGCCGGGTGCTCGGCATCCCCACGATCGTGATCCCGCCGGAGGAGCGCAGCGTCCCTCGAGGCGGCTGGTTCCGTGGGATCCGGGTGGTCTTCGAGGCGACGATCGTCGGCGGGGAGCTGCGCCACGAGGTGGACGGCAGCACCGACGAGGCGCGGTGGATCCCGCTGGCTGACGTGCCGGACCTGCCCCGCGTCGAGCTGGTCGACATCGGGCTCGGGCTGCGGACGGCCGCGGTCTGAGCCGACCGACGGCTTCAGGCCGAGGCCGAGGGCACCCAGGTGGAGAGGACGCTCGCCACGTCGGCACGCCGCATCGGCTTGGTCAGGTAGTCGTCCATGCCGGCGGCCAGGCAGCGTCCGCGCTCGTCGGCGCTGGCGGTGGCCGTCATCGCGATGATCGGCGTATGTCGGCCGACGCCTTCCAGGCGCCGGATCTCGGCGGTGGCCGCGTAGCCGTCGAGCTCGGGCATCTGCACGTCCATCAGGATCGCGTGGAACCGTGAAGCGATCGCCGCGGCCACGCCCTTGGCGCCGTCCTCGGCGATCTCGACGGCGTACCCGAGGTGGCGCAGGATCCCCGCCGCGACCAGCTGATTGACCTCGTTGTCGTCCACGACCAGGACGCGGTGCTGGATGGCTCCCGCCGTCGCGGGCTCGACGATCGGCGTGCGCACGGGATCGGCTGCCACCACCTGCTCCAAGGTGGTGCGCAGGCGGGACATGAGCACCGGTTTGGTGAGCGCCGTCGCGATGTCGGCGGACTCCGCCTCGGCGCGACTGATCTCCGGCCCGGACGTCATGAGGACCAGCCGGGTCCCCGAGATGCGGGGTGCCGCGGAGATGCGCCGGGCGAGCCCGAGCCCGTCCAGGTCGGGCATGCAGAGATCCAGGACGGCCAGGTCGTACGGCGTGCCCGCCGCGGCAGCCGCGCCCAGTCGTTCGAGCCCGGCCAGGGCGCCGTCCACCACGTCGACAGCGATGCCCCAGTGGGCGAGCTGGTCGTGGAGGATCGTCCGGTTCGTCGCGTTGTCGTCGACCACCAGCACTCGCAGTCCGGCGAGGGTGGCCGCAGACCTGGGCGCGGTCACGACGTCGGGATCGTGCGCCTCGGTGAGAGGGACCGTGAACCAGAAGGTGCTGCCCGCGCCGGGCTCGCTCTCCACGCCGATCTCGCCGCCCATGGCCGCGACGAGCTGCCGCGAGATGGCCAGCCCGAGCCCGGTGCCGCCGTATCTGCGGGTGGTGGAGGAGTCGGCCTGCGAGAAGGTCTCGAAGATCCGGGCGGCATCCTCGTCGGCCACGCCGATACCGGTGTCGGACACCTCGAAGCGGACCACCAGCTGATCGGCGTCGCGCTCCGCCAGCCAGACCCGGACGACCACCTCACCCTCGGAGGTGAACTTCACCGCGTTGCCGGTCAGGTTGAACAACACCTGCCGGATCCGGCCCGGGTCACCCCGGAGCGCAGGTGGGAGGTCCGGAGAGCAGTAGGCGAGCAGCTCGAGGTCCTTGCTGCGGGCCGGCTCGCTGACGATCTCGGCGACGCCTTCGACGAGGGAGACGAGGTCGAAGTCGATGACCTCCAGGTCGAGATGCCCCGACTCGATCTTGGAGAAGTCGAGGATCTGGTTGATGACACCGAGCAGCGCGTGCCCGGCTCCGCGCACGCCCTCGGCGTACTGCCGCTGCAGCTGCTCGAGGTCGGTGGTGAGCAGCAGGTCGTTGAGCCCGATCACGCCGTTCATGGGCGTGCGGATCTCGTGGCTCATCGTGGCGAGGAACGTCGACTTGGCGCGGGACGCCGCCAGTGCGGCGTCGCGGGCCAGCGCGAGCTCCTGGCGGGCCGTGGTCTGGGCCTGCAGGAGACGAGCCATCCGGACGAAGGTGATCGTGGTCAGGATCAGCATCCCGGCGACCCCCTCGGCGGGCCGGATCTCCTCGCCGCGGGCGTAGATGACGACGAGCAGGACCGGGGGGATCAGGAGCGGGAGGATGGCGAGACCGAGCTGTCCCAAGGGCGCCCGCACATGCTCAGGCTCAGTTTCCGCCGACGTCGGACGCGGGCGACGCCACGTAGCGGTGGCGATCAGGACGCCGCCGACCATCCACCCCACGTCGAGGAGGTCCGACACCAGGTCCGAGACCAGGAACAGGGCGTAGCCGAGGTCGGAGACGAGCCAGCAGGCCACGCCGGCCGCGAAGCCGAAGCCCAGCGCAGCGCGGTGGCGGCGCTCCGAGAGGACGCGGAGCACCAGCGCCAGGAGCACGGCGTCGGTCACGGGGTATCCCGCGAGGACGGCGCGCGTGGTCGCCGACATGGACGTGTCGGTGACGATCCCGTGGACGACGACGCTCCACAGGATCACCACGCTCACTGCCACGACGGTGAGAGCGTCGATGGCTGCGTCGACGTCCACGCGCCGGGAGTCCTCACGGTGCGCCAGGATGATCACCAGCATCGCCGCGCCCAGCCCGAGGTAGCCCGCGTAGAAGGGGATGTCGGCCAGCGACACGTCGGGCTCGAGGCCGGCCCAGGCGTAGGCCATCCAGGTCACGTCTCCGAGTGCGGAGGCCGTGAGTCCGGCACTGATGAGCACCGGGATCAGCTTCGGTCCGGGGGTCTTCCAGGTCCCGAGCCACGCAATCGCCACGCCCCCGAGGATCGCGATGAGGTACGTCGCGTCAGCGACGGGGTTCGTCGGCTCCAGGAGATGCGCAACGACGAGCGCTGCGGTCCCCGTCCACAGGAGCGCGACCGCAAGGGGCGCGCGCACTCGACCCACTGGGGCCACCTCCTGTCCTACGAAAGGCTAGAGGTCCGCGAACCACTCCGAGGGCGATTCCACAAGTCCGGTCTTGACCGGAGCGCGACCATCGGGTCATGGACCCTTGGCCGGCGCTCGCATTGATGACAGTCGCGATCCTGCTTGCGGGCTGCGACGAGTCCCCGACGAACGCCGACCCGGCCCCGTCGCCGACGCACCCGACCACGAGCGCCCCGGCCCCGGCCCCGGCGCCGACGACCACCGCGCCGCCCCCTTCGGGCGCGGACGACCCGCTTGTCGTCATCGCGCACGCCAGCCGGCCCCAGCTCCGGCTCACGACGCAGCAGGCGGCGGATCTCGTCGCCCGCCGCGGCACGCCCGGTGTCGCACGCAGCGTGCGGGCGGTCGAGCGCGACCCCGCAGCGGTGGGCGTCGTACCGCTCAGCGAGGTCGGGCCGACCGTCGTGGCCGCGACCGTGGCGGGCGTGGACCCGGCCGGCGACCGCGAGGGAGCGACCACGCTCGTGGTGACCGGTGACGTGATGCTGGTCCGTGGCGTGCCTGACGCCGGCGCGGCACTGGCACCGATGCGCCGGCTGCTCCGGGGCGCGGACCTCACCATCGGGAACCTGGAGAACACGCTCTCGACCGACGGTTCGCCGACCCAGGGCGGCGACTCGTTCGGCGGCAGCCCGGCGCTGGTGCCGGTGCTCGAGGATGCGGGGTTCGACGCGCTGTCGCTGGCCAACAACCACACCGGCGACTACGGCGAGCGCGCGTTGCGGCAGACCGTGGCAACCCTGCAGCAGAGCCAGATCCGACCGTTCGGCGCGGGCGACGACCTGGCCGAGGCCGCCGAGCCCGCGGTGCTCTCAGCGCCGGACGGGACGACGTACGCCTTCCTCGGCTTCAACGCCATCGGCGAGACCCCGCGCGCGGACGGCGAGACGCCCGGCGCGCTCTCGGTCCGGATGCCGCCCCGCACCGGCCCGCTGGTCGAGGCCGACCTGGTGCGGGTCGAGCGGGCGGTCCGGTCAGCGCAGCGCCGCGCCGATGTCGTCGTGGTGCTACCGCACTGGGGGACGCAGTACACCCACGCCCCCGAGCCCGTGCAGCGGACGGTCGCCCGCCGCCTGGTCGCGGCCGGCGCGGACCTCGTGGTGGGCGGTCACCCGCACTGGGTGCAAGGAGTCGACGCGGTGGCAGGGGTGCCGGTGCTCCACTCACTCGGCAACTTCGTCTTCGACATGGACTTCATGACCCAGACGATGGAGGGCGTCCTGCTGGAGGCGACGTTCTGGGGTGCGGAGCTCAAGGCGGTCCGGCTGGTGCCGTACCGGATGGACGACGGCAGCTTCGCTCCACGCCGGCTTCGCGGCGCCGACATCCTGGCCGACGTCTGGTCGACCAGCACCGGGCCGTTCGCGGGCTGAGTCGCTAGCCGCCGCCCCTAGGGAACCCGGGTGATCGTCCCGCGGTAGAAGCAGTCGTTGGCGCCGCTGTTGGCATTGAGCTCGTAGATCCCGGCGAACGCCGCCGTGACCGACCCGCCGCCGGGCGACACGATGGCGGCTGTGAACTGCCCGTCGGCCAGGTTGGCGAGCGTGGTCTCGCCCGGGGTCAGCGATTCCGCGAACGCGCTGTTGGGATCCCCGAGGCTGGTGAACACCACCGGGGGCCCGCTGGCTGCACGGGTGTAGGTGAGGGTGAGGCTTCCGGTGCAGTCGAGGCTCAGGACCGTTCCGGACTGGCTCAGCACCGGCACGGCGGCGGCGCCGGAGGGAAGTGACACAGACAGCGGGGTGACCTGCACGCCGCCCACGGCGGTCGCGTTGGGCACGATGCCGAGGGTGCTCTCCGCGATGTCAGCGCCGGTGAGGCCGTCGCCCTTGACGTCCGCGGAGGCGAGCGAGTCATCCTGCACGTCCCCAGACCCGAGGGAGCCGTCTGCGACGTCCTTGGACCCCAGGGAGCCGTCCGCGACGTCCACGGACTCGACGGAGCTGTCCTTGAGGTCCTTGGACTTGACCGCGTTGTTCTTGATCGACTTCGACGTCACCGAGTCCTTCGCGACGCCGGCAGCAACGGCGGTCCCTCCGCACGCAGCGACGAGCGCGAGCAGGGCGATCAGGGCGCCGAGGTTGGTGCGGGTCGGGGCAGGCATCGCGTCTCCTGGGGTCGATGAGTCCGGAGAAACTACGCCTGCGGGCAACCGGTCCGCAGCAGAACGCCCTCAACGCAGCCAGGCGACGACAATCCGTGCGGTGCGCTCGAGCTGGGCGGGAT
>CAWDBZ010000024.1:0-108005 GCA_963800715.1 uncultured Actinomycetota bacterium | reverse complement strand
ACCGAGCACCGCAACGACGAAGCCCTGCTCCTGCCGGGCGTCGGCTGAATGCAAGGTGTCGCGGGCATCGCGGGGTACCTGTTCGAGGTGAGCAGCCACGCACTGACGGTCAACGCCTGCGAAGAGCTGGCGCGGGTCGCCGACGCCGTCGCCGCCGAGCACCCGTCGTGGTCCGCGCATGAGTTCATCGTCGAGCTGGCCGCCCGCGTGTCCGGCGTCCGCCGCGGCCCGCTGGCCGCCGTGGGGCTTCTGCTCGGTGGCCGGGCGCGTATCAAGGGCGGTGGCTTCCGGTCCGAGCCGCGCGACCACTCGGCAGGGCAGACCCGTCACTTCACCGGCATCGCCCGGTCGGTGACGATCCTCGGCGCCGGCCGCACCGAGTGGATCTCGGTGCACGTACGCCGCGACGCCCGCGACTCACCGGACGGCAGGCTGACCAGCCTGGCGATCGAGTTCGCCGGCCAGCTGCTCGAAGGGTCCCTGGCCACCCGCGGCGCCGGTGAGTGGATCCGGCGCCACGTGTGTGAGTCAGGCTGAGCGATCGGCCGTGGCGGGTCGCAGCCCCACGACCGGGAGCTGCTCGGCCAACCTGCGGCGGGCCGCTGGGCTCCCGTCGTAGGGCCACCCGGCGAGCCAGCCCAGGACCCGTCGTACGACGGGCGCAGCGATCCGGTTGCGGCGCTCATAGGCGTCGAGGGCGGCCACCGCCTCGTCGACGTCCAGCACCCGGTGCTGAGGACGGAACCGTCGGTTCCGATCGCGACCTCCTCGGCTGGTCGAGCGAGGAGGTTGCGGTACCAGTCGGACCGGTCCCGAGGCTGGCGATCACGAGCACCTCACCCTCGTTCTCCCGGTCGGCCCCGATGACCTCGAGCATGGTGCGGTAGCGGCGGCCGGACCTCCGGCCGACGTGCGTCGCCGCAGGAACCGGTGACCGAGCAGCCAGCCGAGGCGCCAGTCATAGAGCAGGCCGGGGAGCCGGAGCAGGCGACGCAGCACCGCGCCGGGCCTGTGCGGGGGCGAACCGGCGGGGGAGGGCTGGGCCTGGGGCGTGGTCTCAGTCCCGCAGCAGCAGGTGGACGGCCTTCTCCATCTGGGCGGCCGTGTCGGCCGCGGAGGTGCGGCCGGTGACCCAGCCGACCAGCGTGGAGAGCCAGACGTCGCCGATGACGCGCGCGATGGCGACGTCGTCGTCGGTGGAGCTTGGGTCTGGCCGGGGTGCATGGCCCGGGTGAGCATCCGGGTGGCGCGGGGCGGGCGGGTGGATCCGGCGGAACGTGTGCGAGTGAGCGCGGAGCCTCAGTCGCGAAGCAGCAGGTGGACGGCCTTCTCCATCTGCGCGGCCGTGTCGGCGGCCGACGTACGGCCGGTGACCCAGCCGACCAGCGTCGAGAGCCAGACGTCGCCGATGACGCGGGCGATGGCGACGTCGTCGTCGGTCAGCTCGGTCTGGCCGGGGTGCATGGCGCGGGTGAGCATCCGGGTGAGCAGCATGCCGACGTTGTGGATCTCGGCCTGGACGGAGGCGTCGGCGAACATGAACGCGCGGGTGAGCGCCTCGGTGAGGTGCGGGTCGCCCTGGAGGCCGCGGGTGGTCTTGCGGAGGATGTAGATGACCCGCTCCGACGACGTGTCGCCGGGGATCGGCTTGTCGCCGAGTGAGGCGTTGGCGCGCTCGAACTCGCGGCCCAGGGCGGAGACCAGCAGGTGGATCTTGGAGGGGAAGTAGCGGTAGAGCGTGCCGAGGGCGACGTTGGCCTCCTCGGCGACCGCACGCATCTGGACGGCGTCGAACCCGCCCTGCGTCGCCAGGGCGATCGTGGCGTCGAGGATCCTCTTCCTGCGGTCACGCTGAGCAGCGGACCCGAGATCCTCGACCGTCAGAGAGTTGGTGCTGCTCACATCGGTCCCTTCCAAACGGTGACCACTCTGCCCCGGGTTGGGCCCTCCGTTGGGTCTGGTCATTAGGCTATAACGAGTGGTCCATAATAGGAACACGTTCCAGTTTCACGCGTGTTTCATCGACCATCACCACGTCGCAGGGCCGGCCCGCCGGATTGCGTTCGCCGACATAGGGAGGTCCGCGTCGTGCGGATTGCGTTGCTGTCCTACCGCAGCAAGCCACACTGCGGCGGCCAGGGCATCTACCTGCGCCACCTCAGCCGCGAGCTGACCGCGCTCGGCCACCGCGTGGAGGTGTTCTCCGGCCAGCCCTACCCCGACCTCGACGAGGGCGTCTCGCTCACCAAGGTCCCGAGCCTGGACCTCTACCGCGAGCCGGACCCGTTCCGGGTGCCGAAGCGCAAAGAGTTCCGCGACCGGGTGGACGTCGAGGAGTTCGCGACCATGTGCGTGGCCGGCTTCCCCGAGCCCAAGACGTTCAGCACCCGGGTGGCCAGGCTGCTCGCGCAGCGGGTCGACGACTTCGATGTCGTCCACGACAACCAGGTGCTCGGCTACGGGATGCTCGAGATCGAGGAGATGGGGCTCCCGCTCGTCACCACGATCCACCACCCCATCACCTTCGACCGGCGCATCGACATCGCGCAGACCAAGAACCCGTGGCGCAAGCTCACGCTGAGCCGCTGGTACGGCTTCCTGCGGATGCAGGGCCGGGTCGCCCGCAAGGCCCGCAAGATCCTCACGCCGTCCGAGACCTCCAAGCGCGACATCGCGAAGGACTTCGGCGTCGACCCGGCCCGGATGCAGGTGATCCTGCTCGGCGTGGACGACGGCTTCGTGCCGCCGACGGCACCGCGGGTCCAGGGCCGGATCATGGCGATGGCCAGCGCCGACGCCCCGATGAAGGGCATCGCCACCCTGCTCGAGGCGTTCGCCAAGCTCCGCACCGAGCGTGACGTCGAGCTGATCCTGGTCACCAGCCCCAAGCCGGGCGGCCGCACCGAGCAGCTCATCGACAGGCTCTCGATCACCGACTCGGTCCGGTTCGTCAACGGCATCAGCGAGGCCGACCTCGTCGAGCTGATGGGCTCGGCCGAGGTCGCGTGCGTGCCGAGCCTCTACGAGGGCTTCTCGCTGCCCACCGCGGAGCTGATGGCGTGCGGTACGCCGCTGATCGTGTCCCGCGCCGGCGCGATCCCCGAGGTCGTGGGACCGGACGGCTACTGCGCCGACCTGGTCACCCCCGGCGACGTCGGTGAGCTCGAGGCGGCGCTGGCCGCGCTGCTCGACGACCCCGAGCGCCGTGCGGTGATGGGCGCGAACGGCCGGAAGCGGGTCGACGAGCTGTTCAGCTGGCGCGCGGTCGCGGCCCAGGTGGCCCAGGTCTACGAGGAGACGATCGCCGCCTACCACCAAGAGCGCCGCCGCGGCGGAGAAGAGCAAGGAGTTACCCGTGCTGACCGTTGACTTCGACCGCCTCGGGTTGCTCCCCGGCGACCGGGTGCTCGACATGGGCTGCGGCGCGGGCCGGCACGCCTTCGAGATGTACCGACGCGGTGCCGACGTCGTCGCGTTCGACATGGACGCCGACGAGCTGTCCGGCGTCAGCGACCTGTTCCACGCCATGAAGCAGGCCGGCGAGGTGCCCGCTGGCGCCGAGGCCGACGTCAAGCAGGGCGACGCCTTGCAGCTGCCGTTCGGCGACGCCGAGTTCGACCGGGTGGTCGCGGCGGAGGTGCTCGAGCACATCCCGGCCGACATCCAGGCGATCCAGGAGCTGGTACGCGTGCTGCGCCCGGGCGGCACCCTCGCGGTGTCGGTGCCGCGGTGGTTCCCCGAGATCATCAACTGGAAGCTCTCCGACGACTACCACAACGTCGAGGGCGGCCACATCCGGATCTACACCGACGCCGAGCTCATCGACAAGGTCACCAAGGCCGGGCTCGTCTACGACGGCAAGGGCTACGCGCACGGCCTGCACTCGCCGTACTGGTGGATCAAGTGCGCGGTCGGGGTCAACAACGACGACCACCCGCTCGCGAAGGCGTACCACAAGCTCCTGGTCTGGGAGATCATGAAGCAGCCGAAGGTGCTCCAGGTGGCCGGCCGGGTCCTCGACCCGCTGATCGGCAAGAGCCTGGTGCTCTACTTCCGCAAGCCGACCTCGGCGGACGGCGCAGCGTGACCAACCTCGCTCGCTTGCCCCTGTCTCAGCTGCCCAGCGTCGACGGCGTGGTCTCCGCCGCCGAGGTGGCGGACAGCGCGGCGTCCATCGCGGCCATGCAGGAGCCGTGCGGCGCCGTGCCGTGGACGGTCGGCGAGCACGTCGACATCTGGAACCACGTCGAGGCGGCGATGGCGATGCTCGTCGGCGGCCAGGTCGAGGCCGCCGAGCACGCCTATGCCTGGGTGCCCACCATGCAGAGGGCCGACGGCTCGTGGCCGATGAAGATCGTCAACGGCGCGGCCGACGACGATCGCGGCGAGGTCAACATGTCGGCCTACCTCGCCGTCGGCATCTGGCACCACTGGCTGGTCCAGCGCGACCTGCGGTTCGTGCAGCGGTTCTGGCCTTCGGTGCGGGCCGGGCTGGACTGGGTCGTCGCCCAGCAGCTGCCGTTCGGCGGCATCCGGTGGACCCCGACCGAGGAGTTCGCCCTGGTGGCCGGCTCCTCGAGCATCTACCAGTCGCTGCGCGCCGGGGTGGCGCTCGCCGAGCTGCTCGACGACCCGCAGCCCGAGTGGGAGCTGGCCGGCGGCCGGCTCGGTCACGCCGTCCGCGACCACCGCGACCTGTTCGAGGACAAGTCGACCTACTCGATGGACTGGTACTACCCCGTCCTGGGCGGCCCGGTGCGCGGCCGCGCGGCGTACGAGCTGCTGGAGTCGCGCTGGGACGAGTTCGTGGTGCCCGGCCTCGGCATCCGCTGCGTCGACACCAACCCGTGGGTGACCGGCGCCGAGACCTGCGAGCTCGCCATGGCCCTCGACACGATCGGCGACCACCGCCGCGCGCTGACGCTGCTCAAGGACATGCAGCACCTGCGCGAGTCCGACGGCCGCTACTGGACCGGCTGGGTCTTCGACGACGGCAACAAGCCCGAGGACGAGCCACGCGACGTCCACTGGCCCGTCGAGCAGACGACCTACACCGCCGCCGCGGTGATCCTGGCCGTCGACGCGCTCGGCGAGGTGGCCGGGCACAGCACCGCCGGCTCCGGGATCATGCGCGGTACGTCGCTCGGCCCGCACTTCGGCGAGCTGGCCCTCGAGTGCGGCTGCTCAAGCGACCGGGTCGCCGGCCTCGCCCGTCGTACGTCGTAGCACCCGCATCGAGCCGAGCGCCTCGACCTCCACGAAGCTGCCGCCCTCGAGGGCCCGCAGGAAGACGTGGTACGGCGGCTGACCGCCGTCCGCCGGGTCGGGGAACACGTCGTGGATCACCAGCGCGCCGCCGTTCATGACCCACGGCGCCCAGCCGGCGTAGTCGTTCTGGGCATGCACCTCGGCGTGGCCGCCGTCGATGAACAGCAGCGACAGGGGAGTGTGCCAGAGGCTGCTCACCGTCGTACTCCTGCCGACCACGGCGACGACCTGGTCCTCGAGCCCGGCGCGGGCGATCGTCCTGCGGAAGACCGGCAGCGTGTCCATCAGCCCGAACTCCGGGTCCACCAGCGACGCGTCGTGGTGCTCCCAGCCGGCCTGGTTCTCCTCCGAGCCGCGGTGATGGTCGACGGTGAACACCGTCCCGCCGACCTCGCGCGCGGCCGCACCGAGGTAGATCGCGGACTTGCCGCAGTAGGTGCCGACCTCGAGCGCCGGCCCGTGGGGGAGCCGCTCGCTCGCCCAGCGGTGCAGCAGCAGTCCCTCGTCCTCGGGCATGAACCCCTTGGCAGCCGTGGCGTGTGCCAACAGATCGGCGGGCATCTCGGGCACGACCAGACCCTAGGCGACTCGCAAATGGGACGGCCCCCCGCGAGTGCGGGGGGCCGTCCTGAGGGGTGGTGTCGTGCCAGTGCCCGCCGGCGGTTACTTCACAGGCTGGCGCCGGTCGTCGCCGACGGCACTCCGGCGGTACTTCACGGGCTGGCGCCGATCGTCGGCGGCGGCACCGAGAAGGTGGCGCCGGTACTGCTCCTGCTGCTCCGCGTAGGCCCGACGCTCCTGCGCGTCGGCCGACGTCGGGAAGTGCGGCGCCTGCACCTTGGCGCCCGGGGCGCCTTGGGCCGGAACGCCACCGGGCTTGTCGCTGTCCGAGGCGGTCTCGGTGCCGCAGGCGGCCGCGCCGAAGATGACGGCGGCGACGGTGAAGACGGCGGCTGAGCGGACCGAGTAGCGGCCGCGTCGTGAGGTGATGCTGTTCATGGTGGTTCCTCTCGTGGGGTCGTGCTCGTAGGGGTGTTGTTCGTGTCACGGCGGCAGCTGTGACTGCCAAGACGGACACCTCGGCCGGCCCGTGGATACGTCCGGATCGGATTTGATCTCGGTTGCGGTGCCGCGCGGCCGGTGTCACGGTGGAGCTGCCCACTCGGGTAGGCAGAAGCGATGTATCTCGGAGGAGGCTCCGGGCGTCTGTAGGTCATGAAGGTCTGCGGAACCGGCGCCCCAGGTACGGAGGTGAAGCGGATGCCCGAGCCCCCTGAGGTGGAGGAGCTCGTCGAGGCCGCGCGCGGCGGGGACGCCGCCGCCTGGGACGCCCTGGTGGACCGCTACCTGCCGCTGGTGACCGCGGTGATCCGCCGGCTGCGTCTACCTCCGGCCGATGCCGACGACGTCAACCAGACCGTGTGGTTGCGACTGGTCGAGCACCTCGACGACCTGCGCGAACCGCGCGCCCTGCCCGGCTGGCTGGCCACGACCGCCCGCCACGAGGGGCTCCGGCAGATCAAGCGCCGGGCCCGGGACGTGCCGGTTGACCCGAGTGGGACCACGTTCGACGCGGCAGAGGACTCAGACCCGGGCGAGACCCTGGTCCAGGACCTGCGGTCGCACGCCCTGCGCGAGGCGATGCTGGAGCTCCCTGAGAGCCGGCGCGAGCTGCTTGTCCTGCTCCTCGCAGACCCACCCCTTTCCTACGACGAGATCAGTGCCCGGCTGGGAATCCCCAGGGGCAGCATCGGTCCCACCAGGGCACGTGCCCTGGAGCAGCTGCGCGAGTCCCGGGCATTGCGCGGCTGGGCGGACGAAACGCCCGTAGAGCAAGGAGGTGCTCGCGATGTCTTCCTCGACTGACGACGAAGGGCTCATGGAGGAGCTGGCTCGTGCGATGGCGGAGGTGGAGGCCGTGCCCGACCACCGCCGCGAAGCCGCCCGCGCCGCGTTCACGTGGCGCACCATCGACGAAGAGCTGCTGGCCCTGACACATGACTCGCTCGAGCTCGCCGACGCCGCCGTCCGCGGGGAGCTCGACGTACGCACGCTCGGCTTCCAGAGCGACGGACTGTCGCTTGAGATCGAGGTGGACGGCGACCGCGTGGTCGGGCAGGTCCTGGACGGGCAGGTCGACGAGGTCGTCGTCGAATCCGTCGAGGACGGCTCGCACACCATTCCCGTCGACTCCTCAGGGATCTTCTCGATGGTCGTGCCGGCCGGGTCGGTGCGGTTCGGGGTGCGGGTCGAAGGCGTGCTACGACGTACGCCGTGGGTCGTGCTCCTGTCTGGGCCTCAGGGCCACTGAGGCGGAGCCAGGACCGTGACCAGCGAACCCACCGCGCCGATCCCATGCACGCCGCTGGCCAAGACCGCGTCCCGAGCGGCTCGAGCACTCCTCTGCCCAGGCTGCTGAGACGACATCTCGGCCGCGATCAGTCCGGTGACGAGAGGAGCCGCGAAGGAGGTTCCGCTCCACCGTGCGAGCATTCGCGTGAACTTCCGCCGGTCTCCTGCGTTCGGCTTCTCCTGGCAGGTGTAGTCCCCCATGGGGAATGCGTTGACGAGGTTGCGACCCAGCGCGAACACGTCGACCGACAGGCCGAAGTTGGAGAAGCTGGAGACCTTTCCGTTGTAGTCGAGTGCGCCGACGCCCACCGCCCAGTCGAACGAGGCGGGGTAGAAACGACCGGGGCTGGAGTTGTTGCCTGCGGCGGCTACCAGGACCAGGTCGCTCTCAGGCGTCCTCGCCAGCAGATCGCCACGCCAGACCTCGAACGAACGAAGGGGAAGGTCCAACCGGGTGGGGCAGCCGGCGGAGAGGTTGATGAGGTCGGGCAACGGCGAGTGAGCGAGCGCCGCATCGAGCTGTGCCACGAGCTGGGACTCGAGGACTCCGCCTCCCGGGAAGTCCTTGTCGACGGCGAAGTTGAGCACGTGCAGGTCACAGGCCGGCGCCATCGCACGCACCAGACCGGCGACGAAGGTGCCGTGACCGGCGTACTCGCGCAGCTGTCCCGGAGGGTCAGGGATCGGCACCGGCTCAGGCTCGCCAGTAACACCGCTCAGCCACGACACCTGGGTCTGCGCGGGCGGGTACCACCCCGTGTCGATGACCACCACGCTCACGCCGGCACCGGCGTTCGCGTTTGAGTTGAGCGGCGGCCATGGTCCGTCAAGGCCGGATTCCTCCGGCTCCGTGGCCGGGCAGCAGGTGCCCTTTCCAGCAATGTGGACGAGGTGGTCAGGCGTCGCGAAGCCCGGGCCGAACGCGGGGTCGCCGTCCAGCTCCGACAGGGTCCGGAGCAGGTCCTGGTCTCCGGAGACCCGCCGGGACGGCAGTACGTAGCGTCGGGACAGGCCAGTGCGTGGCTGGCCATCGTCCAGTCCGCCCACGTCGTCGAAGTCGTCCTGCCGCCCGCCGAAGTAGTCCTCGAGCCGGCTCACCGCGTCGATGCTGGGATCCGGGTCCTCGGGCGGCAGCAGGACGTGGGTTCGGTCGCAGATGAACGTGAAGTCGGCAGGATCGTCGGTCTCGCTGACGATGAGCAGACCATGGTCGTCCGCACCGAGCAGCTCGAGCTGGTCCCGGGTTCGCTGCCGCAGAAACTCCGGTCCGTCGCCGGGCGTGACTGTCACGAAGGGCCCTCGGGCCGCGAGAATGGCGCAGGCATCCCCCACCGTAGTGAGGGAGCGCTTGAGGTGGGAAGGGGGAGCGTGACGGACAGCCCCGCCGCCGACCCGGCCGAGCTGCTGCGCCTGGCCGTGGCCGATCCACGCCTGGCCCAGCGTCAGGCCGACGACCTCCTGTCGACGGCTGCGGACCCGTGGACGCAATCCGTGGCCCGGCACGCGCGGGGGTTGATCCTTCGAGAACAGGGGCGGATCGGCGACGCGATCCGCGAGCTCCGCTGGGCGGAGCGCCTGGCACGGGGCTGCGCGGACGTCGACCGCCTCGCCGACGTACGCGCGACCCTCGGTGCGGCCCTGGCCATGGACGGACGAACGCGCTCGGGCCTGGCGCTGCTGGATCGGGCCGTCCACGACGCCCGTGACGCGCGGGTTCGGGCCACGATCCGCATGCGGCGCGGCTACGTGCTCTCGTTGATCCTGTCCCGGCACCACGAAGCGCTGGCCGACCTGCGTGGCGCCCTCGCCGGCGCACGCGATCTGGGCGACCGGATCTGGGAGGCGCGCACCCTCAGCAACATGTCTCTGCTCCACCTCGATGTCGGCGACGTCACCCGGGCCGAGCGAGCGCTGCACGAGGCACGCCGGATCTTCGAGTCCGAAGGCCAGGAGCTGGAAGCCGTGCGGGCCCTGCACAACCAAGGGTCGCTGGCCTTCTACCGGGGCGACCTGCCCGGCGCGCTCCGTCTGTACGACGAGGCGGGAGTCGCCTATGCGCGTTGGGGCGATCCGCCCGTCGAGCTGGGTGCGGACCGCTGCCAGGCGCTGCTCGCCGCCGGGCTCCCCGACGAGGTCTGCGCTGTGGCGGCCGAGCTGCTGGCGAACGAGCGGATCCCTCCGGCTAATCGCGTCGAGCTTCAGCTCTACCGGGCGTTCGGCGAGCTGGCCCGCGGAGAAGCGCGGGCGGCCCTGAACGCGGCCCGTACCGCACGGGACAGCTTCCGGCGCCAGGGGCGAGAGGTGGCGACCGACAGGGCGGAGCTGGTGCTGCTGTCTGCCAGGCGACGACTGGGCAGCAAGGGGAACGCGCTCGCGGACGCGTCCGCACGGCTGGCGCGCCGCTTGGAGGCCGCACGCTCGGAGGACGCCCCGGTTGCGTGGTTGCTGGCCGGCCGGGCGGCCGCCGAGGTCGGGCGGGACGACGCGACGGACCTGTGGGCCGCCGCTGCCCGCTACCGTCGCCATCCGTCCGGGCTGGTGCGGGCCACGGCGTGGCTCGCCGAGGCGCTCGACCGGGACCAGCGAGACGAGCTACGAGGGGTGTGGCACGCCTGCCGCCGGGGCCTGGACGCACTCGACGATCATCGGGCCACGCTCGGGAGCACCGAGCTGCGCGCGCTTGCCTCGGCGCGCGGGGACGAGCTGGCCCGGTTGGCGCAGTCCCACGCGGTCGACGCCCCGCCGCGGACGCAGCTGTGGTGGAGCGAGCGGTGGCGGGGCACGCTTGCCCAGCCCGCGACCCGGTCGCCGCGCGACCGGGAGCTGGCCGGTCTGCTGGCCGCCTTGCGAGCCAACGCCCGCCGGCTGTCCGAGGCCCGGGACGCCGACGAGTCGACGAGCATGTTGGAGAGGGAGCGAGCCCGGCTGGAGAAGGCCATCCAGCACCGCAGGCGTCTTTCCGGCACCACGAACGGCACGGGGCCGGCCAGAGCCGGATTCGACGTGGGCAGGCTGGTCGACGAGGTGGGCGACACGACGTTCGTGGAGCTGTTCGAGGTCGACGGTCGGCTGCGGTCGGTCGTCGTCACCGGTGGCCGGGTCCGGGCGTACGCCGTCGGCAGCGCTGCGGACGCCACCGCTGCAGTAGACGCGGCGCGGTTCGTGCTGCGGCAGGCGGCGCGGGGCCGGCCGGTTCGGCTTGCAGACATCCGGGCCCGCCTGCAGACGGCGTTGCTCGGCCCGTCCGTCGCCGCGTTCGGCACGGGACCTGTCGTCGTCTCGCCGACCGCCCCGCTGCACGCGACGCCCTGGGGGCTGCTGCCCGCGCTGGCCGACATACCGGTCACGGTCGTGCCCACGGCGTCGGCCTGGTTGCGGGCCAGGGGATCGAGAGCTCGACGGCACGGCCGGGTGCTGATCGCTGGTCCGGGTCTGGAATCGGGGGGAGCGGAGGTTCCGCTGGTCGCCGCCCAGCACCCGGAGGCCGTGGTGCTGAGCGACGGATCTGCCACTGTCGAGGGGTGCCTGCGCGCCATGGACGGTGCCGAGCTCGTGCACGTGGCGGCGCACGGCAGGTTCCGGGCCGACAATCCAATGTTCTCGGCACTCGAGCTGGACGACGGACCGCTGACGGTGCACGACTTCGAGCGGCTCCGGCGCGCGCCGCGCCGGTTCGTGCTGTCGGCGTGCGACTCGGGCGTGCTGGTCCCGGTCGGCGCCAACGAGCTCCTCGGTCTGGCCACGGCCCTGATGTCGATGGGCACGGCGGGAATCCTCTCCACCGTCGCTCCCGTGAACGACGAGGCAACGGCCGAGCTCATGGTGGACGTGCATCGCGGGCTGGACGAGTTCGACGATCTTGGCGTCGTGATGCAGCGGGTGCGGGAGCGGGCCGCGGGCGACGTCGTTCGCGAGGCGACGGCCTCGGCGTTCGTGGCCCTCGGGGTCTGACTTCCGCGGGCAGGCTCGGCTAGAATTGAAACACGTTCTAGTTTCGAGTCAGGAGACGCATGTCGATCGGGATCTCCGAGGAGCACGCCGAGCTCGCGCGCAGCCTGCGCGAGTGGGCGGCGTCGCTGGGCGGTCGTGACGCGGCCCGGGATGCCGACAGCGACGCCGGCGCGACGTTCGGCGACTCCTGGAAGGCCTGCGTCGAGATGGGGGTTGCCACGATCGGGCTTCCAGAGTCGTACGGCGGGGGCGGCGGCTCGGTGCTCGACCAGGCGGTCGCGCTCGAGGCCTGCGCGCACGAGCTGGTGCCCGGCCCGCTGCTCTCGACCGCGGTGGCCGCCCTCATCGCGCCGAGCGCCGAGATCGGCGACGGCGCAGCTGTTGCACTGGTCCACGATTCAGGACTCGCAGGTGACCTGGCGGGTGCCACGCACGTGCTCGGCGCCGACGGACTGGTCGCGCTGAGTGGCGCGACCCCCGAGCTGGGCATCGACCTGACTCGGCGCTACGGCGCGGTCGCAGTGGGACCGGCCCACCCGGCGGACCTCGTGCGCCGCACGACCGTGACGCTCGCCGCCGCCGAGGCTGCCGGCGTCGCGCGGTGGTGCCTGGAGACCGCGGTCGACTACGCCAAGGTGCGCGAGCAGTTCGGCCAGAAGATCGGCGCCTTCCAGGCGATCAAGCACCTGTGCGCCGAGATGCTGGAAACCTGCGAGGCGGTCATCGCCGCGGCGTGGGACGTTGCCAGCGTGTGCCCAGGAGATGTGCACAGCAACGACGAGGAACAGTGGGCCTACGCCGCCGACGTGGCCGAGGCGACCTGCTTCGACGGCGCCGTCGCGGTCGCCAAGTCGTGCATCCAGGTCCTCGGCGGCATCGGGTTCACCTACGAGCACGACGCGCACCTCTACCTGCGCCGCGCGCTCGCGCTCCGGGCGCTGGTCGGCGACGCCGACGCGGCGGCCCTGCGGTTGAACGAACGCTCGGTCAACGGCGTACGCCGCCTGGTGGACGTCGACCTGGAGGGCCGCGACAAAGCGGTTCGCCCCGAGGTTCGGGCAGCCGCCGAGCGGATCGGGGCGCTCTCCGAAGACCAGCACCGGACCGCGCTTGTCGATGCCGGCTTCCTGACGCCGCACTGGCCGGCGCCGTACGGCCTCGGTGCCGATGCCGTCACCCAGATCGTCATCGACGAGGAGCTGGCCCGGGCCGGGGTCGACCGACCCGACATCGTGATCGCGGGGTGGGCGCTGCCGACGATCGTCGAGCACGGCAACGACGAGCAGCGCGAGCGGTTCGTGCTGCCGTCCCTGCGTGGCGAGCTCGTGTGGTGCCAGCTCTTCTCCGAGCCGGGGTCGGGCTCCGACCTGGCCTCGCTGCGGACGAAGGCCGAGCGGGTCGACGGAGGCTGGAAGCTCACTGGCCAGAAGGTCTGGACCTCGGTCGCGCAGCGCGCGCACTGGGGCATCTGTCTCGCGCGCACCGACCCCGACGCGCCCCAGCACAAGGGCATCTCCTACTTCCTCGTGGACATGAGGTCGGCCGGGATCGACGTACGACCACTGCGGGAGATCACCGGCGAGGCGCTGTTCAACGAGGTCTTCCTGGACGAGGTGTTCGTACCCGACGACTGCCTCGTGGGCGAGCTCGGCGACGGCTGGAAGCTGGCCCGCACCACTCTGGCCAACGAGCGCGTCGCGATGGCCACCACCCGGCTGTCCAAGAGCACGGAGCGCGCCGTGACCCTCGCCTCGGAGCTGGACCTGACCGAGACCCAGCGGGCCCGGGTCGGCCACGCGGTCGCGCTCTCGACCGTCTGCACCCTGCTCGGCGTCCGTACGACGCTGCGCTCGCTGGCCGGCCGAGGTCCCGGCGCAGAGTCGTCGGTGGCCAAGCTGCTCGGCGTACGCAACCGCCAGGACGGTGCCGAGCTCGTCGTGGAGCTCCAGGGCGGCGGCCTGCTCGCCCCCTCCGAGCAGCTCCGCAAGGACATGCGGGAACTGCTCAACACCCGCTGCCTCTCGATCGCGGGCGGTACGACGCAGATCCTGCGCAACGTCGTCGGCGAGCGGATCCTGGGCCTGCCGCGCTGACTGCGACGGGTCGTCAGAAGCGCGTCAGCACCCGCTGCGCACGACGTCGCTGCCTGCGGACCCGGGCACGGATCAGAACGCGGGCCATGTCGTCGTCGAAGCTCCGGCGGACGGCGCGCACGGTGCTGCCGGGGGAGTCCGGTGAGGAGTTCATGGGTCCAGCCTGCTCCTGACCGGGGACATCGCGCATCAGGATTCCTCCCTAGGTGTGGCTCAGGGGTGCCTCAGTTGATCCCTGAGGTGGCTAGTACCGGACGCGGACGCGCTTCCTGGCGCGGGCCCGCTGCTTGGCGTGCCGGCGGGCGCGGTTGAGCTGTGGGTCGTCAGCAAGTCCGAGGAGGCGGACCGCGAGCGACGGGGCTGCTGAGAAAGGTGTCATGACTGCGACATTGCTGCTAAGGCATGGCTTGTCGCATGCTGCTGATGACCTATTGACAGCGGCCGGCTACCTCAGATCGCGGAGTCCCGCTCTCTGCGGTACTGGTTCCAGTGCCAGTGCAAGTAGCGATCGATGGCGCGGACGATGTGCGCGGACCGGATCGACGGGAAGATGTCGAAGGCGTGCTGGGCGCCGGGCAGCTCCACGTAGACCACCGTGCGCTTGGAGACCTCGCGCAGCCGGGCGACGAACTGGCGGGCCTGGTCGACCGGAACCAGCGAGTCGTGGGCGCCGTGGATCACGAAGAAGTCGGGTGCGTCCGGGGTGATCCGCAGGATCGGGCTGGCGTCCTCGAAGACCTCGGGGTGGTCGCGCCACGTCGTCTTCATCACCCAGCCGGCGAGGAACAGGTCCCGCATTTGGGTCGCGGGCTTCGTGCCGGTCGAGCCGGCCAGGTCGTAGACGCCGTAGTGGGGGATCGCCAGCTGCACCGACGTGTCGGCGTCCTCGAAACCGGGCTGCCACTCGGGCGTGTTGGGCGTCAGCGCGGTGAGTGCGGTGAGGTGGCCGCCGGCCGAGCCGCCCGTGATGGCGACGTAGTCGGGGTCGCCGCCGTACGCCGAGATGTGCTGGCGGATCCAGTGGATCGCCTTCTTGACGTCGATGGCCTGGGCCGGCCACGGGTCCCGCGGCGAGAGCCGGTAGTTGATCGCCACGCAGACCCAGCCCTGGGCGGCCAGGTGCTGCATCAGCGGGATGCCCTGCTCCTCCTTCTGGCCCAGGATCCACGCGCCGCCGTGCACCTGAAGCAGCACGGGGGCGTTCTCCACGGGCTCCTCGGGCAGGTAGATGTCGAGGTAGTTGCGGCGGCCGGCCTCGCCGAACGCGATGTTCTTCTCGACCCGGATCGGGACCGGTGGCTTGCGGAACGTCCGGAACGGGTTCACGAGCGACCGCCACGACGTCCGCACCTCGGCCGGGGTCGGCAGCGCGTCGAGCTGCTCGCCGTAGTCGGCGCCGAGCGCCTCGGTCAGCGCGGCCTCGGCGGTCAGCCGGTCGCGACGGGCCAGGTGGATGAGGTAGCCGAGCCCGGCGGCGGAGGCACCGGCGATCGCCAGTGCGACCGGGTCGCGGCGTTTCCCGGTCAGGTGCGTGGCGGCGTCGGCTGTGGTGACGGCGAGCCAGTGCGGCGCCATCTCACCGGTGATCCAGCCCGCGAAGAACGACGGGACGCCCACCCGGAATCCGGGCAGCGGACGGACGGCGTTGGCGGTCAGGGCGGCGTAGACGAGGGCCCTGGTCCGGAACGAGGGGAGGAACGACACGCCTCAAACCTACCGGCGGGTCACTTCAGGAAGGAGGGACTGTGACCCGTCCCTCGGCGGAGGCCACGCCCCGGGCCTCGGGCACGGCGTGCAGGAAGGCGAGCCCGGGCACCAAGGTTCCCTGGCCATGAGACGGTCCTCACGTGACCGCGCGGGTGTCCCGCTCGTTGAGGCTCACGGGAAACGTGTCAACGGAAGGCTGAGATGGACCGGTTGTCGGGGCTCGACGCGAGCTTCCTCTACCTCGAGACGCCCGCGCAGCTCATGCACGTGTGCGGGCTGATCGTGCTCGATCCGGCCACGATGCCGGAGCCGTACTCGTTCGCCTCCATGCGCGAGGGCATCGAGGCCCGGGTCCGCGACGTCCCGGAGTTCACCCGCAAGCTGCGCCGGGTCCCACTCGGGCTCGACCACCCGGTCTGGGTGCGTGACAACCAGTTCGACATCGAGCGGCACGTGCACCGGCTGGCGCTGCCGACGCCGGGCGGGTACGCCGAGCTCACCGAGCTGGCCGGCCACCTCGCCGGCCTCCCGCTCGACCGCTCCCGCCCGCTCTGGGAGATGTGGGTCGTCGAGGGCTACCAGGGTGAGGACGGTCGCGAACTGATCGCGGTCTTCCAGAAGATGCACCACGCCACCGTGGACGGCGTCTCCGGCGCCAACCTGATCTCGCACCTGTGCAGCCTCGAGCCGGACGCCGAGCCGCTCGGGGCTCAGGAGGAGAAGAAGGCGTGGCCGCACGAGCCCGGCCATCGCGAGCTGTTCGGGCGCGGCCTGGTCACCAGCGTCACCCGGCCGTTCACGACCTTCGGCCTGCTCGCGCCGACCGTGACGAGCGTCGTGGGCTCCATCGGTCGGGCCCGCGAGGGTACGGCGATGGCGGCGCCGCTCACGGCTCCGCGCACGTCGTTCAACGGCACCATCACCGGTCACCGCGCGATCGCGCTGGCGCAGATGGACCTCGACACCATCAAGGAGGTCAAGGCCGCCACCGACACAACCGTGAACGACGTCGTCCTCGCGGTGGCCGGCGGGGCGCTGCGGTCCTACCTCGAGGACCGCGACGAGCTGCCCGACGGCTCGCTGATCGCGACCGTGCCGGTCTCGGTCCGTTCGGAGTCGACGCGCTCCGGCGCCAACCAGGTCTCGGCGCTGTTCACCCGGCTCGGCACCGATGTCGAGGACCCGCTGGAGCGGCTCCAGGACATGGCCACGTCGAACCGCAACGCCAAGGAGCACCACAAGGCGATCAGCGCCGACGCGCTGCAGGACTGGGCCGAGTTCGCGGCGCCGCGCACCTTCGGCCTCGCGGTCCGCGCCTACGCCTCGCTCCGCCTCGCCGAGAAGCACCCCGTGGTGCACAACCTGGTCATCTCCAACGTGCCTGGCCCGCCGCTGCCGCTCTACTTCATGGGCGCCCTGATCGAGGCCCTGCACCCGCTCGGACCGGTCTTCCACGGCGCCGGCCTCAACATCACGGTGATGTCCAACAACGGCCGGGTCGGCGTGGGTGTGATCTCCTGCCGCGAGTCGATGCCGGACGTCGACGACCTGGCCCGCCGCTTCCCGGCCGAGCTGGAGCGGCTCCGGGAGGCTGTCCAGGGCCACGGAGAGGTCACGCCGATCACCAAGGCCAAGGGCAAGAAGGCCAAAGCCTGAGCCCCCCGCTGGTTGAGGAGGGCGCGCTAGCGCCCGTCTCGAAACCGCTGAAGCCAGCGCTGGGACCGAACCCTGTCAGTCCTCGCGGGCGACCTTGCGAGAGGTACGTCCCTCCGACCTGTCGGCCAGGGCGATCTTGGTGCGGTCGGTCGGGCTGATCCCGTTGCGGACGGTGACCTCGACGAGACCGTCTTCGAACTCGGCGGTGATCTGGTCGGCGTCCGTGCCGTCGGGCAGGGTGATGACGCGGCGGAACTCGCCGTAGAACCGCTCCCGGATCAGGAAGTCGGCCGAGTCGTCGACCAGCTCGGCGCGGCGGGTCCCGGACACGGTGAGCACGCCGTGGCTGAAGCTCAGGTCCACGTCCTCCGGGTCGACGCCGGCCAGCTCGACCCGGATCACCAGGTCGTCGCCCTGCGCCAGGATGTCGGTGGCCGGCACCCACGCCGACGCGTGCGTGCGCTCGGAAGCCTCGACGCCGTGCTCGCTCCCTCCGTGTACGCCGATCGAGCGCATCCGCGCCAGCTCGCTGAAGAAGTCGGTGACACCCTCGAAGGGGTTGCGGCGGTCGGTCATGGCTCTCTCCTCAGTCGTCGTCGCGGATCGGCTCGTCCAGCCCGACGCCGCGGAGGAACTCCTTGGCCACCGTCTCGTCGCTGCGTCCGTCGGTGACCTCGGCGTTCATCTGCACCATCTCTTCCTCGCTGAGCTGGGAGTTGACCGTGTCGACCACGTTCATGAACGCATCGGCGTCGATCGAGTCCAGCTTGTCCTCGCCGACCACCATCACGACGTTCTGGGAGCCGAAGAGCAGCTCCGGATCGTCGAGCAGCTTGTAGCTGCCGGTCTCGAGCTGCGGGTCGGTCGTGAACGCGTCGACAGCGTCGGCCTCGCCGCTGTCGAGCGCGGCGTACTGCTGGCCGACCTCCACCGGCGCGAAGGTCGCGTTGTCCAGGCCGTAGACCTCCTGCAGCCCGGCGAGCCCGAGCTGGAGGTCCTCGAACTCCGGCCGGGCACCCAGCACGAACGAGTCGAGCCCGGCGAGGTCACCGATGGAGGTCAGGCCGTTCTCGTCGGCGAAGGTGGCCGTGGTGGCGATCGCGTCCTTGTTCTGGAACGGCGTCATCTCGCTCATGACCATGTCCTGGCCGGCGTAGAACTCCTTGGCCCGCTCATAGGTCTCGTCGGGGTCGAGGCCGGACACGTCCTCGCCGGCCACGATCGACAGCACGGTGCCGGTGTAGGCGACATACCCGTCGATGTCGCCGTCCTTGAGGGCCTGGTCGAGGTCCTCGGTCGGGCCGATGCCCTTGCGCAGGTTCACGGTGTAGCCGTTGACCGCGAGGGCCTGCCGCCACAGCTCGCCGAGGATGCGCGCCTCCGGGAACTCCTGGGTCCCGATCGTGACCCGCAAGGAGGCGCCCTGCGGCTGCTGCGAGGCGCCGCGCTCGTCGTTGGCCTCGCCGCACGCCACCGTCAGGACCGCCACCGCGACGACGGCCAGCGCGAGGCGGAGCGGGGTCCTCACGTGTCCGCCCCGGACCTGGTCGTGGCTGGGAGCTCGACGGAATCGGCATCTCGGTCGTCGTCCTCGGCCCGCGTCTCCTCACGCAACGCCTTGATCCAGCACCACGCCACGGCGACGAGCACGAAGGTGAACGGCACCGACCCGAGCACGGCGGCCTGCTGGAGGGCGGTCAGCCCGCCGACCAGCAGCATGGCGCAGGCGATGCCACCCATCAGCGCGCCGAGCACCACGATCACGAGCTTCGACGGCGCCAGGGAGCCCCGCGAGGCCATGGTCGCCATGACCACCGATGCCGCATCCGCGCCGCTGATGAAGAACAGCGCGATCAGGAAGATGCAGATCGCCGAGCTGAGCACCGGGAGGGGCAGCACGTCCAGCGCGGTGAACAGGGAGAGCTCCGGTGTCCCAAGCGAACCCACGATGTCCGCCTTGCCGGTGCGCTCCAGCTGGATGCCGACGCCGCCCACCACCGCGAACCAGAAGAAGCCGAACCCGGTCGGCGCCGCGACCACGCCGATGATGAACTCTCGGATGGTCCGTCCCCGCGAGATGCGGGCGACGAACATGCCGACGAAGGGCGCCCAGGACACCCACCAGGCCCAGTAGAAGATCGTCCACCCGGCCATCCACTGCTCGTCGCCCACGCCGGTCTGCAGCGACATGGGGAGCACCTGGATGACGTAGTTCCCGATCGACTCGATGCCGTTCGAGATGATCAGCACCGTCGACCCACCGGCGACCAGGAAGAAGATGAACAGCCCGATCGTCGCGAACGACCCCAGGTTCGCCAGGTAGTTGATCCCCTTCTCGACACCCGATGTGGCAGAGATCAGGAAGAGCGCGGTGACCGTGAGGATGATCAGCACGGCCACGGTGTTCGACTTGGGTACGTCGAACAGGTAGTCGAGGCCGCTGTTGAGCTGAAGCCCGTTGAGGCCGAGGGAGGTGGCGGTCCCGAACAGGGTGGCCACGATCGCCAGGGCGTCGATCAGCCGGCCGATCGGGCGGGTGGTTGCGTTGGGCCCGAGCAGGGGAGTGAACGTCGCGCTGACCAGGATGGGCTGGTTCTTGCGGAAGCCGAAGTAGGCCATCGCGCCGCCCATGATCGCGTACATCGCCCAACCGTTGAAGCCCCAGTGGAAGTAGGTGTAGCGCAGGGCCGTGAGGGTCGCCTCGTCGCTGCGCGGCTCCGCGAGGCCGTGCGGTGGGGCGGTCCAGTGCGAGACCGGCTCGGCGACGCCGTAGAAGAGCAGACCGGCACCGAGCCCGGCGGCGAACATCATCGAAACCCAGGAGAACGTGCCGAAGTCGGGGCGGGAGTCGTCCGGGCCCAGGCGGATGCGGCCAAACGGCGAGACCGCCAGGAAGATGCACATGGCCAGTGCGCCGAAGGCGATCAGGATGAACGCCCAGCCGAAGTTGCCGATCACCCAGGTCAGCGCGGTCGACATTACGGAGCCCAGGCTGCTCGGCGCTATCAGCCCCCAGCCGACGAAGCCGGCGATCACGACCGCCGAGCCCCAAAAGACGGCTGGGTCCACGTCCTTCAGGTAGCGCTTCATCCTCGCCCCTCCCGAGAAAGGTCCACCCACCTTGGTGGGACGGCGCCACAGGTGTCAATGACGCCCTCGACGAGGGAGCGAGCATGGTCCTAAGTTCTAGAACACGTTACAGTTTTGCCCGTGGCGACCGACGGCTTCACGCAGGTGGACCTCGAGCGCGCCGAGTCGTTGGCGGCAGTCCGGTCCGTGCTGGCCGACGTGCTCGACCGCGAAGGAGGCTGGGCCGAGCTCGCCGAGGCGGGACTGCTCGGGCTGGCCGTCCCCGAGGCGTACGGCGGCGAGGGACTCGGGCTGCCCGAGGTGAGCGTGCTGCTCCGCGAGACCGGCACCCGCGCCAAGCACCTGCCGGTCTGGGAGACGCTCTGCTGCGGGGCGCTGGTGCTGGCCGCGGCCGGCACCGACGAGCAGCAGCAGGCCCTGTTCCCGGGCATCGCCAGCGGCGAGCTCCTCCTGACGCCCGCGCTGCGGGAGGCCGGCCGGCCGATCACCGCCGCCCCCACCACGGCGTACGCCGACGGCTCCGTCACCGGCCGCAAGACCGGTGTGACCTACGCCGCCGAGGCGAGCAAGCTCCTTGTCACGGCCGTGCAGGGCGACCAGCCGGTCGTGGCGCTGGTCGATGTGAGCGACCCCGGCGTCACGCTGCTGGAGTCGGGCTCCAGCGCCCGGATCACGACCCACACGGTCGTCCTCGACGGCGCCAGGGCCGAGCTGCTTGGCGACGGCGCCGCACGGGCGCTGGCCGAGCGCTATGTCGTCGGCCTGTGCCTGACCGCGGCCGGTGTCGTCGCCGGCGCGCGCGACCTCACCGCGACGTACATCAAGGACCGCACCCAGTTCGGCCGGGCGCTGGCCGAGTTCCAGGCGGTCGCCATGCAGATCGCCGACGTCTACATCTCCTCGCGCACCCTCGACCTCGCGGCCGAGAACGTTGCCTGGCGGCTCGACCAGGGGCTCGACGTGAGCGACGACCTCGCCGTCGCGGCCTACTGGACCTGCACCGAGGGGCCGCCGGCGCTGCGCACCTGCCACCACCTGCACGGCGGCATGGGCGTCGACGAGACGTATCCGCTGCACCACTACTTCAGCTGGGTCACCGACCTCGCCCACCTGCTCGACGTCCGCGCGGAGGCCGTCCCGGTCGAGGATCCGACCACCAAGAACCTCGAGCTCAGCCAGGCGCAACGCACCTTCAAGGCCGAGACGCGCGAGTACTTCTCCGGCCTGGCCGATCACAACGAGCACCGCGCGATGGGCCTGGACCGCCACGGAGACGTCTACCAGCGCGTGGTCCGGCAGATGGGCGAGGACGGCAAGATGGGCGTCGGCTGGCCCAAGGAGTACGGCGGCCACGGGCTCGGCGAGATCGAGCAGACCATCTTCGCCAACGAGGCGCAGTACGCCGACGTGCACCTGCCCGCCGTCACCCTGCAGACCGTCGGCCCGACGCTGATCAAGTACGGCAGCGAGAAGCAGAAGGACCTGTTCCTCAAGCGGATCCTCGCCGGCGACGTGCACTTCGCGATCGGATACTCCGAGCCGGACGCCGGCACGGACCTGGCCTCGCTCCGCACCTCGGCCAGGAAGGACGGCGACGACTACGTCGTCAACGGACAGAAGCTGTGGACCACCGGCGGACATCAGGCCGACTACGTCTGGCTCGCGGTCCGCACCGACCCCGACGCGCCGAAGCACAAGGGCATCTCGATCCTCATCGTCGACACGAAGGATCCCGGCTACTCACACACGCCGATCATCACCGCCGACGGCTCGCACCACGTCAACGCGACCTACTACAACGACGTCCGCGTCCCCGTCGACATGCTGGTCGGCGAGGAGAACCAGGGCTGGAAGCTGATCACCACCCAGCTCAACCACGAGCGGGTCATGCTCGGCCCGGCCGGCCGGATCGAGGGGCTCCGCGACCGCGTCGCCGACTGGGCGACCAAGGCCGGCGTGGTGGACCGCCCGGACGTGGTCGAGCTGCTCGGCCGGGTGACCGCGGTGTTCCGGGTCAACGAGCTGCTCAACTGGGAGGTCGCCCGGGCGGCCGCGGTGGGCGAGATCTCGGTCGGGGACGCGTCGTCGTCCAAGGTGTTCGCGGCCGACCAGGTCCAGCACCTGCTCGACGAGCTGACCCGCGTCGTACACCGCTACGGCGACCCGTCGGACGAGGAGACCGGGACCCTCATGGAGTACCTCGACGGCCAGAAGAAGCGGAACCTCGTCCTCACGTTCGGCGGCGGCGTCCAGGAGGTGCAGCGCGAGCTGATCGCGATGTTCGGCCTGGGCCTGCCCCGGGTGCCCCGCTGATGGGGGACAAGCACGCCCGGATCATGGCCGAGGCCGAGCGGATCAAGGCGCTCGGCGAGGCCTCGGAGTCCGTCGCGCCGTACCCCGTCAACCAGGCCACCATCGGCACCTGGCTGGACGCGATGGGCTACGACAACGAGCGGTTCCGCCAGGGCGAGGCACCGCCGTCGATGGCGCAGGTGTGGACGATGCCCGGGCTCGGCCGGAAGCGCCCACTGGAGGACCCGCTGAGCCGGATGACCGAGTTCCTGACCAACGAGGGCTACGCCGCGGTCCTCGGCACCAACTGCGAGCAGAGCTACGAGCGCTACCTCCGCGTCGGCGAGGAGATCCGGGTGACCAGTGCGCTCGACTCGGTCGCCGGGCCGAAGAACACCGCTATGGGTGAGGGCTACTTCGTGACCTCCCGCAACACCTGGTACGTCGCCGACGAGGTGGTCGCCACCATGCTGTTCCGAGTCCTGAAGTTCATCCCCAAGGGGGACGCGTGACGGTCCGCCCGATGGTCAACCGCGACTCGCAGTTCTTCTGGGACGGTACGAAGCTCGGCGAGCTGCGGATCCAGAAGTGCAACGCGTGCGGCGCGAAGCGGTTCCCGCCCGGCCCGGCCTGTCAGAGCTGCGAGGCCTACGACCCCGGCTACGACGTTGCCGCAGGCACCGGCACGGTCTTCTCGTACGTCGTGCACCGGCACCCTCCAGTCCCCGGCAAGGAGCTGCCGATCGTGATCGCTCTGATCGACCTCGAGGAGGGCGTGCGGATGGTGGGCGAGGTCGTGGGTGTCGCGGACGACGAGATCGAGATCGGGATGCCGCTGCGCGTCGACTTCCGCGAAATCGACGTCGACCTGACGCTGCCGGTCTGGCGCTCTGCCGTTGAGGAGGGGCCATGAAGACCCTCGAGGCCGGCCAGGTCATCCCTGAGTGGAGCCTGCCGATGACGCCCACGACGATCGTGAGCACCGCGATCGCGACCCGGGACTGGCAGGACGTGCACCACGACCGCGACGTCGCCCAGGCCGCCGGCTCCAAGGACATCTTCATGAACATCCTGACCACCAACGGGCTGGTCGAGAAGTTCGTCGTCGACTGGGCCGGCCCGGACACCGAGCTCAAGGGCATCGCGATCCGGCTGGGCGCGCCGGCGCACCCCTACGACACGCTCACCTTCAGCGGGACCGTCTCGTCCGTCGAGGACGGCATCGCGACGATCTCGGTCGTGGGCCGGGTCTCGCTGGGCGACCACGTAACCGGCACCGTCAAGGTGGCAGTCGGTGGTTGAGGAGGGCGCTCTGCGCCCGTCTCGAAACCCCGCAACTCGCGGCTGGGACGGTCCCAGCAGCAGGTTCAGAGGTTTCGAGACAGTTGCTGCGCAACTGCCTCAACCAGCGATGGGAGGCCCCGCGTGACCCTGTCCGGCAAGGCCGCCATCGTCGGGATCGGCGCCACCGAGTTCTCCAAGCAGTCCGGCCGCTCCGAGCTCCAGCTGTCCGTCGAGGCCGTCCGCACCGCCCTGGCCGACTGCGGGCTGGGCGTCGACGACGTCGACGGGCTCACGACGTTCACCATGGACACCTCCTCCGAAATCGCGGTGGCCCGCGAGCTCGGCATGAAGGAGATGCGGTTCTTCAGCCGGATCAACTACGGCGGAGGCGCGGCCTGCGCGACGGTCCAGCAGGCGGCGATGGCGGTCGCGACCGACGTCGCGGACGTCGTGGTCTGCTACCGCGGCTTCAACGAGCGCTCCGAGAGCCGCTTCGGCCAGTTCTCGCTGGCCGCGGCCACCCAGGTCAACACCAATGGCCTCGACAACGCCTGGTCCTACCCGATGGGGCTGGGTACGCCGGCCGCCACGGTGGCGATGCAGGCGCGGCGCTACATGCACGACTACGGCGCCACGTCCGAGGACTTCGGGGCCGTCGCCGTCGCCGACCGCCGGCACGCGGCGACCAACCCGGCGGCGTTCTTCTACGAGAAGCCGATCACCCTCGAGGACCACCAGGCGTCGCGGATGATCGTCGACCCGCTGCACCTGCTCGACTGCTGCCAGGAGAGCGACGGGGCGGTCGCGCTGGTCGTCACGTCGGTCGAGCGGGCCCGTGACCTCCGCCAGGCGCCCGCCGTGGTGGCGGCGGCTGCCCAGGGGAGCGGCGCCGACCAGTACGTCATGGCGTCGTACTACCGCGACGACATCGGCATCCCCGAGATGGGCGTGGTCGGCCGCGAGCTGTGGCGCCAGTCGATGCTCGCGCCCGACGACATGCCGATGGCGATCCTCTACGACCACTTCACGCCGTACGTCCTGATGCAGCTCGAGGAGCTCGGCTTCTGCGGCCGCGGCGAGGCGAGGGACTTCATCAAGGACGGCGCCATCGAGGTCGGCGGCCGGCTGCCGCTCAACACCCACGGCGGCCAGCTCGGCGAGGCCTACATCCACGGCATGAACGGCATCGCCGAGGCCGTTCGCCAGCTCCGCGGTACGTCGGTCAACCAGCTCCCCGACGTCCCCCACGTGCTGGTCACCGCCGGCACCGGAGTACCGACCAGCGGGCTGATCCTCACCGAGGCGGGATGAACCATGGAGATAGATGAGTTCGGCCCCGGCCTCGGTTTCTGGATCTCCGTCGGCCTCGGACTGGTGGCTGGCGTCGTCACCCTCTTCGCGGGCGCGGGGTGGCTGGTCGCAGCCATCGTGTGCGTGGCCGTCAGCGTGGTGCTGCTCCTCATGCTGTCCTGACGAGCAGCTTCTCGCGGAAGAACGCGAGCACCCGGTCCACGCCCTCCTGCTGGCGGTGCGCGGTCAGCGTCGACCATCATCGCCAGCGCGAAGCCGCCGGTGAAGCACATGCCGACCGCGCCCACTCCAGGGCCGCCCAGCTCCGCGTGCAGGGCCCGGGCCAGCGAGCGCAGCCAGTCCGCGATCGCCGAGGTCTGGCGCAGCCGCAGCTTGTTGAACTCGCGGTTGATGCAGGCCTGCCGCAGCGAGCTCATCGCGGCCATCGGCGAGTCGGAGCTCGGCACCTTCCCGAACAGGTGCGGCATCACCACGGTGCACCCCAGGCCGACCACCTCCTCGGAGAACGTGATCACGTCCTCGGTGATCCCTGGGATCTCGGAGATCACGACGACGCCGGGGCCGCTGCCCTTGCGGTACGTCGGGTGCGTCACCCCGCTGGCCGTGTGCTCGCCGAGAAACCAGTCGTCGAGAAGGCTCATGGCTGGAGAGTATGGGTGCGATGCCGATGCACGCCGACGAGATCGCGATCCCCGAGTCCTTGGTGCGCTCGCTGGTCGACCGTCAGTTCCCCGCGTGGGCAGCGCTGCCCATGCGGCCGGTGACCGCCTTCGGGACCGACCACAGGCTGTTCCGGCTGGGCGAGGAGCTGTTGGTCCGGATGCCGGTGTACGCCGGCTCGGCCGACCAGGCGATCAGCGACGCGACCTGGCTGCCTCGCCTGGCGCCGCACCTGCCGGTCGCCGTACCGGTACCCGTCGCGGTGGGAGAGCCGGACGCGGGCTACCCCTTCGCCTGGTCGGTCGCGCCGTGGCTGCCCGGCGAGCCGCTCGAGGACGTCAGGGCCGACAACCCGGGGCTGGCGACCGACCTCGCCGAGTTCGTCCTCGCGCTGCGCTCCGTGGACACGACCGGCGGGCCGCAGCCCAGTGGCACCGCCAGGGGGATGCCCCTGGACCCGGAGTGGCCTGTGGAGGACACGATCCTCGAGCACGCCGACCTGGTCGACGTCGATCGGGCGCGCGCGGTGTGGCACGCGGCGCTCGACGCCGGCCCGTGGCCCGGCCCCGGCGTGTGGATCCACGGCGATCTTCTCGGCGGCAACCTCCTGGTCCACGACGGCCGGCTCAGCGCCGTCATCGACTGGGGCCCGCTGAAGGTCGGCGACCCGGCCCCCGACGTGGCCCCGGCGTGGACGCTGTTCGAGGGCGAGGCCCGGCTCACCTACCGAGACAGGCTGGCCGTGGACGACGCCACGTGGGCTCGGGCGCGGGCCTGGGTGATGCTGGCCGCGCTGGCCGGCATCCGCTACTACGAGAAGTCGGTGCCGGCGTTCTCCCAGCGGTCCCGGAGGCATCTCGACGCGGTCCTGGCGGATGTCGGTGTCCAGACCACTGGGTGACTCCCGGGGCTGTGATCACGCGACATGCCCACAGGCCGGGCAACACTCAGTTACATCCCTGCCCGGTCGTGCACGATCGGCCTACGAAATATCCACTTCCAGGGCCTGAATGTCCCCACTGCGCGTCTCTGACCTGCCGAAACAGGCGAAAGTTACCCCGTCGTGTGCGTTTGTGATCGGGCTTACCTTTTTGAGGTCGAAGCGGGCCAGCGGGGGCCGGGAAACCAAAGGGGTGGGCAGCCGTATGAGCAGCTACCAAGGGGGCTCCGGCAGCGTCGCCGGTCGACGCAACACCGCCGACCCGCGCATCAGCATCGTGGTGCCCGCACTCAACGAGGCCCTGAACCTTGCGGCCGTGCTGCCGCACCTGCCGGAGGTGCACGAGGTGATCCTCGTCGACGGGGGATCCGTCGACGGCACCGTCCGGGCCGCCCGGCGGGCGATGCCGGGCATCATCACCGTCCTGCAGGGGCGCACGGGCAAGGGCAACGCGCTGGCCGCGGGGTTCGCGCGGGTGACCGGCGACATCGTGGTGATGTTCGACGCCGACGGCTCGGCCGACCCGGAGGAGATCGCCCGGTTCGTGGACGTGCTCAGGGCCGGTGCGGACTTCGCCAAGGGGACGCGCAACACCGCGGGTGGAGGGTCGTCGGACATCACGGCGGTGCGGCACCTCGGCAACCGGTTCCTCAACAAGGTGTTCAACGTGATGTTCCGGACCCGGTTCACCGACCTCTGCTACGGCTACAACGCGTTCTGGGCGGACCTGATCCCGCTGCTGGACCTGCCCGACCACGCTCTGCCTGCGCCCGTGCCCAACCGGATGATGTGGGGTGACGGCTTCGAGATCGAGACCGTGATCACCTGCCGGTTCGCAGCGGCGCGGCTGGCGATCACCGAGGTGCCCTCGATGGAGAAGCTGCGGATGTTCGGCGAGTCGAACCTCCGTGCCTTCTCCGACGGTTCGCGGGTGCTCCGGACGCTGTTCACCGAGTGGCGCCGAGCCCGGTCCACTCGTCGGCTCGAGCGCGACCTGGACATCACCCTCGAGCCCGTCGTCAAGGGCGCGTCGGCGGCGATGCGAGCCAACCAGGCCGCCTGACCCGTCGTACCCATCCGTCCGGAAGGACCCCCCAACCAACTGGCCCCCCACCGAAACGCCGGCCGAGCCGCAGAGATCCGGCCGTTCCCCCGACCCCAATGGGAGCGGATCGACACGGAGATTGACGCGACTCGGCCGGTGTTCCCTTCCCGGTTGGGTTCCGCTCTAGGCTCACCTCGTGGTCCTGCCCGAACTCGGTCCCGAGGAGCAGCGCATCCTCGGGGTGCTCCTCGAGAAGCAGGTGACCGTGCCGGCGTCCTACCCGATGACGCTCGCCGCCGTCCGCACCGGCAGCAACCAGTCCAGCAGCCGCGACCCGATCGTCGACTACGACGAGTCGGCGGTCGAAGCGACCCTGCGCGGGCTCAAGGACCGGCAGCTGGTGCGCATCGTGTGGGCCGACAAGGGCCGGCGCACGCTCAAGTACCACCAGCTGCTCTCCGAGGTCCTGGAGCTGAACGACGCCGAGAAGGCGCTGGTGACCGTCCTGCTGCTGCGCGGTGCCCAGGCGCCGGGCGAGCTGAGGACCCGCACCGACCGGCTGCACGGCTTCGCCGACCGTGAAGCGGTCGAGGTCGTCCTCTCCGACCTGGCCGCCCGGCCCGAGCCGCTGGTCCGCGAGCTGCCCCGGCAGCGCGGCCAGCACGACTCCCGGTGGGTGCACCTGCTGGGCGACGTCCCGGTGGCGGCCGCCGCGATCGCCGAGGCGGAGCCGGCAGTGGACCGCGAGGCGGTGCTCGCCGCCGGCGCCGAGGCTCGCGACCAGAGAGTGCGTTCGTCCTACGACGCCGTCGCAACGGGGTACGCCGACCACCTGGCCGACGAGCTGCTCGCCCAGCCCTTCGAACGCTGGCTGCTCGACCGAGTCGCCGCGCACGCCAACGGCGGCCCCGTGGTCGAGGTTGGCTGCGGTCCCGGCCACGTCACGGCGTACCTCGCCGAGGCCGGAGCCGACGCGTTCGGTATCGATCTCTCGCCGGGCATGGTCGAGGAGGCGCGGCGCCGGTTCCCGGACGGCGACTACCAGGTCGGCGACCTGCGCCGGCTGATGCGGCCCACGTACGGCGCGGGCTGGACCGCGGTCCTCGCGTGGTACTCCCTCATCCACCTGGCCGCGTCCGAGCTCCCTGACGCCCTTGCTGCCCTCGCGCGGCCGTTGCTCCCCGGCGGGTGGCTCGTCGTCGGCCTGCACACCGGCGCCAGGATCCGCCACCTCGACGAGTGGTTCGACGCCCCGGTCGACCTCGACTTCGTCCTGCACGACCTGGGCGAGGTGGTGCGCGTGGTCGAGGGTGCCGGGATGACCGACGTCGAGTGGTACCACCGTGGTGCGATGCCCGCCCGTGGCGAGATCAGTGAGCGGCTCTACGTCGTAGGCCGCAAGCCCGCCTGATGCGCGTCCTGTTCTCGTCGACGTCCGGCTACGGCCACGTCATCCCGATGCTCCCGCTCGCGCAGGCGTTCAGCGAGGCCGGGCACGACGTCCTGTGGGCCACGGCGGCGCAGGCGATGCCGTTGGTGGCCGCGTCAGGCACCGAGACTGTCGCCTCGGGCGCCAGCGGCGGCGAGGAGGCGGCGCTTCGGGCAGCGGTGCGCACCCAAGGGGAGCAGATGCCTGGCCCCGCCCGAGCGGCGTTCGTGTTCCCGCGCATGTTCGGGGAGGCGTTGACTCCGCCGATGGCCGCGGACCTGGTCGGGATCGCCCGCGACTGGGAGCCCGACCTGCTCATCCACGAGCAGGCGGAGCTGGCCGCACCGTTGGCGGCGGCCCTTCTCGCAGTGCCCAGCGTCACCCACGCCTTCGGGACCGCCGTACCGGTGGGGGCCCTCGTCGAGTCGGCCGGCCTCTTGGCCGGGCTGTGGCAGGAGCACGGCCTCGAGGTGCCGCAGTACGCCGGCTGCTACCGGGCCGGCTATCTCGACATCTGTCCGCCCTCGGTGCAGACCATGCCGGTCGACCACATCAAGAAGGTGCAACCGCTCCGGCCTGTGGACGCCGGCCCGGTGCCGGCACCGGCGGAGCCGCTCGTCTACGTCACCATGGGCACGGTGCAGCAGCGCCCAGAGCTGCTGCGCGACGTCGTCTCAGGCGTGGCTGCGCTGCCGGTGCGCGTGCTGGTGGCGCTCGGGCCGCAGACCGATCCCGCATTGCTCGGGGAACAACCCGAGCACGTGCAGGTGGAGACGTGGGTCGACCAGGCCGAGGTGCTGGGGCGCAGCACGGCCGTGGTCTCGCACGGTGGCTCGGGCACCTTCCTGGGTGCGCTGGCTCGGGGCGTGCCCCAGCTCTGCCTGCCGCAGGGCGCCGATCAGTTCCGGAACGCCGAGGGCGGTGAGCGAGCCGGTGCCTCGCTGACCCTGCCGGCGGGGGAGGTGAGCGCAGCGTCGGTGCGGGCCGCGGCCGAGCAGCTGTTGTCGGATCCCGACCTCCGAGTCGGGGCCCAACGAGTGGCCGCCGAGATCGCGGCGATGCCCGCCCGCGAGACCGTGGTGCCCATCCTCGTGGAACGCTTCGACCATCATGGGACTCACCCGCACCACCCACGCCACAGCTGACGACGGCACCCGTCTCGCGGTCCACGTCCACGGATCCGCAGCACCGCTGCTGTGCCTGCCCGGCGGCCCGATGCTCGACTCCGGCTACCTCCGCGACCTCGGCGGGCTCGACGCGCACCGGACCTTCGCTCGCCTCGACCTGCGCGGGACCGGCGCCTCGGACGCGCCGACCGACCCCGCGTCGTACCGCTGCGACCGGCAGGTCGCCGATGTCGAGGCGGTACGCCGGCACCTCGGCCTCGACCGGCTCGACCTGCTCGCCCACTCCGCGGGCGCCAGCCTCGCCTACGCGTACGCGGTTGCCCACCCGGACCGCGTCGCCCGGCTGGTCCTCGTGGCGCCGAGCGTCCGTGGCCTCGGCATCGAGATCACCGACGACGCCCGGTCGGAGATCGCGCGGCTGCGCGAGGGCGAGCCGTGGTACGCCGAGGCCGCGGCCGCGCTCGTCCGGATCCAGACGGGAGCCGGCGAAGAGTGCGACTGGGCCGCCATCTCGCCGTTCATGTACGGCCGCTGGGAGGCGGACGTCCGCGCATACGAAGCCTGGATGGACGAACGACGCGACGACGAGAAGGCGATGGCGTTCATCGCGGATGGCGCTTTCGATCCCGAGCCGACCCGTGGCGCCCTCTCGGCGCTCGGCATCCCGGTGGTGGTGCTCGCCGGAGCGCTGGACTCCGGCAACCCGGTGCCGGTGATGGCCGAGGTGGCCGAGGTCTTCCAGCGCGCCGACTTCGTGGTGCAGCAGGGCGCGGGTCACTTCCCGTGGGTCGACGACCCGGGCGAGTTCACGCGCCTGCTGGCTGCCTTCTTGAGCGACTGAGCCTCAGCTGACGGTCAGGACGACGTCGCCGAGCACGGGAGCACCGTCGCGGTCACCGTCGCTGGCGACCGAGGACTGACCGAGGATCCGGCCGTCCTCCAGCCAGCCCTGCACCCGGATGGTCTCGCCGGGATAGACGACGCCGGTGAACTTCACCGCGAAGCCGGCGACCTTGGTCGCGTCGCCGCCCAGCAGCGCGGTGGTGAGCTCGCGGAGCACGATCCCGTAGGAGCAGAGACCGTGCAGGATCGGCGCCGGGAAGCCGGCCGCCTTGGCGAAGTCGGGGTCGGAGTGCAGCGGGTTGCGGTCGCCGCAGAGCCGGTAGAGCAGCGCCTGCTGCGGGGAGACGGCGTACGTCGTGTCGGCGTCCGGCGCGCGGTCGGGCAGCTCGACGGGCTCCGACGTGCCGCGGTCGCCGCCCCAGCCGCCCTCGCCGCGCACGAAGATCGACGAGCTTGTGGTCCACAACTCCTCACCGGACTCGGAGATCGCGACGCCTTCCTGCCAGATCACCGCCGCCTTGCCCTTGTCCCAGACGTCGGTCAGCGTCGTGCGGACGGTCGCGGAGCCGGACGTCGGCAGCGGTGCGCGCACGGTGATCGCCTGCGAGCCGTGCACGACCTGGGACAGGTTGATGTCGCAGCCGGGGAGATCCAGCGGCGGCGGGTCGGTCTGGTGGAACGTCGGCACGACCACGCCGAACGACGGCAGCACCTGCAGGCTCGCGCCGTCGGTGGTCCAGCGGAGCGCGTCGGGGCGCACGTGGTCGCCCGGACTCGAGCCGGCGCCGATGGCGAGGTGGTAGAGCAGGACGTCGCTCGACGTCCACGCGAACGAGACCTCACCGACCTGAGCGCCGATCGCGGCGTCGGGATCGATCGGCATCAGGCGGTCTCCTTGGTTTCGACCTCGGGGTTTCGAGACGGGCGCAGAGCGCCCTCCTCAACCAGCGAGGTCTGAGCAATGTCGAGAGCCGCCAGGTAGCCGAAGGCCAGGGCCGGGCCGATGGTGGCGCCGGGCCCGGCGTAGGTGTGGCCCATGATCGCGGACGAGGCGTTGCCGGCGGCGTACAGCCCGGCGATCACCGAGCCGTCGGGACGCAGCACCCGGGCGCGCTCGTCGGTGACCAGCCCGCCCTTGGTGCCGAGGTCGCCGGGCACGATCTTGACGGCGTAGAACGGCGCGTGGTCGATCGTGTTGAGGGACGGGTTCGGCTTCACGGTCGGGTCGGAGTAGTACTTGTCGTAGGCCGACTCGCCGCGATGGAAGTCCTCGTCGACACCTCCCGTCGCGAAGCCGTTGAACCGCTCGATCGTCGCCCTGAGCGCTTCGGGCGGCACGTCGATCTCGGCGGCCAGCGCCTCGATCGTGGCGGCCCTCCTGACCGTGCCGTGCTTGTACCAGCGGCCGGGGAACGGCTGGCGCGGCGAGAGCCCCGCGAACAGGTAGCGGTTGCGGTAGCGCTGGTCGATGACCATCCAGCTCGGGACGTGGCTGACGCCGGTCGCCTCGCCGTCGTACATCGCGTGCACGGCCTCGACGTAGGGGAGCGCCTCGTTCATGTAACGCCGGCCGGCCTGGTTCACGATGATCGAGCCGGGCAGGTTGCGCTCGGCCAGGCAGAACCACGGGCCGTTGGGCAGCGGGATCGTCGGACCCCACCACGCATCGTCCATGAGCGCGGTCTCGGCGCCGGCGGCGATGCCGGCGAGGATGCCGCCGCCGGAGTTGAACTCGGAGCCGGTCGTCCAGTCGACGGAGGTCGGGTGCGGCTGGTACTTCTCGCGCATCTCGAGGTTCTTCTCGAAGCCGCCGCTGCCGAGGATCACGCCGCGGCGGGCGCGGATCGTCGACTCCCGGCCGTCGCAGGTGACCCGGACGCCGGTGACCCGTCCGCCGTCGATGGCCCCGTCATTGACCAGGCCGGTCAGCTCCGCGTCGTAGGCGACCGGCACGTCAGCGTCCATCAGCCCCTTGCGGAGGCCGATCACGATCGCGTTGCCCATGGCGTACATCCGGCGCCGCAGCAGGCCACTGACGACGCGGTTGAACAGGACCTTGATCATCGTCGCCGGGCCGCGCCAGGTGCGGAGCCCGAGGCTGATCTTTCGGAAGTCGGCCTGCGTCACGATCATGTTGGCCGGCGCCTTGGTGTACTG
This sequence comes from uncultured Actinomycetota bacterium, assembly GCA_963800715.1. Lineage (GTDB taxonomy): Bacteria > Actinomycetota > Actinomycetes > Propionibacteriales > Nocardioidaceae > Nocardioides. The sequence continues at coordinate 74,800 of CAWDBZ010000024.1, read as the reverse complement.
CGGGTGCAGCCGGTCGAGCTCGGCGCCGAGGAACCTCGCGTCCAGTGGGGCCGGCTCGCAGGAGCGGCCCGCGGCGCGGCCGCCGGGCGCCTCCGGGTGGTAGTCGGCGTACTGCGGGACCCACTGGAACCGGACCGGGGTGTGCGCGTGGATGAAGTCGAGGACCTCGGGACCGCGGTCGAGGTAGGTGTCTCGGCGGACCTTCGGGACCTCGTCTCCGACGATCGAGTCGAGGTAGAGCTTGGCCTGCGCCATGTCGTCGGCCGGGACCTGGCCGGCCTTCCTCAGCGCGGCGTTGCCAGGCATCCAGACTCCGCCGCCGCTGCGCGCCGTTGAGCCGCCGAAGTAGCCGCTCTTCTCGACCAGGACGACGTCCAGCCCCTGCTTGGCGGCCGCGAGCGCAGCGCACATTCCCGCCCCGCCGGCACCCACGACGACGACGTCGACCTCCCCGGGAAGCGAGTCCGGGAGAGGGGCGCTCATGGCGCAAAACTGTAACAGGTTCTACTATCGATCAGTGACCTCCCAGGACGCGGCTCCGCCCGACGTGGGGGCCGCCGTGGACCGCCTGGCGACCGCCCTGGAGACCCGTGTCCCGTGTGCCGCGGTGCGCGATCTGATCGGCACCGACGACCTCGCCGCGGCGTACGCCGTGCAGCAGGGGCTGGTGCAGAAGCGCCTCGCGTCGGGCGCCACGGTCGTCGGTCGCAAGATCGGCGCCACCTCCGAGGCCGTCCAGAACCAGCTCGGCGTCGACCAGCCGGACTTCGGCTACCTGCTGGACGACATGGACGTCAGCAGCCACGCTGCGTCTTCTGCGGGGATCTCCATGGAGCGGCTGCTGCAGCCGCGTGTGGAGGCCGAGGTCGCGTTCCGGCTGGGTCGTGACATCAACCCGTCCGACGCGGCCGACATCACGATCGAGCTGGTGCGGAGCGCCGTCGAGGTCGCCCTTCCGGCGCTCGAGATCGTCGACTCGAGGATCGACCAGTGGGACATCACGTTCACCGACACGGTGGCCGACAACGCCTCCAGCGGCCTCTACGTCGTCGGACAGGCGGGGCAGACGCTCGACCAGCTCGAACCCCGCGAGGTCGAGATGTCGCTGTCCATCAACGGCGAGGTGCGGTCGTCGGGCAACGGCGCCGCCTGCCTGGGCGACCCGCTCGAGGCGCTGCGCTGGCTGGCCGTGCAGTGCCACCGCTTCGGTGACCCGCTCCGGGCCGGCCAGGTCGTGCTGTCCGGTGCCCTGGGTCCGTTCGTGCCGTTCGCCGCCGGCGACCGCGTGGAGGCGTCCATCAGCGGGTTCGAGCCGCTCACTGCCACTTTCGCCGACTGAGCTTCGAGGAGAACTGATGAAGCGCACCGCCGCTATCGTCGGGCCCGGCAACATCGGGACCGACCTCATGTACAAGCTGCTGCGGTCGAGCGTCATCGAGCCGCGCTGGATGATCGGCGTCGACCCGACGTCGGAGGGGCTCAAGCTCGCCGCGGACCTGGGGCTCGAGTCGACCCACGAGGGCGTGGACTGGCTGCTCAAGCTGGACGAGCTGCCGGACCTGATCTTCGAGGCGACCTCGGCCTACGTGCACCGCGAGTACGCACCGCGCTACGAGGAGGCCAGCATCCGGGCGGTCGACCTCACGCCGGCCGCGGTCGGCCCGGCCGTGATCCCGCCGGTCAACGGCCAGGAACACCTCGGCGCGATGAACGTCAACATGATCACCTGCGGCGGCCAGGCCACGATCCCGATGGTGGCCGCGGTGTCGCGGGCCGCAGCCCCGTTTGGTGGAGTGTCGTACGCCGAGATCGTCGCCTCGGTCTCGTCGGTCTCCTCCGGCCCCGGCACCCGAGCAAACATCGACGAGTTCACCCGGACCACGGCCGCCGGCGTCGAGTCGATCGGCGGCGCGAAGCGCGGCAAGGCGATCATCATCCTCAACCCGGCCGAGCCGCCGATGATCATGCGCGACACGATCTTCTGCGCCGTCGCGCCGGACGCCGACACGGACGCGATCATCCAGTCGGTGTTCGCGATGGAGAAGGCTGTCCAGGAGTACGTCCCGGGCTACCGCCTGCTCCAGGAGCCGCAGCTCGACGAGCCCTCCGCCGCCACGCAGGGCCAGACCAAGGTCTCGATCTTCGTCGAGGTCGAAGGGGCCGGCGACTACCTGCCGCCGTACTCCGGCAACCTCGACATCATGACCGCCGCCGCCACGCAGGTCGGCGAGAACATTGCGAGGAGCATGTCGTGACCGACATCAACGAGCTGTCCCGCACGTGGTCCGGCACCCACGGCAACGAGCCCTGGGGCGAGCTCGACCTCCGGCTCACCGACACCTGCCTGCGCGACGGCTCGCACCACAAGCGGCACCAGTTCACCGCGCAGGAGTGCCACGACATCGTCGAGGCGCTCGACACCTCCGGTGTTTCGGTGATCGAGGTGACCCACGGCGACGGGCTGGGCGGGTCGTCGTTCAACTACGGCTTCTCCAGGACCGCGGAGCAGGAGCTCATCAAGGTCGCCGCCGAGACCGCGAAGCGCGCCAAGATCGCGTTCCTGATGCTCCCGGGCGTCGGCACCAAGGACGACATCCGTGCGGCGCAGGACAACGGTGGCCAGATCTGTCGGATCGCCACGCACTGCACCGAGGCGGACGTCTCGATGCAGCACTTCGGGCTGGCCCGGGAGCTCGGCCTGGAGACGGTCGGCTTCCTGATGATGTCGCACACCCAGCCGCCCGAGGTGCTGGCCAAGCAGGCCCGGATCATGGTCGACGCGGGCTGCCAGTGCGTCTACGTCGTCGACTCGGCCGGCGCGCTGATCATGGAGCAGACGAGGGACCGGGTCGCTGCCCTGGTCGCGGAGATCGGCGATGTCGCCGACGTCGGCTTCCACGGCCACGAGAACCTCGGCCTCGGCGTCGCCAACACGATCATCGCCGCCCGCGCGGGCGCCACCCAGATCGACGGCTCGGTCCGCCGCTTCGGCGCGGGCGCGGGCAACACGCCACTCGAGGCGTTCATCGGCGTCTGCGACAAGCTCGGCTGGACCACCGGCGTCGACTTCCTCCAGATCGTCGACGCGTCCGAGGACGTCATCAAGCCCGCGATGCCGGAGGAGTGCCAGCTCGACCGGATGACGCTGATGATGGGGTACGCCGGCGTCTACTCGTCGTTCCTCAAGCACGCCGGCAACGCCGCCGACCGCTACGGCGTCTCCGGCGCCAAGATCCTGCTCGAGGCCGGCCGCCGCAAGCTGATCGGCGGCCAGGAGGACCAGCTGATCGACATCGCGCTCATGCTGAAGGCGGACGCGGAGAAGGAAGCTGCCAACTCCTGAGCCAGCTGCGAAGGGGAGCGCAAGCGGCGAAATCGTGGTACCAATGAGATACGACTGTTCGTGGCCCGGTCCCCGCCTGCTGCTCAAGGTGATCGAGGGACGCCCATGAAGCTCGCAGACAAGCTCGCCGTCATTCACCACGGACTGATCGAGAGTGAAGAGGGACCGGAGGCCGGCCCCCGGTACCGCTTGACGATCACGTCCGCAATCGCACTCGAGGATGCCGTGCACCCGGACCACGACGACCTCGACCGGTGGGGCCAGCTCCGGACCGTCGAGGTCCGCGCTCACGGCTTGAAGGCAGCGTTGCTGAAGGCGGCCGCGCTGCCGGTGAAGACCTGGTTCGAGGCCGACGGCGACGCGCCGATCCTGCCCGCCGACCAGCTGCGCTGACTGCCGGGCGCCCTCTGGCAGGGTCGACCGGGTGAAGGATCCCAAGGAAACCCTGGTCGAGTACCTCCAATCCGCCCGCGACGCGATGGTCTGGAAGGTCGAGGGGCTGAGCGACTACGACGCCCGTCGGCCGCTCACGCCGACCGGCACCAACCTGCTCGGGCTCATCAAGCACCTGGCCAGCGTGGAGCTGGGCTACTTCGGCGACACCTTCGGCCGGCCCAGCGGGATCCCGCTGCCCTGGCACGCCGACGACGCGGACATGAACGACGACCTCTACCTCACCGCCGACGAGTCGCGGGAGTGGGTGCTGGACTTCTACCGCACCGCTTGGGCGCACGCTGCGACGACGTTGGAGGAGTGCGACCTGGACACCGTGGGCCGGGTGCCGTGGTGGGGCGACCGGGGGGAGGTGACCCTGCACCAGATCCTCGTGCACATGGTGGCCGAGACCAGCCGCCACGCCGGCCACGCCGACATCGTCCGGGAGACCATCGACGGTCAGGTCGGCCGGAAGCCCGACGACGCCAACATCGAGGACGGCTACGACTGGCCGGCGTACGTCGCCCGGGTCGAGGCGGCGGCTCACTCGGCATCGACACCAGACTAGAACGTGTTCTAGTATTGGTGACGCACCACAGGAGGAGGAGAGAGCACATGTCCCAGGCTGCGGCTCAGTCAGTAATTGGCGGGGTCCGAGACCTGCTGCCCACATTCCGTGACCGGGCTGACGAGGCCGAGCGCCTGCGCGTCGTCCCGGAGGCGTCGGTCAAGGAGCTGGAGGAAGTCGGGTTCTTCCGGCTCCTGCAGCCCCAGCGATTCGACGGCCTCGAGGCCGATCCGGTCACGTTCTACACAGCAGTCCGCGACATCGCCAGCGCGTGCGGCTCGACCGGTTGGGTGTCCAGCGTGGTCGGCGTGCACCCGTGGCAGGTGGCGCTGTTCGCGGACGAGGCGCAGCAGGCGGTCTGGGGCGAGGACACCAACACGCGGCTGAGCTCGTCGTACGCGCCGACGGGCAAGGCCACGGTGGCCGAGGGCGGCTACACGCTGAGTGGCAAGTGGAGCTTCAGCTCCGGCTGCGACCACTGCACGTGGGTGCTGCTCGGCGGCCTGGTGTTCAACGACGAGGGCAACGTCGTCGACTTCAAGACGTTCATGCTCCCGCGCAAGGACTACACGATCAACGATGTCTGGCACATGATCGGCCTGTCGGGCACCGGCTCCAACGACATCGTGGTCGAGGACGTCTTCGTGCCCGAGGCGTTCACCCTCAGCATGGGTGAGACCGGCCAGTGCAAGGGCCCGGGCCAGGAGCAGAACACCTCCGACCTCTACAAGCTGCCGTTCCACTCCATCTTCACCGGCACCATCACCACGCCGATCATCGGCATGGCGATGGGCGCCTACAACGAGCACGTCGAGATGCAGCAGAAGCGCACCCGCGCGGCGTACCTCGGCGAGAAGGCCTCGCTCGACCCGTTCGCCGCGGTCCGGATCGCCAGGGCCTCGAGCGAGATCGACGCGGCCTGGGCCCTGCTCGTCAACAACATCCGTGAGGAGCAGGACTACGTCGCCAAGGGCGAGCCGATCCCGCTCAAGTCCCGGCTCAAGGTCCGCCGCGACCAGGTGCTCGGCTCCCAGCGCGCGATCGACGCGATCGACTCGCTGTTCGAGGCCTCCGGCGGCCGGGCGCTGACCGAGGGCACCCCGCTGCAGCGGGCCTGGCGCGACGCGCACGCGGGCAGGGTGCACGCTGCCAACGACCCCGAGCGGGCCCTGCAGATGTACGGCGCCCACGAGTTCGGCCACAAGATCGACCCCGGGATGTACTGAGTGACCTCCTTCGACAAGGAGTCGATCCGCCGGTCCGCGAAGGCTGGGACGGACAACGGGAACCTGACCCTCAACTACTACGAGGCCGGGCCCACCCTGAATGACGGAGCGCCGACCGGGATCGGCGGCGACCTGCCGCTGCTGATGCTGCACGGCGGCGGTCCCGGCGCGTCCGCGTGGTCCAACTTCGGCGCGGCCCTGCCGCGGTTCGCGAGCACCTTCCGCACCTTGCTCGTGGACCAGCCGGGCTTCGGCGGCTCCGACAAGCCGCCGGTGGTCGGCAACTACTTCCGCTTCTCCATGGAGTACGTCGTCGCGCTGCTCGACGAGCTCGGGATCGAGCGGGTGCACCTGCTCGGCAACAGCCTCGGCGGCGGTACGGCGACCCGCCTGGCCATCGAGCACCCCGACCGGGTCGGGCGACTCGTCCTGATGGGCCCGGGCGGGCTCTCGCTCAACCTGTTCCACGCCGACCCCACCGAGGGCGTCAGGCGGCTCACGGAGTTCAACCTGGAGCCGAGCCGCGAGGCGCTCCGCGCGTTCATCTCGACCATGGTGGTCAACCAGGACCTCATCACCGACGAGCTCATCGAGGAGCGCTACGCCGACGCGACCGCTCCCGGCGCGCGCGAGGCGATGATGTCGATGGGCATGTCCTTCTTCAACCAGGACTCCGCCGAGGACGGCATGCTCTGGCGCGACGCCCACAAGATCCGCAAGCACACGCTGCTGACCTGGGGGCGCGAGGACCGCGTCAACCCTCTCGACGGCGCGCTGGTCGCGCTCAAGGCGATCCCGCGCGCGACGCTGCATGTCTTCCCGAACTGTGGGCACTGGGCCCAGATCGAGGCCGCCGACGAGTTCGCCGAGGTCACCACTGCGTTCCTCGCCCGTCACGTCGAGAAGGAGCGCTCATGACCATCGACATCAAGTCCATGGGCTACGTCCGGGTGGCCTCCACCGACCTCGAGCAGTGGCAGACGTTCGCCGGCAAGGTGCTCGGCCTGGCCGAGGGTCGCGGTCCGAACCCCGACCACCAGTACTGGCGGATCGACCAGGTCTCGGCCCGGCTCGTCGTCTTCCCCTCCGACGTCGACCAGCTCGACTGCGTCGGCTGGGAGCTCGCCGACCACGCCGCGCTCCAGGAGGCGCGCGAGCACCTCGAGAAGGCCGGGGTCGAGGTCGAGGAGGGCACCAAGGAGGAGCTCGCCGAGCGCCGGGTGCAGGAGCTGGTCCGGTTCCGCGACCCCTTCGACAACGTCTTCGAGCTGTTCCACGGCATCACCTACGAGTCCCGGCCGGTCGTGCCGCCGTACGCCGCGACGTTCGTCACCGGCGACCAGGGGATGGGCCACATCGTGCTGCCGGTGACCGACGACGTGGAGGCGCTGCGGTTCTACCGCGACACCCTCGGCTTCCGGCTCCGCGACTCGATGAGCATGCCCGGCGAGTTCGTCGGCAAGGAGCCCGGCACGAAGGTCTGGCTGCGCTTCCTCGGCGTCAACCCCAGGCACCACTCGCTGGCGTTCCTGCCGATGCCGAACCCCTCGAAGTGCGTGCACATCATGCTCGAGGTCGACGAGCTCGACCACGTCGGCCGCGCGCTGGAGCGGGTCCGCAAGCACAAGGCGCCGCTGTCCGCGACCCTCGGCCGGCACATGAACGACGAGATGATCTCGTTCTACGTCCGGTCGCCCGGCGGCTTCGACGTCGAGTTCGGCACCGACGGCCTCACCGTCGACGACGGGCGCTGGGTCGCGCGGGAGTCGACCGCCGTCTCTTATTGGGGTCACGACTTCGGCGCGGGGCAGTAACACCTACCGTGGACGGCGTGACACACAAGATCCCCCACGGCGACGTGCCGGAGGGGATGAGCACCGACGCCCGCGAGACCTGGCCGAGCCACGACCTGATCGAGTCCTGGCTGGGCGACTCGATGTACGACTTCCAGTTCCGCCCCGGCGAGGACACCTTCGTCGACGTCGACGACCCGGAAGCTGTCGCCGCCGCGCGCCGGTTCCGTGACGTGCTCGGCCGGTTCGCCTCGGGTGTCACCGTGGTCACCTCGATCAGCGGCGGCGCCCCGGTCGGCCTGACCTGCCAGTCGTTCACGTCGGTCTCGCTCAACCCGCCGCTGGTGCTGTTCATCCCGGCCAAGACCTCGCGCGCCTGGCCGGCGATCCAGCGGTCCGGCAAGTTCTGCGTCAACTTCCTGGCCCACGACCAGGCCGAGCTCTCCAACCAGATGGCCAGCCGCGGGCTCGACAAGTTCGCCGACGTCTCGTGGGAGCCGGCGCCCGCCACCGGGTCGCCGATGCTCGCAGGCACGCTCGGCTACGTCGACTGCCAGATCCACCACGTCCACGAGTCCGGCGACCACTACATCGTGGTCGGACGCGTGCTCGACCTGGCCGTGCACGACGCGGAAAGCCCGTTGCTGTTCTTCGAGGGCAAGTACACGAGCACCGACTCGTAGGGTGACCGGGTGGCGACCCACCCGCTCTGGCGCCCCTTCGAGCTGACCGACCTGCAGCAGTCGGACGCCGCCGTCGTTGGCCCATCCCCGCCGGGGGCGGTGCACGTCGTGCCGTACGACGAGGCCTGGCCCGACGACGCCGCTGCTCTCATCACAGCGATCAGCGCAGCCCTCGGCGATCGCGTCGTCGCACTCGAGCACATCGGCTCCACGTCGGTGCCGGGGCTCGCGGCCAAGCCGGTGCTCGACCTGGTGCTGACGGTCTCCGACCCGGCCGACGAGGCGGCGTACGTCCCGGCGCTGGAGCCGCTGGGCCTGCTGCTCCACATCAGGGAGCCGGACTGGGACGAGCACCGGATGCTCACCCGCTCGGACCGCTCCGTCAACCTGCACGTGTTCGGGCCGACAGCGGCGGAGCCGCACCGGCTGGTCGCCTTCCGCGACTGGCTGCGCACCCACGACGACGACCGAGTGGCCTACGGCGCCCTCAAGGCGAAGCTTGCCGACGACGGCTTCGAGCGCGTCATGGACTACAACAACCACAAGGCCGCCCTGGTCTACGACATCTACGAGCGGATCTTCACGGCCGATCCGGACCATCCGCACGACCCGCAGCCGCGACCCTGAGCTATGGCTCCAGGCACGCCGGGATCGAGTCCACCTGCCCCTGAGGCTGCTCTGTGGCGCCGCCGGGACCGTAGATCTTGACCCAGTCCACCGTGGGGAACTGTCGCAGGGTCGGCGCGATCTCGCCCGCGACCGTGATCGTCGAACCGCCACCGTCGCAGCCGCGGGTCAGCCGCACTCGGGCGACCCCGCCGGCGATCTGCAGGGCGTCGAACCCCCAGGCGCGCGAGGTCACCAGCCGCAGCCCGTCCGCCCGCTCCTGCGGAGTCGGTCCGGCGAACAGCGCGTGCAGCGCGGCGGCTGCCGGGGCGTCGTTCCGGATCGGCCGCTGGCGTGGGACGAAGTACGGCCCGTTGCCGGTCTCGACGGCGTCGGTGTCGACCAGCCAGACCTTGCGGTTGGTGGTGGCGAACCCGGCGCGGACGTCGATCACGACCCGGTCGGGGTTCTGCAGCTTCGTGACCGTGAACGACGTGCGCTTCTGCACGCCCAGGCCGAACGTGACCGTGCCCTCGAAGTCACCCGCACCGACCGAGGTGATCACGTTGGGCAGTGCGTAGGCCGTCCGCGTCCTGACCGTGGCGCCGTTCGCGTCGTGACTGGTGGCCCCGTTGAAGAACACCGCCAACACCTTCGTGCCGGCCACCCGCACAGGGAGCCCCGAGCCGTCATGATGGAGGGTGTCGACCCACCGGACCAGGACGTCGGCAGGCAGCCCGTTGGTGAAGCCGAACGTCACCCGGTCGACCTTCCCCACGTGCTGGGCCTGTATCGAGGTCAGCGTTGGCAGCGCGACACTGCCTGGCGTCGCCGCCGTGGCCGGGGACAGGAAGGACAGACCGAGTCCGAGGATGGCGACCACCGGCGCGAGCCGCAGGGACCTGAACGTCATGACGACCTCCTGTGTTCTGGTTCTCCAATGACGCCGAGCGGCGGGTCGACGTTGACAGTGGGGATGCCCCCACCCGCGCGGGCGATCACCGCGATGCTCGGCTCGTCGGTCGGGTTCGACTCGCGGTGCACGGTGAACGCCGGCACGTGCACGAAGTCGCCGGCATGCGCGTCCAGGTGGCCGTCGAAGCCCTCGAACTCGAGCCGCAGCACGCCGCGGACGACGTACAGGCTGGACTCGTTGCGGTCGTGGTGGTGCCAGCCGCTCACCGCGCCGGGCTGGGTGGTGACCCGGCCGGACCAGAGGATCGGGAGCTCGAAGGCGCGTTCCCGGAGCATCCCGGGTGTCGGGTCCGCTGCCTCGAGCTCGTCGAAGCGGAACACCCGGACGGGGACGGGGTCGGTCACCCCGCCAGCGTGGCGTCCCTGCCCAGCGGCGTCCAGTCCCTGCCGAACCAGTGGACGAAAGAGCTGAGAAATCTCGTACGCCGACGGAACCCATCGCCGCGAGATCGGCTATCAGTAGGTAAGAAGTGCCGATACTGCCTGCGTAAGGGGGTGCCGTGACGACTACCGAGGACGACGTTGCCTCGTTCGTCGCGGCGCGGTGGCAGGGCCTGGTGCGATTCGGTTTCATGCTGACCGGGGATCGCGCCGCCGGAGAGGATCTCGTCCAGGAGGCCCTGCTCCGATGCCTGCCGTCGTGGGGCCGACTCGATCCCCAAGGGGTGGAGGCCTACGTACGCACGGTGATGGCCCGACTCGCCTGGAAGGCGCGCCGGCATCCCCTCAGGATGTCTTCGTCGCCCGGCCAGGCTGAACCCACGACGGCGGACATCGCCGACAGGACATCCGAGCAGTCCGACCTACGACGGGCGCTCAGGGGCTTGCCGTCACAACAGCGGGTCGTTCTGGTCCTGCGGTACTGGCAGGACCTCAGCGAAGCCGAGATCGCGGAGCTGCTCGGGTGCCGACGAGGCACGGTCAAGAGCCGCGCAAGCCGTGCCTACGCCCAGCTGCGACAGGAGCTGGGCTGGTCCGTCGACCCTTCGATGACGCACGAGACAGTGACAGCTAGAGGAGACGCTCGATGAACGATCCAGCAGACAACCGAGCGACCCTGCTGCGGGAACAACTGGACCGGCTCGCAGACACTGTCTCGGCTGGCAGCGGCACGGACGGCGCCCAGCTGTACCGGCGGAGCCTGCGGCGCCGGCGCCGGCGCGTTGCCGCCAACACGGCCCTGGCCGCCACCGCGACCGCAGTCGTCGTCGTGGGCGGTGCGACCTGGCTGCCGGGAGTGAGCGATGACGGCGCGCCGTCGAACCCCCGGCAGGGTGAACCCCCGATCGCAGAGCAGGGCAGCGCCGACGCTCGCGCCAAGGTGCTGGCGGGCGTCGACGACCCGGGCGGACGAACCGCGGGCCAGACTGTGGAGGTGCCCCAGGCCGAGGCGGAACGCCGCTGCACGGTCGTCTGGCACAACCTGTGGGGCCCCAGCGCCGTCACGGTCGAACTGAGCGACGACTCCGGCCCGTGGTTCGAAGGCGACGCGGTCAAGATCGCGAACGCGCAGGCGTTCGACTACAGCCCCTTCGACACATCGAGCACGGATGGACGATGTGTCATCCCGCAGGCCGGTCTCGAGGACGCTGTCGGCACTGTCCCGCTTCCCATGCCGGCATCCGACGATTCGGCCGGCGTTCGTGCGGCCTGCGGCCAGTACCTCGGCTGGGACTTCTCCGACTGGCAGGTGATCGTCGCCGATCGCGCCGAGGACCGGCTGGCGGCGCTGCTTCGGTCGCCCGATGGGTACGTCTCGAGGTGCCAGCTCGACAGCTGGTACTTGGACGATCGTGGTGCGGTCGACAATGACAAGCTGTTCGCCGATCTCGACGGCGGCTTCATCCCGTTCGTGGAGATCACCGCTCCGGAGAAGTTCCAAGACGAAGCCGAAGCCTTCGGGGCCTACCGCATCCACCCGTCGCTCTTGTTGAGGTGCCAGCGCAAGGCCCCGGGCCAGTGGGAGGCCGACTGCCTCGGTGCGGGTTTCGTGTCCGGCCCCGAACCGATCGAGCGGATCGTGGTCACCGACGTGTCGGGCGCCGATCACGAGATCCCGGTGGTTGACGGGTGGCTCGCATTCGCGAGAACGGTCATCAACCACGCCGACAGCCGCCAGGCTCCGGGAGAACTGCACTTCACGGTCTACGCAGCCGACGGAACCGTCCTTGCTGAGTACGACGAAGACTGATGTCCGTACGGCGTCCTACCGCTTCCTGCGACCGAGCATGCGGCCCAACCGGTCCGCCACCGACCTCGGCGGCTTGATGTCGATCACGGTCGACCCATCGGGCAGCGGAAGGTTTGCCGCCTGCTCCGCGGAGAGGGTCGTGCGGACGTAGGTGGTGTAGATGGAGCCGACGTGATCGGCGTCGACGAACCGTGTGCCTTCCGCTGTCTGGACGACGATGCCGTCAAAAACCGAGACCTTCTCGTCGACCAGCACGGCCTGGACCGAGGCGAAGGCGTGCCCGTCGCTCGTCTGCACCGGCGTGCCCGGCTGCAGCGCGGTGTAGGCGATGGGGTGCTCTTGCGCCTCAGACATGCAGCAACGGTACGGGCCCACTCCACAACCACCGCGACGTCCGTGCAGCGCGCGGATCTGCCGAGATCCGTCGCTCGAGCCGATACGCAGAGGCCAGCAACATACGACCGGTCCCAACAAGCAGGGCCGGGCGCGTAGGCGAAGACCATGGCTTCCACGCGCGATTGCGGCCAGGCGCGGACTGGGCGCGGCGGCGCAGACACTTCGATTCCGCGCGACACCCGCGGGAATGAACGGCGCCAAGGGTCGGGAGGCTCCAGACTGCGTGTATGGGACTGAGGTTGCCTGCACGACGGCCGCTCGAAGTCACTGTCTCGGTCCCGAACTGGCCTCCTCCCTTCTCCGCGAGTCCCGCTGCTGATGCGGCATCGCCGCAAGGGGCTGTGGGAGAAGCAGAGCCTGCGGAGGGTCTCTCGCCATTCTCCGCGCGCATTCTCGATCAGTTGAGTCTGACGGCGTGGCTGCCCGCCGCGCTTGTCATCGCGAACGGATACCTCGTCGTCGGGATGTACATGGTTCGAGAGAACAACGGAAACAAGCCGACGGTGAACAACATGAAGGACGCGGTAAGCGCGCTGGACAGCAAGCCAATCGGGGTCATCGTGGCGGTGCTCTTCGGCGTCGTGCTCTTGACCCTGGTGACCCAGTCGTTGGAGTTCGCGGCCATTCGGCTTCTGGAGGGCTACTGGGGAGGCTCGGTCCTCGTCGCTCTCCCCACCTGGATCGGCGTCAAGATGCAGATGCTGGCCCTCGCACTGATCGATCGGCGGACCTCCAAGCTGCAGCATCGCGCGTTCGCAGCGTCGGTCGACGAGATAGTCGAGGAAATCGAGGAGCCACGACTCGCCGAAGCTGTCCGGCGCATCGGGCTACGTGAGCCCACCGCCAACCTGGACCAAGATTCTCATCGCCCCGAGCTGTTAGACGATGCGCAGCGCTACTTCGACCAAGCAGATTGGCTCCCCCTTGCGCCGGCGAACCTGAGGCATCGAGTCAACTCCCTCTACATCAAGCGCGACTCATACCCCGACGACGAGTCTCGGATGATGCCCACGAGACTCGGCAACGCTCTGCGTCGCTTCGAAACCAGACTCCAGGGGAATGTCGAAGGCGGCGAGATGCGCGGTTACCTCTACGAGCGGGTTGATGCCATCGGCCAGGGACTGCTCAGGAGACATCGGCAGTATCGCAACCGGTTGGACCTCTATGCGGTGATGACGCTCGTGTGCGTCTCGCTCGCGCTGTTCAACGCGGTATTGATGCCTGCCGTGCTTCCCCGCGACTTGGTCGTCGGGGTCGTAGTCACCTTTGTCGCGCTGGCGTTCGTCAACTATCGAGGCGCGATCTCAGCCGCAATGGATTACGGACCCATTCTCTTGGCGATGGACCGCGTGAGCGCGTCTAGAACGGCCGAGGCAGTTTCACGGGCCTAAGGAGCGGCACGTCTGGGCGCTGTGTCTTTCTTCTTCACGAGACGAGCGGGCTTCATGGTGCGCCCGCAGTGCTTGGGCGGCACGCGTGCTGCGGTCCCATAGCCGCACTTGCAGACGTAGTCCTTTATCCCAGCGGGACCGTCGCCGGGCACGGCATCCCCGACCATGCTTGGAGTGTCGCGTCCGACAACCATCCGGTCAAGCATCGGGCCAGACGGCCGCGTCGCGCGCCAAGGTGCCGAAGCCGGGCAGCTCCTCGGTGCCAAGCAGGGGATGAGTTCCTCGGATTGAGCCTGGACCAGTACCTCATCGTGGTCTCGGGCGAAAGCCTGCGTCTGGGCCACGGTCACGGATCTGGAATGGGTCCGGAGCCGGTCCAGCCTGCCACCATGCCGCTTGTCGATCGCTCAGCGATCTACGTCCAATCGCAATGCCTCGACGTCACTATCCGGATCTGGCACCATCCGCGCGGCCGAGGAAGAGGGCGCCGGCTCTCCACAGGGGGCTGACTGAGTGGGGTCGCGATGTCGGTGGTCGCGTCTAGCGTTTGGCTCATGAACGACGACCTGTCCGATCTCGACGCGAACGGCCTGTTGGCCGCCGCGACGGGTTCGGTGCGGGCTCGTCGGTTGGCGGAGGTGCGGGATCTGGAGGTGCTGGCGGCGTGGGCCGCGGTGCACTCCACCGAACCGACCCACGTGCGGGACGTGTTGGTGCAGCTGGGTGGTGAGGGGACGCCGCGGGTGCAGGAGTTCTGTCTGGGGGAGATCGCCCTGGCCCGCGGCACCGGGGTCACCGCGACGATGAACGCGACGGCCGATGTCCTGGATCTGTTGTTTCGGTTGCCGGCGATCTGGGCGGTCTGCGAGGCCGGCGGCGCCGACCTCCACATTGCTCGTCGGGTCGCGAAGCTGTCCCGGCATCTGCCGGCCGATCGGGTCGGGGTGGTGGACCGGGCGGTCGCGGCGATTATCGGCAACGAGTCCGGTGGCCGGGTGCTCGCGGTGGCCGAAGCCAAGATCATCGAGGCCGACCCCGCTCTGCACCAGGAGCGGGTCGAGGCGGAGCGTCGGCGGCGCTACGTGTCCTCGGGGCGCACCGACGAATACGGCCTGCGCACCGTGATCGCCCGGGTCGAGGCCGGCGACGCGGTCTGGGTCGAGGCCATCGTGGCCCGGGTCGCCGAGATCATCGCGCCCCGCTACCCCGACGCCACCGCGGATGAGCTCCGGGCGATCGCGTTCGGCTGGCTGGCCCGACCCGCCGAGCTGCTCGCGCTGCTGCTCGAGCACCGCGACCCGCAGGAAGAGCTCGACCTCGGCGAAGACGAGGCACCGTCCCGGGCCACGGCGTTCCCGGCTGACCTGCTCGACGCCTTGCGTGAGGTCGACCTCTCGCCGCTCGCGCCCAGGGTGGTCCTCTACGTTCATCTGCACGAGGCCGCCGTCCACGGTGCCGCGGGCGTTGCCCGGGTCGAAGGGCTCGGCCCAGTGACGCTGACCGGGCTCCAGACAATGCTCGCGCGGACCTCACTGGTGGTCAAACCGGTGCTCGACCTCTCGGACAGGGTCCGCAGCACCGCCTACGAGCACCCCGAGTCCCTCAAGGAACGCGTCCACCTGACCACCGGCGGCGACTACTGGCCCTACGCGACATCCACCGCCCGCAACGTGGACTTCGACCACCCGACTCCCCACGACGCCAACGGCCCACCGGGACAGACCGGCATCCACAACTCCGGCCCACTAGGCCGTCGACATCATCGCTGGAAGACCCACGCGGGCTACCGCTCCAGACAGTGCGGACAGGGCCGCTACGTCTGGCTGACCCCACACGGGCTCGGCTACCTCGTCGACCAGCGCGGCACCCGCCGGATCAGCACCAAGCACGCCCGGATGATCCTCGAAGCCCCACCTGGCGTGGACATCTATCCGGTCTGACGGCTACAGCTCGATCAGCGCGCGGTGCGTGCGCGGAGCGCCGTACAACTGCGCCAGCGCGTGCGCGCGCTTGAAGACCAGCTGGGCGTCGTGCTCCCAGGTGATCGCGATGCCGCCGTGCAGCTGGACGGTCTCGGCGGCGATCTTGCTGAGGGCGTCGGAGCAGTACGACTTCGCGACGTGGGCGAGCTGCTCGGCGTTCGCGGCGTCGGTCGAGAGGGCGTACGACGCGGCCCACGACGCCGAGCGGGACATCTCGACCAGCACCAGCAGGTCGGCCATCCGGTGCTTGAGCGCCTGGAAGGAGCCGATGGGGCGTCCGAACTGCACCCGTTCCTTGGAGTAGGCCACGGTCATCTCGAGCGCACGGGCGGACAGGCCGGCCGAGAGTGCGGCCACTCGCAACGGCACCGACGAGAGCAGCCCGCGCCCGCGCGGCGTCCCCATCACCGATCGGAGTCCCGCCGGTGACGTCGAGTGACGCCAAACGGATGGTTTGGTCCATCGGATGGCAGCCATTTCACGTCACTCGACGCCGGATCGAGCTCTACCAGGCCGTCGTCGGTGGCCGCGACGAGGACGGTGGCCCGGTCCGCGAAGAGCACCGGCTCACCCGGCACGGCGAACGCCGCCACCTCGCCCGCGGCGATCCGGGGCAGCAGCCGCTGCTTCGCCTCGTCGGTCCCGCCGGCCAGCACGGCCTCCGCGGTCACCAGGGACGACGGCAGGGGAGAGGGCGCCAGCGAGCGGCCTACCTCCTCCAGCACGATCATCGACTCGAGCAGCGAGAACCCGGCGCCGTCGTACTCCTCCGGGATCGCCAGGGCGGCCGCGCCGATCTGCTCGCACAGCGTCTCCCAGAGCGGCTCGTCGTATCCGCGCTCGGAAGCCATCGACGCCCGGACCGCGGCCGAGTCGGCGCGCTTGGCGAGCAACGAGCGGACCGTCGTGGCCAGCTCCTGCTGTTCCTCGGAGAACGCGACCTCCATCAGACGAGTCCCTCGAGAATTCGAGCCCGGTGCTGTGCCGGTGTCCCCCAGGCGGAGACGAGCGCCCGGATCTTGGTCAGCCACAGGCTCAGGTCGAGCTCCGCGGTGTAGCCGATCGCGCCGTGCACCTGAAGACCGGTGCGCGAGGCGAGGTACGCCGCCTCGCCGGCGGCCATCTTGGCCGCGCTCGGCGAGATCTCACCCAGGGCGGCAGCAAAGACCAGGGGCCGCGCGAAGTCGAGGGCGATCCGGACGTCCGCGAGAGCGTGCTTGATCGCCTGGTAGCTCCCGATCTCCCGCCCGAACTGCTTGCGCTGCTTCACGTACGCGACGCTGTCGGCCAAGACGCGCTCGCCCGCGCCCAGCAGCTGAGCCGAGACAGCCAGCACCGCCGAGTCGAAGGCGGCGTCCCACGGCAACTCTGCGGAGCCGACCTCGAAGAGCCGCCGGGTCCGGTCGACCGAGGAGTGCATGGGTCCGATGCCGGTGACGAGGGTGGTGCCGACGTACACCTCGTCGGAGACGTCCGCATCGAGCGCCAGTGGCACGTGCGGCGGCACGGCGACGGTCGCGACGCCCTCGACCTCGCGGCCCAGCGCCACCGGCAGGTACGCCGCGGACTCCACCCACGGGCCGGGGACGGCGTGGCGACCCAACGCTTCGAAGGCGAGGCACACCTCGACCGGCGTCGCCTCGGTGGCCAGCATCGTGACGCCCAGCTCGGCCAGCCGCGCCCACAGCTTCAGCCCCGGGTCGTGGTCGCCGTCGGCCCAGACGCGCGCGGCCTTGACGGTGTCCGCGCCCGCCAGCAGCCCCTCGAGCGCGGCCGCGAAGTCACGCTGGTCCCCCGTGAGCTCGAACCTCATCGGCGGACCTCGCGTGGCAGTCCGAGGATCCGCTCGGCGACGATGTTGCGCTGCACCTCGTTGGTGCCGGCGTAGATCGGGCCGGACAGGGAGAACGTGTAGCCGTCGAGCCAGCGCGACTCGAGCTCGGCCTCCGCGCCGAGCAGGTCGAGCGCGGTCTCGTGCAGCGCGATGTCGAGCTCGGACCAGAACACCTTGTTGACCGAACCGGCCGCACCCATGTCACCGCCGCTCGCGAGCCGGGTGACCGTGCCCCAGGTGTAGAACCGGTAGGCCTGCGCCTTGACCCACGCGTCCACCACGTCGTCGGCCATCCGCAGGTCGGGGGCCGAGCGGTACAGCTCGACCAGCCGGTCCGCCGCGGCGCAGAACCGACCGGGGGAGCGCAGCGAGAGGCCGCGTTCGTTGCCGGCGGTCGACATCGCGACCGACCAGCCGTCTCCGACGCCGCCGAGCACGTCGGAGTCGGGCACGAAGACGTCCTCGAAGAAGATCTCGGCGAAGCCGGCCTCGCCGTCCAGCTGTGCGATCGGGCGCACGGCGATCCCGGAGGCGTCGAGCGGGAAGAGGAAGTAGGTCAGCCCGTGGTGTCGCTCCCCGGTGGGGTCGGAGCGGAACAGCCCGAACCCCCAGTGCGCGAACGTCGCCCGCGAGGACCAGGTCTTCTGGCCGTTGAGCACCCAGCCGCCGCGCTCGTCGTCGCGGCGCGCGGTGGAGGTGAGCGAGGCCAGGTCGGAGCCGGCCTCGGGCTCCGACCAGCACTGCGCCCAGATCTGCTCGCCGGTGGCCATCGTCGGAAGGAAGCGGTCCTGCTGCTCCTGCGTGCCGTGGTCGAAGAGGATCGGGGCCAGCAGGAAGATGCCGTTCTGGGAGACCCGGCCGGGCGCACCGGCCCGGTAGTACTCCTCCTCGAAGATCACCCACTCGACCAGCGACGCCTCGCGCCCGCGGTAGTCCCGCGGCCACGAGACCACCGACCAGCGCGCGTCAGCCAGCTTCGCCTCCCACTGCTGGTGGAGTGTCCAGCCCTCGGCGGTGTCCATCGACGGCAGCGGCTCGGCCGGCACGTTCGCCGCCAGCCACTCCCTGCGCCTCGGCCTGGAAGGCCAGCTCCGACTCGGACAGCTCGAGGTCCATCAGCCCTCTTCCGTTGTCTGGCGGAGCCGGGTCTTGAGCACCTTGCCCGAGAGGTTGCGGGGGAGCGCGTCGGTGAACACGACCTCGCGCGGCACCTTGAAGTTGGCCAGCCGCTCCTTCGCGAAGGCGACCACGTCGTCCTCGGTGAGGCTCGAGCCGTCGGCCCGGACGACGTACGCCTTGCCCACCTCGCCCATCCGCTCGTCCGGTACGCCGACCACGGCCACGTCGGCGACCCCCTCCAGCCGGGCCAGCGCCTGCTCGACCTCGGCCGGGTAGACGTTGAAGCCGCCGGAGATGTACATGTCCTTGAGCCGGTCGGTGATCTTGAGGTTGCCCTGCTCGTCGAGCGAGCCGATGTCGCCGGTGTGCAGCCAGCCGTCCTCGTCGATCGCCTCGCGCGTCGCCTCCGGGTCGTCGAGGTAGCCGAGCATCACGTAGTCGCCGCGCACCAGCAGCTCCCCACTGTCGGCGATCCGCGTCTCCATGCCAGGGATCGCGCGGCCGTTGGTCGTCGCGACGGTCTCGGCGGAGTCGCCGTCGCGGCACATCGTCACCACCACCGCCTCGGTCATGCCGAACGCCGTCACCACGTGGTCGATCGCCAGCTCGTCCCGCATCTTCTCGATCAGCACCACGGGTACGACGGCCGCTCCGGTGACCGCGAGGCGCAGTGAGGACAGGTCGCGCTCGGCGCGGCCGGGGGCGTTGAGCAGCGACTGGTAGAGGGTCGGCGCGCCGGGGAAGACGGTGATCCGCTCCGACTCGATCAGCCGCATCGTCTCGTCGACGTCGAACGTCGCCACCGGGTAGAGCGTCGCCCCGGTGAGCAGGCCGACCACGATGCCGATCTTGTAGCCGAAGGAGTGGAAGAACGGGTTCACCACGAGATAGCGGTCGTCCTGGCGGACGCCACCCAGCTCCGCCCAGGCCCCCGCGACCCCGATGGTCTGGCGATGCGCGCTCATCGCTCCCTTGGAGCGGCCGGTGGTGCCGGAGGTGAAGAGGATGTCCGCCACGTCGTCGGGTCCGACCGCGGGCAGGTCGTGCGGTGCGGCGGCCCGAGCGAGCAGGTCCCGGAGCGTGACGACCTGGTCCGACACTCCGGCGTCGGCGAGCTCGCGGACCTGGTCACGCCCCAGGAACCCGTCATGGACCACCACCACGCGGGCCGAGGTCCGCGCCACGACCTCGGCAACCTCGGCCCCGACGTAGCGGGAGTTCACCGGGACCAGCACGCCGCCGGCGTAGGACACCGCGAGCGCTGCGACCGCCCAGTCGATGCTGTTGGGTCCCCACAGGACGACCCGATCGCCCCTGGCCACACCGGCCTCGGCGTAGCCGGCAGCGGTCGTCTCGACGCGGGTGAGCAGGTCGGCGTACGACAGCACCAGCGAGCCCTCGACGTAGGCCGGATGGTCGCCAAACCGCTCCGCAGCCTCGCGGAGCAGCGCAGGGACGGTCTCCAAACCAAGCATTTGCTTGGTAGAGTACCAAACGTGGACCTGAGCTACTCCGCCGAGGACGAGGCCTTCCGGGCCGAGATCCGGACGTGGCTCGAGGACAACCTGACCGGCGAGTTCGCGGGCGTCAAGGGGCTCGGCGGCCCGGGCAACGAGCACGAGGCGATCCCGGAGCGGCTGGCCTGGAACCGCCACCTCGCCGCGCACGGCTGGACCGGAGTGGGCTGGCCCGAGGAGCACGGCGGCCGCGGCCTCTCGCTGTGGCAGCAGGTGATCTTCCACGAGGAGTACGCACGTGCCAACGCCCCGACGCGGGTCAACCACCTCGGCGAGGAGCTGCTCGCTCCGACGCTGATGGCGTTCGGGACCGACGAGCAGAAGCAGCGGTTCCTGCCCAAGATCCTGGCCGTCGCAGGAGCTGTGGGCCCAGGGCTACTCCGAGCCCGGTGCCGGCTCCGACCTGGCCAACGTGCAGACCAAGGCCCGGCTCGACAACGGCGAGTGGGTGCTCGACGGCCAGAAGGTCTGGACGTCCAACGCGCAGTTCTCGCAGTGGCTCTTCGTCATCGCCCGCAGCGAGCCCGGCTCCGAGCGGCACCACGGGTTGTCGTTCCTGCTCGTCCCGATCGACCAGGACGGCGTCGACGTCCGCCCCATCGAACAGCTGACCGGCGGCTCGGAGTTCAACGAGGTGTTCCTCACCGGTGCCCGGACGACCGCCGACCTCGTCGTCGGCGAGCCCGGCGACGGCTGGCGGGTCGCCATGGCGCTGCTCGGCTTCGAGCGCGGCGTGTCGGTGCTGGGGCAGGTCGTCGGCTTCGCCCGCGAGCTGACCAGCGTCGTCGCGCTGGCGAGGGAGAGCGGCGCCATCGACGACCCGGTGCTCCGGGACCGGCTGGCCGCACTGCGGGTCGAGCTCGAGGTCATGCGCTGGCAGGCCCTGCGCGGACTGTCGGGTGATGCTCAGCAGGACTCGGGGGAGGGCGGTGCGTCGATCTTCAAGCTGGTCTGGGCGAACTGGCACAAGCGGCTCGGTGAGGTCGCCATGGACATCCGCGGCCTGGACGGCCTGGTGGCCAGGGGTGCGCCGTACGAGCTGGACGAGTGGCAGCGGCTCTTCCTGTTCTCGCGCGCCGACACGATCTACGGCGGCAGCGACGAGGTGCAGCGCAACATCCTGGCCGAGCGGGTGCTCGGACTGCCGCGCGAACCCAAGGGGGTCCCCCAGAAATGACGCAGCCTTGACCACCATCCGCGAGGAGCAGCCGGTGCCCGACTACGTGCCCGGCCACGACCTGCTCGCCGGCAAGGTCGTCGTCGTGACGGCCGCGGCCGGAGCCGGCATCGGCGCGGCAGTCGTACGCCGAGCGCTCGAGGAGGGCGCGAAGGCCGTCGTCTTCGGCGACACCCACGAGCGCCGGCTGGCCGAGGCCGAGGAGGCACTGGCTGCGGAGTTCGGTGCCGACCGGGTGCGGCAGCTGGTCTGCGACGTGACCGACGAGGCCCAGGTGCAGGCCCTCCTCGACGCGGCCGACGAGTTCGGCGGCGTCGACGTGATGGTCAACAACGCCGGCCTCGGCGGCACGTCGTCGGTGCTGGACCTGACGGACGAGCAGTGGTCCAAGGTCCTCGACATCACCCTCACCGGCACCTTCCGCTGTGTCCGGGCGGCCGGCCAGCGGTTCGTGGCGTCCGGCAAGAAGGGCGTGATCGTCAACAACGCCTCGGTCATCGGGTGGCGAGCCCAGGAGGGGCAGGCCCACTACGCCGCGGCGAAGGCCGGCGTCATGGCGCTGACCCGGTGTGCGGCGGTCGACCTGGCGCCGCACGGCATCCGGGTCAACGCGGTGAGCCCGAGCCTCGCGATGCACCCGTTCCTGGCCAAGGTCACCTCCGACGAGCTGCTGGCCGAGCTGAAGCAGCGCGAGGCGTTCGGCCGGGCCGCCGAGCCCTGGGAGGTCGCGAACGTGATGGTCTTCCTCGCCAGCGACTACGCGTCGTACATGACCGGCGAGGTCGTCGCCGTGAGCAGCCAGCAGGCCTGATGGGAGCCGGGAGATGACCGCCGAACCGAACGCCACCCGCCGCGACGAGCTGCTCGCCATCACCGCGAGCCTCTTCGCCAGGAAGGGCTTCCGCAACACCACGGTCCGCGACATCGCGGACGCCGCCGGCATCCTGTCCGGCAGCCTCTACCACCACTTCGACTCCAAGGAGTCGATGGTCGACGAGATCCTGTCGACGTTCCAGGAGGAGCTGTTCGGGCAGTACGACGAGATCCTGGCCAGCGACGCCGACCCGCGCACCAAGCTCGAGCGGGCGGTGCTGGTGTCGTTCGAGACGATCGACAAGCACCCCGACGAGGTGGCGATCTTCCAGAACGACGCGGCGTACCTGTTGACGTTCGAGCGGTTCGCCTACCTCGGGACGCGCAACCAGCAGTCCCGCGAGGTCTGGGTGACGCTGCTGCAGGGCGGCATCGATGCCGGCGTGCTTCGTGACGACCTCGATGTCGAGCTCACCTACCGCTTCATCCGCGACACCGTCTGGGTCGCGGTCTCGTGGTATCGCCCCGGCGGCCGGCGGACCCACACCGAGATCGCGCAGCAGTACCTCACCATCCTGTTGGAGGGCATCCATGCCTAGCCCGATCAACCAGGCCTTCATCGTCGACGCCGTGCGCACCCCGGTCGGCAAGCGCGGCGGCGCGCTGGCCGACGTCCACTCCGCCGACCTGGCCGCGCACACGATCAAGGCGCTCGTGGACCGCACCGGCGTCGACCCGGCCGCCGTCGACGACGTGATCCTCGGCTGCTGCGACACCATCGGCTCGCAGGCGGGCGACGTCGCGCGCACGGCGTGGCTGGTGGCCGGGCTGCCCGACCACGTGCCCGGCGTGACCATCGACCGGCAGTGCGGCTCCTCGCAGCAGGCGGTGCACTTCGCCGCGCAGGGCGTCATGTCGGGCACCCAGGACCTCGTGGTCGCCGGCGGCGTGCAGAACATGAGCGCGATCCCCATCAGCGCGGCGATGCTGGTCGGCCAGCAGTACGGCTTCACGACGCCGTTCGCCGAGTCGCCCGGCTGGCAGGCGCGGTACGGCGACCAGGAGGTCAGCCAGTTCCGGTCGGCCGAGCTGATCGCCGAGAAGTGGGACATCTCCCGTCCGGCGATGGAGGAGTTCGCGCTGGCGTCCCACGAGCGCGCGCACACGGCGATCGCCGAGGGCCGCTTCGACCGCGAGGTCGTCGCGCTCGCCCTCCCCGATGGACAGAGCTTCGCCGTCGACCAGTGCCCGCGCGAGACCTCCATGGAGAAGATGGCCGGCCTCGAACCACTGGCTCCCGGCGGCCGGATCACGGCGGCGGTCGCCTCACAGATCTGCGACGCCTCGTCGGCGCTGCTGATCGCCTCCGAGCAGGCCGTCGCCGACCACGGCCTCACCCCGCGGGCCCGGATCCACCACCTCTCGGTCACCGGCGACGACCCGGTCTGGATGCTCACCGGGCCGATCCGGGCCACTGAGCGTGCCTTCGCGAAGACCGGGCTCACGGTCGACGACATCGACCTGTTCGAGTGCAACGAGGCCTTCGCCTCCGTGGTGCTGGCGTGGATGAAGGAGGCCGGCGTCCCGCACGAGAAGGTCAACGTGAACGGCGGCGGCATCGCCCTCGGCCACCCGATCGGCGCCACCGGCACCCGCATCATGGCGACCCTGCTCAACGAGCTCGAGCGGACCGGCGGCCGCTACGGCCTGCAGACCATGTGCGAGGGCGGCGGCCAGGCCAATGTCACGATCATCGAGCGGCTATAGGCGCCCGGGCGCACATTTGCACAACTTCGCAGTGCACCTTTTCGCAAAACGGACCCATTGACCGCAGATGTTCCGCGGGAGGACATTCAGCCCCGGATCTTCTCGGGCGGTCCGTCACCCGAGCAGCGCCATGCCTGCATCCAGGCAGCTTTCATCCAGTGGCTCGATCGAGCCCTACACAAGGAGATTCTCGGGTGAGAAGACTCGTCATCGGGAGCGCTACGTTCGCGCTCGTCTCGGCCATGGCCGTGCTGGCGCCCACAGGTGTCAGCGCGTCGCCGTCGCACAGCTCAGACCGGACCGCACCATCGCAAGGCGCCACCGCGGCCAAGCCCGCGCCGCCCGGAGGCATCAAGGCAGCAGCCGCCTCCGCGGACCGGCTGGTCCACAGCAAGCCGGAGGTGCTGAAGGCCGGCAAGCACGACGCGTTCAAGGCCGGCAAGGTCCTCAGCTCCATGGGCCTCAACTACGTACCCTACGAGCGCACCTACCGCGGCATCCCCGTGGTCGGCGGTGACTTCGTCGTGTCGACGGACGACAACGGCAAGATCCTGGCGACCAGCGTCGCGCAGACCCGCCAGGTCAAGCTCCGCACGGTCAAGGCCACCGTCTCCAGGGCGGCCGCCCGCGCGACCAGCACCCGCCAGCTGAACCGGGCCACCCTCGGCAAGAGCCGCCTGGTGGTGCTGCAGACCAAGCGCTCCCGACTCGCGTGGGAGACCTGGGTGAGCGGCCGCAAGCACGGCGAGGCCTCGCGCCTGACCGTGTACGTCGACGCGCGCACCGGTCGGGTCCTCACCACGAGGGAGCACGTCCTCGAAGGCACCGGCAATGGCAACTGGGAGGGCAGCGGGCTCTCGATCCCGACGTCCGGCTCCGGCTCGTCGTTCTCGATGACGAACAGCAACGCCAGCACGATGCGTTGCCAGAACTCCTCCAACAACACGACCTTCACAGGTACCGACGACGTGTGGGGCAACGGCACCGGGACCGACCGCGAGACAGGCTGCGTCGACGCGTTCTACTCCGCGGAGAAGATGCGCCAGATGATGTCGACCTGGCTGGGCCGCAACGGCATGAACGGCTCGGGCGGCTGGCTGCCGATCCGGGTCGGCCTCAACGACGTCAACGCCTACTACGACGGGACGCAGGTCCAGATCGGCCACCGCCAGGGCACCAACGAGTGGATCGCATCGATGGACGTGGTCGCGCACGAGTTCGGCCACGGCGTCGACGACCTCACGCCGGGCGGCATCTCGCGCGCCGGCACCCAGGAGTTCGTGGGCGACACCTTCGGGGCGGCGACCGAGTACTTCTCCAACAACCCGAACGACGCGCCCGACTTCCTCGTGGGCGAGGAGATCAACCTGGTCGGCCAGGGCCCGATCCGGAACATGTACAACCCGTCCCTCGTCGGCGACCCAAACTGCTACTCGAGCTCGATCCCGAGCACCGAGGTGCACGCGGCCGCCGGCCCGGGCAACCACTGGTTCTACCTGCTGTCGCAGGGCTCCAACCCCGCCGGTGGCCCGGCCAGCCCGACCTGCAACGGCTCGTCGATCACCGGCATCGGCATCCAGACGGCGCAGCGGATCATGTACAACGCGATGCTGATGAAGACGAGCTCGTCGTCCTACCTGAAGTACCGCACGTGGACGTTGACCGCTGCCAAGAACCTGACCCCGGGCAGCTGCACCAACTTCAACACGGTCAAGGCGGCGTGGGACGCCGTCTCGGTCCCGGCGCAGGCTGCTGACCCGACGTGCTCGGCGACCGGCGGCGTGACCGTCACCAACCCGGGCGCCAAGTCGGGCGTCGTCGGCACGGCGATCTCGTCGTTCACGCTGTCCGCCACGGGCGGCACCGCGCCGTACACCTGGACCGGCTCCGGCCTCCCGCCGGGCGTCTCGGTCTCGTCGTCCGGCACCGTCTCGGGCACGCCCACGACGGCCGGCACCTACAACGCCACGGTCACCGCGACCGCGGCCAGCGGCGGCTCCGGCTCGGCGACGTTCACCTTCACCATCACTGGTGGCGGTGGCGGCTGCTCCGGTCAGAAGCTGGGCAACCCCGGCTTCGAGACGGGTTCGGCGGCTCCGTGGACGGCTTCGTCCGGCGTCATCGACAACTCCGCCAGCCAGGCCCCCCACGCGGGCGCCTGGAAGGCGTGGCTCGACGGCTACGGCACCACCCACACCGACACGCTCAGCCAGTCGGTGGCCATCCCGGCCGGGTGTGGCGCGACGCTCTCCTTCTACCTGCACATCGACTCCGCCGAGACCACCACCTCGGTGCAGTACGACAAGCTGACGGTGAAGGCGGGCTCGACCACGCTGGCGACGTACTCCAACCTCAACAAGGCCTCGGGGTACAGCCTGAAGTCGTTCAACGTCTCCGCGTTCGCGGGGCAGACGGTGACGATCAACTTCACCGGCACCGAGGACAGCTCGCTCCAGACGTCGTTCGTCATCGACGACACGGCGCTGACGCTCAGCTAGTCCTGACGTAGGCCAGACGGCCGTCACCGGGAAACCGGTGGCGGCCGTCCGCTCGCGTGGAGGACAGTGCGGTTGTGGACATCAGCCGGTTCGGCCCTGACGACAGTGAGCAGGTGGCGGCCTACGTCGACATCGTGAACGCCGCCTCCGCCGTCGACTCGCCGTGGATGCACCCGTTGACCCTGCACGGGGCCGACGGCAGGCTCCGCTACGGCTGGGACGGCGAGGTGGAGACGCCGTTCCTGGGCCTCGTCGACGACGTCCCGGTCGCGGTCGGCTCGGTCGCGACCACTGACTACGACAACCTGCACCTGGCCTGGCTGGGCTTCAAGGTCCGCCCCGACCACCGGCGCCGCGGGCTCGGTTCCGAGATGCTCGAGGCGTTGATCGCCGAAACGAAGTCACGCGGCCGCACCTCGATCGGCGCCGACGGCTGGGACGGCGAGATGCCGCGTGCGTTCGCGGCTCGGCACGGGCTGGAGGAGAAGAGCCGGGCGGTCGTGCGTCGCCAGCACCTCAACGAGGTGGACTGGGCCGAGCTCGAGCGGCTGCACGACCAGGCGCTGGCCGCGGCGTCGGCGTACGAGCTCGTCCGGAAGGTCGGTCGCACTCCCGATGACGAACTCGCGGCGGTGGCCGAGATGTCCGCCGCGATCAACGACGCACCGACCGACGACCTCGACATCGAGGACGAGGTGTTCTCACCCGAGCGGATTCGGGCCTACGAGGACGCCCAGCTCGCGAGGGGCGACGAGCTTTATCGAATCCTGGCCCGGCACCGCGAGACCGGCGAGCTCGCCGGCCACTCCGTGGTCGCGGTCGAGGGCGAGCGGCCAGAGCTGGGTCACCAGCACGACACGACGGTCGTGGCCAGCCACCGTGGTCACCGGCTCGGGGTTCTGCTCAAGACCGACATGAACCGCTGGCTGCGCGAGGTACAGCCCCAGCTGACCTCGATCGACACGTGGAACGCCGAGTCGAACGACCACATGATCGCCGTCAACGAGGCGATCGGCTACCGGGCCATGGGCCGGGAGCTGCAGTTCATGAAGTCGGTGTGACGGCCCGCCGGTAGCGATCACCGACTCGCTCCACGGCCTCGACCAGCTCGGGGGGCTCGGTGACGTGGAAGTCGAGGCCGAGCATGCCGATGTAGACGGCGATGAGCTCGACGCTGTCGCCGCCGGTGACCAGCACGCAGTGGTCGGCGTCCAAGCTCTCGACCACGCCCACCGTCGGGTTGATCCGGGCCAGCACCTCCTCGGCCGGGGCGTCCACGGCGATGCGGGTGTGGACGAGCCAGCCCGAGAACGCCACCTCGCGCAGCACGAACGACGTGTAGTCCTCGCCGGGCAGCGGCTGCGGCGTGAACCGGCGGCCACCGGGCGTGCGCAGGTGCATCCAGTCCAGCCGGTACGGCGCCCAGGAGTCGGTCCGCGCGTCGCGGGCGACCACGAACCAGCGCCGCTGCCAGCTCACCAGCCGGTAGGGCTCGAGCTGGAGCGTCTCGCCCTTGTAGTCGAACCGCAGCTCCACGTGGTCGCGCACCGCGCCGGCCACCTCGGCGAGCAGCGACGGGTCGACGATCGGGTCGTCGACGTTGGACCCGGTGTTCTCGGGGCCGGCGCTGATGGCGTCGCGCAACGCATTGACGCGACGCTGGAGCCGGTGGGGGAGCACGTGCTCGAGCTTGGCGAGCGCCCGGGCGCTGGTCTCCTCGATGCCGGTGATCCCGGTCCCGGCGCCGAGGCCGACGGCGACGGCCACGGCCTCGTCCTCCTCGAGCAGCAGCGGCGGCAGCTTGGTGCCTATCCCGAGCCGGTAGCGACCGCCCGGCCCGCGGACGGCGTCCACCGGGTAGCCGAGCCCGCGCAGCCGGTCGATGTCGTTGCGGACGGTCCGGTCGGTGACGCGGAGCCGGTGCGCGAGCTCGGCTCCGGACCAGTCGGAGCGGGCCTGGAGCAGGCCGAGCAGGGCCAGCATCCGGGCCGCGGTGTCCGCCATGGAAAACTCTCCGAAAGTCGCCGGAATTGTAGGAACGAAACGTTCCTGAATCGCCTCTAGCGTAGCGGCATGAACACCAACCAGAACACTCCCGACAACGCAGCGATCCGCCCCTTCACCATCACGATCCCCGAGGCCGACCTCGAGGACCTGCGCAGCCGCCTGGCCCGCACCCGGTACGCCGTCTCCGCCCCCGGCGACGGCTGGGAGTACGGCACCCCGACCTCCTACCTGCAGGACATGGTCGAGCGCTGGAAGTCCTTCGACTGGCGGGCCCAGGAGGCCCGGATGAACGCCGTGCCGAACTTCCAGACCGAGATCGACGGCCAGACCGTCCACTTCGTGCACGTCCGCTCGGCGCACGAGGACGCGACGCCGCTGCTGCTCCTGCACACCTACCCGGGCTCGTTCGCCGAGTTCCTGGACATGATCGGCCCGCTCACCGACCCCGAGGCGCACGGCGGCCGGGCCGAGGACGCCTTCCACGTCGTCGTCCCGTCGATGCCGGGCTTCGGCTTCAGCACGCCGCTGGTCGACGAGGGCTGGACCATGGCTCGGGTGGCTCGGACCTACGACCAGCTGATGCGCCGGCTCGGCTACTCGTCGTACGGCACCCACGGCAGCGACGGCGGAGCGATGGTGTCCCGGGAGCTGGCGATCTTCAACCCGGAGGGCTTCCAGGGTGCGCACGTGCTGCAGCTGTTCTCGTTCCCGTCCGGCGACCCGGCCGAGTTCGAGAAGTTCGGCCCGAAGGAGTACGCCGCGCTCGAGTTCCTCGGCTGGTTCCAATCCGTCGGCGGCTACAACCAGATGAACGGCACCCGGCCGCAGACCATCGCGGCCGCGCTGGCCGACTCGCCGGTCGGTCAGCTCGCCTACAACGAGCTGTTCGAGAACTTCGGCAACGGCACCAGCCTGGTGACGCCCGAGCAGGTGCTCACCCAGGTCACGCTCTACTGGCTGACCAACACCATGGCCACCGCGGCGCGCTACCACTACGCCGAGGGGCGCTCCGGCGTCGAGCCGCAGGTCAGCCACGGCCGGACCGGTGTCGTGGTCTTCAAGGACGACTTCCAGACCATCCGGCCGCTGGCCGAGCGCGACAACGACAACATCGTGCACTGGACGGAGTTCGACCGCGGCGGTCACTACGCCGCGCTCGAGGTGCCCGAGCTGGTCGTCGAGGACCTGCGGGTGTTCTTCGGTCAGGCCAAGTAGCCCGAGGAGCGCTGGAGCTCATCGACCGCACCGGTGACGATGCGGTCGATGAGCTCTTCGCACGTGGGCAGGTCGTCGATCACTCCGACGACCTGCCCCGAGGCGAGGATGCCGGCGCTGGTGTCCCCCTCGACCAGCCCGGCCTTGAGCAGGGTGGGCGTGTTGGCGGCCAGCGTCATCTGCGCCAGCGTCCGGCCCTGGGCCTTGCGCATCGCGCGGCCGTCGCGGGCGAGCTGCAGCCAGCTCATCCCGCTGTCCACCTTGTACTGCCGGGTCCTGCGCATCGTGGGCCCGAGGCGGCGCAGCGGGCTGCTCTCCTCGACGTCCTCGACGAACGACGTGCGCAGCATCCGGTGCGGCATGCCGTCGACCTTGGTGGTCACGACCGTGCTGGTGAGGTCGGCGTCGAGATAGAGCTGCTTGACCGAGTCCGGCACGGCGGAGTCCTGGGTCAGCAGGAAGCGGGTGCCCATCCCGACGGCCGCGGCGCCGTACGAGAGCGCGGCGGCGAGGCCGCGGCCGTCGAAGAAGCCACCGGCGGCGACGACCGGGATGTGAGTCCCGGAGTCGTGCAAGGCGTCGAGGACGGTGGGGAGAAGCAGGGTCGTCGGCACCGGGCCGGTGTGGCCGCCGCCCTCACCGCCCTGGATCATCACCGCGTCGGCGCCCCAGCCGGCCACCTTGACCGCGTGCTTGGCGGCCCCGATGGACGGCATCACGACCAGGCCGTGGTCCTTGAGCTTCCTGATCAGCTCGGGCTTGGGGGCCAGCGCGAACGACGCCACCTGCACGCCGTGCTTGATCAGCAGGTCGCAGCGCTCGTTCGCGTCACCGGCGTCGGCGCGCAGGTTGACGCCGAACGGCTGGTCGGTGCGGCTCTTCACCTCGAGGATCGCCTGCTCGAGCTCTGCGACGGTCATGGTGGCGCCGGCCAGGATGCCGAGGCCGCCGGCGTTCGCCGTACCGCCCACCAGCCGCGGACCGGAGACCCAGCCCATGCCGGTCTGCACGACCGGGTGCCGGACGCCGACCAGGTCGGTGAACGGCGTACGAAGGACCTGGGGGGTCATGCGTCTGGGACTTCCTTGAACCGCAGCCCCTTGGGGTCGAGCACCTCGTTGATGAGGACCATCTCTTCGGCGGTGGGGAGCCGGCTCTCCGGGATCGCGCCGTCCGCGTCCACGTGTACGTCGCAGCCCGTCGCCTCGCGCAGCTCGTCGAGGGTGACGCCGGGGTGGACGCTCAGCAGTCGCAGGGTGTCGCCAGGGCCGTGCACGTCGAAGACAGCGAGGTTGGAGACGATGCGGTGGATGTCGTTGTAGCGCGAGGCGCCGGTGCCGGCGGCCTTCGCGCGGGCCGGGCCGACGCCGGAGACGACGTCGACCTGCTCGACGAAGACGCGGGGCGAGTGCTTCGGGACCCAGTAGGACGTGCGGTTGTTGACCGTGTTGCCCGGCGCGCCGCGGGAGCCGAGCAGCTGCCGCTTCGGCCGGGCGAAGTCGCCGATCGCTGAGATGTTCTGGTTGCCGTGCTTGTCGACCTGGGTGGCGCCCATCATCACGTGCCGCTTGCCGTAGGCGATGACGTCGAAGACCCGCCTGAAGGGGATCCAGCCCTCGACGACATCCCCCTTGGCGAACAGCGGCGGGGGACTGGCCAGGAACATCGACTCCCCGTCCGACATGACCAGGTCGGGGTTCTGGGTGAGCCGGCACAGCCGCACGCCGAGCATCGGCAGCAGCCCCATCGGGCTGGCGAAGATCTCGCCGTCGTCAGCGAAGGCGTCGGCGACGGCGGCGGCGCAGACGTCCGCGCGGGTCGGCGTCATTGGCTCTCCTCCGCGAACTGCCGGACCGCCGACTGGTACGCCGCCTCGTCACCACTCAGGAACCGCTCTTCGAACGCCGCCCACTCTTGGTCGGTGCCTCCCGCCGCCGCGGCATACGCGCGCTGGAACGTCTCGTCGCGCTCATAGTCCGGCGTGCAGGTCGTGAAGTGCGCGCCGTTCGGCGTCTCGACGACGCCATCCACCATCATCCGGCTGATCAGCACCCGCTGGACCGGCGCGTCGACGGTCAGCCCCGCGGTGTCCACGATCTCCTCGCACGAGACGTAGGCCCGCTCGGCGGCCATGCAGAACAGGTCGTCGAAGTAGGGGTCCGGGCCGAGGTAGGTCGCGTTGCCGTGCCGGTCGGCGCGGTTGAGGTGCACGAGCGCGACGTCGAGCTCCAGGGCCGGTACGGCGACCAGGGTCTGGCCGTCGGCGTACGGGCTGGTGACCGTCTTGATCCACGGGTTGTTGACCAGCACGTCGGAGCCGAGCCCGGCTCGCATCGGCAGGAACGGCAACCGTTGCGCCGCGGCGCGAAGCCCGGTCTGGAACATCCCCTCGTCGAGCTCGACGACCTCGGGGATGGTGCCCTCCTGGCGGGCCTTCTGGAAGTTCGGCTCCAGCGGGACCGTGTCCAGCGAGACGAAGGCGTAGACGAGCTTGCGCACCTTGCCGGCGCGGACCAGCAGTCCGACATCGGCGCCGCCCCAGCTGACCAGGGTGAGGTCCTTGAGGTCGGAACGGAGGATCGCCCGGACCAGCGCCATCGGCTTGCGCCGCGGCCCCCAGCCGCCGATGCCGAGGGTGCTGCCGTCCTCGAGCGTGGCGACCACCTCGTCGATGGTCATCCGCTTGTCGCGGGGTCCCTTGGTCACTTGAAGTTGGCCCTGAGCTCGTCGCTGACGCCGGAAAGGTTGAGCTCGAAGGTGAACCCCTGCT
Source organism: uncultured Actinomycetota bacterium (assembly GCA_963800715.1). Lineage (GTDB taxonomy): Bacteria > Actinomycetota > Actinomycetes > Propionibacteriales > Nocardioidaceae > Nocardioides. The sequence goes on along the minus strand of CAWDBZ010000024.1, from coordinate 42,494 downwards.
CGAACCGGTAGCTCTTGTTGACGTCGATCGGGTCGATGCCGTTGAGCGCCTCCTTGGCGGCCCGGATCACCCTCGTGTCCTTGGCGGCGATCTCGCCGGCGACCTCGAGCGCGGCGTCGTCGAGCTGGTCGCGGGGGACCACCTCGAGCACCGAGCCGTGGGGGAGCAGGTCCGCAGCCGTGATCGTGCGGCCGGTGAAGTAGAGGGTGCGCATCAGATGCGGCGGCACCAGCCGCGCCAGATGCGTGGCCGCGCCGAGCGCGCCCCGGTCCACCTCCGGCACGCCGAAGTAGGCGTCGTCGCTGGCCACGATGCAGTCGGCGTTGCCGACCAGGCCGACACCGCCGCCGAGGCAGTGGCCGTTGACCGCGGCGATCACCGGCACCGCGCACTCGTAGACCGCCTTGAACGCCGCGTAGCAGCCGCGGTTGGCGCCGATCAGCGCGTCGAAGCCGGTGGTCTGCTGCATCTCCTTGATGTCGACGCCGGCGTTGAAGCCGCGGCCCTCGGCACGAAGCACGACCACCTTGGTGTCCAGGTCCGCCGAGGCCTGGTCGAGCGCACCGGCGACGTCGAACCAGCCCTGCACGGTCAGCGCGTTGACCGGGGGAGCGTCCATCGTGACGACGCGGATGCCGTCCGGACGCAGCTCACTGGTGACGGCCACCGGGCCTCCTAGGCAACAAACCAAGCATTTGCTTGGTAGGGTATCACCCATGGCGCTCGCCCTGGACCTGTCCGGCCGTGCCGTGCTGGTCACCGGCGGCACGCGCGGGATCGGGCTCGGCATCACCGAGGCGTTCCGCGCCGCGGGCGCGCGGGTGCTCACGTGTTCCCGGTCGGCGGTCGACACGACCGACCACTACGTCTGCGACGTCCGGGATCCCGACGCGGTCCAGGGCCTCGTGGCTCAGGTGGTCGCCGACGCCGGCCGGCTCGACGTGCTGGTCAACAACGCGGGCGGGGCGCCGTACGCCCTCGCCGCGGACGCGTCGGCCCGCTTCCACGACAAGATCGTCGGCCTCAACCTGCTGGCGCCACTCCTGTGTGCACAGGCGGCCAACGCCGTGATGCAGCAGCAGGAGACCGGCGGCGCGATCGTCAACATCTCCTCGGTCTCGGCGGCGCGACCCTCGCCCGGCACGGCGGCGTACGGCGCTGCGAAGGCCGGGCTCGACTCGCTCACCGCCTCGCTCGCCGTCGAGTGGGGGCCGAAGGTCCGTGTCAACTCGATCGACGTGGGCCTGTGCCGCACCGAGGACACCGCCGACCACTACGGCGGAAACGCGCAGGTGGCGGCGATCGAGCGGACCATCCCGCTCGGCCGGATGGCCCGGCCCGAGGAGGTCGGGCATGTCGCCGTCTTCCTCGCGAGTGACCTCGCGTCGTACGTCTCCGGCGCCCGAGTCGAATGCCACGGCGGGGGCGAACCCCCCGTCTTCCTGTCCGCCCTGGAAGGAAGCCCATGAGCCTGTTGGAGGGTCGCGTCGCGATCGTGACCGGTGCGGGGCGCGGGATCGGCAGGGCGCACGCGCTCGAGCTGGCCGCACACGGCGCGGCCGTCGTCGTCAACGACTACGGCGTCTCGTTGTCCGGCCAGGACACCAAAGAGTCGCCGGCCGACGAGGTCGTCGCCGCGATCACCTCGGCGGGTGGCCGGGCGGTCGCGAACGGCGCCGACGTGGCCGACTTCGAGCAGGCCGCAGCGATGGTGCAGCAGGCGGTCGACACCTTCGGGGGCCTCGACATCCTCGTCAACAACGCCGGCTTCGTCCGCGACCGGATGCTCGTCAACACGTCCGAGGAGGAGTGGGACGCGGTCATCCGGGTGCACCTCAAGGGACACTTCGCACCGCTGCGGCACGCCGGCGCCTACTGGCGCGCCGAGGCCAAGGAGGGCCGTCAGCGCGCCGCCCGCGTCATCAACACCAGCTCCGGCGCGGGGCTGCAGGGTTCGGTCGGCCAGGCCACCTACTCCGCCGCCAAGGCCGGGATCGCCGGGCTCACCCTGGTCGCAGCCCAGGAGCTGGGCCGCTACGGGGTCACGGTCAACGCGATCGCACCGGTGGCGAAGACCCGGATGACCGAGGGTGCCTTCGACACCGCGGACATGGCGCTGCCCGAGGACAACTCTCCGGTGGTCGCCTGGCTTGCCTCCGTGGAGGCCGGCGACGTGACCGGCCGGGTGATCGAGGTCGACGGCAGCACCATCACCGTCGAGACCGGCTGGGCGCACGGCCCGGCCCGCGACGCCGGTCGCCGATGGGTCGCGGACGAGGTCGGCCCCGCGTTGCGGGAGCTGCTGGCCGAAGCGCCGACGCCCGAGCCGGTGTACGGCGCAGGCTGAGCCCTACGCTTTCCTGGTGAGGCGGAGGGCGGCGGTCGGGCTGGTGCTGTCCACCGCCCTGCTGCTGGCCGGCTGCCGGGACGGCGCGGACGAGGACGCGGAGCCGTTCACCTACAAGTCGACTGAGGCGTCCGCGGAGCCGAGCGCGAACCCCGAGGGCGAGGCACCGGAGTTCGACCGGGCGGCGCTCGACCGGCTGGCCGCCGACGCGAAGGCGGCCGGGTCCAGCTGCTTCCTCGTGGCCCAGCGCGGGCACGTGCTGGGCGAGTGGTACTGGAAGGACGGCGGTCCGACCACCGAGCAGGAGGTCTTCTCGGTCACCAAGTCGGTGACCAGCACGCTGGTCGGGATCGCCCAGGCCGAGGGGGCCCTCCAGGTCGAAGCGCCGGCGTCGACCTGGATCCCGGAGTGGCAGGGGACCGGCTCCGAGGACGTCACGGTGCGCAACCTGCTCTCCAACGACAGCGGCCGCTTCTGGACACCGACCAGCGACTACGGCGACCTGCTCCAGGCGCAGGACCGGACGGCGTACGCCGTGGGGCTGACGCAGCAGTTCGAGCCGGGCACGGTGTGGGCCTACAACAACGCGGCCATCCAGACCCTCGACGCGGTGCTGCACGGAGCGACGGGGGAACCGACCGCCGACTTCGCCGCCGAGCGCCTCCTCGAACCGCTCGGGATGACACACACCCGCTACACCAAGGACGGCAGTGGCAACTCGACCCAGGCCTTCTTCGGGATGAAGTCGACGTGCCCGGACCTCGCGCGGTTCGGCCGGCTCTTCGCACAGGACGGTGTCTGGGACGGCGAGCAGCTGGTGCCGGCGGAGTGGGTCGCGGACGCGACCGGCCGGTCGTCCCAGCGGCTCAACGCGGCGTACGGGCTGCTGTGGTGGCTCAACCGCAAGGGTCCGCTCCGCAGCCCCCTGGACGCCGAGAACCCCGAGCTCCCGCCGGGCGTCGACAAGGTCGGCCAGCTCGCGCCGGGTGCGCCCGGCGACCTGTTCGCGGCGCTCGGCTTCGGCGGCCAGGTGGTGCTGGTCGACCCGGCCTCGCAGACCGTGGTGGTGCGGCTGGGCGTCCCCGGAGCGGGGTCTCCCGACTACGGGTTCGCCGACGCCGCGCGCGTGGTGACCGAGGTGCTCAGACCCGCTCGATGACAGTGCCGGTGGCCATCGCGCCGCCCGCGCACATGGAGACCAGGGCCGTGGACACGTCACGGCGCTCGAGCTCGTGCAGGGCGGTCGTGATCAGCCGGGTGCCGGTCGACCCGACCGGGTGACCGAGGGCGATCGCGCCGCCGTTCACGTTGACCTTGTCCAGGTCGACCTGGTGCTCTCCGGCCCAGGAGAGGACGACGGAGGCGAATGCCTCGTTGACCTCGAACAGGTCGAAGTCGGAGATCGCCATGCCGGTGCGGTCAAGGAGCTTCTGGGTCGCCTCGATCGGGCCGTCGAGGTGGTAGTAGGGGTCGGAGCCGACCAGGCAGTGGGTCTTGATCCGGGCCCGCGGGGTGAGGCCGAGGGCGCGCGCCTTGTCCTCGTCCATGATCAGTACGGCGGAGGCGCCGTCGGAGATCTGGGAGGACGTGCCGGCGGTGTGCAGGCCGTTGGGGAGCACTGCGGTGAGGCCGGCCAGCCCCTCGAGGGTGGTGTCGCGCAGCCCCTGGTCGGCGTCGACGACGCCGTCGGGCGTGGCGAACGGCGCGATCTCGCGCTTGAACCGGCCCTCGTCGACCGCGACCCGGGCCTTCTGCTGGGAAGAGAGGCCGAACGCGTCCAGGTCGGCACGGGTCAGCCCGCGGCGGCCGGCGATCCGGTCGGCGGCCTCGAACTGGTTGGGCAGGTCGATCGCCCAGTCGTCGGGGCGCGGGTCGCCGGTGCCCGGCGGGACATTGGCGCCGAGCGGGATCCGGGACATCGACTCGACGCCGCAGGCGATCCCGACGTCGATGGTGCCGGCGGCGACCATGTCGTGCACCAGGTGCGCGGACTGCTGGCCCGAGCCGCACTGGGCGTCGACGGCGGTGGCACCGGTGCGCTGGGGGAGCCCGGCGTAGAGCCAGGCCCGGCGGATCATGTCGTTGGACTGCTCACCGGCCTGGGTCACGCAGCCGCCGACCACCTGGTCCACCAGCTCCGGGTCGACTCCGGCGCGGCGCAGCACCTCGGCCTGGGCGAAGCCCAGCAGTGCCGCGGGGTGCACGCCCGCGAGCCAGCCGTTCCGCTTGCCGAGCGGCGTGCGGACGGCGTCGACGATCACCGGGTTGCCCATGTCAAAAGAAAGTAGAACACGTTCTCGTTTCGGGCAAGGAACCACTTCCGCTACCTACCGGGAGTATGTAACGTTGACGCACTAGAACACGTTTCAGATTCGTGAGGGGTTCCACCTGTGACATCCGCACCAGACGTCTCGCTGGACTTCGACCCAACGGACCCCGACGTGATGCAGGAGCGGGTGCCGCACGACGAGCTGCTGACGCTGCGCCGTGCGGCGCCAGTGTCGTTCGTGACCCAGACCGAGACGGCCAAGGCGGGGTTCCCCGACCACCGCGGCTACTGGGCAGTCAGCAAGCACGCCGACGTCGCCGCGATCTCCAAGGACCAGGCCAACTTCTCGACTAACCTCGACGGCGTCATCATCCGGTTCGGCCCGGACATGGACCGCGCAGGCGTGGAGAACACCAGGTTCCTGCTGATCAACCACGACGCGCCCGACCACACCAAGCTGCGCCAGATCATCTCGCGCGCGTTCACGCCGCGGTCCATCTCGGCGCTGCACGAGGACCTGGAGCGCCGCTCCCACGAGATCGTCGCGGAGGCGGTCGCCAAGGGTGAGGGCAACTTCGTCGAGGACGTCGCGGCCGAGCTCCCGCTCCAGGCGATCGCCGGGCTGCTCGGCGTACCGCAGGAGGACCGCGGCAAGCTCTTCGAGTGGTCCAACCAGATGATGTCCTACGACGACCCCGAGGTGGAGGGCGACGAGGCCGTCGCGTTCATGGAGATCCTCGGGTACTCCATGGCGCTGGCCGACGAACGCCGCAACAACCCGCGCGACGACATCATCACCAAACTGGTTTCGGCAGAAATTGACGGCGATCGGGGCCTGACCGACGACGAGTTCGGCTTCTTCATGGTGCTGCTCGCGGTCGCGGGCAACGAGACGACGCGCAACGCCATCTCGCACGGCATGCACGCCTTCTTCCAGAACCCCGACCAGTGGGAGCTCTACAAGAAGGCCCGGCCGGCCACAGCGGGCGACGAGATCATCCGGTGGGGCACGCCGGTCACGGTCTTCCAGCGAACGGCGATCAACGACGTCGTGGTCGGTGGCCAGCCGGTCGCGGCCGGCGAGCGGGTCGGGATGTTCTACGCGAGCGCCAACTTCGACGAGGACGTGTTCACCGACCCGTTCCGCTTCGACATCACCCGTGACCCCAACCCGCACCAGGCATTCGGTGGCCACGGTGCGCACTACTGCATCGGCGCCAACCTGGCCCGGCTCGAGGTCAACCTGATCTTCGCCGCGCTGGCCGAGCAGGCCCCGGGGATCCGCCAGCTCGGGGAGCCGCGACGGCTTCGACATGGCTGGATCAACGGAGTGAAGGATCTTCAGGTCGCCTACCGCTGATCGTCCGATTCGAGAGGGAGCACACGTGACAACCCACGTCCTGCCCGAGGGCTACGACTTCACCGACCCGGACGTGAACTGGGAGGCGATCCCGCACGACAAGTACACGTCGTTGCGCAGGACCGCGCCGGTGTTCTGGATCGAGCAGCCGCAGTCCTCTCGCGACGGCATGGAGGGCGGCACCGGCTACTGGGCGCTGTCCAAGCACGCCGATGTCAGTGCGGTGTCGAAGGACTCCAAGAACTTCTCCAGCGCCGAGAACGGCGCCATCATCCGATTCCAGGAGGGGATGCTCCGGGAGATGGTCGAGTTCCAGCGGGTCATGCTGTTGAACCAGGACCCGCCCGAGCACACCACGACCCGGCAGATCATCTCCCGTGGCTTCACGCCTCGCTCGATCGGCGCGCTCGAGCAGATCATGACCGACCGGGCGCACCGGATCGTGGCCGACGCGGTCCAGCGCGGCAAGGGCGACTTCGTCACCGAGGTGGCCGCGGAGCTGCCGCTGCAGGCGATCGCCGACCTGCTCGGCGTCCCCCAGGACGACCGCAGCAAGCTCTTCGAGTGGTCCAACCAGATGCTGGCCAACGAGGACCCCGACTTCGAGGGCTCGTCCGACGTGGCCGCGGCCGAGATCCTCGGCTACGCGATGGCAATGGCGGCCGACCGCCGCGAGAACCCGCAGGACGACATCATCACCAAGCTGATTTCGGCGCAGATCGATGGGCCAGACAAGGACGGCCGGGGCCTCACCGACGACGAGTTCGGCTACTTCTTCATCATCCTGACCGTCGCCGGCAACGAGACCACGCGGAATGCGATCACGCACGGCATGAACGCCTTCCTCGACAACCCCGACCAGTGGCAGCTCTGGGTGGACGAGCGCCCGGAGACCATGGTCGACGAGGTGATCCGGTGGGCGACCCCGGTCAACGTCTTCCAGCGGACCGCGCTCAACGACGTCATGGTGGGCGACGTGGAGGTGAAGAAGGGCCAGCGGGTCGGGCTCTTCTACGGCAGCGCCAACCACGACGAGGACGTCTTCGCCGATCCGTTCACGTTCGACATCAGCCGCTCGCCCAACCCGCACCTGGCCTTCGGCGGCCACGGGGCGCACTACTGCATCGGTGCCAACCTGGCTCGCCAGGAGGTGCGCCTGATGTTCAACGCCCTGGCAGACGGTGCTCCGAACATCAGCCGGCTCGGCGAGGCCCGCCGGCTCCGGCACGGCTGGATCAACGGCATCAAGGAGCTGCAAGTCTCCTACGCGGGCTGAGCTACTCCAGCTCGCTCCGGTCGGTCAGCACCAGCGGGCCGTCGTCGGTGATCGCGATGGTGTGCTCCATGTGCGCGCCACGGGATCCGTCCGCGCTGCGCAGCGTCCAGCCGTCGGCATCGGTGAAGATCTGGTCGGTGGTCTGGAGGAACCACGGCTCGATCGCGATCACCAGCCCCGGCTTGAGCTTGAGACCGCGGCCCGGGCGGCCGTCGTTCGGGACGTGTGGGTCGCCGTGCATGGTCCGGCCGACGCCGTGGCCGCCGAACTGCAGGTTCACCCCCAGCCCGGCCGCCCGCGCGATGTTGCCGATCGCGTGCGAGATGTCGAAGAGCCGGTTGCCGACCTGCCCCTCGGCGATCCCGGCCGCCAGCGCTCGGGTGGCGACGTCGATGAGCGCGAGGTCCTGCTCGCGTGGCGTCCCGACGACCACGCTGAGCGCCGAGTCGGACACCCAGCCGTCGACGCTGCACGCGAAGTCGAGGGAGAGCAGGTCGCCGTCCTTGAGCGCGTAGTCATGGGGGAGGCCGTGCAGCACGGCGTCGTTGACGCTGGTGCACAGCACCTTCCCGAACGGCGAGGCGCCGAACGACGGGTGGTAGTCGATGTAGCAGGACTCGGCACCGCGCTCCTTGATCATCTCGTGCGCGAGCCGGTCGAGGTCGAGCAGGTTGACGCCCACGTCAGCGGCGTCGCGCAGCGCGACGAGGACCTCGGCGACGAACCGGCCGGCCGGCTTCATGGCCTCGATCTGCGCGGGCGTGCGGAGCTCGATCATGCAGAGAACAGTAAGGACCCGACGTTGGGACGGGTGCGACGGGACTCCCTGCGGGGGTTGACTTCCACGATACGGAAGATAATGTCCGGCATGCGAATAACGAAACCATAGGGAGAGTTCATGTCAGAGCTCGCAGACACGCTGACCGCGACCGCAGACGCCCGACTGCGGGCCGCTGATGAGGCGCTGGCCCGGCAGTTCCCCGGAGACGCTCCAGACCGACAGCCGGTCCACACCGTCTATGTGCCGGCCGACCGGTTCACCGAGGATCTCAGCGAGTCGTGGGGCCGGGCCGCCCTGGCCTCGATCGACGAGCACGGGGACGCGTTCGCACGCGTGGCCGGCGACCCCAGGCTGGTCGAGCTGGTTCGCGACAAGCTCGGGTCGGAACCGATCGAGGACCTCCGGATCGACTTCGAGGACGGGTACGGCGCTCCGGGAGACGAGGCGGAGGACGCTGACGTGTCCGGTGCCGCCGGAGCCCTGGCGCGGGCCATGCAGTCCGGAGCAGCCCCGCCCTACCGGGGGATCCGGTTCAAGAGCCTGGAGTCGCCGACCCGGGCACGAGGAATCCGGACCCTGACCTTGTTCCTCGCTCAGCTTCTGTACCAGGGCGGCACCCTCGATGGCTTCGTGGTGACGCTGCCCAAGATCACCAGCGTCGACCAGGTCGAGACGATGGTCGAGCTGACGGCTGGGCTCGAGCAGGGGCTCGGACTCGCACCTCGAAGCCTTAGCTTCGAGCTTCAGATCGAGACGCCGCAGTCGATCCTGGGTCCCGACGGCACCGCACTGGTGAGCCGGATGATCCACGCCGGGGACGGTCGGGTGACCGCGCTCCACTACGGCACCTACGACTACTCGGCCTTCTGCGGGATTCCCGCGGCGTACCAGAGCATGGAGCACCCGGTCGCCGACCACGCGAAGCTCGTGATGCAGGCCGCCGCCGCGGGCACCGGGGTCCGGCTCTCCGACGGCTCCACCAACGTGCTTCCCCTCGGCGACGCCGCAGCAGTAGAGCTTGGCTGGGAGCTGCACGCCAGACTCGTCCGACGCTCTCTGGAGCGCGGCTACTACCAGGGCTGGGACCTGCATCCCTCGCAGCTGCCCACTCGCTTCGCAGCGACGTACGCCTTCTATCGCGACGGCTTCGACGATGCGGCGGAGCGGCTGCGCAACTACCTGGGCGAGGCGGGCTCCAGCGTGATGGACGAGCCGGCCACGGCACGCGCGCTCTCGGACTTCGTCGTCCGCGCCGTGGACTGCGGTGCGGTCGCCTCGAGCGAGGTCGAGTCCGCCACGGGTCTCGACCTGGCCGGGTTGACCGGTCTCGCGCGACCACGACGCGCGTGAGCCGGATCACTTCCACCTGTTGACGCGGGGCGCCCAGGTCCCTACAGTTTCCGACCAACGGGAAACAACTTCCACATTGCGGAAATCATCGGTGGCACGAAGGAGTGGTCCATGAGCATCGTGCTCGGAGCCAACCAGTACGGAAAGTCCGAGAACCGCGTCGTCCGGATCTACCGCGACACAGACCGGCACGAGATTCGTGACCTCAACGTGTCGACGTGGCTGCGGGGCGACTTCGAGGACGCGCACACCACCGGCGGCCAGGCCAACGTGCTGCCCACGGACACCCAGAAGAACACCGCCTTCGCCTACGCCAAGGAACACGGCGTCACCTCACCCGAGGACTACGCGATCGCGCTGGCCACCCACTTCCTCGAGGCCGCTCCGCCCGCTACCGGTGCGCTGGTGCGGGTCGAGGAGTTCGCATGGGACCGGATCGAAGTCGACGGCTCGGGGCACGACCACTCCTTCGTCAGGAGGGGGACCGAGACCAGGACCGTCTGGGTCACCGTCGAAGGCCGAGGCGACCAGCAGCGCGTCTGGGTGGTCTCGGGCTTCACGGATCTCACGGTGCTCAAGTCCACCGGCTCGGAGTTCAAGGGTTTCCTCAAGGACGGCTACACGACCCTGCAGGAGACCGACGACCGGATCATGGCGACCTCGCTGACCGCAGGCTGGCGCCACGAGGGCACCGCTGCGGAGCGCGACACCGACTGGGACGCGCTCTACGAGGAGGTCAAGCGGACACTGCTCGCCTTCTACGCGACGACGTACAGCCGCGCGCTTCAGGAGACGCTCTTCGTGATGGGCACTGCCGTGCTGGAGAACCACCGCGACGTGGCCGAGATCAAGTTCTCGGCGCCGAACAAGCACCACTTCCTTGTCGACCTGGCCCCGTTCGGGCAGGAGAACAACGGCGAGGTCTTCATCGCCGCGGACCGGCCCTACGGGCTGATCCAGGCCGACCTGTCCCGCGACGACTCCTCCGAGGCCGGCCTGGCCTGGCAGGCAGTCCCCGGCTTCGTCTGAGTCCCCGGCCGCAAACAACACGGCACAACAACGAGAAGGTGTGAGATGAGCACAACCGCATCACCGGCGAAGAAGCGCCCCGTACACCCGGTCGACGAGGTCCTGCCGGTTCAGAAGCTCGCGGTCTACGGCCTCCAGCACGTGATGGCGTTCTACGCCGGGGCCGTGGTCGTGCCGATCCTGCTGGGCGGAGCCATCGGACTGAACCAGGAACAGCTGATCCACCTGATCAACGCCGACCTGTTCACCTGCGGGATCGCCTCTCTCCTGCAGACCGTCGGCGTCTGGAAGATCGGCGTTCGGTTGCCCCTGCTTCAAGGAGTGACGTTCACCGCGGTCTCGCCGATGATCATCATCGGTCTCGACCATGGGGGCGGCGCCGACAGCCTCACCTACATCTATGGGGCCGTGATCGTTGCCGGGCTCTTCCAGCTGGCGATTGCGCCGTACTTCAGCAGGCTGGTGCGGTTCTTCCCGCCGGTCGTGACCGGATCGGTCATCACCATCATCGGGATCACGCTGATCCCGGTCGCGGCCTACGACGCAGGCGGCGGGCAGTTCGCGCTGTACAACCCCGACCTGGTGCCCGCCAACCTGCAGTTCGGCAGTGCCACCAACCTCAGCCTGGCGTTCTTCACGATCCTCGTCATCCTGCTCCTCACCCGGTTCGGCCGCGGCTTCATCTCCACCGTCGCCGTGCTCGCCGGCCTGGTCATCGGCACGTCGGTCGCCGCTTTCGTCTCGAACGGCTCCGGAGGCAAGGTCGCCGAGTTCGGCTCGGTCGGCGACGCCGATCTGGTCGGCTTCACCGGGCCGTTCCACTTCGGCACACCGCACTTCTCGCTGGTTCCGATACTGCTGATGATCGTCGTCATGCTGATCACCGCGGTGGAGACCACCGGTGACGTCTACGCGACCGGCCAGATCGTCGAGAAGCCGATCAGCAAGTCCGACATCGCCGCGGCCCTGCGAGCCGACGGCGTGGCCACCTTCCTGGGCGGCATCATGAACTCCTTCCCCTACACCTGCTTCGCTGAGAACGTCGGACTGGTCCGACTGACCCGCGTCAAGAGCAGGTGGGTGGTGGCCACCGCCGGCGTGATCATGATCCTGCTCGGCCTGGTGCCCAAGGCCGGTGCCCTGGTCTCCAGCATTCCGCCCTCTGTCCTCGGCGGAGCCGCGCTGGTCATGTTCGGCACCGTGGCCGCGGTCGGGATCCAGACGCTGGGCCGGGTCGACTTCCACAACCACCGCAACGTGGTCGTGGTGGCCGTCAGCATCGGAGTGGCGATGATCCCCGTGGCCCTCCCGCAGAACGCCGACAACCAGTCGGTCTTCCTGACGGCGTTCCCCGACAACGTCCAGGCCTTCCTGAACTCGGGCATCACGGTCGGCAGCGTCGCGGCGATCCTGCTCAACCTGCTGCTCAACCACTTCGGTGGCGCAGTGGACGACGGATCGTCGCGCATCACCCGCGTCGACGTCGTCGCGCTCAACTCGATGACGCGCGAGCAGTTCGTCGCCACGGTTGCTCCGTCGTACCAGGGCGTCTCCACCATCGCCGAGGCCGCCGCGGACCGGCGTCCGTTCGCCGACGCGAACGCCCTGCGGGCGACCCTTCAGGACGAGCTGTTCTCTCTGCCCGCCGAGCAGCAGGAAGCCCTGATGCGGAGCTACCCCTCGCTGGCCGGCGAGGAGCTCCGGACCGGGGACCTGGGCGAGAACTCGGTCGTCGACCAGGCCAGCGCGGGGCTCACGTTCCTCGGGGAGGAGGAGCAGGAGGCGTTCACGGAGGTCAACCAGGCCTACTACGACAAGTTCGGGTTCCCGCTGATCATCGCGGTCCGGGAGCTGACCTCCGAACAGGTGCTGGAGCAGGCGTGGAACCGGCTCGACAACTCACCGATGCAGGAGCACGCGGCCGCGTTGCTGGAGATCGCGAAGATCGCGAACCACCGGCTGGCCGACAAGGTGGCGGACACGACCCCCATGGGTTCGATCCGCGCAGCCAGCCTGCACCGGCTCTACTAGCGCGGATGGATGAAGGAGAGGGCCGGGCGTCATCAGGGCGCCCGGCCCCGCTCGACCACTTCAACCAGGCGTCCGTCGACTCCCTGCGGCCTCGGCTGCTCGCCCTGACCGCGTCGCCCCAGTGGGCAGACGAGCTTCTGGCCGGGCGGCCGTACGAGGACCACCGACACCTGCTCGCCACCTCCGACGGGCTGGTGCTAGGCCTGGACGCGGCAGAGCTCGACGCCGCACTGGCGGGCCATCCGCGCATCGGTGAGCGGGGATCCAAGCAGTCGGCCCGCGAGCAGGCAGGGATGTCCCAAGCCGACGCCTCCCTCCAGGCGGCGATGGTGCGGGGCAACGCCGCCTACGAGGAGCGGTTCGGCCGGATCTACCTGGTCGCGGCCGCTGGACGCAGCGCTGAGGAGCTGCTGGCTCTGCTTCACGCTCGCCTGGCCAACGATCCGGAACCGGAGCTGGACGTCGTTCGTGGCGAGCTCGCGCGGATCACCGGACTGCGGCTGTCCGAGCTGCTCGCCGAACCCGAGGAGGACCAGTGACTGTCTCGACGCACGTGCTCGACGCGGCCCGCGGCCTGCCCGCGCAGGGGCTCCGGCTGCTGCTTGAGCGACTCGACGGCACCGAGGGCGGTCAGCTGGGCGAGGGCACGACAGACGCCGACGGCCGATGCCCAGGGTTGACCGAAGGGATGGTGCTCGGCGCGGGAACCTACCGCCTCAGCTTCAAGACCGGGGAGTGGTTCGCCCGCACAGCGACTCCCACCTTCTATCCGGTCGTCGATGTCGTCTTCGAGATCACGGACGCGAGCCGGCATCACCACGTGCCGCTGCTGCTCAGTCCCTTCGCCTACTCGACGTACCGCGGGAGCTGACGCCGATGCCTTCCGAGGTGCTGCTGATCGAGGGCGGCGTCGTCGCCACCATGGACGGCGCTCGCGCCGAGCACTCGCCCGGCCACGTCGTGGTGCGGGCGGGGCGGATCGCGGCGGTCGGTCCCGGACCCGCTCCGGATCCGGAGCCGGGAGAGGTCGTCGACCGGGTGGACGCGCGGGGCTGCCTGGTCACGCCCGGCCTCGTCAACACCCACCACCATCTCTACCAATGGGTGACTCGAGGGCTTGCGGTGGATGCGGGGCTGTTCGGCTGGCTGACCACCCTCTACCCGGTGTGGGGGCATCTCGACGAGGACGTCACCGGCGCCGCGGCCGCTGCCGGGCTCGGCTGGCTGGCTCGCACCGGCTGCACCACCTCGATGGACCACCACTACGTCTTTCCCAGGCATGGTGGCGACGTACTCGGAGCCGGGATCGACGCGGCTCGCCGGATCGGGGTCCGCTTCCTGGCCACACGGGGGTCGATGGACCTCGGAGAGTCCCAGGGCGGGCTGCCGCCGGACGACATCGTCGAGGACCTCGAGACCATCCTCGCGGCCAGCGAGGCGGCCATCGACACTCACCACGATCCCGGGCCGGACTCGCTGCTCAGGGTCGCGCTCGCGCCCTGCTCGCCGTTCTCGGTGACTGCCGACCTGCTCGTCGAGTCGTCGAGGCTGGCCCGGGACCGTGGCGTGCGACTGCACACCCACCTGGCCGAGACGCGGGACGAGGACACCTACTGCCGCGAGCACTTCGGCTGCTCGCCTGTGAACCACCTCGAGTCGCTGGGCTGGCTCGGCGACGACGTCTGGTTCGCCCACGGCATCCATTTCGATGACCACGACATCGCTGCGTTGGCCGCGAGCGGGACCGGCGTCGCGCACTGCCCCTCGTCAAACGCCCGGCTGGGGGCTGGGACGTGCCGGCTCCGCGACCTGCGCGACGCCGCGGTGCCCGTGGGTCTTGGCGTGGACGGGGCCGCCAGCAACGAGGCCAGCTCGCTGGCGGAGGAGGCACGCCACGCGCTGCTCTTCGCCCGGGCCCGAGGTGGACCGGAGGCGTTGAGCGTCCGGGACGCACTGGAGACGGCGACGATAGGAGGCGCGCGGGTCCTCGGCTGGGACGACCAGATCGGCTCACTGGAGGCCGGCAAGCAGGCCGACATTGCCATCTGGCGGCTCGACACGCTGCCGCACGCCGGTGTCGTCGACCCGGTGGCCGCGCTGGTCCTGGGCGACCGCCCGCCGCTCGAGCTGCTCCTGGTCTCCGGTCGCCGGGTGGTCGAGCGGGACCGGTTGGTGACCGCGGACGAGGACGCGTTGATGCAGGACGCGGTGACTCAGCAGCGGCGACTCCTCGCTCGAGCCGGCTGACTTGACTGACCCGGCCACCTGGATCTATTCTCTCGCGTAATGGAAAACTTTTTCCGCAATACGGAAGGTGTTGTTGATGGCTGACCACGGCCTGCCGTACTTGGCCAACTGCTCGATGCTCTTCACCGAGCTTCCGCTGCTCGAGCGTCCGCGGGCCGCCAAGGACGCCGGCTTCGATGCGATCGAGTTCTGGTGGCCGTGGCCGGAGGATCCGGTGCCGGGTGACGCCGAGGTTGCGTCGTTCGTCACCGCCGTGCGCGACTCCGGTGTCGCGCTCATCGGACTCAACTTCTTCGCCGGTGACCTCGCCGGGCCGGACTGCGGAGTGCTGTCCATCCCGGCCCGCGCCGCGCAGTTCAGCGACAACATCGAGGTCACGGTCGGGATCGGTGAGCAGCTCGGCGTCACCGCCTTCAACGCGCTCTACGGCAACCGGGTCGACGACGTGGCCCCCGAGGAGCAGGACGAGCTCGGGCGCGAGCAGCTGCGGCTGGCTGCCGCCGCGGCCGGGCGGATCGGCGCGACCGTGCTGGTCGAGCCGGTCAGCGGTCCCAAGCCCTATCCGTTGCGGACCGCCGCGGACGCCGTCGCGGTGGTCGAGTCGGTCCGGGCCGACGGCGCGGAGTCGATCGGCTTCCTGTGCGACCTGTTCCACCTTGCCAACAACGGCGATGACGTCCCTGCGGCCATCGCGGCGTACGCCGCAGTGACGGCGCACGTGCAGGTCGCCGACTGCCCAGGCCGGGGCGAGCCAGGCACCGGCGACCTCGACCTCGACGGCCTGCTGGGCGACCTCGCCGCGCGGGGCTACGGCGGGTGGGTGGGCCTGGAGTACAAGCCCACCGTGGACACCGAAGCCAGCCTGGCCTGGCTGCCGAGGGCGCGCCGCGCCGCACCAGCAAGGGAGCACACCGGATGACCACGATCGCGTTCATCGGCCTCGGCATCATGGGCCAGCCGATGTCACTCCACCTGCAAGGCGCGGGCTTCGACGTCTGCGGTGTCAACCTCTCCCCGGAGCGCACCCAGCCGCTGGTCGACGCCGGCGGCCGGGCGGCCACCTCGATCGCCGAGGCGGTCAAGGGCGCCGACGTGGTCGCGGTGATGGTCCCCGACTCCCCGGACGTCGAGCAGGTGCTCGCCGGTGAGGACGGCGTCTTCGAGCACGCCGCACCCGGCACCCTGGTCATCGACTTCTCCAGCATCCGGCCCGACGTCACCGTCGCACTCGCCGAGCAGGCGCGCGAGAAGGGGGTCCGGCTTCTCGACGCACCGGTGTCCGGCGGTGAGGCGGGCGCCAAGGACGCGGTGCTCTCGATCATGGTCGGGGGTGAGGCGGCTGACTTCGACGAGGCCGGCCCGGTCTTCGACGCGGTCGGACGCACGATCGTGCACGTCGGACCCAGCGGCGCCGGCCAGACGGTCAAGGCGGCCAACCAGCTGATCGTGGCGGTCAACATCCAGGTCGTGGCGGAGGCGCTGGTCTTCCTCGAGGCCTACGGGGTCGACACCGAGGCCGCGCTCGAGGTACTCGGCGGCGGGTTGGCCGGCTCCAAGGTGCTGGAGCAGAAGAAGGCGAACATGCTGAGCCGCTCCTTCGAGCCAGGCTTCCGCATCGACCTGCACCACAAGGACATGGGCATCGTCACCGCCGCGGCCCGCGAGGCCGGCGTGGTGGTGCCGCTGGGGGCCGCAGCCGCCCAGCTGATGGCCTCCGCCCGCGCCAACGGTGACGGCGGCCTGGACCACTCGGCCCTGTTGCGGGGAGTCGAGCGGCTCTCCGGACGTACAACACCAGACGAAGCAGGAGCAGGGACATGACTCGGATGCGAGCCGCCCAGGCGGCAGTGGAGATCTTGAAGCTGGAGGGCGTCACGCATGTGTTCGGCCTCCCCGGCGCGGCGATCAACCCGTTCTACAAGGCGATGGAGACCAACGGCGGCCTGCACCACACCCTGGCCCGCCACGTCGAGGGCGCCTCGCACATGGCCGAGGGCTACACGCGGGCCAAGGCCGGCAACATCGGCGTCTGCGTCGGGACCAGTGGGCCGGCCGGCACCGACATGATCACCGGGCTCTACTCGGCGAGCGCCGACTCGATTCCCATCCTCTGCATCACCGGGCAGGCGCCGGTCGCCAAGCTGCACAAGGAGGACTTCCAGGCCGTCGACATCGCCAGCATCGCCGCGCCGCTGACCAAGATGGCAGTCACGGTGCTCGAGGCGGCGCAGGTGCCCGGCACCTTCCAGAAGGCCTTCCACCTCATGCGGTCCGGACGTCCCGGACCGGTCCTGATCGACCTGCCCATCGACGTCCAGATGACCGAGATCGAGTTCGACGTGGAGACCTACGCCTCACTGCCGGCGTACAAGCCCGCGGCGACCCGGCCGCAGATCGAGAAGGCGCTGGACATGCTGGCGGCCGCGGAACGACCACTGCTGGTCGCCGGTGGCGGAGTTGTGAACGCCGACGCAGCGGACCTGCTGCTCGAGTTCGCCGAGCTGACCGGGGTGCCCGTCGTGCCGACCCTGATGGGTTGGGGCACGGTGCCCGACGACCACGAGCTCAACGCCGGCATGGTCGGGCTGCAGACGGCGCACCGCTACGGCAACGCCACCATGCTGGCCTCGGACTTCGTGCTCGGCATCGGCAACCGCTGGGCCAACCGGCACACAGGGGGGATCGACACCTACACGCGCGGACGTACGTTCGTGCACGTCGACATCGAGCCCACCCAGATCGGGCGGGTCTTCGCGCCGGACTTCGGGATCGTCTCCGACGCCCGGGCCGCGCTCGAGCTGTTCGTCGCGGCCGCCAGGGAGCGCAAGGACGCCGGCTCGCTGCCCGACCGCTCGGCCTGGGCGGCCGAGTGCCAGGAGCGCAAGAGCACCATGTGGCGGCGCACCAGCTTCGACGCGGTGCCGATCAAGCCGCAGCGGGTCTACCAGGAGATGAACCGGGCCTTCGGCAAGGACGTCCGTTACGTCTCCACGATCGGCCTCTCGCAGATCCAGGCCGCGCAGCTCCTGCACGTCTTCGAGCCGCGGCACTGGATCAACGCCGGTCAGGCCGGGCCCCTGGGATGGACGGTGCCAGCCGCATTGGGCGTGGCCACCGCCGACCCGGAGAGCACCGTCGTTGCGCTGTCCGGTGACTACGACTTCCAGTTCATGATCGAGGAGCTGGCTGTCGGTGCGCAGTTCAACATCCCCTACATCCACGTGTTGGTGAACAACGCCTACCTCGGCCTGATCCGCCAGGCACAGCGTGGGTTCGAGATGGACTACTGCGTGCAGCTCTCGTTCGACAACATCAACTCTCCGGAGGTCAACGGCTACGGCGTCGACCACGTCAAGGTCGCCGAGGGCCTGGGTTGCAAGGCGATCCGGGTCTTCGATCCCGAAGAGATCCTGCCGGCCCTGGAGCAGGCCAAGAAGATGCTGGTCGAGCATCGGGTCCCTGTGGTGGTCGAGGTGATCCTCGAGCGCGTCACCAACGTCTCGATGGGGCTCGAGATCGACAACGTCACGGAGTTCGAGGAGCTGGCCGAGTCCGGCGAGCACGCTCCGACCGCGCTGTACGCCAATCTCGACTGACGTGCAGCGATGCCTCGCGTTGTGCTTGCTCCCGACAAGTTCAAGGGGACGCTCACGGCCGCCGAGGTGGCGGCGTACCTGAGCAAGGGCATCGGCTCAGTGCGGCCCGACGTGGAGATCGCCGTGGTGCCCGTCTCCGACGGTGGCGACGGGTTGCTCGACGCGGCGGTCGGTGCCGGTTTCGCGCGCGTGCCGCTGCGGGCCTCGGGTCCGACGGGGGTCCTCGAGGACACGTGGTACGCGCGACAGGGCACCCGTGCGGTGGTCGAGACGGCCGAGGTGTGCGGGCTGGCCCGCCTGCCCGCCGGTGAGTTCGCCCCAGCCACCGCTTCCAGCCGCGGGGTCGGGGAGGCCGTGGCGGCCGCTCTCGACGCCGGCTGCACGGAGGTCCTGCTCGGGATCGGGGGCAGCGCGTCCACCGACGGTGGTGCGGGCATGGTCTCGGCACTCGGGGCGCTGGTGCTCGATGAGGCCGGCCGACAGGTGGACGACGGCGGCCTGGCTCTCGCCGCTGTGGCCTCTCTGGAGCGCTCCGGCCTGCATTCCGGGCTCGACGGCGCGGTGATCACTGTGGCCTGCGACGTCGACAACCCGCTCACGGGACCACACGGTGCGGCCGCGGTCTACGGCCCGCAGAAGGGTGCCGAGCCGGACCTGGTCGAGATCCTGGACCGCGCACTGACCCGATGGGCGGACGTGGTCACGGCCGGCTCCGGAGACGACCTGCGGGGCGTCCCGGGCGCAGGGGCGGCCGGTGGCATCGGCTTCGGCGCGATGGCGGTCCTGGGTGCCCGGCTCCGGCCGGGCGCCGACGTGGTCCAGGAGCTGACCGGGCTCGGGGCGGCGCTGGCCGGCGCCGACCTGGTCGTCACGGGGGAGGGGTCGCTGGACGAGCAGACCCTGAACGGCAAGGCCCCCGCCGGCGTCGCGGCGGCGGCCCGGCGGGCCGGGGTGAGGGTCGTCGCGGTGGCCGGTCAATGCCTGCTGGACCAGGCCGCTCTCCAGGAAGCGGGGTTCAGCACCACGCACACGCTGGTGGCCGAGTCGTCGTACCCGGCGGAACCGTTCGATGCGCCGGGGCCGCTGCTGGAGCGGATCGGCGCCCGGATCGCGACCGAGGAGCTTGGCCCATGACCGCCGGCGTCGATCTGGTGGTCCGGGCCCGTCGCGCGGTCGTGAACGGCGACCTCACCTCGTGCGCGGTCGGGGTCACCGGCGGACGGATCGTCACCGTGGCTGCGCTCGACGAAGCGATCGATGCGGCACACACCGTGGAGCTCGCCGACGACGAGGTCCTGCTGCCGGGGCTGGTCGACACCCATGTGCACGTCAACGAACCCGGGCGCACGGAGTGGGAGGGCTTCGCCTCGGCCAGCCGGGCGGCCGCGGCAGGCGGCGTCACCACGATCATCGACATGCCGCTCAACTCGGTGCCCCCCACGACGACGGTGGCGGGGCTGCGGGCCAAGCAGGAGGTTGCCCGCGACCAGATCTGCGTCGACGTGGGTTTCTGGGGAGGGGCGGTGCCCGGAAACCTGGGCGACCTGGGCGGGCTGCACGACGCCGGGGTGTTCGGCTTCAAGTGCTTCCTCATCGACTCCGGAGTCCCCGAGTTCGGCCATCTCGACCCCGCGGGCTTCGGCGCGGCGATGGACGAGGTGGCACGGCTCGGCTCGCTCATGCTGGTGCACGCCGAGGATCCTGGCCTGGTCGACGAGAGCCGCGCAGCCGGCCGGTCGTACGCCGGCTTCCTGTCGTCTCGCCCGCCCGAGTCCGAGCGCGCCGCCATCGCGTCAGTGGTCGAGCAGGCGCGGCGTACCGGGACCCGAACCCATCTGCTCCACCTCAGCAGTGCCGACGCCCTGCCGGACCTGCATCGCGCCCGCGCCGACGGCGTCGACCTGTCGGTCGAGACCTGCTCGCACTACCTCGTCCTCGAAGCGACGGACGTGCCGGACGGTGGCACCGAGTTCAAGTGCTGCCCGCCCATCCGGGAGGCGGGCAACCGCGAGCGGCTGTGGGCCGGACTGAGCGCTGCGGACATCGACATGGTGGTCTCGGACCACTCGCCGAGCACGGCGGAGCTCAAGCGGGCTCCCGGCGGGGACGTGGGCGGCGGCGACTTCGGAGTCGCGTGGGGTGGTATCGCGTCGATCCAGGTCTCTCTTCCCGCGGTCTGGAGTGCTGCGAGGGAGCGCGGGCACACCCTCGCCGACGTGGTCCGGTGGATGGCACGCGGCCCGGCCGATCGCGTGGGCCTGCACCACAAAGGCCGAATCGAGGTCGGTGCCGATGCCGACCTCGTGGCGCTGGCCCCCGACGAGGAGTTCGTCGTCGACGTGGGGGACCTGGCCCACAAGAACAAGGTCTGCGCGTATGCCGGTCGGCGGCTCTCCGGCGTCGTACGCCGGACGTGGCTCCGCGGCACCCCCGTCGCACCCGACACCCAGCCGCACGGCCGGTTCCTGCAGAGAGGACGACGATGACCACCTACTACGCGCCCCAGGGCGGCCTGCCGCCGCAGAGTCGGCTGACGACCGACCGGTCCCGCTTCAACGAGGCCTACGTGGTGGTGCCACGCGGTTCGATGACCGACATCGTGACCAGCCACCTGCCCTTCTGGGAGGGGACCAGGCTCTGGGTGCTGGCCCGCCCCTTGACGGGCTTCTCCGAAACGTTCAGCCAATACCTCGTGGAGGTTTCCGAGGGCGGGGGCAGCGACCGCCCGGAGACCGACCCGGGCGCCGAGGCGGTGCTCTTCGTGCTCGAGGGAGCCTTGCGGCTGACGATCGCCGAGGACGAGCACCTGCTGGAGTCCGGCGGCTACGCCTACCTCCCACCCGGATCGGCCTGGACGGCGCACCAGTCCGGGGCTGGAGCGGCGAAGTTCCACTGGGTCCGCAAGGCCTACGAGCTAGTCGACGGGATCGACCTGCCCGAGGCGTTCGTGGTCAACGAAGCCGACGTGGAACCGCTGGAGATGCCCGGCACGGACGGGGTGTGGACCACCACCCGCTTCGTCGACCAGGCCGACCTGCGCCACGACATGCACGTCAACATCGTCAACTTCCTGCCGGGCGGCACGATCCCCTTCCCCGAGACGCACGTGATGGAGCACGGCATCTACATCCTCGAGGGGAAGGCGATGTACCTGCTCAACGAGGACTGGGTCGAGGTGGAAGAGGGTGACTTCCTCTGGCTGCGCGCCTTCTGTCCACAGGCCTGCTACGCCGGCGGCCCGGGCCGATTCCGCTACCTGCTCTACAAGGACGTCAACCGGCACATGCGGCTCCAGGGCGCGCTGGTCCAGAGGGAGGCGGTGCAGCCGTGAGCGCACCTGAGGCAACGGTCAACGGCAAGAGCGAGGCGTTCGGCGCCACCTCCCCGCACACCACGGCGCTCGACTGGCTGCGCGGCCAGGGGCTCACCGGCGCCAAGGAGGGCTGCGCGGAGGGCGAGTGCGGCGCCTGCGCGATCATGGTCGCGCGCGAGTCCACGACCGGCGACGGCTCGACCGAGTGGGTCTCGATCAATGCCTGTCTGATCCCGGCCTGGCTGCTCGATGGCCAGGAGGTGATCACCGCCGAGGGTCTGGACACCGAGACCTCGCTGCACCCGGTGCAGCACGAGATAGCCGTCCGCGGAGGGTCGCAGTGCGGCTACTGCACGCCCGGCTTCGTGTGCAGCATGGCTGCCGAGTACTACCGCGCCGGCCGCTGCGCGCCGGACCAGAGCGGGGCCAGCGAGGCTGACGAGGAGCACGGCAGCAACGGGTTCGACCTGCACGCCCTCAGCGGGAACCTGTGCCGGTGCACCGGCTACCGGCCGATCAAGGACGCGGCGTACGCGCTCGGGGAGCCCGCGGACGACGACGTGCTCGCGGCTCGTCGTGGCCTGGCCGCGCCGGCGGCGCGTCCGACGCGGGTCGCCTCGGGAGGCGCCGAGCTGGTCCGGCCCGCCGATCTGGCCGAGGCAGTCCAGCTGCTCGCCGAGCGGCCGGATGCGGTGCTGGTCGCCGGCTCCACCGATTGGGGGGTCGAGGTCAACCTGCGAGGTGCGCGCGCTGGCCTGGTGGTCGCCATCGACCGGCTCCCCGAGCTCCGCGGGCTCAGCGTGGAGGCCGACGAGATCCGGCTGGGCGCGGCCCTGACGCTCACCGAGATCGAGCGACGACTGGACGGCGAGGTGCCGCTGCTGGCGGATGTGTTCCCCCAGTTCGCGTCCCGGCTGATCCGCAACGGGGCCACGCTCGGCGGCAACCTCGGCACCGGCTCGCCGATCGGCGACACACCGCCCGCGCTGCTCGCCCTCGAGGCGCGGCTCGTCCTGGCCTCCGCCCAGGGCGAGCGGGAGGTGCCGCTGGCCGACTACTTCACCGGCTACCGGCAGAGCGTGCGTGCTCCCGGTGAGCTGATCAAGGAGATAGTCCTGCCGCGACCGCTGGCGCAGCTGACGGCGTTCCACAAGATCGCCAAGCGCCGCTTCGATGACATCTCGAGCGTGGCGATCGCGTTCGCACTCGACGTGGCAGACGGCACCGTGAGCCGGGCGGCGATCGGGCTCGGTGGCGTCGCCGCGACCCCGATCCGGGCTACCGCGACCGAGGCCGCACTGGTCGGCCAGCGCTGGAGTGTGGAGACCGTCCGGACGGCGGCCGAGCTGCTTGCCTCCGAGGGCACCCCGATCGACGACCATCGAGCCAGCGCCGGCTATCGCTCGGCGATGCTCGGCCAGTCCCTGCTCAAACTGCACGAGGGAGTCCCCGCATGAGCCACCTGTCCCAGCGACCCGAGTCAGGCGCTGCGCCCATGGCGGTCGGCAGCCCGATCCCGCACGAAGCGGCGGCCCTGCACGTCACCGGCCGGGCCCTCTACACCGATGACCTCGTGGCTCGGACGAAGGACTGCCTGCACGCGTGGCCGGTCCAGGCAGCCGTCGCCAAGGCCCGGATCACCGCCCTCGACGTCTCCGCCGCCTATGAGGTGCCGGGCGTGGTCCGCGTCCTCACTGCCGAGGATGTGCCGGGTGTCAACGACGCCGGGGTCAAGCACGACGAGCCGCTGTTCCCCGACGAGGTCAGCTTCTTCGGCCACGCCGTGTGCTGGGTGCTGGGCGACACGCTCGAGGCCGCCCGGCTGGGCGCGGCGGCAGTGGTGCTCGAGCTCGAGCCGCTGCCGGCACTGGTCAACGTCAAGGAGGCGATAGCGGCCAACGCCTTCCAGGGTGCGCAGCCGACGGTCGAGCGCGGTGACGTGGCGGCGGGGCTCGAGGCGGCGTCACACGTGTTCAGCGGCGAGTTCGAGTTCGCCGGGCAGGAGCACTTCTACCTCGAGACGCACTGCGCCCTCGCACACGTCGACGAGGGCGGCCAGATCTTCGTGCAGAGCAGCACCCAGCACCCCTCGGAGACCCAGGAGATCGTGGCCCACGTGCTCGGCCTGCACAGCCACGAGGTGACCGTGCAGTGCCTGCGCATGGGCGGCGGCTTCGGGGGCAAGGAGATGCAGCCGCACGGCTTCGCGGCGATCGCGGCTCTCGGCAGCATCCTGACCGGTCGCCCGGTTCGGCTCCGGCTGAACCGGACGCAGGACCTCACGATGAGCGGAAAGCGCCACGGCTTCCACGCTGAATGGCGTGTGGGCTTCGACGACGAGGGCCTGATCCAGGCGCTCGAGGCCACGCTGACGGCCGACGGCGGCTGGAGCCTCGATCTCTCCGAACCGGTGCTGGCCCGGGCGTTGTGCCACATCGACAACGCCTACTGGGTCCCTCACATCCGGGTCAGCGGCCGGATCGCGAAGACCAACAAGACCTCCCAGACCGCGTTCCGGGGCTTCGGCGGGCCGCAGGGGATGATCGTGATCGAGGACATTCTCGGCCGGTGCGCCCCGTTGCTGGGGGTCGACCCGGTGGAGCTGCGCCGCCGCAACTTCTACGACGACGGCCAGGCGACGCCGTACGGGCAGCCGGTGCGGCATGCCGAGCGGCTCGACGCGGTCTGGACCCAGGTCATCG
Source organism: uncultured Actinomycetota bacterium (assembly GCA_963800715.1). Lineage (GTDB taxonomy): Bacteria > Actinomycetota > Actinomycetes > Propionibacteriales > Nocardioidaceae > Nocardioides. The sequence continues at coordinate 18,193 of CAWDBZ010000024.1, read as the reverse complement.
AGTCCGCCGACCTCGCTGCTCGCCGAGCCGAGATCGGACGGTTCAACGCCGAGCACGAGCACCTCAAGCGGGCCCTCGCGGTCACGCCCGTCAAGTTCGGGATCTCGTTCAACCTGACAGCCTTCAACCAGGCGGGAGCACTGGTGCACGTCTACAAGGACGGCTCGGTGCTCATTAACCACGGCGGCACCGAGATGGGGCAGGGGCTGCACACGAAGATGCTGCAGGTGGCCGCGACGACGCTCGGCATACCGCTCTCGAAAGTGCGCCTGGCGCCGACCCGCACCGACAAGGTGCCCAACACCTCGGCCACGGCGGCCTCCTCGGGGGCCGACCTGAACGGTGGCGCGGTCAAGAACGCCTGCGAACAGATCCGGGGCCGCCTCGAACAGGTCGCCTCGGGCGGGCTCGGCGTCCCCGCGCAGGACATCCGGTTCGTCGACGGCGAGGTGCGGGCGATCGGCCCGTCCGACACCGTCCTCACGTGGGAGGAGGTCGTGCGCACGGCGTACTTCCAGCGCGTGCAGCTCTTCGCGGCCGGCTACTACCGGACCGAGGGCCTCCACTGGGACTCGTCGGTCATGCAGGGCTCGCCGTTCAAGTACTTCGCCTACGGGGCGGCGGCGACCGAGGTCGAGGTCGACGGGTTCACCGGCGGCTACACCACTCGGCGGGTCGACATCGTGCACGACGTCGGCGACAGCCTGTCGCCACTCATCGACATCGGCCAGATCGAGGGCGGCTACGTCCAGGGCGCTGGGTGGCTGACGCTGGAGGACCTGCGCTGGGACGAGAGCGACGGACCATCCCGGGGCCGGCTCGCCACCCAGTCAGCGAGCACCTACAAGCTGCCCAGCTTCTCCGAGATGCCTGCGGACTTCCGGGTGGCCCTTCTCGAGCGGGCCCACGAGGACGGGGTCGTCTACGGCGGCAAGGCGGTCGGCGAACCGCCGCTGATGCTGGCGTTCGCGATGAGAGAGGCGCTCCGCGAGGCGGCAGCCGCGTTCGGCCCAGCCGGCACCAGCGTGGATCTGGCCTCGCCGGCCACCCCCGAGGCGGTGTGGTGGGCGTTGACCGAGGCCCGGCGCGGCCATGACGAGGGACACGTGGTCGAGGGCAAGCCGGGACGACAGCCGGTGGGGGCCGATCCCGGCGCGCCGACTCGACGACCGGAGTCCGAGGTGGACCGCACCGTCGTCGCGCACCTGACCGAGGTCAGGTGACCATGGACTGGCTGGTCGCGGTCGAGCGGTTGCGCTCCCGGCGAGAGCCGGGGGTCCTGGTGACTGTCACGTCGGCCCGGGGGCACGTGCCCCGCGAGCCCGGCGCCAAGATGGTCGTCGCTGCGGGCGAAGCCTGGGGCTCGGTCGGCGGGGGGAACCTCGAGGAGGAGGCCGTACGCCGCGCGCGCGAAATGATCCAATCCAGCGCAATTGCGCCGGTTTGGTTCACGGCGAACCTGTCGGACAAAGCGCCGTTCCAGCACGGCGTGCAGTGCTGCGGGGGAGAGGTGACGGTGCTCCTGGAGCCGCTTGCGGTCCGGCCGGCGGTGGCGATCTTCGGCGTCGGCCATGTCGGCCTGGAGCTGGCCCGGATCCTGGCTCGCCACGAGCTCGACCTGCATCTGGTCGACTCCCGTTCCGACCAGCTTTCCGAGCCCATGCTCTCCTCGCTGGACGACGCCCTGGCGAGGATCCACCCACACCACGTCCCGGTGCTGCCGGAGCTGATCCTGGGCGAGCTGCCCCCCGGCACCCACGTCCTCGTGATGACGCACGACCACGCTGAGGACGCCGCCCTGGTGGACGCCGCGCTCCGCACCTCGCACCTGGGTTCGATCGGCCTGATCGGGTCCAGCGCGAAATGGACGAGGTTCCGAAAGAAGCTGACCGACGAGGGCATCGACGAGCAGGCGCTGGCCCGGGTGACGACCCCGATCGGGATCGAGGGCATTTCCGGCAAGCAGCCGGCCGCGATCGCCGTGAGCGTCGCGGCAGCCCTGCTGCGCACCTTCGAGAACGACGCCGCGCGGGCGCCGGCGCCGGATATCCGGACCGGGTCCGCACCGACCCGCTAGGCTTTCCACGATACGGAACCAAATTGTCAGCGAACTGACCAGGAGTGCCATGACCGCCGACACCACGGAGCCCAACCTCAACCGGAGCTCCGGTGGAGTGCAGTCGCTCGATCGGGCCTTCGCGATCCTGGAGGCCATGGCCGACGCGGGGGGCATCATCGGACTCTCCCAGCTCGCCGAGAAGGCGGACCTGCCGCTCGCCACCATCCACCGACTGGTGCGCACCCTGGTCGACCTCGGCTACGTGCGCCAGGAGGCCTCCCGTCAGTATTCCCTCGGGCCGCGGCTCATGCGCCTGTCCGACACCGCTTCCAAGCGGGTCGGCACCTGGACCAGGCCCGCGATGGACGCAGCGGTGGCCAAGCTCGGTGAGTCGGTCAATCTCGCGACGCTCGACGGTGACGAGATCGTCTACGTCGCGCAGGTGCAGCCCTCCCAGAACTTCATGCGGATGTTCACCGAGGTGGGCCGTCGCACCTCGCCCCACGCCACGGCGGTCGGCAAGGCGATCCTGGCCGGCTTCCCCGATGACAAGGTGGTCGAGCTGCTCGAGCGCACCGGGATGCCGCGCTACACACCGACCACGCTCACCACGCCACAGGAGTTCCTGGCGGCGCTCGCGGACGTGCGACGTCTGGGCTATGGCATCGATGAGGGCGAGCAGGAGGTCGGGGTCCGCTGCGTCGCTGTGGCGGTGCCCACCGCTCCGCAGCCGATGGCGATCTCCATGTCCGGGCCGCTGTCCAGGATGGGCGATGACGTCGTGCACGCGGCCGCCGAGGTGCTGGCCAAGAGCGCTGTCGAGATCGGATCTGTGCTCAGCCACCCTGCCCTGGGGGGGGGGGGGGGGGGGGGGGGGGGGGGGGGGGGGGGGGGGGGGGGGGGCGCGGGGGGGGGGCGGGGGGGGGGGGGGCGCGGGGGGGGGGGCCCGGGCCGGGGGGGGGGGGGGCGGGGGGGGGGAGGGGGGGGGGGGGGGGGGGGGGGGGAAGCCGGGAGGGGGGGGGGGTGGGGGCGTGGGGGTTGCGGAGGAGTGGGGCTCTCGACGACCCGCGGTAAGGGGCACATCCTCTGCTCTCGGCAGAACCGCCCTCAGCGGATTCGCTGGATCGGCGTACGCCGGTCCCGCAGGCTCGAAGACATGAGCCACTCCATGAACTCTGGGCCCAACCCAGCCGGCCTGTCCGCGGCCGACCGCCTGCTGCACCAGCGCATCATTGTCCTCGGCCAGGAGGTCGACGACGCGATCGCCAACAAGCTCTGCGCGGAGCTGCTCCTGCTCTCCGCCGAGGACCCACGGCGCGACATCGCGCTCTACATCAACTCACCCGGCGGCTCCGTCTCGGCCGGCCTGGCGATCTACGACACCATGCGGCTGATCCCGAACGACGTGGCGACGCTGTCGATGGGGCTGGCCGCGAGCATGGGGCAGTTCCTGCTGTCCGCCGGTACGCCGGGCAAGCGCTTCGCGCTGCCGCACAGCCGGATCCTGATGCACCAGGGCTCGGCCGGCATCGGCGGGACCGCGATCGACATCGAGATCCAGGCCGAGAACCTCGAGCACACCAAGGCAGTGATCTTGGGACTGATCGCCGAGCACACCGGTCAGTCCGTGGAGACGATCGAGCGGGACTCCCGCCGGGACCGGTGGTTCACCGCCGAGCAGGCGCGCGACTACGGCTTCGTCGACCAGGTCCTCACCGACGTCTCGTCGGTGACGCCGTACCGCCGCCGAGCGCGTGCGTTCGGCTGCCCCCAGTGAGCGCAGCGCGTATGAGCAGCTACACGATCCCAAGCGTCATCGAGAAGACCGTGCGCGGCGGCGAGCGGGCGGTCGACATCTACAGCCGGCTGCTGACCGACCGGATCGTCTACATCGGCACCGAGATCGACGACGGAGTCGCCAACGTCGTCATCGCCCAGCTCATCCACCTGGAGTCGGACCGCCCCGAGTCGCCGATCGACATCTACCTCAACTCCCCGGGCGGCTCGGTGACCGCGATGCTGGCGATCTACGACACGATGCAGTTCATCAGCTCGCCGGTCGGCACGACCGCGATCGGTCAGGCCGGCTCGTCGGCCGCGGTGCTGCTGGCGGCCGGCGACCCGGGTCGCCGGACGGTGCTGCCGCACTCGCGGATGGTCCTGCACCAGCCGTCCGGTGGGGGCCAGGGCACGCTGCCCGACCTCGAGCTGCACGCCAAGGAGATCGTCCGGCTGCGCGCGCAGATGGAGGAGATCCTGGCGACGCACACCGGCCGCACCGTGGAGCAGATCCGGGCGGACACCGACCGTGACCTGGTTCTGTCGGCGCAGGAGGCGGTCGACTACGGGCTGGCGGACGCGATTCTCGACAATCGGAAGCTCGCACTCGCTCGCCCTTGAACTCAACCTAACTTGAAGTTTCATGATGAAGGCATGACTTCTCCCGTTGCCGTCATCACCGGTGCCTCCCAGGGTCTCGGCCGCGCGCTCGCCCACGAGCTGGCGAGCCGCGGCTGGTCCCTCGTCCTCGACGCGCGGCACGAGGCCGCGCTGACCGAAGCGGTCCGCGCGCTGCCGGGCGGGCCGCACCCGGCGATCGCCGGCGACGTCGCCGACCCGGTGCATCGCCGCGACCTGGTCGACGTGGCCGCCGAGCTGGGCGGCGCCACCGCCCTGGTCAACAACGCCAGCACGCTGGGGACCAGCCCGCTGCCGACGTTCGCCGAGCTCGACACCGCGACGTACCTCCAGATCCTCCAGGTCAACCTGGTCGCGCCCGATGGCGCTGACCGCGGCGCTGCTGCCCCAGCTCCGCACCGCACGGCGGCGTGGTCCTGAACCTCTCCTCGGACGCGTCCGTCGAGGCCTACGAGACCTGGGGCGGCTACGGCTCGTCCAAGGCCGGGCTCGACCACGCGACCCGGGTGCTCGCGGCCGAGGAGCCCGCGCTGCGCGTGTACGCCGTCGACCCGGGCGACATGCGCACCCAGATGCACCAGGACGCTTTCCCCGGCGAGGACATCTCCGACCGGCCGGATCCGACGGTCGCCGTACCGGCGCTGCTCCGGCTCCTCGAGGGCTATCGCTGCCCAGCGGCCGCTACCGCGCGTCCGAGCTGCTGGCCCACGACGCCGAGCTGGCGTCCGCATGACCGCCGCCGCCACCGAAGCGAGGTTCGTGCTGCCGCCGGGCAGCGAGGCGACCGCGCCGCCCGAGGCCCGCGGGCTGGCCCGCGACCAGGTCCGGCATGGCCGTCGTCACCCAGGAGCGGACCCACCACGGTCAGGTGCGCGAGCTCCCATGTGGCTGGAGCCCGGCGACCTGCTCGTCGTCAACACCAGCGCGACGCTGCCGTCCGCGCTGGAGGTGGAGCGGCACGGCTGCACGTGGGGCCTGCACGTCTCCGCGGAGCTGGACGACGGCGCCTGGGTGGTCGAGCTGCGGCGACCCGATGGCGCCGGACCGGGGCTTCCCGAGCCGGGTGAGGTGCTGCGGCTGCCCGGCGGCGTACGGCTGCGCATCGCGGCGCCGCACCCGGCCGGCCAGACCCGGCTGTGGCGGGCGACGACCCTGCCCACCGCCGACCGGGTGGCGTACCTGCGCCGCCACGGGTCGCCGATCCGCTACCCCTACCTGCACGGCGTGTGGCCGATCGAGGACCTGCAGAACGTCTACGCCGCCGTCCCCGGCAGCGCGGAGATGCCGAGCGCCGGGCGGCCGCTGTCGCGCGAGGTGCTGGTCGACCTGATGTCCGCCGGCGTCGTGGTCGCGCCGCTGGTGCTGCACACCGGCGTGGCGAGCCAGGAGTCGCACGAGCCGCCGCAGCCGGAGTGGCTCTCGGTCCCGGAGCCGACGGCCCGGCTGGTCAACGTCACCCGCGCCGCCGGTGGGCGGGTCGTCGCGGTAGGCACCACGGTGGTCCGGGCGCTCGAGACCGCCGCTTCCGTCGAGGGCGTCGTGTCGGCGTACGACGGCTGGACGTCGCTGGTGCTCTCGTCCGCGCGGCCGGCGCGGGTCGTGAGCGGGCTGATCACCGGGCTGCACGAGCCCGAGGCCAGCCACCTCGACCTCCTCGAGGCGGTGGCGGGGCGGGACCTGGTCGACCGGGCCTACGCCGACATCACCACGTCGGACGCGCCGCACTACCTGTGGCACGAGTTCGGCGACTCGATGCTGCTGCTGCCGTGATGACAAGCCAGCGGTCAGGCCGCGAGGCAGACCGGACCGCGCACCTGGCTGAGCCGGCGGGCGACCCGGATGGTCAGGTCGACCAGCGCGCAGCCCGAGAGCGCCGGCGACGGCCTGCAGCACCTCCGAGCTCGGCTCCTTGCGGCCCCGCTCGATCTCGGAGAGGTACTGCGTGGACACGCCCGCCTCCTCCGCGACATCGGCGAGCGTCCGCGCGGCATCCTGGCGCTCGTCGCGGAGCTCCTGGCCGACCGCTTCCCGCCAGAGCGGCTCGCGCTCGGCAGGCCTGTCGGTCTCCGGCATCGGGAACGGGATCAGCTCACCCATGTCCGGAGGTTACGCCCGGACGGCCCGCGACCCGGCGGGTCGGAGCCTCGTTCGCGGAGGGCGAACAGTCAGGCCGCGCAGCCACTCGCCGAGCTCGGCGTCGGTCAGCAGCTGGCGCGCCTCGTCGGCCCGGTCGTCGGGCACGAGGATCCGCATCTGCAGCCAGTTCATCGAGCCCTCCAGGCCGCTGGTGTGGCGGTCCGCGATGTGGCAGGGGATCTCGGCCTCCTGGAACAGCCCCTCGACCACCGAGATCAGGGCGACGTCATTGGTGCGGATCAGCTCAGCCACGTCTCTCCCAACGGACGACGAGTGCCTAGGGTGCCCAGGCCCGGGCGAGGCCGCCATCGAGAGCGACGCGGGCCCAGCGCCTTGCGTCCTGCTCGATCCATTGACGCAACGCGGCAGCCATCGCGGCGGCGCCCGCGTCGTTGATGTGCACGTCGTGCATGGCGGACTCGAACTCGGCGCGGAGCCACCCGTCAGGTCCTTCGAGCGCGCGGGCATAGTCGACGTAGCTGCTCTCGGTGCTCCGGATCCAGTTGTTGACCCGGAGGCGCTCGACCTGGGTGGCAGTCCAGGGCAGGCTGGCGATCGGCGCGGGGCTCACGGTGCCGAAGACGACCCGGATACCGAGGTCCTGACCTTCCTTGCGCAGCTGGAGCAAACCGGCGATCACCTGCTCGGCGGTGTGGCCGGTGGCCAGATCGTTGATACCGATGTGAGCCACGACGGTCCGCGGGGTGTGGTGGGCCCGCTGCATGGCTGTCGGCCACCACGTCAGTGCGGCCAGGTTCGAGCCGCACCAGTCCCCGGCGATGCAGGCGCTGCCGACGCCGAAGGCGTGCACGCCCGCGCGTTCGCCGTACGCCGAACGGTGGTCGACGCGGACCCAGGTGCCGTCGGGCTGGGCCACCCGAGTCCGGTGCTCGATGCCTGCCGTGATCGAGACCCATCACGGCGTAGTTCAGGAACCGGCCGCCACCGTTGGCCTGGCCAGCGGCCGGTGAAGCAGTGGAGCCGAGGCTCAGGACTGCGCAGACCAGCGCAGCTGCCGCGGCCGCCCCGATGCGGCGGAAACTCATGGTCGCCCCCCGATTGGCGTGGCCATCCGTCGCCTATCGGTACCCGCGCGGGCGTCGAGCTAACTGTCTCTACAGCCACGGGGACGACTGCAGCGGCGAGCGGGCGGTCCTCTAGTTCGACGGCTTCTCCGCGCCGACCACCCACATCGCGAAGAACTGCGAGCCGCCGCCGTACGCGTGGCCGAGCGCCTTGCGGGCGCCGTCGACCTGGTGCTCGCCGGCCGCACCGCGGACCTGCAGCGCCGCCTCGCCGAAGCGGAGCATGCCGGAGGCGCCGATCGGGTTCGAGGACAGCACGCCGCCCGAGCAGTTGACCGGCAGCTTCGCCGTCCATCGCGGTCTCGCCGGACTCGGTGAGCTTCCAGCCGCCGCCGTTGGCCTCGCGAAGCCGAGCGACTCCAGCCACATCGGCTCGAACCACGAGAACGGCACGTAGATCTCGGCCATGTCGATCTCGTCGATCGGGCTGGTGATGCCGGCCTGCTTCCAGAGCGCCGCCGCGGCGTCGCGGGAGGCCTGCGGGTTCACCTGGTCGCGCTCGGCGGCCGATGGTGGCCTCGGAGCGCATCACGGTGCCGTGGATCCAGGCCGGGTTGGACGACCGCGGCGGCCTCGTCCTCGGCGACGATCACCAGCGCGCAGGCGCCGTCGGACGACGGGCAGGTCTCGTCGTAGCGGATCGGGTCCCACAGCATCTGCGAGGCCAGCACCGACTCGACGGTGGTGTCCGGGTTGCTGCAGGTGGGCGTACGGGTTCTTGAGCGCGTTCTGCCGGTCCTTCGCCGCGACGATCGCGCCGATGTGGGTCGGGGCGCCGGACCGGCGGATGTAGGAGCGCACGTGCGGCGCGAAGTAGCCGCCCGCGCCGGCGTGCACCGGCATGTTGAACGGGATCGGCACCGACAGCGCCCACATCGCGTTGGACTCCGACTGCTTCTCGTAGGCGACCGTGAGCACCTTCTTGTGCACGCCGGCCTGGACGAGCGAGGAGGCGACGATCGCGGTCGAGCCGCCGACCGAGCCGGCGGTGTGGACGCGCAGCAGCGGCTTGCCGGCCGCGCCGAGCGCCTCGGCGAGGAACAGCTCGGGCATCATCACGCCCTCGAACAGGTCCGGGCGCCTTGCCGACGACGATGGCGTCGATCTCGTCGAGCCCCATCCCGGCGTCCTCGAGCGCGCGGTCGATCGCCTCGCGGCACAGCCCGGCCATGGAGACGTCCTCGCGCTTGGCGCGGTGGTGGGTCTGGCCGACGCCGATCACGGCGGCCGGCTGCTTGCCCATCAGCTCGCCTGCCCTTCACTGGCCATCACGCAGACGAGGTTCTGCTGCAGCGCCGGGCCGGAGGTGGCGTGGCCGAGCGCCTTCGACGGCCGCGCCGGACCAGATCCGCTTCGCGGCCTCGCCGATCCGGATGCCGCCGGCGGAGAACATCGGGTTGCTGGCCAGCGCGCCGCCCGACGGGTTGATCCGTACGTCGTCGCCGAGGCCCAGCTCGCGTGCGCAGGATCAGCTCCTGGTGGCTGAACGGCGCGTGCAGCTCGGCCACCTCGACGCCGTCGAGGTCGGCGGCGCGCCGGCCGCGCTGCGCGGCGACGGGGAGCGGGTCAGGTCGCGGGTGCCCATGCTCATCGGGTCGACGTAGTGGGTCAGCGCCCGTGATCCACGCCGGCCGCTCGCACACCTCGCGGGCCCGGTCCCCGGCGGCCAGCACCAGCGCGGCCGCGCCGTCGGTGACCGGCGCGCAGTCGTGCTTGCGCAGCGGGTCGGCGTACATCGGCCGGGCGAGCAGCTCCTCGACCGACGAGCCGCCCTTGCGGATCGCGTACTCGTTCTTCTCGGCGTCGGTGAGCGACCGGTTGCGCCACCTCGGCCATCGCCCGCTCGTCCCAGAGCGCCGGCGTCGATGCCCGCGCGGGCCTGCAGCCCGGCCAGCGACACGGTGTCGGGCCAGAGCGGGGTCATCGTGTAGGGGTCGAGCTGGAGCGCGAGGGTCCGGCGCAGCACGCCGGCCGAGCTCTTGCCGAAGGCGTAGACGAGCGCGGTGTCGACCTCGCCGGTCTGGATCTTGAGCCAGGCCTCGTACATCGCCCAGGCCAGGTCCATCTCGACGTGCGACTCGTTGACCGGCGGGATCACGCCGATCGCGTCGACGGCCTGGACGAACGAGAACGACCGCCCGGCCAGGTAGTCCGAGGAGCCCGAGCACCAGAAGCCGACGTCGCTGCGGGTCCAGCCGGTCTGCTCGTAGCACTCCGCGAACAGCGGGACCAGCAGCTCGACGCAGGTCGGCGACCCGTCGAACTCCGTCATCTGCCGCTGGGCGAAGCCCGACGACCGCCACGTCTCTCACAGGTGCACCTCGGTAGGTCTCGTAGTCCGCGTCCGGCTCGCCGGTCGGCGCGAAGTGGCTGATGTTCTCGATGGTGGTGCCCCACTCGTCCTCGGCTTCCACACCGCCTTGACCCGCATGCCCATCCGGACCTCCTCGGCCGGGATGTCGAGGATCAGGTGCAGGAACGCGATGTCCGCGCCGTCGAGCAGGATGTAGGCCGAGACGTACGGCGGCGTGATCCGCTGGCCGAGGAACGGCACGTTGACGATGCAGAACGTCGTCACCGTGCCGGTGTCCGGCAGCTCCACCTCCTCCGCGGTCGGCGTCCCGTCGGCCGGGCAGGCGCTGCGCGGCGGGATGTAGACCTTGCCGCAGGTCGGGCACCGCTGGCCGACGAGCTTGCCCTCGGACAGCGAGGTGTAGAACAGCGACTCCTCGGGCGACGCGGCGTAGAGGTAGTCGAGCTCGATCGGGACGACGATCCCGGTGACCGGGTCGACGCGTCTCCCGCGCCTCGCGCGGTCGAGCCGGTCTGCGACCTCTCGAGCGTCAGCGCGCTCGAAGCACTCGATGTCGGTGATCGCGCCGTCCCGCTCCGCCCGCCACCGGACCCGCACCCGCATGCCGGTCTGACACGTCGGCCGGCGAGGCGACGTCGAGCGCGTGCAGCAGGGGAGCGTCGGCGCCGTCCAGGGTCACCAGCACGAACGCGAACGGCCGGTCCAGCGGCTGGCCCTTGACCGGCTCGGGCACCCAGGTCCACGACGTCACGGTGCCGGTGTCGGCGACCTCGACGAAGTCGTCGATCGCGGCGTGGGTGACCGGGTCGAACTCCGGCGGCGGTACGACGACCGTGCCGTCCGACGTACGGCCGCCGACCACGACGCCGTCGCGCAGCCCGGACGAGGAAGCGGCCGAGCACGGGGCCGGTCGAGCGGGTGTAGTCGAACGCTACGGTGACGGGCGCCGACAGGGTTCGAGGCATGGACGCGAAACTAGAACACGTTCTAGATCTGAGGCAAGGTCGTCTGCGAGAGGTGGTGACGCATGAAGCTCGGTCTGCAGCTCGGCTACTGGGGCGCGCAGCCGCCGCCAAGGCCACGCCGAGCTGGTCGCGGCGGCCGAGGAGTCCGGCTTCGACGCGATCTTCACCGCCGAGGCCTGGGGCTCCGACGCGTTCACGCCGCTGGCGTGGTGGGGCCGGGAGACCTCACGGGTCCGGCTCGGCACGTCGATCGTGCAGATGTCCGGCGCGCTCCCCGACGTCGATCGCGATGCACGCGCTGACCCTCGACCACCTCTCGCGCGGGCGGGTCGTCCTCGGCATGGGCGTGAGCGGCCCGCAGGTCGTCGAGGGCTGGTACGGCCAGCCGTTCGGCAAGCCGCTGGCCCGCACCCGCGAGGTCGTCGACATCATCCGCCAGGTGCTGCGCCCGCGAGGGGCCGGTCACCAACGACGGCCCGCACTACCCGCTGCCGTTCACCGGCGAGGGCTCGGTCGGCCTCGGCAAGCCGCTCAAGCCGATCGTGCACCCGCTGCGCGCCGACATCCCGATCTGGCTCGGCGCCGAGGGACCCAAGAACGTCGCCCAGACCGCGGAGATCGCCGACGGCTGGATCCCGATCTTCTACACGCCCAAGTCCGCCGGCATGTACGGCCCGTGGCTCGACGAGGGCTTCGCCCGGCCCGGCGCGCGGCGTACCCGCGCCGACTTCGAGATCGCGGCCACCTGCCACGTCCAGATCGTCGACGACGCCGACGAGAAGCAGGCGGTCATCGACGGCATGAAGCCGGTCGTCGCGCTCTACATGGGCGGCATGGGCGCCAAGGACCAGAACTTCCACAAGCAGGTCTTCGACCGGATGGGCTACGAGGCGATCAGCGGCCAGGTGCAGGAGCTGTTCCTCGCCGGCGACCGCGAGGCCGCCACCGCGCTGATCCCCGACGAGCTCGTCGACGACATGCACATCATCGGCACCGCGGCCGAGGTCAAGGACACCGTCCAGGCCTGGGAGGGCACCGGCGTCACCACCCTGATGCTCGCTGCGCCTCGGGCGACGAGGTACGACGGATCGCGGAGCTGCTGGCGTAGGGCTACGGGAGGGCGGCCACGGCCTCGCCCACCACGTCGATCGACTCGGCCGTGATGGGGTCCAGCACGAGCTGCAGGTGCGTGGCGCCGGCGTCGGCCAGCCCGCGCACGTGGTCGCCGAGGTCGTCGGGCGTGACCGTGGTGACGCTTGGCGTCGTAGGTCTCGCCCATCAGCCGGCCCCGGCCGCCCGGGCAGCGTGACCAGGACGGCGGCGCGTCGCCTCGACGTGCCGCCCCTCCGGCATGGCCGCGTCGACCTCGGCCTTCACCTCCGCGAACCGCTCGACCGAGTTGTCGTAGATGCTCCACCAGACGTTCCAGGAGTCCACGACCGGCAGCCCGATGCTCAGCATGCGCGGGCTGTTGGAGCCCAGCATGATCGGCGGGCCGCCGTCCCGGACCGGGCCGCGGGTCGAGCACGCAGTCGTCGACGTCGTAGAACTCGCCGTGGAACGTCGTCCGCCCCTCCCGCAGCAGCGGCACGATGATCGCCAGCGCCTCCTCGAAGCGCGACACGCGCCGGTCGTAGGGGAAGCCGAACGCGTCGAACTCGCGCCGGTTCCAGCCCGCCCCGAGCCCCACGATGAGCCGGCCCTGCGAGATCGCGTCGACCGTCGCGGCCTGCTTGGCCAGCATCGCCGGCGCGTGGAAGCCGTGGACGCGACGAGCGGCCCGATCTCCACCCGCTCGGTCACCGCGGCGATCGCCGCGAGCGTCGTCCACGCCTCGTACGGTCCCCGCGTCGACCCGTCCGGCAGGTCGTAGATCAGGTGGTCGCCGACCCAGATCGAGTCGTAGCCGGCCGCCTCCGCCCGCCGCGCCAGGTCGAGGTACTCCGGCCACGGCACGAACCGCTCCACCTCGGGCAGCTGGACACCGATCTTGCACGGGCGGGTCATGGTTCGACCCTAGGCTCAGGGCGGAGGGTTTGAGCACGCCTCGACGTGGTACTGGGGAGCCATGAGCGAATCGAACACACATTCGAACGACGTCCTCGGCGGCCCGACGGCCGACGGAGCGGTCAGGGACCCTGACAACTGGGTGACCGGTGACGAACCGATGACGGCCGCGCAGCGGAGCTACCTCGACACCCTCGCCCGCGAGGCCGGCGAGGAGATCTCGGCCGACCTGACCAAGGCGCAGGACTCCGAGCACATCGAGCGACTGCAGCAGAAGAGCGACCGCGTCAGGTCAGGACGGCGGCCCGTAGAGGCCGGACGGGCTGGACGGCCCGGCCGGGTCACGCGTGATCGACCCGACGGCGAGTCCGTTTATCGCAGCCAGGTCGCGGTTCTCCAGCTCGACGAGCTCCAGCAGCTCCGCGTCGTCGACCATGTCGGTGTGGGTGAGCACGACCTCGACCGAGGTGGCGCCCTGGGCCTTGAGGGCCTTCAGCTGGTCGACCGTCTGCGGCAGCGGCCCGTCCGTCGCGCTGACGACCACCGGGTCGAACGCCATGGCCGGACGATAGCCCGTCTGCGCTCATTGCCCGAAACTGGAACACGTTCTAGTCTCGGCGCATGAGCGCCAGCCCTCGACCTCGACGACCCGATGCGGGTCGGCACCCACAACGGACACCTGATGGTGGCCGCGCTCAAGCGGCACCGCGACAAGCCGGTGATCCACCTCGGCGACACCACGCTGACCGGCGGCGAGGTCTCGCAGCGGATCAGCCAGTACGTCCAGGCCTTCGAGGCGCTCGACGCCGGCAGCGGCACGGCGGGCGCGCTGCTCGCGCTGAACCGGCCCGAGGTGCTGTTCATCCTGGGCGCCAGCCAGACCCAGGGCTACCGGCGCACGTCGCTGCACCCGCTGGGCTCGCTCGACGACCACGCCTACGTCATCAACGACGCCGAGATCACCACGCTGATCGTGGACCCGGTCTTCGTCGAGCGGGCGCTGGGGCTGCTCGAGAAGTGCCCGGGGCTCAAGCAGGTGCTCACCATCGGCCCGGTGCCCGAGGCGCTCGCGCACGTCGGCAAGGACCTGGTCGCCGAGGCGGGCAAGTACGACGCGCAGCCGCTCGAGGCCGTCGTGCTGGCCCCCGACCACATGACCTCGATCACCTACACCGGCGGCACGACGGGCAACCCCAAGGGCGTCATCGGGCTGACCCAGTCGTTCAGCACGATGACCCAGATCCAGCTGGCCGAGTGGGAGTGGCCGGAGAGCCCGCGGTTCCTCATGTGCACGCCGCTCTCGCACGCCGGCGCGGCGTTCTTCGCGCCGACCGTGATCAAGGGCGGCTCGCTCTACGTGCTCTCGTCGTTCAACCCCGCCGAGGTGCTGGAGTTCATCGAGCGGGAGAAGATCACCGCGACGATGCTGGTGCCGTCGATGCTCTACGCGCTGATGGACCACCCGGACTCGCACACCCGCGACCTGAGCAGCCTCGAGACCGTCTACTACGGCGCCAGCGCGATCAACCCGGTGCGGCTCAAGGAGGCGATCGACCGGTTCGGGCCGATCTTCGCCCAGTACTACGGCCAGTCCGAGGCCCCGATGGTGATCACCTACTTCGCCAAGGAGGACCACGTCGCGCGGCGGCGACGCAGCCGGCTCTCGAGCTGCGGCAAGCCGTCGGCGTTCCTCCGCACCGCGCTGCTCGGCGAGGACGGCAACCCGGTGCCCGCAGGGCGAGCCGGGCGAGATCTGCGTGGCCGGCCCGCTGCTGTGCGGCGGCTACTGGAAGCTGCCCGACGCGACCGCCGAGACCTTCCGCGACGGCTGGATGCACACCGGCGACGTGGCCCGCGAGGACGAGGACGGCTTCTGGTACATCGTCGACCGCACCAAGGACATGATCGTCACCGGCGGCTTCAACGTCTTCCCGCGCGAGGTCGAGGACGTCGTCGCCCAGCACCCGGCGATCGCCCAGGTCGGCGTGATCGGCACGCCGGACGAGAAGTGGGGCGAGGCGGTCACCGCGATCGTCGTGCTGCGCGAGGGCCACGAGCTCACCGACGACGTGGTCCACGAGATCCAGGACATGGTCAAGGAGCGCAAGGGCTCGGTGCAGGCGCCCAAGCAGGTGATCGCCACCGACGCGCTGCCGCTGACCGGGCTCGGCAAGCCGGACAAGAAGGCGCTGCGGGCGCAGTACTGGACCGGTGAGCGCTCTGTCGGCTAGCCGGTACGCCGACCTCACCCGGGAGCAGCTCGCGACGCTGGTCCCGGAGCTGCTGCTGATCGGGCAGCTGATCGACCGCTCCGGGATGGCGTGGTGCATCTCGGCGTTCGGCCGCGAGGAGATGGCGCAGGTCGCCGTCGAGGAGTGGGCGTCGTCCTCGCCGGTCTACACGCGGCGGATGCAGCACGCGCTCGGCTACGCGCCCTGTCGCCGGGTCGCGGCGACGTGGTCACGATCTTCAAGGGGCTCCAGCTCGACATCGGGGCGCCGCCGCAGTTCATGGACTTCCGCTACACCGTGCACGACCCGTGGCACGGCGAGTTCCACCTCGACCACTGCGGGGCGCTGATGGACGTCGAGCCGATGGGGCCCGACTACGTCCGCTCGATGTGCCACGACATCGAGGACCCGACCTTCGACGCCACCGCGGTCGCGTCCAACCCGCGGGCCCAGGTGCGGCCGATCCACCGGCCGCCGCGCAGCGCCGACGCCAGGCCGCCGACCGGCACCCGCACTGCGCGTGGACGGTGATCATCGACGAGTCCCACCCGCCGGTCGCGCCGATCCCGGCACTGGCCGACGTGGCCGCCTCGCGCGCGGCCGGCCCTGGCGCTCGACCCGATCGACGCGGCCGACGACGGGCCGCCGACTACGCCGGACCGCTGGTCTCCGACCTGGACTTCGCGGCGTTCTCGCACTCCGCGCTGGTGCGGATCGCCGACGAGGTCTGCCTGCAGATGCACCTGCTCAACCTCGGCTTCCTGATCGCCGTGCGCGCCCGCGCGGCGTCGCCGGAGCAGGCCGCCGAGATCGCCACCAAGCAGCTGGTCGGCATCGCCGGCGTCGCCGCCGAGCGGATCCACCGCGCGCTCGGCACGGACGCCCTCGAGCACGCTCGCCCTGCACCCGCTCCTCAACCCGGCGGCGTACGTCGACCGCGTCGTTCGCCGACTCGACGGTCACGGTCTCCGCGTCGGCCCCGCCCACGAGGACGGCGGCTGGATCACGCTCTGCGGCCCCGACTCGGTGCGGCCGCTCCAGGCCGCGGTCCGCGCGGTCGACCCGCACCTCGACGTCGAGGTCACCGGCACCGCACCGACTGGACCGCCACGCGTCGTACGCCGCGACGAGCCGGCGCCGACTTCGACGAGGTCGCCGTCACCCGGATCAGCACCGGCGCGGCGTTCGAGTTCGAGCCGCGGCGGTCGCTGCCGATCACGCCGGTCTGAGGGGTACTGGCTGAGCGGGCTCCTGCCAATGACCCAGGACGACGGCTGGCTGGGTGCTGAAGCACACGGTCATCGAGCGGGACCGACACCTGGCGCGGATGCTGTAGACGGGCTCTGGAGCTCGAAGAAGTCCTTCAGCCGGAACCGGAAGGTCTTGGCGACCAGGTTGGAGGGGAACGTCTGCACCCGGGTGTTGTCGGAGCGCACGTTGCCGTTGTAGAAGCGCCGGGCCGCGGCGATCCGGTCCTCGGTGAGAGTCAGCTGGCGCTGGAGCTGCAGGAAGTTCGCGCTCGCCTTGAGGTCGGGATAGGCCTCGACCCGCGCCAGCACCGACTGCAGCGCCAGGGTCACGAGGTCCTCGAACCCCTCGCGCTCGTGGGGCCGGTCGCCGCGGTGTGCGGCCGCAGCCTCCCGGGCCCGGACCAGCTGCTCGAGCACCTCGCGCTCGTGGTCGGCGTACCCCTGCACGGTCTCGACCAGGTTGGGGACGAGGTCGTGCCGGCGGGACAGCTCCACGTCGATGTCACCCCATGACTCGTCCGCGAGCGTGCGCTGCCGGACGAACCGGTTGTGGCTCATGATCACGCTGATCACCAGGAGTACAGCGATGCCGATCAGCCACCATGCCGCGGGGGTCATCCCTGTCCTTTCAGTCGCAGCCACACGAACTCCGGCACCCGGTCGGTGATGCCGTCCATGACCTGGATCGTCGCGTCGATCTGCGCCGGTGTCCGCTGACCCTGCGCGACCATCAGCATCGAGTCCTGCTCGAACCGCCAGCCGACCTGCCGGTGCTCGAGCAGGAACTCCATCATCTGCGGGTGCAGCACGTCCGAGGCGAATTTCCGGTCGGGACAGCTCACGGTGAACGCCCGGTTGAACTCCTCGGACTCCAGATCGAAGTCGTTGCCGGTGAGCCGGCCCACGAACCGGTCGAGGAAGCTCTCCGGGTCCACGCTCAGCGGCGGCATGAACATGCCCATCGAGAGCCCCAGCACCGAGAACCGGTGCACGTGGGTCGTCGTCTGCTTTCCATTGGTGGTCTGGGTCTTGTACTCGTAGTCGAAGGACACCAGGTCGCGGCCCTCGTGGCTGCCGTAGAGCACGTTGTAGGCGCGACGCCCGAAGCCGAGCCCGAACGGCGGCCCGGTGAACCGGTCGACCAGCAGCGGCTGCTCCACCTCGAACCGCCAGCCCCGCCCGGCGGCGTACGTCGCCATCGCCTCGCGCCGGTGCTTCGCGGCGAGGTAGCTGAGCACGACCACCACGACGGCGATCGCGAGGAACGCGGCGAAGATCAGTACGACGCCGGAAGCCACGGGCACACCCTAGGCGCTACTTCCCGGTGGACCTCGCGGTCCGTTTCTCGCTGAACGCGCGCGGCCCCTCCTTGGCGTCCTCCGACGAGGAACTTCCATACCTCGACGAGATGGTTTTGCTTGGCCGTGACGAACATCAGCGTGTCGCCGGCGTCGGGAGCCTCCCAGAAGCCGATGGAGTCCACGTTCAGGCCTTGGCCGTTCACTTCGAACGCGACCGGCACGGTGACGACGTCGAACGGCTCGTTTGACCACGCGATGTCGGGTGCGCCCGCTGCGGTCAGGGCTGCAGCCGCGAGCACGCTCGCGGAGATTGGTAAGCTCGACCGGGCCATGCAGACACGCGGCGCGCCGCGCCGGAGAACAACGCTGGCGAGCTTCCGGCCTTCAAACAAGTCGGCGAATGCGCGCGCGCTTGCGCCGTTCACCT
>CAWDBZ010000023.1:0-350494 GCA_963800715.1 uncultured Actinomycetota bacterium | reverse complement strand
TCGCTGTTCGTGGTCGCGGTGGCCGTCGTCTATGCGGCCGAGTCGGCCGCCACGCCCGCCATGCACGCCGCGGCGTCGCCGGCCCGAACATGGAGGGCAAGGAACAGCGCTTCGGCATCGCCTCGTCCTCGCTGTTCGTGGCGGTCACCACGGCCGCATCCTGCGGAGCCGTGAACGCGGCCATGGAGTCGCTGAGCGGCATCGGCGGCGCGGTCCCGATGTCGCAGATGATGACCGGCGAGGTCATCTTCGGCGGGGTCGGCTCCGGCCTCTACGGGATGCTGATCTTCGTCGTCCTCGGTGTGTTCATCTCCGGCCTGATGGTCGGGAGGACGCCGGAGTTCCTCGGCAAGAAGATCGAGGCGCGCGAGATCAAGCTCACCGTCCTGGCCTCGATCGCCGTCCCGCTGGTCGTGCTCGTCACCACCGCCGTGGCGATCGCCACCAAGCACGGGAAGGCGTCGATCTACGACTCCGGGCCGCAGGGGTTCTCCGAGACGCTCTACGCCTACACCTTGCAGGCCAACAACAACGGCTCCGCGTTCGCCGGCTACACCGGCTACCTGCAGCCGAACGGCACCAACACCGGCGCCGTCGGCATCGACCTCGCGAACCTGCTCGGCGGGCTCGCCATGCTCGGCGGGCGGTTCCTCCCGATCCTGCTCGTGCTCGCGATCGCGGGCGCGCTCGCCGGCAAGCGGGTCGCCCCCGCCGGCCCCGGCACGCTGCGCACCGACACGCCCACGTTCGTCGTGGTGCTCGTCTCGGTCGTGCTGATCGTGGCCCTGCTCACCTTTGTCCCCGCCCTCCTCCTCGGACCCGTGGTCCAGGGCCTTACCGATCGGCTGTTCTGATGCGCGAGATCCGCAACGCCCTCGTCGTGGTCGTCGCCTGCTCCTGGTGCTCGGCCTCGCCTACCCGCTGGCGATGACCGGCGCCGCGCAGGTTGCGTTCCCGGCCAAGGCCGACGGACAGGCCAGGCTCATCGGCCGCGACTTCTCCAAGGACCGCGGCGCCTTCCAGACCCGCCCGTCCGCGACCGGCTACGCCGCCGACGCGACGTTCTTCAACAACCTCGGACCGAACCAGAAGGACCTCGCGAAGCTGCTGCGCAAGAACGCGCGTCAGTACCTGCGGCGCGAGCGGCCCTTCAACCCCGGGCTGACGGCCGCGCGCATCCCCTCGGACGCCGTGACCACCTCGGCCTCCGGCGTCGACCCCGACATCTCGGAAGCCAACGCGCTGATCCAGGCCAACCGGGTCGCGCGCGAACGCGGCATCGACCGGGCCCGCGTCGTGGCGCTGATCGAGGCCCACGCGAGCCGGCCGATGTTCGGGCTCGCGGGGCCGAAGTCCATCAACGTGCACGACCTCAACCAGGAGCTCCGCTGATGTTCTCGCGAGCCATCCTCCGCGCGGCGCTGCCGGATTCGCTGCGCAAGCTCGACCCTCGCCACATGGTCGGCAATCCCGTCATGTTCGTCGTCGAGATCGGTGCGCTGATCACCACCGTCGCGTGGGTGGTGGGCGGCAACGACCCGGGCTGGTTCACCTTCACCGTCGCGGTGTGGCTGTGGCTCACCGTGGTGTTCGGCAACTTCGCCGAGGCGATCGCGGAGGGCCGCGGCAAGGCGCAGGCCGCGACGCTGCGCGCGATGCGCACGGAGACCGTCGCGAACCTGCGCGACGGCTCGACGCGGCCCGCGAGCGAGCTCGCCAAGGGCGACTCGTCGTCGTGGAGACCGGCGAGGTGATCCCCGGCGACGGCACCGTCTCGAGGGCATCGCGTCCGTGGACGAGTCGGCCATCACGGGCGAGTCCGCCCCCGTGATCCGCGAGGCGGGCGGCGACCGCAGCGCCGTCACAGGCGGCACGCGAGTGCTCTCGGACCGGATCGTCGTGGAGATCACGCAGGAGCCCGGCCAGTCGTTCGTGGAGCGGATGATCGCGCTGGTGGAGGGCGCCTCGCGGCGCAAGACGCCGAACGAGATCGCGCTCTCGATCCTGCTCTCCGGGCTGACGCTGATCTTCCTGGTCGTCGTCGTCACGCTGCGCCCGTTCGGCGAGTTCGCCGGCGAGGACGTCTCCATCACGATCCTCATCGCGCTGCTGGTGGCGCTGATCCCGACGACGATCGGCGCGCTGCTGAGCGCGATCGGCATCGCCGGCATGGACCGCCTGGTCCGCCGCAACGTGCTGGCGCTGTCCGGGCGCTCGGTCGAGGCTTCCGGCGACGTCGACGTGCTGCTGCTCGACAAGACGGGCACGATCACGCTCGGCAACCGCCAGGCGGCGGAGTTCATCCCCATGCCCGGCGTGCCCGAGCAGGACCTCGCCGAGGCCGCGCAGATGAGCTCGCTGTCCGACGAGACGCCGGAAGGCCGCTCGATCGTCGTGCTCGCCAAGCGCTACGGCATCCGCGAGCACGAGATGGCGGCCACGCATGCCGAGTTCATCCCGTTCACGGCGCAGACCCGCATGAGCGGCGTCGACTACAACGGCACGCGGCTGCGCAAGGGCGCCGGCGACGCGATCCTGCGCTGGGTCGCGGACGAGGGCGGCCAGGCGCCGCCCCGAGCTGCGCACCGAGATCGACCGCGTAGCCCGCGAGGGCGGCACGCCGCTCGCCGTGGCGCGCGACTCCCAGGTGCTCGGCGTCGTGTACCTCAAGGACGTCGTCAAGGACGGCATGCGCGAGCGCTTCAACCGGCTGCGCGCGATGGGGATCCGCACGGTCATGGTCACCGGCGACAACCCGCTCACCGCGGCCAAGATCGCCGAGGAGTCGGGCGTCGACGACTTCCTCGCCGAGGCGACGCCCGAGGCCAAGCTCGAGCTGATCAGGGAGCAGCAGCGCGGCGGCCGGCTGGTCGCGATGACCGGCGACGGGACCAACGACGCACCGGCGCTCGCCCAGGCCGACGTCGGCGTGGCCATGAACACCGGCACCCAGGCGGCCCGCGAGGCGGGCAACATGGTCGACCTCGACTCCAATCCGACGAAGCTCATCGAGATCGTCGAGGTCGGCAAGCAGCTGCTGATCACGCGCGGCGCGCTGACCACGTTCTCGATCGCCAACGACGTCGCCAAGTACTTCGCGATCCTCCCGGCGATCTTCGCCGCCACCTACGGCGGCGCGCTCGGAGTCGCTCAACGTGATGGACCTCGGCACGCCGCGCTCGGCGATCATCTCGGCGATCGTCTTCAACGCGCTGATCATCCCGCTGCTCGTCCCGCTCGCACTGCGCGGGGTCCGCTACCGGCCGCTGGGCGCCACGGCGCTGCTGCGCCGCAACCTGCTCATCTACGGCGTCGGCGGCCTGATCGCCCCGTTCGTGGGGATCAAGCTCGTCGACCTCTTGGTGCATAACGTGCTGGGAGCATGAGGGGCCGGCACAAGGTGTTCCTAGGCATGGCCGCCGGGGTCGGCAAGACCTACCGGATGCTCCAGGAGGGCCACGCCGAGGCCGAGTCCGGGCGCGACGTGGTGATCGGCTACCTCGAGCCCCACGACCGGCCGGAGACCGCCGCGCAGGCGGTCGGGCTGGAGGTGCTGCCGCGGCGGAGGTCATCTACGCGACACCGCGCTCAGGAGATGGACCTCGCCGGCCCTGCTCGCCCGCCGGCCCGAGCTCGCGCTGATCGACGAGCTCGCCCACACCAACGCCCCGGGCGTCGAGCACGCAAGCGCTACGAGGACGTCGACGACGTGCTCGCCGCCGGCATCGACGTGTTCTCCACCGTCAACGTCCAGCACCTCGAGTCGCTCAACGACCAGGTCGCCGACCTCACCGGCGTGACCGTGCGCGAGACGCTCCCGGACGCGGTGCTCGGGCGGGCCGACGAGGTCGTGCTGGTCGACCTCACGCCCGAGGCGCTGATCCAGCGCCTCCAGGCGGGCAAGGTCTACGCGCCGGCGCGGGTGCCCGCCGCGCTCAACGGCTTCTTCAAGACCGAGCACCTCGCGGCGCTGCGCGAGGTCGCGCTGCGCCAGGTCGCCGAGGAGGTCGAGTCCCGTCGCCTCGTCCGGACGAGCTGCGCCCGCGCGACGAGCGGCTGCTCGACTCGGCCGCCCCGCAGGCGGTCGGCGAGCGGCTGCTGGCGCTCGTCACCCCGCAGCCGCGCAGCCAGCGGATCGTCCGTCGCGCGTGGCGCTCCGCCCAGCGCCTCGGTGGCGAGCTGGACCTGCTGTGGGTGGCCCGCACCGGCGAGCGAGCCGACGGCCGAGGAGCGCGCGCAGCTGGACGCGCTGCGCCGGCTGACCTCCGTGCTGGGCGCGCACCTGCTCGTCGAGTACGGCGATGACGTCGCCGACGTGGTCAAGCGCGTCGCCGAGGAGCGCGGCACCACCTACGTCCTGCTCGGCCGGCCCCAGCCGCGCCGCGGCCTGGGAAGGCTGCGCGAGCCGCTGCTCCAGCGTCTGGTCGACGCCATGCCCGGGGTCGACGTCCGCGTCGTCGCCGACCGTTCGCACCGCAAGCAGGACACGCCGTGAAGGACTCCTGCTCGTCCTGCTCGCGCTCACCACGCTCGGCCTCGTCGCGTGGCGCGCGACCGAGCACGTCCGCCGACCCCGGCGGGCCGACGAGCCGCCGTCGCGGCGCATCCTGTTCCCGTTCGTGGGCGGCGCGCTGTCCAAGCCCGCGCTCGACGCGACGCTGCGGCTGGCCCGCAACGAGAGCGCGGTGCTCGTCCCGGCGTTCCTCGCGCGGGTCCCGATGTCGATGCCGCTGGCCGCGGCGATCCCGCGCCAGTGCGAGCAGGCGCTGCCGCTGCTCGAGGCCGTCGAGCACAAGGCGGCCGCCGCCGGGGTGCCGGTCGACTCCCGGATCGAGCGCGGGCGGACCTACCGGCACGCGCTGCGCGAGCTGATCGAGCACGAGCGCTTCGACCGGATCGTCGTCGCCGCCGACACCGAGGGCGTCGACGGCTTCGACGCCGCCGACATCGCCTGGCTGCTCGAGCACGCCGACGGCGAGATCGTCGTCCTGCGCCCGGCGCACGACGCGCGTATCGTGTCGGCGGCGTGACGCCCTGGGACTCCCTCGCCGACCTCCCGCTGAAGCTCGAGGCCTACGAGGTCGAGCGGCTGAACGCGCCGGCGAGCTACGACTTCGAGCGCGTGACGACGCTGGTCCGCCTCCAGGGCGGCGGTGAGGAGGGCCTCGGCGAGGACGTCTCCCCGTTCCGCGACGAGTCGGTCACGCTGCACGCGATGGGGCCGGTGCTGCCGGTGGCCGGCGAGTGGACGCTCGCGTCGTTCTGCGAGCACATGCACGGCGTCGAGCAGTGGCAGAAGCCGCCCGAGTGGGAGCCGATGCGGCGCTGGCGCAACTGGTCGTTCCAGTCGGCGGCGCTGGACCTCGCGCTGCGCCAGGCCGGCGTGCCGCTGCACGAGGCCGTGGGCCGCGAGCCGCGGCCCGTCCGATTCGTGAACTCGCTCGGACTCGGCGAGCCGCCGACGTTCGCCCCGATCGCCCGCCGGCTCGACGCCCATCCGGGGCTGCGCTTCAAGCTCGACGTCACGCACGAGTGGAGCGCGCAGCTGATCGAGCGCGTGGCGGCCACCGGGGCGGTCGAGATCGTCGACTTCAAGGGCCGCTACGAGCTCGAGCTCGGCGAGGAGGCCGCATGGTGGCCATGTACGAGCGCGCGATCGCGGCGTTCCCCGACGCCCTGCTCGAGGACGGGCACGAGCTGCCCGCCGTGGCGGCGCTGCTCGAAGCGCAGGCCGGCCGCCTCTCCTACGACGCGCCGATCCACTCGGCCGCGGACGTCGATGCGCTGCCGCTGCCGCCCAGCGCGCTGAACATCAAGCCCTGTCGGGTCGGCGACCTGCCGACGCTGTTCGAGCTCTACGCGGAGTGCGACGCGCGCGGGCTGCTCATGTACGGCGGTGGGATGGGCGAGCTGTCGGTCGGCCGCGGGCAGATCCAGCTGCTCGCCTCGCTGTTCCACCCGGACGGGCCCAACGACACGGCCCCGAGCGGCTACAACACCGACACGCCGGCTCCCGACCTGCCGGCCAGCCCGCTGGACCCGAGGCCTTCGGCCACGGGCTTCCGCCGCGACTAGGCGCCCGTCCTAGGCGGCGCGCTGGGAGCGCATCGTCGCGAGCGCGGCGATCCGCGCGCCAGCTGTGCCGCCTGCACGCGGATCTCGGGGACTGCGACGGTCTCCCACAGCTCGCCACGGCGCAGCGTGCCGAGCGTGAACACGCACCGGAGGCGGAGCCGTCGCGGTCGACCAGCGCGCCGCCGGGGTCGGTGCGCAGGCCGAGGCCGAGCGGGCCCGGCGCGGCGGCCCCGGAGGCCAGCAGCGAGCGCACGAGCCCGTTGTCTCCGTGGCGGCAGTCCCACGCCGGCCCGGTGGCGTTGACGACGCCGTCGAACAGGACGCGCCGGCCGCCGGCCTCGACGGCCAGGCGGTCACCGGCCGGCTCGATCGCGCCCACACCGCCCGCCGCGACCCGCAGCCGACCGCCGGTCATCAGCACGCGCAGCCGCTCTGCGACCTGCGGGGCAGCCGGTGACGGTGGACCTCCCACCGGCGCGCGTGGCGCTCGAGGAAGCGGACCTTCTCGGTCACCGGGAGCGAGCGCCAGAGCTCCTGGGTGACGGGGCGCAGCGAGTCGACGACGGTGCGCCACTCGAAGGCGGCGGCGAGCGCGTCGACGCGCTCGGCCAGCGCGTCGGCGCTGGTGGTGTCGCCGGGCCGGACGGCCGGCGCGCCGGGCTTCGGCAGCCCGGCCCTGTGACATCGCGGCAACTCGCCGTTGCGTGAGACGGCGGTCAGCCGCGGCCCGCTGGAGAGCGTGAGCGCGACGTCGGCCATCGTCAGCCCGGTGCCGACGATCAGCACCTCGTCGCGGTCTGCCAGCGAGGCGACGGCGTCCCGGTCCCACGGATCGGCGACGTAGGCGGGGTGGCCGACCGGCCCGCGCACCGCGGCGGGCGGGCTGATGCCGGTCGCCAGCACGACGGCGTCCGCCTCGAGTCGCGCGCCGCCGCGCAGGACCACCTCGCCGCGCTCGATCGCGACCGCCTCGTCGCGCACGCGCCGGACGCGCCCGCCGTCGTGGCGCTCCAGCAGCGCCTGGCAGATAGTCCCCGTAGCGCGCGCGCGGAAGGTACTCGCCCGCGGCAGCCCCGCACCACTCGACGAGGTCGCGGGGCTCGTCGTCGAGGGCGCTCATGTTCCCGGCGCAGACGTTGAGTAGATGGCGCGGATCCGTCGTGGAGTAGGCGACGCCGCGGCCGTAGGTCCCTGTGCGCTCGACGAGCGTGACCGCGAGCGGCCGCCCCGTGCGCAGCAGGGCGACCGTGGTCGCGGTTCCCGCGAACCCGGCGCCCACGACGACCACCCGGAACGGCGTCATCTCGATCATCTCTACCAATTTAGTACAGAAACAGTCGGTATGCGATCCTGCTTCCCAGCTCTCATGCCTGACAGCGGCCTCCCCAGAGCCGACGCCAAGGCGGACTTCGCGCGCGAGCGCCGCCGCCGCGCGTTGGCGAGCATCGCGTCCCGGCTGCGCTTCGAGCCCGACGACGTGAGCGTGATGCTCCCCTTCGAGGAGGTCATCGCCGCGCTCGGGCGGTCCGGGCAGACCGACCTCGGCGTCCAGGTGATCCCGCTCGACTCGGTGGTGGGGACCGTCGACCGCCGCCCCGGCGACTTCGACCGCGCGTTCCGGCCCGCCTCGACCGACACCCGAAGCCGCTGGGAGCGGATCGCCGCCGCCCGCCGCCGCGGCGAGGCGATGCCGCCGATCGACGTCTACCGGATCGGCGACCTGCACTTCGTCCAGGACGGCCATCACCGCGTGTCGGTCGCGCGGGCGCTCGGCGACACCGACATCAACGCCCACGTGACCGAGATCACCACCAAGCTCGGCGCCGATCGCGCGCTGCAGCTGCGCGACCTCCCGCTCAAGCGCCACGAGCGCGTGTTCTTCGAGCGCGTCCCGCTGCCGCCCGCCGCCCGCGCGCGCATCCAGCTCTCCGACGAGTGGCGCTACGCGCAGCTCGGCACGCTGGTCGAGGGCTGGGCGTATCGCGCGAGCCTGCACCGCGGGCACCTGCTCAGCCGTGAGGAGATGGCCGAGGCGTGGTTCAAGGAGGAGTACGAGCCGGTCGTCGAGGCGCTGCGGGAGGCCGACTTCGGCGGCCCCGGGACCGACGCCGAGCGCTACCTGCGGATCGCGATGCTGCGCTACCTGCTCCTGCAGACCCACGACTGGACCGACGAGATCGTCGAGCGCCTGCTGGGCTCGGCGCGCAGCCCCGGCGCCGAGCAGGACACGATGGTCCACCAGCTCCTCAGCGAGATGAAGTAGCCGCCGCGCGCGGCACCGGCACCTGCAGGCGCCCGAGCATCCGGCGGATCCGCTTCGTGAGCCCGGCCGCGTCGACGCCGACCGTGGCGGCGATGTCCGAATGGCGCGTGCGGTCGATCAGCATCGCGAGGATCGGGAGGTCGTCGGGGTCCAGCGCGCCGCCCGCGTGCTCGAGCTGGGCGGGCGAGACGGGCGGGAGCGCGTAGGCGCCGCGCGACACGTGGCGGATGGCCTCGAACAGCTCCTGCGGGCGCGCGCCCTTGTGCACGAGCCCGTCCGCCCCGGCGACCACGGCGGGCACCGTCATGGCGCCGTCGGCGAACGCGGAGTAGAGGATCACGCGCCGGCCGGGGTCGCGCGCCTTCAGGCCCTGGCACAGCGACAGGCCGTCGGAGTCGGGAAGGTGGTGGTCGAGCAGGACGACGTCGGGGTCGGTGCGGTACAGCAGCGACGGCAGCTCCGCGGCGGAGGTCGCGCTGCCCACCGGCACCAGCCCGGGCTCCGACGCCAGCGCGGCGTGGAGCCCGAGCCGGACGGCGGGTGGTCGTCGAGGACGGCGATGCGGATCATGGGGGAAGGCCGGCCCGCCCGCCGGTAGGGGATGGCGGGCGGGCCGGCGGTCGTGCTCACAGCAGCACGATCAGCGCGACGATCACGAGCACCGAGACGGCCATCACGACGGCCGCGACGCCGGAACGGCGATCGCGGTCGCGCAACGGCGCCGGTACGGGCGGCGCGTTGTCGGGCGGGAGTCCCTGCTCCCACGACGGACGCGGGGGTCGCGCTGCATCGGGGCGCGGTGGGTGGGTCATGGGGAGGCTCCTTCCAGGAGGGCTGACGGGACACCTCCGAGGTTGCCGGGCACGGGCACTCCCCACCATGGGGAGTGACGCCCAAATCAGGGCTCGACGAGCCCGTGCCGGATCGCCCAGCGGGTCAGCTCGACGCGGTCGCGCATGCCGAGCTTGGCGAGGATGTTCTCGCGGTGGCGCTCGACCGTGCGCGGGCTGATGACCAGCAGCTCGGCGATCTGCTCGGTGGTGTGCGCCTCGGCGACGAGCTTGACGACCTCGCGCTCGCGCGGGCTCAGCGGCCCCTGCGCGCGGCGCGCTCGGGGTCCTCGATGTAGGCGCGCATGAGCGTGCGCACGGCCGGCGGGTAGAGGAACGGCTCCCCGCGCATGGCCGCGCGGCACGCCTCGACGAGGTCGCGGTCGGCGGCCGTCTTGAGCACGTAGCCGGACGCGCCGGCCTTCAGCGCCTCGAAGCAGTACTCGCTCGACGTCGTGCATCGAGAGCATCAGGATGCGCAGCTCCGGGCGGCGGCGGGCCAGCTCGCGCGCCGCCTGCAGCCCGGTCCGCCGCGGCATCGCGACGTCGAGCACCGCGAGGTCGACGTCCTCGCGCAGCGCCGAGCTCCACCGCCTCGATGCCGTCGGACGCCTCGGCGACGACGCGCAGGTCCGGCTCGGCGTCGAGCACGTTGCGCAGCCCGCGGCGGACGACCGCGTGGTCGTCGGCGACCAGGATGCGCGCGACGCAGCGGGACGCTCATCGCGGCGGGCACCTCGAGCCGCACCTCGGTCCCGCCGCTCGCGGCGGCGCCCGACGTCGAGCCGCCCGCCGACGAGCAGCGCGCGCTCGCGCATGCCGCCGAGGCCGGCGCCCTCCCGGCCGCGCGAGTCGCCATCCCGCGGCCGTCGTCGGCGACCGCGCAGCACCAGCGGCCTGCGCGAGCTCGAGCGCGATCTCGCACCTCGCGGGCGCCCGCGTGGCGCGCGACGTTGGTCAGCGCCTCCTGCGCGACGCGGTAGACGACCAGCTCCTGCTCGGGCTCCAGCGCCGGCACCTCGGCGCGAGCTCGCGCGTGCGCACCCGGACCCCGCGCGCTCGGCGAACGCCGACGGCGAGCGTGACAGCGCGCTGCGCAGCCCGAAGTCCTCGAGCGCCTCGGGCCGCAGCCCGCGCGTGATCTCGCGCACCTCCTCGACGCCGTCGCGCGCGGTCTCCTGCGCCGCGCGACCGGCTCGGCCAGCTCCTCGGCGCTCGAGCCCTAGGCCCTCGAGCTGCAGCACGACGCCGGTCAGCGTCTGGCCGACCTCGTCGTGCAGCTCGCGCGCGAGCCGCCGCCGCTCGCCCTCCTGGGCGCAGCGCGCGGCGGCCGCTGGTCGCGGCGCTCGGGCTCGAGCCGGTCGAGCATCGCGTTGAACGCGTCGCACAGCTCCGCGACCTCGGCAGCCGGCCGTCGAGCTCGATCCGCCGGCCCGGCTCCATCGGGTCGACCCGGCGCATCAGCGCGTCAGCCGCTCGAGCGGGCCGAACACCCGTCGCAGCAGCACGATGTTGATGGCGAGCAGCGCCGCGCGCCGGCGAACAGCACCGCCTGCCTCGGTGACGGCCGATCGGGGCTGATCGTGGCCGGGGAGAGCGCGAGCACGAGCGACGGCCGCGACGAGCCCGCGCCGCGTTGATGGCGACGACGCGCCAGAACAGGGACACTTCGCCCCAGCATGGCGACGGCGACGCGCGGGCTCCGATGGGGAGTGCGCCCATGGAGGCCGCGGCGGTCCGCTCCTAGCGTCCCGGCTGGCATGAGCATTCTGGTTGGGCGATGGTCGGCACGCGGTCTGGCACTTCGCCGTGCTCGTCCCCGACCGTTCGGCGGCGGCATCATCGGCGCCTTCCTGGCCGCGGTCGCCGGCGCCTTCGCGACCGGCTTCGTGCTGCCGGTGCCGGGCATTCCGGCCGACAACCCGCCGGGGATCGAGGAGGGGCTGTTGGCGCTGCCGGGCGCCTCTCGCGCTCGCCGCCTCCTACTGGTACGGCGCGCGCCGCGAGGCTAGGTCTCCTCGCTGAGGCGCCACGGCCCGGCGGCGTGGTCGAGCACGATCCCGGTCAGCGCGCCGGCGAGGTCGGCGGCCTGCTCGGGACTGAGGCGGACGTGGGAGATCCCGCCGAAGCGCGGGCAGCGCACGCTGACCGTCACCGCGTCGTGCCCGTGCGGCGCGACGATCACGTTCTCGCCCCCGATGTGTCGATGATCGCCACGAGTTAGGGAACCCTAACACGGGTCGTCGGGTAGGGGGTCTGCACACCGTTCGAGAGGAGACATCCATGGCCAAGGGCGACAAGCTGAAGGGCAGGATCATCCGGGAGCGCCCGCGCAGAGGACCACCTGGACGTCGGCCGGCAGCTGGGCGACCGCGCGCAGGAAGAGCGGCAGCCCCTTCTGCCGGGTGATCCGCCCGACGAAGACGACCGACGGCCGGTCCGGGTCGACGCCCAGCGACCGCACCCGGTCGGGGTCGGGCACGGGTGACCACAGCTCGGTGTCGATGCCGTTGTGGACGACGTGCACCCGGTTGGAGTCGACCGCCGGGTAGGCGTGCAGCACGTCGGTGCGCATCGCGGCGGAGACGGCGATGACGGCGGCGGCGGACTCGTAGGCGGTGCGCTCGGCCCATGAGGAGACGGCGTACCCGCCACCGAGCTGCTCGGCCTTCCACGGGCGCATCGGCTCGAGGGAGTGCGCGGTGACCACGTGCGGCACGCCGTGCAGCAGCCCGGCGAGGTGGCCGGCCAGGTTGGCGTACCACGTGTGGGAGTGCACGAGGTCGGTGCCGGCGCAGTTGTCGGCGATGGCCAGGTCGACGCCGAGGGTCTTGATGGCGCCGTTGGCGTTGGCGAGCTCGGCGAGGTCGGCATACGACGCCGTGCCCTCCTCGTTGCGCGCCGCCCCGAAGGCGTGCACCTGCGTGGTGAGGTCGTCTCTGGCGCGGAGCGCGCGGACCAGCTCGGCGACGTGCACACCCGCGCCGCCGTAGACCTCCGGTGGGTACTCCTTGCTCAGGACGTCGACCCGCACGAGGCGACGCTACTAGGGTCGCAAGCATGACCGCCAAGCGACCGAAGGTGCTCGCGATCGTCCTCGCCGGCGGGGAGGGCAAGCGGCTCATGCCGCTGACGGCCGATCGGGCCAAGCCGGCGGTGCCGTTTGCCGGGATCTATCGCCTCATCGACTTCGCGCTGTCCAACGTCGTCAACTCCGGTTACCTGCAGGTGGTCGTGCTCACGCAGTACAAGTCCCACAGTCTGGACCGGCACGTGACCCAGACCTGGCGGATGTCGACGCTGCTCGGCAACTACGTCACGCCGGTCCCGGCCCAGCAGCGGGTCGGCAAGCACTGGTACCTCGGCAGCGGGGACGCGATCTTCCAGTCGCTCAACCTGATGCGCGACGAGCAGCCGGACATCGTGGTAGTGGTCGGGGCCGATCACGTCTACCGGATGGACTTCTCGCAGATGGTCGACCAGCACATCGAGAGCGGGGCGTCGTGCACGGTGGCCGCGATCCGTCAGCCGATCTCGCTGGCCGACCAGTTCGGCGTGATCGACGTCGAGCCGGAGGCGCCGACCCGGATCCGCGAGTTCCTAGAGAAGCCGACCGACCCGCAAGGGCTGCCCGACAACCCCGACGAGGTGCTCGCGTCGATGGGGAACTACGTCTTCGATGCCGACGCGCTGGTCGAGGCGGTCACCCGCGACGCGACGACCGACGGCTCCAAGCACGACATGGGCGGTGACATCGTGCCCGCGTTCGTACGGCGCTCGCAGGCCGGCGTCTACGACTACAAGGACAACGTGGTGCCGGGGTCCACCGACCGGGACCGCGGCTACTGGCGCGACGTCGGGACGCTCGGGTCCTACTTCGCGGCCCACATGGACGTGGTGTCGCCGCTGCCGGTGTTCAACCTCTACAACTTCGAGTGGCCGATCTACACGTCCTACGGCCCGCAGCCGCCGGCCAAGCTGGTGCAGGGCGCGGACGGCACTCCGGCCCGCGCGGACGAGGCGGTGCTGTCACCGGGTGTGGTCGTCAGCGGCGGCACGGTGCTCAAGTCGGTGCTCTCCCCAGCGGTGCGCGTCGGCGCGGGTGCGCTAGTGGAGGGTGCGGTCCTGCTGAACGGGGTCCGGGTCGGTGAGGGCGCGGTGGTCCGCAACGCGATCCTCGACAAGAACGTGGTCGTCCCGCCCGGCGCCGAGGTCGGAGTCGACCCGGTGGCCGACGAGAAGCGCGGCTTCCTGGTCGAGGACGGGCTCACCGTGCTGGGCAAGGACCAGCAGTTCCCGGCCGACTCCTAGCCGATCACTCCAGCCGCCCGCGCGGCTGCGGCGTACGCCGTCGCGAGCGACGAGACCGTCTCGTGGGCGTTGAGGCCGCTCGGGTTGGGCACCACCCACAGCTCGGCGCCGCCGAGCGTCTCCTCCTGCCGGCCGAGCGTGGCCCTCCGTCGGCCGAAGGCCGTGCGGTAGGCGGTGATCCCGGCCAGGGCCACGACCCGCGGCCGCACCCGCGCGACCAGGGCTTCCAGCCGCTCGCCTCCGGCGCGGAGCTCGTCCTGCGTGAGCTCGTCGGCGCGGGCGGTGGCCCGGTGCACCACGTTGCTGATCCCGATGCCGCGCGAGGTCAGGTGCTCGCGGTCCGCGTCCGTCATCCCCGCGGCGGGGTCGATCGGCCGCTCGATGATTCCGGCCTCGAGCAGCGAGGGGTAGAACCGGTTCACCGGGTGGGCGAAGTGCGTCTGGGTGGCCGCGGTCCAGAGCCCGGGGTTGATGCCGACGAAGAGGAGCCTGAGTCCCGAGGTCGGCAGCAGGTCGGGGACCTCGGCGTCGCGGAAGGACTCGAGCTCGGCCCGAGTGAAGCCCCGTTTCTTGGCGGGCACCCGCGCAGCCTGCCGGAACCCGGCCGGGGGCGCTACCGTCCCATGGTCATGCGACGCCTTCTCGGATCAGTGCTGCCCACCCTCCTGCTGGTCGCCGCGCTCGGGGCCTGCGGTGACGAGGAGGGCGGGACCGCCACTGACGACCCCACGCCGACCGAATCGCCCACGGCCTCCGAATCGCCGACGGCGCCCGACTCGCCCACGGAGTCCGACCCGCCCCCGGAGGACACGCCCGGCGACGAGGTCGACTTCGAGCTCGTGCAGATGTTGACCGAGACCGCAGCGGGTGGCGCGATGTCCGAGGTCGCCGTACCCCTGGGCGACAACAACGACGTCCAGCAGTTCAACGCGCAGTTCGAGGCGGACCCGTTGCCGACGAAAGTGCAGAACGTAGTCGCCGAGACCGACGTGCCCGACGGCATGCTGCTCTACGGCGCGGTGGTCTCCATCGGCTGCGACTCGCCCACGGACGTCTCCGTCTCCCAGGGCGACTCCGGGCTGGTCATCACCGCCCACAAGGTGCCGAGCCCGCTGCCGGAGTGCTTCGCTCCGATGACCACCGTCGCGCTGGTGCTGGTCCCGGCCGCTGCCGTCAGCTGACCGGCACCGCGTCGTAGGTGACCTCGAGGCCGTTGGCCACGGGCCGGGGATGGCCGTCGGAGGGCGAGTTCAGCACCGCCAGCGACCCGTCGAGCTGCCGGCCGAGCATGATCGAGGAGCCGCCTCCGTCGAGGTTCAGCGCGTCCTCGGCGCCGAGCTGCTGGAACAGCTTGGCGAGCTCCTTCATCGTGTACCCCCGGCTGAGCTCCTGGCGGCCGTCGATGACGAGCAGCAGCAGCTGGCCGGTGTCGCGGTCGATGCCGACCGCGGTGCGCGGGTGCAGGTCGACGTCGTCCGTCGCCACGCGGGCGCCGTCGCGCACGAGGAACATGTTGCCGGTCAGCGCCATCGCGACGTCCTGGGAGAGCGACACGTCGGCAGTGATCCGCTGACCGGCCCGGAGCCGGGCCAACTGCCCGGCGCCGGAGCCCCGGCCCACCAGCACGAGGTCGCGCACCCGCAGTGATCGAGGGAACTGCGACCGGTTCGACACCACCCGACCTCGGCGCACCACCACCATCCGCACGCCACGTCGATCGCCGTCGACCACGCGGTACTTCCTGAGCGTCCCCCACGTCCCGGTGTAGAGCCCGACCTCGCCGGGCCGCACGGAGGGTGAGTTCACGGTCGTGATGTCGAGGTCCTTCCGCTGCCGGATGACCGCGTCGGCGTACACGTCACCGATGTGGGGCACGCCGGCGCCGTCGACCCAGAAGGCGCTGTTCCAGTCGCTCTCGACGCCGTTGAGGACCCCGCGCTGCCGGTCCTTGGCCACGCCGAGCGGTGCCTCGGTGTCGCGGATGTCGAAGAAGTCGCCGTTCACGCCCACCACGGCGTTGGGATCCATCATGTCGGCGACCACGTGCCGCGAGGCGACGTTGCGCCCCGACACCAGGTCCAGCCCGACCCCGGGCGTCGCCGGGTCGATCCGCACCAGCTGCCCGCGGGTCACGCCGCGGACGCCGGTGAGCGTGAACTGCTCGAAGCTCACCCCCGGCGCGATCGGGTAGGCCTGCAGGGTCGTCCAGACGTCAGGGACCCGGAACGCCGACGGTATTGGCAGGGCTCGCGCGCCTCGGACGCCGTCCGACGTCTGGCCGTCCGAGGTCTGCGCGTCCGCTCTTGGGGGCCGGCGCTCGTGGTCGGCGTACGACGGCGCAATGGTCAGCGTCGCCGCTGAGGTGAGCGCGACCGCTGCGGCCAGGAGTCCTCGCACCTGTCGAGGGTACGGAGGTCAGGGCGTGACTCTGGGGAGGTCAGCCGCACGGCAGGTCGTGCAGCCGCTCGAACCCGTCGCGGTCGCCGGGGCCGAAGCCGTCCTGGCCGACGTACTCCGCGTTCATCAGCTCGTCGATGTCGTCGACGTGGTCGAGGCCGAGCACGTGGCCCAGCTCGTGGGCCAGGATCAGCTCCTGGCCCCGCCGGTCGCCCCGCGACTCCATCCGGTCGTAGGCGTCGGTGTCGAGCACGACCATGCCGGTCACGAACTGGATGCGCTGCTGGACGCGCGCGGGCGTGCTGCCGCCGATGCCGGCCGTGGAGCCCTCGAGGTCGGGCACCTCGTCGGAGCTGGCCCAGCCGATGAGCACCGGCGGCGGGTCGGAGGCGTCGGCGACGCGCTTGTCGCCGGGGGGCTCGATCGACGTGCCGTCGTACTGGAACTCGAAGCCGCTCGCGTCCGTGATCTCCGCGACGCCGCCCCGGATGATGTCCTCCCACTCGTCGGGCGCGCCAGCCGGGTTGACGACGTAGTGGATCGGCTTGCAGTGGTCCCAGCCGACAGGGTCGCCGTCGGTGGTGTTGACGACGAACGCGTAGGAGCCGGCGTCCTTGCCGGTCAGGTGGTCCGTCAGCTGTCGGAAACGGTAGCCGGTCATGCCGGGGTCGTGGAGCATCACCAGGCCCGCCAGGATGCCGCTGATCAGCAGGCCGGGCACGACCGGTCCGGTGGTGCGGCGGGGCTTGGCCGCCCTCCGGAGACCGGGTCCCGCGGTGGCCGCCCGGTCGAGGGCGCGGAGCTGCCGTCGCATCCGGCGTTCCCAGCGGAGCTGCTCGCGCCGCTCGCGCCGGGACCCCTCCACGTTTTCATTGTTGCTGGTCAGCCCCAACTAGCATCAGCGCGCTCAGCCGCATGGGACGTCGTGCAGGCGCTTCAGACCGTTGATGTCGCCTCGCCCGAGTTCCTTCTGACCGGCGTAGCCGGCGTACATCAGGTCTTGTCGGTTCCTGGAGTGGTCGAGGCCGAGGACGTGGCCGAGCTCGTGCTCGAGGACCATCTGCGAGGCGAAGCGGTCCTCGATCGTCGAGTCCACCCAGACCTGGCCGATGACGTAGCGCAGCCTTCCGTTGATCTCGATCGGCGCGCTGCCGCCGCGCCCGATGACAGCCCCGTCGAGCAGGTCGGTCTGGTAGCGGTCGGACCACATGATCAGGACCGGCTCCCACGGGTTGCCGTCGTACCGATACCCGATGAGCCGGGTCCTGGTCGTCGTGCCGAGGTCCTGGAAGACGAACCCGCTCGCTTCCTCGATGTCGGCGATCGCTTTGTGGACCGTCTCCTCCCAGTGCTCGGGCGCACCCTTCGGGTTGATCTGGTAGCGGATCGCGCGGCAGTGGTCCCAGGTCACCGGCTCGCCGTCCCGCACCTGCATGAACTGGTAGCCACCGCCGGTCAGCGAGCCCAGGCCGCCCGCGACCACCTTCACGAGGATGAGCGCGCCGACGACGGCCGCGCCGATGCCGAGCTGCCACTTCCACCGCTCGGTGGCCGGTGGGGGCGGCGGAGCAGGAGGCTGGCCAGGCGGCAGCGTCCCCGTGAGCACCATGTGCGGAAGTATCCGGACCGCCCAGACGTCTGTCCGAGGAATCGGGTCATCCACAGAGTCGCATCGATGGGTCGCGAGTGCTCGGTGTGCGGCGGTAGATTCGGGTCAAGGTTCTCTTTTCTCGGGGGTGGACCCGCATGATCCGCACGCGTTGGGCAATCGCCACTCTGCTGGCGACATGTCTGGTCGGGGCGTGCTCGGACGACGACCCGGAGCCGGACATCGCGGATCCGACCCCCTCGGCTTCGGCCTCGAGCTCGTCGGCGACGGTGAGTCCGTCGCCGACTGAGTCGGCCACGCCGGCATTGGGTCCTGAGGACACGGTGCGTGCCTGGGTTGCCGCATGGAACGTCGCGCTGCACACCGGGGACACGTCAGCCGTGCGGGCACTACGAGGCGAGCCGTGTCGCGGCTGTGACGAACTGATCGGACGCGGTCGAAGAGATCGCTGAGGCTGGCGGCACGTTCACCGATGGTGACTGGAAGGTGGCCAGGGCTAACGGTTGTCAGCGCTCAGCGATGCTGAGCGCGAAGTCGAACGTCGGCGTCAATGTCGCTGCGGGATCGACCGATTGCGTCGGCAGGCGCAGAACCCACCACCTATCGCCGCCGACCAAGCACATCTTGAGGTCTGCGACTGGTAAACGACGGCGAACGGTGGCTAGTCGCCGTCATCGAGGTTGCTCTCGTGATTCGCCGCTGGCTCCGTGGTCTGGCATGCTGGTGGTCGCACTGGTCGGCTGCCGTGGCGACGCGGATGCGGCACGGTTGCACCTCGAGACGTCACGAACACCTTCAACGGCGTCATCTGCAGTCGGGAACCGCTGCGATGGTATGCACCAGGGAACGTACGAGGATGACGACAACAACCGAGGTCACTACGACGGACTCCGATCTCGACGCCATCTGCGTCCAGACGGCCATCAGCTCGGGCCGAGATCCGTTTGCATTCTGCGCGGAACCCGAAGACCCCACCTCGACCGAGATCACGCCAGGAATGGTCGCCGCTGCTCTGAAGGTCGTGCCACTGCCGCCGAGCGTTCTGCAGGTGCAGCCTGCAAATGGTCGAACTCTGGTCAACTTCGACACCAACTTCTTCACCGGCACTCGGGCTTTCGACGTCACCATCACCCTTCTCAGCCAGCGCGTGGACCTGCACATCGTGCCGAGTGCGTTCGGCTGGCGGTTCGGGGACGGCGAGTCGTTGGTGACTAGCGAACCCGGGGCGCCGTACCCCGATCTCGACGTGACCCACCGCTACCTCGAGAAGGGCAAGGTCGCGCCGAGCGTGGACACGACGTACACCGCGGAGTTCCGGGTCGACGGCGGCGCGTGGGAGGACGTTCCCGGCTCGGTGACGATCGCCGGCGCTCCCGTCGACCTCGAGGTGCTCACGGCCACGCCGACGCTCGTGGGGTACGACCGCGACTAGGGTCGCCGCGTGGCCGACCAGCCGTGGAACACGTTCATCGAGGGCGACAACCTCGACGTGCTGTCGACGCTGGAGGCGGAGCTCGGGAAGGTCGACCTGGTCTACATCGACCCGCCGTACAACACCGGCAACGAGTTCGCCTACCGCGACGACATCCGCGGCGAGCAGGGCGGCAGCCGTCACGACGCGTGGGTGGCGATGATGCGGCCGCGGCTCGAGGCTGCGCGCGAGCTCCTGGCGGACCGGGGCGCGATCTTCGTGAGCATCGACGACAACGAGGCGGCGTACCTGCGGCTGCTGATGGACGAGGTGTTCGGGGAGGCCAACTTCCTGGCCCAGATTGTGGTGAACCTCAACCCGAAGGGGCGGCAGCTGGGGAAGGGGTTCGCGACGAGCCACGAGTACCTGCTCGTCTACGCCCGCGACGCCAAGGAGACGGTGCTCGACGCGAGCAGCACCGACACCGTCGTGGCGAGCGACTTCCCGCTGGTCGACGGGGACGGACGGCATTACCGGCACCTGCCGCTGCGCAACACCAACAAGAAGTTCAACCCGGTGACGGCGCGGACCCTGCACTTCCCGGTGTACGGCGACCCGGACAGCGGCCTGGTGCGGACCCGGCCGTTCGAGGGTGGCCACGAGATCGCGCCGGTCTTCGGCGACGGCACGCCGGCGGTGTGGCGGTGGAGCGCGCCGCTGATCGACGAGCGCGGCACCGACCTCGTCTGCCGGCTGATCAAGGGCAAGCACGGCGAGCGGGTCGACGTGTTCCAGAAGGACTGGCTGCACCCCGACATTCCGGGCGGGCGCCGCAAGAAGCTGCGGACGATCTGGCTGGCCGAGGAGGTCGGGTCGACCGACACCGCGGTCGCCGAGCTGAAGGACATCGTCGGCCACGTCTTCGAGTCGCCCAAGCCGACCGGGCTGGTCCGGCGGATCCTGTCGACGATGCCGGACGACGTGCTGGTGCTGGACTTCTTCGCGGGGAGCGGTACGACGGGGCACGCGGTCGCGCTCGCCAACACCGAGGACGGCGGGACGCGGCGCTGCGTGAGCGTCAACTCCGCGGAGCCGACGCGCGAGGGCTCCAACGCCCGCACCGCCGGCCTGCTGACCGTCGCCGACATCACCCGCGCCCGGCTTCGGGCGGTCGCGGAGAGACACGGTGGCGGGCTCGACGAAAGACCGTGAGGATCGGCCCATGAGCAACGAGGGGAAGGTCGCGCTGGTCACCGGTGGCTCGAGCGGCATAGGGGAGCAGACGGCCCTGCAGCTCGAGCAGGCCGGCTTCACGACGTACGCCGTCGCTCGCCGCGTCGACCGGATGGCCGGGCTGGAGGCCGCGGGCGTCCACGCGTTCGCGATGGACGTCACCGACGAGGCGTCCATGGTCGGCGGGATCGAGCGGGTCATCGCCGAGCAGGGACGGATCGACGTACTGGTCAACAACGCCGGCTACGGGTCCTACGGCGCCGTCGAGGACGTGCCGCTCGAGGAGGCGAGACGCCAGTTCGAGGTGAACCTGTTCGGCCTGGCCCGGCTGGTCCAGCTCGTGACGCCGCACATGCGCGAGCAGAAGTCGGGCCGGATCATCAACATCTCCTCGATCGGGGCGGTGTTCTACGAGCCGTTCGGTGCGTGGTACCACGCCACCAAGTTCGCGGTCGACGGGTTCAGCGACAGCCTGCGCGTCGAGCTGCGCCCCTTTGGCATCGACGTCGTGCTGATCCACCCGGCCGGGATCATCACCGAGTGGAACGAGATCGCCCGCAACTCGCTCGTCGACCGCAGCAAGGACGGCGTCTACGCCGCCAGCGCGGTCAAGGCCGCCAAGGCGATGGAGAGCGCGGACAACCCGCGCAGGTCGAGCGGGCCCGAGGTAGTGGCCAAGGCGATCGTCAAGGCGGCTACCGCGCGGCGTCCGAAGTCGCGCTACGCGACCGGCAAGGGCGCGAGCACGGTCATGACCGCGAGGCGCGCCTTGCCGGACCGCGCCTTCGACGCGATCCTCACCCGGCTCTACCTGGAGTGACCAGACGTCACGGGCCGGCGGTGTTGGTCTTGTAGTCGAACGACGAGACGACCGGCTGGCCCGACGTACCGTCCGGGTTCTGGGTGAAGAACCGCTGGGTGACCTTGGCGAACTTCAGGCGCACCAGGTCGAGCGGCACGCCGTCCTTGGGGTCGGGCGTGACGTAGTAGCCGGTGACGAGCACGTCCTCGAACGTGAGCGTCATGAACGTGAAGGGCCGGTTGCCCGGCTTCACGCAGGTCAGCACCGCGGACTGCAGGCGCCGGCCGGTGTTGACCGCGGCCAGGACCTTCGGCGACTGGATGCCGGTCCGCGCGCGGAGGACGACGTCCTGGGGCGTGGGCTTGCCGGTGCCGGCGCCGCCACCGACGAGCACGGACGCGGAGGAGTCGACACCCCAGCCCCAGGTGAGCAGCGGGATCTGGCCGGCGAAGCCTTTGGCCGTGGCCGATCCGGGGACCGTCGCGAGGTTGAGGAAGAACGTCGGGCCGGGCTGTGCCGGGGTCGTGGGGTCGGCCGCGGCGGCGGATGCTGGCGCGGATGCCGGCCCGGATGTCGGCCCGGCCGGCTCCGGGTCCGATGCTGTGGTCATGGGGACCTCCTCGTGTCGAACGGCTCAGATGCCGGCGGCCTTCTCCAGCGCGGCGACCTCGTCGTCGAGGTGGGTGAGCATGCGCTGCAGGTGCGGCACCGTGCGGCGGCAGCCCGTGAGACCGAACATCATGCCGCCGTCGTACGACGTGCAGGTGATGTTGAGGGCCATGCCGTTGATCGGGATCGAGACGGGGTAGGTGCCGACCAGCTTGGCGCCGTTCCAGTAGTGCGTCGACCGGGGACCGGGGACGTTGCTGATGATCAGGTTGTACGGCGGCCGGACGATGCCCTGCATCCGCAGCATCGGGGTGAGGATCGCCGGCGCCTGCCCCAGGGCGCTCATCGCGAGGATCTGCACCGGGGTCATCGAGGACAGCGCCTCCTTGCCGTCCTTCATGGAGCGGTGGATCGACGCGAGCCGGTCAGCGGGGTCGTCCTTGTCGGTGGCCAGCTGCACCATCACCGCGCCGACTGCGTTGCCGCCCTCGCCGGAGGCGACGTGCGACTGCTTGGCGTTGAGGCCCACCGGGACCATCGCCACGAGCGGTGCGTCGGGTAGCGCCTCCAGCTCCATCAGGTAGGTGCGCACGGCACCGGAGCACATGGCCATCACCACGTCGTTCAGCGTGGTGCCGGTGGCCTTGCCGATGCCGCGCAGCCGCTCGACCGGCCAGTTCTGGGCCGCGAACCGTCGCGAGCCGGTGATCGTCTGGTTGAACATGGTGCGGGGGGCGTAGAGCGAGAGCGACGAGGTCTCGTTGCGCACGCTCTTGGTCAGGGTCCTGATGAGCGCCCCCGGCATGCCCGCGGCCTCGGCGGTGATCCCGAGGGCGGTGCGCAGCGCGCTCATCGGTACGTCGCTCAGGCCGCCGTCGGACGAGTCCTTGCTCGCGCGGCTCGACGCCTGCTGCTTGCCCCACGGGGCCGGCATGTCGCGCTTGTCGGGGTCGGTGGTCATCACGCTCTGCAGCAGCCGCATCGCCGAGACGCCGTCGACGAGGGCGTGGTGGATCTTGTGGTACATCGCCACCCGGCCGTCGCGCAGCCCCTCGATGACGTGTGACTCCCACAGCGGCCGTTCCCACGCCAGCCGGGTGCCGTGCAGCCGGCTGACCAGCTCGAGCAGCTCGCGTACCCGGCCGGGCTTGGGCAGCGCGCTGTGCCGGACGTGGTGCTCGATGTCGAACTGCTCGTCCACCTTCCACACCAGCTGTGCGCCGGTGCGCAGCGACCGGTGGGGGTGCTTGAGGAACAGCGGCGAGATCTCCTCCTCACCCTGCATCTGCTCAAACATCTGGCGGGCGTACTGCCGCCCGGCGCCCTCGGGCTTCTCGAACAGGTGCAGCCCGGCCACGTGCATCGGCATGTTGCGGTTCTCGGTGAGCAGGAACCCCGCAGAGGTGGGATCGATCGGTGTGGGCACCGGACTCCTTCGGGTCGGGAGGGATGACC
This sequence comes from uncultured Actinomycetota bacterium, assembly GCA_963800715.1. Classification (GTDB taxonomy): domain Bacteria; phylum Actinomycetota; class Actinomycetes; order Propionibacteriales; family Nocardioidaceae; genus Nocardioides. Next base: position 327,499 of record CAWDBZ010000023.1, on the reverse strand, counting down.
TTCGATCCTTCCGCGCGCCGACGGGCGCCACAACCCCAGCCGAGGCGATTGCCCCCGCTCAGCCGCCGTTCACCATCCACCAGCTCTCCACAGCCTGCCCCGAGCCCGCCCCTGTCCACAGCCCGCGCCGCTCGCCCCGCGGCCGGCTCCCCTTCGTCCTAGCGTCGACCCGAACCAGCCACACGTCTCGGGAGGACCCATGCACCTGCCCCGTCCATTGCCCAGGTCGTTGCGGAGCCTCGGCCTGCTCGCCGCCGGCGTCGCGGCGGCTGTCGCGCTCTGGGCGGCCGCGTCGCCGCCCGCCACCACGACCCTCGCGCCCGGCGCCGCGGGGCTGCCATGACCGGCGCCCGCCGCCGCGGGGTCCATGTGTCCTCGGTCTGGCAGCATCGACCGACATGGAGGCAGAGGCGGAGCTGGTCGACCGGCTGTGGGACCGGAGCCGGGCCTCGCTTCGTTCCCGCCTCGCTCGGGTCAGCGCCAAGCGGTGGCAGATCGCGCAGTGCGCGGCCGCCGCCGGTGTCGCCTGGCTGATCGCCGCCAACCTGCTGGGCCACCCCACGCCGTTCTTCGCGCCGGTCGCGGCCGTGGTGAGCCTCGGCACGTCCTACGGCCAGCGGCTGCGACGCGTCGCCGAGGTCACGACCGGCGTCGCGCTGGGGGTGCTGCTCGCCGACCTGCTCGCGATCATGATCGGGTCGGGCTGGTGGCAGCTGACCCTGGTGGTGGCGCTGGCGATGACGTCCGCGCTGCTGATCACCAGCGGCCAGACGTTCGTCACCCAGGCCGCGGTGCAGTCGATCATCATCTCGGCGCTCGTGCCGGCGCCGTCGGATGCCCTGGTCCGCTGGAGCGATGCCCTGGTGGGGGGTGGCGTCGCGCTGGTCGCCGCCACCCTGGTGCCGGCCGCCGCGCTGCGCCGCCCGCGCGAGCGGGCCGCGATCGTGGTGCGGAAGATCTCCGCGCTGCTGCGCGGCGCCGGCAAGGTGATGGTCGACGGGGTGGCCGAGCGTGGCCTGGAGCTGCTGGCCGACGCCCGCGCGACGGACAGCCTCATCCGGGAGCTCCAGGACGCCGCCGACGAGGGCATGGCGGTGGTGTCGTCCTCGCCGTTCCGGATCCGGCACCGTCCCGACATCCGCCGGATGGCGGAGTTGGTCGAGCCGCTGGACCGGGCGCTGCGCAGCACCCGGGTCCTGGTCCGCCAGACCGCGGTGGCGGCCTACCACGATCGGCACGTCCCGAAGTCGTACTCGCTGCTGGCGCTCGACCTCGCCGACGCCGCCGACATGGTGGCCGACGAGCTCGCCGCCGACCGGATGGCGGTCAGCGCTCGGGACGCGCTGATCCAGGTCGGGGAGGCATCGGGGCTCGTGGAGCGGGCCGACGAGATGACCGCGGAGGTGGTGCTGGGCCAGCTGCGCTCGGTCGTGGTCGACCTGCTGCTCCTCACCGGCATGACGCAGATCGAGTCGACCGAGGCGCTGCCACCGCCACCGCGGTGGGAGTCGTCCCCGAGCCCGGACGTGGGCTCGGCCAGCGATGAGTGAGGGCGCCGCGGCGGGTCCGACCTGCGTGCACCCGATCGAGCACTGGGTCCTGCACGTGGACCTCGACCAGTTCATCGCCGCGGTCGAGGTGCTGCGCCGGCCCGAGCTCGCCGGCCTGCCGGTGATCGTCGGCGGCGACGGCGACCCGACCAAGCGCGGGGTGGTGTCGACCGCGTCGTACGAAGCGCGGGAGTACGGCGTCGGCTCGGGCATGGCGCTCCGGATCGCGGCCCGCAAGTGCCCGGACGCGGTGTTCCTGCCGGTCGACCGGGAGGCGTACGACGCGGCCTCGGCCGCGGTGATGGGCACGATCCGGTCGCTCGAGTGGGGCGGGCGCCAGGTCGTGGTCGACGTCCTGGGCTGGGACGAGGCGTTCCTCGCCGCCGGCCCCCGACCGGGCGACGAGGACTCGACCACTCGGAGCAGCCAGCTCGGCCGCGGCCGGCCCTGGGCCGGTGCCGCGGACGAGCTCGACGCCGAAGCAGCACCACCGGTGGAGGAGGCGGGGCAGGGGAGCCTCCCACCCGTGCAGCAGGAGGGGCCCGATCCCTCCTTGGGGAAGGGGGCCCCGGGTGGGCCCTCTGACCCAGTGGCGTTCGCGGGGCACATCCGGGCGCGGGTGCTGGAGGAGACGCGGCTGCACTGCTCGGTGGGGATCGGTGACAACAAGCTTCGGGCGAAGATCGCGACGGAGTTCGGGAAGCCTCGGGGGAGCTACGTGCTGACCGCGGAGAACTGGTTCGAGGTGATGGGCGACCGGCCGACGACCGCGTTGTGGGGCATCGGCAAGAAGACGGCGAAGAAGCTGGCCGCGCTCGGGATCGACACGGTCACCCAGCTCGCCGAGTCGGATGCGCGCGTGCTGGCGGCTGAGCTGGGGCCGACGATGGGACCGTGGTACCACCGCATCGGCCGCGGGGTCAGCGACAGCGTGGTGACCGGGGAGCCGTGGGTGCCGCGGGCGCACGGGCGGGAGACGACGTTCCAGGAGGACCTCGAGGACTGGGACCGGATCGCCGAGGAGGTGCGGGCCCTGACCCGGCAGGTGGTCGCCGACATCGACAAGGAGGGCCGGCCGGCGGCGCGGGTGGGACTCAAGCTGCGCTACCGGCCGTTCATCACGGTCAGCCGCAGCCTCACCCTCGACGAGCCGAGCAACGACCCCGAGCACCTGGCCGACCAAGCGGTGTCCCTGCTGGAGAGAGTCGAGCAGGAGCGGCCGGTGCGGCTGCTCGGCGTACGGCTCGAGATGGTGCCACCCGAGGGCGGCTACTAGTCGGGGGGCGTGAGCCCCGACTCGATCGCGAACACGACCAGCTGGGCCCGGTCGCGGGCGTGCAGCTTCACCATGGCCCGCGAGACGTGGGTGCGCACGGTGTCCGGGCTGACCACGAGGACCTCGGCGATCTCCTGGTTGGAACGGCCGCTCGACACCCAGGCGGCCACCTCGCGCTCACGTTCGGTGAGCTGGTCCAGCTGGGGATGAGGAGTACGCCGCGTCTCGGTTGCCCCGAACTGCTCGATCACGCGCCGGGTCACGCTCGGCGCCAGCAGGGAGCCGCCGTCGGCCACGACACGTACGGCGTCGAGCAGCGTGTGGGGGTCGGCGTCCTTCAGCAGGAACCCGCTTGCGCCGTTCCGCAGCGCCTCGAAGACGTATTCGTCGAGCTCGAACGTGGTCAGCATGACCACACGCACCTCGGCGAGGGACGCGTCCGCGGTGACCTCACGCAGGAGGGCGAGCCCGTCGACGTCGGGCATCCGGATGTCGCAGAGCACCACCTGGGGCCGCGTCGAGCGGATCAGGCGGAGCCCCGCGCGGCCGTCGGCGGCTTCGCCGACCAGCTCGAGATCCGCCTCGGACCCGATCAGGGTCCGCAGGCCCATCCGGACCAGCTCCTGGTCGTCGATCACGGCGACGGTGATCGGTACGTCGCTCACAGCTGCGTCGTTCACAACGGCAGCACCGCGCGCACCGCGAACCCGCCGGTCGTCCGCGCCCCGGCCGTGAGCTCGCCGCCCAGCGCCTGGACGCGTTCGCGCATCCCCCGCAGCCCCATGCCCTCATCATGCTCGCCTGGTCGCCGGGAGCCCTGCCCGTCGTCCTCGACAGAGACCGTCAACTGGGCGGGCGAGCGATCCAGCCGGACCGCGACCGACGTCGCCGCGGCGTGCCGGAGCACGTTGGTCAGCCCCTCCTGCACCACGCCGTAGACGACCGCGTCGACCGGCGCGGCGAGCTCGCCCGGCGAGCCGGTCAGCTCGACGGAGAGGCCGGCGGTGCGGACCCGGTCGACGAGCGCGTCGAGGTCGGCCACGCCCTGCCGCGGCCGCCGTGGCGCAGTCTCGCCCGACATCAGGGCCAGCTCGGAGCGCAGTGCGTCCAGCGACTCCCGGGCGCTGTCCCGGATGGCCTCGAGTGCGGTACGCGCGGCGGCGGGGTCGCGGTCGAGCACGTGCAGCCCGACCCCGGCCTGCATCGCGATCACCGCGAGGCCGTGGCCCACGCCGTCGTGCAGCTCCTGGGCCATGTGCAGCTGCTCCTGGGTGGCCACGGTTCGGGCGCGCTCGATCACCGCGAGCGCGCGCGTCCGCGCGAGCGTCCCGATTGCGGCCCCCGCCGCAGTCACCGCGACCACGGCGAACAACTGCCACAGCGACCGCTCGTTGTCGAAGTCGGCAACTGCCCGCAGGACGAGCGCCCCGCACACCGCCAAGGTGCCGGCAACGGTCACGCGGAGCCACCGCCGCACCGGCACGCGCGCGGCCACGAGGAAGGCGGCCGCGGCGAGGCTCAGGTAGACGGGGCCGTCCCGGAGGTCGGCGGCCACGAACACGGTCACCGCGCCGAACGTGACGGCGGCGCCGTACAGCGGCCACCGCCGAGCCGCCAGCAACCCGAAGAAGGCAACCAGACCTAGCGCGGAAGCCAGCCAAGGCTCGTGGCCGGACGGTGCCGCGCCATCGTCGGGGACGTTGGTGAAGTACGAGCCCACCACCAGGACCCAGGCCAGCGGGACCAGCCAGAGCAGGTCGGCACCGTGGGTGCGTGGGGGTCGGTTCACGGCATCGAGCCTAGGCGCGGGGCCGGGGCCGGACGTCCCCGCGGCGGCGTACCCGCACTACGCAGATCCGCGTAGCGAGGAGCCTCCGTCCGTCGGATGGCACGGCGGCCGGTCATGACGATGGTGGAGGACATGAACCTCAACCAGGAAGACCCTGACTTCGACACGGGCACCGTCGTGCAGACGAAGGAGCTGACCAAGAGGTACGGCGACCGGCTGGCCGCCGACCAGGTCACCCTCACGGTCAGGCGCGGCGAGGTATATGGCTTCCTCGGGCCGAACGGCGCGGGCAAGACCACCACGCTGCGGATGATCCTCGGACTGATCCGGCCGACCTCGGGCTCGGCCACCGTCCTCGGCAAGCAGGCCGGCACCGCGGAGGTCAACGCCCGGATCGGCGCCCTGGTCGAGGGGCCGGGCTTCTACCCCTACCTCAGCGGGCGCGACAACCTGCGGGTGATGGCGCGCTACCGCGGCCTGCCGGAGATCGTCGTCGACCAGGCCCTGGAGCGGGTCGACCTCGGCTCCCGCGGCGGCGACAAGTTCAAGTCGTACTCCCTGGGCATGAAGCAGCGGCTGGGCGTGGCCTCGGCGCTGATGGGCGACCCCGACCTGGTGGTGCTCGACGAGCCGACCAACGGCCTCGACCCTGCCGGGATGGTCGACATGCGGCGCCTGATCGTCGACCTGGCACGAGGCGGCCAGACCGTGCTGCTCTCCAGCCACCTGCTCGACGAGGTCCAGGAGATCTGCGACCGCGTCGGCGTGATCAGCAACGGCGTACTCCTCAAGGAGTCGACCGTGTCCGACCTGCGTGGCGGTGCGTCGCTGGTGGTCCGCGGAGAGCCTGTCGACCGGGCCATCGCGGTCGCGATGGGCATGGCCGGCGACGACGGCGTCCACCTGGACGGCGACCGGATGCTGGTCGACCTTCCGGCCGACCGCGCACCCGAGCTGGTTCGTGAGCTGGTGGCCGCCGGCGTTCAGGTGCACGAGGTCGGCAGCGTCGCACGAACCCTGGAGGAGGTCTTCTTCGAGATGACCCGCATCGAGACGAGCAACGAGCTGGAGGCAATCCGATGAGCGCGATGACCAACACCACGACCGACACCATGACTAACTCGACGAAGGCGAAGGTCGGCACGATGACGAGCTCGATCGCGAGCACCAGGGCGGAGCTGCTGCGGCTGCGGAAGTGGCCGGCGGTCTGGATCACGATCGGCGCCTGGATGGCCATGACCGCGATGTTCGGCTACCTGTTCAACTACCTGTCGTACACGACCGGGGACTCGAGCTTCTCCAACGAGGGAGCGAGCGCGGACAGCCTGCTCGCCGAGATCCTCCCGGCTAACGTCGACCACGTCCTGCTTCAGGGCATGCCGATGTTCGGCGGCGCGCTGATGCTGGTGCTCGGCGCGCTCGTGGCCGGCAACGGCTACGGCTGGGGGACCTGGAAGACCGTGTTCACGCAGGGACCGTCGCGACCCTCGGTGGTCGTGGGCTCGCTCTCGGCGCTGACTGCGTTCGTGGTCGCCACGGTGCTCGCGACCCTCGCGCTGTGCTTCGGGCTGGCCCTCCTGGTCGCGGCCGTCGAGTCGCAGCACGTCGCATGGCCCGCCGTCAGCGACCTCGGGGTCTCCCTCGGGGCCGGGTTCCTGGTGATGGAGATGTGGGCCCTGATGGGCTTCCTGCTCGGCACCCTCGCGCGGGGTCCCGCGCTGTCGGTCGGGCTCGGCCTGGTCTGGACGCTGGTCGTCGAGAACCTCCTGCGCGGCGTCGGCGAGCTCCTCGGGCCGGTCGAGGCGTTCACCAAGATCCTCCCCGGCACCGGTGGTGGCTCCCTGGTCGGCTCGATCGTCGGCGCCGGTGGCCAGGACCCGACGCCGGGCGTGCTGGACGCACTCAGCGGTGGGCAGGCAACCGCGTTGCTGCTCGGCTACCTGCTGCTGACCCCGCTGCTTGCCGGATGGCTGGTCACCCGGCGCGACGTGGCGTGAGTCAGTCCATGTCCGGGATCTGCTCGCCGGCCTCGACCGCGAACGTCAGAGTGTTCGCCGTCGGGGCCAGCGGGCAGGTGGCGAACTCGGTGTAGGCACACGGCAGGTTGTAAGTCCGGTTGAAGTCGATGCACACGCTCCCGTCCGACGCCGGGGGCGCGACGACGAGCTGACGAAGGGCGCCGTACGTCGTGACGCCCGACGTGGCGTCGCGGAACAGGATCCACAGGCTGCCGTCGTCCTCGCCCCAGGCGACCAGCCGATGCTCGGTGCCGCCGTGCTCGAAGCAGACCTCGCCGACCGCGTCCCCGTCGGGCGCGGCGTACGGCTCGAAGCGGCCCGGCCGGACCCAGGCGGGGTCGGCGGGGTAGCAGGGCGTGCCGCGGTAGGCGCGCAGGTTGGGGGAGTCGGGATGGCGCGGGCGCACGATCACGCGGCCCTCGCGCTCGGCCACCTGGACGGCTGCGTCGCCGAAACTCAGCCGCTGCCCTATGTCGTCTAGCGGGCCGAGCACGTGCACCCCCTCGGCCAGGATTGCGCCGCCCTCGACCCCGAGCGTCTCGCCCGGCGCGAGCGTGACGGTGGCCCGGCGGCCGTCGCCCGACCACTCACCGGGAGCGTCGTCGAAGCGCTGCGGGTCGGACGACAGCCAGTGGATCGCGGTGATCGCGAGCCAGCCGTGCGGACTACGGAGTCGCTCCTCACGCTCGTCGCGCCAGGCCTGCCACTCGGCCAGGAAGTCGCTGACCCAGCGGACCTCGCCGTCCTCGACCACGTCCGTAGGCCGCAGGCCGACCCGCTCGGCGACTCGGGCCGAGGCCGCGTGGTCGGGGTGGACATGCGCGACCAGCCGACGCACGCCGGCGGCGGTCAGCCGATCCACCATCTCGCGGGTGGCCTCGGTGGCCAGCCCGCGGCCCTGGACCGACGGGGAGATCACCCAGGCGACCTCCGCCGAGTCACCGGCGACCGTGGCCTGGACGTAGCCGACCGGGGTGGAGTCGAGCAGCACGACCCAGTTCAGCCACTGCTCGGTGCCGTCGGGGGAGCGCCCGACGGTCTGCCTTGCGTACCGGTCGGTGAGCTCCTCAAGCGTGGGCGGCGTACCGCCGGTGAACTCGTAGAGCGACGGATCCGAGAGCACGGCGACCATGGCGGCGGCGTGATCCACGGTCAGGGGTGTCAGCTCTACCGTCACCCGAGCTCCGCGCGCAGTTCCTGCACCACCGAGTCCACGACCGCCACCAGGTCCCCGTCCGTGGCCGCGGCCACCGCCCGCTGTCGCTGGTACGACGCCCCGCGCACGGGGATGTCGAGCACCGACGCGAGCTCGGCCGAGCAGCCGAGCCGCTCGGCCACCGGCGCCAGGCGGGCGACGAGAAGCTTGAGGTCATCGATGAGCAGCGCCTCGTGGGAGTCGGCGTCGAGGATGATGATCGCCTCGAGCCCGTAGCGGGCGGCGCGCCACTTGTTCTCCTGCACGTGCCACGGCGGCAGCATCGGCAGCTCCTCGCCGGCGGCCAGCCGGGCGTCGAGGTCGACGACCAGGCAGTGCATCAGCGCGACGAGTGCGGAGAGGTCGGAGAACGTCGAGACGCCGTCGCAGACCCGGTTCTCCAGCGTGCCCAGGTGCGGCGCGGGGCGGATGTCCCAGCGGACCTCGGTGAGCTCGTCGATCACGCCGGTGGTGAGCTCGTCGTCGACGTACGCCTCGAACTCCGACCACTCGGTGAACTGGAACGGCAGCCCTGCGGTCGGCAGCTGCTGGAACATCAGCGCGCGGTTGGAGGCGTAGCCGGTGTCGACGCCGGCCCAGATCGGCGAGGAGGCCGACAGCGCCTGGAGGTGCGGGTACTGGTTCAGCAGCGACGACATCACCGACATCACCCGCGACCGCTCCGGCATCCCGACGTGCACGTGCACGCCCCAGATCAGCATCTGACGGCCCCACCACTGGGTCCGGTTGATCAGCTCCGCGTAGCGGTGTCCCTCGGTCAGCTCCTGCACCGTCCATGACGCGAACGGATGGGTGCCCGCGCCGAACAGGTCGATCCCGAGCTCGTCGCCGACCGGGACGACGACCTCGAGGGTCCGGCGCAGGTCGGCCATCGCCTCGCCGGTCGTCGAGCAGACGCCGGTGACGATCTCGACGGTGTTCTTCAGCAGCTCCTTGTGCAGCCGGCCGGGGTCGGGGAGCCGGGCCTTGGCCCGGGCGAAGAGGTGGGCGGCGTCGTTGCGGAGGTCGCGGGTACGCCGGTCGACCAGCGCGAGCTCCCACTCCACGCCGAGCGTCGGCTCGCCCGAGGCATGGAAGTCGATCCGCACCCGGTCAGGCTGTCACAGCCCTTGGCTACGAGGTCACTGATCTCAGCACGTCGAACCACGGCGCGGAGGACCCGTCGAACGGCGGGAACTTGTCACGCACCGCGATGAGCACGATGTCGCGCGTCGCCAGGGCCAGGTCGACGACGTCCCGCGGATAGCTGTACTCGACCCGGTTCTCGTCGAACTCGTCCTGGTCGTCGACGAACACCTCCCGGTCCAGCCCCTCGATGATGTCGAGGTCCAGGTCGACCGCGCGGATCGTGCGACCGGCCCACTTCGGGACGGTCGTCATGTCGACGTAGGTCCACACGATCCCGCCAGGGCCGTGGAACGTCGCGAGCCACGCGCAGCCCACGGCCGTCCCGGTGGCGGGGACGAGGCCAACCTGCTCGTTCGTGGTCGTGATCGACATCCCGGGCCGGGACATGACGGTGCCGACCGGGAAACCGATCCAGTCACCGGCCGCGTCGGCGCCCAGGTAGACCGCGTCCATGTCCCAGTGCGGCTGGTCGCCCCACTTGGTCATCTCGAGACGCACAGCGTCACCGGGGGAGAGGGCCACGCCCCGGTTCTACCTCACCAGCCCGGGTCAGACGACTGTGGTCTTGTCGGGCAGCACCCGCTTCGACGTCCTGGCGACGACGTCCTGGTAGCGCGAGCCGAGCAGCTTGGCGAGGTGGTGCATCGCGTGCGCGTCGATACCGACGAGGACGCGGGCGCGGTTCTTGAGGATGCCGTTGACGATGATCTCGGCGGCCCGCTCGGGCGTCATCCGGGCGAGCTTCTCGTCGAAGAGCTGGGCGGTCTCTTCCTTGTCCTCCTTGGCCGAGACGCGGGCGTTGCGGGCGATCGCGGTCTTGATGCCACCGGGGTGTACGGCGGTCACGCCGACCGGGTGGCGCGCGATGAGCATCTCCTCGCGCAGCGCCTCGGTCATGCCCCGGACGGCGTACTTGGTCGCGTTGTACATCGACTGGCCGGGCATCGAGACCAGCCCGAACAGCGAGGAGAGGTTGACGACGTGTCCGTCGCCGGAGGCGATCAGGTGCGGCAGGAACTCCTTGGTGCCGTGCACCACGCCCCAGAAGTTGACGCCGACGACCCAGTCGATGTCGTTGTACTCGAGGTCGTTGAAGTCCCCGGCCAGCACGACGCCGGCGTTGTTGACGATGACGTTGACCCGGCCGAACTCCTGCACGATGTCGAGCGCGTAGCGCGCGAACGCGTCGCGGTCGGCGACGTCCAGCCGGTCTCTCCGCACCCGGATGGCGCCGGCCCTCGTGGCCTGTGCGACGGTCTCGGCCAGCCCGCCATCGTCCACGTCGGACAGCGCGAGCAGCGAGCCGCGGCGGGCCAGGTTGAGAGCCAGGGCCCGGCCGATTCCGGAGCCGGCACCGGTGATCACGACCACCTTGTCCTGGAGCGTCTTCACTGCGCCACCGTCCCGGGGAGAACTTCCTGGTAGGCGTCAGCGTCGAACGACGCCAGTCGGCGCCGGAAGTCGACCGTGGACCGCGGCCACAGCGTGGTGTTGCGGCCGTGGGCGTCGAGGTACCAGCTCTGGCAGCCGCCGGTGGTCCACACGGTACGGCGCATCCGCTTCTGCAGGCTGCGGTTCCAGGCGTCCGTGTCCGCCTGGGTCGGCTCGATGCTCGCGATGCCCCGCTCGTTCATCGTCCGGATCGCGTCCCGCACATAGGCGATCTGCGACTCGATGATGAAGATCATGCTCGTGTGGCCTTGCCCGGTGTTCGGGCCGACGAGCAGGAACAGGTTCGGGAAGTCGGGGATGGTGGTGCCCTTGTAGGCGGCCATGCCCGTCGCTCGCCAGCGCTCGGCAAGGGTCTGTCCCGAGCGGCCGGTCACGTGCTCGGTGATCGGGAGCTCGGTCGTGTAGAAGCCGGTCGCCACGACCAGGACGTCGATCTCGCGCTCGACGCCGTCCGCAGTGACGATCGCGTTGCCGGTCACCTTGGCGATCGGGTCGGTGACCAGGTCGGTGTTGTCGGCGTCGAGGGCGGGGTAGTAGTCGTTGGAGCGCAGCACCCGCTTGCAGCCGAAGTCGAAGTTCGGTGTGACCTTCTCGCGGAGCTCGGCGTCCGTGATGCCCGTCCGGATGTTGCGGAGCGCCACCTTCCGCGCCGGCGCGGCGAGCTTGGGCTGGAGGGTGAACGCCGGCACGTAGGCCTCGTGCGCCCAGTAGAGACCGGTGCGGTAGAGCCGCTGCAGTCCGGGCACCCGGCGCAGCGCTGCCCGCTCGAGCCTGCCGTAGGGCCGGTCGTTGCGCGGGATGATCCAGGGCGCGGTGCGCTGATAGACGTCGAGGTGGCCGCCCGTGGCCTGCAGAGTCTTCTGCAGCTCGGGCACGATCTGGATCGCCGAGGCACCGGTGCCGATGACCGCGACCCGCTTGCCGGCCAGGTCGACATGGTGGTCCCACCGCGCGGAGTGGAACAGCTCGCCCTGGAAGGTCTCGATGCCGTCGATCTCGGGCAGCCTGGGCGCGGAGAGGCCGCCGGCACCCACGATGAGGAACTGAGCTGACCACAGGGAAGACCGGCCGCCGGCCGAGGTCCGCACCTGCCAGCGCTGCGCCTCGTCGTCCCACGCGGCGTCTTCGACGAGGGTGTCGAAGACGAACCGGTCGAGAGTGCCGGACTCGTCCGCGACCTGCTTGATGTAGGCCTGGATCTCCGGCTGCGGGGAGTAGGAGTTGGGCCAGTCGAACTCACGGAACGAGTAGGAGTACAGCTGGCTGGGGACGTCACAAGTGGCACCGGGGTAGGTGTTGTCGCGCCACGTGCCGCCGACGTCAGAGCCCTTCTCGATCACGACGAAGTCGCGCTCGCCGTCCTCTTCGAGCTTGATCGCCGCGCCGAGCCCGGCGAAGCCGGCACCCACGATGAGGTGTCTGACGGTCTTCACGTCTGCCCGGTCCCGAGTCATGTCCCGACGGTATTGGCGTTATTGAACAAGTGTCAATAGAGTGGGGTACGTGACCGCGACCACACGCTCCCGGCTGGCCCCGGACGAGCGCCGCAGCCAGCTGCTCGACCTGGGGGTCCGGCTGCTGGCCACCCGCTCGCTGGACGAGCTCTCGATCGACCTGCTGGCCGAGGAGGCCGGCATCTCCCGCGGCCTGCTCTACCACTACTTCGGCAACAAGCACGCGTTCCACGAGGCGGTGGTGCGCCGCGCGGCCGACGACCTGATCGCCCAGACTGCTCCGCCCGCCGACGGTGCCCCCCTCGAGCGGCTCCAGGTCTCGCTGGCGGCGTACGTCGACTACGTGCTGGCCAACTTCGAGGGCTACGTCTCGCTGCTCAAGGGCGCCGCCGGCGGCAACGAGGCGCTGCGCGCGATCCACGAGGAGGTCCGCGGCGTGCTGTCCGAGCGCATCTTTCTGGAGGACCCCGGCGGCGAGCTGATCGCCGACACCCCCCACAACCGCCTGGTCGTCCGCGGCTGGTCGGCAATGACCGAGGAGCTCGTCATCGCCTGGGGGAACGACCCCGCCGGCGTCACCAAGGACGAGCTGCTCGAGATCGTCGCCAGCTCCCTGCCGGCGCTGATCGGCCCTACGTCGGGGTAGTCCGTGACGGTTGTGTTGTGGAACTGGTAGTTCCACAGGCACAGATGTCACGGACTATCGCGGCTCAGGCAGAGGAGACGACAGCCTCGAGCTGGTCGATGCCCCACATCAGGTCCTCCGGAGAGATGACCAGCGGGGGCGCGAGCCGGATCGTGGAGCCGTGGGTGTCCTTGGCCAGTACGCCGCGGGCCATCAGCGCCTCGCAGACCATCCGGCCGGTGCCGATCCCCGGGTCGACGTCAACGCCGGCCCAGAGGCCGCGGGTGCGGACTCCGACCACGCCGTGGCCGAGGAGGGTGTCGAGGCGCTCGCGCAGCAGGATGCCGAGGTCGGTGGCGCGGGCCTGGTATTCGCCGGTGCTGAGCATCTCGACCACGGTGTGGCCGACCGCGCAGGCCAGCGGGTTGCCGCCGAAGGTGCTGCCGTGCTGGCCGGGGCGGAGCACGCCGAGGACGTCCTTGTTGGCGACGATCGCCGAGACCGGGACGATGCCGCCGCCGAGCGCCTTGCCGAGGATGTAGATGTCGGGGACGACGCCCTCGTGGTCGCAGGCGAAGGTCTTGCCGGTGCGGCCGAGGCCGGCCTGGATCTCGTCGGCGGCGAAGAGTACGTCGTGCTGCGTGCAGAGGTCGCGGATGCCGCGGAGGTAGCCGTCCGGCGGGATGACCACGCCACCCTCGCCCTGGATCGGCTCGATGAGCACCGCGACCGTGTTGGCGTCGATCGCCGCCTCGAGGGCCGTCAGGTCGCCGTACGGCACGGTGACGAAGCCGGGGGTGAACGGGCCGAAGCCGTCACGGGCCTCGGGGTCGTCGGAGAAGCCGACGATCGTGGTGGTCCGGCCGTGGAAGTTGCCGGAGGCGACGATGATCTTGGCCTGGTCGGCGGGGACGCCCTTGACCTCGTAGCCCCACTTCCGCGAGACCTTGATCGCGGTCTCGACGGCCTCGGCGCCGGTGTTCATCGGCAGCACGAGGTCCTTGCCGCACAGGTCGCCGAGCGCGGCGGTGAAGTCGGCGAACCGGTCGTGCACGAACGCGCGGCTGGTCAGCGTCAGCTGGTCGAGCTGGGTGTGCGCGGAGGCGAGCAGGGCGGGGTGTCCGTGGCCGAAGTTGAGCGCGGAGTAGCCGGCGAGCAGGTCGAGGAAACGATTGCCGTCGACGTCGGTCATCCAGGCGCCCTCGGCGTGGGCGACCACCACGGGCAGCGGGTGGTAGTTGTGCGCGGTGCGCTTCTCGGCCCGCTCGAACTCGCTTCGTCCAAAGCTGGCCGAGTGGGTCGTAGGCTGCTGGGTCGCCGTCATGGTGTCGCCTCCTCCGTGCGTGTGAAGATTGTCAGACAATCTGGGTACTCCGTCAGGGTAGCCGCACCGCGATGGTGGTGCCACTCGGCGCGCTGTCCAGCGTGACCGTGCCGTCGTGGGAGCGCACGATCGCCTCGACGAGGGAGAGCCCGAGCCCGGCCCCTCCGCTCTGGTCGGCGCTGCGCTCGCGGGCCTGGTCGACCCGGGCGAACCGCTCGAACGCGTGGTCCACGAAGTCGGGCGGGAAGCCCGGTCCGTCGTCGTGCACGTCGAACCCGTCCGCCCGGACGGTCACGGTGACCGTGGTCCCGGCCGGGGTGTGCTTGCGGGCGTTGGTGAGCAGGTTGGTGATCACCTGGTGCAGCCGCTGCTCGTCGCCGGTGACCTCCAGCGGGGCCTCCGGCAGGTCGAGCCGCCACCGGTGGTCCGGACCGACCACCCGGGCGTCGTCGACCGCCTCGACCAGCAGCCGGGTCAGGTCCACCGGCTCGCGGTCGAGCGGGCGGCCGTCGTCCAGCCTGGCCAGCAGCAGCATGTCCTCGACGAGGGAGGTCATCCGCGCGGACTCCTCCTCGACCTTGCCGAGCGCGGTGCGGAGGTTGTCGTCGTCGGGGCGGCGGCGGGCCAGCTCGGTGTAGCCGGCGATGGTGGTCAAGGGGGTGCGCAGCTCGTGCGAGGCGTCAGCGACGAACTGGCGGACCTGCTGCTCGCTGCGGTGCCGAGCGTCCAGCGACGCCTCGACGTGCTCCAGCAGCATGTTGAGGGCGGCGCCCACCTGACCGACCTCGGTCCGCTCGTCGGTGAGGTGTGAGGGGACCCGGTCGGAGAGGTCGATCTCGCCCTCGGCCAGAGGCAGCTCCGCGACCGCGTGGGCGGTGTCCGCTACCTCGCGCAACGGCTGCAGCTGGCGGCGGACGACGATCGCGCCGACCCCGCCCGCGGCGACGACGGCGAGCAGGCCTACCAGCAGCTCCACCCACACCAGGGACATGACGGTGTCGTCGACGTCGTCGGTCGGGAGCCCGACGACCAGGGTCAGGTCCTCGCCCAGGTCGACGGTCCCGACCCGGTAGCTGCCCGCGTCGGGCAGCTCGACCCGGTGCAGGCCCCGGTCGACCGGGACCTGCTCGAGCTCGTCGACGGCCTCCTGAGAGAGGGGCTCGGCCTCACCGCGCACCTCGCCGACCAGAGCGCCCCCGGCGTTGGGACCGCCGACGATCGCGATCAGCGTGCCGGGCGCCTGGTTCAGTGCGTCGACCATCGGCTGCTTGTCGTTCGGCCGCCCGGGACCCGGGCCGCCGTACGTCCGCTCGATGGTGGCCCGCACGTCGCGGTCGAGCCGGTCGGTGAGGTTGGAGCGCATCACCAGTGCCGTCGCCGTACCGATCAGAACGGAGGCCAACGCCACCAGCGCCACGGTCGTGACGACGAGGCGGGAGGTGAGGCTGCGGAACCGGGTCACAAGACCGGCTTGAGCACGTAGCCGGCGCCGCGCATCGTGTGGATCATGGGCGCCCGGCCGGCGTCGATCTTCTTGCGCAGGTAGGAGATGTAGAGCTCAACGACGTTCGCCTGTCCGCCGAAGTCGTAGTTCCACACCCGGTCCAGGATCTGGGCCTTGCTCAGCACCCGCTTCGGGTTGCGCATGAGGAACCGCAGCAGCTCGTACTCGGTGGCCGTCAGGCTGATCTCCACTCCTGCGCGGGTGACCTCGTGGCTGTCCTCGTCGAGCTCGAGGTCGCCGACCACGAGCACCGAGGACGTGGCGGCGCGCTGCGCGCCGGAGCGGCGCATCAGCCCGCGCAGCCGGGCCACCAGCTCCTCGAGCGAGAACGGCTTGGTCACGTAGTCGTCCCCGCCGGCCGTCAGCCCGGCGATCCGGTCCTCGACCGCGTCGCGGGCGGTGAGGAACACGACCGGTACGTCGGGCAGCGAGGTCCGCATCCGGCGCAGCACCTCGAGGCCGTCGATGTCGGGCAGCATCATGTCGAGCACGACGGCGTCGGGACCTTGCTCGCGGGCGGCGTTCACGGCGGAGCTCCCGGTGTGCGCCATCTGCACCTGCCAGCCCTCGTAGCGCAGCGCCATCGAGATCAGCTCGGCGATGTTCACCTCGTCGTCCACGACGAGGACCCGCAGCGGGGAGCCGTCGGCGCGAGTCAGGTCGGCAGCGGGAGCGGTGCTCATGACACCAGCCTGAGGCCGCTCCCTGTGCGTTTCCTGTGAGGAGGCTGCCAAGCACCTTGAGACTTCAGAACCCACGCACAGGCCACGCACAGGTCGCCGGGCGATGGTCTGCCGCATGAGCGACACCGAGCCCACCGCCGTGCAGCCCGAGCAGGAACTGGAGGCGCCGGTCGCCGATCGGACCCGGCTGCGGGACCTGGTGTTCGGGCTCAGGGCGCTCGTCGCGGTGGCGCTGGCCGGGCTGATCCTGGGTGGGTTGGCCGGTTTCGGCATCCACGCAGCCACCGACGGCGACGGCGAGGACGGCCGGATGGGCCGGTTCGGGCCGGGCGGCGGGTTCCAGGATGGCCCCGGGGGCCCGGGGGGCCGCGGCGGCCCGGGTGGCTTCCCCCCAGGTCCAGGCCAACAGGGTCCCGGCCAACAGGGTCCCGGCCAACAAGGTCCCGGCCAACCGGGTCCCGGCCAACAGGGTCCGGGCCAGCCCTCGCCGACGCCGGGGCAGGACTCCTAGGGTTTCGAGACAGCTCGCGCAGCCCCGAGCAAGCTCGGGTCTGCGCCGAACCCCTCAACCTCCTCGCTGGGTCTCGGTCCGAGCGAGCTCGGCCCGAGGCTCGGACTTTTCTCCGGCGCCGGCCAACCGAAGTGTGTTCCTCTCCGTCAGAGGGGTAGAACAGTGGTTCGGTCACCGAAAATGGGAGCGGGCGCTTGGGCGGCACACGGGACGACGGCTTCACGGCGTACGTCGCCGGTCGCCGCGCGCACCTGTTCCGCACCGCCTACCTGCTGTGCGGGGATCCGCACCGCGCCGAGGACATCGTGCAAACCGCGCTCGCGAAGCTCTACGTCGCCTGGCCCCGCGCCTCCCGGGCCGACTCGGTGGACGCCTATGTCCGCCGGGTGATCATCAACAGCCATCTCGACGAGACCCGCCGCCCGTGGCGCCGCGAGTCACCCACCGAGGACGCGCAGCTCGACCGGGCCGCGCCGGCCGGCGTCGCCCCCGAGGACTCCGACGCCCTGTGGGCCGCGCTGAAGGACCTCGGCCCCAAGCAGCGTCGCGTGGTCGTGCTCCGCCACTACTGGGGTCTCTCCGTCGAGGAGACCGCCGCCGACCTCGGCGTCAGCCCCGGCACCGTGAAGAGCCAGACCTCCGCCGCCCTCGACAGGCTCCGGACGGCGCTCCTGACCGGCACCAGCCACTCCACCAGCCAACGAGGAGGACGGCAATGACCGACCCCGCCGACCGCTTCCTCGAGGACAAGCTGCACGCGCTGGCCCGCGGCGTCAGCGTCCCGCTCGTGCCGACCGAGGACGACGTACGCCGCGGCCGCCGCCGGCTGTTCCGGATGCGCGTGGCGATGGCCGGCGCGACCACTGCTGCCGTGGCCATCGTGCTCGGCGTCACCAGCCTCACCGCCGGTGACCCGACGGCGACCGAGACACCGATCGTCGACTCGCCGAGCACCCTCCCCGCGACGCCGGCCAGCTCACCGGCCGACGACGGCAGCGACGGCGCCGCACCACCAGACGGCAACCCGGGCAACGACCCGAACGG
Source organism: uncultured Actinomycetota bacterium (assembly GCA_963800715.1). Taxonomy (GTDB): domain Bacteria; phylum Actinomycetota; class Actinomycetes; order Propionibacteriales; family Nocardioidaceae; genus Nocardioides. The sequence goes on along the minus strand of CAWDBZ010000023.1, from coordinate 309,925 downwards.
CGTCGACCTGGCCGGCGACACCAACAGCCAGCAGACGGGCGAGGGAGAGCCGCCGGCCAAGAACGGCACCAACGGCACGACCCCCGAGGGCACCAACACGCAGGACGGGACCAGCAGCGGGCCTGATGACGAGTCCTTCGGCACCCACGACTCCGACCCGACCGAGGCGCCCAGCTCGACGGTGACCCCGACCACGGCGCCGACCGCCTCTCCCACCTCCACCCCCACCTCGACGCCGACCGCGACGCCCACCTCGACGCCTACAGCGACCCCCACGGTCCCGCCGACCCAGACGCCCAGGGTCCGGGTGCACCAGGTGCTGGGCTACTACAACGACGTGCTCGCCGAGACGCTCGACCCCGACCGCCTCCACCTGCAGCCCTACGACCGCAAGATCGACTCCAAGGAGACGACGAGGCTCGACGGCAGGCTCTACACCCTTGGCTCGACCTACCGCTGGGAGGACGGTCGGTTGGCGTCCGGCCTCCAGCTCAGGGTCGCCAGCGGATGGGACCAGGTCGACTGGCTGTGCGGCGCGTCGTACGCCGACTGGGACTGCCACTTCGCGACCACCGGGTCAGCGACGCCACCCGGCGCAGCGTCTGCGGAGGTCGCGACGCACGACGGCGTGACCCAGGTGGCGGTCGAGCACGCCACGGGACAGGTCGTGGTGATCACCGCCGACCCGACGTACGACGCGCGGGCGCGAGGCGCCGTCGTCATTGCGCCCACCGAGGCCGACCTGGTCGACGCAGCCGCCGACGACCGGCTGATCCTGCCCGGGGTCGCACCGGTCGCGCCGCCAAGGATCGACGTCGACGCGTTCGCTGCCGCGGGGCTGGCGGCGCTGATCAAGCCGGGCGAGACCTTCGCGCAGACCGGGATCAGCAGGTCGCCCTGGGTGCGCGGCGTGCGGAGCGTGGATGGCATCGCGCGAGGCACCGTCGCCTGGACGGTGGAGCCGGTCTACAGCAAGGGCCACTTCACCTGCGTGACCACCTACCGCTCGTGCACAGAGGTCACCATCGACGAGCTCGGCACCACGGTGCACCTGGCGCTCCTCAAGAAGAAGGCCGGTGGCGGCTGGCTGGTCCACTACGACGGTGACGCCTACGGCGTCCGGGTCTACTCCTCGGACCCGAAGCTCCCGAAGAAGCGGGCCTACGCGTTCGTCACCCAGCCGGCCTGGCAGACGGGCCGCTGAACACCGGGGTTTCGAGACGGCGCAGAGCGCCCTCCTCAACCACCGGGCGTCAGGTCCTCCACGGCGAGCGCGGCGAAGACCATCGCCGAGCCGAGCGGGGCGCCCGGGCCGGGGTAGACCGACCCGAAGACCGAGGCCGCGGTGTTGCCGGCGGCGTACAGCCCTGCGATCGGGCTGCCGTCCGCACGCAGCACGCGGCCGGCCGCGTCGGTGACCAGGCCGCCCTTGGTGCCGAGGTCGGAGAGGACGAAGCGGGCCGCGAAGTAGGGCGGCGCGTCGACCGGGGACAACGCCTTGTTCGGTCCATGGCCGCCGGCGAAGAACACGTCGTACTCGTCCTCACCGCGGTGGAAGTCCTCATCCACGCCGGCGGCGGCGTACCCGTTGAACGTCTCGACCGTCTCGGCCAGCGCTTCTCCCGGCAGTCCGGCCGCCGCGGCCAGCTCGCCGATCGTGGCGGCGCTGACCCAGGTGCCGGCCTCGAGGTGGGCCGCCGGGTCGCCCTCGGGCATCGCGATCGCCGGGAGCCGGCCGTCCTCGCGGGAGTCGAAGACGTACCAGGACGGGATGCGCTCCGGCGCCGTGGCCATCTCGCGGCCGAACCGGTCGTAGGGCAGGCACTCGTTGGCGTAGCGGCGGCCGCATTGGTCGACCATCAGCCCGCTGCGGAAGCCGAGGGTGAACGAGCCGCCTCCGTCGGGCTGCTCGAGGCCGGGGCAGAACCAGCCCAGCGCCCGGAAGTCGGTGGCCGCACCCAGCGCCACGGCCGCCTCGATCGGCTCGCCGGTGTTGGTGCCGCGCGGCGCCATCGTCCAGGCGGTGTCGCCGGGCACCTCGTGGTCGCGGCGCATCGTCTCGTTGCCCTCGAACCCGCCGGCGGCCAGCAGCACGCCGCGGCCGGCACCGATCTCGACCGGGCCCTCCGGTGACATCGCGGCGACCCCGACGACGCGTCCGTTGTCGTCGGTCACGAGCCCGGTCACAGGCAGCTTGGTCCGGATCGTGCCGCCCTCGCGGACCACGATCGTGGCGAGCCGCGCGATCAGGGACTGCCCGCCGGTCAGGGTGTTGCGGCCGCCCTCACCCGCCCGGTCGCGCTCGACCGGCGGCCGGACCAGCTCCGCGACCTCGGGCCGCAGGTCGCCCCGCTTGATGTTGGTCGGCTGGATCGACCGGCCGAACGGCACTCGGCCGGGGGCGTCGTAGTACTCCGAGAACGGCAGCCACTCGAAGTCGAGGTCGGGGTCGTCCTCGAGCTCGGCCACCAGTCGTGGAGCCGTGGTCAGGAACACCTCGACCTTGGTCTGGTCGACGTCCTCGAGGATCGCGGCGAGGTAGTCGCGCGCTCCCTCGGTGGAGTCCGGGATGCCTGCGCGCTGCTGGACCTGGCTCCCGGGCAGCCAGCACGCGCCGCCGGAGTACGCCGAGGTGCCGCCGATCAGCGGCGTCTTCTCGACGACGCACACCGAGAGCCCGGCCTTTGCGGCCAGCGCCGCACCGGTAAGCGCACCGCCGCCCGAGCCCACCACCACGACGTCGTAGTCGGTCACGGCGTGATGGTCGCAACTAGAACACGTTCTAGGCAACCCGGCCGGGCCGGCGAATCGTGGCATACTTGTGGCATGAGTAGGACACGGCTGAGCACCACCGTGGACGCAGATCTGCTGGGCGAGGCTCGCAGACTGACGGAGGGATCCAACGACGCAACCATGGTTGACGCTGCCTTGACGGCGTTGATCGCACGGCACCGCCGAGCCGAGGTGGACGCTGGCTACACCGCCTACGACGACCACCCGATCGACGAGCCGGACGAGTGGGGAGACCTCGCGTCGTTCCGACGTGCCGCATCGGCCTCATGACGGCATTCCCCGGCCGCGGAGAGGTCTGGTGGTGCGAGCTGCCGGAGATCGGTCGTCGCCCAGTCGTCGTGCTCTCCCGCGATGCCGTCATCCCCAGGCACCGGCGCGCACTCGTGGCGCCGTGCACGACCACGATCCGAGGACTGGTGAGCGAGGTCGTTCTCGAACCGAGTGAGGACCCCGTTCCGCGACAATGCGCAATCAATCTCGACTCGGTGGAGAGCGTCTCGATCGCGGTGCTGGTCGAGCGGTTGGGGCGACTGGCGGACGGTCGGATGCGCGAGGTCTGTGCTGCGTTGGCGGTCGCCGTCGACTGCGTCTAGAGCCGAGCCAGCGCCTCCCGCATCGGGTCGAGGCCGAGCGAGCCGAGGTCGAGAGCGGCGCGGTGGAACGCCTTGAGGTCGAAGTCGGCGCCCTGGCGCGCCTTCACCTCGTCGCGGGCCTGCAGCCAGATGCGTTCGCCGACCTTGTAGGACGGGGCCTGGGCCGGCCAGCCGAGGTAGCGGTTGACCTCGAAGACGATGTTGGCGTCGTCCATCCGGGCGTGCTGGCGCATGAACTCCAGCCCGAGCTCGCCGGTCCACCGCTCGCCCGGGTGGAAGCCGAACGGGTTGTCGCGCGGGATCTCGAGCTCGAGGTGCATCCCGATGTCGACCACGACCCGGGCCGCGCGGAACCCCTGCCCGTCGAGCATCCCGAGCTTGTCGGCGGGGTCCTCGAGGTAGCCGAGCTCGTCCATCAGCCGCTCGGCGTAGAGAGCCCAGCCCTCGCCGTGGCCGGAGACCCAGCACAGGCTGCGCTGCCAGCGGTTGAGGACGTCTTTGCGGTAGGCGGTCTGCCCGCACTGGAGGTGATGGCCCGGGACGCCCTCGTGGAAGACGGTGGTCACCTCGCGCCATGGGTAGAACGTCGTGACGCCGTCGGGGATCGACCACCACATCCGTCCCGGCCGGGTGAAGTCCTCCGAGGGCGGCGTGTAGTAGATGCCGCCGTCCTGGGTCGGCGCGATCCGGCACTCGATCCGCCGGACCGGCTCGGGGATGTCGAAGTGGGTGTCGGCCATGTCGGCGAGGGTCCGGTCGGCGAGGTCCTGCATCCACCCGCGGAAAGCCTCCGCACCGTCGATGCGCCGCTCCGGGTCGCTCTCGATGACGGCGACCGCGTCGGCGATCGTGGCCCCTTCGCCGGCGAGGGTCGCCGAGATCGCGAGCATCTCGGTCTCGATGCGGTGCAGCTCCTCCCACCCCCACGCGTAGGTCTCGTCGAGGTCGATCTCGGTGCCGAGGAAGTAGCGGGAGTCGCGGGCGTATTGCTCGCGGCCGACAGCCTCCTTGTCGCGTCCGCGCGGGGCCAGCTCCTCCTCGAGGAACCTCGCGAACTCGGCGTAGGCCCGACTCGCCTCGACCGCGTGCTTGGCGAGGTCGGACTCGAGGGTGGCTGGTACGTCGGTGGCGCGGGCGACCTGCTGGGCGAAGAGGTCGCCAACGCTGCCGGAGCGCCCGGTCCAGCCCTTGATCTGGACGGCGGCCTGGAGCATCTGGCGGTGCGGGCTGACGTGGCCGTGGTCGGCCTCGTGGAGAAGGGTGGCGCGGTAGTCGGCCAGGGCCCGGGGCACCGCCCCCATCCGGGTCGAGATCGCGGCCCAGTCGTCGGCCGTCTCGGTCGCCATCAGGTCGAAGGCGCCGCGGATCCCGTGGGCGGCGCTGTCGATGACGTTGATCCGTGACTGGGGCTGGTGCGCCTCGCTCAGCGCGAGCGCGGTGTCGGCCCGCTCGATGAACGAGCGCTGCGCCACCCGCTCGCGGTCGTCGGACGGCGCCGTCCGCTGCATCTCGGTGCGGGCCCGGCGCAGCAGCTCCTCTCGGGCGGCGTAGCCGTCGGGGGTGAGGTCGGGCAGGGCGTCCTCGTGGCCGGCAATGCCGGTGAACGTCGCCATGATCGGGTCGGCCGCGGCCAGGTCGACCACGAAGCGCTCGGCGACGTCGTCGGCCTCGCGGACGGGAGCCGGGGTGGAGTCCTGGGTCACGGGCCTGAACATATCCCCGGGCCCCGACAACCTCGATGACACAGAATGGGCCGGTCATGTCCGCCTCCCAGCTCGCGATCACCTATCCGCCAGAGCTGCCGGTCAGCCAGCGGCGTGACGACATCGCCGCGGCGATCCGCGACCACCAGGTGGTCGTGCTGGCCGGTGAGACCGGCTCCGGCAAGACCACGCAGCTGCCGAAGATCTGCCTCGAGCTCGGACGCGGAAAGGACAAGATCATCGGCCACACCCAGCCGCGCCGGATCGCGGCCCGGTCCGTGGCGGAGCGGATCGCCGACGAGCTCGGCACCGAGCTCGGAGACCTGGTCGGCTACCAGGTGCGGTTCACCGACCGGACGTCGAAGCGCAGCCGGGTCAAGCTGATGACCGACGGCATCCTGCTCGCCGAGCTGCAGCGCGATCGCGACCTGCGCCGCTACGACACGATCATCATCGACGAGGCGCACGAGCGGTCGCTCAACATCGACTTCCTGCTGGGCTACCTCAAGCGGCTGCTGCCGCGCCGGCCGGACCTCAAGCTGATCATCACCAGCGCGACCATCGACGTGGAGCGGTTCGCCGCGCACTTCGACGCGCCGGTGGTCGAGGTGTCCGGGCGCACGTACCCGGTCGACGTCCGCTATCGGCCCCTGGTGGAGCTGCCCGAGGCAGACGACGAGGGCGAGCCGATCGTCCGCGACCAGACCGAGGCGATCCTCGCGTCGGTCCGCGAGCTGTTCGCCGAGGGTCCCGGCGACATCCTGGTCTTCCTGCCCGGGGAGCGGGAGATCCGCGACACCGCCGATGCCTTGGCCGAGGTGGCTGACTCACGGACTGAAGTCGTTCCGTTGTACTCCCGCCTGTCGGCAGCAGAACAGCACAAGGTCTTCGCCGCGCACACCGGGCGCCGCGTCGTACTCGCCACCAACGTCGCCGAGACGTCGCTGACCGTCCCGGGGATCAGGTACGTCGTCGACACCGGCGTCGCACGGATCAGCCGCTACTCGGTGCGCACCAAGGTGCAGCGGCTGCCGGTCGAGGCGATCAGCCAGGCCTCGGCCAACCAGCGGTCCGGCCGCTGCGGCCGGCTCGGGCCGGGCATCGCGATCCGCCTCTACTCCGAGGAGGACTTCGAGGGTCGCCCGGAGTTCACCGATCCCGAGATCCTGCGGACCAACCTGGCCAGCGTGATCCTGCAGATGGCCTCGCTCGGGCTGGGCGACATGGCGAAGTTCCCGTTCGTGGAGCCGCCGGACCGGCGCAACGTCTCCGCCGGCGTCCAGCTGCTGGAAGAGCTGGGCGCGCTGCAGGGCGACCGCCTGACCAAGCTCGGCCGACGGCTGGCCAGACTGCCGATCGACCCGCGGCTGGCGCGGATGGTGCTCGAGGCCGAGCACCGGGGCTGCGTCCGCGAGGTGATCGTCATCGCCGCCGCACTGTCGCTGCAGGACCCGCGGGAGCGACCCGCCGAGCTCAGGGCGCAGGCCGACCAGCAGCACGCGCGGTTCAAGGCCGAGGGCAGCGACTTCCTCACCTGGCTCAACCTCTGGCGCTACATCAAGGAGCAGCAGCGCGAGCTGTCGTCGTCCGCGTTCCGGCGGATGTGCAAGCGGGAGTTCCTCAACTGGCTCCGGGTCCGGGAGTGGCAGGACTTCGAGTCGCAGCTGCGGCAGGTCTGCCGTGAGATGGAGATCAAGCTCGGGCCCCCTGCCGACGTACCTGACAGCGACGGGATCCACCAGGCCCTGCTGGCCGGGCTGCTGTCGCACATCGGCCTGCTGGAGGAGCGCGATCGCAAAGACTCTGCTCGATCCCGGGGAGGCCCTCGGGAGTACCTCGGCGCCCGCGGTGCGCGGTTCGCGATCTTCCCGGGCAGCGGGCTGCACCGGAAGAACCCGCAGTTCCTCATGGCCGGCGAGCTGGTCGAGACCTCGCGGCTCTGGGCCCGGCAGAACGCCGCGATCAAGCCCGAGTGGGCCGAGCAGCTGGGTGCGCACCTGGTGAAGCGGACCTACTCCGAGCCGCACTGGTCGAAGAAGCGCGCCTCGGTGATGGCACACGAGCGGGTGACGCTCTACGGCGTCCCGCTCGTCGCCGACCGGCTCATGGCCTTCGGCAAGGTGGACGTCGCGCTGTCGCGGGAGCTGTTCATCCGGCACGCCCTGGTCTACGGCGAGTGGAACAGCAGGCACCGCTTCCTCGACACCAACCGGCGGCTGCTCGAGGAGGCCGAGGAGCTCGAGCACCGCGCAAGGCGACGGGACATCGTGGTCGACGAGCACACGCTCTTCGGCTTCTACGACGATCGGGTGGGCGCGGAGGTGGTGAGCGGCGCGCACTTCGACCAGTGGTGGAAGCAGGAACGGCGGGAGCGGCCCGAGCTGCTCACCTTCGACCCTGCGATGCTCACCCACGACACGGCCGAGGTGGTCACCGAAGCCGACTACCCCGAGCAGTGGGACAGCGGTGACGAGGGGCTGACCTTCCCGATCAGCTACCACTTCGAACCCGGCGCGGTCGAGGACGGCCTCACCATCGACGTGCCCGTCGCGACGCTGAACCGGGTCGAGGCCGACGACTTCTCCTGGAACGTGCCCGGCCTGCGGGAGGAGCTGGTGACGAGCCTGATCCGCTCGCTGCCGAAGAACCTGCGGGTCTCGTTCGTGCCGGCGCCCAACAAGGCGAAGGAGTTCCTGGCCGCGGTGCCGGCCGGGGAGGAGCCGCTGCTCGACGCCCTGGAGCGATGGCTGCGCTCCACCACCGGCGTCGTGGTGCCGCGCGAGGCGTGGGACTGGTCGAAGATCGCACCGCACCTGCAGCCGACCTACCGGGTGGTCGACGACGGCGGCAGCGAGCAGGCGCGCGGCAAGGACCTGGAGGCACTCAAGGCGCCGTTGCGGCCGCAGTTCGAGCAGGCGATGGAGGAGGTCGCCACCGACGCCGGCCTGGCGCGGAGCGGCGAGACGACGTGGGCATTCGGGGACCTCGACGAGTCGGCGACCCTGACCCGGGCCGGGCACCGGGTCACGGTGTTCCCGGCGCTGGTCGACGAGGGGGCCACCGTCGGGCTCGGTGTCTTCGGCTCCACCGACGAGGCCGAGGCGCGGCACCGGCTCGGCGTACGGCGGCTGCTGCTGCTCGCACTCGAGTTGCCCACGGATGCGTCGCTGATGGATGGGTTCTCGGTCGCCGATCGGCTGGGGCTGGCCGGGTCGCCGTATCCGAGCGTGTCGGAGCTGCTTGTGGACAGCCGGGCCGCCGTTGTCGGGGGCCTCGTCGATGGTGGACGTCAGGTCCGGACCGAGGCCGAGTTTGCCGCGTTGGTGGCACGGGCGCGCGCCTCCGCGGAGTCCGCGCTTGGTGACTTCCTCGGGGAGGTGCTGCGGGTGCTCGACGGCTGGCGGACCGTCGACAAGCTGCTCAGCGGGCGCGCCGAGATGGCGTTGCTCCCGGCGTTGGCCGACATGAAGGCGCAGCTCGAGCGGCTGGTGCACCCCGGGTTCCTGTCCGACGCCGGTCCCGAGCAGCTGCACCGCTACCGGACCTACTTCCGGGCACTCACACTGCGCCGGGAGGCACTGGAACAGGGTGGTGCCGCGGTCAATGGTGATCGCCAGCTGATGGACCGGATCGCCGAGCTGCAGGATTCCTACCTCCACCAGGTGGCCGCGCTGCCCGAGGGGCGACCGCCCGGCGAGAAGCTGCGTCAGGTGCGCTGGATGCTGGAGGAGCTGCGGGTCTCGCTGTGGGCCCAGCAGCTCGGGACGGCGTACCCGGTCAGCGAGCAGCGGGTTCGGAAGGCCCTCGCGACATGACTACCTGGGCCGAGGCGAACGCCCGGCGGCTGGCCCGGCACGGCCTCACCTCGCCGTTGGCGTCCTTCCCCGAGGCGGCCGCGGCGTCGGCCGGAATCCATGCCCAGGTGATGTCGGCGGCCGAGGTGTCACTGGCGCTCCGCGTCGCCGACACGACCCGGTCCGACGTCGCCACCGCGCTGTGGGAGGAGCGGTCGCTGGTCAAGACGTTCGGGCCGCGAGGGACGGTGCACGTGCTGCCGGCCGCAGACCTGCCGTGGTGGTTGGCCGCCCTCGACTCGATGCCGAAGTCCGGCGGCCACCCCGACGGCGTACGGCTGCTGCCCGACGAGACCGACGCGGTCGTGGCGGCGCTCGACACGGCGCTGCGCGAGGAGGACCGCACCACCGAGGAGCTCGACACTTACGTCGCCGAGGCGTGCGGCCCGTGGGCGGCCGAGGAGTCGATGGCGGCGTTCGGGGGCTTCTGGCCGCGGTGGCGGCTCGCGCTGGGCCCGGCGGCCGTGCGCGGCGTGCTCTGCTTCGGGCCCAACCGCGGACGCAAGATCACCTACGCCAGCCCAAGCCGATGGCTCGCTGAGCTCTCGCTCCCGGACCCGGCCGACGCGCAGCAGGACCTGCTCCGCGCTTACCTGGCGGCGTACGGCCCGGCGACCCCCGCGCACCTGGCGCGATGGCTCGCCACGTCGCCGGCCTGGGCCAAGGAGCTGTTCGAGCGGGCCGACCTCGACGAGGTCGAGCTCGAGGGCGAGCCGGCATGGGTGTCGACCGGCGACACCGCGTTCGACGCGCCCGAAGCACCGGCGGTGCGGCTGCTGCCCTACTTCGACGCCTTCCAGGTCGGCTCGCAGCCGCGCGCGCTGCTGTTCCCGGGTCGGGCGTCGGAGCGGGCCCTGGCGGGCGCTCAGGCCGGCAACTACCCGGTGCTGCTGCTCGACGGGGTGGTCGGCGGCGTCTGGCACCAGAAGCGGTCCGGCCGTCGGGTGAGGATCACGGTCGAGCCGCTGGGTCGGCTCACCAAGGCCCAGCGCGCCGGGCTCGAGGTCGAGGTCGAGCGGGTCGGCGCGATCGTCCAGGCGCAGCCCGACCTCACCGTGGGGCCGGTGTCGGTCGGACCGCACGCCTGAGGTCTCTCGTCGAGCGACGCGAAACGCTGTGAGATCGCGCAGTCCACAGCACTTTCACGTCGTTCGACGGCAACCGCCCGGTCACCTGAAGATCGAGTCGGCCCACTCCGGGTGGTCGATGAACGGGTTCCGGTTGTGCTGGACCTGCTCGTAGATCACGTCGTTGCGGTGCAGCTCGAACGCGTCCGGCGGGTCCTGGTCGTTCCACTGCAGCATTACCGAGAGCCGGCCCATCGCGGGCGCCGACCCGTTGCCGACAGCGTCGTTGGGCTCGAGGTCGGGCCAGCCGTCGCCGCCCTCGTAGCGGACGGCCATGTAGAGGATCATCCGCGCGACGTCGCCCTTGACCGCGTCGCGCGGCTCGAAGGAGTCGGCGTCGGCCGAGCAACCGGGGCACTGGCTGACGGTCGAGCCGCCCTCGTCGAAGTCGAGGTTGCCGCGGGCGCCGTTCACTGTGACGTCCTCGGGTCGCAGGTGGTGCACGTCGGTGCCCGGCCCGGTGGCCTCGCCGAAGCCGCCGTGGCTCTTGGCCCAGACGTGCTCGCGGTTCCAGTCGTCGGGGTCGCCGCCGTTGGTGTTCTTGGGCACCGAGCGGCCGGAGTAGACCTCGATGACGTTGCTCGGGTTGGCCGGGTCTTCGTCGGTGAGCTTCAGGGCGTCCCACACTCTCGGGACCGCATCCACGTTCGTCCTCGGCCTGGACCTCGACACTGCCTGCGTCGTACCGGTGCCGCACCCGGAAGGTTCCGGTCTAGGTCGCGTCTCCCAATCCCTGGCGGCGCCGGACGCCGCCCAGATCACGCGCTGGCGGCTTCGCCGACACTTCGAAGACGCCCAGTCTGCGCGCGTGCCGGCGCCTTGCCAGCCCGCGCCTGGACGACGCCGGCATCCACCACGCATTGGGAGACACGCCCTGCGCGTAGCGTGATCAGCGTGTCCGACCGCCAGCACCACCGCCCGATGAAGCCGGGCGCCGAGTTCTTCGCCGAGATCATCGGCGGCGAGGACCCGGCCCGGGTCAGCGAGGCGGCCGACCGCGCGGCCAACCTGCTGGTGCGCGGCGCCCGCGCCGCCGATGACCCCGCCGTCGCCGAGCGCGTGCTCCGGCTGGCGGACACCGAGGGCATCGAGACCATCGCCGAGGTCTGGTCAGGATCGCCGGCCGATTCGCTCGCCGGCTGCCTGTGGCGGCTGTTCGTGCTGCGCTCGTGGGTGTACGCCGACCCGGAGACGGTCGCGCGGGAGTACGACGCGGGGCGGCGGACCGCGCAGGTCGCGCAGGTCGTGGCGGGGGTCGCCGACCCCCCAGGGCCGGACGAGCTGCGGACGATGGTCGACGAGGTGCTGCGCGGGATCGCGGGCAGCGAGTTCGCGGACGTGCTGTTTCGCGCGGCGGCGTTCGCGCGCGTCGTGGCGACCGGGCGCGCGGTACTCGACGACGCCACTGAGGACGAGGTGGCGCGGATGCTCCTGCTCGCGGAGCAGCTCGAGGCGGCGGGACACGAGGAGCTCGCGCACGGGCTGGCCTGAGACTAGGTGCATGCCGGACCGGGAGCGCCTCACGGCGCGTGGCCGCTCGTAGCGGCTGATTTTGGGACCCGGGGCTGCCGCGGCCCGGCATGCACGGTCATTGTAACGACCATCCGTCGGAACGCATTCCAGGAACTCCTCAGAAAGGGCCCATAGGTTCAGACAGGTGACGTCCTACGAACCCGAGGCAGACGGCCAGCCGGACCCCGGCGAGGTGGTGTGGGGCTGGGTGCCCTACGAGGAGGACCCGAGCCAGGGCAAGGACCGACCGGTGCTCCTGATCGGTCGCAAGGAGGTCGAGGGCGTGGACTACTCCGCCGGGCTGATGCTGACCAGCAAGGACCACGACCGGGACGCCGAGGAGGAGGCGCGCGCCGGGCGACACTGGATGGACATCGGCGCCGGCGCCTGGGACCCCGAGCACCGGCCGAGCGAGGTCCGCCTGGACCGGTTGATCATCCTCCAGGATGAGGCGATCCGCCGCGAGGGCGCCGCCGTCAGCCGGGAGATCTTCGACCGTGTGGTGGCGGAGGCGACGCGCTTCCACGCCGTCCGGTGAGCCTTGACCCGAGGGAGCGGCCGGATGTCGGTGGCCCATGGGTAGGGTTGCCCGGGCCGAGAGGAGAGCGCGTGCAGCGCAGGTGGATCGTTGTGTCACTCGCGCTCGTGCTGGGCGCCGCCGTTGCCGGGTGCACCGGTGACGGCAGCGATCCCGACCCCGCCCGCCCGTCGTCGACCGCGGCGGTCCCCAAGGTCAACCTGACGTTCGGTGTCTGGGGGTCCCAGACGGAGACCGACGCCTATCAGGCCGTCGTCGACACCTACAACGCCAACCACGAAGAGGCCGCCGTCAAGATCGAGGCCTACCCCACCCACGAGGACCTGATCGCGGCGCTCGACAGCGGCGACGTCTCCGACGTCTTCCTGGTCAGCCGCAGCGACCTCTCCGACCTCCAGGAGAGGAAGCTCAACCAACCCATCGGCGACCTGCTCGACGACCGCAACGTCGACTTCGGCGACGGCTACTCGCGACCGGCGCTCGAGGCCTTCGCCGATGACCGCGAGCTCCAGTGCATGCCCTACGCCATCTCGCCGATGGTCGTCTACTACAACACCGCGCTCGTCGACTTCCAGGCGATGGCCGAGCGCGGCCTCGAAGTACCCACCGTCGACGACGAGGACCTCGCCAAGAGGCCCACCTGGACCCTCGAGCAGTTCCAGACCGCGGCGGCCTATGCCAGCCGCCCGCGCCGCGGCATCGCCGGCTTCTACGTCGCGCCCACGCTGCGGGGCCTGGCGCCGTTCGTCTACTCCGGCGGCGGCCAGATCTTCGACAACGACGAGGAGCCGACCTCGCTCGCCTTCTCCTCCGACGACACGAAGTCGGCCCTCGAGCAGGTGCTGCCGCTGCTGCGCGACCCGAAGCTGCAGCTGTCAGCGGAGATGCTGTCGGAGAAGACGCCCCTCGAGTGGTTCCGTGAGGGCAAGCTAGGGATGATCGCCGGTTTCCGTGACCTGGTGCCGCAGCTGCGGCCCACCGCCCTCCTCGACTTCGACGTGATGCCGATGCCCGTGGTCGACGACGCGGCCACCGTCGGCGACCTGACCGGCATCTGCATCGCCCGGGACACCGCCGACGTGGCCGAATCGGCGGACTTCCTGGTCAACTTCATCTCGACCGAGTCCGTCAGCGCGGTCGCCGCCGCCGGCTACCTCGCCCCCGCCAACACCACGGTGGCGCTGTCCGACGCCTTCCTCCAGGTGGGCCGCGACCCCCTCCACTCCGGCGTGTTCAACAACAGCGTCAGGAACATGCGGATCCCGCCGCTCCTCAGCAACCCCGCCGACCTCGAGGCCGCCGTCGCCGAACCGCTCAAGCAGCTGATGGAGGTGGAGGTCCCCGACCTCGACCTGCTCACCGAGCAGATCGACGAGGCCTCGCAGACCGTGCTCGCTCCGCCCGAGGACTCGGAGTCACCGAGTCCGGACGAATCCGACGAGTAGCCGGCCCGGCCGCTTGTCCGGCCGTATGCGCGGCCGCCCAGGTTGCTGGCTGACCGCTCGACCGAGGTGGGTCGGGGTGGCGGTCAGCAGGCAACCTGCCTCGGCCTTGAACCGGTCACTTCCGGTTGCTCACTGACCGCCGGACCGGCGTGCGCGGGTGTGGCGGTTCGCCGGCAACCTGGCATGCCTCTGACGTCATCAGAATCGAGGTGACGGGTTCACGATTGTGATGACGTCCTGAGTGGGCGGGCACGTGGCTAGTCAGTCGGCACGTCAGTCGCCGGTTCCGCCTGCTCCGACTCGTCGGGTGCCGGGAGTGGCTGGTCCGCCTCCAGGACGGCCGCGGTGACCACCGGGCCGGCGAGCTCGATCTGCCAGGGCCGGGCACCGAGCTCGGAGAGCGCGGCGTCGACGGCGGCGGACAGGGACTGGGGATCCCGGGTGGCGGGCGGGGTCCAGAGCACCCGGCGCAGGTAGTCGGGGGTGAGCACGTTCTCGACCGGCAGCCCCTGCTCTTCGGCCAGCTTGCCGAGCGCCGCGCGGGCCAGGGTGAGCCGGCGGGCGGCGATCGGGTCGCGGTCGGCCCAGGCGCGGGGGAGCGGCGGACCTTCGGAGCGGGGCGCGCGGGTCGGCAGCTCGGACTCGTCCATCGCCGCGACCGCCCGGAGCGCGGCGACCCAGCGCGAGGAGTACCGCTCCGCGCCGCGGCCGTGGAACCCCTTCACGGCCAGCAGGGCGTCCCGGTCGGAGGGCATGGCCTGGGCGGCCGCGACGATCGCCGAGTCGGGGATGATCCGGCCCGGGGTGACGTCTCGGCGCTCGGCGAGCTGGTCGCGAACCTCCCAAAGGGCTCGGACCGCACCCAGGCCACGGCGGCCGCGGACCCGGTGCATCCCCGACGTACGGCGCCATGCTTCCACGCGCGCGACGGCCTCGAAGGAGAGCAAGGCCTCGAACTCCTGCCGCGCCCATTCGTCCTTGCCGGCTTCGACCAGCTGCGCGGCCAGCGCCGCCCGGAGCTCCACGAGCACCTCGACGTCGAGCGCGGCGTACTCCAGCCACGGCTCGGGCAGCGGCCGCCTCGACCAGTCGACCGCCGAGTGCTCCTTCTTCATCCGCCCGCCGAGGACGGTCTCGACCAGGGTGGCCAGGCCGACGCGGGGGTAGCCGAGCAGCCGCCCGGCAAGCTCGGTGTCGAACAGCGAACCCGGGCGCAGGCCGACCTCGCCCATGCACGGCAGGTCCTGGGTGGCCGCGTGCAGGATCCACTCGGTGCCTTCGAGCGCGGCGGCCAACGGGCCCAGCGACTCGAAGGCGATGGGGTCGATCAGCCAGGTGCCGGAGTCCTCGCGGCGGAGCTGGATGAGGTAGGCCCGACTGGAGTAGCGGTAGCCCGATGCCCGCTCGGCGTCGATCGCGACCGGTCCGGTGCCGGCCACGATCGCGGCGCACGCGTCGGCCAGCCCGGCCTCGGTGTCGGTGATCGCCGGCAGCCCTTCGCGGAGGAGGAGCAGCGGTCGCTCGGGCACCTCCGGGCCCTGCTCCGGGCCCGGCTCCTCGAGGTCGTTCGGCTCGTCGCCTTCAGGCATCAGGCCCCCGAGCCGCGCTGTCCCCGGCGGCTCGGGATGACGGCCACGCCGTCGGGCACTGGTGGCAGCCCGACCGCCGTGCAGAGCAGCTCTCCCCAAGCCTCGACGTGCGGACCGACGTCGAGGGCCGCACCGGTCGCGACGCCGGCCGGGGCGCCCGGCGTCCACGAGGCGCGGATCTCCAGCTGTGCGGCGGCGCTGTCCTCGGCCATCCCCCCGAAGCTCTCCGTCGCGACGCGCGTCACCGTCCCCGACGCCATGTGGTAGGACGCGCCGTGCGCGTCGAGGGCGTCGGTGAGCCAGGTCCAGCCGACGCCCGCGAGCAGCGGGTCGGTGATCATCTCGACGTCGATCTCGGCCCGCGCATAGGCGACGCAGCGGAACTCGCCGTCCCACGCGTCGTTGCCGAGCGGGTCGTGGAGCAGGATGATCCGGCCGGTGCCCATCTCCTCGCCCTCCACCGTGACGTCGGCCGACAACGCGGCCGCGAACGGCGCGATGCGCTGCGGCGCGGGCATCTCCTCGCAGTGGATCTCGGGCCGGAGTCGGGCCGCGCGCATGGTCGCGACGGCCGCCGAGAACTCCGGCGGCTCGTCAGCAGCGCCCGCTCCCGGGCGTGTCTCCTGACGCACGACCATGCCCACACAGTAAGTCGGGCCGCGGATTCTCGATGTGCGAACACGCCGGACCGGCTGTCAGGCTGTGGCTGTGACCGGCGCCAACTCTCCTCTGACCAGCCCGTTCATGCGCGCCATCCGGGGCGAGCCGGTGCCGCACACGCCGGTGTGGTTCATGCGTCAGGCCGGTCGCTCGCTGCCCGAGTACCGCAAGCTCCGCGAGGGCGTCGGGATGCTCGAGTCGTGCATGGACGCCGACCTGGTCACCGAGATCACCCTCCAGCCGGTGCGGCGGTACGGCGTGGACGCGGCCATCCTGTTCTCCGACATCGTGCTCCCGCTCAAGGCGGTGGGGGTCGACCTCGACATCAAGCCGGGAGTCGGCCCGGTGGTGGCCGCGCCGGTGCGGACGCTCGCGGACGTCGCCGCCATTCCCGACCTCACGCCCGAGCACGTCCCCTTCGTCACCCGGGCGGTCGGCCAGCTCGTCGCCGAGTTGCGGGACACGCCCCTGATCGGCTTCGCCGGCGCGCCGTTCACCGTGGCGTCGTACCTCGTCGAGGGCGGGCCTTCTCGCGAGCACGCGCTGACCAAGGCGATGATGTTCGGCGCTCCCGACGTGTGGGACGCGCTGATGCGCAAGATCGCCGGGATCTCGGCGGCCTACCTCGAGGTGCAGGTCGCGGCCGGGGCGTCGGTGGTCCAGCTCTTCGACTCCTGGGCCGGCGCGCTCACGCCGGGCGACTACGCGGCGTACGTGCAGCCGCACTCGGCCGCCGTGCTGGCCCGCGCGGGTGCTCTCGGCGTGCCGCGCATCCACTTCGGAGTCGGGACCGCGAACCTGCTCCACCTCATGGGCCAGGCCGGCGGTGACGTCGTGGGCGTCGACTGGCGGACGCCGCTCGGCACCGCCATCGGCCAGGTAGGCGACCGGGCCGTGCAGGGCAACCTCGACCCGACCCTGGTCTTCGCTCCAACCGAGGTGATGACCCAGCGCGCCGCCGAGATCATCGAGGCCGGCCGGGCCGCCCGCGGTCACGTGTTCAACCTCGGGCACGGCGTGCTGCCGAGCACCGACCCCGACCAGCTCAAGCGGCTGACGGAGTTCGTGCAGTCCTACCCGGTCTAGGGCGCGGCTCTAGCGCTTGCGCTCCGAGCGCTTCCGGGTGGTCACCGTGTGCTTGACCGGCTCAGGAGCCGGCTCAGGTTCGGGAGGCGGCACGAGCTGCGCGGCCTTCTTGGCCGGTGCCTTCTTGGCCGCAGACTTCTTTGCTGCGGTCTTCTTGCCCGTGCGGTGCGAGCGCATCCGCACCCGGACCGAGCCGTGCTCGGGCTGATCGACCTCCAGGTAGTCCTGGGCCCGGACCAGGTCGACGAGCTTGGACGCGCCGTAGTCCTTGACCGAGAACGACGGGTCCACGCGGGTGACGTGGTTGGCGACCGACGAGAGCGAGGCCCAGCCGTCGTCGTGCGAGGTGCCGTTGACCGCGCGCTCCAGAAGGCGGCGCAGGTCCGGGATGCGGCGCGGCTCGGTGTCCTCGGGGACCGCAGCCTGCGGCTCCTCGATCGCGCCGCCGTCGTGCAGGTCCTCCAGGAAGATGAACCTGTCCACCGCCTGGCGCAACGACTGCGGCGTCTTGCGCAGCCCCATCCCGTAGACGGTGCGGCCGGAGCCGCGCAGACGGATCGCCAGGGAGGTGAAGTCGCTGTCGCTGGAGACCAGCGCGAAGGCGTCGACGTTGCCGGAGTAGAGCAGGTCCATCGCGTCGATGATCAGCGCCGAGTCGGTGGAGTTCTTCCCGGTGGTGTTGGCGATCTGGAGCATGGGCTGGACGGCGTACTTCGGCAGCTCGCTGCGCCAGCTGTTCAGGTGCGAGTTCGTCCAGTCGCCGTAGGCCCGCTTGACCGTCGGTACGCCGTACTTGGCGACCTCGTCGAGCAGTGCCTCGGCGTGCTTGGGTGAGGTGTTGTCGGCGTCGATCAGGACGGCGATCCGGACATTCTCGGGGGCGGGCACCCCTTGAGACTATGACGTGGGCGCCGCTACGGGCTCGCGCCGCCGCAGCCGCCGGAACAGCGGCCAGGCCGGGATCGCCAGCACCAGCATCAACACCAGCCACGGCAGCAGCGCGCCGGCGACGGTCGCGGTGGCCACCAGGAAGGTCTTGAGCGCTCCCCAGCCGTCGGACAGCCCGGCGAGGAAGCCGGCCTCCTCAGTGTCCTTCGGCTTGGGCTTGGTCGCCTTTGGGGTCCGCTCGACCGCGAGCGTGATCGTCGACATCGAGGTCTGGTCGGCGAGGTAACGCTGCTGCGCCTGCAGTGAGGCGAGGTCGGCCTGGCGGCGGGAGAGCTCACCTTCGACGCTGACGACGTCCTTGATCGACGTGGCGTTCTCGAAGAGGACCTGGATCCGGTCGATGCTGCGCTGCTGGGCCTCGACCCGCACGTCGATGTCGAGCACCTCAGTGGTCACGTCCGCCGTCTGGCGCTTGGACGACGCCAGATCCGCGACCTGCTCGAGCTCGCTCATGGCGTCGTCGAAGTCGGCGGTCGGGATCCGCAGCACCATCCGGGAGCGGAAGGGGTCGCCGTCCTTGTCGGTCTCGGTGTCGTCCTCCGCGATGGTCCCGCCGTGGACGTCGACGACCTTGCGGACGTCGAAGATCGCCTGGCCGACGTCGTCGGACCGGAGCTGGACGTTGCCGATCGAGATCACCTGCTGCTGCTCCACCGGGCTACCGCCGCCGGGTTGGGACGACAGCTGCGCAACTCCGTCCGCCGCCGCTTCCTCGGCCTCGGCCGGTGGCGCCCCGGCCGCGCCGATCGGCTCGCGGTCGCTGCTGGCGGCACTGTCGCCGCCGCCGTCGTCGTCGGAAGACGAGGAGCAGCCGCTGAGCAGGACGAGGACGGTCGCGGCTCCCACCGCGAGCGCCATGCGCTGAAAAGAGAGAGTCCGTCGAGTCGCCACCATGGCGACTCGGACGGCTACCCGGAAAATGCGGTTCCGGCCGTGTCCGAATCGTGACCCGGACGGCCATCGGCTAAAGTACAGTAGACAAGTCGAATTACAGGACACAAGGAGGCGCCCGTGAAGTCAGCCGTCGTCGTGGGGAACCCGAAGCCGGCCTCCCGGACGCTTGCCGCAGCGACCTACGTCGCCGGCGAGCTCTCGGGGCGGGAGGCCGACCTCGTGGTCGACCTGGCCACGCTCGGAGCCAGCCTGCTCGACTGGCAGGACGCCGGGGTGGCCGAGCTGGTCAGCGACGTCGGCGCCGCGGATCTGGTCGTGGTGGCCTCTCCGACGTACAAGGCGACCTACACCGGGCTGCTCAAGCTGTTCCTCGACCGGTTCTCCACAGACGGGCTGCGGGGGGTGGCGGTGCCGCTGATGCTCGGTGCCGGGCCGGCGCACGCGCTGGCGCCGGAGCTGGCGCTGCGGCCCCTGCTCGCGGAGATCGGCGGCACCACGGTCCGGGGCCACTACGTGCTCGACAGCCGCCACGACGACCCCGCGGCGTACGCCGACTGGCTGGCGCGGGTGCGCCCGGTCGTCGCCGCCCAGGCCGGAGCCCTCGCGTGAGCATCGGCGGCTCCCTCACCACGAACCAGGACCTCGACGAGGCCCAGCTGCGCGCGGCGTTCGGCGTGTTTCCTAGCGGCGTCGTCGCGGTCGCCGCCGAGGTGGACGGGCAGCTCATCGGGCTGGCCGCGAGCTCGTTCACGTCGGTGAGCCTCGAGCCGCCGCTCGTGTCGTTCTCGGTCGCGAACACCTCGAAGACCTGGCCAGACCTGCGCCGCGCGGCGCACCTGGGCCTCACCGTGCTCGCCGACCACCACGGCGAGGTCTGCCGGCGGCTGGCCGGCCCCGTCGAGCACCGCTTCGACGACGTCGCGGTGACCGCGTCCGCCGACGGGGCCGTCACGCTGGACGAGGGGCTGGCCCGCTTCGACTGCACGGTCTACCGCGAGGTCGACGCCGGCGACCACACGATCGTCCTGCTGCAGCTCCATGCGGTCGAGCACACCGACACCTCACTGCCGTTGGTCTTCCACCGCAGCGCGTTCGGACGGCTGTCCGAGCCCGCCTGAGACTCCTCGTGTCGCCCCGACCCGCACCCGGTCGGGGCGGCACGAGGTCTGCGAGGCTGGACCCGTGCGGGTACTGGTCGTCGGCGGCGGGTTGGCCGGCCTGACCGCGGCCCACGTCCTGCGCCAGCGCGGCCACGAGGTCACCGTGCTCGAGGCGGCGCCCGAGCCGGGAGGGAAGCTCCGGCGGGCCGAGGTCGGCGGCGTGATGGTCGACGTCGGGGCGGAGGCGATGCTCAACCGCCGGCCCGAAGGAGTCGCGCTGGCCCACGAGCTGGGCTTGGAGGTGGTGCATCCCGCGGTGCAGTCGTCGCGCATCTGGACCCGCGGCGCGCTGCGGCCGCTGCCGCGCTCGGTGATGGGCGTGCCCGTGGATCTCGAGTGAGCTGCGCGAGTCGGGTGTCCTCTCCGAGGCGGGGCTGGCTCGCGTCGAGGTCGAGCAGCCCGGCGTTCCCGTCGACGAGGACATCTCGGTCGGGGACCTGGTCGCGAGCCGGCTCGGCGACGAGGTGCTCGACCGGCTCGTGGAGCCGCTGCTCGGCGGGGTGTACGCCGGCCAGGCCCGGCGGCTCTCGGCCCGCGCCACGGTGCCGCAGCTGGTGTCCCTCGCGGCCGCGGGGCCGCTGCTGGGTGCCGAGCTCCCGACCAGCGACCAGCCCGTCTTCGCCGGCCTGCCCGGCGGGATGGGGAGGCTGACGGCGACCCTGGCGGAGCAGGTCGCGGTGCGGACCGGTGTGACGGTGCGCGAGCTGACCCGCACCGACGCTGGCTTCGCAGTCGTGACCGGTCCGACGACCACCCCGGATCGGATCGACGCGGACGCCGTCGTCCTCGCCACGCCGGCCGCGCCGACCGCCCGGCTCCTCACCGAGGTGGTGCCATCGGCCGCCGCCGAGCTGGCCGGGATCGAGTACGCCTCGGTGGTCGTGGTCACGCTGGCGTTCCGCACCGACGACGTCCGCGGGCTCGACGACTCCTCCGGCTTCCTGGTGCCGCCGGTCGACGGCCGCGCGATCAAGGCCTCGACGTTCTCGTTCGCCAAGTGGGGCTGGGTGCGGGAGGCCGGGGCCGCGCAGGGCCTGGTGCACCTGCGCACCTCGCTCGGCCGGCACGGCGAGGTGGCCACGCTCCAGCGCACCGACGAGGAGCTGGTCGCGGCCTCGCTCTCCGACCTGGCCGCGGCCGCCGGGATCAGCGAGGCGCCGGTCGCCACGCACGTGCAGCGGTGGGGCGGCGGGCTGCCGCAGTACGCCGTCGGCCACCTCGACCGGGTCGCCCGAATCCGCGCCGCCGTCGACCGTGTGCCGGGGCTGGTGCTCTGCGGAGCGGCGTACGACGGGGTGGGGATCCCGGCTGTGATCGCCTCGGCCCGCGCGGCGGTCGCCAAGCTCTAGGTGGAACGCAGCTCCACGCAGCACTCGCCGGCCCGCGGGGCCAGCTCGGCGGTCACCCGGTCGTCTGCGTCCAGGCCCTCGACCATCCCGGCCAGGTAGGCGCGGTTCAGCCCGCAGACCAACGCCGGCGCCATCCCGGCCATCGGGTGGAACGGGCAGCTCCGCAGCCGCACCGAGCCGTCCTCGCGGAACGGCTCGAAGCCGTGCCGGGCCAGCAGCTCCGCACTCGTGGCCAGGGCTCGCTCGGCGCCCACGCGACCGCCGCGAAGGCGGGCCCGCTCGGCCGCGCCGAGGGCCACCCCGCGCTCGCCGGCCACGCGCAGCACGGCCTGCTCGGCGCGCTCGTCGGCGCGCTCGGTGGACACCGCCTCCACCAGGATCGAGGCCAGCAGCTCCGGGCTCCGCTCGGGCACCCGGACCGCTATGTCCTCCGCCGCCGGCTCGTAGCGTCGCGGCGCCCGGCCCACCCGCCGGCCGGTCGCCGGCCCGAACCCGGACCGCAGCACGCCCAGGTCGACCAGCTTGTCGAGGTGGAACGCCGCGAGCTTGCGGGAGATGCCGACCGCGGTCGCGGCCTCCTCGCGGGTGACCGGCACGCCGGCGGTGCGGACGTGCTCGTAGAGCGAGCGGCGTACGTCGTCGTCGAGCGCCGCAATCGCTGCCACTGCTGCCCGGTCCACGGCCCCATTGAACCAACAAGTGCTGGTTTATGAGAATACCGACGCACGACTTGACGGCGAGGATGAATAAAGACAGTCTGCGTTAGTGAAAAGAATGGAGCGGCGATGACGGTCTCACCTGCACTCTCACCTGCACTCTCACCTGCACTCTCACCTGTACCCTCACCCGCTCTGCGCGTGGTTCCCCCCGAAGCGACCGTCGACCTCGTGGCCGCCGAGCGGGCCGCCGCCGACCTGCTGCACGCGCTCGGGATCGAGACCGACACCGAGAGCCTGCGCGGCACGCCCGGCCGGATGGCCCGCGCGTACGCCGAGCTGTTCAGCGCCCACGAGTTCGACCTCACGACGTTCCCCAACGACGAGGGCTACGACGAGCTGGTGCTCGCGCGTTCGATCCCGCTGCGCGCGGTCTGCGAGCACCACCTGCTGCCGTTCATCGGGGTCGCCCACGTCGGCTACCTGCCGGGGGAGCGCATCCTCGGCCTCTCCAAGCTGGCTCGGGTGGTGGGCCACTTCGCCGCCCGCCCGCAGGTGCAGGAGCGGCTGACCACCCAGGTCGCCGGCTGGCTCGAGGACCAGCTTGCGCCGCGTGGCGTGGGCGTCGTCATCGAGGCCGAGCACACGTGCATGACGATCCGAGGGGTACAGGCAAAGGGGACGACCACGGTGACCTCGGCCCTGCGCGGCGTGCTGCGAGACGACCCGAGGTCCCGCCAGGAGTTCTTCGCACTCACCAGGATGGAAGGCAGACATGGCTGAGACCCCCGACAGCATCGTGATCGTCGGCGGCGGGCTGGCCGGGGCCAAGGCCGCCGAGGCGCTGCGCGAGAAGGGCTACGACGGACCGGTCACCCTGCTCGCCGCCGAGGACGAGCTGCCCTACGAGCGGCCGCCGCTGTCCAAGGGCTACCTGGTCGGCAAGGACGAGTTCGACAAGGCGGTCGTGCACCCGGAGGCGTGGTACGCCGAGAACAACGTCGACCTGCGCCGCGGCACCGAGGTGACCGCCATCGACCGCGGCGCGCACGAGGTCGAGCTGGCCGACGGCACCCGGCTGCCGTACGGCGCCCTGATCCTGGCCACCGGCGCGGAGCCGCGCTCACTGCCCATCCCGGGCGCGGAGACGGCGCTGACCCTGCGCACCCATGCCGACTCCGACCGGATCCGGGCCACCTTCGGTGAGGGCAAGCGGCTGGTGGTCATCGGTGCCGGGTGGATCGGCCTCGAGGTGGCGGCCGCCGCGCGCGAGGCCGGCACGGACGTCGTGGTGCTCGAGGCGGCCGAGCTGCCGCTGCTCGGCGTGCTCGGCCCGGAGATGGGCGAGGTGTTCGCCCAGCTGCACCGCGACCACGGCGTCGACCTGCGGCCCGGCGCGAAGATCGCCGAGATCACGCCGTCCGGCGTACGACTGGAGGACGGCGAGGAGCTCGAGGCCGACGCGGTGGTGATCGGCGTGGGCGTCCAGCCCCGGACCCAGCTCGCCGAGGCGGCCGGGCTGGACGTCGACAACGGCGTGCTCGTCGACAAGGCGCTGCGCACCAGCGATCCGGACATCTACGCCGTCGGCGACATCGCCAACCACGACCACCCGGGGCTCGGCCACCGGGTGCGGGTCGAGCACTGGGACACCGCACTCAACCAGCCGGCCACGGCGGCCGCCGCGATCCTCGGCGAGGACACGGCCTACGACCGGCTGCCGTACTTCTACAGCGACCAGTACGACCTCGGCATGGAGTACGTCGGTCACGCGACCCGTGACGACACCGCCCGCGTGGTGGTGCGCGGCGACGTCGGCAAGCGGGAGTTCGTGGCGTTCTGGCTCGACGACCAGGACCGGCTCCTGGCCGCCATGAACGTCAACGTGTGGGACGTGCCCGACGAGGTGCGGCCGCTGATCGCGGCGGGGACCGTGGTCGACCCCGGCAAGCTCACCGACCCGGACACGGCGTACGCCGACGTGGGGCGCTAGCGGGGCGCTTGGCCCGGCAACACTGCCCAGTTGTCCCTGCCGGCCGGGACACCGCGCCCGGCACCGCGAGGTCATCGGTCACGGTCCCGCAACGGCCCCCGCCGAATGCTTTCGGCACATGGATCGTGGTGGTCTCCTGACCTGGTGCGCACCCGGTCCGCGGCGCTGAGTCTGTTGCTGCTCGTCGCAGTGCTGTCGGCGTGCTCCGACGACCCGTCCACCGACTCGTCCAGCGAGCCCATCGCGCCGTCGTCGTCATCCGCACCGCCTCCTGCCTCCCCGTCGTCCCAGCCGACGGCCAGCGCCGATCCGGAGACCGGCGTGACCTCCATCGACACCGGCGGGACCCAGGTGCTCGGTCTCGCGGTGAGGGACGGCGCGGTCTGGGCGGTGTCCTACGACACCTCGACCATGGTGCGGATCGATCCGGCGACGAACACGGTCGCCGCGAGCGTCGAAGTGCCCGGGGGCGCCTCGGCTGCGTCCCTGCCCTCGGGGCTGTGGGTGGCGGCGTACGGCGACCCCGGGCACCTCTACAAGATCGATCCGGAGACCGCGACCATCGCCCTGTCGGTGGACCTGGGTGACCTGTGCTGCGACCTCACCGAGGGCGCCGGGCTGGTCTGGGCGCTGGACAGGAGCGGTGCGGTGGTCGGCGTGGACCCCGAGGCCGGCGAGGTCCGCACCACGCTGCCGGTGGAGCTGGACCTGAACGCGCACAACAACGTGGTCTTCGCCGGCGGATACCTGTGGGTCTCCAGCGACACGACCGCGTTGTTCCGCCTCGACCCCCTCAGCGGCCGGACCAAGACCTTCGACGTCGGTGGAGGCGTGCCCTTCCTGGCCCAGGACGGGCTGTTGTGGGGTGCCAGTCCCACCGAGCTGTGGGCCGTGGACCCCGCGACCGGCAAGGTGGCCGAGCGGGTCGAGGTCCCGGACTCGACCGAGGTGATGGCCCTGGCGATCGAAGGGCGGACGGCGTGGGTCGGGATGCGGCACCCCGGCTCGGTCGGCGCCGTCCTGGAGCTCGACCTGCGCGACGGCACCGTGCGCAGCGAGCTGCCCGTCGACATCCCGGCCCGGATCGAGCTGGCCCTCGGCTCGCGGTGGATCAGCGACTCCGGCAGCTCGATGGTGCTCAGGGCCGGCCCCTGAATCAGCGGATCTCGTGGTTGGCCAGGAAGACCCCTGCCGGGTCGACCTCGGCCCGCACCTCTCGGAGCCGAGCCCACGACTCGGCGTCGACGCCCGTCGCGGTGTCCACGACCGTCTCGGTGAGGGTGAGTGCCCGCATGGCCTCGGCCCACGGCGACATGGCCTCGACCAGAGCCTCCGCGTCGACGCGACCCGCGGCGGCCAGCTCCGGCGTGGCCGCGATCGCGGCACAGAACAGCGTGTAGTCACCGGGCAGGTTCGAGAGTGCCGCACCCGCGACCGGTCGACCGGCCGCACCGCCGATGTGCCGAAGCTCGGCGAACAGCAGCGCCGACGTCGTGCCCGGCCCCACCTGCGCAAGCAGCGTGTCGACAGCTGCGTCGTCGAGGGCGCCGAGCAGGGCGTGCCCCGAAACCGCGGGCGTGGGGCCCGGCGGGTCCATGTGCACCGCCAGCAGCTCGGCCGCGGGGATCCGGCCGAAGGTGTCCATCTCCGGGGCCAGCGCCCGCAGCGCGCCCAGCAGCTCCGCGGCCCGCTCGTCGTCCTCCAGCAGCGCGCCGTCGACCACCACGATGCTCCGGCCGCTGAGGAACGGCGGCAGCTCCGGCAGCGGCGGGAAGCTCATCAGCCGCAGCGTGGTCGACACGGAGTCGGGCAGCTCGCGGGTCCACTCCAGCCAGGTGCGCGTCACCTCGGGGGCCCGGTCCATCGGCCACAGCAGCATCCCGGCCACGACGTCGACGACGGGGAGCAGTCGCAGCTCGAGCGCCACGACCGCCCCGAAGTTGCCGCCTCCGCCGCGCAGGGCCCAGAACAGGTCGGGGTTGTCCTCGGCGGTGGCCCGGACCACCGAGCCGTCGGCGGTGACCAGCTCGGCGGCCAGGATGCTGTGCGTCGCCAGGCCGTGCTGACGCGCGTAGAAGGACAGGCCGCCACTGAGGGCGTAGCCGGCGACGGCCACGTCGTGGGCGCTGCCGTGCAGCGCGGTGAGGCCGTGGGGCGTCGCCGCCGCGACGACCTCGCCCCAGAGGGTGCCGCCGACGATGCGGGCCACCTGGCGCTCGGCGTCGATCTCCACGCCGGTGAGTTCGGAGAGACGGAGCAGAACGGCGCCCTCGAGCCTGCCGGCCAGCGGGGCGGCGCCATGGCCGGTGCTCTGCGGCGCGACGCGCAGGCCCTGGTCGGCGGCCGCCCGGACGATGCGGGAGACCTCGTCGACCGTCCGCGGGAGCGCCACGGCGGCCGGGCGCTGGTCGACCGCAAGGTTCCAGGCGACCCTCGCGTCGTCGTACCCGGCGTCGCCGGGCAGGACCACGCGCTCCGGGCAGGCGTCGCGTACGGCGAGTGCGGCTGGCGAGACATCGAGCTGGGTCATGTCGACCACACTGGTAGGCCGGAGCCGTCCCGGTCCACCCCGTTTCCGACCGAGGGGGTGGGGGTCACCGAACCCTTCTGCCGCAACGGCACAATGGAGCCATGAGCGAGCCGCAGTCCAACGCCGCCCGCATCCGCGAGATCAACGACTCGATCCGCTACACGATGTGGTCGGTCTTCCGGCTCGCCGACGTGCTGGGTGAGGCTGCCGGTGGTGGTGCCGACCGGGCTGCCGAGGGCGCCGAGGTCGAGAAGCTGTTCGCCGAGCTCGCCGAGAGCGACGTCGTGGTCCGGGGGGTCTACGACGTGAGCGGGCTGCGGGCGGACGCCGACCTGATGGTCTGGTGGCACTCCGCCGACTCCGACGCGCTGCAGGCGGCGTACCACCGGTTCCGGCGCACGGCCTTCGGCCGGCGGCTCGAGCCGGTCTGGTCGCAGGTCGCGCTGCACCGGCCGGCGGAGTTCAACCGGAGCCACGTGCCGGCGTTCCTCGCCGACGAGGAGCCGAAGCGGCACGTGTGCGTCTACCCGTTCGTGCGGTCCTATGAGTGGTACCTGCTCGACGACGAGGAGCGCCGCACGCTGCTGGCCGAGCACGGCAAGATGGCGCGCGACTACCCCGACGTCCGGGCCAACACGGTCGCCAGCTTCGCGCTCGGCGACTACGAGTGGATCCTGGCCTTCGAGGCCGACGAGCTGCACCGCATCGTCGACCTGATGCGGCACCTGCGCGGCTCCGAGACGCGGCGGCACGTGCGCGAGGAAGTCCCGTTCTACACCGGCGCGCTGACCCCGATCGCCGAGCTCGTCGACCGACTGCCCTAGCCCCGGGGAACCCATGCGCTCCGGGCGGCGTCACACCCTTATGCGGACCCCTCCGTCGCTGCTTGTCGCCCTGGCCGCCCTCGTCCTGGCCGGGTCGGCCTGCGGTGACGACGGATCCGGCGACCGCGCCACCGACGCATCAGACCGCGTGACGCCATCTCCGTCCGCGTCGGCCTCCGTCCCGGCGATGCCGGTGCCCTCCGGCCCGGTGTCCACGCGCAACCTGGCCACGGTGATGGACACGGGCACGCCCGAGCTCTGCATGGGTCCGATCGCCGAGTCCTATCCGCCCCAGTGCGGCGGCCCCGCGCTGATCGGCTGGGACTGGGCCGACCACAAGAACACGTTCGAGCAGCAGGGCGACGTCCGGTGGGGCACCTACCTCGTCACCGGCACCTGGGACGGCACGTCGATGACCGCGACCGACGCGATCCCGGGCGCCCTCTACGACCCGGCGATGCCGGAGCCCACACCCACGCCGCCGGCCGCAACGGCGTACTCGAACCCGGTGCTGGAGGAGATCTCGGAGCAGCTCCGTGACCAGCTCCCCGGCTACCTAGGCTCGTACGGCGGCGAAGGGACCGACGGGCACGTCCTCGCCGACGTGTTCTACGACGACGGTTCGCTCCAGGAGTGGGCCGACACGACGTACGGCGAGAACGTCGTGATCGTCAGCTCGGCCCTGGTCGACGCGCAGTAGCCGCCGTGGGTCACAGGTAGCTGTCCGGCACGGGGCCGACGATCTCCATGTGGTGGCGGGCGGAGATCCGCCCGAGTTCCTCCTCGTCGGCCGTGCCGGCCGCCTCCGCGGCCGCCAGGTCCTCGAAGAACCCGACCATCGCGTGTGGCGTGAAGAGGTTCAGCTTGCGCCCGTCTCCCGGACCGCGCACGGAGAAGGTGTGCCTGACGCCGGCCGGCACGTAGACGAAGGTCCCCGGTGGGCAGACGTACTGCTCGTCCTCGATGTGCATGGCGTACTCACCCTCCAGCACGAAGAACGCCTCGGCGGCGTCGTGGTGGATGTGCATCGGCGGTCCGAACCCGACCGGCTCTCCGGAAGTCTCGAGCAGGGAGAACTGCCCGTCGGTCTCCGCCCCCGTCGCGAGGACCCGGGCGCCGAAGTTGCCGAGGTCCAGCTGGCGAGCGGCGGCCGGTCCCAGCACGAACGGTTGGCCCATCGGGAGTGCTAGCCCGCGCTCGGTGCGGTGTCCTCGGCCGGCTCGAGGGTCAGGCTGATCGAGTTGATGCAGAAGCGGTCGCCGGTGGGTGTGCCGTAGCCGTCGGGGAAGACGTGGCCGAGGTGGGAGCCGCAGTTGGCGCAGCGGACCTCGACGCGCTTCATGCCGAGGGTGCTGTCCTCGATGTATTCCACGGTGTCCGTGATCGGCTGGTAGAACGACGGCCAGCCGCAGCCGGAGTGGAACTTGGTGTCCGACTCGAACAGCTTGGCGTGGCAGGCCTTGCAGGAGTAGACGCCCTTGGTCTCGGTGTCGGTGTACTTGCCGGTGAACGCGCGCTCGGTGCCGGCCTTGCGCAGCACGGCGTACTCGTCGGGCGAGAGCTGCTCGCGCCACTCGGCGTCGGTCTTTTCCACGGGATGTGCCACGTCTCAAGAGTAATGAATGCCACAAGCGTGGGTACTGCTGTTGACACACTGGGTGTACAACTGTTCACTGAAACCCAACGCTGTGAAGGGGGCCGCATGTCGGGGACCATCCCCTGGGAACGAGTGCGCCGGGCAGGCTCGAAGCTGACCACACCCCTGCACCCCGACGACTACCTCCGACTCGTCAACCCGCTCTGGAGCTCGCGGGAGCTGCGCGGGCGGATCGAGAAGGTGGTCCCGGAGACAGAGGACGCAGCGACGCTGGTCATCCGCCCGGGGTGGGGCTGGCGCTACGACCATCGCCCGGGACAGTACGTCGGCATCGGCGTGCAGGTCGAGGGCAAGTGGCAGTGGCGGTCCTACTCGGTCAGCTCGCCTCCGCGACGCAGCATGCGGACCATCACGATCACGGTGCGCGCGATGCCCGAGGGGCTCCTGTCCGCCCATCTGGTGAAGGGACTCGAGCCGGGCACCATCGTGCGACTCGCGCTGCCCAAGGGCGAGTTCGTGCTCCCGGATCCGCCGCCGGAGCGGATGCTCTTCCTGGTCGCCGGCAGCGGCGTGACGCCGGTGATGGCGATGCTGCGGACGCTCGACCGGCGCTCCCGCAACAACGGCAGAGCGATGCCCGACGTCGTCATGCACTACTCCTCGCCGACGGCCGAGCGGATGATCTTCCGCGACGAGCTCAAGGCGCTCGCCGACAAGCACGACTCGCTGACCCTGCACGAGCTGCACACCGACACCGACGGGATGCTTGAGCTCGCGGACCTCGACGACCTGTGCGCGGACTGGCGGGAACGCGAGACCTGGGCCTGCGGGCCGGCGCCGATGCTCGATGCCATTGAGGACCACTTCGAGAAGGCCGGGATCGAGGACCAGCTGCACATCGAGCGGTTCTCCCTCGCCCTGGCAGGGGACGGCGGCGAGGGGGGCGCCATCACGTTCCAGAACTCCAGCAAGACCATCGAGGTGGATGGCGCCACCACCGTGCTCGAGGCGGGCGAGGAAGCCGGCATCGGCATGCCGTACGGCTGCCGGATGGGGATCTGCCACACCTGCACGATCACCAAGATCGACGGCACCATGCGCGACCTGCGCAACGGGAACGAGTTCGACCAGCCCAACGAGCAGGTGCAGACCTGCATCTGCGTCGCCGTGGGCGACGTGACCCTCAACATCTGAATCCACCTGTCTGAGTCCACCAATCCGACCAGGAGACGACCCATGGCCATCGCCGACGTCAAGGAGTACACCCACCTCAGCGAGGAGGACGTCGAACAGCTCGGTCGCGAGCTCGACGCCATCCGCGCCGAGATCGAGGAGTCGCGGAGCGCGGACGACGCGGCGTACATCAACCGGATGATCAAGGTTCAGCGCGGCCTGGCCTTTGCCGGGCGAGTGACGTTGTTCGCGAGCCGCAAGAAGCCGGCGTTCGCTGCAGGCGCGAGCCTGCTCGGGCTCGCCAAGATCCTCGAGAACATGGAGATCGGCCACAACGTCATGCACGGCCAGTGGGACTGGATGAACGACCCCGAGATCCACTCCAGCAACTGGGAGTGGGACACCGCCCAGCCGGCCGAGCAGTGGAAGCACTCGCACAACTACATCCACCACCAGTTCACCAACGTGCTCGGCCATGACAACGACATCGGCTACGGCATCCTGCGGATGGCCCGCGAGCAGAAGTGGCACCCGGTCAACGTCGGGCAGCCGGTCTACAACGCCCTGCTCGCCGGCCTCTTCCAGTGGGGCGTGGCGCTGCACGACCTCGATCTCGAGGCGATCCGCAAGGGCAAGAAGGACCCCAAGGAGATGAAGCGGCAGCTGCGCCAGATCGGGCGCAAGGGCCGCAACCAGATCCTCAAGGACTACGTCGTCTACCCGGCGCTCAGCGGCAAGGCGTGGAAGTCGACGATCAAGGCCAACGCCACTGCCAACTTCATGCGCAACGTGTGGTCCTACATGATCATCTTCTGCGGGCACTTCCCGGACGGTGCGTTGCACTTCACCGAGGAGGAGCTCGAGGACGAGACCCGCGCGGAGTGGTACCTCCGCCAGATGCTGGGCTCGGCCAACTTCGAGGGCGGCCGGCTCCTGCACATCCTGTCCGGCAGCCTCGGCTACCAGATCGAGCACCACCTCTTCCCGGACCTGCCGAGCAACCGCTACCCGGAGATCGCGGTGAAGGTGCGCGCTCTCTGCGACAAGTACGACATCCCGTACACGACCGGACCGCTCCACCGGCAGTACGGGCAGGCGCTTCGGACGATCATGAAGCTCTCGCTGCCCAACGGGATGAGCTCCTCGGACCAGCCCGAGCCGCCGTCGCCGTCGATCGACCGCGGTCGGAAGACGGACGCCGAGCGACCGAAGCGTCGTACGGAGACCGGCGGCTGGTCCCGCCAGCAAGCATCGTGACGCTCACCGAGGCCGCCCGGGTTCACGATCGCGCCTGGGTGACCCAGTGCGCGCTGTCGCGGATCTGCGGCGGCTGTGCCATGTCCCTGGGCCGGCCGATCGCCTTCCTGGGCACCTCCGAAGAGGTCGCCCGCAACGCGTTCCACCTGCCGCCGCTGCACGTGGAGTGCGCCGAGGAGCTGCGGCGTACGCCGGGGGCGGACCCGGGCTGGCAGCTGGTCACCACGTCCGGCTTCGAGTTCGTCCGACCGGCGCGCGAGGACCTCGACCCCGAGCCGCGGTTCGAGCCGAACTCGCTGCTTTGATACCCCCGCGAGCTTCGCCCCCCGGTCCACGACGACGCTCGCTCCGCTTCGCGGGCTTCGCAGTCGTCGTGGACGCGGAGGCCGATCGCGGGGCGCGCTCGCTCCGCTCGCGAACTGCCTCCCGCTCGTGCCTCGGGGCTCCACGACTACGCTCGCTCCGCTCGCGAACCGCCTCCCGCTCGTGCCTCGGCGCTCCACCACCGGTGGTTGAGGAGGGCGTTCTGCGCCCGTCTCGAAACCAGGTGACCCGGGGCTGGGACTATCGTCCCGTCCATGGAGGGCACCGGCACCCCTGACGACCCCTGGCAGCTCACCACCGCGCCGGGCAGCTCGTCGTACACGATGCACAAGGACGAGGCGGCCGACCCGCCGCTGCTCGTCTGCCAGGTCGGCTCGACGAAGCTGACCTACCTGCTCCGGGCGATCGACGACCTGTCGGCGTGGCTGAAGGAGCAGGGCGACTGGGTGCCGCTGGGGGCCGCGGACGAGCAGAAGGCGGCGGCGGACGGCACCGTCGAGGCGTTCGGGCGCGCCGAGGACAACCCGGTGGGCGGTTGGTACGGCCAGCGCAGGGGCTACCGCGGTCGGTTCGGGATGTACCTCCCGCCGCTGCTCGAGGGGCTCGGCCTGGTCGAGCTGGAGCACAACGCCCGCAACAACCGGGTGCGCGCCCTGTAGCCCTGTCCAGCGCTCGGTAGGGTCCCGGCATGGAGCTCGTGGTCAACGACAAGTACGTAGACCAGGCGCCCAGTCCGGAGGCGGTGGCCGCGCTGTTCGAGGGCCAGTGGGTCTCCGCGCTGCCCGGAATCCCCTCCGGCGACATCCCGCTGTTCGGCGACGATCGCATCCAATGGGCGATCGACCTGGCCGGTGGCGTGGCCGGCAAACGGGTGCTGGAGCTCGGCCCGCTCGAGGGTGGTCACACCTACATGCTGGAGCGCGCCGGCGCCGCATCCATCCGCGCCATCGAGGCGAACACGCTGTGCTACATGAAGTGCCTGCTCGTGCAGCAGCTGTTCGACCTCGACCGGACTCGGTTCGAGCTCGGCAACTTCGTCCCGTGGCTGAAGACGACCGAGGAGACCTACGACGTGGTGGTCGCCGCGGGCGTCCTCTACCACCTGTCCGACCCCGTGCCTGTCCTCGACGCCATCTGCCGGGCCGGCACGCAGGTCTACCTCTGGACGCACTACGTCGACTTCGAGCTGATGCCGAAGACGGACCGGCGCTACAAGCGATGGTTCGTCGGGGTCGAGGAGCACGAGCACCACGGGAAGCCGTACCCGCTGCACCGCCGCGCGTACAAGAAGAACCCGACCAGTGACCCGAAGTTCATCGGCGGGGTGCACACCACGACGGCCTGGATCGAGAAGCAGACGATCCTCGACGTCTTCGAGGCGAACGGTTTCGACGTCGAGGTCGCTCACGAGGCCGACAACCACAGCGGGCCCTCGGCGTCCTTCTTCGCCCGGCGGCGGAGCTGACGACCCGGGCGCTGTAGCCGGTCGGCTCAGAAGCCGGTGATGCAGTACGGCGCCGGGCCGGTGTCCACGATGGCTGCCCACGTGGCGAGTCCGGCCTCGGTGCCGGACAGGCGGCCCGCGCGGCGCAACGTCTCCGCGCTCACGCCGCCCAGGTAGAGGGCGCCGAGGGTGTCGGCGTCCAGCCGGACCTCCGCCTCTGCGTCGGTGGTGGTCACCTCGGCCACGCCGTCGCGGGTGACCACGCGGAACCGGCCGGCAGCGTGGCCGAGCGGGTCGGCGACCTCGAGGACGACCCCGCCGTCCCGGCCCCACGGCCGCGCCGCGAGCGCCTCCGGCACGTCGAGCACGCGGACCCAGAGCGCGTCGGTCTGCCGGGTCACCTTGGCGAGGTGCGGCTCGTCGAGCGCCCAGGAGATCGGGTCGTCGATCGGGGCGTGGTTCCACTCGACGGTGTCGCTGAGGTCGAGGTCGGCGAGGAAGCGCCACAGCCGGAGGTACGCCGCGGGCGTGAGCGCGACGAGGTCGCTCACCTTGATGGCGCGGTGGCCGTCCTCGCGCGGGCCGGGGCGGTAGGCGACGTACCCGTCAGGTGTGCCGGCAGCGTCGAGGTGCACCGCGGTCCGGAGCTTCTGGTCCGCACCGCTCTCAAAGTCGAACTCGCCGGTCAGGATCGTCTCGTAGAAGTGCGGCCGCTCCACCGAGCCGCGGGTGTGCTCGTGGAACCGGGCGAACGTCGCGGCCACCGTGGGCCACGCCTCGGCCGGCTCGAGGAGCTCGACGGAGCCGTCGTCCGCCGGCCCTCGCAGCGTGAACCGCGGGCCGGTTTCCACCGAGAGCGTCTGCTGGAACACGGCCGGCCCGAAGCCGAACCGTCCGTAGATCGACCCTTCCGACGCGGTGAGCACCGCCAGGGGCACCCCCTGCTCGGCCGCGTCCGCGAGGTCCTCGGTCAACAGGGCGCGGAGCAGGCCCCGGCGCCGGTGGGTTGGGCTGACGGTCACGTCGCTGACCATGCGAACCGGATGGAGCCCACGTCCGGTGTTGATCGTCTTGTCGTAGCTCGAGTACGTCGCGACCGGGATCGCCCCGGAGCCGAGCGCCGGCGCGTCCTGCCACACCCCGCGGACGACGACGTCGTCCGCATCGAGGTGCTCGCGGAAGTGCTTGCGCAGCTCTTCGCTGGTCCGCCCCTGGTGGAAACCGCGCGCATGAGCTTCGTACCAGCCGTCCAACCGCTCGGGCTGGTCGGCGGCGCGGAAGGTGGCGAAGGAAAGGCCCGGGTGGGAGGGCTGGCTCACGGTCGTCCAACCTACGGGCAGCCGGCCGTCCGACGCGTCCGGTTTACTTGCGCCATGCCGAAGGCCGCCGCCGTCGAGGTCGAGGCGGGCGGCCGTGCCGTCCGCGTGTCCAGCCCGGACCGGGTGATCTACGAGGCGACCGACACCACGCCCGAGGTCACCAAGCTGATGGTGGCGGAGTACTTCGCGTCGGTCGAGGACGGGCTGATGCGGGCGCTCCGCGAGCGGCCGACCGCGCTCGAGCGCTGGACGTCCGGCGTACGCCCGGGCATGAAGCTGGCCACCTCACGGATGGACCGCGACGCCGACGCGTTCTACCAGAAGCGGGTGCCGAAGGGCGCACCCGACTATCTCGAGGCCGTGGAGATCACCTTCCCCTCGGGGCGGACCGCCGACGAGATCTGCCCGACCGAGATCGCGGTCCCGGTGTGGTGCGCGCACATGGGGACGCTGACCTTCCACCCGTGGCCGGTGCGTCGCAGCGACGTGGACCGCCCCGACGAGCTGCGCCTCGACCTCGACCCGCAGCCCGGCACGACGTTCACCGACGCGGTGCGGGTGGCCGGCGTCGCGCGCGAGCTCCTGGAGGAGCTCGGGCTGCGGGGTTACGCGAAGACCTCGGGCAACCGCGGCATCCACATCTTCGTGCGGATCGAGCCGCGCTGGGAGTTCCTCGACGTCCGGCATGCGGCGATCGGCTTCGGCCGCGAGCTGGCCCGGCGCGACTCCGGAGTCACGGTCGACTGGTGGAAGGAGGAGCGGGGCGAGCGGATCTTCATCGACTTCAACCAGAACTGCCGCGACCGCACCATCGCCTCGGCGTACTCGCTGCGGCCGATCGTGGGTGCGCCCGTCTCCACGCCGCTGACGTGGGAGGAGCTGGCCGGGGTCACCGACCCGCGCGAGTTCAACCTCTTCACCGTCCCCGAGCGGCTGGCGGCCTCGGGCGACGCCTGGGCGACCATCGACGACACGGCGTACTCCCTGGAGCCGCTGCTGGCGCTCTACGACGAGCTCCCGGGCGGCGAGATGCCGTTCCCGCCGGACTACCCGAAGATGCCCGGCGAGCCGCCGCGGGTGCAGCCCAGCAAGAAGGTCGAGGAGCACTGGGACGCCGACGGCAACTGGATCGGGCCCGCCTGACGCGGTCCGCCGAAATGCGAAAGGGCCCGCCCGGCGCATCCCCACGAGCACCTGGGCGGGAACCCTTTGCGAAGGAACCTGATAGCCCGTCCCCCGACGAGCCCCGCTGGACGGCGTCCCCCGACACCACCCGATGGAGGTCCTTTCATTCCAGAGTTCTTGTCGCCTCGCGCTCCCCCCAGAGTTGCGCGATTCGGCAGTCCCTCAGACCAGGCACCCGCAGGCCCCTGATATCTGAACGGTAGGCGGGCGCTGACACGAGCCGGTCACGTCGACTCCACAGCGTCGCCATCGTTCGGTAACAGATCACCAACAAACCGGCGCGGAGCACTTGCCAACTGGTCCAGATCAGTCGCCGCGTTCCCACGGGGCAGCCACAGGGAAGTACGTCGCCATGAACTCGGTGAGGGTGCGGTCGAGCCGTTCCTGGTCCAGAGCGTGGTCGTGGTGGTCGGCCAGGCAGACGAAGTCCTGCTGACGCTGGAGCGCCTTCTTGAGCTGCCACTCCAGGTCGCTGTTGCTGATGTTGATGTAGGCGCGCTCGGACTGGTCGACGTACGCCGTCCCGGTCAGCAAGCCGTAGTGCTGCGCGAACGAGCTGAGCATGGACAGGTCGGTGTCGGAGCGGAACGGCGAGCGGGCCGTTGCCGCGACCTGACTGGGGAAACGGCGTTCGATCTCCTCGAGCACGGAGCGGCGGTGGGGGTACGGCGCGTGCGCCAGGTTGTCGGTCACGACGGCGCCGAAGGTGTCCTGGAGCAGGCGGCGGTTGTTCCACGCCGCCTTCAGGTACGGCGCCGCGTCCGGCGTCTCGTCGAGGCCGACGGTGTTGGGGGAGAACCACACCGCGGCCAGCCCGGCGGGGCTGAAGAACGCCTCCGGCCCGAGCGGCCGGCCGAGGAAGAAGTCGTCGTTGACGTAGACGAAGTGCTCGGCAAGATCTGGCAAGTTGTGCAGCGCGGACTCGATCGCGTGCGAGTTGAAGGTGGGCAGCGCGTTCGGCGGCAGAATCGCGGAATGGTCGACCACCGCGACCTGCGGGTGCGACTGGTCCAGCCATTTCGGCACCTGGCCGGCGGTGACCAGGTGGATCTTCCGCACCCACGGCGCGAACAGGTGGATGCTCCGGAACGCGTAGCGCAGCTCGTCGCGGGAGACGAACCGCGCCTGGCCGCTGGACTCCCGGGTCGTGGCCGTGCCGGAGAGGCCGGCCAGCCGGTCGAGGCGGGCCTGGTTCCACGCCGGGTCGTGGCCGTCCACCCAGGTGATGACGACGTCGACGGGGAACGTGCACTCGTGCACGGTCGGCGCGGCCATCAGGGGCAGCGTCGGGACGTCGAGGCCTTCGACCGGGGCGGTCACGGTTGGCGAGCGGCGGGGCAGCCGCTGGGCGTAGCGGTTGCGGGTCGGCGCCACGAGCTGCCCGTCGACGTCCTCCTCCCAGAACTCCACCTCGACCGTGCAGCCCTGGGCAAGCACCGACGCGTGGCTGACCTCCGCGCTGGCCGCCACGGGCCAGGGCTCGATCGCCACCATCGACGTCCGCCCGCGGAGCAGGTCCGAGGCCAGCACGGGGACGGGGGCCCGGCGCTCGTGCCAGCCGTTGGCGGCCGGGTCGCGCAAGGAGAGGTACGACGGCGCGTCGGCCGCGGCGAGCTCCTGGAGGAACCGGTGCCGGGCGGCCATCGGCAGCACCACGACCGGCGTCCGCGTCTCGTGCGGCGGCACCACCAGCCACTCGTCGGTCGCTGACCTGGCCGCCGCGACCGCCAGCGAGAGCGCGGCGTGCCGGGCCGCTGCGGGCGTGACTCCGGCGGCGTCGTAGGCCGGCGTCTGGGGTGGCTCCGGCGCGGGCGCCGCCGAGAGGGCGGCGTACCGCGGCCGACCCGCCCGGCGCGCGATCGCGGCCTCGAAGATCGCCACCCACCTGCCGGCGAGGACGTCGGCGTCCCACTCGGTCGCGGAGTCGAGCGCGCCGGCGCCCAGCCGGTGCCGCAGGTCGTCGTCGGTGCCGAGCCGGAGCAGCGCCGCGGACATGCCGGCGATCGACTCGGGTGCGACGAGCAGGCCGTTCACCTCGTGCCGGACGATCTCGCGGGGGCCCGAGGCGCAGTCGAAGGTCACGCAGGGGACACCGGCCGCCATCGCCTCCTGCAGCCCGAGCGGGAACCCCTCGGCACGCGAGGTGAGCGCGCAGATGCTCGCCCGGCCCCACTCGCTGGGCATGTCGGTCGTGCTGCCGGGCAGCTCGACCCGGTCCCAGAGTCCGCGCTTGCGGGTCTCGCGGACCAGGTGCGGTCGCTGGTGGCCCTGACCGAGGATCCGCAGCCGCCAGCCCGGGAGCTGGTCGGCGACGTCGGCGAAGGCTTCGACCAGCTTGGTGAACTGCTTCTCCATCACCAGGCGGCCGGCCGCGACGATCGTCCGCGAGTCGAGCAGCGAGCGCGGGGCGAACCCCTGCGGCAGGGGGTTCGGCATGACCACGATCTCGGGCGCGACCGCTCGGAGCTGGGAGCGGAGCCAGTCCGCGATGCTCGGCGTCAGCAGCGCCACCACGTCGGCGCGGGGCGCGTTCACCAGCAGCGGCTCCATCCCCGAGGTCCGCTGTGAGGACGACCGGTGCTCCTGGTGGACCACGACCACCGAGTCGGGCGCCAGCTCGAGCGCGCAGGCCAGCAGCGCCGGCGTCACCGTCACCAGCACGTCGGTGGCCAGGCCGCGGAGCCCCTGCTCGAGCCCGGAGTCGGTCAGCGCGGAGAACTGCTTGTCCCACCGCTGCGGCACCAGCCGCGACTCGCGGGCATGCAGCTCCTCGTCGTACGTCACGGTGAGGTCGACCAGGTGGTCGACCTTCACGCGGTCGTCGATGGCGAAGGCCGGCTGGTCGGCCGCCTTGACCACGCTGAGGATCCGGACGTCGTGGCCGGCCGCCGCGAGCGCGTTGGCCTGGCTGATTGCGGACCGCTCGGTGCCACCCTGCTTGTGTGCCGACTGGACGAGGAAGGTGATCCTCACAGCGGCTCGTCCGGGTCGATCGAGCGGAGCGCCAGCAGCCCGTCGGGGTTCCAACGCAGCCGGGCGCGCGCCTGGTCCCGGGCCGGCTCGTAGAGCTCCGGGAGCAGCACTGCGTGGTGCGGGTCGGCGAGGTCGTTGCCACGCCGCCGGATGCGGACCCACGCCGCCTCGGTGCCGACCGCGAGCCGGAGCATGCCGAAGTAGCCGGCCGGCAGGTCGTCGACCGTGATCAGGGTCTCCACCCGCCCCTCGTGCGCGGTCGCGGGCAGTGTGGCGAGCACCTGGTCGTCGGTGTCGAGCAGCAACAGGTGGCAGCCCGGCTCGACGCCGCCGGGCGGCCGCACCCGCAGGTGCACGCGGTCACCGCGGACGTCGACGGCCTCCAGCTCGGCGGTCGCCGCGACGGTGTGGCGGGCGAGCTGCAGCCGACCGTCGTCGAGGCGGACCACCTCCCAGCGGGTGGTGCCGTCGGGCGCGAGCGGGGTCCGGGCCGGCGGCCGTTGCGGGGGAGCGGCGAGCCGGACCGCGGCCTTGCCGGCCAGCACGTCGTACGTCGACCCGACGAGGCCGGCCAGGTCACAGGGCTGCTCGCCGAGCTCGGTGACCGCCTTGGAGCTGGCGTCGCGCACGGACACCGGTCCGTCGAGGTCCAGCCACAGGTGGACACCGTCCAGCACTGCGGCGTACGTCGCGGCCGCGGCGCCGTCGCGACGGCCACGGAGTCTCATCAGATGATCGACGCGCCCTCGCCGCCGCCGGCCTGCTCGTCGAAGTTCTCGTGCTCGAGCAGGTGCAGCACCGGGACGCCGATCTTGCGGCGCGCCTGCGAGGTCCAGTCGACGTGGAAGAACTCGGCCACCACGTGCGGCCGGGTCAGGATGATCGCCTCGCGGCCGTCGATCTCGGCGACCTTGGCGGCCAGCGCAGCGATCGGGTGGTCGGAGACGACCT
This sequence comes from uncultured Actinomycetota bacterium, assembly GCA_963800715.1. GTDB lineage: Bacteria > Actinomycetota > Actinomycetes > Propionibacteriales > Nocardioidaceae > Nocardioides. The sequence continues at coordinate 270,448 of CAWDBZ010000023.1, read as the reverse complement.
GCCCCGTGGCGCGCGCGCCGGCGGCCTTGAGAGCGGCGAGCGTCGACTCCAGGTCGGCGTTGGCCTGCTCCTTGGTCTCCTTGGCGATCTCGGCCAGGTCCGGCGGCGGGACTCCGAGCGACGGGCCGGGCACCAGGTCATGGCCGCCGACGCTGCCCATCGCGGCCTCGATCTGCGCGGCGGCGTCGTCCACCGGGAGCAGGACGTGGTAGGTGATCGGCTCGTCCAGCCCCTCGTGCAGCGAGCGGACCTGCCGAGCGTCGGCGTCCGTCAGCGCCTGCTCGACGAGCAGGACGACGTCGTAGTCGGCGCTGGGCGCCGGGGTCTCAGGGGAGTTCTCGGCCACGCCGAGACTCTAGTGCCCGCTGCTAGCCCGACAGGACCTCGCCGAGGTCGTAGGACACGACCTCCTCCAACTGCTCGTAGCCGCAGGACTCCGGGTCCCGGTCGGGACGCCACCGCTTGAAGTGCGCGGTGTGCCGGAACCGCCGCCCCTCCATGTGCTCGTAGGCGACCTCGATCACCCGCTCGGGGCGCAGCGGCGTGAACGAGAGGTCCTTGCCCTGGCTCCAGCGGCTCTGGGTGCCCGGCACCCGGTCGGGGTTGGCGGTCAGGAACTCCTGCCAGTGGCCCCAGGGGTGCTCCTCGATCGGGCAGACCAGGGGCTGCAGCTCCTCGATGAGCTCGGCCCGCCGATCCTGGGTGAAGCTGGCGCTGACGCCGATGTGCTGGAGCTGACCTTCCTCGTTGTAGAGGCCGAGCAGGAGGCTGCCGAGCAGAGGCCGTTCCGTCGTGGACTGCTTGTGCTCGCGGTAGCCGGCCACGACGACGTCGGCGGTGCGGGCGTGCTTGATCTTGAACATGGTGCGGCCGTTCTGGGTGTACGGCGCGTCGAGCGGCTTGGCGACCACCCCGTCGAGCCCGGCGCCCTCGAACTGCTCGAACCAGCGCTCCGCCTCCTTCGGGTCCTCCGTGGTCCGGGTCAGGTAGCACGGGCCCTCGGTGCCGAGTCCGCCCAGCGCCTCCTCCATCGCCGCGCGCCGCTCGCGCAGCGGCCGGTCGGCGTACGACTCGTCGCCCAGGGCGAGCAGGTCGAAGGCGACGAAGCCGGCCGGCGTCTTCTCGGCCAGCATGTCGACCCTGCTCTTTGCCGGGTGGATCCGCTCCTGGAGGACCTCGAACTCCAGCCGGTCACCGATCGCCACGAACAGCTCGCCGTCCAGCACGATGCGCTCGGGCAGCTGGCGCTTGATCGCCTCGACCATCTCCGGGAAGTAGCGCGTCAGCGGCTTGGTGTTGCGGCTGGTCAGCTCCACCTCGTCGCCGTCGCGGAACACGATGCAGCGGAACCCGTCCCACTTGGGCTCGAAGATCAGCCCGGCGTGCTTGGCGGGATCGGGGATGCCCTTGACGGACTTGGCGAGCATCGGCTGGACGGGCGGCATCACGGGCAGGTCCACGTCGCGAGACTAACCACGTGGGTGGGTGGGACGTCATACGGACAGAGCACCCACCTGCCCCTTCCGTATGACGTCGTCGGCGGGCCCATAGCCGCGAAGCGTCCACAGCGGAGTGGCGCAGGCCCACCATCCACAGCCGGCGTTCGTGGCTCCCCCAGGTGGGTCCGGTGCCGCCGAGCATCGACGCATGGCCTGCATCCCTGTCGACGACGCCCGCTTCGGTGCTGCCCGTGAGCTCGGTGAGGTCCAGGGCTGGGTCCTGTCGCGCAAGCAGCTGTACGCCGTTGGGATCACCCGCTGGGAGATCCGAGGTCAGGTCCGGATGCACCGGTGGCAGCTGATCGGCGATCAGTCGGTCTGCCTGCACAACGGACCTATCGAGGACTGGGGACACCACTGGGCGGCGGTGTTCCAGGGCGGCCCGCGAGCGATGCTGGACGGCGCCTCGTCGCTGGTCGCTGCCGGGCTCGAGCGGTTCGCGGTCGATCGGATCAGGGTCTCGGTCCCGCGCGGCGCCCGGATCCGTCGCAACCGTCGCTACAACATCCGGCAGACCCGACGGTGGAACGAAGCAGATCGAGCGCCGTCAGGCATTCCGCGCACCCGCACCGAGGTGGCCGCGATCCGCGGCTTCCTCTGGGCGGGGACCGATCGCGAAGCGACGTACCTCCTCACCCTGGCGGTGCAGCAGGGGTTGGCGAAGCCCGAAGCCATCGGGGATGAGGCCCTGCGGATCCGGCGGGACAAGCGTCGTGGGCTGCTCCACGAGGTCATCAATGACTTGATCGGAGGAGCGCGTTCACTCGGCGAGCTGGACATCGGGCGAGCCCTGGCCCACCGTGGCCTGCCACCTCCAGCCCGCCAGGTGCTTCGGCGGGACAAGAAGAACCGCTACTACCTGGACCTTTACTGGCCGGACTACCACCTGGTCGTCGAGATCGACGGCATTCACCATGCCTGGGCCGAGAACGTCGTCGGTGACGCGCTTCGTCAGAACGCCGTGGTGATCGCCGGTGACAGGGTCCTGCGCGTGCCCCTTCTCGGACTCCGGCTCAACCCCGACGAGTTCTTCGGCCAGATCCAGGAGGCGCTGGTCGCGGCCGGCTGGAGGACCGCAGCCTGACCGGCTGGCCAGCGCACGTCGTACGGAGGGAGCACCCGCTTGCTCCGTCCGTATGACGTCTTCGACGAGGCAGGTGGAACGTCATACGGAAGGAGCACACGCTGGCTCTGTCTGAATGACGCAACCAACCCGACCCCGGCACCACCTATGGTTTGAACCCAATCCCCGGTTGGTCTGCCGGCAGGGCCCGCCTGACTTTGAATCAGGACTAGCGACGTAGGTTCGACTCCTACCCGGGGAGCGTGAGTGGTGAGCTGACGGTCATCGTGCTGGCCGCGGGTGGGGGCACCCGGATGAAGTCCAAGACCATGAAGGTCCTGCACCCGGTGGCGGGGCGGAGCTTGGTCGGGCACGTGCTGGCGGCCGTCCAACAGGTGGAGCCCCGGCGGATCGTCGCGGTCGTGGGTCACCAGCGCGACCAGGTGGGCCCGCACATCCATGCGCTGGTGCCCGACGCGCTGCTCGCGACACAAGAGGAGCAGCACGGCACCGGGCACGCGGTGCGGGTCGCGATGGAGGCCGTGGCCGCTACGGGGGAGATCCCCGTGGGCACGGTGCTGGTGGCGTACGCCGACACCCCGCTGCTGGAGGCGGAGTCGTTGCGGACCTTCGCCGAGGAGCATGAGGCGGCCCAGCGGGCGGTGAGCATCCTCTCCGGCGTGGTGGCCGACCCCCACGGCTACGGCCGGGTGCTCCGCAACGAGGACGGCGAGGTCGAGGGGATCGTCGAGGAGCAGGACGCGACCGACGAGCAGCGGTCCGTGCAGGAGATCAACTCCGGGATCCTCGCGTTCGACGCGGCGTTCCTCATCGAGACGCTGCCCAAGCTGTCCAACGACAACGCCAAGGGCGAGTACTACATCACCGACACCGTCCACCTCGCGCGTGCGGCCGGGCTGCACGTCGGCGCCCACGAGATCGCCGACGTCATGCAGACCGAAGGCGTCAACGACCGGGTGCAGCTGGCGCGCACCGGCCGGGTGATGAACGAACGGATCGTGACCCGCTGGATGGAGGCCGGCGTCAGCGTCATGGACCCGGCCACGACCTGGATCGACGCCGACGTGGTGCTCAACCCGGACGTGACGCTGCTGCCCGGCGTCCAGCTGCTCGGGGCAACGATCATCGAGGAGGACGCCGTCATCGGCCCCGACACCACCCTCAAGGACTGCGAGATCGGCGCTGGCGCGCGCGTCGTACGAACCCACGGCGAGCTCGCGGTGATCGGAGCCGGCGCCGACGTCGGGCCGTACGCGCGGCTCCGGCCCGGTACCACGCTCGGGGCCAAGGGCAAGATCGGCACCTTCGTCGAGACGAAGAACGCCCAGATCGGCGACGGCGCGAAGGTGCCGCACCTGTCGTACGTCGGTGACGCCGAGATCGGCGAGGGCAGCAACATCGGCGCCGGCTCGGTCTTCGCCAACTACGACGGCGTCGCGAAGCACCGCACCGTGGTCGGCCGGCACGCCAAGACGGGCTCCAACAACACTTTCGTGGCGCCCGTGGAGATCGGCGACGGCGCCGGTACGGCGGGCGGCACCGTCGTCCGTCGCAACGTCCCGCCGGGTGCCCTCGCGGTGAGCGGCGGCCCGCAGCGCAACCTGCCGCGCTGGGCGCTCTCGAAGCGCGCCGGGACCGCCCAGGCGGACGCGGCAGCGGCTGCTCTCGAGACCGTGGAAGAATCTGAATGACACCCGCCGAGACCGACCAGCCGGGAGCCCCTAACGCATGACGGGCATGAAGCGCACCACCGAGAAGAACCTGATGGTCTTCAGCGGGAGGGCGCATCCCCAGCTCGCGGAGGAGGTCACCCAGCTGCTCGGCACCGACCTGGTGCCGCAGTCGGCCTACGAGTTCGCCAACTCCGAGATCTACGTCCGCTACGAGGAGTCGGTCCGCGGCTGCGACGCCTTCGTGCTCCAGAGCCACACCGCTCCGATCAACGAGTGGATCATGGAGCACCTGATCATGGTCGACGCCCTCAAGCGGGCGAGCGCCAAGCGGATCACGGTGGTCATGCCGTTCTACGGCTACGCGCGCCAGGACAAGAAGCACCGCGGTCGCGAGCCGATCTCGGCGCGGCTGATGGCCGACCTCTTCAAGACCGCCGGCGCGGACCGGCTGATCACCGTCGACCTGCACGCCGACCAGATCCAGGGCTTCTTCGACGGCCCGGTGGACCACCTGATGGCGCTGCCGATCCTCGCCGACCACGTCCGCGCGAAGTACGGCGACCAGGAGCTCGCGGTGGTCTCGCCGGACGCCGGCCGGATCAAGGTCGCCGAGCGCTGGGCGGCCCGCCTGGGCGGCGCACCGCTGGCGTTCATCCACAAGAGCCGCAACATCGACCGGCCCAACGAGACCGTCGCCAACCGCGTCGTCGGTGAGGTCAAGGGCCGGATGTGCGTGCTGGTCGACGACATGATCGACACCGGCGGCACCATCACCAAGGCCGCCGAGGCACTGATGGCCGACGGCGCGGCCGGGGTCGTCATCGCCGCGACGCACGCGATCCTCTCCGAGCCTGCCGTGGACCGGCTCAAGAACTGCCCGGCCCAGGAGGTCGTCGTCACCAACACGCTCCCGATGACGCCGGACCGCGAGTTCGACAAGCTCACCCAGCTCTCCATCGCGCCGCTGGTCTCGCGCGCGATCCGCGAGGTCTTCGAGGACGGCTCGGTCACCTCGATGTTCGACGGGCACGCTTGAACCACTCGCCGCGGGAGCCTGACGCGGTCGGTCCTCGGGCGGACCCGGCCGACGAGTTCCTGCGGCTGGCCTGCCTGACCTACGGCGCAGACGACCCGGTCCGGCGTACGAATGCACGGGGCCTGCTCGAGGGACGGCCGGACCTGGGCGCCGACAACGTGCACATCGCGGCCGCGCGTACCGACGCGGCGGCGCTGCGCCGGCTGCTCGCCGTTGACGCCGCGCTGGCGAACGCCGAAGGCGGGCCGTTCGCCTGGCCGCCCCTGCTCTACCTGGCCTACGCGCGCCACGATCCCGACGTCACCGCCGACGCGGTCCGCGACGCGGTGGCGGCGTTGCTCGAGGCCGGCGCCGACCCGGACGCCGGCTACCTGTGGCACGGCGACAGCCCGCCGTTCACCGCACTCACCGGCGCCTTCGGCGAGGGCGAGGGCGGTCCGGGCAACCAGCCGCGCCACCCGCAGTGGGAGGCGCTGGCTCGGGCGCTGCTCGAGGCGGGGGCCAATGCCAACGACGAGCAGACGCTCTACAACCGGATGTTCCGGCCCGACGACAGCCACCTCGAGCTGCTCTTCGAGTTCGGCCTCGACGACCGGCAGGAACTGGCCGGCCAGCTCGGCTGGGCGGTCACCCACGGCATGGACGACAGGGTGGAGCTGCTGGTCGGCCACGGCGTCGACCCCGACACCGAGGTCGGCGGCACCTACGGCGTGACCCGCCGCTCGGCGTACGCCGCGGCTCGGGTCAGCGGCCACGCCCAGACCGCGGCGCTGCTGCTCCGGCTCGGCGCCTCTGCCGACATCTCCGCCGAGGACCGCGTCGTGGGCGACGTGCTGGCCGGCGAGGACGTCGACTCCGCTGAGGTCGCCGCTGCGATCGAGGCGCGGCCAGGCCTGGTCGCGTGGGCCGCCCAGCTCGGCAACGCCAATGCCGTGCGGACCGCGGTCGAGCTCGGCTGGGACGTGAACCGCCGGGCTCGCACCGACGTCCCGTCCGACGAGGAGTGGGAGACCGCGCTGCATGCCGCGGCCGGGCACGGGGACGTGGCGATGGTCCAGCTGCTGCTCGAGCTCGGCGCCGACCCGTCGCTGAAGGACTGCCGGTTCGACGCCGTACCGGCGCAGTGGGCCGGGCACTTCGGCCACGAGGCCGTGGTGGAGCTGCTCAGCGGCCGTTCTGGCTGAAGTGCTGGTAGTCCTTGAGTGAGTTCCACGTGCCGCCCCAGGTCCATCCGATCGACTCGAACGCGCGCACCACGACGCCGTCCGGCGTGATCATCCCGGGCCGGACGTCGTCGCGGTCGAGGTACGACGAGGCGAGCTCGGGAAGCACCAGGTCGTCCTTCGTGTAGGGGTTCTGGAACGGGTCCAGGTCGATGGCCAGCCCGTAGGCGTGCTGGCTGAAGGTCGTGGTCGATCCGGTGGACGGCCGGCAGACGAAGGACTCGGTGTTGTTGCCGTCGCCGGTCGGGTGCGCGTCGAGCTCGGACCGCGGGGTCACCCGGAGCTCCTCGAAGGGGAACCTCTCCTTGTAGAGCGTGCGGAACACGCCGACCACGTCGTCCACGACGGTGCGGTTGAGCAGCAGCTCGCCGGTGTGCCGCTGGTCGTCGAAGCCCCAGAACGTCAGCCGGGCGTAGGCCAGGTCGTCGGCGCCGACCGGGCAGCCGGCCGCCCAGGTGGACCGGGCCAGCACGTCGGCGGGGACGGTCTCGATCACCGCGGCGAAGCGGTCGCCGGGCAGCGGCGCGAGGGTGTCCGGCAGCGTGAACCTGCGCGGGTCGAGCTCGGGCGGGGTCGGCTGAGCCTCCCCGTAGCCGTCCGGCCGCAGCGGCAGCGGCCGGGTGCCGAGCCAGGGCGGCGGCACGGTGCCGGGCTCAGGTGTGGGGGGCTGGGGTGTCGGGGGCGGCGTCGGAGGCTCGGAGGTGGGAGCGGGGGACGTCGGGGTTGTCGAGAAGGTCGGGCTCGGCGGGAGCGGTGGCTCGGCGACCGGCGGGTCGTCGGTCGTGCAGCCGGCCAGCGCCAGCACGAGGAGCAGCCCGGCGAGGCTACGTCCGGTCATCGAGCGCGTCTTCCCAAGCCCGCCGAAGCACGGTCGGTACGTCGCCGGTCAGCGCCTGGCGCACCGTCTCGAGCTGTGCCTCGTCGAGGTGAAACCGCGGGAACGCATCCCCGACCACCGCGGAGAACGCCGGCCCGCGGGCGGCGAGGCGCGGTCCGGCCTCGAGGTAGCGGGGCAGGTACGGCGCGCCGAGCTGGGCCTGCTCGGCCGGCCACAGCCCGGCGGCGACAGCGTCGAAGCGACGGTTCGAGACGTCGTCCTCCATCAGGGCGTCCCATGCCTCGTCCTTGGCTTCGGCCGTGGGCCGGGAGGCGAGGGCGGTGGCCGCGCCGAGGTCGCCGTTGGCCGTGCCGTCGCGGCGGCGCTCCTCCTCGATCGCCTGAGCGTCCAGCCCGCCCAGACCGGCGAGCCGGTGCACCACCCGCCAGCGGAGCTGCGGGTCGAGGGCCACGTCGTGGTCGGTGACGTTGTCGGCCAGCCAGCGGCGCAGCTCGTCGGCATCCCGGCTGGAACGGGCCAGGCCTCGGGTGAACGCCACCGGGTCACCGCCGGCGTCGAGCCCGGCCCGGCAGGCGGCGGCCATGCGCTCGCGCGCCGCGGCCGCGTCGGCGGCGGGCACCCGCGTCGACAGCACATGCCCGAGCGTCGCGTCGGCGACCGCGGTGATCAGGCTGACGTGCCGCTCGGCGGGCAGGTGCCGGTCGATCAGGGCGAGGTAGCGCTCGACCGCGAGGTCACGGCCCGCCACGGCGTCGATCGCCGTCGCCCACAGCACGGACCGCGCCAGGTCGTCCTCGAGCGCCCCGAGGCCGTCCTCGACCGCGGTCCAGGAGCGCCCGTCGAGCTGCACGCGGGCGAACGTCTCGCCGTGCGGGTTGGGCACGACGACCCGGCCGGCCCAGTCGTCCAGTCGCACCGGTGCGGCGTCCAGGTCCACGACCCTGCGGTCGAGCTCGGCCAGCCCGTCGTCGTACGCCGTGACGAGGAACCGGTGCGGCCGGACGCCGTCGCGGACCAGCACCGGTACGTCGCCGTCGCGCTCGACCCGGATGGTGTCGTGCCCCGCCTGCCGCAGCCACACCTCGGCCCACGCCCGGACCTCGCGGGGCGACGCCTCGTCCAGCTCGTCGACCAGGTCCGCGAGGGTGGCGTTGCCGAACCGGTGCTTCGTGAGGTGTGCGTTCACACCGGCCAGGAAGTCGTCGTCGCCCATCCAGGTGACGAGCTGGCGCAGCGCCGAGGCGCCCTTCACGTAGGAGATCGCGTCGAAGTTGGTGGACGCGGTGTCCACGTCGGGCACGTCTTCGGGCAGCGGCGCGACCGGGTGCGTCGAGCGGCGCCGGTCGGCGACCATCGCCCGCGGCTTGTGGGAGACCTGGAAGCCGACCCAGCTGCCGGCGAACCCGGCCGCGTCCTCGCTCACCCGGAAGCCCATGTATTCGGCGAAGGACTCGTTGAGCCAGATGTCCTCCCACCACGTCTGGGTCACGAGGTCGCCGAACCACATGTGCGACATCTCGTGGGCGACCACCATCGCCCGGTCCCGCCGCTCGACCTCCGTGACCCGGCCGCGCGGGAGGAACTCGTCGCGGAAGGTGACGCAGCCCGGGTTCTCCATCGCGCCCCAGTTGAGCTCCGGCACCAGGACCTGGTCGTAGGTGTCGAACGGGAACGGCTCGTCGAAGAGCTCGGCGTAGTGGTCGAAGCACTGCTCGGTGATCCGGCGCAGCTCGTCGAAGTCGCGGTCCAGCTCGGCCGCCAGCGACCGGCGCGCGTGCCAGCCCATCGGGAGGCCGGCGTGCTCGAAGGTCCGGGAGTGCCACGGCCCGGCGCACAGCACGAACAGGTCGATCGGGATCGGCGGCGTGGGCGCGAACTCCCACGCGTCCGCCTGCGTCATGGCAACGGAACCGTTGGACAGCACGGTCCAGGCTGGGTCGGCCACCACCCGCAGCGTGATCGGCGCCTTGAGGTCGACCTGGTCGAAGCAGGCGAAGACCCGCTGGGTGATGTCGACCCCGACGTAGGCGCTGACGTAGCGCTCGCCGTCGGCCGGGTCGGTGAACGCGTGCATCCCGTCGCCGTCGGTGACGTAGGGCAGCCGCGCAGCCACCACGACCTCGTTGCGGTCGGCCGGCCCGGTGAGCAGCCCGGTCAGCGCGATCCGGCTGCCGTCGTACGTCGCCCCGGAAGTGTCGCCGTTGACGGTCACCGTCAGGTCGGCGCCCCGGTGCAGCTCCAGGAACGTCTCGGGTCCGCTCGACGCGAAGTGCACGGTCACCCGGCTCCCGAAGGTCTGCTGGTCCTTGAGGTCGATCTCGAGGTCGTACGACACGTCCGAGAGCTGGGCGGCCCGGGCCCGGGCCTCGGCGAGGGTCAGGGAGGGCACGGGGCCCACGCTATGTGTTTCGAGACGTCTCGCTCACCCCCGCGCTGGCGCGCGTGTCTGAGCCGAGACCCTCAACCTCCTCGCTTGTCGCGGTCCGAGCAAGCTCGGCCCGAGGCTCGAAGATTCGGTGGTCACGGCGCCCCTCGCTAGACTTCAGCGGTTGCCTAGGCGAGGGAGCCCGGACGTCCGGACTCCGTGATCGACAGGGCGGCGCTCCGGCTCTGTGTGTGCTGACGGACGGTGTGCCTCCGCGATCGCGTCGAGGCCCAGACCCAAAGACCCAGAGGAGCACCACAGCAATGGCCACCGAGAAGATCGCGGCGGAGACCCGCAACGAGTTCGGCAAGGGCGCCGCGCGGCGGATTCGCCGGGACAACAAGATCCCCGCCGTTCTCTATGGCCACGGCAACGAGACCCTGCACGTCGCCCTGCCGGGCCACGACACGATGATGGCGCTCAAGCACGGTGGCTCGAACGCGCTGCTCGAGCTCGACATCGATGGCACCACCCAGCTCGCGCTGACCAAGGCCGTCCAGATCGACCCCATTCGCCGGGTCATCGAGCACATCGACTTCGTGGCCGTCCGCCGCGGCGAGAAGGTCACCGTCGACGTCCGGGTCCACCTGTCCGGCACCGCGGCGTCCGAGACAGTGGTCGTCACCGAGAACACCACGGTGCAGATCGAGGCCGAGGCGACCAACATCCCCGAGAACATCGAGATCTCGATCGAGGGGCTCCCCGCCGGCACCCAGATCCTGGCCGGTCAGCTCGAGCTGCCCGAGGGCTCCACGCTGCTGGTCGACCCGGAGACGCTGATCGTCAACATCACCGAGCAGCAGTCCGAGGAGGCCCTCGAGGCCGAGCTGGAGGAGGCCGAGGCCGAGGCCGGCATCGAGCGCGAGGAGCACACGGAGACCGACGAGGAGCACGCCGCCGCCGAGGATGCCGAGTCCGCCGAGGGTGGCGAGCCCGCCGCCGAGGGCGACACCTCGGAGGAGTGAGCGAGCAGGCGACCGGTGTCGAGCCCTGGATCGTGGCGGGGCTCGGCAACCCCGGTGCGGCGTACGCCGGCCACCGGCACAACGTCGGCTACCTCGTCGCCGACGAGCTGGTCCGCCGGCTCGGCACGCCGTTCAAGGCCCACAAGGCCAGCCGTTCCGACATCGCGGAGGGCCGGCTCGCTCTGCCCGGCCAGCCGGGGCCGCGCATCCTGGTGATCCGGCCTCGCTGCTACATGAACGAGATCGGCGGGCCGATCAAGGCGGTGCTCTCGTTCTTCAAGGTCGGCCCGGAGCGGCTGGTCGCGGTGCACGACGAGCTGGACATCGCGTTCGACACGTTGCGGGTCAAGTTCGCCGGGGGCGACAACGGCCACAACGGGCTGCGCTCGATCCGTGCCTCGCTGGGCACCGGCGACTTCTTCCGGGTCCGGGTCGGCATCGGCCGGCCGCCCGGCCGGCAGGACCCGGCCGACTTCCTGCTCTCGAACTACTCGAGCACCGAGCGCAAGGAGCTGCCGTTCCAGGTGGACCGCGCCGCTGACGCCGTCGAGTCGCTGCTCACGGTCGGGCTGGCCGAGACCCAGCAGCGGTTCAACAGCTGATCGGAGCCGTCCGAGGAACGAGGACGGGTCCGATCGATGGTGGTTGAGCAGCGCGCGCGGCCGAGCTTGCTCGGACGCGACCGCGCGTGTCGAAACCTCCGCAGCCGAGGCTGGGACTAGGCGAATGGCGCCTGCCAGCCGATCTCGTGGGCCATGCCCACCGCGGCCAGCTGCGAGGACACCTCGAGCTTGGCCAGGATCGACTTCACCTGGGTGCGCACCGTCGCCTCGGAGACCGTGCTGAGCCCGGCGATCTGGCGGACCGCCCGGCCCTTCATCAGGTGACCGAGCACGACGCTCTCGCGGTTCGTGAGCTGCTCGAGCCGCTCGCGCACCTCGTGCAGCTCCTCCCGCATCCTGGTCCACTCCGAGACCAGCTCCTCGCGCTCCTCTCGGTCCATCACCGGCAGTCCGGCGATGATCCGGCGCACGGTCGCGAGGATGTCTTGGAGCGGCTGCGACTTCGAGATCACCTTGCGGGCGCCTGCCTGGACCGCGTCGCCCCATCGGGCGAGGTCGGTCGAGCCGGTGACCACGATGACGTTGGCACCGGAACGAGCGATCGGCCCGATCACCCGCAACCCGTCGCCGAACCGCCCCAGGTCGAGGTCGAGCAGCACCACCACCGGCTCCTGCTTGACGATCGCGGCCACCAGCGCTCCCGGGGACCGGGGATCGGCAGGTACGTCGATCCGGCCCACGTCGTACCCCTCGGCGGTCAGCGCGAGGTCGACGGCTTCGGCGAACAGCCGGTGGTCCTCGACGAGGAGGATCCGCCGCTCAGCTCGCGTGGGCAACACGCTCATCGGCGCTCACCTCCTGCGGTACGGCGGGCAGGTGGATCCCGAACGACGCGCCCGACGCGGTCGGCAGCAGCTCGAGCCGGCCGCCCATCTGGTGGGTGATGTCAGCGGCGACGTGCAGGCCGATTCCGTGGCCGGGGGAGCCCGGCCGGCTCACACCCCAGTCGAAGAGCCGCTCGCGCAGCTCGGGTGGGACGCCCGGACCCTGGTCGGACACCGTGACGATGACGCCCTGGCCGTCGACGTCCCGGCCGACCGTGACTTCGACGGCGTCGGGGCCACCGTGCACCGTGGCGTTCTCGAGGAGCACGTTGACGACCTCGGCGATGTCGTCGGCGCGGCCCATCGCGCGCATCCCGGAGGGCGCCCAGATGACCACCCGGCCCCGGGCCAGGTGCGAGAGCACGATCTGACCGATGACCTCGTCGAGGTCGACGCTGCGGCGCCGGGTCGGCATCCGGTCGGCGACCAGCCGCTGGAGCCGGTCCACCTCGGCCCGGATCATCGTGCCGAGCGCATCGCTGCGGTCGGCGGGCAGGCCGTCGCTCATCAGTCTCTGGGCTGATGCGATGCCGGCCACGGTGGCGTTGATCTCATGGAGCCGGGCCTGGTCCTCGCGATGTCCGACCTCGGCGGCCCGCAGCTGCAGGTGGAGGTCCTGGACCTGCTGCCTCTTCTCTTCGATGGCGCCGTGCAGCACCACGGCGATGGTGCCCGCGATGAGTACGGCGGCGAGCAGGCCGATGGGCAGCGCCACGATCCCGCCGACTGCCGAGCCCAGGCCGAGCAGCAGGATCCCGGCCACGACCCGGACCCGTGCCCAGCGCGGGAACGCCTCGACGCGGAACATCGACGCGGCGAGGGCGCAGGTCAGTACGGCCAGCACCGCGATCCGGATCCGGTCGTGGTCCGCCAACAGCGGAGCGAGCATGACGATCAGGACGAGAGCGGTCCCTCGCCAAGTCCACACGCCCACGGCAATGTGTAGTGCTTTCATCGGGCCCCCCACAGGCCATTGATGTCCCCACACTCAGTCGTGCAGAGACCCCGGAATTCCCCGCGACGACGCAGCGCACTCTAGTACCTAAATTTCGGTAGGGGAACTAGTCCTCCAACAACAGCTGACTAAGCCGATCGGCCCACGCCCGCCAGGCAGCCTTGTCGTCTATACGCTGATCCGGTGACCTTCGCCCCGGGAGCGCCCCCCGCCGACGCCGACGACCACGTGCTGGCGGGCTGGCTGGCCGAGACCGCCGGCCGCCGCCTGCTCGAGGTCCGTGAGGACGGGCTCGAGGGCCGCGAGCTGAAGGACGCCGGCGACCTGGCGGCCCACGTGCTGCTGATGGAGCTGCTGGCCGAGCATCGACCGGGCGACGCGGTGCTGTCCGAGGAGGGCAAGGACGACAGGGTCCGGCTCTCCAGCGACCGGGTCTGGATCGTGGACCCGCTCGACGGCACCCGGGAGTTCTCCGAGCCCCCGCGCGAAGACTGGGCGGTGCACGTGGCGCTGTGGCAGGGCCGGGCCGGCGAGGGCGATCTGGTCGCCGGTGCGGTCGCGCAGCCCGGACTCGGGCAGACCTTCACGACTGCCACCCCACCCGTCGTACCCCCGAGCACCGCGGCCAGGCCGCGGATCGCGGTCTCCCGCAGCCGCCCGCCGGCGTTCGTCGACGGGCTGGTCCGGGCGCTCGATGCCGAGCTGGTCCCGATGGGCTCGGCGGGCGCCAAGGTCATCTCCGTGGTCCGCGACGTCACCGACGCCTACGTGCACGCCGGCGGCCAGTACGAATGGGACTCCGCCGCACCGGTGGCCGTCGCCCGCGCCGCGGGGCTGTTCACCTCACGTGTGGACGGGTCTCCGCTGCGCTACAACCAGGACGACGTCTACCTGCCCGACCTCGTCGTCTGCCGGCCGGAGCTCGCGGACCGGATCCTGACCCAGCTCGCCGGTCAGGGCACCACGGACTGAGCTGCACGCCTCAGTAGGCACCGCTCAGTAGGCACCGCGACGCATCAGCACGGCACCGAAGGTTCGAGCCGCGATCTGCAGGTCCAACGACCAGGACCAGTTGTCCACGTACAGCAGGTCCAGCCGCACGCTGTCCTCCCAGGAGAGGTCCGAGCGTCCCGAGACCTGCCACAGGCCGGTGAGGCCGGGCTTCACGTCGAGCCGGCGGCGAAGGTCCGTCACGTACTCCTGCACCTCACTGGGCAACGCCGGCCGTGGCCCGACGAGGGACATCTCCCCACGCACCACGTTGATCAGCTGGGGCAGCTCGTCGATGGAGCTGAGGCGAAGGAACGCACCCAGGCGGGTGATCCGCGGATCCCGCTTGATCTTGAACAGCACCCCAGACCGGTCGGACTCGTTCTCGGCCATGAGGTCGTCGCGGATCCGGTCCGCGTCCGCGCACATCGTGCGCAGCTTGTAGACGGTGAACGGCTGGCCGCGCCGCCCGACTCGGGTCTGCTGGTAGAAGGCCCGGCCCGGGGAGTCGGCACGGACGAGTAGCGCCATCACGCCGAGAAGCGGCGCAAGGACGACCAGGAGCAGCAGACCGACGACCCGGTCCACCGCGTCCTTGAGCAGCCGGGAGGGGCCTGCGAGCGGTGCGGGGGAGACCCCGAGCAGCCGACTGCCACCCAGAGCGGCGACCCCGATCCGGCTCTTGGCGACGTCGCGCAGGCCAGGGCTGACCAGGAGCCGCACGTCATCGTGCTGGAGCCAGGCGGCCCAACGACGAAGCTCTGCGTGGGTGATCCCCGGCCCGGGGGCGACGACCACAGCCTCGGCCTGGTGGGCGTGCACGACGTCGATGAGGCTCTCGTACCCGCCGCGCGTGACAGGCACGGGCCAGGTCTCGATCGCCGGGTCGGCGTCGTCACTCGCAGGGTCGGGCAGGCAGACGGCGACCGGTTCGAACTCCCGTCGGCCGCCCGGCCGGGCGGCCTCCTGCAGCAGCTCTTGGACCTGCGACGAGGTACCGACCAGGAGGGTGGGCACGGCTCGGGTGGGCACGGCAAGTGCGACCAGACCGCGGGCGGTGGCCGACGCCACGCAGACCGTGGCTGCCAGCAACAGCGCCGCCTCGGCCAGGGCGCGCGGGGGCTGTCCGTCAGCGACGCCCGAGAACAGCGCGGGCACGCTCCACACCACGGTCGCCATGGCGAAGGCACCAGCCAGCAGGGCTCGGGCGGGGAACCGGCGGGGCTCGGCCGCCAGCCGGGTGTAGGCGCCCGCCATGGCGAGGGCGACGGGCCATCCGAGCAGGATCGCGCCTCGCACCGTCCCTCCCGGACTCGGGTGGATAGCGGCCGCCCCGGCAACGATCACGGCGACCAGTGCGTCGAGGCCCAGCACCAGGAGAGGGAGATGGTGACGTCGCTGAGGTGCCGGTCGGACCAGGGTCTCGGTGACGGCGCCGGCGAGCTCAGTAGCGATGGCGACCGGCGCCACCCCCGACGTCGTCGTCGTCATCCCCCACCCCCCTGGCCGTGGACAGGGGCTCAACCTAGGAACCGCCCGGGGAGGGTTCATCATGCATATCGGGCATGTTCCGCGGCATTTGCCGGCCGGCGCTCGTCAGGCCGGCCAAACGGTCAACGGGTGAGCAGTGGAGGCTTCCAGCCGACCCGGTGGGCCAACCCGACAGCGGCCAGCTGCGAGGTGACCTCGAGCTTGGCCAGGATCGACTTCACCTGGGTGCGCACCGTCGCTTCGGACACCACGCACTCGGTCGCGATCTCCCGGACGGTCTGGCCCTTCATCAGATAGGCGAGCACCTCCCGTTCGCGAACGGTCAGCGTCTCGAGGCGCGCGTTCAGCTCCACGTTTGCGGCGCGCTCCTTGGCCCACTCCTGGAGCAGGTCTTCGCGCTCCTCGAGGGTCATCACCTGAAGGCCCTGGTTGAGGCGCCGGACGGTCGCGAGGATCTCGTTGAGCGGCCGGGACTTCGGCAGCACCTTGCGCGCGCCGCAGCGCACCGCCTCGCCCCAGCGCGCCCGGTCCACGGACGCCGTGACCACGATGACGTTGACGCCCGCCATGGCCAGTGGCCCGATCAGCTGCTCGCCGTCGCCGAACTGTCCGAGATCGAGGTCGACGAACGCCACCCGGGGGCGGCGCCGCAGCACCGTGGCGATCAGCGCGCCAGGCGACTGTCGCTTGTCCGGCACGGACACCCGCCGGACGTCGTACCCCTCGACGGTGAGAGCCAGCTCGAGTGACTCGGCGAAGAGGACGTGGTCCTCGACGATGACGATGCGGAACTGGCTACGCGATGTTGCGGACGGCATCGACGACGCTCCTCCTCGGAAGGCGAGCGACGAAGGTCGCGCCGGAATGGTCGTCGTGGACGAGCTCGATGCTCCCACCGCGCGCAGACACCAGTCTGTGCGCGATGGCCAGGCCGAGGCCCTGACCCTCAGATGCCGGACCTCGCACCTCCGGCTCGAAGAGCTGGTCGCGCAGCTCGGGTGGCACGCCGGGCCCGCTGTCCGAGCAGATCACCAGGGCGCCGCCGTCCGCGGCGGTGACCGAGAGTCGGACGACACCGCTACCGCCGTGCCGAGCGGCGTTCTCCAGCAGGATGTTCACCATCTCGGCGAGCTCGTCGGGATCACCGAAGGCGCGCTCGCCGGTCGCGAACCAGCGGACGTCACGGCCGCGCGCGTGGTGGCTGACGACGAGCGGCTCGACCACCTCGTCGATGTCGATCTCGCAGTCATCGAGCTCTGACGATCCGGACACCCGGGAGAGCATCAGCCGCTCAAGCCGGTCAAGCTCTGCGGCCAGCATGGACTCGAGCCGCTGGCGGCGCGGCGCAGGCACTGCCACTTCGTGGCGCATCACTCGTGAGGCATTGGTGATCCCCGCCAGGGTGGCGCCGACCTCGTGCAGCAGCTCCCGCTCCTTGCCCACGGCTTCGCGCACCTCGGCCAGGGAGCGCTGGAGCCGGCCGACCTGCTCCTGGCGTTCGAGGATTGAGCCTCGCAGCAGCGCATGAGTCATGAAGCACACCACCAGCGCCGCGGCCACCAGGGCGGCGATCGCGGCCGTCGCGACAATGTACGACGGGTCGTCGAGGCCGGACGCGAGCTCGCCCGCCGTCAGCAGCCCGACGGCCGTGGCCAGCTGTCGGCGCACGTGGAGGGCGACCGTGCGGCGGTTCAGGAGGATCCAGATCAGCGCCGTCGCCGCGAGGATCACCGCGGTGGAGACAAAGGCGACGGTGACAGGGCCGGACGGCACGGGTGGGGCCAGCCTCGGGATCAAGGTGCTGGCCGCAACGAGCAAGGACGCGGCCGCGCCGCCCAGCAGGACAGGGTCGCCGGGCACGTCGACCCGCTCGGCGGCCAGCGCCAGCAGGCAGAGAACCAACAGGATCACCAGCAGCGTCGCGCCGGGCCCATGTGGCCCCTCGACGTTCCACGACTCATTCTCCGTGACGGCCACGAGCAGGCCGTGCGAGGCGCCCAGCATCAGCCCGACCGTCAGCCAGCCGGTCAGCCGGACGCAGACCTCACCGTCCCGCTCCACGCTGGTGACGCGCCAGTGGACGTAGTGCAGGACCGCAGCGCCCAGGATGAGCGTGTAGCAGAAGATCCGCGCGATGGGCAGCATCGCGCTCGGTCCGCCCCCGTCGCCCAGATATGTCGCGAGCGCCAGCGCGCAGGCAACGAGGCATCCCGCGATCAGCGCGGCTGGACGCCCCGTGGGTCGCTCGAACCGTATGGCCATTTTCCCCCCAAAAATCGTACGAGGCCATTGTCCCGAGTGGCCGACGGTGGTTCACCGCCGTACGTGTACGTGTCTCATGGTGTCAAGACGAACTAGCTGCCTCGAATCAGGAGCTCGCACGTTGTGCGAGACCACGGGCCGGGGAAGTCGGTCGTCCCTTTGGGGGATCTGTCAGTGACGGTATGTACCCGATCGTGGGTACGGAATGACCCGAAGGGGCTATTTGCTGCGCCGGGGATGACCAGATCGGTGTGAGGCCGTTCACCTCCAGATCCATCATCAATAGCGGTGATCTCCGGCCCTCAGCGCTGGACGCGGGGCCCAGCCCGCAGAAACGTGGGCCGTTACGGACTGGGGGACGGACGTACCGTCGATGGGGTTTGTTCCGGGGCCTGAGGGAAGTGGTGATCCGTGGTGCCGGTGCGTGGCATGCGCAACCGCAGATCCGGATCTGTGCGAGTGGCGGTGGCATCCGATCAGCAGCTCATCGCGGAATCCGTGGCCGCCGCACTGAGCGAGCGCTCGTTCGACACGGTGGTGGTGCGCTGGCCGGACGAGCTCGCCGCCGCGAGGACCGATCGGCGCCGGCGAGGTGTGCGCCTGCGCACGACACCCCCGCCGCAGGCGGGTCTCGTCCTGACTGACCTGTGCCGGATGGAGCAGGTGCGAGCTGCCCGGCTGCTGTTCGGCAGCCTCGACGTGCCCTGGCTGGTGCTGACCTTGGCGCCGAGGGGGCCGGCGTGGGGCGCGATGTACGACCGAGGGGCGGCACTGGTGCTGCCCAGCGGCATCGGGTTGGACGCAACCATCGAGCTGGTCGCCGATCTCGCGACCGGCTGGCGGCCCGACCTTTCCCGCCGGGAGCGCAAGCAGCTCGTCGTTGCCTGGCGCACCTTCGAAGCAGAGCGCGAAGAGATGGCCGCGCGGCTGGAGACACTCAGTGACCGTGAGGAGGAGGTCCTCCAACAGCTCCATGACGGCGTGGCAGTCCGTGCCATTGCCGCGCAGTCCGAGGTGGCCGAGACCACGGTGCGCAGTCAGGTCAAGTCGATCCTCCGCAAGCTCAACGTCAGCTCGCAGATGGCTGCCGTCCTGGCCTACGAGGAGCTCGTGACGGACAGCATCGACCCAGACCTGCACCACGTCGGCTGAACCCGGCGGTCCCACCGACGTCACCGAAATGGGTGAACCCTCCGCCGCACTCGTCGACCGGGAGCAGCTGCCTACGCATGCTCGACTCGTGACAGTAGTGGCTGGGGTCGTGAAACCCGCGCACAGCGAGGAACGCGTCGTCGCGCGTAGCCCCGGCCCGCTCGCCGTGCCGGTCCTGCACGACTGCGTCGCCGTCCTGGACGAGGCATCGTCGCTGAGCGGTCTCACGCTGGCTCGCGCGGCCGCCGTTCTAGACCAGCAGCCTTCCGTAGGCACCGTCTTCATCACCACCGACGGGAACGCCCGGGACGGTGTGCAGCCGGGCCACCGCTGGCTCCGTCGGGCCGCTGCGCAGGGACCCGACACCGTGGGCGGCCGTTGCGCGGTCCTGCGCCGCGCCACCTTCGAGGCCGCCGGCGAACACGGGTTGGGCACCCGGAGCGGCGAGCTGGCGCTGTGGCTGCGCGCCGCGGCCCTGGCCGACGTGGCCCACGTGACCGAGCCGCTGCCACTGGGGTCCCTGACGTCGTCCCGCCGTCTCGCGCCACCTGTCGGCCAGATCACCGAGCTGCACGAGCGAGCCCATGCCTTCCGCGACCTGCTCGACGGCTTCGCTCCGCTGAGTGGCCAGTCGCGGCTGCGTTCGGCGGCGTACCACGCCCTTTCGCGCCGCGCTCGTGGCCGGGCCTGGGTCGCCGCCTACGAGGGCGACTCGGTCGAGGCGTCGCTCTGCCTGCACCTCGCCCGCGACGTGAACCGCTGGCGGCGGCAGGGATGACCTGATGGACGCGCTGCGACTACCCGACGGACCCTTGGACGTCCTGTGTGTGGGTGCTCACCCTGATGACGTCGAGATCGGGTGCGGCGGGACACTCCTGCGGCTGGCCGAGCGTGCCGACGTCAGTCTCACGGTCGCTGTCCTCACCGGTACGCCGGACCGGGCAGCCGAGTCGGCGGGGGCGCTGCAAGAGATCTTTCCGGGGGTCAAGACGCACTTCACCGCGCTGCCCGACGGTCGGCTGCCGACCCACTGGGAGGCCGCGAAGGAGCACCTCGAGGACCTCGCCCGGCATTGTCGGCCGCAGCTGGTGCTGACCCATCGCGTCGACGACGCACACCAGGACCACAGGACGCTGGGCGCCATGGTGACCACCGTGTGGCGGGACGCGCTGGTCCTGCACTACGAGATCCCCAAGTGGGATGGCGACATGGGTGCTCCCTCGCACTACATCGGGCTCACCCGCGAGCAGGCCCGGCTCAAGGTGGACCTGCTCAACCGGCACTTCCCGAGCCAGCACGCGCACGACTGGTGGGATGACGAGGTATTTCTCGGGCTGATGCGCTTGCGCGGGATGGAGTGCCGCAGTCCGTACGCCGAGGCGTTCTACGTGTCCAAGGCGCTGCTGGAGGTCTGAGCGGCCCGTCGTACCAGCTGCGCCTCTTCGAGCCGGCCGGCGGCGGCGGCAACCGTCGCGAAGTCCAGTCCGGCGAGCTCGGCCACCTGCAGGAGGGTGGTGCTGCCGTCCGATGACGACAGGGTCCACAACATGGCCATCACGGCCTCGGACGCATGGGTGCCGCCCATGCTCGGGTAGAGCCCGCGTTTGCCCAGCTGAGGCTCGCCGTACGGGCTGAGGTTGACGTACGCCGCGTCCCGCTCCAGGACATCGAGGATGCGGACGACAGCCCGGTAGGCGTCGACCAGCTCGCCGTCCTTGACGTAGTCGAGATCGTCCGCCGACGTGTGGTACTCGGGGTACTCCCCGTGCGGCGTGCGCGACAGTCGGCCGACAGAGAGGTCGAAGCCCAAGGAGTTGAACTGGCGCTCGTCGTAGCCGTAGGGCGAGTACGGCAGCACCTCGCCTCCCTCCCGGGTGACCACGTGGACGGCCGCACGGTCCACCTCCCGGTCGCCGGTCCGGGTCCGCTTGTAGTGGAGAGGGCCGGGCCCGCCCAGGCCGGCGAGCACGAGGCCGTGCCGGATGAGCGGCACCGTCTCCGGGTGCAGGCTGAGCCAGGTGATGGACCCGATGACACCGGGCGCGAAGACGAAGCGGTAGGTCCAGCGTCTGTCGGGCAGTGCCGCCAGTGTTGCGGCGACCTCGGTGGCCACGACGATCCCGGAGAGGTTGTCGTTGGCCAGAGACGGGTGGCACAGGTGCGCGCTGATCAGCACTTCCTCGTCGGTACTGCCGGGAAGGACGAGCTCCCCGTAGGTGAGCGAACCGGGCGCCAGCGTGGTGTCCACCACCACGTCGTACGGACCGTCGTCCATGGCGTCGAGCTGGCGTTGGGTGAGGCAGAAGCCCCATCGCCGCTCGTAGTAGGAGGTGCGGTAGGGGATCCAGTCCGGCCGGTCAGGGAGGGTGTGCAGGTGCGGCCGGAGCTCCTCGAGAGTCATCCGGGCCCGCACCGGGACGCTGTAGCCGACCAGGTGCAGGGTGTGCTCACGGAAGTCCACGATCCGGCGGCCGGTCAGGTCGGCGATGTAGGCGTCGCGGACGTTCCACTCGTCGTTGACCGTCCAGTCGTGGCACACGGTCCCGGAGGGGACCTCGACCCGGTCGACGGAGATCCTCTCGGCGATCACGTCGAGGGTGCGGCGGACGCCGTCGCCGGTCATGCTGCGGCAGAGCGGATACAGCTGACCGAGCTGGCCCCGCATCCGTCCGGCGCGGCCCTCGTCCTCGTCCAGCAGCGCCATCCTCCCCGTCCCCTTTCACGCAGATGGGGGAACCGTAGTCGACGGGGACCCACCCGACGCTCCGCCGACTACTCTTCCCCGTGGACGGGGGAGTGTTCACGGGGCCGAGCGACGGTCACCGCGACCGCCCCACGACGTGACTGGAAGGGGCCGGCCGTGATCACCGTCGTCGTGGTGACCTACAACAGCGCCGCACACCTTCCCCGACTCGTGGACTCCTTGCCCGATGCCCTGGCCGGGGTGGGTGAGTGGACGCTGCACGTCGTCGACAACGACTCGACAGACGGGACGCCCGCGCTCGTCGAGCAGCTGCTGCCCGCAGCGGCGCTGACCCGGGTCGGCGCCAACCGCGGCTACGCCGCGGGGATCAACCTCGCCGCCGACCAGGCCCCTCCCGACCACCACCTGCTCGTGCTCAACCCGGACGTGCGGCTCCACCCCGGGTGCGTTGCCCACCTGCTCCACGCAGTCGACCTCGGCGCAGGGATCGTCGTCCCGAAGTTGCTGGACGACGACGGGGTCCTGTCGCCCTCCCTGCGGCGGGAGCCGTCGCTGACGCGTGCGTGGGCGGAGGCTCTCATCGGCGGCCGCCGCGCTGCCCGCCTCGGCCTCTCTGAGGTGATCTCCGACCCGCGTCGCTACCAGACGGCGGGTCCGGTCGACTGGGCCACCGGAGCCGTGATGCTGGTCTCGGCCTCGTGTCGTCGCGCGGTCGGCCGCTGGGACGAGTCGTTCTTCCTGTACTCAGAAGAGGTGGACTACTGCCGCCGCGCCCGCCACGCGGGTTTCGACGTCGTGCTGGCGCCGGAGGCCGTCGCCTCCCACACGAGTGGCGCGTACGGCGCGGACGTCGCGCTGTGGCGCCTCCTGATGCGCAACCGGGTGCGGGACTACGCGCGCCATCACGGTCGGGTGAGGACGGCGCTGTTCCGCACCGGGATCGGCGTCGGTGAGGCGATCCGCGCGGCCGATCCCGCGCATCGCGCTGGCTTCCGCGCCGCCTTCGCCGCGACCAAGGACCTCGCCCCTCGTCCACCGAGCGGCCCGTCACCGTCCACCGAGGGGACCGGTTTCGTCTGGTTCGCCGCGCAGGACTGGTGGTACCACAACCAGGCCCACTCCGACTTCCAGCTGATGCGCGAGGTCGCCCGGCACCGGCCCGTCCTGGTCGTGAACAGCCTCGGGCTCCGGCTGCCCCGGAAGGGCACCAGCACCCAGTCCGGCCGGCGGATCATGCGAAAGCTCTCGAGCATGTCAAAGCTGGTGCGGCGCCCGGTGCCAGACCTCCCCGGCTTCCATGTGATGACCCCCTTCATGCTGCCGTTGTACGGCGACAGCCGCGGCGCCCGGGCGAACGCGTGGCTGGTCCGGCAGCAGGTGCGCGCGGCCTCGCGGGCACTGGGCCTCGGCGCCCGCCCCGACCTCGGTGTCACCATCCCCTCCGCCTGGCCCGTGGTGCGCCCGATGCGACGATCCAGCCTGGTGTTCAACCGCTCGGACCTGCACTCCGAGTTTCCCGAGGCCGACGGCGCGTGGGTGGCGTCGCTCGAGAACTCACTGCTTCGCGAGGCCGACCGGGTCCTCTACGTCAGCCACGAGCTGATGCGGCGAGACGCCGGTGTCGTGGGAGACCGGGCCCACTTCCTGGACCACGGCGTCGACCTCGACCACTTCACCCAGGACCCCGGGGCCGTGGACCCCGAGATCGCCGCCATCCCCGGCCCCCGGATCGGTTTCTTCGGCGGCCTCGACGACTACGTGGTGGACCTGCCGCTGCTCCGCGAGACAGCCCTGGCTCACCCGGACTGCAGCCTCGTCCTGATCGGCGACGCGACCTGCTCGATGGACGACCTCACCGCGCTCCCGAACGTGCACTGGCTCGGCTTCCGTCCCTACGACCGCATCCCGGCCATCGGCCGCGGGTTCGACGTCGCCCTGATGCCCTGGCTGGACAACGAGTGGATCCGGTATGCCAACCCGATCAAGCTCAAGGAGTATCTCGCGCTCGGCCTCCCGGTGGTGAGCACGGAGTACCCCGAGGTCGACGCCTACCGGGACCGGGTGCGCGTCGCCGCTCGTCGGGAGGACTTCCCGGCGCTGGTGCGCGCCGCGCTCGACGATCCGCCCGACCCCGTCCTGCTGAGGTCCTCCGTGCTGCGGTTCGCCTGGTCGGCACGGGCGCGCGAGCTGACGATGGTCGCGACCGAGGCGCGTGGTCGCTGATGTGTGGCATCGGTGGGTTGGTGAGGCTCGACGGGGCCGAGGTGGACGAGGAGCCCCTCCGTGCCATGTGCGAAGTCCTCCGCCATCGCGGTCCCGACGAGTCGGGCCACTGGCGGCAGGGCCATGTGGGCCTGGCCCACACCCGGCTGTCGATCATCGACCTGGCCGACTCGCATCAGCCGATGCACTCGTCCGACGGACGTTGGGTCCTGGTGTTCAACGGCGAGATCTTCAACTACCAGGAGCTGCGCCGCGAGCTCCACTATCCCTTCGTCACCCACGGCGACACCGAGGTCGTGCTGGCCGGTCTGGTGGAGCACGGGCCGTCGTTCGTCGAGCGACTCCGGGGACAGTTCGCCTTCGCGGCCGTCGACACCGGCAGCCGGGTGGTCCACCTGGCGCGCGACCGGGTGGGAGTTCTCCCGCTCTACTACGCCGTCGGCGACCGGTACGTCGCGTTCGGCTCGGAGATCAAAGCGCTCCACGCTGCCGGCCTGTCGCGCGCGGTCGACACCGAGAGCCTCGACGCCTACCTGGCCGCGCGCGCCGTACCGTCGCCGCACACGCTCTTCGCGGGCGTCCGCAAGCTGCAGCCCGGTCATCGCATGGAGATCTCGTTCGACGGCGACGTCTCGTCCGTTCCCTATTGGCGGGTGCCCGACCAGGACCCGCCGGGGGCCTGGGAGCCGGCGACGGCGGTGCGGGCCGTCGACGACGCGGTCGTCGACGCGGTGCGGGCGGCGCTCGTCGCGGACGTTCCGGTGGGCTCCTACCTCAGCGGCGGGGTCGACAGCAGCCTGATAGCGGCGGTCATGCAGCGCCTGCGCGGAGCCGCGCCGATCACGACGTTCGCAGCAGGCTTCGGCGATCCTCGGCACGACGAGCTGCCCTGGGCCCGCAGGGTCAGCGAACACATCGGGAGTGACCACCACGAGGTGCACCTGCGCGCCGACGACTTCGAGCAGCTGTGGCCGCTGCTGACCTGGCACCGGGACGCACCGATCTCCGAGCCCGCGGACATCGCCGTGTTCGGGCTGGCCAAGGCGGCGCGCGAGCGCGTCCGGGTCGTGCTTTCGGGTGAGGGAGGCGACGAGCTCTTCGCCGGCTACCCGAAGTACCGCTTCGCCAGGCCGCTCGCCGCTGCCACCGCCCTGCCGCTGCGGATGCGGCGGGCCGCGGTGTCCGTGCTCGAGCCTCGGCTCGGGCCCCGGCTCGCGCGTGCCCGGATCGCGCTGCGCGTGGCCGGGGCGGGCGACGAGCGCGACCAGCTGGCCACCTGGTTCGCCCCGTTCACCTACGCCGAGCGCCGCGCCCTGCTCGGGGGAGCACCATCGGCGAGCCGCGCACCCGCGCCGGTCGAGGGGGTCGACGCGATCGACCGGATGCTGCGTCACGACCTGGCCGCGTGGCTACCGGACAACCTCCTCGAACGAGGGGACCGGATGTCGATGGCGGCCTCGCTCGAGCTCCGGCCACCGTTGCTTGACCACCGCCTGGTGGAGCTCGCGTTCCGACTTCCTTCCTCGGTCAAGGTGCGGCGCGGGGTCACCAAGTGGGTGCTCAAGGAGGTCGCGCGCGGCTACCTGCCGGCCGACGTCGTGGACCGTCGCAAGGTGGGCTTCCGGGTGCCCCTCGACGCGTGGTTCCGCACCGGCCTGCGCGACACGATGTGGGACCGCCTCACCGGGACCGAGTCGTTCGTCGGACAGACCTTCGACCGAGACGTGGTGCGGCAGCTGCTCGAGCGTCACGAACGGGGCGCCGCCTCAGAGGAGAGCCGCATCTGGACCCTGATGTGCCTGGAGGTCTGGCACGAGCAGTTCTTCGCGAACGTCGCTCAGTGAGGCTGGCCCGGCGCCGGGAGCACTTCCTGAACCGGGGCTGGGAAGGCCTCCGCGGTGGCACCACGCTCGCGCCAGACGGCCCAGGGACTCACCCCCCGTTGGTACAGGTCCTCCAGCAGGCTGCGCTCCTTCAAGGTGTCCATGGGGGCCCAGAACCCGTCGTAGCGCACCGCTCGCATCAGACCGTCCACGGCGGCCCGGGCGCACCCGTCCGCAACCAGGTCGTCGCCTTCGTTCAGGTAGTCGAAGATCCCCTGGCGCAACACGAAGTAGCCGCCGTTGATGCGCATGTCCATGTCCGCAGCCGGGATGAGCCCCGTCACCCGGGACTCGTCGTCCAGACGCACGACGTGGAAGCTGTCGGGCGGTCGTACGGCCAGGAACTGAGCCACGGCATCGGTCGCCGCGAACGTCGAGACGACCTCGTCCATCGGCGCATCGGTCAGCACGTCGCCGTAGTTGGCCAGGAACATCTCGTCGTCGCCGAGGTACTGACGGACCCGCCGCAGCCTCTCGCCGATCGCCGTGTCGATGCCGGTGTCGACAAAGGTGATCGTCCAGTCGCTGATGTCGGTGCTGATCAGGTCGATCCCCGCGCCTCCGTCTGTGAGCACGAAGTCGTTGGAGGTCGTCTCGTCGTAGTGCAGGAAGTAGTCCTTGACCGCGGGGGCTCCGTAGCCCAGGCAGAGGATGAACTCGGTGTGACCGAAGTGCGCGTAGTAGCGCATCACGTGCCACAGCACCGGCCTGGTCCCGACCGTCATCATCGGCTTCGGCAGAGAATGGCCGTCGCCGCGCATCCGCATGCCCAGCCCGCCACAGAAGAGCACTACCTTCATCCTCGGCGTTCCTCTCAGACGAATTCGAGCCGAGGGAGTGCGACCACGAGCCGGCCGCCCCAGCCCCGGACGTAGTCGAGCTGCGAGCTGATCTCGTCGCGCAGGTTCCACGGCATGATCAGGACGACGTCCGGACGAGCCTCGGCCAGGGCCTCGACGGGGTGGATCGGAATGTGGGTCCCGGGGAGGAACCGCCCGTGCTTGTAGGGGTTCCGATCGACCACGAACTCCATCAGGTCCGCCCGGATGCCGCAGTGGTTGAGCAGCGTGTTGCCCTTCCCCGGCGCCCCGTAGCCGACCACGCGCCGGCCCTCTCGTGCGCACTCGACCAGGAACTCCATGAGGTCGTTGCGGACGTCGGAGACCGCGGTGGCGAAGCCCAGGTGGCCGTCCAGGGTGTCCAGTCCAGCAGCGGCCTCCTTGCCCAGGACCTCGGCCACCGCGGGGCTCTCCGTGACAGCCGACTCGGCCGGCATCGACCACGTCCGGAGGGAGCCGCCGTGGGTGGCCAGCTCCTCGACGTCGACGACGCGGAGCCCTGCTGCGGCCAGCACGCGTTGGGTCGTGAGCAGCGAAAGGTACGAGAAGTGCTCGTGATAGATGGTGTCGTACTCGCGACCCTCGATGAGGCGCAGCAGGTGGGGGATCTCGATCGAGACCCGGCCCTCGTCCGCCACCAGGGCTCGCAGGCCGCGCGAGAAGTCCACGATGTCAGGGACGTGGGCGAAGACGTTGTTGGCCACGACGAGATCAGCCTTGCCGTGTTGCGCGGCGACCTGGGCACCCACATCGGCCCCCAGGAAGGCGACCTCGGTCTGGATGCCACGGGCACGGGCGGCCTCGGCCACGTTTGCCGCTGGCTCGATCCCCAACGAGGGGATCCCCCGCGCCACCGCGTGCTGGAGCAGGTAGCCGTCGTTGCTGGCCACCTCGACCACGAACGACTCACCGCCGAGCCCCAGGGACTCGACGGCAGACTCGACGAACATCTCTGCGTGCCGGACCCACGAGTCGCTGTATGAGGAGAAGTAGGCGTAGTCGCTGAAGATCTCGTCGGCGGGGATGTGGTTGGGCAGCTGCACGAGCAGGCACTCGTGGCACACCCGCACGTGCAGCGGGTAGAACGTCTCCGGAGCCTCCAGCTCCTCGGCCGTAACAAAGCTCTCGCACGGTGGCGACATGCCGAGATCGACGAAGGTGTGCTGCAGTTCCGTGCCGCAGAGCCTGCATTCTTGACGCACGTCATCTCCCCCTTGCCTCGCGTCGGCGCGATGAGCCGAGCCATCGCAGGGTCGGATTCTGGCACAGAGCAGCCACGGTCGACCGTGCTTCTCGTCCGCGCGGAAATATCGATGCCCGCACCGGGGACGCCGAGCCGATGCACTCCGAGCCCACGGCGACCGGCTGAGGGCTGCTCACACCGGCACAGCCGGCTGCGGTCCGACAGCGGACGTCGGCTCGGCGGCGCCGACCTTCCTCAGCTTGGGCTGGTGGCGCACGAGGCTCCAATGGGCGCCTGCACACCCGATCAGGAGGAACATCAGGGATGCGCTCTGCCGGAAGGCGAGGAGGTCGAAGGTGACTGCCGCCGCTGCAAAGGCAGCGAGACTTGCGGCGATGGCCTGCCCCTCGCTTCGGAGCGCAGGATCACTGCTCCGTCGACGCACTCCCCTGGCAACGCCGATCCCCACCGTGATCAGGACTATCAGTGCAGCCACGCTCACGATCCCGCCCTCCAGCAACGACCCGAGGTACTGGTTGTCGAGAAAGAAGTAGACCTGAGGCTGGAAGGTTCCCAGCCCTCGGCCGAACCACCAGTGACCTTCCATCAGGAGGGGGATCGCCTGGTAGTCGTCGGTCCGGCCCTCGATGCTGGGGTCGGTCCCGACGTCGAGGAACAGGCTGCGCACCGTGCCGAGCAGTCCCGGAACCGCTGCTCGGAAGAGACCAAGCCCAATGATGCCGAGCACGATCGCGTTGAGGCGCCCCCGAGCAGTGAGAGCGACCGCGTAGACCGAGAGCCCGACGGCCAAGGTCAGGAACCCCGAGCGGGAGACACTCATCGGGACGGCGACCAGCAGCGCGACCAGCGCCAGGCCGAAGCGCCATCGTCGTCCCGCGGGTGCATGCAGAAGGAAGTGCAACGCGAGGGGAACGAGGGCGGCGGTCACGACCGAGAACTCGATGGGGTGGGAGGCGCCCGCGGTGATCCGGTCGAACCCCGATCTGGTGTCGGAAACCAGATCGACGTTCGCGGTGAGCCCGGGCAGGCGCATCACCTCGCGGTAGTCGAAGCCCGAGAAGGAGAACTCGAGGATCCCGACGAATGCGGCCAGTCCCGCCACGATGACGAGGCGCTCGAGCAGCGTGGTGATGCGGTCGCGGCTCCCTAGGGCGTCGACCGCGAGCAGGGCTATCCCCAGCAGCGCGAGAAGGGGGAAGAACACGACCCGATCTGCACTGGCCGCTTCGGCGGGCGTCAGGTCCCGCGTCATCCCCGCCGCGTAGGACGTCAGGGCCGCGATGAGGAAGACCACCAACGCCCACCGCACCGGATGCAGCTCGACCGCCTCGCTGAGGTTCAGGATCCGGGACATGGCCCAGATGATCAGCGCCGCGATGGACACCAGCACGGCCGGGCTGCCCACGGACTTGAGCGGTCCGACGAGCACGTAGTCCTGCGGTACGAGCAGGAGCAGGACGATCAGCAAGGTCAGGACGGAGCAGCCGTCTCTGGCCGAGAGGGCGAGCATCCCGATGATCGTGCCGAGGGTCAGCACCGCGGCGACGGCGGCACCGCCAAGGGGCCCCGTGAAGGGGACGATCGCGATCAGCACCAGGAGGGCCACCCCCAGCGCAGCGGCCGTGGCGATACCCGCCCGCAGCAGCCGCTGGCCGAGACCGACCGGCACTACCTTCCGCCGTTACGACGTCGCTGCGCTCCTCGACCGCGCTGCCCTGACACCTTCGGCTTCGCGCTCCGCTGTCCGTTCTGGGTGCTCATCGACCCGGGCGGACTCGCGTCCTGCGGTATGCGCGGCGCGCCGGTCGCGGGTGTCCCCACCGGTTCTCGGTTGGCCCCTGGCGGTGGGTCCCCTTGCGGTTGGTCCTGCGGCTCCGTCGACTCCGGCCGCGCCGGCTCGGCAATGGGATGCCGCGACGGAGCACGCGGTGGCTGGTCTAGAGATCTCCCCGCCTCGCGGTCCCCGGGAGGAGGCGGCCCGGCCACGGCCACGCCCATGGCTCGCTTCGCGGCGCGGCGGCGCTGGATCTGCCGCAGGGTGCGGTCGGCGATGATGGACCAGACGGCCCCCATCAGCACCCCGATTCCCATCACCGCCAGCACCAGTTTCATCCCCGAGTTGGACGACACGGCATCCACCTGCGTCGGGGCGAGGACGAAGGGCTGGTAGCGCCCCGCGGCGGGCGCGTCGGCCCGGTCCTGGAGCTGGTCGGCGATGCCGGGGGCAGCCTTGATCACCCGGTCCACGACGTCGCCGACGGCCTGCTCGTCCTCGCCCCAGGTGCGGACCTCGTACGTCGTCTCGAAGTCTGGGATCTCCACCGAGTAGGACGAGCCGTTCTCGACGTCTCCGGGGCCCCAGCCTCGCGTGGCGTCGCTGCCGAGCTTCTCCTGGGTGTCGCGCGAGTTGAGCTGGGCCTCGAGGGCTGCCCCGATCAGGGCGCCGCCGTTGGCGCCGAGCGGGTTGGGCTCCGCCTCCACCCCACTGGGGTCCTGTGGGGGAGGATCGGGCTGGACCAGACCATAGGAGGCAGCGGCCGTGTAGGTGATCTCCTGCGCCTCGACCAGCTGGTAGCTGACGCCCGCGGCGCCGAGCAGGATCGGCAGCATGACGTACCAGCGACGGAAGCAGACCTTCAGGATGTCAACGGCGTCCATGCGAACACCCCAATGCCACCCCGTCCGCCGTTGGAAGACCCGTCAACGAGGACCCTCGACTGGTCTCGGCGACAGTCGCCGGAGCCCCATCCGTCACGACCACTCTGCGCATGAATCGATTCCTCGCCCGTGTGCTACCCGATGGGGGTCGATCCTACGTGACGAAACTGCAGCCGACCTGAGAGACGACTGTGCTGACCGTGGTCAGCCCTGGTGGCAGAGGTTGACCGGCTGACCGTTCTTGGCCCAGGTGTTGCCCGCGCTGGCGAATCCCGGGCTCCCCGAGCCGTCGAGCAGGAGGCAGGGTCCCCACTTGATGTCGCCGCCGATCCTGTTGCCGGTGAAGCTCGCGCTGTAGGAGTCGACCATCACCGAGAAGGCACCACCGAACAGCCAGTTGTCGCGCACCTCGACGTTGGTGTCGCCACCATTGGCGTACTCGAGGAAGATGGCAGCGTTGAAGTTCTCTTGGTAGCGGCCGGCCCGGTAGGTCGAGCACGTGATCGACAAACCGTCGACGCCGCGCACCTGGGTCCCGTCATAGTGGTTCTCGGAAGGAACCTGCGGTTTGCGGACCAGGTTGTAGCGCATGGTGACGTTGCGGACCATCGAGCCGTTGTCAGAGGTGATGTGGATACCGTCGTCAGGGCTGTTCTGGACGTGGGAACGCGAGACCCTGACGTCGGACGCGCTCGAGATGGCGATGCCCTGAGCCGTCACGCGATGGATGGTCACCCGGTCGGCCCGGACCATGAGCAGGCCCGCGACGTTCACGTTGCGGATCTTCACGTCAGGGCCCAGGACCTCGAGGCTCTCGACGCTCACGTTCTTGAGGGTCTCGCCCCCCGTCAGCGTCGTCACTCCAGACGCCTTGAGCCCACCCCGAGCGCCGGTGTTGGACTTGGATGGCCGGTACTTGCACGGGGAGGCCGCCGACGCGGCCCGGGTGTCGGACTGCGCATCGGTGGTGGCGCTCTGCGAGGGCGCAGCGACTGCGCCAGAGATGGCGAGCGAGGCCACGGCCAGGGCCACGAACCCGGAGAGCCGCCGCGGATGACGAAGGGGGATATGGGGGACTTGGGGCACGGAGAATTGCTCCTCTGTCGACTGATGCGGACCCCGCTGCAGCCATCCAGTGTTGTGGCGGGGCCGACATTGGTCAAATCTCCGCCTGGGACCGCAGGCCTGTCCGGCGAATCAGGTGGACTTGGCCGCCCAGCGGCCGAGGACCCGACGCGCGTCGTCCACCGCTGGGAGCTGGGCCCGCCACATCAGCCCGGTGTAGACCAACCCGCCGGCCACGATTCCGGCCAGGAGCTGGAGCGCCGGCCCGGTCCCGAGCAGGTCGGCGCCCGCCGCCGCGAGCCACGCGGAGCCCGCCGTCACCACCGAGATCACCGCATGGGGCAGCAACGCACGTAGGTAGGTGCTGAGTCGCATCTCGATGAGGCCCAGCGCCATCCTCATCTCGAACGGGGCCAGCATTCCCACGGCAGCGGCCAGGCCGAGACTGACGCCCACGAGACCCCACTGCGACGACACCAGCATGACGGCGGCTCCGACCAGGCAGTAGGCCAGGGCCCATCGGTACAGCCAGTCGCTGCGACCCTTCGCCAGCATCACCGACGCGGTGACGCGCGAGATCGCCTGCACGGCCGCCACCGGTGCGAGCACCTGGATGACGGGGATCGCCGCCTCCCACTTGGCGCCGTAGACCACGGCGACTGCCTGCTCGGCCAGGACGGCCAGGCCGAGCATCGACGGCAGCACGACCAGAGCGACCACACCCGCGGCCCTGGTCGCGCCCGAACGCAACGCCTCCGCGTTGTTCTGCTCACGGGCGAACGCGGAGAAGCTCACGGTCGAGACCGCCTCGCTCACCGTGTTGATCGGAGACGTCACGGTGCGTTGAGCGACCGTGTAGGTGCCCAGCGCCGCGCTGCCGAGCACCCGGCTGATGATGACCTTGTCCAGCTGGGCGAACCCGACCGCGAAGGCGCTCGAGTAGAAGAAGTGGATGCTGAAGCGCGCCACGGATCGGAGCTGACGGAGGCTGAACGTGGCCGAGGGTCGCCACGCCTCGTACCACCACGAGACAACCGTCGACACGGCCGTGCCGGCCACCGTGCCCGCGACGAGAGCCCAGAGACCCGCTCCCGCCACGGCCAGCGAGATACCCACCACCCCGGTGACGACTGCATTGGCGATGCTGATGGTGGCCAACCGGCCGAACTGCATGGTTCGCCGCAACAGGGCGTAGTGCATGTTGCCCAGGGCCCCGAGGAAGCCGACGCTGGCCAGCACCTGGATGGCTGGGGCGGCCGTTGGCTCCCGCATGAGGGCCGCGACGGGGCCGGCAACGACGAACATGCCCGCTGAGAGGCCGGCGCCGAGGAGGAGATTGAAGTAGAACAGCGAGCTGATCAAGGCGTCGTCGACCACGTCGCGCTGGATGACCACCGCAGCCGTTCCCAGGTCCGTGAGCTGCCAGACGACCACCATGACCACCATCGCCACGGCGACGACACCGAAGTCGCTCGGGGTGAGCAGTCTCGCCAGGAGGACGTTCACCGCCAGTCGTGAGACCTGGGTGGCCATCTGGGCGAGCAGGGTGTGACGTGAGCCCCTCGCCACTCCGTCGGTGTCGACGACCGCGTCGAAGGACAGGCTGCTTCCCTTGCGCGACCTGTTCAACGGTCCACCACGTCGGGGATCCTACGCATCATCTTCGGCCGCGCAGCCGAACGAGGGATTCGGCGTTCAGGCCTTCTCGAAGCGATCGACCCGGTAGGTCCGCCCGGGGCCGAACTCGGTCCGTTCGGCGAGCACGTGGCTCAGCGTGGTGTGAGCCGCCAGGATGTCGTGAGCCTCGTCGCCGTTGAGGACGCTGCCCATGCGCGGGACGTAGTGCACCGCGACGAACGCCCCACCGTCGGAGAGGGCGGCCTCGATCCTGGCGACACAGCGCTGTAGTTCCGCGACCGACAGGTAGTAGAGGACATCGGACGCAACGACGAGGTCGAACTCCTCGCCGGGGAACTCCGCTGGGATCGTCATCGCCTTCGCGCGGACGTTCGGGCGATTCGGCAGCCGCTGGATGACCTGATCGACGGCCGACTGCGATACGTCCAGCGCCAGCACGTCAGTCGCGCGGGGAGCGAGGATCTCGGTGAAGGACCCTACGGCGCAGCCGAGTTCGAGGACGCGCCCCAGCGGATCCTCTCCGCAGACTTCGAGCGTCCTTTGGAACTTCAGCTGCTCCTCCGGGTTGATGTCGAAGCCGAATGGATCGCCCTCGTCGAAGTAGTGGTCGAAGAAGCCCCGGCGCATCTCGGGAGGAACCAGTCGCGCTGGGAGCGCCGCGGCCACCCGGCCACGCCACCTGTCCGGGATGGCGAAGATCATCGACTCTCGCGCGCGGATCAACGCCTGACGCGACCGGCGACCGACCCGCCGCCCAGATGAACCGGAGGAAGCCGTGTCCATGCGAGTCCTCTGCCAGTCGGAGTCAGTCGGAGTTCTTGGGACAGACAGTGCCGGCCGAGGGAGCCTCGACCCGTTCGAGCCAGTCCTCGCGCCAGAGCGGCAGATGCTCACGCGCGCAGAACCAGGCGCCTGACGTGTAGTGCCCCTTGCACACCACGTCATCGAGCGCGATGCACTCCTGCTTCATGTGCAGCAGCTCGCCGGTGCTCTCGTTGATCAGACGGTTCACCCGGCTCCGGACCCGGAACGTCTGGCCGCAGTACTGGACCATCTCGTGGGTGAACATCAGGCCGCGATGGGCCGCGCCCGCGTTGAGGGTCTTTCCGATCTCCTCCTTCGACCGCACTCGCACCCACTCGCCCGGCTGGAGGCCGAGCTTCTCGCCGTCGACGCGGCTGTCTCCGGCGACCTCCAGCGGGAGGTACGGGCGCAGCCCGACCTTCCGCGCCGCCTTGAGGACCAGGGCGCTGGAGGCAACGCGCACGAGCTCCGGCACGCCGATGTTCCCGACACGAACCTCCCGGACGTACTGGCTGACCGCCATCTCCGGCAGCGGTGTCGTGGCTCGCGTCGCCTCCGTGGCTTGGCAGCGGAACACCTCACCGAGCTCAGGATCGGTGCGGTGCGCGCCGACCACGAGAAGGGGGAGGAGCCTGCCGGGATCCACGGCCGGCGCCTCCGGCGCCGGGTCAGCGCCGGGCGCTCCCGCGCGCTCGAGCCAGACCTCCTTCCAAAAGATCCGGCACTCCGCTTGGCAGCCACCATGTCCGGACCCGTCGCAGCGCGTCTCGCGGAGCAGGACAGCGTCGGTCATCCGCCGGCTCCGGGACTCCTCGCCCAGGTAGTCGCAGATCTTCTCGAGCCGCCGGTAGACCGTCATCGTGCGACCTGCGTAGGCCATCATCTCGGGCATGAACGGGACGCCCTCGAACGAGCCCGTCTCGTCGAGCGTCGAAAGGATGTCGGGCAGCGGGCGAAGCCGCACCCTGTCTCCCGCGCGCAACGTTCCCGACACAACGGGGCCTCTGGCCTCCCCCAAGGCAACTGTCATTGGTCCAGCATGCCCGCGCGTCACGCAAGCGGTTGCTTCACGCTGAGGTATCCCTAGAACTGGGGCTTTCCGAGCGCGGAGGGTTGTGCGGCAGGTCCTCCGTGGTCGCGTCCGCCCGGACTGCGCTAGTCGGGATCTGCATTCCCTGTCCGAGGGTCGGTCCGACAGCGCAGCGCACGATAGGTTCTGGGCGACCTGATTCGGGGAGGGAGGCGGGCGATGAGGGGGCGGGCAGCGACAGCGACGCGCGGATGGCTGCGCGCGAGGTTCGGGATCTGGCCCCTGTACGAGGCGCGGAACAAGGCCCTCGGCTGGCCGCGCGCCCTCCTTGCCGTGCAAGCGGAGCGCCGGGAGGTCTCTCGCCTGAGGCGGGCGCACCAGGTGCCCGCCGCGCACGTGACGACCGTTGTCCCGACCTACCGGCGCCCGGAATCCCTGTTGCGTGCAGTGCAGACCGCCCTCGCCCAGGAGGTCGAGGAGCACGTCGTCATCGTGGTGGACGACGGGGCCGGGCTTCCCGAGCTTCCGGACGACCCCAGGCTGGTCGCCGTCTCGCTCTCCCAGAACTCCGGACGAGCCGGCCAGGTGCGCAACGTCGGCATCGCCCTCGCGCGATCGCCTTTCCTCGCCTTCCTCGACGACGACAACGAGTGGCACCCCCACCACCTGTCCGTCGCGCTGGAGGCCCTGGAGGGCGACGCCGAGCTCGTCTACACGGGCATGGAACGCGTCCACCCCGACGGCACCGTGATCGACGTGGTGTCGCAGGAGTTCGATCGTCGCCTCCTCGCCGAGGAGTCCTACGTCGACGCCAGCTGCATCGTCGTACGCAACAGCCGACACGTGCGGTTCAGCCGTCTGCACCGGTCGAGCGCGACGCTGCCCAAGGAGGACTGGGACCTGGTCTGGCGTCTGAGCAGGCGCCTTCGGGTCCAGCACGTGCCCCAGCTCACCGTCCGCTACACCGTCAACCCGGACAGCTACTTCACGCCGTGGGGTGACGACCAATGAGTCCCCGGGTGGTCGTCGGGTCCCGGCGGTCGGTCGAGCAGAAGGTGTGGCAGACCGCCCAGTACGAGTTCGAGGACGTCATTGCCGAGGTCGACGACGTGGCCTGGTGCCTACCTCGACCGGTTGGCGCCGGTGCAGCCGGCCGACTTGCACGGGGGGCCCTGAACCGAGCGGGTCAGCACATCGGCCGCCCGCGCCGTGCCGCGATGGCCGCTCCCCACGCGCACCGAGATGAAGTGAACGCTGACCTGTTCTTCGCCACGTTCGCGGACGCCAACGAGATCGGGATGCTGCCCCACGTCCAGCCGCAGGTCCGGCGCGCGGCGGCCCGCGCCGCCTGGATCATGGAGCTGTGGACCCCGCAGCTGCCGCGCGTCACCGACTACCTGCGTCAGCTGAGCGACTTCGACCACGTGTTCGTCGCCAACCGCAGTGTGGTGGCCGCCGTGGAGGAGATCACGGGAGTGCCCTGCTCCTATTTGCCGGGGGCGGCGGACACGGCGACGTACGCCCCTGCTGGACCGGACTCCCCCGCGCGCACGGTCGACGTCACCAGCTATGGGCGCCGACTCCCAGGAACCCACGCACCACTCCTCGAGGCGCTCGCCGAGGGCCGGCTGAACTATGTCTACGACACCGTGCGCGGCGCCTGGGACGTCACCGGCCACACCGAGCACCGACTCGCGCAGGCGGCCCTCCTCCAGCGCTCCCGGTACTCGATCGTCTACCGGATAAACGTCGAACCCTCACGCGTGGACCGGACCGGTGGCGAGGAGTCGCTGACCAACCGGTACTTCGAAGCGCTCGCTGCGGGCGCGGTCCTGCTCGGCTCGGCGCCCGACTCCGAGGAATGGACAGACGCCTTCCCGTGGCCGGACGCCCTCATCCCCATCCCTGCGCCCGCCCCCGACGTCGTGAGCATCATCGAAGACCTCGACCGAGACCCTGCGCGGCTGGCGCGCGCCCGGATGGCCGCAGTGTCGGCCTTTCTCCAGCGTCACGACTGGGCGCACCGCTGGCAACAGGTCCTTGCCGCAGTCGGGATGGATGAGCTCCCGCAGCTGACAGAGCGCCTCGCGGGCCTGCAAGCCCGGGCCGGCGCCTTCGCCGCCACACCGACGGGCTGACAAGCGGGCGGTGAGCTGCCGAGGTCGGCGGAGGTCCGGGTCAGCGCGTCGCCGCGCAGGCGGCCGTCATGCCGTCACCGCCGCGATCCGCAGGTCGTCGATCATCCGGCCGCTACCCATCAGCTCGCGGATCCGCTGGAGCCGCACGAAGCGCGGACCCTCGAAGTCCTCGACGGCCAGCCCGTGGCGCTCCATGTCACCGGCCAGCTCGTCGATGCCGTCGGGGATCGTCCACATGGGCTGGTACTCGGGAAGCATCGCCTTGATCCGGCTGAAGTCGACCTTGTAGTCCCGGGCATCCGGGCCGGCTCCGTCGGCGAAGGTCACCGGCGCCTGCATGCGCTCGGCGACCTGGATCGCGATGTCGCGGACCTGGACGACGTCCTCGTCCCGGCCCACGTTGAACGCCAGATTGTGCACGGCGCTGCGCGGGGCGTGCAGCACCGCGAGGAACGCGTCCGAGATGTCGCGGACGTGCACCAACGGACGCCACGGAGTCCCGTCGCTCTGCATCTCGACCTTGCCGCGCGTGAACGCGGTGCCCGTCAGGTTGTTGACCACGATGTCGGCACGCAGCCGCGGGCTCGAGCCGTACGCCGTCGCGTTGCGCAGGTAGGTCGGCGAGAAGGTCTCGTCCGCCAGCGGCGCGATGCCGGCCTCGGCCATCACCTTGCTCTCGCCGTACGGCGTCACCGGGTTGAACGCGGCATCCTCGGTCACCGGCTCATCGCCCGCGGCGCCGTACAGCGAGCAGGAGGAGGAGAACAGGTACCGCGGCACGCCTGCGGCCTTCGCCACGGTGGCGAGGTGGACCGCGCCGTGCCCGTTCACCGAGTACGTCGCCTCCGGGTTCAGGTGGCCGATCGGGTCGTTCGAGATCGCTGCCAGGTTGATCACGGCGTCGAAGCCGACGAGGTCCTCGGTGGTCGCGTCGCGGATGTCACCGGTCCGCTGTTCGTAGTCCACGGGGGGAGTCCCGAAGTCGCACCCGTCGTACCAGCCGGCGTCGAGACCGACGACCTCGTGTGCGGCGGCCTGCAGGACCGGCACCATGACGGCGCCGATGTAGCCGCGGTCACCCGCGACGAGGATCTTCATCGCATGAACTCCTGACTGTCCTGACGTCGTCAGGACGCTCGGCGGGCCCAGCTGGGCAACCTCGGCGTTTGCCGGACGTGGTCGGAGCGGCATGGACAGGGAGTCCCCCAACTCCTGTCGATGCCGCTCCGCGCTCTACCAAACCGCCGAAGGGGCCGCGCCCCGCGGGCGGGCCCGATCTATGAGCCAAATTGGGTATGCCCTCCGGGCCGCCATATCGGGTTGAGAGGGTCGATGCCGCTCGGCAGAGTGGCGTCATGGCCTCCTTCGTCTCGCACACGAGCATCGACTGCCTCAACGCCTACGAGCTGTCGGAGTGGTGGAAGCCCGTCCTGGGCTATGTAGACATCGAGGACGACCCGAACGAAGCCGGTCACGAGGAGTGCATGATCCGCGACCCCGAGAGCGGCCACCAGGTGCTGTTCATCGAGGTGCCCGACCCCACCCCGGGCAAACCGCGGATCCACCTCGACCTGAGGCCGCGCGAGCGCAGCCGCGACGAGGAGGTCGAGTGGCTGCTGGAGTACGGCGCCGCCCAGGTGGCAGACCACCGCGGCAACTACGGTCCCGGCAGCGGCTGGGTCACCTTCGCGGACCCCGAGGGCAACCTGTTCTGCATCCTGCGCTCCGAGGAGGAGCTGGCTGCCATGAGCTGAGCCCTTCGGGCGGGCGCTGCCGAAGGCTCACTGATATCGGGGAAATGGTGTCGCGGACGGGAGTTCGCGCTGCCCCCACGCCCGAGGGTGACGCCATGGCAGGGAAGACGCACGTCCTCATCGTCGTGCAGAACCTGCCGGTCCCGCTGGACCGCAGGGTGTGGCTGGAGTGCCAGGCGCTCAAGGCGGCCGGCTACGACGTCTCGGTCATCTGCCCCAAGGGGCCTGGCGACCCGGCCCGCGAGGTGATCGACGGGATCACCATCCGCAAGTACCGGCCCGCCCCGCAGGCATCCGGCGTCCTCGGCTACCTGTTCGAGTTCGTCTACTGCTGGCTCCGCACAGCGTTCCTCTCCGTCCGGGTGTGGAGGTCGAAGCCGTTCCAGGCCCTCCAGGCGTGCAACCCGCCGGACACCTACTGGCTGCTGGGTCGGCTGTGGAAGCGCAAGGGCGTCCGGTTCGTCTTCGACCAGCACGATCTGAACCCCGAGCTGTTCCTGTCCCGGTTCGGCGAGCCGACCTCGCGGTTCGCGAGGGCCCAGCTGTCGTTCCTCACCTGGCTGGAGCGCAAGACCTACGACACCGCCGACCACATCATCTCGACCAACCGCTCCTACCAGCAGATCGCCCTGGAGCGTGGCGGCCGCGACATCGCCGACACGACCGTGGTCCGCAGCGGGCCCGACACGAGTGTCATGCGCCCGGTGCACCCGCGGCCGGGGTCCGCGCCGCGGCTCCGGCACTCGCTGGTCTACCTCGGCATCATGGGCCCCCAGGACGGAGTCGACACGATCCTGGACGTGATGCACGAGCTGGTGCGCGTCCGGGGGCGCCGCGACGTGGATGCGACGCTGCTCGGCTTCGGCGACTGTCTCGAGGACCTCAAGAAGCAGTGTGCCGAGATGGGCCTGGACGACGTGGTCACCTTCACCGGCCGGGCGGACGGCCGCATGATCGCCGAGCACCTGAGCGCTGCGGCGGTCGGCCTCTGCCCGGACCTCAACACACCGCTCAATGACGTGTCGACCATGAACAAGACGATGGAGTACATGGCCTACGCCCTCCCGTCGGTCTCCTTCGACCTCGCCGAGACTCGCGTCTCGGCCGAGGACGCGTGTCTCTACGTGCCCTCCGGGGACATCCAGAAGTTCTGTGACGCCGTAGAGCTGCTCCTCGACGACCCGGAGGCCCGGCTCGAACTGGCGCGGCGTGCGCGCGCCCGCGTCAGCGAGGTGCTCGACTGGAAGCCGCAGTCCGAGGCGTACGTCAGCGTCTTCGACAGGCTCTTCCCGAAGGTCGAGGTGCCGGCCGCCGACGAGGAGCCCGCCGAGCTCACCTACGTCGACCTGGACGCGGAGCAGGAGTTCCGCCGCTTCGTGCTGGCCCGCGGCCCGGTCCGCGACCACGCGCTGGGGGCCTGAGTCGAGCGGAACCGAGCCGCCGGCGTGGGAGTCTCAACACCATGCTCAGTCGGCGGGACTTGTTGCGCGCCGGGACGCTGGGCGGCCTGGTGGTCGCCGCGCCCGGACTCTTCGGGAGCTGCGGGGACGACGGTTCGCCGCCGCCCAAGGACGCGGCTGACGGGATCCGCCTGGTCTCCTCCGACGTGGCCCGGACGACCGTCGCCACTGCAGCGATCGGCACGGGGGCCGGCACGGTGCTGGCACTCGGCGCGGGCCTCTACGGTCAGCTCATCGGCACGCCCGGCAACCTGGCCGTGTCGCCCTACTCCGCGGCCGTCGCGCTCGGCATGACCGTCAACGGCGCCGTCGGCGACACCCGCGACGAGATGCTGGAGGTCCTGGCCGCATCGGACCCGGCGTCCCTCGACGACGGGCTCAACGGCCTCACGGCGTACGTCGAGTCGCTCGCCGGCCCGGTCCCGGACGTGAAGGACGCCGAGATCGCGCTCGCCTCGGCCAACCAGCTGTTCGGTCAGGCCGGCTTCGGGTGGCAGGGGCCGTTCCTCGACGCCCTGGCCCGGAGCTTCGGCGCCGGGCTCCGCGAGGTCGACTACGTCGAAGCCACCGAGAAGGCGCGGGCTGCGATCAACGGCTGGACGTCGGAGCAGACCCACGACCGGATCCCCGAGATCATCGCTCCGGGCCAGGTCGACGTGGACACGCGGCTCGTGCTCGTCAACGCGCTGTACTTCAAGGCGCCGTGGGCGGAGCCGTTCGAGGTCGACGCCACGACCGACGACGAGTTCCACCTCGGCCCCGGAGACACCGTCACCGTACCGACGATGCACGGGTCGGCCGGCTACGGCGAGGGCGACGGCTGGCGCGCCGCCCACCTCTCCTACGCCGGTGGCACACTGGCCATGACCGTGGTCCTGCCCGACGAGGGCCGGGAGGACGACCTCGACGCCCTGGTCGCCGGCGGTGGTCTCCCCGAGCTGCTCGCGATGCCGTCCGGCGAGGTCGACCTGTCCCTGCCGCGCTGGACGTTCCTGGCCAATGCGCCGCTCAAGGACGCCCTCATCGGCCTCGGCATGACGGCCGCGTTCGACGACTCGGCGGCCGACTTCTCCGCGATGACCACGGAGGCTGACCTCGTCGTCACCGACGTCCTCCAGCAGGTGTTCATCGCCGTCGACGAGGCCGGCACCGAAGCGGCCGCCGCGACGGCGGTCGTGGCGGGGGTGACCAGCGCCCCGGCGGACCCTCCGGAGCCGCTCGTCGTCGACCGGCCGTTCCTGTTCGTGATCCACGACGTCCAGCACGCGACGCCGCTGTTCCTCGGCAAGGTCGTGGACCCGACATGATGCGAGGGTGACCAGCCTCGCTGCCCGGCTGTACGCCGCTTTCTCGGCGGAGGACGGCAACCTGGCGATCTCGCCGCACTCGGTCGCGGTCGCGCTCACCCTGGCGGCGTACGGCGCCCGCGGCAGGACCCGCGACGAGATCGAGGCAGTCGTGGCCGGGGCCGGCCAGGCCGTCGACGTCGGCGAGTGGGTCGAGCTGTCGTCGGCGAACCGGCTCTTCGGCCAGCAGGGGCTGGCCTGGCAGCCGGACCTCCAGGAGCTGCTGACCGTCGTCGACTACGGCGACTCCGACGCCGCCCGGGCGGTCATCAACGAGTGGACCTCCGGGCAGACGTATGAGCGGATCCCCGAGATCGTGCCGGACGGCGTGCTCGACGAGGAGACGCTGCTGGTCCTGGTCAACGCGCTCTACCTCAAGGCCGCGTGGTCGGACCCGTTCCGCGAGTCGTCGACGACCGACGCGGACTTCCACCTCACTGACGGCACCGTGGTGCAGGTGCCGACGATGCTCGGGCACGTCGGCGCCCAGGTGGGTGCCGGCGACGGGTGGCGCTCCGCGCAGCTGCCGTACGTCGGCGGGACGCTGGCGATGACCGTGGTGCTGCCGGACTCCGGCCGGCTGGCCGACGTCGAGGCGCTGGTGGCCGAGCGCGACTGGTCGGCCGTGCTGGACGCCCCGTCGCACGAGCGGCTGGAGCTCCGGCTGCCCCGGTTCACGGTCCGTGCCGCGGCCCGGCTCGGGGAGCTGCTCGCCAAGCTCGGAATGCCGACTGCGTTCACCGACGACGCGGACTTCTCGGGGCTCACCGTCGACGAGCCGCTGAAGATCAGCGAGGTCCTGCACGAGGCCTTCGTCGCGGTCGACGAGCAGGGCACCGAGGCCGCGGCCGCGACCGCGGTGGTCATGCAGCGCGCCGGCGCGATGCCGCAGCCACCCGTGCCGTTAGTGGTGGACCGGCCGTTCCTGTTCGCCATCCATGTGCAGAGCCACGAGGTGGCGACAGGCACCCCTCTGTTCGTCGGCCGGGTGGCGGACCCGTCGAGATCAATTCACTAGAACATACTTGCATTCAATTGAAGGTTGTTCCATACTCCTCGCATGCCCAGCTCCCCAGCGACCGCGAAGCGGTCCTACGAGTCGCCACGTCGACGCGCCTCGGCGGCCGACACCAGGCTCGCCGTCATCGCTGCTGCGACGAAGCTCTTCACCGAGCGAGGTTGGGCCACCAGCGTCCGCGACATCGCCCGTGAGGCCGGCGTCGCCGTCGAGACCGTCTACAGCGTGGTCGGCTCCAAGCGAGAGCTGCTGAAGGTCGCGATGGACGTCGCCATCGTCGGTGATGACGAGCCCATCGCCCTCGCTGAGCGACATGAGTTCGCGGCCCTCGCGAAGGGCGATCGACCCACCCGACTCGCGTACGCCGCCGCCATGATGGCCGACCAGTACTCCCGGGTGGCCACCCTGCACCACGCGCTCGAGCAGGGGGCCGAGACCGACGACGAGCTCGCCGAGCTCAAGCGGCACGCCCACGAGCAGCAGCTCACGACGTTCGCCGAAGGCCTGACCCTGGCCCTCGGTCGACGCCCCGACCCCGAGCTTGTCGACGGCCTCCAGGCCATCAGCAGCCCGGCCACCTACCTCCACCTGATCCGGATGGCCGGGTGGACTCAAGAGCAGTACCAGCAGTGGCTGGGGCAGACCTTGCTCCGGCTCTTGGCGCACATTCCCGAGGAGTCAGCATGACCGCCCAAGAGATCGACCTGCAGCTCGACCCGAAGACCGCCCCCGCCGACACCCGGATGATGGGCATCGTCCACTCCGCCCTGCGCCGCGACCTGGTCCGGCTGCGCCTGGTGCTGGGCACCCCGGACGCGCAGGAGCCGCGCCGGCGCAAGGCGCTCGCCGAGCACACGATCTGGCTGATGGACTTCCTGCACCACCACCACACCGGCGAGGACGAGGGGCTCTACCCACTCGTCGTACGCCGCAACCCGGACGCGGCCGCTCTGTGCGAGCGGATGGACGCCGACCACGACACGATCACGCCTGCCATGGACGGTCTGCGCGCCGCCGCAGAGCGCCACCTGGCGGACCCGGCCAGTCCCGACTCCGACCTGGTAGCGGCGCTGGTTGCCCTCGACGAGCCGCTGGTGCCGCACCTCGCCCGTGAGGAGCTGGAAATGATGCCGGTGGTGTCGGCCAGCATCAGCCACGCCGAGTGGGTCAAGTGGCACGAGTCGATGGTCCACGGGAGCATGACTCAGCTCGCGTTCGAGGGGCACTGGCTGATCGACGGCCTCGACGAGGAGAACGTCCAGGTCGTGGTCGGCCCGGTGCCCGCAGTCCCGCGCTTCATCCTGGTCAAGCTCCTCGGCGGCGCCTACCGCCGCAGGCGGGCGCTCCTCTGGGACGGCACGCCGGCCGCAGCTGTGCCGCCGCTGACCGTCGACGACACCCGGACGTGGACCTGATGAAGTGGAAGGTGGACTGGGAGGGCGAGGTGGCCGCGGACGTGGCCGCCGTGCCCGCCCAGGTCTGGGCGGTGCTCTCGGACCCCACCCGCGTCGGTGAGTGGAGCCACGAGTGCCACACGGTCACCTGGGTCGAAGGACACTCCCGGCCCGAGGTGGGGGCGAAGTTCCGCGGCAACAACCGGGTCGGGTCGTTCCGCTGGTCACGCACCTGCACCATCACCGAGCTCGAGCCCGAGCGGCTGCTCGTCTACCGCACCTCGGGCGGCGTACCGCCCGACTCGACCGAGTGGCGGTTCCGCCTCGAGCCCGTCGACGGCGGCGGGACCCGGATCACCCAGTCGTTCCGGATCCTGAAGTTCCCGCGGTTGATGGAGCTGATCACCGTCCTGTTCAACCCACCGCATCGTGATCGATCGCAGGCCTTGCGCGGCGACCTCGCCACGTTGGGAGAGGTCAGCACCACAGTCAACGCCTCGTGAAAAGTGCTGGACCGCCCGCCGTAGAGTGAACACCGCACCCCCTGCCATTCGTGGCCGGGGGCTGCCGTGTTGTCCGCACTCCAC
Organism: uncultured Actinomycetota bacterium; assembly: GCA_963800715.1. Taxonomy (GTDB): domain Bacteria; phylum Actinomycetota; class Actinomycetes; order Propionibacteriales; family Nocardioidaceae; genus Nocardioides. The sequence continues at coordinate 225,663 of CAWDBZ010000023.1, read as the reverse complement.
AGGAGCCCCCTAGTGTCACTCGCCGGACCCGCCCTTTCTGGCTTGGCCGACGCCGTCCTCGCCGACCCCACCCTCGACGAGGCGATCGCCGATGCCCGGGGCGGCATGGTGCGCGCCCTCGACGTCACCGGGCCGGCCGCGGTGCGTCCGTTCGTGGTCGACGGCCTGGTGCGCGCTGGCCGCACGGTGCTCGCGGTCACCGCCACCGTCCGCGAGGCCGAGGACCTCGTCGAGGAGCTCGGTTCCCTGCTCGACCCCAACACCGTCGCGCTCTACCCGAGCTGGGAGACGCTGCCGCACGAGCGGCTCAGCCCGCGCAGCGACACCGTCGGCCGCCGGCTCGCGGTCCTGCGCAGGCTGTCCCACCCCGTCGCGCACCACGGCCCGCTCAAGGTCGTCGTCGCCCCGGTCCGCTCCGTGCTTCAGCCGCAGGTCAAGGGGCTCGGCGACCTCGAGCCCGTCGAGCTGGTGCCCGGCCAGACCGCGCCGATGGAGGACGTCGTGCAGCGGCTGGCCGATGCGGCGTACTCCCGCGTCGACCTGGTCGAGCGACGCGGCGAGTTCGCGGTCCGGGGTGGCATCGTCGACGTCTTCCCGCCCACCGAGGAGCACCCGTTGCGGGTGGAGTTCTGGGGCGACGACGTCGAGGAGATCCGCAGCTTCTCGGTCGCCGACCAGCGCACCCACGAGACCGTCGACCGGCTTTGGGCGCCGCCGTGCCGCGAGCTGCTGCTCACCGACGACGTACGCCGGCGCGCGTGGGAGCTCGGCGAGCAGCACCCCCAGCTGGTCGAGCTCACCGACAAGATCGCCGCCGGCATCGCCGCCGAGGGCATGGAGGCGCTGACGCCGGCCCTGGTCGACGAGATGGAGCTGCTGGTCGACCTGCTCCCGGCCAAGACCCACGTGCTGGTCCTCGACCCCGAGCGGGTCCGCCGCCGCGCCCACGACCTGGTCGCGACCAGCGAGGAGTTCCTCGGCGCGAGCTGGGCGGCCGCGGCCAGCGGGGGCGAGTCGCCGATCGACCTCGGTGCCGCGTCCTACCGCGCCCTCGGCGATGTCCGCGCCCACGCGCTCGCCACCGGCCAGGCCTGGTGGACGGTCAGCCCGTTCGGGCTCGCCGACGACACCGAGGCGGTGCTGCCGGACCTCGATGACACTGACATGTCGGCCGTGCCCACCCGCACCCTGCCGATGCAGGCGGCCGACGCCTACCGCGGCGACGTCGACCGTGCGTTCGCCGACCTCGCGCGCTGGCGTGCCGAGGGATTCCGCACGGTCGTCGTACACCCCGGCCACGGCCCGGCGCAGCGCACCGTCGAGGCGCTCGGCGAGCTCGACATACCGGCCCGGCTGGTCGACGTGCTCGAGGACGCGCCCGACACCGACGTGGTCACGGTGGCCTGTGGTGCGCTCACCCATGGCTTCGTCGACGAGGCCAACCGGCTGGTCCTGCTCACCGGCGAGGACATCTCCGGCCAGCGCGCGTCCACCCGCGACATGCGCAGGATGCCGGCCCGGCGCAAGCGCCAGATCGACCCGCTCGAGCTCTCCGCGGGCGACTACGTCGTCCACGAGCAGCACGGCGTCGGCCGGTTCGTCGAGATGAAGCAGCGCGAGGTCGCCGGCGCGGTCCGGGAGTACCTCGTCCTGGAGTACGGCGCCAGCAAGCGCGGCGGACCACCCGACCGGCTCTACGTCCCCGCCGACGCGCTCGACCAGGTGACGCGCTACGTCGGGGGCGAGCAGCCCGGCCTCGACCGGCTCGGCGGCGCCGACTGGGGCAAGCGCAAGGGCCGGGCCCGCAAGGCGGTGCGTCAGATCGCGGCCGAGCTGATCAAGCTCTACGCCGCCCGGCAGGCCACCAAGGGGCACGCGTTCGGTCCCGACACGCCGTGGCAGCGGGAGCTCGAGGACGCGTTCCCGTTCACCGAGACCCCCGACCAGCTGACCACGGTCGACGAGGTCAAGGACGACATGATGAAGACCGTCCCGATGGACCGGCTGGTCTGCGGCGACGTCGGTTACGGCAAGACCGAGATCGCGGTGCGGGCGGCGTTCAAGGCGGTCCAGGACGGCAAGCAGGTCGCCATTCTGGTGCCGACCACGCTGCTGGTGACCCAGCACCTCTCGACGTTCCAGGAGCGGATGAGCGGCTTCCCCATCCGGATCGAGGCGCTCAGCCGGTTCCAGACCGACAAGGAGGCCCGCGCGGTCGTCGAGGGCCTCGCCGACGGCACCGTCGACATCGTGGTCGGCACGCACCGCCTGCTCAACCCCGACATCCGGGTCAAGGACCTCGGGCTGATCATCGTCGACGAGGAGCAGCGGTTCGGCGTCGAGCACAAGGAGCAGATGAAGCGGCTCCGCACCTCGGTCGACGTGCTGTCCATGTCCGCGACCCCGATCCCGCGCACGCTCGAGATGGCGATCACCGGCATCCGCGAGATGTCGACGATCACCACGCCGCCCGAGGAGCGGCACCCGGTGCTGACCTACGTCGGCGGCTACGAGGACCGCCAGGTCACCGCCGCCGTACGCCGTGAGCTGCTGCGCGAGGGCCAGGTCTTCTACATCCACAACCGGGTGCAGTCGATCGAGAAGGCCGCCGCCAAGATCCGCGAGCTGGTCCCCGAGGCGCGGGTCGCGGTGGCGCACGGACAGATGGGGGAGCACCTGCTCGAGCAGGTGATGCTCGACTTCTGGGAGAAGACGTTCGACGTGCTGGTCTGCACGACGATCGTCGAGTCCGGGCTCGACGTCTCCAACGCCAACACGATGATCATCGAGCGGGCCGACACCCTCGGTCTCTCCCAGCTGCACCAGCTCCGCGGCCGGGTCGGTCGCTCCCGCGAGCGCGCCTACGCCTACTTCCTCTACCCGGCCGAGAAGCCGCTCACCGAGACCGCCCACGAGCGGCTGGCGACGCTGGCCCAGCACTCCGACCTCGGCGGCGGCATGGCCATCGCCATGAAGGACCTCGAGATCCGGGGCGCCGGCAACCTGCTCGGCGGCGAGCAGTCCGGCCACATCGCCGACGTCGGGTTCGACCTCTACGTCCGGCTGGTCGGCGAGGCGGTCCACGAGTTCCGTGGTGACCAGGAGCCGGAGCTCAACGAGGTCCGCATCGAGCTGCCCGTCGACGCCCACCTGCCGCACGACTACATCCCGAGCGAGCGGCTGCGGCTGGAGATGTACAAGCGGCTGGCCGAGGTCCGCAGCGACGACGACGTCGACCTCCTGCTCGAGGAGCTGAAGGACCGCTACGGCGAGCCGCCGGTCGAGGTCACCTCGCTGCTGCTGGTCGCGCGGTTCCGGGCCCGGGCCCGGCAGGCCGGAGTCGGCGAGGTGACGATCGCGGGCAAGAACGTCCGGTTCGCGCCGGTCACGCTGCCCGACTCGCGCGTGGTCCGCCTCCAGCGGCTCTACCCGAAGTCGATCGTCAAGGCACCGGTCTCGACGATCCTGGTGCCGCGGCCTCACCACGGCGGGGTGATGGGCAAGCCGCTCGACGGGATCGGGCTCCTCCAGTGGGCGCACGGCGTCATCGATGACGTCGTCGACCCGAGGGAGAAAACTGCCGCGAGCTGACCGTCTCGCGTCGAGATACGGAAATTGGCGCTCGGGTCCTGTTTCCACGACCAATTTCCGCATCTCGACGAGAAATGACCGGCCCACGGCGTATCTGACGGCGGTAACGCGGCTCATCTCGGGCAGCAAGTCCCTCCCCGAGACCGAAGAGGCGCGCCATGACCGCTCTGCCGCTCAGCTCCCACCGCCGCAGGGGTCGGCTCAAGACCCCGTCCGGCTGGTCCGACCACAGCACGCGCACCGCCGCCCTCAACGGCTGGCTCGCCCGCGAGGAGGCCGTCGCCGCCGGGGCCACCGCCCCGGCCGACCCGGCCCTGCTCGGCCTGCCCGAGCGCGAGACCCTGGTCCGCGCCCTGTTCCAGCGCTTCACCACGACCCTCGAGGGCGTCCTCGACAACGAGCTCGAGCTCGGTGCGGACGTGGCGCCGTACGCCGCGGTCCGGGCCGCCTACCACCGGGCGGCCGCCCTCCGCCCTGCCGACTGGCGGGCCCTGCAGCGCGAGGCCGGCGACCCGGTGGTCGTCGAGCTGACCCGCCGCCAGCACGCCCGGATCGCGAGCCGGGCCGGCGTCTCCGCCGCCGTGGTGAGCGCGGTGGCCGCCGAGGTCGCCCTGGTCGGCAACTCCACCACCATCGGTCTCTCGCCCCGCGCCCGCCGCCGCCGGGCCGTGCGGGTCCTGGCCCGGCGCGCCGGCTGACCGCCCGCCCGGGTCGGCCGCGGGTGCGGGTCCGGTGTTCAATGGCTCCGTGAGGTTGCTGCGTGCGGTCCCCGTCCTCGCGACGTCGGTTCTCGTCCTCTCCGGCTGTGGTATCGCCGGCACCGAGTTCCACCCAGGCATCGCGGCCGAGGTCGGCGACCAGTCCATCACCAGCCGTGACCTGGACAAGCTGGTCGACGACTACTGCGCCGGCTACGAGACGATCAGCAAGGGCGATCCGCAGGCGGGTCAACCGATTGCGTTGCGCTACGTCACCAATCAGTTCGCGACCATCCTGGTCGTGCGTGCCGCCGCCGAGCAGCTGGCCGACGAGTACGACGTGGAGCCGAGCCCGGACTACAAGAGCGGGCTTGCCCAGCTCGAGCCAGAGCTCGAGGAGCTGTCGGAGGATCAGCAGGAGGCCTTCCGCGAGATCCTCGGTGCGGACAACTACAGCCAGGACGTGCTCACCCAGATCGGCGAGATCTCGCTGCGCGACAACGGCACGACCGAAGCCACCCAGGAGGACTCGTACGCCGAGGGGAAGAGGCTGCTCGCGGCCTGGGTCGCCGACCATGACGTCGAGGTCAACCCCAAGTACGCCGTCGACGTCGACGCTGCCGACTTCGACAACGCCGGCCAGATCGACACCGACCTGTCGCTCGCGGTCGGGACGACCGCCAAGGACGGGCTGAAGCCCGCGCCGGACTCCACCTACACGAGCTCGCTGCCCAGCCACCTGGTCTGTCTCGACTGAACCGTGACGACCGACGAGCCGCTGCTGGTGTTCCTCGCGGTGATGCGTCGGCTGCGCGCCGAGTGCCCGTGGAAGCGCGAGCAGACGCACCGGTCGCTGGCCCGCTACCTGCTCGAGGAGACCCACGAGACCCTCGAGGCGATCGACACCGGCGATCTCGACCATCTCCGGGAAGAGCTCGGCGACCTGCTGCTGCAGGTCTACTTCCACGCCGTGATCGCCGAGGAGTCCGGTGCCTTCTCCATCGACGACGTGGCCCGTGGCATCACCGAGAAGATGTACCGCCGCAACCCGCACGTCTTCGGCCCGGAGTCCGACGACCCACCCGCCGACGCTGCCGCCGTCAACGAGGTCTGGCAGGCGATCAAGGAGCGCGACAAGCCGCGCGCGTCGCCCACCGACGGACTGCCCGACACCCTCCCGGCGCTGCTGTACGCCGCCAAGGTGGTCGAGCGCAGCGAGACCACCGCCACCGCGATTCGTCTGCCGGAGCCAACGGAGAACAACCCGTCGGACCGCAGACGAATCGGCGAGAGGCTGCTGGCGCTGGTCGAGGAGGCCGTCGCCGACGGCGTCGACCCGGAGCAGGCGCTTCGCGACGCCGTACGTCGCCGTGGCTGACCACTTCCCGAGATCGCCCTCACGTCCGCACTAGGCTGACGGCCGCATCGCATTTCTGCGTCTTCCTCTACTTCCCCTGACCCAGGAGCACCCGCCCGTGGCATCCATCGAAGCTGTCGGCGCCCGCGAGATCCTCGACTCGCGCGGCAACCCCACCGTCGAGGTAGAGGTACTCCTCGACGACGGGACCTTCGCCCGCGCGGCCGTCCCCAGTGGCGCGTCGACCGGCGCGTTCGAGGCCGTGGAGCTGCGCGACGGCGGCGACCGCTACCTCGGCAAGGGCGTCCAGAACGCCGTGGACGCGGTCATCCAGACCCTCGGCCCCACGATCGAGGGGCTCGACGCCGACGACCAGCGGCTGGTCGACCAGACCATGCTCGACGCCGACGGCACCCCCAACAAGGCCCAGCTCGGCGCCAACGCGATCCTCGGCGTCTCGCTCGCCGTGGCCCGGGCCGCGGCCGACTCGGCCGGGCTCCCGCTCTACCGCTACGTCGGCGGCCCCAACGCACACCTGCTGCCGGTGCCGATGATGAACATCGTCAACGGCGGCGCGCACGCCGACTCCAACGTCGACGTGCAGGAGTTCATGATCGCGCCGATCGGCGCGCCGACGTTCAAGGAGGCGCTGCGCTCCGGCGCCGAGGTCTACCACGCGCTGAAGTCCGTGCTGAAGAAGAAGGGGCTCTCGACCGGCCTGGGCGACGAGGGCGGCTTCGCGCCCAACCTCGACTCCAACCGGGCCGCGCTCGACCTGATCGCCGAGGCCGTGGAGGCGTCCGGGCAGAAGCTCGGCACCGATATCGGCCTTGCGATGGACGTCGCCGCGAGCGAGTTCTTCGATGACGGTGTCTACACCTTCGAAGGCGCTCCGAAGTCGAGCGCCGAGATGATCTCCTACTACGCCGACCTCTGCGCGGCGTACCCGATCGTCTCGATCGAGGATCCGCTCAACGAGGACGACTGGGACGGCTGGAAGGCCCTCACCGACCAGCTCGGCGACAAGATCCAGATCGTCGGCGACGACCTGTTCGTCACCAACGTCGAGCGGCTCCAGCGCGGCATCGACGGCGGCAACGCCAACGCCATGCTCGTGAAGGTCAACCAGATCGGGTCGCTCAGCGAGACCCTCGACGCGGTCGAGCTGGCCCATCGCGCCGGCTTCCGGAACATGATGAGCCACCGGTCCGGCGAGACCGAGGACACCACGATCGCCGACCTCGCGGTGGCCGTGAACTGCGGCCAGATCAAGACCGGCGCCCCGGCCCGGTCCGACCGGGTGGCCAAGTTCAACCAGCTGCTGCGGATCGAGGAGGAGCTCGGCGATGCGGCGCGGTACGCCGGCGCGGGCGCCTTCCCGAGGTTCAATCGGTAGGGACATGACTCCCGACAAGCGCAGACCCCGCGGACGCACCGCCCCGGGCCGACGACCGGGGGCGCCCAGAGTGGCGCGCCCCGCGGCCGTCCAGCCCGAGGCGGACGGTGCCGCGACGTCCGAGCGACCCCGCTCGCGGCTCACCGGCCGGGCCGCGGTCCTGGTGCTGGTGCTGGCGGTGCTGACCGTGTCCTACGCGTCGTCACTGCGCGCCTACCTCGAGCAGCGCGGGCACATCAACGACCTCAAGACCCAGATCGCCGAGCACGAGGCCAACATCGACTCGCTCGAGTCGGAGAAGGACCGGTGGGAGGACCCGGCCTACGTCGCGAAGCAGGCCCGCGAACGCCTCGGCTACGTGATGCCTGGTGAGAAGACCTACCTGGTGCTCGGCGAGGACGGCCTCCCGCTCGAGCCCGCGTCACAGCTCCAGGACCCGAGCACCGTCATCTCGACGACGCAGACGCCCTGGTGGAGCGACGGCTGGGCGTCCGTCGAGCTGGCCGGCAACCCGCCGAAGGCCGGCCGGCCACCCGCCACGGACATCGACGGCACCAGGAAGGGCACCGGCGGCGAGGACTCCGCGGGCGACACCCCCGAAGCACCGTGACCTCGCCTGCGCAGCCGCCATCCGGGGGAGACCTCGAGGCGGTCGGCCGGCAGCTGGGGCGTCCCGCGCGCGGGGTGCACGCGGTCGCGCACCGCTGTCCCTGCGGGCTGCCCGACGTGGTGGCGACCGAGCCCCGGTTGCACGACGGCACGCCGTTCCCGACCACCTTCTACCTGACCTGCCCGCGGGCTGCCTCGCGGATCGGCTCCCTCGAGGGCTCCGGCCTGATGAAGGACATGGAGGCGCGGCTCGCCGCCGAGCCCGCGCTGGCGGCGGCGTACGCCGGGGCCCACGACCGCTACCTCGCGGCACGAGCCGAGCTGGGCGACGTACCAGAGATCGACGGCATCTCGGCCGGTGGCATGCCGGACCGGGTGAAGTGCCTGCACGTGCTGGCCGCGCAGGCCCTCGCCCAGGGGAGCGGCGTCAACCCGCTCGGCGACGAGGTGCTTGACGAGCTGGGGGACTGGTGGGCGTCCGGACCCTGCGTCGGCGCCGATGAGTGAGACCGTCGCCGCGATCGACTGCGGCACCAACACCATCCGGCTGCTCGTGGGCGCGTTGCCCCATATCACCGTTCGCGAGTCGCGAATCGTCAGGCTGGGCCAAGCCGTGGACGCGACCGGCCGGCTGAGCGACGAGGCCCTCGCGAGGACGTTCGCGGCCATGGACGACTACGCCGCCACCATCCAGGAGTACGGCGCGACCCGGGTCCGGCTGTGCGCCACGTCAGCAGTGCGCGACGCCGCGAACGGCGAGGTGTTCGTGCGGGGCGTCGAGGAGCGGCTCGGTGTTCCGCCGGACATCCTGACCGGCGAGCAGGAGGCTGCGCTGGCCTTCGACGGAGCGGTCCGCAACCTCATCGGTCCCGCGCCCGATCCGGTCCTGGTCGTCGACATCGGCGGTGGCTCGACCGAGCTGGTGATCGGCTCCGGCGGACGGGTCGATCGCGCGCACTCGATGGACATCGGCTCGGTCCGGCTGCACGAGCGGCACCTCGCCGGTGACCCGCCGACCGCAGCCCAAGTGGCGTCCTGCGTCGCCGACATCGACGCCCACCTCGACGCGGCGCCGGTGCCGATCCGGGGGGCCCACACCGTGGTCGGTGTCGCCGGCACCACCCTGACCGTTGCCGCCGGAGTCCTGGGGCTGCCGTCGTACGACCGGGAGGCGATCGACCAGTCCCGGCTCGCGGTGGCCGACGTCACGGCGTACGTCGAGCTCCTCGTCGCGATGCCGGTCGAGGAGCGACTGGCCCTGCCGTTCATGAACCCGGGCCGCGCCGACGTGATCGGTGCCGGGGCCCTCATCCTGGCTCGCGTCCTCGCTCGAGCCGACGTCGACACCATGATCGCCTCCGAGTCCGACATCCTCGACGGGATCGCCTGGTCTCTCGTATGAGTGCGGGTCGCCGGGGTACCGGCCACCCGTGACCACGCACCCGCAGACGGACGAGCCGATCGGCGCCGTCGTGCACCGGCTCTCGGAACAGATTCCCGAGCTGGTGCGCTCCGAGATCCGGCTGGCTCAGGCCGAGCTCGCCGAGAAGGGCAAGCACGCCGGGCTCGGGATCGGGCTGTTCAGCGGGGCGGGGCTCTTGGCCCTGTACGGCCTTGCGGGGCTGCTGACCACCACGGTGATCGCCCTGGACCTCGCGCTCCCTCTCTGGCTGGCCGCGCTGATCGTGACCGTCGCCGTGCTGGCCGCGGCAGGCATCGCCGCGCTGGTCGGCAAGAAGCAGGTGGCGCAGGCGGCCCCGCCGACTCCGGAGAAGGCGATTGCCGGGGCCAAGCAGGACCTCGAGGCCGTGAAGGGACACCAGTGATGTCGCACAAGCAAGCGGAGCTCGAGGCGGATATCGCGCGCCAGCGCGAGGAGCTGGCCGCGACCGTCAACGAGCTCACAGAGCAGGTCCAGGTACGCGCGAAGACCACCGCGAAGCAGGCCGCCGTCGTGGCCGGCGTCGTCGCGGTCCTCGCTGTCGTCATCATCGTCGTGAAGAGGAGAAGGTCATGAGCAAGCTGTCACTGCTGGCTGCCGCCGGGGTCGGATACGTGCTCGGAGCCCGGGCCGGGCGCCAGCGCTACGAGCAGATCGCCGGTACCGCCCGCAAGGTCGCCGGGAACCCGAAGGTGCAGCGGGTCGCGCATCGTGCCCAGGATGCCGCCGCTCATCAGGCGGCCGCCGCGGCCGAGGTCGCGAAGGACAAGGTGTCCTCCGCCGCGTCCAGCGCGGCCGACAAGGTGCGCGGCGGCGGGGACAGCCAGATCGGGATGCAGGCGACGCCGTAGCACTCCCCGTCTCTAGGCTGGCCGCCTGACCGAGCTCCCGCACCCGGCGACCGGACAGCCGTTCCCCTCGCCGGTCCCGCCCGGCACCGGCTGGCCCGGTGACCCGGCCACGCCCGAGACGCCGGTTGCGCGGACGGTGGCGCAGGTACGCCGCCTCGCTGCCGGCGCCGACCTCGACGAGCTTGGCGCCGAGGTCTCGGTGTGCCGCGCCTGCCCGCGACTGGTCCGCTGGCGCGAGGACGTCGCGGTGGCCAAGCGGGCGTCGTACGCCGGCGAGCCCTACTGGGGCCGCCCGATCCCCGGCTGGGGGTCGCCGACCCCGGCCGTGCTCATCGTGGGTCTCGCCCCCGCGGCCCACGGAGCCAACCGCACCGGCCGGGTCTTCACGGGTGACCGCTCCGGCGACTGGCTGTTCGCGTCGCTGCACCGCGTCGGGCTGGCGACCCGCGCCACCTCCGTCGACGCCGCCGACGGGCTCGAGCTCGTCGACGCCCGGATGGTGGCGACGGTCCGATGCGCTCCGCCGCAGAACAAGCCCAGCACCGCCGAGCGCGACACCTGCGCACCCTGGATCGAGGCCGAGCTCCGGCTGCTGGTGGAGCACGTCCGCGTGGTCGTGGCGCTCGGGTCGATCGGCTGGGACGCGACGCTGCGCTCGTTCGGGAGGATCGGCTGGCGGGTCCCAGCGCCCAAGCCGCGGTTCGGGCACGGCGCCGAGGCAGCACTCACAGTCGCGGGCCGAGAGATCACCCTGCTCGGGAGCTACCACCCGAGCCAGCAGAACACCTTCACCGGCCGGCTCACCGAGCCGATGCTCGACGCGGTGCTCGGACGGGCTGCCGCCCTACGCTGATCCGGCCCCCGTATCCCAACCGGCAGAGGAAACCGCCTTAAAAGCGGCTCAGTGTGGGTTCGAGCCCCACCGGGGGCACTCGGTCGCCGCTTGATGGGATCGTGGGATCCATGGACGAGACGGACGAAGCACACGTCTTCACCCAGGAGTTCTGGGACCAGAGGTACGCCGAGCACGAGCGCGTCTGGTCCGGGCTGCCCAACCAGCGGCTGGTCGAGCTGGTGGCAGACCTGCCGGCCGGAACGGCGCTCGACGTGGGCTGCGGTGAGGGCGCCGACGTCGTGTGGCTGGCCGAGCACGGCTGGCGTGCCACCGGCGCCGACCTGTCAGTGGTCGCGCTCGAGAAGGCCAGGACGCACGCCGGCGAGGCCGGGGTGGCGGACCTGACCGAGTGGGTGCACGTCGACCTGCTCGCCGGAGATCCGCTGCCGGGAGGCGCCGACCTGGTCTCGGCGATGTACGTGCACGTGCCCGAGGCCGACTTCGACCGGGTCTACGCCGCCATCGCCGGGGCCGTCCGACCAGGCGGCACCCTCCTGGTCGCGGGCCACCACCCGGACGAGCGGCACACCGACCTGCGCAACCCGCACCTGAGCCACCTGCTCTTCGCGCCGGAGCGGGTCACCTCGCTGCTCGAGGACGGCTGGAGCATCGACGTCGCCGAGGCACGGACTCGCGAGGTCGGAGACGACCACGGCCACGGGCACGGGTCGGCGGTCGCGACGGACACCGTGGTGCTCGCGCGGCGGGCGTGACCTGACTCGAACCGTCGAGTTGTCACGGTGTGCAGCGGTTGCGGGTCCTGATTGTCCTCACCGGCCTGGTCGTCAGCGGCCTGACAGTGGGCGTCCCGGCGACTGCGGTCGATACGCCCTCAGCCACCGAGCGGCGGCCCCATCCGCCGCGGCTGCAGCGCGATGGGCGCTGGCTGGTCGACCCGCAGGGGCGGGTCGTGATCGTGCACGGGCTCAACCTCGTCTACAAGCGCAAGCCCTACGTGCCGCCGGACGGTCCGACCGGCTTCACCGAGCGGGACGCGTCGTGGCTGGCGCGACACGGCTTCAACGCCGCCCGGGTCGGCACCCTGTGGGCCGGGCTCACGCCGAACGGCCCCGGGCAGGCCGACCCGGCGTACCTCGACCAGTGGCAGCGGGTGCTCGACCTGCTGGCCAGGAAGCGGATCTGGATCCAGCTCGACATGCACCAGGACCAGTGGCACGAGCAGTACGGCGGTGAGGGGGTGCCGGACTGGGCCGCGGCGCGGCAGCTGCCGTTCAGCCTCACGCCGCCGGTGGTCGCGCCGTTCCCGACCGGCTACTGGACGCCCGAGGTCTCGGCGATGTTCGACGACTTCTGGGCCAACCGCCGAGGGCTGCTCGACGGCTGGCTGGCGGCCTGGCAGGTGGCCGCGCAGCGCTGGAAGCACCAGCGGTACCTGATGGGCTACGACCTGCTCAACGAGCCCTGGATGGGGATCGAGTGGCCGACCTGCCTGACCACCGGCTGCCCCGCGTCGTACCCCACCGAGCTGCAGCCAGCCATGGAGGCCGGGCTGAAGGCCGTCCGGGCGATCGATCCCGACAACATCGTCTGGTGGGAGCCGCAGCAGTTCGCCGGCGGCCAGGAGGTCGACACCTACTTCACCGCGCCCGCGAAGGAGGATCAGCTCGGCCTCTCGTGGCACAACTACTGCCCGGCGGTCTTCCTGGAGAGCCAGGGCGTCCCGGGCGGCGACGTGCGGAGCTGTCGCGCATACTCCGACGGCCGCGAGCGGCACGCGCTCGAGCAGGCCGAGCGGATGCACGCGGTGCCGATGATGAGCGAGTGGGGCGCGACCGACAACCTCACCGCCATCAAGATCGACGCCGCCTCGGCGGACCGGCACCTGATGGGCTGGACGCACTGGGCGTACAAGTTCTGGAACGACCCGACCACCGCTGACGGCGACCAGGGGCTGTTCGCGGACGACACGGACCTCTCCTCGGTGAAGCAGGCCAAGGCGCGCGTGCTGGTCCGGACCTACGCGCAGGCCGTGGCCGGGGCGCCGCTGGTCATGCGCTTCCGCCCCGGCAGCGGCCGGTTCTGGTTCCGCTTCCGCCCGGACCGGTCGGTCACCGCGCCGACGCGGATCTTCGTGAGCCCGCTGCACTACCCGCACGGCTACCGGGTCATCGTCCGGCACGGCTCCTACCGGCGGGCCGGCCACTTCGTGCTGGTCCGCGCCAGCTCGACCCGGACCGTCTCGGTGCGCATCGTGCATCGCTGATTTCTTAGGGAATCCACAGCCCTCGCGGGAACGCCAGGCGGCGTACCTGCGTTCAACCTGACGAGTCCGTAGACTGGGCTCATCGGTGAGTCGTCACAGCGACGGCCACCACCCCGGCCTCCAAGGAGGAGACCATGCAGAGCAACAACCCCATCTTCCGTCGTTCGGAGGAGTTCAACCGCGGCGGCGCGAACCTCTACGGCAACCAGACGTACGCCGGCAACGGGGCGCCCGTGGCCGGTTACGGCCAGACGACCGACCCGTCCCAGTGGGGCGTCGGCACACCGGGCGACACTCAGCGCGCGCCCGCCACCACCGGCCCGATGACCATCGACACGGTGGTCCAGAAGACGGCGATCACCATCGGCGTGGTCATCCTGACCGCGATGGCGACCTGGATCCTGACGCCGGACATCACCTCGGAGAACGCCGAGACCGTCAACCTCGGGCCGCTCTTCGCCGCGGTGACGATCGGTTCGCTCGGCGCGTTCGCGCTGTCGATGGTGAACTCGTTCAAGCGCGTCATCAGCCCGGCCCTGGTCATCGCGTTCGCTGCCCTCGAGGGCGTCGCGCTCGGTGCGATCAGCAAGCTGTTCAACCTGATGTACCCGGGCGTGGTCACCGGCGCGGTGCTCGGCACCTTCGCCGCCTTCGCGGGCACGCTCGCGGCGTACAAGATCCTCAACATCAAGGTCGGCGACAAGTTCCGCCGCGGTGTCATCGCTGCCGTCTTCGGCATGGTCGGCATCAGCCTGATGTCGCTGGTGCTGAACCTGTTCGGCATCGACCTCGGCATCTACGGCAACGGCGGCCTGGGCATCCTGTTCGCCGTCGCCGGCCTGGTGCTCGGCATCTTCATGCTGATCCTCGACTTCGACTTCGTCGAGCAGGGCATCGCCAACCGGATCCCCGAGGCTGAGTCGTGGCGGGCCGCGTTCGCGATGACGGTCAGCCTGGTCTGGATCTACACCAACCTGCTCCGCCTGCTGGCGATCTTCAGCAGCGACTAGCAAGCAGTCGAGCTTCGTCTCACGGGGACAAGCTCCGGCGGCCTCGGGACCTCGGGTCCCGGGGTCGTCGTCATTTCTCGTCGAGATGCGGGAAATGGCTGTGTCATCGACGTCAGGACAGCCAATTTCCGCATCTCGACGAGGACCTACTGGCCCTGGAGCCAGGCGAGGACGGCGAGCACCCGGCGGTTGTCGTCATGGGCCTGCGGCAGGTCGAGCTTGGTGAAGATCGCGTTGGTGTGCTTGCCGACCGCCTTCTCCGAGACAAACAGCCGGGCGGCGATCGCGGCGTTGGAGCGGCCCTCGGCCATCAGCGTGAGCACCTCGCGCTCGCGGTCGGTGAGCCGGTCCAGGGGCCTCCCGGCCGAGCCGGCGACCAGGCCGGCGACCACCTCGGGGTCGAGCACGGTGCCGCCCGAGGCGACCCGGCGTACGGCGGCCACGAACTCGTCGATATCGGCCACCCGGTCCTTGAGCAGGTAGCCGATCGCGCCCTCGCCGCTGGACAGCAGGTCGCGGGCGTAGATCGGCTCGACGTGCTGGCTGAGCACCAGCACCGGCAGCCCGGGGCGGGCGGCCCGCGCGGCGATCGCCGCCGCTAGCCCCTCGGTGGAGAACGTCGGTGGCAGGCGGACGTCGACGATGGCGATGTCGAAGTCACCTTCGGCCAAGAGCCGCTCCAGCTGAGGCGCGTTGTCGACCGCCGCCGCCACGACGATGTCGCTGGCCTCGAGGATCCGGGTCAGCCCGACCCGGAGCAGGGCCTGGTCCTCGGCCAGGACCGCCCTCAGCTGCTCCGTCAGTGGGGCCTGATCTGGCACGGCACCTCCATGGTCACGACGGTCGGCCCACCGGCGGGGCTGTCGACCACCATCGTGCCGTCGAAGGCCGCGAGCCGCTGAGCCACCCCGGTCAGACCGGAACCGGCCGGGTCCGCGCCGCCCCGCCCGTCGTCGCCGACCACGAGGTGCAGCACCTCGCCGTCGTGCCTGACCCGCACCCAAGCGCGGTTCGCGGCGGCGTGCTTGACCGTGTTGGCCAGGCACTCGGCGACCGCGAAGTACGCCGCCGACTCGACCGGTGGCGGGAGCGACGACGCGTCAACGGTCACCGTGATCGGCAGTGGGATCGGCAGCGCGAGCGCCTCGATGCCGCCGGCCAGCCCACGGTCGGCCAGCGCCGGTGGGTGGATGCCGCGCACCACCGAGCGCAGGTCCTCCAGTGCGCTCACCGTCGTCTCCCGGGCCTCGCGCAGCAGCGCTGCGGCGGCCTCGGGATCGGTGGCCATCAGCTTCTCGGCCAGGCCGACGTTCATGCCGACCGAGGCGATCCGGGCCTGGGCGCCGTCGTGCAGGTCGCGCTCGATCCGGCGCACCTCCGCGGCGCTGTGGTCCAGGGTCTCGGCGCGGGACGTGGTGACCTCCTCGACCCGGCGCTCCAGCTCCTCGATCCGGCGCGAGCCGAGGATGTTCCGCTCGGCCAGCGCTCGGCCGCGGACCAGCCCGGGGGTCGCGCACCACCAGCCGATGAGGAGCGGCACATCGATCAGGACCAGGATCCACCACCAGAAGCCCCCGTCGACCAGAGCACCGACCACGTGCGTGACCGGCGCGACGAGGAGCCCCACCGGCAGGAGCGACATCACGAAGCCGCCGGTCGCCGAGAACCAGAGGAAGCCGAAGTCCCGCCAGCGCGCCTTGTCGGTCAACCAGCGGACCGGCCGGGCCGCCACCCCGGTGCCGGTCGTGACGGCGTACCCGGACTCGATCTCCTCGCCGAGCAGCGCGCCGCTGACTCGCCGGTGCAGCGCGGCCAGCCGTTCGGTGGCGGGTACGACGAGATGGGCGAGCAGGAGGCCGACCCCGAGCGGCCCGAGGGCCACCGCCAGGACGCTGAGAATGGCCAGCGCGAGCGCCGGCACGAACAGCAGCGCGTTCACCAGCGCGACCGCGGTGAGCCGGAGCCGGTCGACGAGCGCACGCTCGTCGACCGGCTTCGGGCTGACCGAACGGATCGGCGGCACCTGGGCGAGCGGGCTGGCCATCGCTGCCCAGTCTGTCATCGCACTCCGCCGATCGAGGGTGCAACGGCCTGCGGCACCGGCGCCGTACGCCGGACCGCGGAGCGGGCAGCCAGCAGCGTCAACACGACCACGCCCGCGACGACCACCGCCGGCAGCCAGAGCTGGCCGTCGGGGACCAGGCCCTCGTGGCGGGCGACCCCGAACGGGACGATCGTCGCCAGCGAGGCGAGCAGCCCCAGGGCCACGCCGACCCCCGCGACGATGCGGGCCTCGGCGAGCACCGAGCCCTCGACCTGCTCCGGCGTGGCGCCGAGCAGCCAGAGCCGGTGCAGCTCGGCCTTCCGGTGCGCGACAACGGCCGCGAAGGTGTTGATCACGACGACCGCCGCGAACACCACGATCATGCCGACGACGACGTTGTTGAGCAGGTTGATGGTCTGCGCGTCCTGGTCGGCTCCGGAGGGCCGGGTCCGGTTGTCGGTGCCCACCGCCATGAGCACGCTGGTGGCGGACGCGGTCAGCACGATCACGGGTGCCAGCACGCCACCGAGCAGGTGCGCCCGGCGCCGGGTGTTGTACGCCGCCAGATGACCGGCGACGCCCGCACCGACTGCCGGCCGCGCGAGCACCGAGAGGTGCTTGAGGAGCCAGGGCGCGAGGCTGGCCAGGCCGAGCGCGACGAGGATCGCGCAGGAGCCGGAGGTCTGCATCGCGGCGTAGGGGTCCTTGTCGTGCGCGGTCACGGTGATCGTGATCACGCCCATGGCCAGGGCGTAGCCGATCAGCAGCACAGCTGCGGCTATCCGCCACCAACGCAACCGCTCGGCACCCCGACGACCCTCGCTGGGGGCGATGGTCGCCGGCCCGCGGGTCGCGCGCCGGGCCGCAAGCCCGGACCCGAGCACGCTGACCAGCACGACCAGGATCGCGACGGCCACGGGGGCCGCGCCGGCGTCGTACCGCACCGAGTCGGCGACCACGTCGCCCTTGCGGAGCATGTCGAGCAGGAGCCGGCCACCGAAGGTGGCGGCGACCGCACCAATGGATGCGGCCGCGGCGGCAACGAGCACGGTCTCGGCCTGGACCAGCCGCCGCGCCTGCCGTGGGGTGGCGCCGATGGTGCGCAGCAGGCCGATCTCGACCTCGCGCTGGGTCACGGTGATGCCGACCGTCGAGACGACGGCGAAGAGCACGATCAGGGCGCCCCACCCGCCGACGACGGCGCCCATGATGAAGAGGGTGTCCGCGTCGGTGGCCGAGACGGGCCCGGTGCCGGTCGCGGCCAGGGTCGCGAACGAGCCCATCAGCGCGGTGCCGAGCAGCACGGTCACGAACGTCGCGAGCGAGGCCGTGGTGCGGTGCCGCAGCGAGGCGAAGGCCAGCCTGGTCATGACGCCACCTCAGTGACCAGCTCGTCGAGGTGGGCCATCTGTCCGGCAACCGCGTCGGCGGTGGGGCGGTCCATCCGGCCCGCGATCCGTCCGTCGACGAGGAAGACCACGGTGTCGGCGTACGACGCCGCGACCGGGTCGTGGGTGACCATGACGACCGTCTGGCCCCCACCGAATGCACCAGCGTCGTCGACGCAGGACCGAAGCAAGGCCATCACCTCGTGCGCGGTCGCGGAGTCGAGGGCACCGGTCGGCTCGTCGGCCAGGACGACCGCGGGGTCGGTGACCAGCGCCCGGGCGATCGCGACGCGCTGCTGCTGGCCGCCGGAGAGCTCCGACGGCATCCGTCCGCCTTGGTCGCCGAGCCCGACCTGCTCGAGCAGCGCGCGCACCCGCTTCCGGTCGACGCGGTGTCCGGCCAGCCGGATGGGCAGCCCGACGTTCTGCTCGGCGGTCAGGTAGGACATCAGGTGGAAGCCCTGGAAGACGAAGCCGATCCGCTCGCGGCGGAACCGGGTGCGGTCCTCCTCGCTCCAGTGCGTGATGTCCTCGCCGGCGATGACGACGCGGCCCTCGGTGGGCCGTTCGAGACCGGCGGCGCAGGTGAGGAACGTCGACTTGCCCGACCCGGACGGCCCCATCACCGCGGTGAAGGAGCCGGACGGGAAGGCGAGGTCGACGCCGGCGAGGGCGGCGACGGCGCCCGCCCCTTCGCCGTACGTGCGGGCGAGGTCATGGACCTCTAGTGCAGGGGAGTGGGCGGGTGACTGGGAGTTCATGGCTGCTCCTCGGAGCGTCGATGACGGGACGTCTCCGACGCTAGGAACGAACCGGCCCGCGCTCGATGGGCCTGGGCCGCCAGTCTGGGTGGGGTTTTGCCTACCTCCCGGTCACGCCGTCGATCAGCTCGCGCAGGATGTCGGCGTGGCCGGCGTGCCGGGCGATCTCGCTGGTCTCGTGAGCCACCACCCACCGGACCGGGAGCCGCTGCCCGTCCACGAGCACCCTCAGCGGGTCGTCGAGGTCGACGACGGCCATGATCTCCTGGCTGGCCGAGACGGCCTCGTGAAAGGCTGCCAGCACCTCGGCCGCGGAGCGATCCTCGGGCACTTCCATGCTGAAATCGACGTCCGCCCAGCGCGGGTCGTCCGCCACGTGGTGACCGAACCACCATCGCTCGCCGTCGGTGACGTGCTGGACCAGGCCGAGCAGCGACGTGCCGGACGGTACCAGGACGCGGCGCAGCTGTTCATCGTCGAGTCCCTCGGTCTTCTTCACCAGGCAGTGCCGGGCGAAGTCGAGGAAGGCGAGCACCGTGTCTTTCTCGCTCGTACCGACACGGGGGACAGGCTCGCGCTGGGTCTCGGTCATGCCGAGCCAGTACCCGCAGGCTCGCCCTCTTCTTGAGCGGGTGCCTCGTTCTCGCCGGGCGCCTCCGCCTCGGGCTGCGGCTGCCTGCGGCGGTGCCGCAGCTCGACCCAGAGGCCGCGCACGCCGCGGGTCCGACCGGCGACCTCGGTGCCGTCCAGCTCGGTGCCGGGGATGTTGACCGCCTGCAGCGCCGCGGTCGTGATCGGCAGCACGCCCTCGCCGCGGAGCGCCTCGGGAGCGGCCTCGTCCTCGGGGATCAGGCCGAGCGCCGCGAGCATCGATGGCACCAGCACGGCGGCCAGCGACCGGTAGCCGGCCGCTGAGGGGTGGAACTGGTCGGGGCCGAACAGCAGCGCCGGCGCCGCGGCGAACTCCGGTCCGAGGACCGACCCCAGCGAGACGGTCCGGCCGCCGCACTCGAGGACGGCGATGGTCTGTGCCGCGGCCACTCTCCGCGACCAGGTGCGCGCGACCTGCTTGAGCGGCGGTGGGATCGGCTTGACGGTCCCGAGGTCGGGGCAGGTGCCGACGAGGACCGCCACATCCAGGTCCCTGAGCCTGCTCACCGCCTCGGCGAGGGCACCAACGGCGGCTGCGGGCCGGACCCGGTGGGTGACGTCGTTGACGCCGATCAGGATCACCGCGACGTCGGGCTTGATCGGCAGCGCCTGGTCCACCTGGCCCTTGAGGTCGGAGGAGCGGGCGCCGACCTTCGCGAACGCGCGCAGGTAGATCCGCCGGTCGGCGCGCTCCGCGGCCCCGCTTGCGAGCAACGCGCCGGGAGTCTCCTCGACCCGGGCGACGCCGTAGCCCGCCGCGCTCGAGTCTCCGAGCAGCACGACCTTGATCGCCGGACCGGGCCGGCCGCGGCCGTACCATCCGGTCGCCTCGGGCGGCCGCGCGTCCACGGCTTCCCCGATCATGCGCCGGGCCACCTGCGCCTCGGCCCTCAGCACGGCGTAGAGGCCGGCACCGAGCACGGAGAGGCCCCCGCCGCCGTACGCCGCGGCGGAGGCAAGCTTGCGTGCGGCAGCGGCCTTCCCCACGGATCCATGCTACGGACGGGTAGGTGCATAGATTGTCCGGGTGCAGTACGCGAACTCTCTCCTCGACCTGATCGGCAACACTCCGCTGGTCCGCCTCCAGCAGACCCTGGATCTGCCGGGAGACGGACCCGTCGTCCTGGCGAAGGTGGAGTACCTCAACCCAGGCGGCTCGGTGAAGGACCGCATCGCCGTGCGCATGATCGACGCGGCCGAAGCCTCGGGCGAGCTCCAGCCCGGCGGCACGATTGTGGAGCCGACGTCCGGCAACACCGGCGTCGGGTTGGCGATGGTCGCCCAGGCCCGCGGCTACAAGTGCGTCTTCGTCTGCCCCGACAAAGTGAGCGAGGACAAGCGCAACGTGCTCAAGGCGTACGGCGCGGAGGTGGTCGTGTGCCCCACCGCGGTGGCGCCGGAGCACCCCGACTCCTACTACAACGTCTCGGACAAGCTCGCGTCGCAGCCGGGCGCGTGGAAGCCGGACCAGTACTCCAACCCGCAGAACCCGGTGTCGCACTACGAGACGACCGGACCCGAGATCTGGGCGCAGACCGACGGGAAGGTCACCCACTTCGTGACCGGCATGGGCACCGGCGGCACCATCTCCGGCGTCGGCCGCTACCTCAAGGAGCAGAACCCCTCGGTGCAGGTCATCGGGGCGGACCCCGCGGGCTCGGTCTACTCCGGCGGCACCGGACGGCCGTACCTCGTCGAGGGCGTCGGCGAGGACTTCTGGCCCGAGACCTACGACCGCAACATCGCCGACCGGGTGATCGAGGTGTCAGACGGCGACTCGTTCGCCTTCACCCGGCGGCTCGCTCGCGAGGAGGCGATGCTCGTCGGCGGCTCGTCCGGCATGGCGGCGTTCGCCGCGCGCCAGCTCGCCCAGGAGCTCGCCGCCGAGGGCCGGACCGACGCGGTCATCGTCGTACTCCTCCCGGACAGCGGCCGCGGCTACCTGACCAAGGTCTTCAACGACGAGTGGCTCGCGCAGTACGGCTTCCAGACCGACGCGGGGAGGGACCAGACCCAGACCGTCGGCGAGGTGCTGCGTGGCAAGGACGGCCGGCTGCCCAACCTGGTGCACACCCACCCCAACGAGACCATCGCCGAGGCGGTCGCGATCCTGCAGGAGTACGCCGTCTCGCAGATGCCCGTCGTGCGGGCCGAGCCGCCGATCGTGGCGGCCGAGGTCGCGGGCTCGGTCTCCGACCGGGCGCTGCTCGACGCGCTGTACGCCGGGAGCGCGCGGCTCACCGACCGGGTCGAGGACCACATGAGCCCGCCGCTGCCGACCGTCGGCTCGACCGAGGACGCCCGTGACGCGGTGGCGCTGCTCGAGAACTCCGACGCGGTGCTGGTCCAGGAGGACGGCAAGCCGGTCGGCGTGCTGACCCGGCAGGACCTGCTGGCGTTCCTGTCGCGGTGAGCTCGTCAGTCCCACCCGCCACAAGATTCACCGGGTACCCGAAGAAACTGCCCCTGACCGGATGGAACTCCATCCAGGAAGGGCCAGTTTCACCGGGTACCCGGAGAAACTGCCCGGAACTTGACCTGCCCTAGAATGAGAACACGTTCTAGTTCGGAGGCGGGATTGAGCGCGAGTCCAGCGGTCGAGGGGTGGTTCACCACCGGGCCGGAGCCGGCGCTGCTCGGGTCGCGGTGCACCACGTGCGCGACCGTCTACTTCCCGCCGGCACCCCCCGATCGAGCCGGCTTCTGCCGGAACCCCGCGTGTGACGGCGAGGAGTTCGAGACCGCCGAGCTGAGCCGGCGCGGCACGGTGTGGAGCTACACCGACGCGCAGTACCAGCCCCCGGCGCCGTACGTCGCGCGCACCGACCCCTACCAGCCGTTCGCACTCGCGGCCGTCGAGCTCGCGGAGGGGATCACCGTGCTGGGCCAGGTGGCCGACGGCTACGGCGTCAAGGACCTCAGGGTCGGAGCTGAGGTCGAGCTCGTGGTCCAGCCGCTGGACGACGAGCTGCTCGTGTGGCGCTGGAAGCCCGTCACCGAGCTCGGTGGGGAGGCGGACCAGTGAGCAGCACGGACGTCGCCGTCCTCGGCGTGGGGATGCATCCGTGGGGCAAGTGGGGGCGCCCGTTCACCGAGTACGGCGTGGTCGCGGCCCGGGCCGCGCTCGCCGACGCCGGGATCGACTGGCAGGCCGTGGACCTGGTGGTCGGCGGCGAGACCGTCCGCAACGGCTACGCCGGCTACGTCGCCGGCGCGACGTTCGCCCAGGCGCTCGGCTGGAACGGCGCCCGGGTCGCCACGTCATACGCCGCCTGCGCGACCGGCGCGCAGGCGCTCGACACGGCGCGGGCCCGAATCCTGGCCGGGCTGTCCGAGGTCGCCCTGGTGGTGGGCGCGGACACCACGCCGAAGGGGTTCCTCGCGCCCAACGCGGGGGAGCGGTGGGACGACCCGGACTGGCTGCGGTTCCGGCTGCTCGGCATGACCAACCCGGCGTACTTCGCGCTCTACGCGCGCCGCCGCATGGACCTCTACGGCGCGACGCCGGAGGACTTCGCCGCGGTCAAGGTGAAGAACGCCCGGCACGGGCTCGAGAACGCCAACGCCCGCTACCGCAAGGAGGTCAGCGTCGACGACGTGCTGGCCAGCGCGGTGGTGTCCGACCCCCTGCACCTCCTGGACATCTGTGCGACCTCCGACGGGGCCGCGGCGGTGGTCGTCGCGAGCACGGAGTACGCGAAGAAGATCGGCCTCGACCGGCCGGTCCGGGTCAGCGCGGTGAGCACGGTGACGCCGACGTTCCCGAACACGGTCATGGACATGCCGAACATCTCCACCGACTCGGCCGCGGACGGCGAGCCCGAGCGGACGTTCAAGGAGTCGATCGCGCACGCGGCCTACGAGGAGGCGGGGATCTCGCCGGAGGACGTGAGCCTCGCGGAGGTCTACGACCTCTCCACCGCCTTGGAGCTGGACTGGATGGAGGACATCGGACTCTGCAAGCGCGGCGAGGCCGAGGTGCTGCTGCGAGCGGGCGAGACGACGATCGGCGGCCGGATCCCGGTGAACCCGTCCGGCGGGCTGGCCTGCTTCGGCGAGGCGGTGCCGGCGCAGGCGCTGGCCCAGGTGTGCGAGGTGACCTGGCAGCTGCGCGGCCAGGCGACCGGCCGCCAGGTCGAGGGAGCGACGGTCGGCATCACCGCCAACCAGGGGCTCTTCGGCCACGGCTCGTCGGTGATCCTCAGCCGCTGACTCTCATCCCACCCGGCGGCCCAGCAGCGCGGCCAGGCGGTCGATGGCCGGTGCGTCCTCGGCGACCGGCTGCGGCGGCCCGAACGGCGTCCGGTCCGGTGGAAGTCGCTCCATCAGCGCGAGACTGTGGGCGATCGCTCGCTCGGCGACGGCCTCGTCGACCTCGAGCCGCGCGCCCGCACCGCGAGCGACGTCCCACCCGTGGACCAGGCACTCGATCGTCCGCAGCTCCGCGATCCAGGGTGCGAGCATCGGCCCGATCCCCGTGGGGAACGGGCCCTCGGACGCGTCCGCGAATGCACCCCGCAGCCGGGCCGCACCGGCGGCGTACGTCGCGGGCAGTTCCTCGGGCGCAACCCCGGCGAGCTCCGCGGCGATGACCGAGAGCTCGTAGGGCTCACCGCCCAGCGAGGTCACGAAGGCGCGCTCGCCGACGGTGAGGTGGCGCACCACGCCGGCCACGTCCCAGTCCTCACACGGTGTCGGCAGCGACCAGTCGTCGGGGCCGAGCTCGGCCAGCAGGGCAGTCACCGCTGTCTGGGCGGAAGTCAGGTCGTCGAGGTTCACGCGGACACTCTGCCCCGCCGGCACCGCTAGAAGTTCACCCGCCCGCCCCTTCCCACTGTCGGTGGCACGAGGCAGGGTGTCGCCATGGCAATCCTCAACCCCTACCTCACCTTCGACGGCAACGCGCGCGACGCGATCGAGTTCTACCAGGACGTGTTCGGCGGCGAGCTCAACGTCATGACCTTCGGCGACATGGGTGCCACCGAGCACGAGGGCGTCGCCCTCGACACCAACGGCGTCATGCACGGCCAGCTCGAGACGACCGAGGGCTTCACGCTGATGGCTTCCGACAACCCGCCCGGCGTGACCGGGGTGACCCCCAACGGCCATGTCAGCCTCAGCGGCGACGAGGGCGAGCTGCTGCACGGCTACTTCGACAAGCTGTCTGACGGCGGCACCGTCGACGTGCCGTTGGAGAAGGCTCCGTGGGGTGACGAGTTCGGCCAGGTCAAGGACAAGTTCGGCGTCAACTGGATGGTCAACATCTCCGGCGCGGCCGCACCTAGCTGACCTCCCCGTCCACATAGACCCACCGCCCGCGGCGGCGCTCGAACCGGCTGCGCTCGTGTCGCCGGCCCGGGCTGCCGCCGCGCTCGTACGTCGCCTCGAACTCGACCTCGCCGGTCTCGTCACCGGGGCCGCCGTCGACCACGTCGAGCACGGTCAGCCCGATCCACGTGAGCGCGGGGTCCGGCTCGATGGTCACCGGCCGGGTCCGCGGGTGCCAGGTGCGGAACACGTGGTCGAGCTCGCCCACGGCGTACGCCGCGAAGCGGGACCGCATCAGCTCCTCGGCGGTTTCCGCCTCGGCCTGCCGTCGGTGCAGGCGGCCGCAGCACGCGGCGTACGCCTGTCCTGAGCCGCACGGGCAGTCCACGGTCAACACGCCCGGACCATAGCCGGGGTGTACCGATGGCGCGGTTGGTCACCGGGCAATGAATGCCCGACGACCGAGAGGAACGATCGTGAGCAACCAAGACGACAACAGCCAGGCCGAGACCCAGGCGGTGCTACAGCATCTGGCTTCGAGCACGGCCCTGCTGCCGCAGGAGATGGCCGACGACGCCGAGCCGCCGCCGGAGGGCACCGTCGCGCTGCCGGTGATCGAGCAGGACGGCACGCAGTACGTCCCGGTGTTCACCTCCCGGGAGGCGCTCACGACCGCGGGCGCCGACCCCGAGAAGGCTGTCGAGGTACCGATCGCCCAGCTGGCGGCCGGCTGGCCCGCTGGCGACCTGTGGCTGGCCGTGGACCCGGCGAGCGCCCACGGGCTGACGCTGCCGCCCGACCTGGTGCGCTCCCTGCCGGGGCTGGTGGGCGCCGGACCCAACGGGACGGCGTAGCTCACAGCGCCAGAACCGGAGACGCCGTCCAGTTGTTGTGGTGCTGGGTAGCGTGGAGGCGTGACCTCCGCTCCCACGGCTCAGCCCACCGCTGGCACCCTCGGAGAGCTGCGCGCGTCCGGCCACGTCCAGAAGACGCTGCGCACCGAGCTCCGTGACAACCTGCTCGACGCCCTGCGCGAGGGCCGCGACCCGTGGCCCGGGCTGCACGGCTTCGAGGACACCGTCATCCCCCAGCTCGAGCGGGCGCTGATCGCCGGCCACGACGTGGTGCTCCTCGGAGAGCGCGGCCAGGGAAAGACCCGGCTGCTGCGCACCCTGGTCGGCCTGCTCGACGAGTGGACCCCGGTGATCGGCGGCTCCGAGCTCGGCGAGCACCCCTACGAGCCGATCATCCACGAGTCGCGCCGCCGCGCCATCGAGCTCGGCGACGCGCTGCCGGTCGAGTGGCGGCACCGTGACGAGCGGTACGCCGAGAAGCTCGCCACCCCCGACACCAGCGTGGCCGACCTGATCGGCGACGTGGACCCGATGAAGGTCGCCGAGGGCCGCTCGCTGGGCGACCCGGACACCATCCACTTCGGGCTGATCCCGCGGTCCCACCGTGGCATCGTCGCGATCAACGAGCTGCCCGACCTGGCCGAGCGGATCCAGGTCGCGATGCTCAACGTGATGGAGGAGCGGGACATCCAGATCCGCGGCTACGTGCTGCGGCTGCCGCTCGACGTACTCGTCGTCGCGAGCGCGAACCCGGAGGACTACACCAACCGCGGCCGGATCATCACGCCGCTCAAGGACCGGTTCGGCGCCGAGATCCGCACCCACTACCCGACCGAGCTCGAGGACGAGATCGCGGTGATCCGGCAGGAGGCGCACCTCGTCGCCGACGTACCCGACCACCTCGTCGAGATCCTGGCCCGGTTCACGGGCAACCTGCGGGAGTCCTCGTCGGTCGACCAGCGCTCGGGCGTGTCCGCCCGATTCGCGATCGCCGGCGCCGAGACGATCGCGGCGGCCGCGCTGCACCGATCCACCTCGCAGGGCGAGGAGGAGGCGGTCGCGCGCGTGGTCGACCTCGAGACCGCGATCGCCGTGCTCGGCGGCAAGATCGAGTTCGAGACCGGCGAGGAGGGTCGCGAGACCGAGATCCTCACCCACCTGCTCCGCACGGCGACCGCCGAGACGGTCCGGCACACCTTCCGCGGGCTCGACCTCGCGCTCCTCGTGGACGCCCTCGAGAGCGGCATGATGGTGACGACCGGCGAGCAGGTCGCCGCGCGTGACTTCCTCACCGGGCTGCCGGTGCTGGGCGAGTCCGAGCTCTACGACGAGATCTGCGACCGGCTCGGCGCCACCAACGACGGCCAGCGGGCCGGAGCCATCGAGCTGGCCCTCGAGGGGCTCTACCTCGCGCGCAAGATCAGCAAGGAGTCCGGCGGCGGGGAGACCGTCTATGGGTAACCGGCACACCTCCAAGCAGGTTCGCTCGCGGTATGGCCGCTACGGCGGCGGCGACCCCCTCGCGCCGCCGGTGGACATCGCCGAGGCCCTCGACTCGATCGGCCAGGACGTGATGGCCGGCTACTCGCCGGAGCGCGCGATGCGGGAGTTCCTGCGTCGTGGCGGCCGCGACCAGAAGGGCCTCGACGACCTGGCCCGCCGGGTGGCCGAACGGCGCCGCGAGCTGTTGCAGCGGCACAACCTCGACGGGACGCTCAGCGAGATCAAGGAGCTGCTCGAGCGCGCCGTGCTGGAGGAGCGCAAGCAGCTGGCCCGAGATGTCGAACTCGACGACGGCGACCGGGCCGTGCGCGAGATGCAGCTCGAGAACCTGCCGCCCAGCACCGCCGCCGCGGTGAGCGAGCTGGCGTCGTACGACTGGCAGAGCCGCGAGGCCCGGGAGGCCTACGAGCAGATCAAGGACCTGCTGGGACGGGAGCTGCTCGAGCAGCGGTTCGCCGGGATGAAGCAGGCGCTCGAGAACGCCACCGACGAGGACCGCGCGGCGATCAACGAGATGCTCACCGACCTCAACGAGCTGCTCGAGAAGCGAAACCGGGGTGAGGACACCCAGGAGGACTTCGACGAGTTCATGGCCAAGCACGGGGACTTCTTCCCGGAGAACCCGCAGCACCTCGACGAGCTCCTCGACGCGATGGCCGCCCGCGCCGCCGCCGCGCAGCGGATGCTGAACTCGATGTCCGCCGAGCAGCGCGCGGAGCTGATGCAGCTCTCGCAGCAGGCCTTCGGGTCGCCCGGGCTGATGGAGTCCCTCGCCCGGCTCGACTCCAACCTCCAGTCGCTGCGGCCCGGCGAGGACTGGTCGGGTTCGGAACGCATGGACGGCGACCAGGGGCTCGGGCTCGGCGACGGCACCGGCGTCTTCCAGGACCTCGCCGACCTCGACGAGCTGACCGAACAGCTCTCGCAGTCCTACGGCGGCGCCCGGATGGACGACCTCGACCTCGACGCGCTGGCCCGCCAGCTCGGCGACGACGCCCGGGTCGACGCCCGGACCCTGCAGGAGCTCGAGCGGGCGCTGCGTGACGGCGGCACCCTGCGGCGCGGCTCGGACGGCAACCTCCAGCTCACTCCGAAGGCGATGCGCCAGCTGGGCAAGGCGCTGCTGCGGGACGTGGCCGAGAAGATGTCCGGCCGCCAGGGGCAGCGGGAGCTGCGCCGGGCCGGCGCGGCCGGTGAGCTGTCTGGGGCAACCCGCCAGTGGGAGTTCGGCGACACCGAGCCGTGGCACGTGCCGCGCACGATCACCAACGCGGTGATCCGGGGCGCCGGCGAGGGGCTCGACCCCCGGTCGGGCGTACGGCTGACGGTGGACGACATCGAGGTCCAGGAGACCGAGGACCGCACCCAGGCGTGCGTGGCGCTGCTCGTCGACACGTCGTTCTCGATGGCGATGGACGGCCGCTGGGTACCGATGAAGCGGACCGCGCTGGCGCTGCACACGCTGATTCGCTCGCGGTTCCGCGGCGACGCGCTGCAGCTCATCGGCTTCGGCCGGCACGCCGAGGTCATGGAGATCGAGGAGCTCACCGCCCTCGACGCGATGTGGGACAAGGGCACCAACCTGCACCACGCCCTGCTGCTCGCGAACCGGCACTTCCGCAAGCACCCCCACGCCCAGCCCGTGCTGCTGATCGTCACCGACGGTGAGCCGACCTCACACCTCGAGCCCGACGGCGAGGTCTACTTCAGCTACCCACCGCACCCGCTGACGGTCGCCTACGCCGTCCGCGAGCTCGACAACGCCCGCCGCCTTGGCGCCCAGACGACGTTCTTCCGGCTCGGCGACGACCCAGGTCTGGCCCGGTTCATCGAGTCCATGGCGCAGCGCGTCGAGGGCCGGGTCGTGGCCCCCGAGCTCGACGACCTCGGTGCGGCCGTGGTCGGCTCCTACCTGGGCTCGCGCGGTGCTCCCGGCACGGCCATGCCCTACCGCGGCGGCTACGGCGACTGGTTCGGCGGTCGCGGGTTCTGGGTCGGCGACTGACCTCGAGTCGGCGTTGCTGCTGTCGGGTAACCCGCCGAGTCGGCGTTACTGCGCCTCAGTAACGCCGACTCGGCGACGCCTTCGACCCGGACCCGCGCGATGATCCTCACGTGGACGCGACCGTCATTCTCGTCAATGTCGTCGGCTGGATCGGGATGGCGCTGCTCATCAGCGCGTACGCCCTGGTCACCACCGGGCGGATCCTCGGGCCCAGCCTGACGTTCCAGCTGATGAATCTGGTCGGCGGTGGGTCGCTGATGGTCAACTCCGCCTACTACGGCGCCTGGCCGTCGGCCGCGCTCAATCTCGTCTGGGTGGTGATCGGGATCGTCGGCCTGACCCGGGCCCGCCTCAAGGCGATGACGTCAGCGGTCGTGGAGGACTAAGGCCAGCTCCTCGATGCCGTCGACCAGCCGGGGTCCGGGGCGGGCCCACATCGCGTCGGCGTCGACGGCGTGCACGCGTACGCCGACCGGGAGGTCGGCGGCGAGAGCGTCTGCCTGAGCCTGTGCGCCCGCGCGGTCGTAGCCGCACGGTGCCACTACAACGACGTCCGGGAGGGCGGCCGCGACGTCGTCCCAGGTGACGCGCACCGACTTCTGACCGGCGGCGCCGAGCACGTTCGCACCGCCGGCGCGCTCGACCATCTCTGGGATCCAGTGACCGGGGGCGTACGGCGGGTCGGTCCACTCGAGCACCGCGACCCTGGGCCGCGGCCGGCCCGCGACTGTGGCCCGGACCGCGTCCAGCCGCGCGCGCAGCGAGTCGACGAGGTCGTGGGCCGTGTCGACGTGGCCGGTGACCTTGCCGAGGAGCAGCACGGAGCCGAGCACGTCGTCGAGGGTGTGCGGGTCGACGGTGAGCACCTCGGCGGTGCACCCGAGGTGGGCGAGCGCGGCGTCGACCGTGGTGACGTCGACCGCGCAGACCGCGCAGAGGTCCTGGGTGACCACGAGCGTGGGGTCGAGCTCGCGCAGCGCGTCCGTCTCCAGGTGGTAGAGGTCGACCCCGTCGGCGACCGCGCCCACGACGTACGCGTCGATCTCGGCGGGACCCATGCCCGAGGGCATCGCCGAGGTCGAGACGATCGTGCGGCTGCGCGCCTCCGCCGGGGTGTCGCACTCGAAGGTCACGCCGACCACGTCGTCGCCCGCGCCGAGCGCGAACAGGATCTCGGTGGTCGACGGGAGCAGGGAGACGATCCGCACGCCGTCCAACCTAGGGTGTCTCCGATGGACGAGCCGACGCTGACCGTGCTGGTCATGCTCGGGATGGCTGCGGTCGCGGCCGGGTTCGTCGACGCGGTGGTCGGTGGGGGCGGGTTGATGCAGCTGCCCGCGCTGCTGATCGGGCTGCCGCAGGCATCACCCATGCAGATCCTCGCCACCAACAAGCTCGCGAGCATCTGCGGCACGACGGTGAGCTCGGCGACGTACTACCGCCGCATCAAGCCGGACCCACGGACCTTCCTGCCGATGATGCTGCTGGCGTTCGTGGGGTCGTTCTGCGGAGCCCTGGTCGCGAGCCAGATCCCGCGCGAGGCATTCGAGCCGATCGTGCTGGTCGCGCTCGTGCTCGTCGGTGGCTACGTGCTGTTCAAGCCGACCCTGGGTGCCGCCACCGCACTGCGGTACGCCGGCCACCGGCACCTCGCGGCCGCGCTGACCGTCGGCTTCGTGATCGGCTTCTATGACGGCGCGCTCGGCCCCGGCACCGGCAGCTTCTTCGTCATCGCCCTCGTCGGGCTGCTCGGCTACTCGTTCCTCGAAGCCTCTGCCAAGGCCCGGCTCGCCAACTGGGCGACCAACCTCGGCGCGCTCGCGCTCTTCGTCCCGCAGGGCGCGGTGCTCTGGAAGGTGGGGCTGGTGATGGGCGCCTGCAACCTGGTTGGCGGGTACGTAGGCGCCCGGGTCGCGGTCTCGCGCGGCGCCAGGTTCGTGCGGGTCTTCTTCATCGTCGTGGTGAGCGCGTTCACCGTGCGGATCGGCGGCGACGTCGTCGGGCTGTGGTGACATGGCCCGTTGGGGTCATTTGCGCTCGTCGGGCGCGGTGGGAGGGTCGCATGCATGAAGCCACGCGGGCCGCAGCTGCCCGCGCTGGCGGTCGCGGGGGCGATCCTGGTGGCCGGCACCGGTGGTGCCGTTGCAGGAGTCGTGATCACCGGCGCGGACATCAAGAACGGCACCATCACCGGCAAGGACGTCAAGGACCACTCCTTGACCAGCAAGGACATCGCTCCGAGTGCCCTGCCGTCGGCCTCGGGTGCTCCGGGGCCGCCGGGTGCGCCGGGGCCGTCGGGTGCGCCGGGGCCGTCGGGTGCGCCGGGGCCGTCGGGTGCCCCTGGGCCGTCTGGTGCCCCTGGACCGCCCGGCCAGACCGGCCCGCCCGGACCTGGTGCGGTCAGCCTGTCCCTCGACGTGGCTCCGGTGCTGGGCGCCAGCACCACGCTGGCCACGGTCGGTCCGATCTCCTACCTGGCCAGCTGCGACGACACGGCCGGCCCGGGGTTCCTGTTCTCGGTGCAGGTGAGCAGCGCCACGACGTACACCCTGGCCGGCTTCCAGTCGAGCCAGACGGACGACACCGGCGCCGTCAGCCAGGTGCCCTACACGGCGACGGGTGTCACCGGGGTCACCTCGTTCTTCCTCGCCTCGAGCTCGAGTGGTGGGATCCGTCGCTGGTACGGCGACCCGCTGATCGTGAGGTGGGACGGAGGCACGCAGGTGGCGACCTTCCGAGCGACGATGCTCACCTCCGCACCGGGACGCTGCCAGGTCGTCGGACAGGTGACGCCGTCGAGCTGACCGAAGGGCTTAGTAGCCTCGGCGCATGAGCATTCCCGTCGAGGTCGCCGACCTGGCCAAGGCCCTGCAGGACTTCGGCGCCGGCTACCTGCTCACCACGACCGGCGGCAGCGTCAAGGTGGTCACCGTCGAGCCGACGGTGACCGACGGCGTCGTGCTGGTCGAGGCGCCGGGCAAGGGCACGGTCGCCAACCTGGCCGACAACGCCGCGGTGACGCTGGTCTTCCCGCCGCCGGAGCCGAGGGGTTTCACTCTCCTCGTCGATGGCACCGCGGAGGTGAGGGGCGACGACGTCCGGATCACCCCGGCCACGGCGGTGCTGCACCGACCCGCGAGCCACGCCGACGGCCCGCCGGCGCCCGACGGCTGCGGCAACGACTGCGCCCCGCTGTCCAGCACCGCATGACCCCGCTGTGGATCGTCGCCTTCCTCGACTACCCCGGCGACACGCACGAGGCAGCTGCCGACTTCTGGGCAGAGGTGACCGGATTCGAGCGAGGGCCGCAGCGCGGTGAGGAGGGCCAGTTCGCCACGCTGGTCCCACCCACGGGCACGGACTACCTGCGCGTCCAGCGACTCGAGGAGCACACGCCGCGCGTGCACCTCGACTTCCACGTGGACGACCCCACAGCCGCAGCCAGGGAGGCCGAGGAGCTCGGCGCCGAGGTGCTGGAGTCGCCGTACGACGACCTGAGGACCATGAGGTCTCCCGGCGGTCTCGTCTTCTGCTTCGTTCCCGAGCCCGGCGGCGAGCGGCCACCGGCCACCTCATGGCCCGATCGCCGCACGTCGCACGTCGACCAGGTCTGCATCGACATCCCGCCCAGCCGGTACGACGCCGAGCTGGACTTCTGGCACGCGCTGACCGGGTGGCGGCGGCGCGACCCGGCGCCCGGCTCGGAGTTCGGGCGCCTCACGCCGGGACCGGAGCAGCCGCTCCAGCTGCTGCTGCAGCGGCTCGACGACGAGCAGGACGGGGTCACCGCTCATCTCGACTGGGCCGCGTCCGACCACGAGGCCGAGCTGGCCGCGCACCAGGCCGCGGGTGCCGAGGTGCGGGCCCGTTGCGAGCATTGGACCGTGTTACGCGACCCCGCAGGCCTGACCTACTGCGTCACCCGACGCCGACCAGGAGACCGGCCGGAATGAACGACGAGATCGGGAACCTGACCCGGTTCCTCGAGCACCACCGAGCGGTCTTCCGCCGCAAGGCCGGCGGTCTCAGCCGCGACCAGCTCCAGCAGGCGCTGTCGCCGGCCGACCTCACCCTCGGCGGGATGGTCAAGCACCTTGCGTTCGTGGAGGACTGGTGGTTCGGCCGCCACCTGCTCGGCAACCAGGCCGAGCCCTGGGCGAGCGTCGACTGGGCGGCCGACCCGGACTGGGACTGGCACTCGGCGGCCGACGACGACCCCGAGCAGCTCTGGGCGTTGTGGGAGGACACGGTGGCCCGCTCGCGGGCCGCGGTGGCGGCGGATCCACGTCCGGAGCGGATCGCCCGCAAGGATCGCCCGGACGGGCGCCCGCCCGTCACCCTGCGCTGGCTCCTCGCGCACATGATCGAGGAGTACGCGCGGCACAACGGCCATGCCGACCTGATCCGCCAGTCCATCGACGGCCAGGTGGGGGACGGATGACCATTCGCCCGATGACCGAGGAGGACTGGCCGCAGGTCTGGCCGTTCTTCGACGAGATCGTGCGGGCCGGCGAGACCTACGCCTACCCGCTGGACCTCACCTCGGAGCAGGCGCGCGCACTCTGGACCATGAGCCCACCGGGTCAGACCGTCGTCCTCGAGGAGGAGGGGCGGGTTTTGGGCAGCGCCACCATGGGCCCGAACCGGCCCGGCCGCGGCAGCCACGTCGGAACCGCGTCGTTCATGGTCTCCCGCGACGCCCGCGGTCGCGGCGTGGGCCGCCGGCTGGCGGAGTACGTCGTGCAGTGGCACCGCGACCAGGGATTCCGGGCGATCCAGTTCAACGCGGTCGTCGAGACCAACGAGTCGGCCGTGCGCCTGTGGGAGGCGCTCGGCTTCCGGATCATCGGGACTGCGCCGGCGGCGTTCGACTCGGCCGCGAACGGTCTCGTCGGCCTGCACGTCATGTACCTGTCGCTGGACTGACGTCAGGGCGACGCGAAGCCCGGGAGGTACTCGGTCAGGATCGCGTTGAACGGCGCCTCGGCCTCGAGCTGGCTGAGCACACCGATGCCGCCGAGCCAGGTGCGGTGGATGAGGAGGTACGACGGCGGCAGGTTGAGCTTCATGGCGATCGTGTACGTCGGCTCCCTGGGGTTGTTGATGCGCTGGAACTGCGCGCGCATCCACGTCCG
The DNA here is from genome assembly GCA_963800715.1 of uncultured Actinomycetota bacterium. Lineage (GTDB taxonomy): Bacteria > Actinomycetota > Actinomycetes > Propionibacteriales > Nocardioidaceae > Nocardioides. The sequence continues at coordinate 191,982 of CAWDBZ010000023.1, read as the reverse complement.
GGTGAACCGGAACCTCTCGACCTTGGTCGGCTCGACGAACGGCGAGAGGTAGTCGAGCAGCAGGTCGGGGTCGAGCCGGATCCGATCCTTGATGAAGCCCTCCTCGCGGAGCCCGTCCATGAGCGCCTCGCGGTCCTCGAGGGCAGCGATCCGGATCAGCGAGCCCATCGCCGTCGGGAGGCCACCCGTCCCGAGCCGGGCCACGGCGCCGAAGTCGAGGATCCCGAGCCGGCCGGGCGAGCCGTCGTCGTTCGGGAGGATGCGGAAGTTCCCCGGGTGCGGGTCGGCGTGCAGCATGCCGGTCCGCCGCGGGCCGTCGAAGAGGAACCGCACGAACAGCTCGCCGTAGTGGTCACGCTCTTCCTGCGTGCCGCTGCGGATGATGCTGGCCAGGCTGGCCGGGCTCTCCAGCCACTCGGTGACGAGGACCTCGGCGCCCTGGGCGACGACGTCCGGGATCACGATGTCGGGGTCGTCGCGGAACGCCTCTGCGAAGGCCCGCTGCGCCTCGGCCTCGAGCTCGTAGTCGAGCTCGTCGGTGGCGCGCGCCTGCATCTCCTCGACCAGGGGCTTGATGTCGACGCCGGGCACCAGCGGCGCGACGGTGCGGCCGAGCCGTCCGATCTGGCGCAGGTCGGACATCAACGCCTCGCCGGCGCCGGGGTACTGAACCTTGACCGCGACGTCCGCTCCGTCGTGCCAGCGGCCCTTGTGCACCTGCCCGATGCTCGCCGCCGCGGTCGGTCCGCCGTCCATCCAGACGAGCTGGTCCTGCCAGTCCGGGCCGAGGCTCTTCGCGATCTGGTCGCGGACGGTCTGGGTCGGCATCGGCGGCGCGGCGTCCTGCAACCTGGTCAGCTGTTCCCGATAGGGACCGGCGATCTCCTCGGGCAGCGCCGCCTCGAGCACGCTCAGGGCCTGACCGAACTTCATCGCCCCGCCCTTGAGCTCGCCGAGCGTGCGGAAGAGCTGCTCGGCGGTCCGCTGCTGGATGTCGGTCAGCACCGTGTCCGCCGACGCCCCGCCCAGCCGCCTGCCGAGCCCGAGCGCGGTGCGCCCGGCGTACCCCAGCGGCAGGGCCGCCAGTCGCGCCGTGCGCGCCGCGGCCTTGCGGGGCAGATCCCGGTCCGGCATGTTTGCCATTCTCCCCGACCTTCCATGGGGTTCTGTGCAGTCGCTGGACACGCGCCAACGTGCCGGCCCTCGGTACAGACAGGTGAAGGGCTCACTAGACAGGCGGCGCGACCCTCGCTCACACTGCCCGGACGCACATTTCGGACCGGTGTGGAGGCACCACCGGCGTGCTCGGGGCGATCGGTCCAGGTCCCCATTCATGTGCGTGACGGGTTCGCCCGTGAGGGGGGAGAAACACATGAGCAGTATTTACGACGATCTGACGTACGAACCGGACGATGCCGACGTGGGCCTGGATCCCAACCCGGTCGTGGACGGGGTGGCGCGGCTCCTGGAGCTCGCGGTACAGAACGCCGACGAGCTGGTGGCGGAGGCGAACGTGGAAGCCGAGCAGATCAAGGCTCGCGCTCGCGCCCATGGCGACCAGCTGCTGGCGGAGTGCCGGACACAGGGGGACCTGTTGCTGGAGGCGACCCTTGAAGAGGCCGAGCAGGTGAAGGCCGTCGCCGGTGCCGAGGCAGACCAGATCCTGGCGGAGGCCAGGGACCAGACCGAGCAGGTGACGGCCCAAGCCCGGTCGGAGGCGGACCAGCTGCTGGCGGGCGCCCGCGACGACATCGAGCAGCGGAAGGCCACCGCCGCCTCGGAGGCCGACGCGCTGCTGGCGCAGGCCCGGGACGAGGCCGAGCAGGTCAAGGCCGTGGCTGAGGTGGAGGCCCGCGACCAGGCCCAGCAGGTGAAGGCCGTCGCCCAGGAGAACGCCGGGCAGCTGTGGGCGCAGGCCCGGGACGAGACCGACCAGGCGAAGTCCGATGCCCGGGAAGCCGCGGAGCGGCTACTGGCAGAGGCAAGCGCGGAGGCCGACGAGCTGTCGGCGAAGGCCCGGGACGAGGCCGTACGAGTCAAGGCCGTCGCCCGAGGGGAGGTCGAGGCCCTGCTGGCAGCCGCCCGATCGACGTTCGACCAGGTGAAGGCGGACGCCGAGGAGCTGCTGGAGCAGACCCGGGCCGAGGCCGACGAGCTGAAGTCTGCAGCCCAGGCGGAGGCCGAACAGGTCCAAGTGGCCGCAAGGCTGGAGGCGCAGCGGGTGCGAGTGGCGTTGGCGGAGTCCAGAGCGCGGATCGACGAGGACATCGCGCGGCTCCGACAGGCCCGGCAGGAGCGTCACGAGCGGGTCCGCGGGCCCGTCGACGAGCAGCCGGTGGAGGTCGAGGCGACCGAGGTCGGGTGACCCGGAGCACGTTCAGAGCCGCGAAATGCGCGACAACTGCGCGCACTTGGCACACACTGGTCTTGACCGCGCACCTGGTAGTACGGCCGTACCGCCTGTGGTCAGGGGGCCCGGACCTTGCCGCCGACAATGTGTGAGGCACGGGGATGACCCTTGGGGGACCAATGAGTGCGTATGAGGAAATGATGGCGCAACGTGGCGACGCGGGCGAGCCCACAGGCCCGACCGAGCCCCCCGAGGGGCAGGACCCAGTTTCAGACGCGGCGCCGGACGCAGCTGCAGAGGCGGCGCCGGACGCCGAGCCCACCGATGTGCCGGAGGCCGAGCCCACCGAGGCGCAGAACGCCGGGTCTGTCGCGGCGCCGGACGCCGGGTCAGCGGCGGACACTCCCTCGGGCGGCATGGCCCGACTCCTGGAGATAGCCGCACGCAACGCCGACGAGCTCCTGGACGAGGCCAAGGCCGAGGCCGAGCAGGTGACGTCGACGGCGCGCGCGGAGGCGGAGCGCATGCTGAGCGAGGCTCGCTCCGAGATGGAAAAGCTGCACGCGGAGACCGAGAAAGCGCGCGGCGAGGCCAACCAGGCGATCGCCAGTCTGCGAGACGCCGAGCGCGAGCATCGTGAGCGCATGAAGTCCCATCTCGAGGAGATGCTGGCGAAGGTGGAAGCAAACTCCATCGGCTGACCGATACGCCGCTGCCCGGCACCGATTCCGGCGTTTCGGGGACGAACGCGGCCCAATACCACACACTTGCCGACAAGTACATTTCGGCCGGTGCGGACGCACCAGCGGCGGTTCGGGAGCCGGGCCACGCCCGTCGGCGCACCGTCGGTGGCATGGGACCACAACGTTGGGGGAGTCATGAACATGAGCAGCACCTACGAGGACCTGGTCGTACCGACCGCCGCGGTCGAGCCCACCGATGCCGAGGTCAGCGAGCCGACCACGGACGAGGTCACCGAGCCGACCACGGTCGAGGACACCGAGCCGGAGCAGGTCCGGGACAGCTCGAGCTCGACCGCCGCGGCCCGCCTCCTGGAGATCGCGGCGCGCAACGCCGACCAGCTCCTGACCGAGGCCCAGGCCGAGGCGGACGAGATGAAGGCGTCCGCCCGCGCCGAGGCCGACGAGGTCCTGGCCGAGGCCCGGACCGAGGTGGAGCGAGTCCGCTCCGAGCTCGAGCAGTCGCGCAACGAGGCCAACGACGAGATCGCCGAGCTTCGGGACACCGAGAAGGCGCACCGGGACCGGATGCGCGACCACCTGCACGAGCTGCTGGCCAAGGTCGAGGCGAACTCAATCGTCTGACCCCACCCGGACGGACTACCCCTCCGGTGGCGGAGTCGCGCCCGCATCATTGAAGTCGCGCCACGGCGCGAACAGGCGAACCTCCTGAGGCCACCCGCACGCTTCCGCGATCTTGCCGGCCCACATCCGGGCCGCCTCCTCGTCGGCGACGTCGACAATGGTCAGCCCGCCCAGCCACTCCTTGGTCTCGGCGAAGGGCCCGTCGGTGAACATCAACGTGCCGCTCGTGGCGTCGGCGCTGATGACCGGGCCCTCCTCCTCCAGCCCGCCGGCGAAGACGTAGGCCCCCGCGGCCTGGATCTCTCGCACGACCGCCAGGGCGAGTGGCCCGCGGCTGCGGAACCACTCCTCGGTGTGGTCACCCACCCACTGCTGGTTGAAGTAGATGAGGTATTCGGGCATGTCTGCTCCCTCGGGCTTGGGCGGACCCGGTGTCCACCTCCACCTACGCTACGAACGGCGTACGACGGATACGACAGCCTCAGCCGGGAAACTTCACGCCGGTGTTGGCGTGGCAGCGGTAGCCGAACGGGTTCTTCGCGAGGTACTGCTGGTGGGCGTCCTCGGCGTAGTAGTAGGGCGTCTCGCTGGCCGGCCGGATCTCGGTGGTGATCTCGCCGAGGCGGCGCTTGGTCAGCTCGGCCCCGTAGACCGCGGTGAGCTCGCGCGCGACCTGCTCCTGCTCCGGCGTCGTGAAGTAGATCGCCGAGCGGTACTGGGTGCCGACGTCGTTGCCCTGGCGGAAGCCCTGGGTCGGGTCGTGCACCTCGAAGAACCTCTTCACCAGGTCGGCGTACGAGACCACCTTCGGGTCGAAGACGATCCGCACGGCCTCGGTGTGGTTGGTGCGGCCGCTGCAGACCTCCTCGTAGGACGGGTTGAGCGTGGTGCCGCCGGCGTACCCGGCCGACGTCGACCAGACGCCAGGCGTCTTCCAGTAGATCTCCTCGGCGCCCCAGAAGCAGCCGAGGCCGAAGATGGCGACCTCGTAGCCCTCGGGGACCTCGTCGGTGACGACGGGAGCGTCCAGCACCTTGTGGCGCTCGGCGATCTGGAACATCCGCTCGGAGCGGCCGGGCAGCGCCTGCTCGGGCTCGACGAGGGTGGAATTGGTGCGGGAGAAGATGGACACGGAATCTCCTTCTGTTCTGCAGGGCCCACGATCGGGTCCCAGCACAGTGTCCAACACCCCCCGTCAGCGTTACGTTCCCGTGCGATTCGTCTGCGCGGGTGAGCGGCGGATCACACGTCGTACCGCAGACCAATCGAGCGCGGGCGGTGGATACCCTCGCGGAATGACTCAGGAACACCGCGAGAAGTCTGGCTTCGACACGCGTGCGATCCACGCGGGCTGGGCGCCGGACCCGACGACGGGGGCGGTGATCCCGCCCATCTTCGCGACCACGACCTTCAAGCAGGACGGCGTCGGCGGCCTGCGCGGCGGCTACGAGTACAGCCGCTCTGCCAACCCGACGCGGACCGCCTTGGAGGACACCCTCGCGGCGCTCGAGGAGGGCGAGCGCGGCTTCGCGTTCGCCTCCGGCCTGGCCGCCGAGGACACGGTGGCGCGCGGCCTGCTCGACCCGGGTGACCATGTGGTGTTCCCCAACGACGCGTACGGCGGCACCCACCGGCTCTTCGACAAGGTGCTGCGACGTTGGGGCGTCGAGCACACGCCCGTCGCGCTGTCCGACCTGGCGGCCGTCAAGAACGCGATCACCGACCGGACCAAGATGATCTGGGTCGAGACCCCCACCAACCCGCTGCTCGGCATCGCCGACATCGCCGCCCTGGCCACCCTCGCTCACGAGTCCGGCGCGCTGCTCGTCGTCGACAACACGTTCGCGACGCCGTACCTCCAGCGTCCGCTGACCCTCGGCGCCGACGTCGTCATCCACTCCACGACGAAGTACGCCGGCGGCCACAGCGACGTCGTCGGTGGCGCGGTCGTCGTGCGCGACCTCGACCTCGCCGAGAACGTCGGCTACCACCAGAACGCCATGGGCGCCGTGGCCGGTCCGTTCGACGCCTGGCTCACCCTGCGCGGCCTCAAGACGCTCGCGGTCCGCATGGAGCGGCACTGCGACAACGCCGAGAAGGTCGTGGAGTTCCTGATCGCCGACGAGCGGGTGGAGCACGTCTTCTACCCGGGTCTCGCCGACCACCCTGGCCACGAGGTCGCGAAGGCGCAGATGTCCCGCTTCGGCGGCATGGTCTCCTTCCGCGCCAAGGGTGGCGAGGAGCAGGCCCTCCAGGTCTGCAACCGGGCCCGGGTGTTCACGCTGGCAGAGTCGCTCGGCGGCATCGAGTCGCTGATCGAGCACCCCGGCCGAATGACTCACGCCAGCGTCGCCGGCACCAAGCTCGAGGTGGCCGCCGACCTGGTCCGGCTCAGCGTCGGCATCGAGACCGTCGACGACCTGCTCGCCGACCTCGACCAGGCCCTCGGTGGTTGAGGAGGCCCTGGGCGGGCAAGCAGGTGGTTGAGTTGGGGGCGTCGCGGGACCCCGAGCTCGCGGTCTGCGCCGACTTCGGCTCGACGTTCACCAAGGTCCTGCTCGTCGACCTGGCCACGGGCGCAGTGGTCGCGGGCGCGGAGCACCGCACCACGATCGACACCGACGTCCTCGACGGGTACGACGTGTGCCTGGCCGAGCTCGCGCGCGCCGACCCCCGGGCTGCGGACGCCGAGGTCCTGGCCTGCTCCAGCGCCGGCGGCGGCCTGCGGGTCGCCGTGGTCGGCAACGAGGAGCTGGTCACCGCGGAAGCCGGCCGCCGGGTCGCGCTGTCCAGTGGCGGCAAGGTGGTCACGGTCCGCGCCGTCGCCCAGGGGCACGACCTCGACCTGACCGCGGACACGCCGGACGTCGTACTGCTCACCGGCGGCACCGACGGCGGCAACCACGAGCCGATCCTGCGCGCGGCCCAGGGGCTGAAGGACAGCGGCTGGCGCGGCCCGACAGTCGTGGCCGGCAACGTCGACGCGCGCGACGAGGTCAGCGCCATCCTCGGCGAGATCCCGCACGTGCTCGCCGACAACGTGGTCCCTCGGATCGGGGTGCTGGCCCCGGGGTCGGCACGGGCGGCGATCCGCGAGGTGTTCCTGTCCCACGTCATCGGCGGCAAGCACCTGAGCAAGCGCGCTGACTTCATGGCGATGGTCCGGGGCGCCACCCCCGACGTCGTCCTGACCGGCGTCGAGCTGCTGGCGGGGGCAACGGGCGAGGTCGTCGTCGTCGACATCGGGGGGGCCACCACCGACGTGCACTCCGTGGTCGAGGTCGACCCCGAGCAGGCTGTGCTGGCCCGCGACGTCGTGGCTCCGACCCCGGTCACCCGCACGGTCGAGGGCGACCTCGGCATGCGCTGGTCCGCGATCTCGACCGTCGACGAGGCCGGGCTGCCGGATCTCGAGGAGGCGGCCCGGACCAGGCGAGAGAATCCCGGCTTCCTCCCCACCACCGACCGGGAGCACGACGAGGACGAGGCCATCGCCCGCGCCGCCGTGGACCTTGCCCTGCGTCGGCACGCCGGCCGCTCGAAGGTGGTGGTGAGCCCCGAGGGCCGGGTGATCGAGCGCACCGGCGTCGACCTGCGCGAGGTCGACCTCGTGGTCGGCTCCGGCGGGGTGCTGCGGCACGGCCGCGACCGCGTGGCCGACCGGGTCCTCGGTCCCAGCATCGGTCCCGATGGCGACTGGCAGCTCCCCGAGCGCGCCCGGGTCGCGGTCGACGCCGACTACGTGCTCGCCGCAGCCGGGCTGCTGGCCGCCGAGCACCCCGACGCGGCGTACCGCCTCGTGACGAGCCTGCTGGCAGGTCGTGGATAGATTGACGCCGTGAGCGACCACGACGGTGCCCCCGCAGGTCGCGACGACGTCACGGACGAGGCACGCCACCACAAGGAGGGTGTCGCCTCCCGGCTGGCCCACCAGTGGGCGGCGATGCGCCGACAGGAGCGCGAGCACGAGCACGAGCCGGTCGTGATCGCGGCCGGCGCCTCGAACTTCAGGCGCGCCGAGGTGCCATACGGCGTCGACCTCGCCGCCGCCTGGTCATGGCGGTTTCTGGTCATCGCCCTCGCCGCCGCGCTGATCGGCTACCTGATCTCGTTCCTCGCGGTGATGGTGATCCCCGTCGTGGTGGCCCTGCTGATCTCCGCGCTCGTGGTGCCGATCGTCGACTGGCTCGAGCGCATCGGCGTACGTCGCAGCGTGGCGTCGATCCTGGTGGTGCTGTCGACCATCGCCTCGGTGGTGGCGCTGCTGAGCTTCGCCGGGCAGCAGGTCGCCAACGGGGCTAGCGACCTCGCCGACCAGACCGTGGCGGGCCTCCAGGAGATCAAGGACTGGCTGCGCGACGGTCCGCTGAACGCCAGCGACTCGCAGATCGACCAGTACATCAAGAGCATCCAGGACGCGATCACCGAGCAGTCCGGCGAGGGAGGCATCCTCAAGAGCGTCACCGAGGTCGGCACCGCGGTGGGTCACGTGCTGGCCGGCTTCTTCATCGTGCTCTTCTCCACCTACTTCTTCCTGGCAGACGGCAACCGGATCTGGGCCTGGGTGGTTCGGCTCGCGCCGCGCGCCGCGCGCGAGCGCGTCGACAGCTCGGGCCGAGTCGCGTGGATCTCGCTGACCCAGTTCGTGCGGGCAACCGTCATCGTGGCCGCGACCGACGGCATCCTGATCGGTGCCGGAGCGGCGATCATCGGGGTGCCGTTCTCGCTGGCCATCGGCGTCCTGGTCTTCCTCGGCGCGTTCGTGCCGATCGTCGGCGCGACCGTGGCCGGCACCGTCGCCATCCTGGTGGCGCTGGTCGACCAGGGGCCGGTCAAGGCGCTGATCATGCTGGCCATCGTGATCGGCGTGCAGCAGCTCGAGGGCCACGTGCTGCAGCCGTTCCTGATGGGTCGATGGGTCTCGGTGCATCCCCTGGGTGTCATCCTGGCCATCGCCGCAGGGGTGCTCACCGCCGGTGTCGCGGGTGCCCTGGTCGCGGTCCCGCTGGCCGCCGCCGTCAACGCCGTGGTCCAGCACCTCGCTGCCTACACCGAACCCGGCGACGATCCGGTCGAGGAGCTGGCCGAGGACTATGTGGAAACGGGGGAGACCTCTGTCGTCGAGGAGGACGAACCGGAGCCGCCCCACGACTCCGACGACCCCGAGGACGGTGCTGTCGGTGGGTGACCAGGAGGCGTGCATGGTGACCCTGGCGGACGTCGAGGCGGCCCGCGAGGTGATCCGTGACGTCGCGATCGTCACCCCGATGGAGCAGTCGCGCTGGCTCTCCGACCTGGTGGGCGGGCCGGTCTGGCTCAAGTGCGAGAACCTCCAGCGCACCGGCTCCTTCAAGATCCGCGGCGGCTACGTCCGCATCTCCCGGCTGACGCCCGAGGAGCGGGCCCGCGGCGTCGTGGCGGCCTCGGCGGGCAACCACGCGCAGGGGGTCGCGCTGGCCGCGCAGCTGCTCGGCATCAAGTCCACGGTGTTCATGCCCGAGGGCGCGCCGATCCCGAAGGAGCGGGCCACCCGGGCGTACGGCGCCGACGTGGTCTTCGAGGGGAACGTGCTCGAGGAGTCCCTGGTCGGGGCTCGGCGGTTCGCCGAGGAGACCGGGGCGGTGCTGATCCACCCGTTCGACCACGTCGACATCGTGGCGGGACAGGGCACCCTCGGTCTCGAGGTGCTCGAGCAGGCGCCCGACGTGCAGACCGTGCTGGTGCCGACCGGCGGCGGCGGGCTCCTGGGCGGGGTGGCCCTGGCGATCAAGGCGCTCCGCACCGACGTGCGCGTGGTGGGCGTGCAGGCGGCCGGCGCCGCGGCGTACCCGGACTCGCTGGCGCACGGCTCGCCGGTCCAGCTCCCTTCGATGAAGACGATGGCCGACGGCATCGCAGTCGGCCTGCCGGGCGACATCCCCTTCGCCGAGGTGCGCCACCACGTCGACGAGATCCGCACCGTCTCCGAGGAGTCGCTCTCGCGGGCCCTGCTGGCGCTCGTCGAACGCGCCAAGATGGTGGTGGAGCCTGCTGGGGCCGCTGCCGTGGCCGCGCTGCTGGACTCACCCCACGACTTCACCGGACCGGTGGTCGCGGTGCTCTCCGGCGGCAACATCGACCCGCTGCTGCTCGGCAAGGTGATCCGGCACGGCATGGCCTCGGCCGGCCGCTACCTCAACCTGCACGTCACCATCCCGGACAGCCCGGGTGGCCTGGCCCGCCTGCTCACCGAGGTGGGCGCCAACGGCGCCAATGTGCTCGAGGTGATGCACGAGCGGATCTCGCCGACCCTGCTGCTCGACGAGGTCGAGGTGCAGCTGCAGCTGGAGACCCGCGGCCCGCAGCACTCCGAGCAGGTGCTGGCCCGGCTCCGCGAGCGCGGCTACCGGGTGATCGAGTAGCGGCCGCTCAGCCCTTGTACGGCACGGCCGAGACGACCTCGACCTTGTTGGTGCGGCCGTTGGGGCCGGTGAACTCCACGACACTGCCGGTCTCGGCGCCGAGCAGGGCCGCACCGAGCGGGGCCTGGGGCGAGAAGACGGTGAGGCCGTCGACGTACTCCTCGTTCTCGCGCGCGCCGAGCAGGATCGTCTCCGCCTCGTCGTCCTTGTCACCCTCGAACTTGTAGGTCACGACCTTGCCGGCGGCGACGACGCCGTCGTCGTCCGGGACGGTGGTCTCGGCGTGCAGCAGCACGTGCTCGAGCTGGCGGATCTGGCCCTCGAGCTTGCCCTGCTCCTCGCGGGCGGCGTGGTAGCCGCCGTTCTCGCTGAGGTCGCCCTCTTCGCGCGCGGAGCTGATCCGGCCGACGATGTGCTGTCGACGGGGACCCTTCATGTCCTCCAGCTCCGCGGTGAGCTCTTCGAACGCCTTCTGGGTCAGCCAGATGGGGCCCTGCTGCTCGGTCTGCTGAGTCATGGGGGTACTCCTGCGTGGTATCTCGAGGGATCGGTTGGGCGTACCCGAACAGATCGGGATTCACGCCGGTCTCGCTGGGTCGTCCGTACGGCTTTCGGTGCCTGCGACTGGGGGTGTCGCGGGACAACCAGACGGGCAAGTCTAGCCGTGAAGCGCCTCAGGGCTAAGTCGAAGCGTGCTCCGGATGGGAACGAGGTGGTCGCGGGGCCTCATCGGGGCCGGTCCTGGCCCGGGGCGGTGCAGCCGATCTTCTCCACCGACGTGGCGCGACGCTCGGTCCGGATCGTCTGCACCTGGCGCCGCCCCTCGCTCGGGTCGGGGGTGAAGGTGAGCTCACCGACGGTGGTGTGGTCCTCGGCGTACGCGCGAAGCGTGCAGGACGCCTTCACGTCGGCACTGTCGAGGCTGACCACGAGCACCGCGGTGACGGTGTGGTCGTCCTCGACCGAGAACTGCTCGAGCTCGGAGGTGACCTGCGGGGTCGCGTGCTCGTAGACGGTCCAGGCGAGCCACGCCACGAACCCGACCGCCAGCGCCACCGAGGCGATGACGAGCGCGCGGCGCCGCCAGGGCGCGGGCGCGCCGTACCGCTGCGCCAGAGTGTCCTGCCCGCTCACCCCCTCAGCCTGACACCTCCGGCGCGAGACCTAGGCTTGCGGGGTGAGCGGAGCACCCCGGGCCGGCAAGCCTCGAACTGGTTTGCGGCTGATGCATGTGCACGCCCACCCCGACGACGAGTCGAGCAAGGGCGCCGCCTCGACGGCGATGTACGTCGCCGAGGGCGTCGACGTCCATGTCGCGACCTGCACGGGCGGCGAGCGTGGCTCCATCCTCAACCCGAAGATGGACCGGCCCGACGTGCTCGAGAACATCACCGAGATCCGCCGCCAGGAGATGGAGCGGGCCCGCGACATTCTCGGCGTCCGGCAGGACTGGCTCGGCTTCATCGACTCCGGCTGGCCCGAGGGCGACCCGCTGCCGCCGCTGCCGGAGGGATGCTTCGCGCTGGTGCCGCTCGAGGAGGCGGCAGCGCCGCTGGTCCGCCTCATCCGCGACTTCAAGCCGCACGTGATGACGACCTACGACGAGCGCGGGGGCTACCCGCACCCCGACCACGTCAAGTGCCACGAGATCTCGATGGAGGCCTTCGCGGCGGCTGCCGACCCGGAGCGCTACCCGGAGCTCGGCGAGCCGTGGCAGGTGCAGAAGCTCTACTACCACCACTCGTTCAACCGCCCGCGGATGCAGGCGATCCACGACACGATGATCGCGCACGGTCTCGAGTCGCCGTGGGAGGAGCGGCTCAAGGAGTGGAAGGAGGAGCCGGAGTGGGACGCCCGGATCACCACCCGGGTGCCGTGTGCCGACTACTTCGGCGTCCGTGACCAGGCGCTGCTCGCGCACGCGACGCAGATCGACCCGGACGGGTTCTGGTTCGCGATCCCGCGCGAGCTCCAGGCCGAGGTGTGGCCGACCGAGGACTTCGAGCTCGTGACGTCGTACGTCGACAGCCCGGTGCCGGAGAGCGACCTGTTCGCCGGCATCTCCCCCCTCGAGCCTGCTGACCCGTCCTGAGAGAGACTGGACCCATGTCCGTCGCAGCCGTCCTGTTCTCTGCAGCCAACACGGTCGCCGAGCTGGTCGTGCGCGCGGCGGACCAGACGCCGAAGGACGAGGACGTGAAGGCCGGCTGGACGGCGCTCATTCTGTTCCTGCTCCTGATCGGCGCCGTGGTCGTGCTCGCGTTCAGCCTGGTCAAGCAGCTCCGCAAGGCGCAGGCGGCCGAGGACGCCGGGCTCTACGGCAGGGACGAAAAGCCGGCCGCCTCGGAATCGGACGAGGACTCGGACGCCGAGGCCGAGCCCGAGAACCACTCCGCGTCCTAGTGCCGGCCCAGTGAAGGCCTAGTGGAGGCCGCGCCCCGGCTCGTGCCTGTGCGGGAGCCAGCCTCGGCCGAGGGCGTCGTGCTGGTCCTGCACGGCGGTGCCTCCCGCGGCGGCAGCGTCCGGGTCAGGCCGACCCAGCTCTCGGTCATCCGGATGGTGGCGACCGCGCGGGCCTGCGCGCGGGCGGGCCGCGGGCGGCTGGCCGTCTACCGGCTGCTCAACACGTTCCGCGGCTGGGACACCACGCACACGCCGGTCACCGACTGCGACTGGGCGATCGACGAGGTGGCGGCCCGCTACCCGGCCGCCCCTGTCGGGCTGGTCGGCCACTCGCTCGGTGGCCGCGCCGCCCTGGCCGCCGGCGACAATCCGTCCGTCCGCTCGATCGCGGTGCTCAACCCGTGGCTCTACCCCGCCGACGACCCGGACCTGTCCGGCCGGTCGGTGCTGTTCGTGCACGGCGGTCGGGACCGGATCGCCTCGATCGACAAGGCCGAGGCCGTTGCTCGCCGCCTCACGCGCCGTACCTCGGTCGGGTTCATCCGCATCCCCGACGGCACGCACGCGATGCTTCGCCACGGCGCGGCGTACGACGGGTATGCCGCCTCGTTCACCGCCGCCGTCCTGCTGGGCGACCCGGCGCTCGCCTCGGGTCCGGTCGCGCGAGTGCTGGCCGGCGAGGAGTGGGTCACGGTCTGACGTCCGGCGCCCAGGCAGCGAGCCCGCAACACGCCAGGGCAACCCCTGCGAGCAGCCCGTGCGGCCAGTAGTCCAGGGCGGCGGTGCCCGCGACGGCGAGGACGAGCCCGGCGCCCGCGGTCGCGACCACGGGCCAGGCGCGGCGGTTCAGCCAGGCCGCCCGCCCGACGACGATGAGCAGCACGGGAAGACACAGGAACTCGACCATTCCGAACAGGTGGGCGACCACGCTGGGCAGGGAGTAGGCCATGGCGTCAGCCACCCCGGCCACGACGAGCAGGCCGGGGAGCAGCGCGGTCCCGGCCGGACGCACCACCCGCAGGCTCGCTGCCAGGAGGAGGTAGACGAGCGCCGTCAGGGCCCCGAAGACCTCGTAGACGTGGGCGCCCGCGACCGCCTCGGCGAAGTCGTGCAGCCCCGTCAGGCCAGCAATCCAGGCGCGGACGGCCTCGTCGTCGCCGTCCGCATAGGCCCGAGTCACGATGGGCGCGAGGAATGCGCACCACGCCAGCGCTGCGAACGCCAACGTGAACGCGGTGAGTCGTGAAGCGTGCCCGGGGGCGGTCGTCACCCGGGCATCCTTGCGCAACCGCCTAGGGCCGCCAGGGAGCGTCAACGATGCTGCGCCACGGGGTCTCACGGCGCCGCATGATCCGCACGGCCGCCACCACGGCGTAGGCCATCAACGCGATGGCCACACAGCCGAGCCCGAACACGAACGGGACCCCGGTGCGCCCCAGGACGATGGGGAATCCTGGCAGCCACAGCAGTACGAGGAGGAGGGTCCACCAGGACGGTCCGGGCGGCCCCTCGCCCACGGGGAGCACGGCGAGGGCCGCGAGCGCGCCGCCGACGAGTGCCACGACCAACAGCGCGTAGGCAGCAGCGCCATCAGCGATGGATAGCAGTAGCGCGAAAACCACGCACAGCAGGATCGGGAGCAGCAGGAGCCAGCGCTTGAGCCGCCCGGTGGAGATGAGCCGGATGTGCCGACCCGTGTCCATGGTCGTCATTCGACCATGAACCAACGGCCGCGTCAGGCAGCCCAGCGGGTGGCGTCGGAGATGAGGTCGGCCAGCTTGGAGACGCCCTGGAGGTCGGCCCGGCGGTCGAGGAGATCCTGCACGTGCCGTCGGTAGCGCATGCTCGCCTCGCGGCGGCGCTCCTCGCGTGCCCGTGGGGATTCGGTCAAGGACTCGGGCGGCAGCATGGCTTCCTCCTAATACTGTAGTGATCTTATCGACATACACTACTAGGCGGACCCAAGAGCACAAGCCGGTGCATCCACCACGATCACAAGGAGAGCGGCGTGCGTGCGCCAGATACTTCTAGCGCCTGGTGACCAACAGCGGCTGCGCGACGTGCGCGAGCACGCCGTCACGGTCGGACATCGTCGAGTGGGCTACGCCGCGGCCGTGCGGCGAGATGTCCGTGACGGCGTCCATCCACATCCACTCCTCGGTCGGGACCCGCTCCACCGTGACGGTCAGGGTCGTCGGGATCGACCACCACTCCCGGATCGGGAGCCGCGCCGAGACGCCGTTCGTCGAGTCGGCCACGACCATCAGCCGGTGCAGGGGCGCGGTGTCCTCGCCGGCCACCAGCGGGATCCTCGGGCGGGTCCACAGCCGGGCCCGGCCGGTGGCCGGGCCGTCGAAGCCACCCTCGACGAACCGCCACTCGACGGACGGCCCGTAGCCCCACTCCGGGGGTATGCCCTCGAAGTACGTCGTCACGCCGGTCTCGGGGACCGGGGGCAGCTCGGCAGGTGGCTCGACCAGGTGCCGCGTCGACTCGGCCTGCTCGCGCACCCGCCAGGCGGTCGCCGTGCAGGCCAGCACGTCGTTCGTGAACAGCCGGGCGGTGACCAGCTCCACCCGCCGCCCGGGCCGGACCACCTCCGCCTCGGTCCGGACCACGCCCTGCGCGATCGGACCCAGCATGTCGACGGTCAGCCGCGCGATCGTGAACGCCGGGTCGTCCGTGGTCCGGTCCACGGCCCGCGCCAGCAGCGCCGACGGTGGCCCACCGTGCTGGGCGGCCAGGTCCCACGGGCTGGTGGTCGCCGCCGTGGACTCGAAGGTGTCGTCGTCCAGTGGCAGGTAGTAGGCGTCGGGCAGCTCCACCGACCCAGCATCGCCCACCCCGCCCAGTGGGACATCAGGGGCTGCTGGTTCCCGATCTCAGGGGTCTCCCCGAGGAGGGCTGTCGGTGGCCGGTGCTTGAGTGAGTAGCAACGGAACGACAGTGGATTTGGAAGGCATTTGGAAGGAGGGGACAACGATGTGGGACACCGCAGAGACCACTTGGGGGGCCGAGCCCCACCTGTCGCACGACCTCCCGTGCCCGCGCTGCGGGCACGCGGTGCACACCTTCCTCGCGTGCAGCGACACGTGTGAGTGCGAGCCCGCTCCCATGCCCGGCGTCGTCGCCCACGCTGCCTAGTGGGCCCCAGGGCCTAGCGTGGCCTGATGGCCAACCGGCTGGCGACCGCGACGTCGCCTTACCTCCTCCAGCATGCCGACAATCCCGTCCACTGGTGGGAATGGGAGCCGGCGGCGTTCGAGGAGGCGCGGAGGCGCAACGTGCCGGTGCTGCTGAGCGTCGGGTACGCCGCCTGCCACTGGTGTCACGTGATGGCCCACGAGTCGTTCGAGGACGAGGACACCGCGGCCTACCTCAACGAGCACTTCGTCAGCATCAAGGTCGACCGCGAGGAGCGACCGGACGTCGACGCGGTCTACATGGACGCGACCACCTCGATGACGGGACACGGCGGCTGGCCGATGACGTGCGTGCTCGACCACGACGGCAACCCGTTCTTCGCGGGCACCTACTTCCCGGACCAGCCGCGGCACGGGCAGCCGAGCTTCCTGCAGGTGCTCGAGGCGCTGACCGACGCGTGGCAGACCAAGCCCGAGGACGTCCAGCGCGTGGCCGGCAAGCTGCGCGAGCACCTGGGCCGGACGACGGCGATGGCCGCCGGAGCGATCACCGAGGAGACGTTGGCCAGGGCGCTGCACCTGCTGGAGCGGGAGTACGACGAGGTCCGCGGCGGCTTTGGTGGTGCTCCCAAGTTCCCGCCGTCGATGGTGCTGGAGTTCCTGCGTAGGAGCGGGGAGCGGCCCATGCTGCTGCGCACCCTCGACGCCATGGCGCGCGGCGGACTCTACGATCAGCTCGGCGGCGGCTTCGCGCGCTACTCCGTCGACGCGTCCTGGGTGGTGCCGCACTTCGAGAAGATGCTCTACGACAACGCGCAGCTGCTCGGCCTCTATGCGCGGGTGGGCGGACCGCTCTGTGATCGCATCGCCCGGGAGACCGCAGACTTCATGCTGCGCGAGCTGGGCACGGCCGAGGGCGGCCTGGCCTCTGCGCTGGACGCGGACAGCGAGGGGGTCGAGGGCAAGTTCTACGCCTGGACCCGGGCCCAGCTCGTCGAGGTGCTTGGGGAGGACGACGGCGCCTGGGCCGCCCAGGTCTTCGAGGTCACCGCGTCGGGCACTTTCGAGCACGGCTCCTCCACCCTGCAGCTGCGCCAGGACCCCGAAGGCCCTGGTGAGGAGCGCCTCTCCGACGTACGCCGCCGGCTGTTCGAAGCGCGCGCCGCGCGGGTCCGCCCGGCCCTCGACGACAAGGTGGTCGCCGCTTGGAACGGGTTGGCGATCACCGGCCTCTGCGACGCCGGTCTGCGCCTCCGCGAGCCGGCGTACGTCGCCGCGGCGGTCGCCGCCGGCGAGCTGCTGTGGCGGGTGCACGTCGTGGACGGCCGGCTGCGCCGGGTCTCGCGGGACGGCGTCGTGGGCGCGCCGGCCGGCGTGCTGGAGGACCACGGCTGCGCCGCGTCCGGCTTCCTCTCGCTGGTGCAGGCAACCGGCGACGCCGTCTGGCTCGACCGTGCGCGGGTCGTGCTCGACGCCGCGCTCGAGCGGTTCCGCGCCGACGACGGCGGCTTCTTCGACACCGCGGCCGACGCCGAGGCACTCGTGGCCCGGCCGCGCGACCCGGGCGACAACGCGTCGCCGTCGGGACTGTCCTCGATGATCCACGCGCTGGTCGACGCGCACGCGCTCACCGGCGAGGGCCGCTACCGCCAGGCCGGGGAGGAGGCGCTCGCGACCGTCGCGAGCCTGGCAGAGAAGGCGCCTCGCTTCGCCGGCTGGTCGCTCGCCGCCGCCCAGACGATGCTGACCGGTGGGCCGCTCGAGGTCGCCGTCGTAGGACCCGCCGGCGATCTGCGCTCGGCCCTCGCCCTCCGCGCCCGCCAGCACCCCGGCGCCGTGGTCATCGAGGCGGACGGCCCCCGCGACGACGTACCCCTCCTGTCCGGGCGTACACCGCTCGACGGCCAGCCGGCGGCGTACGTCTGCCGCGGCTTCGTCTGCGAGCGTCCCGTCACCACCGTCGAGGCCCTTCAGGCGGCGCTTACCGCGGAGTAGGTTCGGCCCATGCCGGCTGACACCTACGACTACGTGATCGTCGGCGCCGGGAGCGCCGGAGCCGTCCTTGCGGCGAGGCTGTCGGAGGACCCGGGCAGGTCGGTGCTCCTGCTCGAGGCGGGCGGCGAGGCGGACGCCGACGAGGTGATGATCCCGGCGGCGTTCCCGAGCCTGTTCAAGACCCGATGGGACTGGAACTACGCGACCACCGAGCAGAAGCAGCTGCACGGTCGGCGGGCCTACTGGCCGCGGATGAAGGCGCTCGGCGGCTGCTCGTCGATGAACGCGATGATCTACATCCGCGGCAACCGGGCCGACTACGACTCCTGGCGAGACCAGTACGGCGCCGAGGGGTGGGGCTTCGACGACGTCCTGCCCTACTTCGTCAAGGCCGAGCGCAACTCCCGGCTCGGCGCGCCCCTGCACGGCCAGGACGGCCCGCTGCACGTCGAGGACCGGGTCTACACGCACCCGCTGAGCCATGCGTTCGTGGACAGCGCGGTCAGCGCCGGCCACAAGCCGACCGACGACTTCAACGGCGACAGCCAGGAGGGGGCCGGCCTCTACCAGGTCACCTGCCGCAAGGGCCGGCGCTGGTCGACCAACGAGGCCTACCTCAAGCCCGCGCGCCCGCGCAGCAACCTCACGGTCGAGACGGGCGCGCTCGCGTCGCGGGTCGAGCTGGAGGGGTCGCGCGCGACCGGCGTGACCTTCCGGCAGGGCGGTGCCGAGCACACCGTGCGCGCCACTCGCGAGGTGCTGCTCTGCGGCGGCTCGATCAACAGCCCGCAGCTCCTGCTCCTGTCGGGCATCGGTCCGGCCAGCCACCTCGGCGAGGTCGGTGTCGAGACCAGGGTGGACCTCGCCGGGGTAGGCGCCAACCTGCAGGACCACCCCGTGGTGCCGATGCTCTGGCACACCCACGGCATCACCGACCTGGCCCAGCTCAACAACGTCCGCAACTTCGCCCGCTGGAAGCTGCGCGGCACCGGTCCGCTCGCCTCCAACATCGGCGAGGCCGGAGCGTTCTTCGCCAGCCGCGACGGGCTGCCCGCGCCCGACCTGCAGATCCACATGGCGCCGGCGGGCTTCTACGACAACGGGCTGCACGAGCCGACCACCGCGATGGTCACCGCCGCGCCGACCCTGGTCGGGGTGACCAGCCGCGGCCACCTGAGGTTGCGCTCAGCCGACCCCACCTGGCACCCGGAGATCGAGGCGGCGTACTTCGACGACCAGGCCGACCTCGACGCGATGCTGGTCGGGCTGCGCAAGACCTTCGAGATCTGCACCCAGGGCGCGCTCTCGGCGTACGTCGACAAGCCGTGGGAGCTGCCGGCCGACCCGTCCGACGAGGACCTCGTCGAGCACGCGCGCAAGTGGGGTCAGACGCTCTACCACCCGACCTCGACGTGCGCGATGGGCTCGGGCGAGGACGCCGTCGTCGACCCGCAGCTGCGGGTGCGCGGGATCGAGGGGCTCCGCGTCGTCGACGCCTCGGTCATGCCGGCCGTCCCGCGCGGCAACACCAACGCACCCACCATCATGATCGCCGAGAAGGCCGCCGACCTCATCAAGGAGACTCGATGACCGCCACATCGACTGGCACCGCCACTGGGACGACGTTCGAGTCGCTCAACCCACGCACCGGCGATGTCGTCGGCACGCATCCGGTCAACACGCCCGAGGAGGTGCAGGCCGCGGTCGACCGCGCCCGGGAGGCGGCCGCCTGGTGGGGCGCGCTGTCCTTCGACGAGCGCGAGAAGCACCTGCAGACGTGGAAGGGCGCGATGACCCGTCGGATCGCCCAGCTGGCCGAGGTGATGCACCAGGAGACCGGCAAGCCGCACGGCGACGCGATGCTGGAGAGCGCGCTGGCCATCGACCACCTCGCGTGGGCCGCCTCGCACGCCGAGAAGGTGCTCAAGCGGCGCAAGGTCCCGAGCGGGCTGCTGATGGCCAACCAGGCGGCGTACGTCGAGTACCAGCCGCTGGGTGTCATCGGTGTGATCGGGCCCTGGAACTACCCGGTCTTCACGCCGATGGGCTCGATCGGCTACGCGCTCGCGGCCGGCAACGCGGTGGTCTTCAAGCCGTCGGAGTACACCCCCGGTGTCGGCGAGTGGCTGGCCCGGACCTTCCTGGAGTCGGTCGGCCGGCCGGTGCTGCAGGTGGTGACCGGCTACGGCGAGACCGGCCATGCGCTGTGCACGTCCGGCGTCAACAAGGTCGCGTTCACCGGTTCCACGGCGACCGGCAAGAAGGTGATGGCGGCGTGCGCCGAGACGCTCACCCCCGTCGTGATCGAGGCGGGCGGCAAGGACGCACTGCTGGTCGACGAGGACGCCGACCTCGAGGCGGCCGCCGACGCCGCGCTCTGGGGCGCGTGCTCCAACGCCGGCCAGACGTGCACCGGAGTGGAGCGCGTCTACGTGCACGAGCGGGTCTACGACGAGTTCCTCACCACGCTGACCGCCAGGGCCCGCGAGGTGACCGCCCACGAGGGGCTGGACTCCAACATCGGGCCGATCACGATGCCGAAGCAGCTGGAGATCATCAAGCGGCACATCGACGACGCGCTCGCGCGTGGCGGCCGGGCCGTGGTCGGCGGCGCCGACGCCGTCGGCGAGCGGTTCGTCCAGCCGACCGTCCTGGTCGACGTACCCGAGGACTCCGAAGCGGTCCAGGACGAGACGTTCGGGCCCACCGTCACGGTCGCGAAGGTGCGCGACATGGACGAGGCCATCGAGCGCACCAACGCCACCCGCTACGGCCTCGGCTCGACGGTCTTCTCGAAGGCGCGCGGCATGGAGCTGGCCTCCCGCATCCGCTCCGGCATGACCGCGATAAACGGCGTGATCACCTTCGCCGCCATCCCGTCACTGCCCTTCGGCGGCGTCGGCGACTCCGGCTTCGGCCGGATCCACGGTCCGGACGGGCTCAAGGAGTTCACCTTCGCCAAGGCGATCGCCCGGCAGCGGTTCAAGCCGCTGCTGGCGCTGACGACGTTCGGCCGCACGGAGAAGGCCGACCAGCAGCTCGCCTCGATGATCACGATGCTGCACGGCCGCGGGACCACGATCCCCAAGCCGTAGCGACAGGCCAGGTTGCTGGCTGACCGCCGGTCGGCGGCCGCTCTGGGCAGCGGTGAGTGGGCAACCTGTATGGCGCGGTCTGGGGACCGTTGAGGTTGCTGGCTGACCGCCGGTCGGCGGCCGCTCTGGGCAGCGGTGAGTGGGCAACCTGTATGGCGCGGTCTGGGGACCGTTGAGGTTGCTGGCTGACCGCCGGTGCTGGTCGATTCTCGCCAGCGGTGAGCGAGCAACGTGCCGGACCGCGGGCGTCGCCTCCTGGACCACCACCCCACCTGGTCAGCGGCGCACGAACTCGACCTCTCCCGCAACGCCAACGACCTCGACATCTTCGCCCAGCGACCACTCGGCAACCCGCGCTGCCAACGTCGCCGGAACGCCAGGACTGCCGCCGGGGCCCGGCGGGACGTCGTACGTCGCGTGACCGCCGGTCACCAGGGTGACGTGATGGCCGCGTCCGAGGGCGCCGCGAGCGGTGGCGGCGACACACATCTCCGACATGACCCCGGCAATCAGCAGTCGGCGGCCGAGCCCGAGCCGCTGTTCGAGCTGAGTGCCTGCAAAGCCGTCGTCCCCCTGCTTGCGGATGAGGTGTTCGCCGGGCAGCGTCTTGACCGCAAGCGCCCAGCCGCCCGTGTCCGACTCGTCCGGCTCGCCGGGCCGGCCGTCGTTCTGCAGGTGAAGCACGTCTGCACCGGACGAACGCGCGGCGGAGAGGAGCGTCTCGACCGTGACCAAGAGTCGGTCGGCGTCGGGCACTGCGTGCGGACCCCTCGTGAAGGCCCGCTGCAGGTCGACGAGCAACAGGGCGTCGACCTCGGTCACGTCAGCGCAGCGCGTAAGTCGCCATCGAGATCCCCACGTAGTGGGAGACGAAGGCGAGGATCGTGAACGAGTGGAACACCTCGTGGAAGCCGAACCAGCGCGGCCACGGGTTGGGGCGCCGGAAGCCGTAGACCACGCTGCCGACGGTGTAGAGCGCACCCCCGGCGAAGATCAGGACGAAGACCGCGATGCCGATGCCGAGGCCCAGAGCGGTGGCGCCGTGGAAGAACGCCGGGACGAAGAAGATCGCGGCCCAGCCGAGCGCGATGTAGATCGGCACGTAGAGCCAGCGCGGCGCGTCGGTCCAGAAGACGCGGAACAGCACGCCGAGGACGGCACCGGTCCAGACGGTGACGAGCAGCACCAGCTGTGCCGTCCCCTCGAGGAGCAGCAGGCTGAACGGCGTGTAGGTGCCGGCGATGAGGATGAAGATGTTGGCGTGGTCGAAGCGCCGGAGGAACGCCCAGACCCGCGGTGACCAGGTGCCCGTGTGATAGATCGCCGACACGGTGAAGAGCACCATCGCGGAGGCGATGAAAACCGTCGACCCGATCCGCGTGGTGGCGTCGGGGGACAGGCTGATCAGCACGATCCCGGCGGCGAGTGTCAGGGGAGCCGTGGCGAGGTGGAGCCAGCCGCGCAGCTTCGGCTTGACGTTCTCGAGCTTCTCGGCCACCTCCGCGACGGAGTCGTGGAGGCTGTCGATGCCTGCACGCACAGCGTCGGAGACCGGATGGCTCATGTCCCGAAGGTACCCAGCCCACCTGAGGTTCCGGGCCGGATGCGCCGAACATCACCCGAACGGCTCGTTACCATCATCAACGTGGCGGACTGGAAACGTGGCCTTCGAAGGGTCATCTACCCCGTCTACGAGGCACGGGTACTGCGCCGCATGCCGGGCAACCTGCCCAAGCACGTCGGGGTGATGCTCGACGGCAACCGCCGCTGGGCGCGTTCGGTCGGGCGCGAGAGCGCCCACGGGCACCAGGCAGGCGCCGACAACATCGAGCCGCTGCTCGGCTGGTGTGACGAAGTCGGCATCGAGGTGGTCACCCTGTGGCTGCTGTCGACCGACAACCTCAACCGGCCGCCGGCCGAGCTCACCCAGCTGCTCGAGATCATCGAGACGGTGGTCGAGTCGCTGGCCGAGCAGCAGCGCTGGCGGCTGCACCCGGTGGGCGCCCTCGACCTGCTGCCCTCGTCGACCGCCGCGAAGCTCAAGGCCGCAGAGGAGGCCACACGAGACGTCGACGGGATGCTCGTCAACGTCGCCGTCGGGTACGGCGGACGCCGCGAGATCACCGACGCCGTCCGGTCGCTGCTCAGCGAGCACGCCAGCCGCGGGACCTCGCTCGAGGAGCTGGCCCAGATCCTCGACGTCGAGCACATCGCCGAGCACCTCTACACCAAGGGCCAGCCCGACCCCGACCTGGTGATCCGTACGTCGGGCGAGCAGCGGCTGGGTGGTTTCCTGCTTTGGCAGAGCGCGAAGTCGGAGTTCTACTTCTGCGAGGCCTACTGGCCCGACTTCCGCCGCGTCGACTTCCTCCGCGCCATCCGGGCCTACGCCCAGCGCGAGCGCCGCTACGGGGCCTGACCCAGCGATTCGTCTGCGGTCTCACCTGCACTTCTCCGCTGGTCGGTGCAGACGAATCGTGGCCGTCTCTTCACCTCGTGGTCGGGCGTGTCGCACCGGACCGCCGCCCGCAGCGGCGTACGTTCGCGACATCGGCGAGTGGGGAAGCTTGCCGTATCGGGAGGCCCGAATCTTGCGAGAGCACGATCCACAACTGACCGGCGGCAGCTCTTTTATGGGTGGCCAGCCGGTCTCCAGTGGGGGCCGGGCACTCCGGCCATCGGGCTCCCTCCCGGTCCGTCTGCAACTGCGTTCAGGACCGGGCGAGGAGTGCACGTGCCGGTCTGCGAGGGGTGACCGTGCCCACCAAGGCCTCGTCCAGCAAGGCGTCCTCCCAGGCAGACTCAGCTTCGCGGCAGACCCGCACGTACGTCCTCGACACCAGCGTGCTGCTCTCCGATCCGGGGGCGCTCAGACGGTTCGATGAGCACGAGGTGGTGCTGCCCGTCGTGGTCATCACCGAGCTCGAGGGGAAGCGGCACCACCCGGAGCTGGGCTACTTCGCCCGCACCGCCCTGCGCATGCTCGACGAGCTGCGGATCACCAATGGCCGGCTCGACGAGCCGGTGTCGATCGGTGACCAAGGCGGCACCATCCGGGTCGAGCTCAACCACACCGACGCCGACTCCCTCCCGTCCGGCTTCCGGCTCGGCGACAACGACACCCGCATCCTCGCCGTCGCGTGGAACCTCGCCCAGGAGGGCGACCGGGTCACGTTGGTCAGCAAGGACCTGCCGCTGCGGATCAAGGCGTCCGCGGTCGGCCTCGACGCGGAGGAGTACCGCGGCGAGACCATGGGCGACTCCGACCCCGGCTACTCCGGCATGGCCGAGCTGGAGGTCGAGGCCGCTGAGCTCGACGCGCTGTACGACGACGGGAGCCTCGACCTCGCGGCGGCCCG
Organism: uncultured Actinomycetota bacterium; assembly: GCA_963800715.1. Classification (GTDB taxonomy): domain Bacteria; phylum Actinomycetota; class Actinomycetes; order Propionibacteriales; family Nocardioidaceae; genus Nocardioides. The sequence continues at coordinate 167,911 of CAWDBZ010000023.1, read as the reverse complement.
CGAGCTGCCCTGCCACTCCGGCCTGGTGCTGCTCTCCGACCGCGGCACCGCGCTGGGCCGGGTCAGTGCCGACAAGATGGTCCACCTGGTCCGCGGTGACCGGGAGGCGTTCGGCATCCACGGTCGCTCCGCGGAGCAGCGGATCGCGCTGGAGATGCTGCTCGACCCCGAGGTCGGCATCGTCTCGCTCGGTGGCCGGGCCGGCACCGGCAAGTCCGCGCTCGCGCTGTGCGCCGGCCTCGAGGCGGTGCTGGAGCGCAACCAGCACCAGCGCGTGGTGGTCTTCCGGCCGCTTTTCGCGGTCGGTGGGCAGGAGCTCGGCTACCTCCCCGGCTCGGAGTCGGAGAAGATGGCGCCCTGGGCGCAGGCGGTCTTCGACACCCTCGGGGCGCTCACCTCGCGTGACGTCATCGACGAGATCCTCGACCGCGGCATGCTCGAGGTGCTCCCGCTGACCCACATCCGCGGCCGTTCGCTCCACGACGCGTTCGTCATCGTCGACGAGGCGCAGTCCCTGGAGCGCAACGTGCTGCTCACCGTCCTCTCCCGGATCGGCGCCGGCTCCAAGGTGGTGCTGACCCACGACATCGCGCAGCGCGACAACCTCCGGGTGGGTCGGCACGACGGGGTGGTCGCGGTGGTCGAGAAGCTCAAGGGGCACCCCCTGTTCGCGCACGTGACCCTGACCCGCTCGGAACGTTCGCCGATCGCGGCTTTGGTTACCGAGATGCTGGAGAACGTGACGCTCTGAGCTCGGGCCCGGGGCTGGTGTGGCTGGTGTGACTCCTGAGTCATACGAACGCACCGGGTTTCTTCGTTCGGTTTGCAACCACTTGGAGTCTCGGGCAAGGTGACTGGGGTTTCCCAGCGCCCCGGACCCCGCGCCCCTCGTCATCTCATCGATTAGGCCCATATTCGTGTCGTCGTCACAGCCACAGGCACCGAAGCACCGTGCCTCCAAGGCTCGACGCGCGCCCAGGGCCGCGCTCAAGACCTCGCTGACGCTCTCGTCGATGGCGGTCGTGGCGACCGGCTTCGCGGTCGGCAGCGGCGCGCTCTCCCTAAGCGCCGACACCGCGCGGGACGGCTCAACCACCACCACGTCCGACCTCGGTGCGGCGGCCGCCGACGCCTCCGCCCTGTTGTCAGGGGTCGGCGCGCAGGCCGAGGCCGGGGCTGAGGTCGCTGCCGCCGAGGCCGACCGCACCCAGACGCTGGTGACCCGCTCGGACAGCCGTTCCAAGGCCGACCCGCTGAAGAAGGACACCCTCTCCCTGGGTGCCCGCAACACGATGTCCCGCACCGAGGACCTCTCCGACGAGGACCCGCGCATCATCGCGCAGGCCCTGCTGTCCGAATACGGCTGGGGCCAGGACCAGTTCGGCTGCCTCGACTCCCTGTGGGAGCGCGAGTCGCACTGGAACGTCTACGCCGACAACCCGAACTCCTCCGCCTACGGCATCCCGCAGGCGCTGCCCGGGTCCAAGATGTCCTCGGCCGGCGACGACTGGGAGACCAACCCGATCACCCAGATTCGCTGGGGACTCGGCTACATCGAGGACCGCTACGGCTCACCGTGCGGCGCCTGGGGCCACAGCCAGAGCCACGGCTGGTACTGATTGTCTACCCCGCAAGCTTCGGCCCCACCCCCGTGACGACGCTCGCTTCGCTCGCGGGCTTCGCCGTCGTCACGGGCGCGAGGCCGATCGCGGGAGCGCTCGCTCCGCTCGTAACCCTCGCTTCGCTCGCCGCCGCTTGCCGGGGGCGTGTGCCCGGCAAGCGGCTCAGGGATGCGTCATCGACTCCACGTCGAGCGCCTCGTCGAGCTGCTCCTCGGTGAGTTCTCCGCGCTCGACGTAGCCGAGCTTGATGACGGTCTCGCGGATCGTGGCCCCGTCGGCGAGGGCCTGCTTGGCGATCTTGGCGGCCGCCTCGTAGCCGACGTACTTGTTGAGCGGGGTGACCACCGACGGCGAGGACTCGGCGTACTGGCGCATCCGGTCGGTGTCCGCTGTGATGCCGTCGACGCAGCGCTCGGCCAGCAGCCGGGAGCAGGCGGCGAGGAGCCGGACCGACTCGAGGACGTTGCGGGCGATCACCGGCATCGCGACGTTGAGCTCGAACGCGCCGCTGGCGCCGGCCACCGTCACGGTCGCGTCGTTGCCGATCACCTGGGCGCAGACCATGAGCGTGGCCTCGGGCAGCACCGGGTTGACCTTGCCGGGCATGATGCTCGAGCCCGGCTGCAGGTCGGGCAGGTGGATCTCGGCCAGGCCGGTGGTCGGGCCGGACGACATCCAGCGCAGGTCGTTGCAGATCTTGGTCAGGCCGACGGCGTACGTCTTGAGCACGCCGCTCAGCTCGACCAGCGAGTCGCGGGTGCCTTGCGCCTCGAAGTGGTTGCGGGCCTCGGTGAACGGCTCCCCGGTCGACTCCGAGAGGGCGGCGATCACCTGCTCCGGGAAGCCGGCCGGCGTGTTGATGCCGGTGCCGACCGCGGTCCCGCCCAGCGGCAGCTCCCGCACCCGGGGCAGCACCGACTCGAGGCGCTCGGCGGCGTAGCGCACGGTGGCGGCGTAGCCGGAGAACTCCTGGCCGAGCATCACCGGCGTGGCGTCCATGAGGTGGGTGCGACCGGACTTCACGAGGTTGGCGAACTCGGTCGCCTTCGCCTCCAGCGACGTCGCCAGTACGTCGATCGCGGGGAGCAGGTCGCCGGTCACCTCGCCTGAGGCGGCGACGTGGATCGCGGTCGGAAAGGTGTCGTTGGAGGACTGGGAGGCGTTGACGTGGTCGTTGGGGTGCACCTCGACCCCGGCCCGAGCGGCCAGCGAGGCGATCACCTCGTTGGCGTTCATGTTGCTGCTGGTCCCGGAACCGGTCTGGAAGACGTCGATCGGGAACGCGTCGTCGTGCTCGCCGGCAGCCACCTCCCGGGCCGCGCTCTCGATGGCCGCCGCCGGCTCCGCGTCGAGGACGCCGAGGGCGCCGTTGACCTTCGCGGCCGCGGCCTTCACCTCGCCGATGGCGTGGACCAGCGCCGGCTCGATCGGCGTCCCGCTGATCGGGAAGTTCTCGACCGCGCGTTGGGTCTGCGCCCGCCACAGCGCGTCGCGAGGGACCTGGACGTCGCCCATCGAGTCGTGCTCGGTGCGGAACTCCTGATCGCCCATGAAATGAACGTACCCACCGGACCCCTTCGAAATCGCGTTGCCGCCGGGTCGCGCGTCGATGAGGCTCGTCGCATGGACGTCGTTGAGATGTGGCCGCCGTTCGGGCTCAGGGTCACGTGCGGACCGCTGGTGCTGCGAGTGCTGCGGGACACCGACTTCCCGGAGGTGCTCGCGGTCGCGCACGCAGGGATCCACGACCCCGACCGACTGCCGTTCTACGTGCCGTGGACCGAGCCGAAGGGCACCGACCTGGAACTGGCCTTCATGCAGTACCACTGGCTGAACCGCGCCAACCTCTCGCCCGACAGCTGGTCGCTCGACCTGGGCGTCTGGGAAGAGGGACGCTTCGTCGGGGTCCAAGGAGTCAGCACGCAGGACTTTCCGGTGACCCGCACCGGCGAGACCGGATCGTGGCTCGGCCAGGAGTTCCACGGACGCGGGCTCGGGACACTGATGCGGCAGGCGATGTGCGTCCTGTGCTTCGACCACCTCGGGTTCGAGGAGGTCACGTCGGCCGCGTTCAGCGACAACCCGCAGTCGCTCGGGGTGAGCAGCAAGGTCGGCTACCGCGCGAACGGCGAGATCCGGTACGCCCGCAAGGGGGCGCTCGCCACGAACGTCAGGCTGGTGCTGGGGCCGGAGGACCTGGTCCGCCCGCCGTACGACGTCGACGTGGTCGGCGCCGAGGCCTTCGTCGAGCTGGTTCAGGCCCGCGCGACGTAGAGCCAGTAGTGCTCGTCCCGCTCCTGCAGTTGTACGGCGCGTGGCTGGGCCTCGACGTCGCCGAACACCGTCCGCAGCGCGTCCTCGAGCTCGGGGGCCTCCGCCGCCGACCAGACGACCAGCGCCCCACCAGGTCGCAGGACTCGCCGGGCGTCGGTGAGCGCCGGCGGCTCGTAGAGCGCCGCGTTGGCGGCGTGCACCAGGTAGCCCGGACCGTTGTCGACGTCCAGCAGCACCAGGTCGTAGGACGCCTCGCGGGCCTCAGCCAGCGCGATCACGACGTCGGCGACCACCACGGTGACCCGCTCGTCCGCCAGCAGCGCCGGCCCGTCCGGCACGAGTCCGGAGCGCAGCCACTCGACCAGCTCGGGCTCGATCTCGACCACGGCGCACTTCTCGACGCGGGAGTCGGCCAGCAGCTCGTGCATCGTGTAGCCGAGCCCCAGCCCACCGAGCAGCACCGCACGCGGTTCCTCGACCAGCTCGAGCGCCGCCTGCGCCATCGCGCGCTCGGTGCTGACCTCGACGCTGTCCATCACGAACACGCCGTTGGCCCGCAGCTCCAGCGAGGTCGGCCCGCCGTCGACCGGACGTCGCTCGCGCAGCACCAGCTCGCCGCGCTCGGTCTCGGCGCGCGCGACCTCGACGTACTCCATCTCGGGCGTCACCCGACCAGCGTGTCAGGCCCGTGACTGAGGCTTGGGACCAGGCCACCGCTGGTCGAGCTTGTCGAGACCGCCGTCGCGTGGATGGCAACGGGCGTGGTTCAGTCCCGGCGCGGGCTGCGGAGGTTTCGACACGCTCCGTCGCGCCCTCCCTCGTTCCTCGCGAGGCCGCGGTCGCTGCTCAACCACCATCGATCGCCACCCCTCCTCGTTCCTCGGAGGGTGGCGATCAGTCGAACAGCTCGCTGAGCCAGCTCTCCTTCTTCTTCTTCCGGTACGGCGCGCCCTGACCACTCTGGTCGTAGCCGCGGTCGTGGCTGCGGTCGTAGCCCTGCTGGGCGGGCGCCGCGGGTGCGGCGGGTGCGGCAGGTGCGGCCGGCACCTGGGTGAGTGAGCGCTCGATGATCTTGTCGAGCTCGCCCCGGTCGAGCCACACACCTCTGCACGTGGGGCAGTAGTCGATCTCGATGCCGCTGCGCTCACTCATGGTGAGCGTGGTCCCGTCGGTGGGGCACTGCATGGGTGGTCCTCCAAGGTCGGTTGTCTGGTCTAACGGACCGATACCCGACAGAGGTTCCCGGGTCTCACGAGACGACGGTCACCGTGATCGTCGAGTTGGTGCAGCCGGCGGCGAGGTCCTGCAGGGCCGCCTTCTCCGTGGAGTCCTGGCTCAGCCCCCAGCGGACCTTGGTGATCAGCCAGTCCCTCAGGTAGCGGCAGTGGTTGATCGGCGGCAGCCACTCGGCGACGTCCTGGTCTCCCTTGCTCCGGTTGAGCGAGGCTGTGACGCCGACCAGCGGGTGGCTGGCGCCGAGGTCGTTGGCAAACGACTCGCGCCGGGACGACGACCATGAGTGCGCCCCGGAGTCCCAGGCTTCGGCCAACGGGACCATGTGGTCGATGTCCAGCGCGGACGCCGAGGTCTGTGAGGCGCCCTCGTAGTAGGAGTACCACCGGCCGCCGGACAGCGAGCAGCCGGACCCGACCGTCGGGGCCTCCTCGGCCTCCGAGATCAGCACCTCGGCGCGGGTGTCGCACCCGTCGCCGTCGGCGTCGATCCAGTGACGGAACAGGTCGCGGTCGTAGCCGGTGCGGTCCTCGGTCGCGACCGGGACGTGGTCGACCGCCTGGGTGAGCGTGCCGCTCCACTGGCTGTCCGAATGGGCGGGACCTCCGGTGGTCAGCAGGATGGAGAGGACGGCTGCCAGGGCCAGGACGGCCCTCCCGAGAGTGCGCATGGCCCCCACGCTCCGTCCGATCGCGTGGGAGCGCCAGCGGAAGGTTCCTGCAGTGCGGCGACCCGCGGCTCGGCGTACGGTCGGAGGATGAACCGCATCGTCGCGCTGGCCGTCCTTCTCGCCGCCTCCGTGCTGCCCGCCGGAACCTCCTCGGCCCAGCAGGTCCCCGGCCTCGACTGGGAGTACTCCAACGACGCCCGGCAGGTGCTGATGCAGGACACCGAGCCGACCGCGGCGGACCCCTACATTCACGTCAAGTTCAAGCGGTACGGCGGGGAGGGCCAGCGCCAGGTCCGCATCGCCGAGCGGCACAAGAGCCCGACCGTCGCGTTCCGCTACTCCAAGGCGGTCAAGCTGCAGGTGGGTGAGAAGGCCGTGTTCACCACCAAGGGGTTCCTCCCGTGCGAGCCCGCCAGGGACCCGCTCCAGGTCGACAAGCAGATGCGGATCAAGCTGCCCGGCAAGCCGTGGCAGCCGTGGATCACCTGGTCCTCGTCGACCCAGTTCCTCATGGAGTGCTGACGACGGTCACGGCTGGGCTGAGCGCACCCGGATCCCGGTGACAGGAACGGTCACGGTCCCCGACGGATCGGTGAAGAAGTCGTTGCCCTTGTCGTCGACGACGACGAACGCCGGGAAGTCCTCGACCTCGATCATCCACACCGCCTCCATGCCGAGCTCTTCGTACTCGAGCACCGACACCGACTTGATGCAGTCCTGGGCCAGCCGGGCGGCGGGGCCGCCGATCGAGCCCAGGTAGAACCCGCCGTGGGTGTGGCAGGCCTCGGTCACCACCTTGGAGCGGTTGCCCTTGGCCAGCATCACCATCGACCCGCCGGCGGCCTGGAACTGCTCGACGTAGGAGTCCATCCGGCCGGCCGTGGTCGGCCCGAACGACCCGGACGCATAGCCCTCGGGAGTCTTTGCCGGGCCGGCGTAGTAGACCGCGTGGTCGCGCAGGTACGCCGGCATCTCCTCGCCCGCGTCGAGCCGCTCCTTGATCTTGGCGTGCGCGATGTCGCGCGCCACGACGAGCGGCCCGGTGAGCGAGAGCCGGGTCTTCACCGGGTGCTTCGTCAGCTCGGCGAGGATGTCGGCCATCGGCCGGTTGAGGTCGATCCTGACCACATCGGTCTCGTCGGCCGGCTGGGTGGCCGGAGTGGCAGGCAGGTACTTCACCGGGTCGGTCTCGAGCTGCTCGAGGAACACGCCGTCCGCGGTGATCTTGCCGAGCGCCTGCCGGTCCGCCGAGCACGACACGGCGACGGCGACCGGGCACGACGCGCCGTGCCGGGGGAGGCGTACGACGCGCACGTCGTGGCAGAAGTACTTCCCGCCGAACTGGGCGCCGATCCCGAACGACTGGGTCAGCTTGAAGACCTCCTCCTCCAGCTCGAGGTCGCGGAAGCCGTGCGCGGCCAGCGTCCCCTCGGTCGGGAGGTTGTCGAGGTAGTGCGCCGAGGCGTACTTCGCGGTCTTGAGCGCGAACTCCGCCGACGTACCGCCTATCACCACGGCCAGGTGATAGGGCGGGCAGGCGGCGGTGCCGAGCGAGCGGATCTTCTCGTCGAGGAACTGCAGCATCCGCGTCGGGTTCAGGACCGCCTTCGTCTCCTGGTAGAGGAAGGACTTGTTGGCCGAGCCCCCGCCCTTGGCCATGAAGAGGAACTTGTACTCCGGCTCGCCGTGGTCCTCGGTCGCGTAGATCTCGATCTGCGCGGGCAGGTTGGTGCCGGTGTTCTTCTCCTCCCACGTGGTCAGCGGCGCGAGCTGGGAGTAGCGGAGGCTGAGCTTCGTGTAGGCGTCGTAGACGCCGCGCGAGATCGCCTCGCCGTCGTCGGCGCCGGTGAGCACGCCCTCGGACTTCTTGCCCATCACGATGGCGGTGCCGGTGTCCTGGCACATCGGCAGCACGCCGCCCGCGGAGATGTTGACGTTCTTGAGGAGATCGAGCGCGACGAAGCGGTCGTTCGCCGAGGCCTCCGGGTCGTCGATGATCCGGCGCAGCTGCGCGAGGTGGGCCGGTCGGAGGAAGTGCGCGATGTCGTGCATCGCCTCTGCCGTCAGCTGCTGGATCGCCTCGGGCGACACCTGGAGGAAGGTGCGGCTCTGCCCTTCGACAAGAGCCTCGAACGTCGACACGCCCTCGGTCGTGACCAGTCGGTACGGCGTCTCGTCGGGTCCGATCGGGAGCAGGTCGGAGTAGCGGAACTCTGCAACGGGTTGGGGTTCGGATGCCACGAAGGCCAAGTATCCCCCTACGATTACGCTCGTCCCATGGCGGGCGAGCTCCAACAGCCGAGCGGTGGGACCGACCCCGCCCGGCTGCGCATCTCCGACACCGAGCGCCATCAGGTCGCCGAGATCCTCCGCGAGGCCGCGGGGGAGGGCCGGCTCGACATGGACGAGCTCGACCAGCGGCTCGAGGCGACGTACGCCGCACGCACCTACGCCGACCTGGTCCCGATCACCCTCGACCTTCCCGCGCACCCGCACCCGGTCGTGCGGCCCGCCGCGGCCTCGCCCGACGTGGTGCCGGGCGCCGATCAGGAGAGCCACTTCGCGATTCTGAGCGGGTTGAGCCGCAAGGGCGTGTGGGTGGTCCCCAAGCAGATGACGGTCTTCGTGATGATGGGCGGCGCCGAGCTCGACCTGCGCCGCGCGAAGTTCGCCGCCCATGAGGTGGTCATCACGATCAACGCCTTCATGGGTGGAGCGGAGGTCATCGTCGGACCGTCCACCCGAGTGCAGATGGAGGGCACCGGGATCATGGGCGGCTACTCCGGCCCGTCGGGTCTGGTGGACGCCACCCTCGACGAGAGCTCACCCGTGGTGCGGATCAAGGGCGTCGCCATCTGGGGCGGCGTCAGCGTGGAGCGCAAGCACCTCTGACAGTGCTCCCGGAAAGCGCCCGAGTGCTGGTCAAGGGTGGACAGATCGGGTGCTCACCGACTAGACGTGACGTACGGGACCCACTCCGGGAGGGCGCGTATGACTCAGCCACAGGTACAGCGAAGTGCAGGCTCGACGACGAGTTTTCGATCACGACGTCACTGGGCCATCGGTGCCGTGGCAGTGCTCTTCGGTGCGGGACTGAGCGCGTGCTCGGGAGGTTCGGGCAAGCCGACCCTGAACTGGTACGTCAACCCCGACGGCGTGGCCACCCTGACCGCGCTCGCCAAGTCGTGCAGCACCGACGACTACGACATCGAGATCCAGCTGCTGCCGTCCGGTGCGACCGACCAGCGCACCCAGCTCGCACGTCGCCTCGCGGCCAAGGACTCGTCGACGGACCTGATGAGCCTCGACCCCGTCTTCGTCGCAGAGTTCGCCAACGCCAAGTGGCTGGAGCGGCTGCCCGACGAGACCGCGAGCACGGCCACCGACGACGACGTACTGAAGGGCGCAGCAGACACCGTCACCTGGGACGACGGGGTCTACGCCTTCCCGCAGTGGGCCAACACCCAGGTGCTGTGGTACCGCAGGTCCCTCGCGGAGGCGGCCGGTCTCGACATGACCCAGCCGGTCACCTGGGACCAGATCATCGACGCCGCGGCTGACAACGGCGGCACCGTCGGCGTCCAGGCCAACAAGTACGAGGCGTACGTCGTGCTCATCAACGCGCTCATCCAGGGCGCCGGCGGCGACATCATCTCGGACAACGAGGCTGGCAAGGACGCGAAGATCGACATCGACTCCGACGCCGGTCGCGACGCCGCCACGGTGATCCAGAAGCTGGCGTCGTCGAAGGCGGCCCAGCCCGACCTGACCACCTCCAACGAGGGCACCAGCCTGGGCCAGATGTTCGGAGGCGCCGGGGAGTTCATGACCAACTGGACCTTCGTCTACAAGAACTACGAGGGCCTCATCGACACCGGCGACATCACCGAGGAGGACTTCGCCGACCTGGGGTGGGCCCGCTACCCGGAGACGATCGAGGGCGAGGAGTCGAAGCCGCCCATCGGCGGAATCGACATCGGCGTCGGCGCCTTCTCGAAGCACTCCGACTTCGCGCTCGAGGCTGCCGCCTGTGTCACCACTTCTGAGGCGCAGGTCGACCTCGCCGTCAACGAGGGCCTGATGCCCTCGCGCACCTCGGCCTACGAGTCGCCCGAGCTCGCCGAGGCCTATCCGCCTGATCTGCTGGCCCTGTTCAGCGCCAGCGTGGACGGCGGCGGGCCGCGGCCCAAGAGCGCCTACTACGCGACCATCTCCGCCGCCGTGCAGAGCGTGTGGCACTCCCCGACCTCGGTTGACCCTGACAAGACTCCCGAGGAGTCGGCGAAGTTCCTCCGAGAGGTCCTCGACGGGAAGGCACTGCTGTGACGACGGTGACGGAAGCCCCGCGGAGCGAGCGGGTGCGGAAGCCCGAGATCAGCGACCGGGCCCGGGCCGAGACCCGGCTGGGCCAGAAGCTGGTCGCCCCGGCCATCGTGCTGATGCTCGTGGTCACGGCGTTCCCGATGCTCCGGGCGCTGTACCTCTCGACCTTCAACTACTCCCTGACAGCTCCGGAGGACCGGGAGTTCGTCGGACTCAGCAACTACGTCACGGCGCTGACCGACCCGCTGTTCTGGAAGACCACCGGAGTCACGGTGCTCTACATGCTGGTCACGGTGGGCGTCGAGCTCGTCATCGGCTTCGTGTTCGCCATGGTGATGCACAAGGTGATCTTCGCCCGCGGGGTGATCCGGACCTCGATCCTGATCCCCTACGGGATCATCACCGTCGTCTCCGGCTTCGCGTGGCAGTTCGCGTTCAGCTTCCAAAACGGCTTCGTCAACGGCTGGCTGCCGTTCCTCGACACCGACTTCAACTGGTTCGGCGAAACCACGCCGGCCGTGATCGCGATCATGGTCTCGGAGATCTGGAAGACGACCCCGTTCATGTCCCTGCTGCTACTCGCCGGGCTGGCGCAGGTGTCCGAGGACATGATCGAGGCGGCCAAGGTCGACGGAGCAACCTGGTGGCAGCGGCTGTGGAAGGTGATCCTGCCCAACATGCGCGCGGCCATCATGGTGGCGGTGCTGTTCCGGGCCCTCGACGCCTACCGCATCTTCGACAACATCTTCGTGATGACGGCCGGTGCGGTGAACACGGAGTCGATCTCCTTCCTCACCTACCGCCAGACCATCGAGCAGTTCGCGCTCGGGATCGGCTCGGCTCTGTCGGTCCTGCTGTTCCTCTCGGTGCTCTTGATCGCGTGGCTGATCGTGAAGCTGTTCAAGGTCGACCTGGCCGCCGCACGGCAGGAGGGCTGACATGATGCGCAAGGTCGGAACAGCCATCGGCTGCCTGGCGATCCTCGTCTGGTGCCTGCTGCCGGTGGTGTGGATCATCTCGCTGTCGTTCAAGTCGCAGACCGCGATCACCAACGGCAGCCCGGGGTTCTTCCCGGCGTCCGGCGACAGCGCGGGCTGGCAGAACTACAAGGACGTCGTGGACAACGAGCAGTTCCGCCGGGCGATCATCAACTCCATCGGCATCAGCCTGATCGCCACGGCGCTCTCGGTCATCATCGCCACGCTCGCGGCGTACGCGATCGCCCGACTGGAGTTCCAGGGCAAGAAGTTCGTGCTGACCATGGCTCTGGCGATCGCGATGTTCCCGGTCGTCTCGCTGGTGGGCCCACTGTTCGACATGTGGCGGGCCTTCGGTCTCTACGACACCTGGCCGGGTCTGATCATCCCCTACATGTCCTTCACGCTGCCGCTGGCGATCTGGACCCTGTCGGCGTTCTTCCGCGAAATCCCGTGGGAGATGGAGCAGGCGGCGCAGGTCGACGGAGCCACGTCGTGGCAGGCCTTCCGCAAGGTGATCGTCCCCCTGGCGGCACCGGGGGTGTTCACGGCGGCGATCCTGACGTTCTTCTTCGCCTGGAACGACTTCGTGTTCGGGATCTCGCTGACCTCGACCGAGCGGTCGCGTCCGATCCCGGCCGCACTGTCGTTCTTCGTCGGCTCCGACCCGTTCAACCGGCCGGCGTCGCTGCTGGCCGCGGGAGCGGTCGTCTCGACGATCCCGATCATCATCATCGTCCTGATTTTCCAGCGCAAGATCGTCGCCGGCCTGACCTCCGGCGCAGTGAAGGGTTGACCGATGGCTGCCATCGAGATGAAGAACATCGTCAAGAAGTACGGCGACGGCTTCCCGGCCGTCAACGACGTCAGCATCGATGTCGCGGACGGGGAGTTCGTGATCCTCGTCGGGCCGTCGGGATGCGGGAAGTCCACCCTCCTGCGGATGATCGTGGGCCTGGAGGACATCACCGAGGGCGAGATGGTCATCGGGGGCAAGAAGGTCAACGACCTGGCCCCGCGCGATCGCAACCTGGCGATGGTCTTCCAGAACTACGCCCTCTACCCGCACCTGAGCGTCTACGAGAACATCGCCTTCCCGTTGCGCCTGGCCAAGGCGGACGAGAAGACGATCGACGAGAAGGTGCGCGAGGCGTCCAAGACGCTCGAGCTCGACGAGCACCTGGAGCGCAAGCCGGGCAACCTGTCGGGTGGTCAGCGCCAGCGGGTCGCGATGGGCCGCGCCATCGTGCGCGATGCCGACGCGTTCCTCTTCGACGAGCCGCTGTCGAACCTCGACGCCAAGCTCCGCGGCCAGATGCGCAGCGAGATCTCGCGGCTGCAGAAGAAGCTGGGGATCACGACCGTCTACGTCACTCACGACCAGACCGAGGCGATGACGCTGGGCGACCGGGTCGCGGTGCTCAAGCGTGGGTTGCTCCAGCAGCTGGCCACGCCGCGTGAGCTCTACGGCAACCCGGGCAACCTCTTCGTGGCCGGGTTCATCGGGTCGCCGCCCATGAACTTCCTGCCCGCCACGGTGGAGGGGAACACGGTGGAGCTGCCGTTCGGCAAGGTCGAGATCCCGCCGGAGAAGGCCGAGAAGGCCGCGGGCAAGGGCCTGCTGATCGCGGGTATCCGGCCGGAGGCGTTCGAGGACGCGTCGGTGGTCGACAAGTCGGGCAGCGGGTCGACGTTCACTGCCACGGTCGACGTCGTGGAGTGGCTGGGCAACGAGGCCTACGCCTACATGCCGTTCGAGGCGCCGCCCGAGGTGCGCGAGCAGCTCGAGCAGCTCGAGCGCGACCTGGATGGCGAGGCCCTCCGGACCCAGCTCGTCATCGGGCTCTCGGGCTCCACGAAGATCACCGAGGGTGACGAGGCCGAGATCTGGGTCGACACCTCCAAGATGCACCTCTTCGACCCGGCCACCGGCGAGAATCTCACCGTGGACCTCGAGAACGCCGGCGAGATTCCCAAGGCTGCGATGGCGGCGTCCTAGAGCGCAGCCGTCGAGCCCGTCAGGGTCGCGGCGGGGGCCCGGTGCTGCCGCGCTTGAGCAGGGTCGTCGGCAGGATGACCTGGTCGGGGTGCCAGCCCTCCTCGGTGGTCGAGGCCGCGAGCGCGTCGAGGACCTGACGGGCCGCCACCCGGCCCTGCTCGAGGACCGGCTGCGCGACCGTCGTGAGGTCGAAGAAGGCGGCCAGCTCGTGGTCGTCGACGCCGACCACGGAGACGTCCTCGGGGACCCTGAGGTGCAGCTCTCGGGCAGCGCGGAGCACGCCGATGGCCATCTCGTCGGACGCGGCGAAGATCGCTGTGGGCCGGTCGGGGCGGTCCAGGAGCTGCTTGCCTGCGTCGATCCCGCCGGCCAGCGTGAAGGCTCCGTCGACCTCGAGACTCGCGTCGTACGGCAGCCCCGCCGCCACGAGGGAGGCGCGGTAGCCCGCCTGCCGGGCGTTGGGTGCCGTGAAGTCGAGCACGCCCGGACCGCCGACGTAGGCGACCCGCTGGTGGCCCAGCTCGATGAGGTGGTCGGTCGCCGTACGCGCGGTGCATTCGTCGTCGATGCGGACCGTGGCCCAGCCCGGCACGTCGGCCCCGACGAAGGTGACCGGCCGGTCCAGGGCCTTGAGCCGGGTCAGCTCGACGGCGCTGGGCTGCAGGCTGAGCACGAGGACGGCGTCGACCCGCTTGGTCAGCCGACCGCCCTCGAAGACGCGGTGCCGGGCGGCCGCCGAGCCGGCCAGGTTGTAGAGGAGGAGGTCGTAGCCGCCCTCCCGGAGCACCTCCTCCGCGCCCTGGACCACCGAGGCGAAGAACCAGCGGGTGACGAAGGGGACGACGACCGCGACCGTGCGGGTCTGGCCGCTCGCGAGCCCGGCCGCGCTCGGCGACGGGACGTAGCCCAGCTGCGTGGCCGCCTGCTTGACCCGCTCCCGGGTCTCGTCGGAGACCCCGGGAAGGCCCCTGAGGGCCCGGGAGACGGTCGCGGTGGACATCTCCAGCTCGCGCGCCACGTCCTTGATGCCGGTCATCGTGGGAGCGCTCCCGCGAAGTGGGCTAGGTTGGCGTCGTGCCCAGCAGACTGCCGGATGGACCGCCCCTCGCCTACGGAGTCGCCACGGCTTCCTACCAGATCGAGGGTGGGGTGGCCGAGGACGGTCGCGGCCCGTCGATCTGGGACACCTTCGCGGCCCGACCCGGGACCGTGCGCGACGGACTGGACGGCTCGGTGGCCTGCGACTCCTACCACCGGTACGAGGAGGATCTCGACCTGGTGGCAGGCATGGGAGCCGGGTGGTACCGCTTCTCGATCGCGTGGCCGCGGATCGTGCCCGAGGGCGTCGGCCGGGTCGAGACCCGCGGCCTGGACTACTACGACCGGCTGGTCGACGCGGCGCTGGCGCGCGGCATCTCGCCCACAGCGACGCTCTACCACTGGGACCTGCCGCAGCCGCTCGAGGACCGCGACGGCTGGCTCAACCGCGACACCGCCGAGGCGTTCGCCGACTATGCCGCGGTCGTCCACGACCGGCTCGGCGACCGGGTGCACGTGTGGGCCACCCACAACGAGCCCTGGTGTGCGGCCTACCTGGGCTACGCCGCCGGGGTACACGCACCGGGACGGCGCGAGGGTGGCCAGGCCCACCGGGCCGCCCACCACCTCATGCTGGGGCACGGCCTGGCCGCCGCGCGGCTCCACGAGGCCGGCGCCACCGACGTGGGCATCGTGCTCAACCTGGCGCCGTTCTGGCCCGAGGACTCCTCGGACGCCGACGTGGTTGCTGCCACCGACGACCTCGACGCCCTTCGCAACCGGCTGTGGCTCGGCCCGCTGGTCGAGGGCAGGTACGACGACCGGCTCCTTGCCGTGGCACCCGAGCTGGCCGACCCCGGAGTCGTCCGAGACGGCGACCTCGACATCGTCCGCGGCTCGGCCGACTGGCTGGGCGTGAACTACTACACGCCCTTCCGCACCGCGGCCCCCGACGCCGACGCGACGCCGCACCCCGAGGCGGAGGCCTACCCCGGGACCCGGCCCGTGTCGTTCGTGGTCCGTGAGCCCCGCACCGACATCGGCTGGGAGGTCGACGCGGCCGGGCTGCAGGAGATCCTGGTCGACACCCATCGTCGTACCGGCCTGCCCCTCATGGTCACCGAGAACGGCGCGGCCTACCCGGACGACGCGTTCGACCCGGACTCTCCGGGCACCGTCGACGACCAGGACCGCATCGCCTACCTGCGCGAACACATCGCCGCCACCCTCCGGGCGCGTGAGGCCGGGGCGGACGTCCGCGCGTACATCGTCTGGACCCTTCTGGACAACTTCGAGTGGGCCGAGGGCTACACCAAGACCTTCGGCATCGTGCATGTCGACCCGCAGGACCAGACGCGGACGCCCAAGGCGTCCTTCCACTGGCTCGCGGAGCACCTCGACAACTCGAGGGCCGACCTGGCTGTCACCCCTTGACGCTTCCGGCCAGCAGCCCGCGCACGAAGTAGCGCTGCAGCGACAGGAAGACGATCAGGGGCACTATCAACGACACGAAGGCGCCGGCAGACAGCAGGTGCCAGTCCTGGCCGCGGGTGCCGGACAGCTCGGCCAGCCGCACCGTGAGTGGCGAGACGTCGAGACTGCCGCCGCCGAAGACCAGTGCCACGAGCAGGTCGTTCCAGACCCAGAGGAACTGGAAGATCCCGAACGCCGCGATGGCAGGTCCCATCAGCGGGAGCATGATCCGGCTGAAGATCTGCACGTGCCCGGCGCCGTCGACCCGTGCCGACTCGATCAGCTCACCCGGGATCTGCGACATGAAGTTGTGCAGGAGGTAGATCGCCAGCGGAAGCGCGAAGATCGAGTGCGAGAGCCAGATCGTGTAGAAGCCGCCACCCGGCGCGTCGCCGCCGGCGAGGGGCTGGAGGTTGAACGGCGGCTGCACGTAGAGCTTGAGCAGCGGGATCATGGTCACCTGGATCGGCACGATCTGCAGGGCGAAGACGGCGACGAACAGGAAGTCGCGACCAGGGAACTTCATCCACGCGAACGCATAGGCCGCCAGCACCGCCAGCGAGATCGGGATCAGCACCGAGGGGATCGTGATCACGATCGTGTTGATGAAGTAGGTCCCGAGGTCGACATCGGTGCCCTGCACCACGTCCTTGTAGTTCTGGAGGGTGAACGGGCCCGTGAGCCCGGTCCACCAGCCGGTCGACTTCACGTCGTCCTCGGGGCGGAACGACGAGATCAGCAGTCCCGCGGTCGGCAACGTCCACAGGATCGCGATGACCACTGCGAACAGCGATGCCCATGGGGACGACAGCGCCTTCTTGGCGGTCGCAGACGCGGTCGTTTGGGCGGCGACGGCGCTCTCGACGGAGACGTCGGGGTCGGCGATGGTCATCGGGCACCCAGCTTTCGCAACTGACGGACGTTGTATATGACGATCGGCAGGACGAGCACGAAGATCATGGTGGCGAGTGCCGCGCCGAGCCCGGCATTGTTGGAACGGAAGCTCTGCACGTAGAACTCATAGGCCAGCACGCTGGTGTCGAAGTTGCCGCCCGTGGCGGTTCGCACGATGTCGAAGGCCTTCAGCGTGGTGATGCTGATGGTGGTGAGGACGACGATCAGGGACGGCCGGATGCTCGGGATCGTGATGTAGCGGAACATCTTGAGCCCACCGACTCCGTCCAGGCGGGCCGCCTCGACTATGTCCTCGGGGATCGCCTTGATGGAGGCGGAGAGGAGAGTCATCGCGAAGCCGGCCTGGACCCAGATCATGATGACGATGAGGAACAGGTTGTTCCAGGGTTCGGTCAGCAGGAACTGGTAGGTGTCGAAGCCCAACGACTTGAGGATCTGGTTGGCGAGCCCGATCTGGTCGTTGGTCTTGTCCTTGTAGTCGTAGACGAACTTCCAGATGATCGAAGCGCCGACCAGCGAGATGGCCATCGGCAGGAAGATCAGCGCCTTGGCGAACTTCTCGAACCGCGAGCGGTCGACCAGGACGGCGTACACGAGCCCGATGAACGTGGCCAGGGTGGGCACGAGCGCCACCCAGAGCGCGGTGTTGCGGAGCACCCTGAGCTGCTGGCTGTCGGTGAAGACCGTGTGGTAGTTGTCCAGACCGACGAACTCGGACCCGGTGTTGTTCTTGAACGACGAGTAGATCGTGTTCACCGCGGGATACAGCAGACCCAGCGCGATGAGCGCTACGGCGGGCAACACGAAGGCAACGAACTGGATCCGCTCGCCGCTGCGCGACCGGAGCTTCGAGGTCATCAGCAGGATCAGTGCGACGACGCCGAAGAAGACGGCGACGCAGATCAGCAGCTGGACGAACTTCTCACCTGCAGACATGGACACTCCAGAGGTCTCGTGCGGCTGGGCCGCAAGGGCCGGTCATGGGTCGCAGCGGCTCGCTCTCGGCCGTGCGCGCTGGGCGAGCCCGGCCCGGTCCCAGCCGGCACGAGGCCGGCCGGGACGCGGGTCAGGTCAGGCGTCGATCAGGACGGCCAGGAACTCTCGATGTGGTCGAGGGTGTCCGTGGTGCTCTGACCGGTGATCCAGGCCGTCATCTCCTTCCAGAAGGAGTTGGAGCCCACCTCGCCCGGCATCTGGTCCGAGCCGTCGAAGCGGAACACCGCGTCCGGGTCCTGAAGGATCTGGCCGGAGAGCTGGTCGATCGGGCTGACCAAGTTCTCGACCTGGAGGCCCTTGTTGGCGCTCACCCAGCCGCCGCCCGGTGTGGCGATGGCCTTCTCGTTGGCCCACACGTCGCTCGACAGGTAGGTCTGGAGAGCCTGGACCACGGTGTCCTCCGAGAACGCCGTCACGAACTCACCGCCACCGAGGACCGGTCGCCCGAAGTCCTCGCTCATGGTGGGCAGGTAGAAGGCGAAGACGTCGCCGTCCTCGGCCACCGTGGTGCCCTCCGGCCAGTTGGCGGCGTAGAAGCCCGCCTGGCGGTGCATGGCGCACTTGCCTTCCATGATCGGCAGGCCGCCCTCCTGGAAGGCCGTGGTGGCGATCGACTTCACGTCGCCGATGCCGCCGTTGACGTAGGCGTCGTTCTTCAAGATGCCGCCGACCTCGTCGAGAGCCGTGGCGATCTGGTCGTCGTTGAAGGGGAGGTCGTGGCTGACCCAGTCGTCGTAGACGTCGGGCCCGGCCGAGCGGAGCAGAACGTCCTCGAGCCAGTCGGTGGTCGGCCAACCTGTCGCCTCACCGGACTCGATACCGGCGCACCACGGCTTGATGCCCGTGCCCGCGATGGTGTCGGAGAGGGCGAGCATGTCGTCCCAGGTCTCGGGGATGTCCCAGCCGTTGTCGGCGAACATCGACGGCGAGTACCAGACGAACGACTTGACGTTGGCGCCCAGGGGAGCGGCGTACAGCTTGTCGTCGACGCTGCCGTAGGCACGCCAGTCCTCGCCGAAGAACTCATCGACGTTGTCGGACACCTGCGACGGAGCCTCGACCACCTTGCCGGTGGCAACCAGGGTCTTCAGCAGACCGGGCTGCGGGACGAACGCGATGTCCGGGGGGTTGCCGGCCTGCACACGAACCGGCAGCTGCGCCTCGAACTCCTTGGAGCCTTCGTAGGTGACCTCGGCTCCCGTGCACGTGGTGAACAGCTTGTAGGAGTCCTTCTGGGCCTGGTCCTCGGGCGCCACGATGGACGTGTAGACGCCCACCTTCTCGCCGGAGAGATCGCCGAAGTCGGCCAGCTGCTCCAGGTCAGCGCACTCGGACTTGTCGGCGCCGGGCCAGGTGCCGCTCGCGGCACCGCCGCCCTCGTCGTCATCAGCACAGCTCGCCAAGGCAAGCCCCGCGCCCAGTACCGCGGCAGCCAGAGCCGCCACTCGACGCGTGTTGCGTGTTCGCATGCGTTTTCCTCTCGTCATGGTCAGCAGGTTCTGTCGCTCTCCCTCGACCGCCTGCCCGGCTCCCGATACGAGCATGTAAACGCTTACTCCCGAGGCGGTCAATAACTGCGGATAACGTTTCTGTAACGTAGATCACATCCGTGGGAACGCTCCCACGGACGGCCGCGTGCGTCAACCCACTCGTCGGCCCAGCCGTCCACCCAGCCGTCGACCCAGCCGTCCACCCAGCGGTCCAGCGGACCGTTGCTCTTCCGCGAATGTCGCCGCCGCACCTAGGGTGACCGGCGTCACTTCACTACGGATCGTCCGGCACGTACCTGCCGGTGAAGGGAGCACATCAGCATGGCCACAGTGACTTTCGAGAAGGCACAACGCTGGTATCCAGGGGCGGACAAGCCCGCGGTGCCAGGCATCGACCTCGAGATCGGCGACGGGGAGTTCATGGTCCTCGTCGGACCGTCCGGTTGCGGCAAGTCCACCACCCTGCGGATGCTCGCGGGGCTGGAGGAGGTCAACGAGGGCAAGATCTTCATCGGCGACCGCGACATCACCAACATGCCGCCCAAGGACCGCGACATCGCGATGGTCTTCCAGAACTACGCCCTGTATCCCCACATGACGGTGGCGGACAACATGGGCTTCGCCCTGAAGATGGCCAAGGTGCCGGCCGAGGAGCGCAGGAAGCGCGTCGCCGATGCCGCCAAGATCCTCCAGCTCGAGGACTACCTCGAGCGCAAGCCCAAGGCCCTCTCGGGTGGTCAGCGACAGCGCGTGGCGATGGGCCGCGCGATCGTCCGCAGCCCGCAGGTGTTCTGCATGGACGAGCCGTTGTCGAACCTCGACGCGAAGATGCGCGTTGCGACCCGTACCGACATCGCCAAGCTCCAGGCCGACCTGGGAGTCACCACCGTCTACGTCACGCACGACCAGGTCGAGGCGATGACGATGGGCGACCGGGTGGCCGTGATGAATCTCGGTGAGCTGATGCAGGTCGACACCCCGCTGAAGCTCTACGACAAGCCGGTCAACCTGTTCGTCGCCGGTTTCATCGGCTCGCCGCAGATGAACCTGCTCAAGGCCAAGGCCGTCGAGGGCCAGGCCAAGATCGGGGAGTACCTCGTCCCGGTCGACCCCACCGCATCGAAGAAGATGAGCGGCAACATCACCGTCGGCGTGCGTCCCGAGTCCTGGCGGCTCGTGTCCAACGCCGAGGGTGGTCTGCCCATCAACGTGACCGTGGTCGAGGAGCTCGGTGCCGACGAGTTCATCTACGGCAACTGTGACGTCGAGGGCACGCCCAGCAACGTCATCGTCCGGATCTCGGCCCGCGACACCGTGCACAAGGGCGACACGATCTTCGTGACCACCGACCCGCACAACGTGCACGTCTTCGACACCGACACCGGAGACCGCCTCTCCGATTGACTACCCCCGCGAGCTTCGGCCCCGGGTCCACGACGACGCTCGCTCCGCTTCGCGGGCTCCGCAGTCGTCGTGGCCACCGGGGCCGATCGCGGGGCGCGCTCGCTCCGCGAGCGAACCACATCCCCCGCTGGCGGGCGTTGTCAGTTTGCTTTTGCCCGGGAGGCCGTACGCCGGATGCCGTCGGCGAAGGTCTCGAAGAGGGCCGGCGGCAGGTCGTGGCCCATGCCGTCGATGAGCAGGAGCTCCGCGCCGTGGATGGCCGCGGCCGTGGCGCGGCCACCGGAGACGTGCACCATCTTGTCGTCGAGGCCGTGCACGACCAGCGCGGGCATTCTCAGGGCGCGCAGCTTCGGCGAGCGGTTCGGCGCGGTGAGGACAGCCATCATCTGGCGCAGCGTGCCGCTGCCGGTGACCCCTCGGTCGTAGGTCTCGGCGGCGTGCGCGCGGGTGCGTTCCTCGCTGGTCGGATAGCCCGGGGAGCCGATGATCCGCCAGGTCCTGGCGCTCATCTCGATGTAGCCCTCGCGCCCCGACTTCCGGGCCAGCACGTTGGGCAGCAGGGAGGGGTGCTGCCAGCCGACCGTGCGCTTGCCGGTGGTCGACATCATGCTGGTCAGCGAGCGCACCCGCCGGGGCTGGGCGATCGCCATGGTCTGGGCGATCATGCCGCCCATCGACACGCCACACACGTGCGCGGTCTCGATCCCGAGGTGGTCGAGGAGTCCGAAGCCGTCCTCGGCCATGTCGGCCATGGAGTACGGCGCCCGCACCCGACGGCCGGCGGCGGCCCGGAACAGCGTGGTTCGAGTCACCCTGCCGACGCTGCGGCTGGAGCGGCCGGAGTCGCGGTTGTCGAAGCGGATCACGTGGAAACCCCGGTCGGCGAGCATCCGGCACAGCTCGGAGTCCCACCAGGTCATCGGCCCGCCCAGCCCCATGACCAGCAGCAACGGCTCGTCATCTGGGGTACCGAAGGTCTGGTAGCAGAGCTCGACATCGCGGCCCACGGGGGCGAAGAGCTCTTCGGAGACCGCGACCGCCATACCGAAAGTCAACCAAAGGTGGGGATGTACGACGACCCCGGGTTACCAGCCCGTAACCTTGATGGTGTGAGCCAGTCAAGGGCGACGAGCTCGAACTCCCGCGACGAGAACCCGACGTTGGGCTCGTTCCTCCTGCCGGAGGGGTTCCACCGCCCGCGCCCGCTCGAGGTGCTGCGCGAGGGCAGCGTTCTCCTCGAGGCCGGCCGCTACGCCGCCGAGTCGCTCGACGAGCGGCGCCGCCGCTGGGCCACGTCGTACGCCACCCGGCATGAGCCGCGCACCGAGGAGCCGGTGATCCTGGTCCCGGGCTTCATGGCCGGCGACGGCACGCTCGGGGCGATGAACCGCACCCTGCGTCGCCGCGGCTTCCGCACGTACCGCTCGCACATCCACGCCAACGTCGGCTGCACCCTCGCGGCGGTCGCCGACCTCGAGACCCGCATCGAGTCGATCGCGATCAAGCGCGACAGCCGGGTCCGCATCGTCGGGCACAGCCTGGGCGGGATGCTCGCCCGCGGCCTGGCCGTACGCCGGCCGGACCTGATCTCGGGAATCGTCACCATGGGCAGCCCGATGCTCGCGCCAGGCGCCCACCACGTGCTGCTCACCGCGAGCGTCGAGATGCTGGTGCGGCTCAGCCGGGCCGGTGTGCCCGGCCTGATGTCGGAGGAGTGCGTGGCGGGGAACTGCGCTCGGCAGAGCTTCGACGAGAGCCGGCAGCCCATGCCCACCGGAGTCTCGTTCACGGCGATCTACTCCCGCCGTGACGCCATCGTCGACTGGCGGGCCTGCGTCGACCCGGAGGCACACGCGGTCGAGGTGACCTCCTCGCACGTCGGCATGGCCTTCGACCCTCGGGTGATGGACGTCGTCACAGACGCGCTACACCTCCCGGCGCACGCGGGGCGGCCGGGCCTGCGGTCAGTGCTCGAAGTCGATCGCGGCGAAAGCGCGTAGCTTCGAGAGCTGGTGCTCGCTCTTGATGGAGCGGATGGTGCCGCTGCGCGAGCGCATGACGAGCGAGTCGGTGGTGCAGCCGCCCGCTCGGTAGCGCACGCCGCTCATCAGGTCGCCGTCGGTGATGCCGGTCGCGACGAAGAAGCAGTCGTCGGCGTTGACCAGCTCGTCGGTGGTGAGGATGTGGTCCTGGTCGAGGTTGTGGCCGGCGTCGAGAGCCTTCTGCCGCTCCGCGTCGTCCTGGGGCCACAGCCGGCCCTGGATCACCCCACCCATGCACTTCATCGCACAGGCAGCGATGATCCCCTCCGGCGTACCGCCGATGCCCAGCAGCAGGTCCACGCCGCTGTTGGGGCGGGCGGCCGAGATCGCGCCGGCGACGTCGCCGTCGACGATGAACTTGATCCGCGCTCCGGTGGCCCGGATCTCCTCGACCAGCTCGCTGTGCCGGGGCCGGTCGAGGACGACCACGGTGACGTCCTCGGCCTTGGTGCCCTTGGCCTTCGCGACCTGGCTGATGTTCTCGGCGACCGGGTAGCGGATGTCGACGACGTCGGCGGCCTCGGGCCCGGTGATCAGCTTCTCCATGTAGAACACCGCGGACGGGTCGTACATCGAGCCGCGCGGCGCGACCGCGAGCACCGCAACCGCGTTGCTCATCCCCTTGGCGGTGAGCGTGGTGCCGTCGATCGGGTCGACCGCGACATCGCACTGAGGGCCGGTGCCGTCGCCGACCCGCTCGCCGTTGTAGAGCATCGGCGCGTTGTCCTTCTCGCCCTCGCCGATCACGACGATGCCGTCCATGCCGATCGTCGCGATCATCACGCGCATCGCGTTGACCGCGACCGCGTCGGCGCCGTTCTTGTCCCCGCGGCCGACCCAGCGGGCCGCCGCCATCGCCGCCGCCTCGGTCACCCGGACCAGCTCGAGCGCGAGGTTGCGGTCCGGCGACTGGGGGGAGGGGACCAGGCTGTCGGGCTCCATGCCCGGAGCCTAAGCCACCTAGCCGTCTCCGGCGTCGGTCACGGTGCCGTCGTGAGCGTGAGGTCGTCGAAGTCGCAGCTCGCCACATCACCGTGGGTGGCCACGCCGACCCCGGTGGGCGCGCCCAGCACGGGGTCGACCACGGTCGCCAGGCGGCGGCCGCCGAGCAGCACCGCCATGACCCCGCCGTCGTCGACAAGGGACAGCTCGCCGGAGACGCCGACGGGAATCGTGAAGGGCTCGTTGTGGGTGCTGCCGCCGTTGTCGAACCAGGCCAGGGTCCCGCTGGCCGCGTCGCGGTCCAGGGTGACGGTCACCTCGCTGGCGCCGTCGGTGACGTAGAGGCCGCACCCGCCGCGGCTGCGGCCCTGGGTGGCGCTGACCGCCCACGTGGCGCCGGCGCCGCTGGTCGCGGCCGACTGCCAAGCGGTGTAGCCGTCTCCGACGCCGCTGACCTCCATCCGGTAGCGGCCGCCCCTGATCTCGTTGCTGACGGTGCCGGTCGAAAGCTGCTGCTCCCCGGTGGGGAAGGACGACGCGCCCTCGAAGGTGTCCTTGAAGGCCACCGTGCTCGGCGTGCTCACGTCCGGCACCGACCCGACGTCGGCGGAGCTCGACACCTCGAGAGGTGCGGGCGCGGCCGACTTGGCCGCCTGGCACGGCACGTCAAGGTCGTCGTCCTCGAAGGCGAGCTCCCAGCTGTCGGCGTCGATCCGACCGCCGAACTCACGGCACAGGTCGTCGGAGAGGTCGTCCGAAAGCTCGGTCTCCGACGCCCGGGGGTTCCACAGGCGCAGCGAGCCGTCGACGCTGGCCGTGAGCAGCAGCCCGGCGTCGTTGAAGAAGGAGTCGGAGACCAGCGAGGTGTGGCCGCCCGTCAGCGCGGTGATCAGGTGCCCGTCGGCGGTGTCGAAGGCGAAGCCCCGGCCCGCGAGGTCGAAGCTGGCCACCGTCTGGCCGTCGGGGGACAGGCTCGAGGTCCAGCTCACCGGCGGCAGCGTCGAGGGCGGGGCGCTCGGGTCGGCGGCGTTGAACGTGCCGATCGTCGTACCGGTGCCGGTGTCGACCAGTACGACGTCGTCGAAGCTCGGGTAGTCGACGAGCACCGTGCTGCCGTCCGCGGCGACGCTGAGGTTCTGGACCCCGGAGTCGGTGCCGCCCGGCACGAGCGTCGCGGAGCTGCCGTCGCCGAGCGCGTTCCAGACCGCCAGCTGGGTGGCGCTCGAGGCGACGAGCACCCGGCCGTCGTCGAGCACGCCGAGCGCGGTGAGGTCGCCGATGTTGCTGTGCCAGGCGCCCAGTCGCTGCGGCGAGGACGGGTCCCGCATGTCCCACAGCGCCACCCAGGAGCGGCGTCCTTCGGCCAGCAGTGAGCCGTCGTGGGAGAACGCGAGCACCGGCACCGACTGGTCGTTGGCGCTGAACACGGTGAGCGCGGTCGGGTTGTCGCCCTCCGACGCCAGGTCGTAGACGCTCAAGCCGTCGACGTGGTCGGCCGCGACGTAGACCCGGCCGTCCGGCCGGACCGTGTGCGCGCCGGACTGCGGGAAGCTGCGGATCGTCGCGTGGTCGGTGTCCCAGACCAGGGTCGTGTCACCCGTCGTCACCGCACCAAGGCCACCGCCCACGCCGAGCGCGAAGAACGTCGCCTGGCCCGGAGCGCGGTAGACGTCGCGCGCCGGGGAGCGGAGCAGAGAGCGGGACAGCTCCTGGAGCTCGCTGGCACCCGGATCGAGCTCGAGCCCGCGCAGCAGCGCCGCGGCGGCCGCGGCGGGGTCGTGCACCACCTCGCGCTGCGCGATCGCGGCCAGCTCGCCGACCCGCGCCTGCTCGGCGCGACGCGCCTCGGCCCGGGCGTTGACGAGAAGCACGACCACGAGGGTCACCGCGAGGGCGGCCACGACGGCGGCGACGCCCGCCCGGATCATCCGGCCCCGGCGCTGGCGGGCAGTCGACGCGTCGACGTACGCCGCCACGTCACCGGTCGCGAGGTCGGTGTTGCGCTGCCGCCAGTCGCGCGCCTGGACGAGCTCCAGGCCGGACAGCAGCCCGGACTGGGTGCCGCCACCCTCGCGCCAGTCGGCGGCGCGGCGCTCGAGCCGCCCGCGCAGCATGAGGTCCTCGCGGCGACGTTCGATCTGCTCGACCAGCGGCGGCCAGGCGGAGAAGAGCGACTCGTGCGCCGGGGCGTAGACCTGCTGGTCGTTGACCTCGTTGATCACGACGAGGCGGGCGTCCACCAGCTTGTCGAGGATCTCCCGGTGCTGGGGAGGTACGTCGACCGCGTGGGCCAGCCGCTTGTGCGGGGTCTCGTCGGTGAGGTTGACCAGGTGCAGGATCGCCTCGGCCACCTGCTGCTCAGTGCGGCCACCGATCGCGACCTCACTCGCTCGCGACGCGATCGCGCCCTTGACCCCGCCGATCGCGTCGTACTCCGCGTGGGTGAGCCGGCCGTCCTTGGCGTCGGCCGCCAACCGGGCCAGGGTGAAGGCCAGCAGCGGCAGCGCGTCGCCGGAACCGGTGTCGTCGACCAGCCGCTGCACGAGACCGTCCTCGAGGGTCAGGTGGGAGCGGCGGGCCGGCTCGCTGATCACCTCCGCCAGGTCGGTGCGCGACAGCGGCGGGACGTGAAGAACGGTCGGCGCGACCGACATCGCGAACTTGCCGGTCTCGGTGGCCACCTTGTCCCACATGTCGGTGCGCGCCGTCATCACGACGCGGAGCGGAGACGGGGCGGTGCAGCTGGTGGTGAGCGCTTCGAGGAAGGCCTGCCGCTCCACCGCGGAGGTCATCGTGACCAGCTCCTCGGCCTGGTCCACCACGACCAGCACCTTGGTGTCGGCGGAGCCCGTTCCGGCCTCGCGCAGCTTGCGGACGTAGTCGGCCATGCCACCCGCGCTCGTGAGCAGCTCCTGGCAGCGGTCCGCATCGAGGTCGGCCCCGTTCAGCTTGGCCGCGTGCGCCAGCGCCAGCGACATCTCGGCCAGGGGCACGTCCGACGGCGTCCACGGGTCGGTGATCACCCAGTCCGGGGTGACCCGGAGAGCCGGCACGAGACCGGCACGGACCAGAGAGGACTTGCCGCTGCCGGACGGACCGAGCACCGGGATGATCGCGCCCTCACGGCTGCGGCTCGGCGGGTCGACGAGCTGGCGGAGCTGGTCGATCTGGCGATCGCGTCCGAAGAACACCGCGGAGTACGACTCGTCGAAGGCGCGCAGCCCGGGGAACGGCGACCGGGACGCGTCCCAGCGCGCCTCCTGGTCGAGTCCGAGCGCGGTGAGCGCCCTGCGCACCCGCTCGGGATCGATGGCGTCGGACGTGACCTTCAACCCCTGCAGCTCCGCGGTGAGCGGGTGCGCCTCGCAGCCGTCGACCAACAGGGCGAGGATCGGCTTGCGCAGCCAGCGGGTCAGCGCCAGCTCGGAGTGGCACCACTGGCTGGCGTTCGACTTCGGCGTGGTCAGGAAGACGACCGCGTCGCAGGCGTCGAGGTTCGTGAACAGCTGGTCGCGCCAGGCCTGCCCGGGGACCAGCCCGCCCGTGGGGTCGAAGTCGAGGAAGACCGACTCGTAGCCGAGCTCGGCCAGCGAGTCCTTCACCTTCGCCGCTAGCTCGTTGTCGGCGGATGAGTGGGACACGAACAGCTGCGCCACGGCTCACCTCCCCCTCGTCGACCAGCCAGGCGGCCGGGCAATCATCACCGCTGAGGCGTCGCCTGTGAAGATAAATGGTGTGAGCGAGGAACCGGCGGCGACACCCGACCCGGCGCCGGAGCGGCCCAGCCGCTACGACCGGAACTTCGGCGGCCTGCTCGCGGCGATGGTCGTGACCGTGCTGTTCGTGGCGGCCTACGTCGGGTTCCGGGCGCTCACGCGCGACCAGCCGGACCTCGAGCCGGACGTCGACTACGCCGCCTGTGTCGCCTACCTGCAGGAGGCGGACGTGAGCGTCGCCTATCCGCAGGAGCTGCCGTCGGGATGGCGGGCCAATGTCATCCACTTCGCCCGGGGCAACCCGCCGGAATGGCGGATCGGCCTGCTCACGGACCAGGACGAGTTCGTGGGCGTGGTCCAGCAGCCGGACGACGTCGACGACCTGCTGACGCAGTACGTCGACGAGAACTCCAGCCAGGGCGAGGACGCCGCGCCGGCCAATGGCCTGGGTGCCACGGCATGGCAGACCTGGTCGGACGCGGGCGGCGACCACGCGTTCTCGACCGAGCTGACCTCGGGCCCGCTCGCCGGGGAGTCCCTGCTGGTCTACGGCTCGGCGCCCGTCACCGACCAGGAAACCGTGCTGCGCGCGCTCACCCTCGACCCGGTGTCGGGGGGCGCCTCCGCCGGGGACTGCGACACGGACGAGTTCTCCTAGTCGTCCGCCGCGTCGTCCTTCTCGAGGGTCTCGTCGAGCCGCTTGCGCACGCCGTCGAGCCACTGCTGGCAGATGGTCGCGAGCTGCTCGCCGCGCTCCCAGAGCGCCAGCGACTCCTCGAGCGTGGTGCCGCCCGCCTCGAGCCTGCGGACCGTCTCGACCAGCTCCTCGCGGGCAGCCTCGTAGGACAGCTCGTCCTGCTGAGCTGCCTTCTCGGGCTTCTTGTCGGTCATCGCTCTCCTCTAGATGAGTGAGTCCAAGGGATCGTGCAACTGAGCGGCGCTCAGCGCCGCGCTGGCAAGGCGCCGGCGCGATGTCGTACTGGGTCGTCCAACGAGCGTCGGCAACGCCGCCAGCGTGGATGCTGAGCGTCGCGCAGTGTGCGAGCCCTTGGACTCACTCATCTAGGAGCTCGGTGCGGGTCGTGGTGGCGTGCACCCGGCCGTCGGCCACCCGCACGCTGATCGCGGCCTTCGGAGCCACCCCGGCCACCGAGGTGACGACGTGTCCGTCGGCGTCCTGGAGCACGGCGTAGCCCCGTTCCAGGGTCGCCAGCGGAGACAGCGCCCGGGCGCGCGCCCGGTGGTGCGCGATGTCGTCGTGCGCCCGGTCGAGCCGATGGTGGACGGTACGGCGGGCGCGGGCGCGGAGCTCATGGACCTCGGCGGCGCGCTCGTCGAGAAGGCCGCGCGGGTCGCCGAGCACCGGCCGGGACCGCAGCGCGTCGAGGCCGGCCTGCTCGCGGGCCAGCCAGCCGCCCAACGTCTGCCGGAGCCGGCGCCGGGCGGCATCGACCAGGCGGAGCTCCTCGGCGACGTCGGGGACGACCAGCTTGGCGGCGTCGGTGGGGGTCGACGCCCGGACGTCGGCGACCAGGTCGAGCAGCGGCTGGTCCTGCTCGTGGCCGATCGCGGAGATGACCGGAGTGCGCATCCCGTGGACGGCGCGGATCAGCGCCTCGTCGGAGAACGGCAGCAGGTCCTCGACCGAGCCGCCGCCACGGGCGACGACGATGACGTCGACCTCGGGGTGGCGCTCCAGCCGGCCGAGCGCCTCCATGATCTCGGCGGCGGCGCGCTGGCCCTGCATGGTGGCGTGGGCGACCTCGAAGGCGACGTTGGGCCAGCGGCGCCTGGCGTTGTCGAGCACGTCGCGCTCCGCGGCGGACTCCGGCGCGGTGACCAGCCCGACCCGGTGGGGGAGGAACGGCAGCGACCGCTTCAGCTCCAGGGCGAACAGCCCCTCGGCCGCGAGCAGCTGCCGGCGTCGCTCGAGCCGGGCCAGCAGCTCGCCGAGGCCGACCATCCGGATCTCGCGGACCGCGAGCGAGAACGAGCCGCGGTTGGCGTAGTAGGACGGCTTGGCCAGCACCACCACGCTGGCGCCCTCGACCAGGGGCGTGGCCAGGCTGTCGACGGTCTGGCGGGGGACGGTCAGCGGCACCGAGATGTCCGCCACGGCGTCGCGCAGCGTCATGAAGACGGTCTGGAGCCCCGGCCGGCGACTGATCTGCGCGATCTGGCCCTCGACCCAGACGGCACCGAGCCGGTCGACGTACTGGGAGATCAGGTTGGCGATCTGGCGCACCGGCGCGGGGGACTGCGCAGATGTGTCCAGGGCCATGGTCGCCGAGATTAGGGGAAAGCACTGACATCGCACGCACGGGCGGCGCAGCCGACCTCGCGAGCGATGCCAGTCCTCGACTCCGACGCCCGTACGCTGGGCACCATGAGCACCGACCTCGGTACGCCGCGCGTGCTGCCCTCCGACGAGGGCGAACGCGCCATCCTGCTCGCCGCGCCGCGCGGCTACTGCGCCGGGGTCGACCGGGCCGTCGTCACCGTGGAGAAGGCGCTCGACCTCTACGGGTCACCGGTCTACGTCCGCAAGCAGATCGTGCACAACAAGCACGTCGTGGCCGACCTCGAGTCGCGCGGCGCGGTCTTCGTCGAGGAGCTCGAGGAGGTGCCGGCCGGCGCCACCGTGGTCTTCTCGGCGCACGGCGTCTCGCCCGAGGTGCACCGGCAGGCCGAGGAGCGCGAGCTCAAGACCATCGACGCGACCTGCCCGCTGGTGACGAAGGTGCACCACGAGGCGAAGCGGTTCGCCAGCGACGACTACGACATCCTGCTCATCGGCCACGCGGGCCACGAGGAGGTCGAGGGCACGGCCGGCGAGGCGCCCGAGCACATCCAGCTCGTCGAGAGCCCGGCCGACGTCGCCGGCATCGTGGTGCGCGACCCCGCGAAGGTGGCCTGGCTCTCCCAGACCACGCTGTCGGTCGACGAGACCCTCGAGACCGTGGCCGCGATCCGGGAGCGGTTCCCGCTGCTGCTCGACCCGCCGAGCGACGACATCTGCTACGCGACCCAGAACCGTCAGCTCGCGGTCAAGGAGATCTCCCGCGGCTCCGACCTGGTCATCGTGGTCGGCTCCGCCAACAGCTCCAACTCGGTCCGTCTGGTCGAGGTCGCGCTCGAGGCCGGTGCCGCTGCGTCGTACCGCGTGGACGACGTCAGCGAGATCGACGAGGGCTGGCTGGACGGCGTTCGCAAGGTCTCGGTGACCTCCGGCGCGAGCGTGCCGGAGTCGTTGGTGCAGGAGGTGCTGGCGTTCCTTGGTGAGCGCGGCTACCCGGACGCCCAGGCGGTGCACAGCGCCGAGGAGTCGCTGATCTTCGCGCTGCCCAAGGAGCTGCGCCGCGACCTCAAGGCCGCTGGCCGCAACTGATCCCGCCTACCGGCGGCGCCGGGTGCGGCGCTTGGCCGAGGGCGTCTTCTTGGCGGGCGGCGTGGTCTTGGCGGGCGGCCTGGTCTTGGCGGGCGGCGTCGGCGGCTCCGGCTCCGGCTCCGGCTCGGGGTCCGGCTCGGGCTCCTCTGTAGCCTCGAGCGCCTCGTCCTCGATCGCGGACTCCTCGTCCGAGGGCACCGAGCCAGGTCGGTCCTGGTCGATCTGGTCGGACTCGTCGCCCCAGTCCTCCCAGTCCTCCCAGTCGTCGTCCTCGTCGGACACGTCGTCGTCGAGTTCGGGCTCCGGTTCGGGCTCGGGTTCGGGCTCGGGCTCGTCTTCGTACTCGTCCGCATCGATGACCGGGATCTCGCCGGTGTCGTCGATCTCGTCGTCGTACCCGGGCTCGTCTGCGTCGAGTTCGGCTTCCGGCTCGTCCTCGCCCTCGTCGTCCTCTTCGAGCTCGTCGTCCGCGTCCTCGGCCTCGTCCTGGTCCTCGGACTCGTCCGCATTCGGAGCCTGGGGCTCGGTGGTGTGCTCGTGCACCTCGAGGTCGTCGACGTCGCCGAGCGCGTCGACCTCGTAGCCCGGTTCGTCGTCATCGTCCTCGACGAAGGCCGGAACGTCGTCCTCGAACTCGTCGTCGCGCTGCCGTGAGAGCCGCCAGTCGCGCCGGATGACGATCACGAACTGGAACGCGAGCACCACGAGCAGCGCAGCGATCGCGATCACGAACCACTTGGCCCAGGACTTCTCCTCCTCCACCTCCTGGTGCGGCGCCAGCGAACGGCTGGCGGCCACGAAGGCCGGACGCGCCTCGTCGGCGATGACGAGGTCACCGTCGAGGTTCTCCCAGCCGGCGTTGACCACCGCGTCGACGACCTTGCGGGCCAGCTCGCCGGGGGCGGCCTTGTTGTCCGGCGCCCAGCTGCCGAGCATCAGGACCAGCCGGTCGTTGCGGTCGATGGACTCCAGCACTGCGTAGGGGTCCTGGGAGGTCAGCTCGACGGTCTCGTTGTCACGATCGAGCAGCCGCGTCGACGACAGCTTGAGCGGCGCGTCCAGGGCCTCGGAGTCGGCGGCCAGCGCACCGACGATCAGCCCGGACACATCGTCGGCCAGGAATGCGTCCGGCTCCATCAGCTGGATCTCGAGCGGCGACCCGCCGGCCCGCTGAAGCCCGGCGATGAGGGCCGCCGCGTTGATCGCGGCGCTGGCCTGCCGCCCCTCGGAGCTGCGCAGCGCAACCGGGAGGGTGCCCTCGAAGATCTGCGGGTAGAGCTGGAAGCCCTGCGCCTGACCGGTCCCGTGCGTGACCGACGCCGTCGACGCTCCGGAGTCGAGGTCGACCTCGGCGGGTGGGATGGACGGCGGCGTGCAGGCAGAGCCGTCGGGCGCCACGGCGTTGAGGGAGAGCTCGACGACGTTGACCGAGCGGAGCTTGCCGCTCGGGATGAGCGCGTCGAGGCCGAACGACGCCTCCTCGCCCAGCACCGCAGAGTCGACGAGGTCGCCATTCACCCGCAGGTCGAGGCGGGCGCCGCTGGCTTCGGGGAAGGCGGTGTGCGATCCCTCGAGGTGCAGGTCCAGCGAGGAGACCGGGACGCCGAAGGCGTCCTGGCTCAGAGCGAACTGCTGGGTGACCGAGCCGTAGCCACTGATGATCAGCGAGTCGATCCCGAGGTCCTCGAGGGTCCGGGTCTTGGCGGTGCTGCGCGGCTTGACCTCCTGGGAGAGGTTCTCCGGGTCGGACCCGGACAGGCCGAGCACGTCGGTCGAGAGCACCCGGGCCGCGTCGATCAGGGCGTCGCCGGCACCGGTCAGCGTCAGCATCGGGATGCCCGACGTCGTCGACACCGCGGTCGTCACCTCGCCCGGCGGACCGTCGACCAGGGCCACCACCCGCTGGCTCGCGGAGGCGGTCTCGGGCGCCGGCACCGTGAGGCTGAGGGTGACCGGGGCGTCGTCGTACCGGTAGGCGAGGGCGGCCACCGCGGTCAGCCCCGCGGTGATCATCTCGGGGCCGGCGCCGTCCGGGATCACCACCGTGATCCCGGACGACGTGGCCGGGAAGAAGCCGGCGACCGACGTAGGAGCGATCTCGGCGCCGCGGTAGTCGAGCTCGATCTTGCGCATCGACGCGACCCCGCCGGCCGGGACGCAGGTGGCCCCCGCCTGGAGCGGCCCCTCGGTCGTCATCGTCAGCCCGACGGTGCCGTCCGCGATCACGTCCGCCGGGTCCAACGCGATGCGGACCTTCTGGTAGAGGGCGGAGGGCACCGTCTCGCGGACCGCGCCGTTGATCCGGAACGTGATGGTGCCGCCCTCGACCACTTCGTCCATGGTCACCACACCGGTGATCGCCCGGATCTCGACGCCGTCAGGGACGGGCACCGCGACGCTGCTGGTGTTCTGGGCAGCCGTCGACATCGTGCCTGGCACCGCCGTGAGGTCCGCCCTGGCCGGACCGGCCGGGAAGGCCACGAACGAGGCAGAGGACAGCGTGGCGAGCAGGCCGACCAGCGCCCACGCCCCCAGGCGTCGGCGACGCTCGTCTCCGGCCCCCCGCACGTACGCACCCTAATGGGCGGCAGTCGGCGCTTCCGGCAGTCCGCGACATACGCTCGACGGTGTGGCGCGCTTCGTGGACATCCACCCGGACAACCCGCAGGAGCGGCTGCTCCAGCAGGTCGTGGACGCGGTGCGCGAGGACGCGCTGATCGCCTACCCGACCGACTCCGGCTACGCCCTGGGATGCCGGATCGGCAACCGCGAGGGCCGCGACCGGATCCTGCGCATCCGCGGCCTCGACGACCGGCATCACTTCACGCTGGTCTGCAAGGACTTCAGCCAGCTCGGGCAGCTGGCGCACGTGGACAACGCCGCGTTCCGCGCGATCCGGGCCGCGACGCCCGGTCCCTACACGTTCATCCTCACGGCCACTCCCGAGGTGCCGCGGCGGCTGCTGCACCCCAAGAAGCGCACGATCGGCGTACGCATCCCCGACCACACCGTGGTGCACGCGCTCCTGGACCTCCTCGGTGAGCCCCTGGTGTCGAGCACGCTGATCCTGCCCGGCGAGACCGAGCCGCGGACGCTCGGCTGGGACATCAAGGAAGAGCTCGACCACGCCGTAGACCTGGTGATCGAGGCCGGCGAGACGCCGGCCGAGCCGACCACGGTCATCGACTGGTCGGACGGAGCGCCGGAAGTGCTGAGGTACGGCGCCGGCGACGCGAGCCGGTTCGTCGCCTAGACGCCCTAGACCAGCCGGCTGGCGCGGGCGAACTGTTCGCGGACCGCCAGGCAGAGCAGGCACGCGGCGTACCCGACACCGAGGGCGACCGCGTGGTGGGAGAGGCCGGTGATCACCGCCTGGGCCAGGGCGTCGCCCTCACTGGCGATCGCGACCCGGTGGGAGATCCCGACGAGCACGAAGACCGCCAGCATGATCAGTGGTGGCAGCACGCCGACGGTGAAGAAGTCCTCGGGCCGGACCAGCAGCGCGACGATGACGCAGACGCCGACGAAGGCGAGGTCGAACACGAGGCCTACCCGGCCTCCGATGCCGACGTCGAGCACGACCACGGTGAGGGTGAGCGCGAGACCGAGGGCCACCATCTGGCGGCCTGGTTCGTGACCCTCCTCCCAGAGGGTGCGAGCCCCGCTCACACCGCCAAGGTAAGGCCGAGACCGGGACCTCCGTCGGAGCCGCGCCGCCCCCGGCTCAGTCGAGGTCGACCACGACGGGGGCGTGGTCGGAGGCGCCCTGGCCGGCCCGCTCCTCCTTGTCGATGAAGGCGTGCGTGACCCGCGACGCGAACGACGGCGTGCCGAGCACGAAGTCGATGCGCATGCCGCGGTTCCGCTCGAACCGCTGTCGGTAGTAGTCCCAGTAGGTGAAGACGTCCGGTCCCGGCGTGTGCGGACGTACGACGTCGACCCAGCCGTCGTCGAGGAACGCCTGGAACGCCGCCCGCTCAGGCGGCGTCACGTGCGTGTCCTTGGCGTACGCCGCCATGTCGAAGACGTCCTCGTCACGGGGCGCGATGTTCCAGTCGCCCACCAGACAGACGTCGTCGCCGAGCCAGCCGTGTGCGGCGTCCCGCAGCCGAGCCAGCCAGTCGAGCTTGTAGACGTAGTGCGGGTCGTCGATCTTCCGGCCGTTGGGGACATACAGCGAGCACACCCGCACGCCGCCGCAGGTCGCGCCGATCGCCCGCGCTTCTGCAGTAATCGGGTCGCCCCAGCCGGGCATGTCGGCGAAGCCGACCTCGACCTCCTCGATCCCGACCCGGCTGAGGATCGCGACGCCGTTCCACTGGTTGATGCCGCTGTAGGCGAGGTCGTAGCCCATCGACTGCAGGCCCATCAGCGGGAGCTGGTCCTCACGCGCCTTGGTCTCCTGAAGGGCCAGCACATCGATGTCGTGGCGCTCGAGGAGCTTCTCCACTCGATCGATCCGGGACCGCAGTGAGTTGACGTTCCAGGTGGCCAGCCGCACGTGCCCACGCTAGCCACCGCAGCCCGGGGCGCTAGCGTGGCCCCAATGGAGCGGGTGTGGGCGTGGCTGGTGCATGCCTACACGACCGCAGGCATCGTGCTGGCGCTGCTGATGGTGCACTTCGCCTATCAGGGCGAGGTGCGCACCGTGCTGTGGCTCTTCCTGGCCGCGATGGTGGTCGACGGCACCGACGGGATGCTGGCGCGGCGCTGGCGGGTCAAGGAGCTGGTCCCGTGGTTCGACGGTGCGCTGCTCGACAACATCGTCGACTACATCACCTACGCGTTCGCGCCGATGGTGCTGCTGTGGACCTGCGGCTACCTGCCGGGCGACCCCTGGGGCGGCGTGGTCGCGGCGCTGCCGCTGGTCGCCTCCTGCTTCCAGTTCTGCCGCACCGACGCGAAGACCGAGGACCACTTCTTCATGGGGTTCCCGAGCTACTGGAACATCGTGGCCTTCTACGTCGTCGTCTTCGATCTCGGCGAGGTCGCCACCACCGCGGTCCTGCTCGCGCTGACAGTGCTGATCTTCGTGCCGATCAAGTACGTCTACCCCTCGCGCACCGAGACGCTCTGGTACACCAACATGGCGCTGGCGACGGCGTTCCTCGTCCTCTTCGGAGCGATCACCTCCCAGCTGCCCGACGTGCCGTTCGTGCTCACCGGGCTGTCCCTGGCCTACCTGGCCTACTACGTCGCCATCAGCCTCTGGCTGACGCTGCGGACCGGGAATTCGGTGGCCGAGCCGGTGGTTGAGGCAGCACCATGATCCGCATGTTCGCTGCTCCCCTCGCGACGCTGACCGAGCTCTGCTCGTCGGCCGCTCTCGCGCGGGACTCAGACGCGCGAAGCTGACTCTCCTCCTGCTGCAGGCAGGACCAGCGGAGGTGAGTCGTCACCTCCGCGTCGGCGGGGTGCGTGGTCCTGCACCCGCCAGCTCCACTGGGCCCTCCACCAAGCCCGCTACCTGGGGAAGGGCGGCCCCGCGACCTGGTCCGTCGCGGGGCCGCTCTGGGTCTGTCGCGATGTCTCGCTGGCGGGGCATCCGTCCTAGGGTTCTCGGTTGTGGCTCTCACGATCGGCATCGTCGGACTCCCCAACGCCGGGAAGTCGACGCTCTTCAACGCGCTGACCAAGAACGACGTGCTCGCGGCGAACTACCCGTTCGCGACCATCGAGCCGAACGTCGGCGTCGTCGGCGTACCGGACGAGCGGCTGCCCCGCCTCGCCGAGCTGTTCAGCTCCGAGCGGACGGTGCCGGCCACGGTCGAGTTCGTGGACATCGCCGGCATCGTGCGCGGCGCCTCGGAGGGGGAGGGGCTGGGCAACAAGTTCCTGTCCCACATCCGGGAGTCGGCGGCGATCTGCCAGGTCACCCGCGTCTTCCGCGACGAGGACGTCACCCACGTCGACGGTGAGGTGAACCCCGCCAGCGACATCTCCACGATCCAGACAGAGCTCGCCCTCGCCGACCTCCAGACCCTGGAGAAGGCGATCCCCAGGCTGGAGAAGGAGGCCAAGGGCAACAAGAGCCTGCTCCCGACCGTCGAGGCCGCCAAGGCGGCTCAGGCCGCGCTCGAGGGCGGTACGCCGGTGATCGCACTCCACCAGTCGGGGGCCATCGACCGCGCCCTGATCCGTGAGCTGTCGCTACTGACCGCCAAGCCGTACATCTACGTCTTCAACTGCGACGCCGACGAGCTCTCCGACGACGCCCTCAAGGCGAGGATGCAGGAGCTGGTCGCGCCCTCCGAGGCGATCTTCCTCGACGCCAAGTTCGAGGCCGAGCTGGTCGAGCTCGGCGACGACGACGAGGCCCGCGAGATGCTCGCCGAGATGGGCGTCGACGAGCCCGGCCTCGACGTGCTGGCCCGCGTCGGCTTCGACACCCTCGGCCTGCAGACCTACCTCACCGCCGGCCCCAAGGAGTCCCGCGCCTGGACGGTCCGCCAGGGCGCCACCGCCCCCGAAGCCGCCGGTGTCATCCACACGGACTTCCAGAAGGGCTTCATCAAGGCCGAGATCGTCTCCTATGACGACCTGATGTCCGCCGGCTCGATGCTCAAGGCCAAGGAGCTGGGCAAGGTCCGCATGGAGGGCAAGGACTACGTCATGCAGGACGGTGACGTCGTGGAGTTCCGCTTCAACGTGTGACGTGCCGCGTTTCGGCGATGCTGTGGGCGTGGAGTACGTGTCCAGAGTGCCGCGACCGCCGCTGGACGGGCTGATCGACGACCTCTACTACCTGGAGGGTGCGCCGCCGTACGCCCGGCTGACGCTGCCGCCGATGCCATCGGCGCTGCTCATCGTCAACCTCGGGGCGCCGTTCCGCATCCGGGCCGGCACCGACGTCGAGACGGCCGAGTACGCCGACGGCTGCGTGGTCACCACGCCCACCCGCGCGTTCGAGTTCGGCTACCCACCCCGGACCCGGTCCGTCGGCGTGCACGTGAAGCCGTGGGGACTGGCGCCGTTCCTGCCTATGCCGGCGGCCGAGCTGCGTGACCGGCCGGTGACTCTGGAGCAGGTGTGGGGCCGGCCCGCCGTTGCTGAGCTGCGAGACCGGCTGGCCGCGGCGGACGGACCGCACGAGATGCTGACGCTGCTCGAGGACGAGCTCTTGCGACGGCTGTGCGAGCCCACCGGCCTGGGCCTGGTCCGCCACACGAGCAGTGTCATCGCGGCGACCAGCGGGGTGGTGGCGATCGGCGACCTGAGCGTGTCAGCCGGTGTCAGCAGCACTCATCTGGCACAGCGGTTCAAGGAGCTCGTCGGCGTCACGCCGAAGCGGCTGGCCCGCACCCACCGCTTCACCGCCACCGTGTTCGCGATCGACCCCGCCGGACCGATCGACTGGGGCGACCTCGCCGGTCGCGCGGGCTACTTCGACCAGGCCCACTTCGGCCACGAGTTCCGCGAGTTCACCGGGCTCACGCCTAGCCGGTACATCGAGGTCCGGCGGCGGTTCCTGCGCGAGCACCCAGGCCACGTGTTTGACGGCTGGCCGCTACCGGCCGATTGATTTCTTACATGAGCGACAGCTCACGACGCGTTAACTTCGGGGCACCCCAAGCAAAGGAGAGCCCCGTGGGCAAAGTGGTCATGTACGCGTCGGTGTCGGTGGACGGCTTCGTCGCGGACGACAACGACCAGCCAGGACCGCTGTTCGACTGGCTGACCAGCGGTGACGTCCCGTTGGACGAGAGCGGCTACGTGAAGGTGTCGCAGACGTCCTACGACTACACCCGGCCCTACTGGGACCAGATCGGGGTGACGATCGCCGGCCGCCACGTCTTCGACCTGACGGACGGCTGGGACGGGACGCCTCCGGGCGGGGTCGACCACGTGGTGGTCGTGACGCACCGGCCGAAGCCCGATGGCTGGGACCCCGAGGCGCCATTTCACTTCGTCGACGGCATCGAGGCAGCCCTGGCCAAGGCGCAGGAGCTTGCGGGAGACCGCATCGTCGAGGTGGCCGCAGGCGATGTCGGTGGCCAGGTGCTTGCCGCGGGGCTGGTCGACGAGGTGCGCATGGACGTCGTGCCCGTCGTGTTCGGGTCCGGCAAGCGCTTCTTCGGGTCGGTCGACGCGCAGCACCTGCTGGAGGAACCCGACGCGGTGATTCAGGGCGGCCGGGTGCTTCACCTGCGCTATCGGGTGCGCCGTTGAAGTCGAGCTTCATCAAGGCCGAGATCGCCCCGTACGTCGTGGAGTTCCGCTTCAACGTGTGAGACATCCAGGGTGAACGCGACCCGCGCGCTCCCTTGACAGAGCGGCCGCCGACTGCTTTGTTCATGGTCCGCGGACATTCTGAATGGATGATTCATGACCTTGATCTCGGGAGCAGCGCTCCCACTGCCGGGGCGGCATCGCGATGGTTGACCACTCCCGGCAGCTCCTCGACGAGGTGACCACCAGGCTCGACCGCCTCGCGGCGCTCGCCGAGGCGGGCGGACTCGACGCCCCGGTAGAGATGATCACGCGGGCGCTCGACGCCGGAGGCATCGTGCAGGCGTTCGGCACCGGCCACTCCCAGGCCTTCGCGATGGAGATCGCCGGCCGGGCCGGTGGGCTCATCCCGACCAACAACATCGCCCTGCGCGACGTCGTGCTGCTCGGTGGCAGGGATACGTCGATCCTCGCCGACGCGTCCGCTCTCGAGCGGGACCCGGCCATCGCGGACGAGCTGTGGCAGACGATCCAGCCGCACCCCGAGGACGTGTTCGTCATCGCCTCCAACTCCGGCGTCAACGGCTCGATCGTGGGCATCGCACTCGCGGCCAAGGAGCACGGTCACGGTGTCATCGCGATCACCAGCCTCGAGCACACCGCGCAGGTCGCATCCAAGCACCCGAGCGGGGCTCGCCTCAGCGAGATCGCCGATGTCGTCATCGACAACCTGGCGCCGTACGGCGACACCACCCTCACCCTCGACCGCGGCATCGGTGTCGGGGCCGTGTCCTCGATGACGGCGGCGTTCATCGCCCAGCTCCTCACGATCGGGGTCTCGGAGCGCATCGCTGTCGCTGGCGCGGTTCCGCCCATCTATCTCTCCGCCAACATTCCCGCCGGGGATGACCACAACCACCGGCTCGAGGACCAGTACGGCGACCGGCTGCGGCGCCATGCCTGAGAGCACCACCCCACGGAAGGAACAACCAGAGTGAACATCGCGAGGCAGAGCAAGACCAGGACCTTCGACCGGCGCACCATCGTGAGGGGCGCCCTCGCTGCGGCCGCCGTCGTCCCGTTCAGCAGTGCGCTCGCCGCCTGCGCGGGCGGCGGGTCCGATGACGACAACGACAACGACAACGGCGGTGGCACCAAGAGCGCCGACAACCCCTTCGGTATGACCGAGAGCTCCACCGTCGACGCGGTGATCTTCGACGGCGGCTACGGCACCGACTACGTGGCGTTCGCGGCCGCACTGCTGGAGGGGAACCACTCAGGGTCCACCGTGGAGGTGTCCGCGACGACCGAGATCGCCCAGGAGCTGCAGCCCCGGTTCGTGGGTGGAGACCCGCCCGACCTCATCGACAACTCCGGCGAGAACGCGATCGGGTTCAGCACCATCCTCGACCAGCTCGAGGACCTCAGCGACGTCCTCGACGCCAACAACCTCGAGGGCACCAAGATCCGCGACACCCTCTTCGGTGGCGTGGAGGCGCCGGGCACCTTCGACGGCAAGCTTGCGGCCCTGAACTACGTCCTGACGGTCTACGCCGTCTGGTACTCCGCGAGCCTGTTCGCGGAGTTCGGCTGGGAGCCGCCGACGACGTGGGACGAGGCGATCGACCTCGGCGCCGCGGCCAAGGCGGAGGGCAAGTTCCTCTTCCTCTGGGGCAAGGAGGCGGCGACCTACTACCAGACGCTGGCGATCGGGTCGGCGATCAAGGAGGGCGGTGACGAGGTGCGCCTCGCTCTTGAGAACCTGCAGCCGGACTGCTGGTCGCTTCCCGCGGTGCAGGGCGTCTTCGAGGCGATGGGCGAGATCGTCCAGGCCGGGTACATCAAGCCGGGCGGTTCGGGCACCCAGTTCACGGCCGCCCAGGCCCAGTGGAGCAACGGCCAGGAAGCGCTCCTCTACCCGTCCGGCTCGTGGATCGAGAACGAGATGAAGGACCAGACCAAGGAAGGCTTCGAGATGACCGGGTTCCCGGAGATGACGGTCTCCTCCAGCTCGGCGATGCCGTTCACCGCCATGCACAGCACCGCCGGCGAGCCGTTCGTCATCCCGTCCCAGGCCAAGAACGTTGCGGGCGGCAAGGAGCTGCTCCGGACGATGCTGTCCAAGGAGGCGGCCACCAACTTCGCCAAGGAGAAGCTCGCGCCGACCATCGTCAAGGACACCGTGCCCGCGGACGGGTTCGGGTCGACCGCACTCGTGTCCCAGAGCGCGATGCTCACCGACGCCGGCACCGATGTGTTCACCTGGGGCTTCGTCGACCTCTACGGCATGAACGTCGACCAGCTCGTCGTCTGGAACAGCTTCCTCGCCGGCGACGCGAGCGTGTCTGAGCTGACCTCGCGCCTGCAGGAGATCACCGACAAGGTTCGGGAGGACGACTCGATCACGAAGATCGAGATCACGTGATCGATTCCACCCTGGCCCCCACCGCGGAGCTCAGGACCACACCACCGCGCGCGAGATCGCGGCGGCCCCTGACGTTCGACCGGGTGAGCTTCTTCCTGGTGTTCCTCGGGCTGCCGCTGGCGATCTTCGTGTTCTTCGTGGTGTGGCCGTTCGTGCAGGCGCTGTGGTACTCGATGACCGACTGGACGGGCTTCACGCCCGACATGAACTTCGTCGGCCTCGACAACTACCGGAAGCTGCTCCACGACGACATCTTCATGACGGCGGTGAGGAACAACATCCTGCTGGCGATCATCGTTCCACTCGTGACCGTGGTGCTCAGCTTCGCGCTGGCCACGATGGTGACCGTGGGCGGTGCCTCACACGGGTCCGCGCGCGGGTTGCGCTTCTCCAGCTTCTACCGGGTGATCTCGTTCTTCCCCTACACCGTCCCTGCCATCATCATCGGCCTCATCTGGGCGCAGATGTACGACCCGTCGAGCGGGCTGCTCAACGGCCTGCTCACCGGGATCGGCCTCGACAGGTTCGAGTCCTTCCCGTGGCTCGGCGACACCCGGACCGCCATGCCGGCCTCGATGTTCGTCATCATCTGGGGCTTCGTCGGCTTCTACATGGTGCTGTTCGTCGCCGCGATCAAGGGGATCCCGTCGGAGTTCTACGACGCCGCCCGGCTGGACGGCGCGGGCAGGCTCCGCATCGCCTGGTCGATCACCATCCCCCTGATCCGCGACACGATCCAGACCGCCTACATCTACCTCGGGATCCTGGCCCTTGATGCGTTCGTCTACATGGCGGCGCTCAACCCGGGCGGCGGCCCGGACAACTCGACCCTGGTGATGCCGCAACGCCTCCTCGACACGGCGTTCGCCAAGGGCCAGTTCGGCCTGGCCAGCGCGATGGGCGTCGTGATGGCGATCGCCACCATCGCGTTCGCCGCGATCGTCTTCGCCGTGAACCGGTTGATCGGCGGAACCGAGAAGCTCGAGCGGCCATGACCACGACCATCAAGGACGCCCCCACGACCCAAGGTCCGGAACGCCTGCCCGTGGGCGAGAGGGTCGTGGCGAGCGTCTCGCATGTCGTGCTCGGCTTCTGGAGCCTGCTCGTCATCGTGCCGCTCCTGTGGACCCTGATGTCCTCGTTCAAGACGAGCAGCGAGATCTTCGCGTCACCGTTCGGCCTGCCCGAGCACTGGAACTTCGACAACTACATCTCCGCGTGGACCACCCAGGGCATCGGACGTTACTTCCTCAACACGGTCATCGTCGTCGGGTGCGCCCTGGTCATCGTGATGATCCTCGGCGCCATGTGTGCGTACGTGCTCGCCTGCTTCTCGTTCCCCGGCCGCAGGTTCATCTACTACTCGATGCTCGCCGGTCTGACCTTCCCGATCTTCATGGCGATCGTGCCCCTGTTCTTCGTGCTGAAGAACATCGGCCTGCTGAACACCCTTCCCGGCCTGATCGTCACCTACGTGGCTTTCGCGCTCCCGTTCACCGTGTTCTTCCTCTATCCCTTCTTCAGGGCCCTGCCCATGGAGATCTCCGACGCCGCGGACATCGACGGCGCTGGTGAGTGGCGGAAGTTCTTCTCGGTGATGCTGCCGATGGCCCGGAACGGCATTGCCTCGGTGGCGATCTTCAACTTCCTCGGCCTGTGGAACCAGTTCTTGCTGCCCGTCGCCCTCAACACCAGGAGGGAGAACTACGTCCTCTCGCAGGGCATGGCGTCGTTCGCGTCGCAGGCGGGCTACAACGTCGACTACGGCCGGCTGTTCGCCGCCGTGGTGATCACCGTCGTGCCGGTGCTGATCGTGTACTCGATCTTCCAGCGCCAGCTGCAGGGCTCGGTGACACAAGGAACCTCGAAGTAGCGGACCTCAGGCGTCCGTGTGGTCATTGACTGCCGAACCCCGAACGGATGAATCATGACGCGCGCTCCCCGCACGACGACGAAGGTCACTGACGCCACTGACGCCACGGACGGCATTTCCGCCACCGATGCCACCGACCTCGCCGACCTGATCCGCTCGGTGGCGCCCAGGCTGACCGGCGCGCTCCGGGAGGTTGCGGACACGGTGCTGGCCGACCCGGCCGAGGCGGCCCGGCTCTCCGCGGTGGCGCTGGCCACGCGTGCCGGGGTGTCGCAGGCGTCAGTCACGCGGTTCGCGCAGTCCATCGGGCTGGCCAGCCACGCCCACCTCCGGCTCGCCCTGGCCGAGCAGATAGGGCGCTCGACGGCGCCGGGTGTCCCGATGGACGTCGGGGTGCAGATCCACCCCGACGACTCCGTACGGCAGGTCGTCAAGGTGGTCGCGAACGCCGACGTCCGCGCCATCACGCAGACCGTCAACCAGCTCGACCTCCATGCCCTGGACCTCGCGAGCCGGGCGATCGCCGTCGCTCGGCGAGTTGACGTGTTCGGCATCGGCACCTCGGCGAGCGTGGCCTACGAGCTGGAGACCCGGCTGTTCCGGGTCGGGGTCCACGTGCGGGCCTGGACCGAGGTGCACGAGGCCCTGACGTCCGCCGCCCTGCTCACCGCCGACGACGTCGCGATCGCGATCTCCCACTCGGGTGCGACCTCGGAGGTGGTGGAGCCGTTCCGGCTGGCCGCGGATCGCGGTGCGGTGACGATCGGCGTCACCGGAGACCCACGCTCGGCCGTGGCCGCGGCCTCCCGCCACGTGCTGACGACGGCGGCGCTGGAGACGTCGTACCGGAACGGGAGCCTCGCCGCGCGGCACTCACAGATGATGGTCGCCGACTGCCTCTACATCCGGGTGGTCCAGCTGACCCCCGACCGCTCCGCCGACTCGATGGCCCTCACCGAGCACATCTCTCCGTCCCACGCCGTCACGCCACGCCGCAGCCGAGCGCGCTGACCCTTCACGGCTTGCGCAGTGCCGCCAGGGACGCGTCGATGCGGGCGAACACGGCCGAGTCGACGGTGACACCACGGTGCCGGAGGGCGAGTGTCGCCGCGCCCGCGACGCCGTCGGCGACCCTGACGACGCGTCCGGCACCGCCCTGGCTGCGGAAGGCGGTCTCGACGGCAACCGCGACCTTCTCCTGGTGGAGCAGCACGCTTCCGCCCAGCACCAGCGGGCCGTCGATCCCTTCGTCGAGCACGGTGCCCAGGGTGCGAGCGAGGGCCTGCGAGGCGCCCTCGATGATGGCGACGGCCGCCGCGTCGTCGCCGACCGCGAACGCCACCGGGGCGAACCGGGCGACCTCTACCGGCCGCATGCCGTAGACGGTCTCGGTCAGGCGGCTGAGGGAGGAGCCTCGCGACTCGTGGGTTTCGTCGATCCCGAGCCCGGCCAGCACGAGCGGCGTCAGCCCGGTCGACGGACCGCGACCATCAAGGTCCGCGACCACGGCACGCACGACGTGATGGCCGATCCAGAAGCCGGAGCCGTCGTCGCCGAGGAGCCAGCCGGTCCCGTCGGCCACGGCCTCTACGTCTCCGTCGCGCACCCGGATCGCGGCCGATCCCGTGCCGGCGACCAGCGCGTGCCCGTCCAGCTCACTGGATCCCGCACAGAACATGGCGAGGAGATCGGACTCGACGACGAACGGCGCATCCACGCC
This sequence comes from uncultured Actinomycetota bacterium, assembly GCA_963800715.1. Lineage (GTDB taxonomy): Bacteria > Actinomycetota > Actinomycetes > Propionibacteriales > Nocardioidaceae > Nocardioides. The sequence goes on along the minus strand of CAWDBZ010000023.1, from coordinate 123,222 downwards.
GGCGGCGGAGAGTCCGGCGGTGATGCCCGGATGCTCCGGACCGGCGGCCAACCCGACGGACCGCGAACCTGCCATCGCGACCGCGGCACCGGCGATCGAGGCCGGCAGCACGCCGGCCGAGTCGGTCGCCTGCCGCACGGCAGCACCGAGGGCGAGGGCGACGCTCTCCGGCCCCGAGGAGACGGGATTCCCGCTCCCCGCGATGCCCAGCCCGAGGCAGCGCCCCGTGGAGTCCACCACCACCGCTCGGGTCGACGAGCCCCCGGCGTCGACCGCTACGAGTAGCACCAGCCAGAGGATACGGGTGCGATGCTGCGCCCATGGGTTCGGAGACCGACAGGCCGACCTAGCGCGCCGCGGCCGCCACTGTCGGCGCGCCCGCGTACGTTTCGGCACGTGAGTAGTCGATGAGCAAGGAAGCGGCGCTGCGCGCGATGCGCGAGGCGGCCTACCGCGATCGGGCAGCGCGGTCGACCGCGGCTCCGAGGGCGGCCAGGCCGGCGGTCCGACCCACAGGGAGCGAGGCGGTCTCTCCGGCTCCTCCGCTCGAGACCGACGCCCTGTGCGGCCACCGGTCGATGAACGGCCGCACCTGCACCCGCGAGCAGGGGCACGCGGCCAAGAGCCACCGCTACGGCTGAGCGGCCGCGACCGCCCGCGCGATCTGGAGCTGGCGCAGCAGGAACGCGCCGTCGTCGCGCTTCTTGCGCCGCAGCCAGGTCGTGACCTCGGTGTTGCACTTGCTGGCATTGCAGGATGCGCACGCGGGCACCACGTTGGTCAGCGTGTAGCGGCCGCCCCGCGAGATCGGCAGCATCGTGTCCTTCTGCAGCGCCGCCCCGTCGCCGCCGCAGTAGGCACAGCCACCCCATGCGTCCATCAGCGCGGCCCACTGCTCGTCGGTGAGGTCGTGCTCGACGCGAGCCATCCGGCGCTTGCGCCGGCGTGCGTACGTCGCGGCGCGGGTGCGGGAGGCCACGGCCGCAGCGTAGGACCGTGGCCTCCCGCAGCGGGGAGCCGTGCCGTGGGCTCAGAGCGCCGCGGACATGGGAGGTCAGGGGGTGTCGAGCAGAACGCAGGTCTCCGTGTCGGGGCTGCACCGGACCAACCGCTCCCGGTCGTCGTCCTCGTCGACGACGACGGCGACCAGATGGTCGTCGTCCTCCCACGTGCCTGCGCCAGGGCGGAAGTACCACCCCTCGGGTGGGGTGAGCGTGCCGGGATCGCCCCCGTCGATGCGCTGGACCCGGAGCTCGGCGATCGCGGCGACCTCGCCACCGAGCGTGCCGGCCTGCACCCAGGCGAGCCAGGCGCCGCTTGCGGCGAGCACGTCGTGGTTCGGCACCGGACCGAGTCGAGTGATCTCGCCGTCCTCGGAGATGTCGGCGAGGTAGACGTCACCCCTTCGGGCCTCGTCGATGTTCGCGCTGGCCGCGTCCACCACGAGCAGCCCCGCCTCGGTGCTCCCGAGGACCACCTGGTCCGGAGCCGTGACGGCGAGGTCGACTGCCTTGCCGTCGACCAGGGGGCGCCAGAGCAGCGGGGTCCCTTTGTAGGGCGCGCGCGTGATCACCAGACCGTCGTCGGTGACCGCCGCGACGCTGGCGTAGATCCCGTGGTCGCTGAGGTCGATCGGCGTCCCGCCGAAGCTCTCGTCCCCGGGCGCGATGGCCGCACCGGTCAGCAGACCCTCGCTGTCCTGGTCGACGACACTCGCCCAGTAGCCGCCGCCGGGCGACACGGCAGGCCCTTGCCTCATGTACCCCTCCATCGGATGGGGTTGGGCGTCGTAGCCCCAGAAGTACGTGTAGTCCCCGCCGTCGAAGCGACCCGCCACCCACCCGGAGTCGGTCCCCATCACGAAGGCCCAGTCGTTCCCGGGCACCTGCTCGCCGGCGACGAACAGCCGGGAGCCGACGACGTAGGGCACGGTCGGCGGCGCCGTGGACAGTGCGCCCGGCTCCGCCACGTCGTCGATGGCCACCGACGCGGACGGCGTTGGGGGCGGCGCCGACCGAAACTCGTCGTCGCTCTCGCTCAGGGTCATCACCGCGGCGGCGGCTCCGAGGACGATCAGCACGGCCGCGGCGGCCAGCAGCGGCTGCCACACGGGTCGCAGGTGAAGCTTGCTGGACAGCGGCGGCATGGCGGGGACCTCCCTCCCGTCTGCGTGACTGACTCCCGCAGTACGCAGAAGGTTGCGTCAATCACGGCGTGGCCCGGGCGGCCTGGCGTGCGACGTCCAGGTCCTCGTACGAGTTCGGCCGGCCGGTGCCGGTTTCGATCAGGCTGCGCAGGCTGCCGACGACGTACTCGCCCCAGGCGACGCGGCACACGCCGTAGCACTCGACCTCGGGGACCAGCCCTTCGTGGGTGAACCGGACCTCGGTGCCGGCGTCGGTCGGGACGACGTCGAAGTGGATCGTGGTGCCGGTCCACTCCTCCTTGTCCTCGATGAAGGTCAGCCGGCTGTCGGTGACCAGCCAGGCGACCGAGCGGTCCGGGACCAGCTCGGTGATGCGGAACGCCGAGAAGTGGATCTCGGGCACCTCGTAGCTCCACTCGGCGCCGAGCTTGTCGGTGCGCCCCTTGACCTGCCCGGACCACCACTTGCGCACGTCGCAGATCGCGGCGAACGCCTCGGCGGGGGACTGGTCGACGGTGAAGCCGTAGGTGAGGTCGTCGGTCATGGCGGACTCCTTGACTATATGCAACTGGTTGATTGCAGAAAGGCTAGAACGGGCGGCCACAATATGCAACCAAGAAGTTGCAGGACGTCTGCGGGCCTGCTGGGCCGGTCAGCAGGTCGCTCGCTAACCCCGGATCAGCCCCGGATCAGCCCCGGATCAGCGCTGTGGCCGTCGCCGTCGCGACGACCGCGTCGCCCTGGGTCAGCTCGCCGGCCAGGAACGCCACGGACCGTCCGCGCTGGACCACCCGGGCCCGGCCCATGAGGCGGCCGACCGTGGCCGGGGCGAGGAAGTGGGTGTGCAGCTCGAGGGTCGGGGCCCACTGCTCGGGATCGAGGGTCGCGACCAGGCACGGCCCGAGGGTGTCGTCGAGCATCGCGCCGAGGATGCCGCCCTGCACGTCGCCGACCGGGTTGCGGAACTGGTCGGTCGCCGTGAAGCCGACCTCGATGGTGCCGGCGTCCGGGTCGACGGCGACCAGGTCGAAGCCCAGCAGCGCCGCGATCGGCGGCGGATCGACGCGTCCGGCGACGAAGTCCCAGAACGGTCCGCTGCGCTGGTCGGCCGGCATGTGCACAGACGCTAGGCGTACCCACGGACAACCAGTCCCGGGGCGAGGTATATTGGGCGCCGGAACACCGGCTGTCGTACGGCCGGAGAGGCGCCGATCAGGCGCCGCATCGCGTCGGAGGGCCGAGCCAGGTCCCTCCGCACTGCGGTAAGCGCCGTAACGGCTCACACGGGTACGGCGCCTAGGAGTGCCGTGGCCAAGGGGGCCCACGGCAGTCGAAAGGGAGACCTTGGCCAGACGAGGCCAGCGCCAGTCCGGTAACACCCGGAGCCAGGCCAGCCAGCGCAACGGACGTCGCCACGGCGACAACGAGGGCATCATTCCGGTCCTTGCGCGCGCCGTACGTGAGGTCGAGGCGCGCTCCCAGCGCGGACCGGTCTCGCCGTCCGCGCGCACCAAGTTCCAGGTCGTCGCGCTCCTGGTCCGCGAGGAGCGGGCCCGGATCAAGGCCGACACCGAGCTCACCGAGTCCAAGAAGGCCGACCAGCTCAAGCGCCTCGATGGCGTGGCCACCATCCTGGCCAAGACCGCGGCCAGCGACACCACGCTGCTCTCCCTGCTCGCCGAGGACGCCGTCGTCACCGACACCGCCAAGGAGCTGCGCCGCGACATGATCGCGTCCGCCGGCATGGAGCTCGAGGAGGAAGAGGAGCCCGAGCCGGACGAGGCCGAGCTGCTCGCCGGCGATCGCCGGGTGGTCCCCCAGTCCGTCGTCCAGCGACGGCTCTCGAACCCGTTCCTGGTCCCCGACTTCTCCGCCGCCGACGAGCGCCGGCCCAAGGCGCGCCGGCTCGCGACCTGGGAGCTGCTCGGTCCGCTGTTCCGCTCCTTCGAGTACGGCGGTGGTGCGGCCTGCATGCCGCTGCCCGAGCCGCGCGACATCCGGATGCCGCCGGGGCGTGAGCTGATGCTCCACCAGGCCCAGCTGATCCAGGCCGCGGCCGACGGGCACCGCACCTTCCTGCTGGCCGACGAGCCGGGCCTCGGCAAGACCGCTCAGGCGCTGCTCGCCGCGCAGGCCGCCGACGCGTTCCCGCTGCTCGCCATCGTCCCCAACGTCGTGAAGACCAACTGGGCGCGCGAGGCATCGATCTGGACGCCCAACCGCCAGGTCACCGTGATCCACGGCGACGGCGACGACATCAACGGCTTCGCCGACATCGTGGTCGTCAACTACGAGATCCTCGACCGCCACGTCGGCTGGCTGGGGGAGTTCGGCTTCGGCACGATGGTGGTCGACGAGGCCCACTTCATCAAGAACAAGCAGTCCCAGCGCTCCCAGAACGTCCTGCAGCTCTCCGAGAAGATCCGGGCCCGCACCGCCCGCCCGCTGCTCCTGGCGCTGACCGGTACGCCGCTGATCAACGACATCGAGGACTTCCACGCGATCTGGGAGTACCTCGGCTGGATCGACGACAAGAAGCCGCTGGCCAAGCTGATGGACAAGCTCGAGGAGACCGGGCTGACCCCGGCCGACCCGGGCTTCTACCCGTCCGCCCGCAACAGCGTGGTCGAGATGGGCATCGTGCGCCGGCGCAAGGTCGACGTCGCCGCCGACATCCCGGCTCGTCGCATCGCCGACCTGCCGGTGGAGCTCGACGACGACATCGGCCGCTCGATCCGCGAGGCCGAGCGCGAGCTCGCCAGGCGGCTGCTGGAGCGCTACGACATGGCGATCGCCACGCGCCGTACCGGCTCGGTCATCGACGGCATCGACCACGAGCTGGTCCGCCGGGTCGCGACGTGGGAGCGCGAGGACACCACGACCACCACCAAGGACGGCGACAACGTCTTCACGATGCTGCGCAAGATCGGCCAGGCCAAGGCCGGCCTCGCCGCCGACTACGCCGCCCAGCTGGCGCGTAACGTCGGCAAGGTCGTCTTCTTCGCCAAGCACGTCGACGTCATGGACATCGCGGGCGACACCTTCGCGAAGCGCGGCATCCGCTACTCCGAGATCCGCGGCGACCAGACACCCAAGGCCCGCGAGGCGGCGATCAAGGCCTTCCAGGAGGACCCCGAGGTCCAGATCATCGTCTGCTCGCTGATGGCCGCCGGCGTGGGCATCAACCTCCAGATCTCCTCCAACGTGGTCCTCGCCGAGCTCTCCTGGACCGACGCCGAGCAGACCCAGGCCATCGACCGGGTGCACCGCATCGGCCAAGCCGAGCCGGTCACCGCGTGGCGGATCATCGCCTCGCAGACGATCGACACCAAGATCGCCGAGCTCATCGACAGCAAGGCCGGGATGTCTGCGCGCGCGCTCGACGGCTCGGACGAAGAGGTGGGCTCGTCGGTGGACATCCAGCTCGAGGCCCTGGTCGCACTTCTGACCGAGGCGCTCGAGGAGCGCGACGGGCTCAGCTGACCAGGACGTGTCAGAAACGCCCTAGATCGCCCAGGAGCTCGATCACCGCGTCGGCGCTGACCGCGTTGAGGCCGACGGTCACCACACAAGGCGGGCCGGGCCGGAGGGTCACGGCCGCGAGCTCGCCGATCTCGCGGGCGATCAGCAGCCCGGTGATGTCATCGGTCTCGACCGAGACCCGCAGGTAGCCGTGGCGGTTGCCCCGCTGGAGCCGCTCGATCAGCGTGCCGCAGGCGCTCGCGTCGGCCCAGTCCGGCATCTGCTCGACGTACGCCACCACGCCTGCTCAACGACCCGCTCGCGGCCCGGACACTCGCCGGCACCGAATGTCTGGACCAGTGCCGTCTCAACGAATCGCGGTCGGTGGTTGCAGGTCGCAACTACAGTGTCCCTGCCAGCCAGCGGGCCGGCCGGCAGCTGGCTGAGTAGGGACGCAAGGGGAGGCGGACCGTGCGACGACGGGCGCTGGCAGCACTCGCCTCGACGGCGGCTCTGTGCCTTGCCGCGACCTGCCTGAGCGCGTGCGAGACCGCGTCCGGGCAGGAGCGACGGCTGGTCTGGAGCGACGAGTTCGAGGGCGAGAACGGCGCCCTGCCGGACTCGGACAAGTGGGTGCTCGAGCAGTACGCCGACGCCACCGACGACGAGAAGCAGTGCTACACCAACAGCGTCGACAACGTGCACACCGACGGCAGCGGCTACCTGGTGATCTCGGCGAACAAGGAGGCCGGCAACTGCGCCGACGGCTGGTACCGCTTCATCACCTCGGCCCGGCTCACGACCAAGGGCCTCGAGAGCTGGGAGCACGCCCGCTTCGAGATCCGCGCCAAGATGCCCACCGGTGTCGGCACCTGGCCGGCGTTCTGGGCGATGGGTGAGGAGCCGGGGGTCGAGTGGCCCGAGGTCGGCGAGATCGACGCGATGGAGTACGTGGGCCGCGACCGGTCGCACGTGATCGGCACCGTGCACGGCGCCACCGACGACGGCGACCACTGGTTCCTCCAGGCCGACACCGACAGCGACACCTTGCTCAGCGCCGACATGCACACCTACGCGGTGGAGTGGGACGACGAAAAGCTCAGTTGGTACCTCGACGGCGACGAGTACGGCACCGTCACCCGCGACGAGGTCGAGGCGGAGGGCGACTGGGCCTTCGACCGGCCGTTCTACCTGATCCTCAACCTCGCGATCGGCGGCGTGCTCGGCGGCGAGGTGCCCGACAGCCTGACCTTCCCGCAGGAGCTGGTCGTCGACTGGGTGCGGGTCTACGCCTAGGCCCTATCGCAGCTTCACCCGCGCGTAGCGGAAGCCCACCATCCGCTGGAAGTGCCGCAGCCCGTTGGTCTGCTCGGCCGGCGTCGCGGTGTCGAGCAGGTAGCGCACACCGTGCCGCGCCAGCTCGGTGACCAGCGCGCTGGTCGCGAGGTAGCGGGCGTCGCTGTGCGCGTCGCTGGCGCCGAGGGTGCGGAAGTAGCGCAGCGTCGCGAACTCGCTGTCGCGCGGTGCCACCGCGAGCAGCAACGGCTGCCCCTCGGGGTCGTCGACGGTGAGCCAGACGTCGTGGTCGACCAGGTCGTCGTTGCGGGGGGTCGGGACGCGGTATGACGGGTCGACGTGGTGCTGCTCCGCGTGGTTGGCGACCTCGATCAGCTCGCGCCGCTCGGCCTCGTCGTCGATCCGGCGGACCTTGAGCCCGCGCCGCTCCGCCGAGCGGATCTTGCGCCGCAAGGTCTGGGCGTGCCTGCCGAGGAGGTAGTCGTCGGGGTCGCTCGGCACCACCAGCACCGCGGTGCCGAGCAGCCGCCCGGGCACGCGGTACGACGCCCTCGAGGCCAGGACCCGGCGTACTGCCTGGCCGCCAGGGGTCGCGGTCGGCCTGGCTTCGACCACCGGGAGCCGCCGCACGGCCCGCATCGCCGCCCACGTATCTCGCCAGTTCCGGAGGAGGTACCCCGCACCCGGGCGCCCGCCGTCGACGTATGCCGTCCAGAACGCCGCCAGGGAGCGCTCGGAATCGTCACCGGGGGTCAGCATGGCCGGTCGAGCCTAGGGGACCGCTGCCTCACGAGGGGACTCGATGAGGGGATCCTCACGGTCAGTACGGTTTCGGTCATGCACGGCTTCGAGTTCGATCGGCTCACGGCCGTCTCGCCCGCCGACGACGGGCGCTACACGGCCGAGCTGTCCGCGGGCTGGGTGGTGGGCGGCGGGCTCAACGGGGGCTACCTGCTCGCGGTGATGGGGCAGGCGCTGCGCGCCGCCGTACCCGCAAAGCCGGACCCGGTCGCCGTCAGTGCCCACTACGTCTCGGCGTCGACGCCGGGCCCGGCCACCGTCTCCGTCGACCTGCGCCGCGAGGGCGGGTCGGTCGCGACCGCCGCCGTCGACGTGGTCCAGGACGGCACCACGCGGATCACCGCGCTGGCCACCTGCGGCGACCTGGCCCGGTTCGCGGAGCGGGCCCCCGACGTACGCACCACCGCCGCCGAGCCCGAGCTGCCGCCGCCGGACGACTGCATCCGCTCGGCCGACGCACCCGACGACGTCCGGGCGTTCGTCCCGATGCTCGACCGGTTCGACCTCCGGCTCGATCCCGACGCACGCCGCCTGGGGAGTGGGCGAGCCGGGCATGACCGGCGCGATCGCGGGGTGGTTCCGGTTCAACGACGGCCGGGAACCCGACGCGCTCTCGCTGCTCACCGTCTGCGACGTGCTGCCACCCGTCACCTTCGACCTGGGCATGCCCGGTTGGGCACCCACCCTCGAGCTGACCGTGCACGTGCGCGTGCACCCGGCGCCCGGGTGGCTCAAGGTCCGCCACGAGACCCGCAACCTGGCTGGCGGCATGTTCGAGGAGGACTGCGAGATCTGGGACTCCGCCGGCCGGCTGGTCGCGCAGAGCCGCCAGCTGGCCCTGGTGCCGCGTCCGATGGCCTAGGTGGGCCATTCGGGGTAGCCAACGTGCGGCATTGCGGGAGGCCGGCGTAAGGCCGATCCTGTCCTCGGCGCGGTCATGCCGCTGCCGAGCCGCTTCGCAGGGCCGGCACGAGGGAGGGAACCCGAGATGTCGCACGACGTGGTGGTTGCGGTCGCCGAGCCGGGCGCGGACGACGCTCGCCTGGAGAGGTTGTCCCTTCAGCTCCGAGAAGAGCTGATCGAAGCCGGTGTAGGCAAGGTCGGGCGACATGTCACGGGCGACGCTCCAGACGGCACCCGTGCCTTTGAGTTTGCTGCTGCGGGCGCACTCCTTCTGAGTGCTGCCGGTTCACTCGGCACGATCTCTCGAATCGTCGACACGATCCGCGACTGGTTGGGTCGGAGCAACGGGGCCCGAGAGGTCGAGGTCACGCTTGGCGACAAGCACCTCAAGCTCTCCGCTTCTTCGCGTGCTGAGCAGGAGGAGCTGGTCCGTGCCTTCCTGACGGCTGTCTCCCAGGAGACCCAGGCATGAGCGACGGTCGTCGGTCCGCCGTGATCATCGCGACGGACGAGTACGAGGACGACGCACTGTCGGCCTTGCGGGCGCCGAGGAACGACGCGAACAGTCTTGCTGAGGTGCTCAGAGACCCCGACATCGGCGGCTTCGACGTGGAGACCCACCTCAACAAGAGTCACCATGAATTGGCGCTGGCGCTCGACGGTCTCCTCGACGACTGTGACTCCACCGATGTGCTTCTCATCCACTTCGCCTGTCATGGGGTGAAGAACGACCATGGCGAACTCTTCCTCGCGGCGACGAACACCAATGCGACCCGACTGCAGGCGACGGCCATCTCAGGTCCTTGGCTCTCCATGCTCATGCATCGGAGCCCGGCGCGACACATCACCCTGATCCTCGACTGCTGCTTCGGTGGTGCCTTCTCCAAAGGCGCCATTCATCGGGCGGGTACGGCGATCAATCCCCTCGAGTCGTTCGAGACCTCTGAGCTGGAAACGGGGCGAGGGCGGGCCATCATCTCCGCATCGGGGTCGATGGAGTTCGCGCTCGACGGTCCTGAGGTCGGGACTGACGACATCACCCAGACATCCTTGTTCACTACGGCGCTTGTCGAAGGTCTGAGAACGGGCGCCGCGGACACCGACGGAAACGGGTTTGTGTCGATATCTGAGGTCTTCGATTTCGTTCGCCGCGAGGTGCGCCGCAAGAACCCGAAGCAGACCCCGAAGATCTGGAACGACCAGCAGGGCGACGTGTGGTTGGCCCGCAGTCCCTACCGGGAGGTGAAGCCGGGCGTCTTGCCGGCTCACCTCTATGACCTCGAAACGGCCAACAAGTACGACCAGTTGGGTGGCGTGAGGCACCTCAGCGACCTGGCCCGGTCGACCGACCTGCCGCTGGCTGTAGCTGCCATCCGCGTGCTGGACGCGCTCAGGGACAGTGACAGCCGAGCGGGATCGAAGGCCGCAAAGGACGAGCTGGAGGCGTTGCAGCCAAGGATCTCGCCCGAGTCGTTGGAGCTCCGGGCAGTGCCTGGCGAAGACGGTGTCGTTGCCGCACGAGCCCGGATCGAAGGGGTGCCGGTGTGCTGTGTCGGTCCGGTCACGTGCGCAGACCAGCGAGTGCGCGTGACCGTACGCGAGGGTGAGCTGCGGGTGCACCTCACTGCCCCGTTCGCGGGGTTCACAGGAACGGTGGTGGACTTCAAGAGTGCGGCAGGCGTGGTGTCCGTGCCCGTGCAGTTGTCGGAGGGGGCGACGGATGATGACGCGGACGGCTCCTCCTTGCGCGATGCGCGAGCGACGCTCGAAGAGCATGGGACCAAGTCCGGTGTCACCAGGCTGCGCCTCGATCTCCAGGAGACCCACTTCGTCGTGGCCACGCTCCGTGGGTGGGTCACGCTCAATGCGTGGGACACCTTCGAGGTGGACGGAGTTCAACTGAGGAAGCGGTGGAGCCTCGTCGGCGACCACTTGTTCCGCCTGAGTGACGGAGGTGTCCGGCGGCAGGTGAAGCTCCGGCTCCACAAGCAGTCGTCATATCCTGGCTACTACCTCAGCAACCTCACTGTGGACGGTGAGGCACTCGAGATCACGCCTGTCGCCCCCGTCGAGTGAGCGTCGAGTGACGCGCAAGTGCTGTGACTGTCGCGAAATCACAGCACTTTCACGACGCTCGACGGAAACGGTCAGCTGAAGCGCGAGCGCTTCATCGAGTAGATCCAGCGCCGCCTGGGGTGCTCGGTGACCGACCACAGCAGGTCGGTCGAGGGCCACCAGGCGATGTCCTCGGGGCCCATCGGGGTGGCCCAGCGGTAGCGCCGGAACGCGCCGGGCCGGCCGGCGTACACCGAGCCGGGGACCCATTCGCCGGTGGAGCGGGTGAGGTACCAGAGGCCGTTCGCGATCGCGGCGCCCTGGGTGCGCACCACGCCTCCGTCGTCGATCACGAGCGGTCGCGAGACGCCGTCCTCACCCTGCGCGAGGAAGAGGGTCTCCGGGTCCAGCGGGAACCGGGCCAGCCGCCTGGTCTGGTTGCTGTTGCCGTACTCGCCGACCACCAGCTCGGGTGGCGAGGTGCTCCGGTCCAGCGACATGAACGAGTAGCGCAGCCGCTCCAGCCCCTCGTCGGTCACAGCGCGGTAGGCGAACCGGACCGGCAGCACGTAGCGGTAGCCGTACGACGACACCCGGTCGTCCTCGAGCCCGAGCCGGCTCACATGGCCGAGCAGGTCGTCGGGGACGCGGAGCAAGTCGTCCACGCGGCAGGTGATGACACCGCGTGCGGTGGCCGCGATGTGCAGGTAGGGCCCGCACCACACGACGCCACCGGCGTGCACGCGGAGCGGCTCCAGGGCCAGCACGCCGTCGCGGACCACGGGGTTCACGAGCAGCACGTGCCGGTAGCGGCGGGTGGCCAGGTCGAGGAAGGTCAGCCGCGAGCCCTGCCGGCTCCCGGGCTCGCCGGGCAGGTCCTTGGCGTACCAGGAGACCACCAGCATCCGGCGGCCCTCGACGTCCTCGGTGTCCGACGCGTCCGCGGAGGTCGAGATCCCCTGCGGCCACCAGCGCCGGTCGCGGCGGTCCTCGGCGTCCCACTTCAGCGCGCGGTGCACGGCCCAGCCGGGCGCGAGGGTACGGCGCGCGCGCCGGCTCAGGTCCTGGAGCAGCACCGGCAGTCCGGCCCGGCCCCCGAGCCGCTCGGCGAGCTCGTCGATCTCGTCGACGTTCTCCTCGGTGCGCACCAGGTGCACGCCCGCAGCCCCCGGTGTCGCCGCCACCCGCACAATCTAGGGGTGGAGCGGCAGGTCGTGGTCGGCGCCGCGATCGTCCGGGGCGGTCGCGTGCTGGCCGCGCGGCGTACGGCGCCGGCGAGCGCGGCCGGGCGCTGGGAGTTCCCCGGCGGCAAGGTGGAGCCGGGCGAGACCGAGGGTGACTCGCTGGTGCGCGAGATCCAGGAGGAGCTCGGCGTCCTGATCACGGTGGCGCGGTGGCTGGAGGGTGCCGAGGAGATCGGCGAGGGCTACCTGCTGCGCGTCGCGGTCGCGTCGCTGGACCGTGGTGAGCCGGTGCCCACCGAGCACGACCAGATCCGCTGGCTGTCCGCTGCCGAGCTCGGCGACGTGGACTGGCTCGACGCCGACCGACCCTTCCTGACCGAGCTGTCGCGACTGCTGCCTAGTCTGGACGAGTGACCGACCCCACTCGACCCGACCTGAGGCTGCTCCTCGTCCATGCGCACCCCGACGACGAGTCGATCAACCACGGCGCGACGATGGCGAGATACGTCGCCGAGGGACACGGAGTCACGCTGGTCACGTGCACCGCCGGCGAGATGGGCGAGATCCTCGTCCCCGATCTCGCACACCTCGCGGCCGACCAGGACGACCTGCTGGGCGAGCACCGGCGCGGCGAGATCGCCGACGCCATGAAGGTGCTCGGTGTCACCGATCACCGCTGGCTCGGCGGCTTCCAGACCTACCGAGACTCCGGCATGAAGTGGCACGACGACGGCTATGCCATCGCGGCCGATGACATCCATGACAACGCCTTCTGGCACGCCGACCTCGTCGAGGCGGCCAACCACCTGGTCCGGTTGATCCGTGAGGTCCAGCCACAGGTGCTGGTGACCTACGACCAGTTCGGTGGCTACGGCCACCCCGACCACATCCAGGCGCACCGGGTCGCGATGTACGCCGCGCAGCTGGCCGCGGTGCCGTCCTACGACCGGGACCTGGGCAGGCCGTGGGAGATCTCGAAGATCTACTGGGCCGCGATGTCCGAGGACCGGATGCGAGAGAGCCTGCGAGCGCTCCGCGCGGCCGGGGACACGACGACCTTCGAGGGGATGGACCCCGACGGTCCGCTGGGGCCGTGGGTCACCCCGGACGACCAGCTGAGCGCGGCGCTCGACGGCTCTGCCTACCTGGAGCAGAAGATGGAGGCGCTGCGCAGCTACCCGACCCAGATCACGCTCGACGGCCCGTTCTTCGCCTTGTCCAACAACGAGGGCAACCAGATGTGGGGAGTGGAGTACTTCCGGATCGTCAAGGGTGAGACTGGCGAGCTCGGCGCGGACGGGCTGGAGTCCGACCTCTTCTCCGGCATCGAGCCGTAGTGTCCCGCACCGGAAGTTCAGTGCGTAAGTCCGTGCTCCGAGTGCGTGCATCGCGTGGCGCCGGAGCGACGCTCTACTTGTTCGTCCAGCTAGCTTCGGCAACGCCGCGAGGTGCGTGCTCGGGGTGCGGAATTATGTGCCGAACTTTCGGTGCGGGGCACTAGGTCGTGGAACTGCGGCTGGCCCCGGTGACCCTGCTGGCGGGCATCGGGACGGCCGTCGGCACGGTCGCGGTCTACCAGTGGTGGTGGGGGCTGCTGCTGGCCGCCGCGGCGACCCTGATGCTCCTGCTCGCCACGCCCGCCGGCTGGTCCACCCGGCTCCCGCTGGCGGTGGGCTTCGTCGGCACGGTCGCGCTGCTGGCCGTGCCGCGCGGCGCGGGCGACTACCTGGTCGCCTCGACCGGCGCCGGCTACGCCGTGCTCGGTCTCGCTCTCGTCGTGCTCCTCGTCGCCATCGCGACGCTGCCGCGGCCCGGCCCAGCCACCAGTCGGCGACCTTCCGACGGAAAAGCGCCTGCGGAGTGACGGAAGTTCCTACAGTGAACATGTGAGGCGTACGAGACGACGCGGTGTCGGCCACGAGAGGGAGGGTGGGCAGGCCGTCGTCCTGATCCTGCTCATCGTGCTCGTGATGGGCATCGGCGGCTGGGTCGCCGCCTACGCCGGCGCCAACGGCAAGATCCCGCGCGGCACCACCGTCGCCGGCATCGAGATCGGTGGCCGCGACCGGACCGCCGCTGCCGCCGCTCTGGCGCGAGGCCTGCACAACCAAGGCCAGGACCCGATCACGGTCGCGGTCGGCACGGTCACGACCCAGGTCGCGCCCGAGGACGCCGGCCTCTCGATCGACGACGTCGCCACGGTGGCCAAGGCGCTCGGCCCGCGCAGCTGGGACCCCCGAGAGCTGTGGCGCTACTACGGCGGCGGTGACGAGATCGCCCCGGTCGTGCACGTCGACTATCGCAAGCTGGACGGGCTGCTCGACGCGCTCGACCAGCTCGCCGGACAGCCGGCCCGCGACGCCGGCATCTCGCTCCACGGCGGCCAGATCGCTCTCACCAAGCCTCAGAACGGCGTCCAGATCGACCAGGACAACGCCCGGGAGACGCTGGTCGACAGCTACGCCGAGGGCCTCACGACGGTCCGGCTGCCGCTGACCCTCACCCAGCCCAACGTGGACGAGGCCGACCTCGACATGGCGCTCACCACCATCGCCAACCCAGCCGTGTCCGGGCCGGTCACGCTGGCCTTCGCGGGCTCGCAGGTGACCCTCGCGCCGCGGCAGTACGCCGACCTGCTCAGCCTTGTCGACCAGGACGGCGCGCTCAGGCTCGACGTCGACTCCGCCGGACTCGCCGCGCTGGTCAACCCCGACGCACAGGCCACGCAGCCGGTCGACGCGACCGTCGCACTGCAGAACGGCGCGCCCGCCGTGGTCAAGGCGGTCGCCGGCGAGACCTACGACGAGACCGGAGTCACCGCGGCGTTCCTCGAAGGCGTCACCGCCGAGGGCGCGGCCCGCACCGTGCCGGTCAAGAAGGCGGCGAAGACCAAGGCCGCCTTCACCACGACGGACGCAAAGCGCCTCGGCGTCAAGGAGCCGGTCGCCACCTTCACGGTGTCGGTGCCGTCGACGGTCGGCCCATCGTTCACCGATGCCGTCAACCGGCTCTCCGGCGCGCTGCTGCGCCCCGGCGACACGTTCTCGTTCAACGGCCGGGTCGGCGTGGTCAACGGCTCCGGCACCCGCCTCGCCACCGCGGCCTGGAACGCCGGCTTCCTGGCCGGGCTCACCGACGTCACCCGGACCGGCTCGCCGGCGTACGCCGAGGGGCTGCCGGAGGGACGCGACGCAATGGTCGACCCAGCCACCGACCTGCAGATGCGCAACGACTCGTCGTACGGCGTGCTGCTCTCGGCGCGCCTGGACTCGGGCGTGGTGGTCGTTGATGCCTGGTCGACCAGGGAGTTCGAGGTCAGCGCGTCGATCGGCGCGCGCTATGCCCCGACGCCACGCGCCACGGTTCCGAGCGCCGACCCGGCGTGTGTGGCCAGCGCCGGCGCGGACGGCTTCACGATCGACCTGGTGCGCACGGTGACCCGGATTGCCGACGCGACACTGGTGCGCAGCGACACCGTGACCACGACCTACCAGCCGGAGCAGGCCGTGGTCTGCCAGCCGGCCCTGTAGGGCCCACCTGCTCCACCTCGGGCGCCGGGCGTAGGTTCGAACCCATGATCTCGGGATCTCGCGCGCTGGCGCGCCTCGCCACGACCCTGCTCACCTTCGGCCTGCTCGCGTCTCTCGCGACGTTGGCACCCGCCCCTGCCCAGGCCGGCGCCGGCCTGTCATGGCGGGATCTGGAGACCGGCTCCGACGCCCAGTTCCGCGGGCTCGCGCCGGTCTCGCGGCACGTCGCCTGGGTGAGCGGCACCGAGGGCACGGTGCTGCGTACGACGGACGGAGGCCGGACCTGGAAGGACGTCTCGCCGGGCGGCGACACCACCCATCTCCAGTTCCGCGACATCGAGGCGTGGGACGCCCAGCACGCGGTGATCATGTCCATCGGGGCCGGCCGCGCCTCACGGATCTACCGCACCGACGACGGCGGCCGCACCTGGAAGCTCGGCTTCAAGAACCGCGGCAAGGACGCCTTCTACGACTGCCTCGGCTTCTGGGACCGCCGCCACGGGATCGCGATGAGCGACCCGGTGCACGGGAAATTCCGGGTCATCACCACGAACAACGGTGGCCGATCGTGGACCACGCGAAGCCCGGTCGGGATGCCACCGGCGCTCGACGGCGAGTTCGGCTTCGCGGCCAGCGGCACCTGCGTGGTCACCGCCGGTGACGACGACGCCTGGATCGCGAGCGGCGGTGCGGCGGCTCGGGTCTTCCACACCACCGACAAGGGCCTGACCTGGTCGGTCGTCGACACCCCGCTCGTCCGCAGCGACGCGGGCGGGATCTTCTCGCTGGCGGTTCGCGGCCTGCAGAAGCTGGTCGCGGTCGGTGGGGACTTCGAGAAGCCGAACAAGTCCGCGGACACCTCGGCGTACTCCACGGACGGCGGTACGACGTGGCACCCCGGCGGCGACCTGGACGGCTACCGCTCCGGCTCGGCGTTCCTGCCTCGCACGGCGACCACCGGCTCGCCGTCCCAGGGCGTGATCGCCGTCGGCCCGACCGGCACCAACGTGTCCTTCGACGGCGGTGTCACCTGGAAGTCGGTGCGCAACGGCGCGTTCGACGCGGTCGAGTGCACCGGCGACGGCGCGTGCTGGGCGTCCGGTCCCGAGGGCCGGGTTGGACTGCTCGACGGACTGAAGAAGGCGTGACCGGGGTCCAGTCCACTCGTTGAGTGCACATGCGTGCGCTGCTCGGGTCCCTTGTCGCTGCCCTGCTCATTGGTGGAGGCCTGAGCCTGCCGGCGCCGGCCTCGGCCGACGGGCTCCCGATCCCGCTGCCGACCAGCCCCGAGGGCGACGTACCTGGCGTCAACAACTGGGACTGCGCGCCGACCAAGGCGCACCCGCGGCCGGTCGTGCTCGTGCACGGCACCTTCGGCGACCGCAAGCACCTGCTGGAGAACCTCTCGAACGCGCTGCTCGCCCAGGGCTACTGCGTGTTCTCGCTCGACTACGGCAACCGCGGCACCCAGGACATCCCGACGTCGGCCCAGACGCTCAAGGCGTTCACCGACAAGGTGCTCGAGGCCACCGCCGCCCGCAAGGTGTCGATGATCGGGCACTCGCAGGGCGGGATGATGCCGCGCTACTACATCAAGTTCCTCGGGGGTCTCAAGAAGGTCGACGACCTCGTCGGCCTGGTGCCGTCCAACCACGGCACCGGCGCCACCGGGCCGGGCAACCCGCTCACCCAGGCGGCATTAGGCGTGGTCTGCCCGGCCTGCCTGCAGCAGTCCGCGGGCTCTCCCTTCCTCACCGAGCTGAACGCCGGCGACGAGACGCCCGGCAAGGTGAGCTACACCCAGATCACCACGCGGTACGACGAGGTCGTGACCCCCTACCTGTCGGCGTACCTCGCCCCGGGCAAGAAGACCACCAACATCACCCTGCAGGACCTGTGCCCCTACGACCTCTCCGAGCACGTGAACATCCCGACCGACCAGGTCGCGATCCAGCTCGTCCTCAACGCCCTCGGTCGCAAGGGCCCCGCCGACCCGGCCTTCCGCCCCGCCTGCTGACCCGCGTTCCCCGTCGAACGTCGCGAAAGTGCTGTCATCCCGCTCGATCGACAGCACTTTCACGTCACTCGACGGGACCTCAGGGCGCCAGCCGGTGCAGGTCGCGCGGGAACAGCGTGACCTCTCGGATGTTGGTGGCGCCGGTGAGCCGGGCCACCCAGCGCTCGAGGCCGATCGCGAAGCCGCCGTGCGGCGGGATGCCGCGCCGGAACGCCTCTACGTACGACGCGTAGGGCGCATACGGGTAGCCGCGCTCCTCGAGGGTGCGCACGTAGTCGTCGTAGCGGTGCAGCCGCTGCGCCCCGCTGACCAGCTCGAGGCCACGGAAGATCAGGTCGAACGAGCGCGACCAGCGCGGGTCCTCGGGGTCGGGGTGGCTGTAGAACGCGCGGTGCGCGCTGGGGTAGCCGTGCACGACCACGAAGTCGCTCCCGTGCTCGGCCTTCGCCCACTCGCCGAGCGCGCGCTCGTGGGCAGGGGCCAGGTCGGGCTCGTCGGCTGGGGCGCCGGCGAGCTCGAGCGCGTCGCGGAAGTGCAGGATCGAGAGCTGCTCCGGGACCTCCGGCACGTCGAGACCCAACAGCTCGACGGCACGTCCGGCCCGCTCGTGGATCGCGGCGACCATCCCGGCGACCACCTCGCGCAGGCAGGCGATCACCTCGACGTGGTCCTCGATGAAGCCGAGCTCGACGTCGAGGCTGACGTACTCGGCCAGGTGGCGAACCGTGTCGTGCGGCTCGGCCCGGAACACCGGCCCCACCTCGTAGACCCGCTCGAAGACGCCGACCAGCACCTGTTTGTAGAACTGCGGGCTCTGGGCGAGGTACGCCGGGCGGCCGAAGTAGTCGACCTCGAAGACGTTCGCTCCGGACTCGGTGGCCGACTCGACCAGCTTGGGGGAGTGCACCTCGGTGAAGCCGTCCGCGTCGAGCGTGGACCGGAACCCGTGCAGGCTCGCCGCCGCCAGGTCCCACACCGCGCGCCGGCGCGGGTGCCGCCAGGTCGTGGCGGCCTCGTCGAGCAGGGTCGGAAGACCGGTGTGGAGCGTCGGGCGCCAGAGCTCGACCGCCGGGGTGTCGGCCGGGTCGCCGAGGGCCGTGATCGTCGGCGAGGTGACCTCGACACCGCCGGGAGCCTGCTGGTTCGCGGTCGCCGTACCGACCACCTCGACCGGCGTCTCCTCCGGCGGCAGCGGCTGCCCGTCCTTGACCACGACCTGCGCCAGGCCGGTCCGGTCGCGGACGACCAGGAAGGTCACCGCCGCGTGCTCGCGGCGTCGGTGCACCCAGCCCTGCAGTCGGACCGGCTGGCCGGGCACAGCCTCGCGGAGCTCGGTCGTCGTCGTTCGTCTCATCGTTCACCTCCAGTAGCGGGACAGCCCTGGAGGTGTGGGCGGGGGCAAGGTCGCGGTGCCACCACACCTTCGCCGACTTCTTGATCGTGCCGGTCGGCCTCGTTGGTCGGCGCGCGCTCTCTCGAGGGTCGTCACTCCTCGCGCTCGCCACCGCCAAGCCTACGAGCCGCGCCGGCCCCGCAGCCACCGAGTTTGGTCCTACGCTCGGCTGGTGCTCATCCATCTGCGGCTCACCGTCCCGACGGACCTGAGCGAGCGGGTCACCGAGCAGCTGCTCGCCTCCGAGTGGGTCACCAACGTGACCCAGCACAAGGGCGCCGTCCTGGCCCCGGAGGGCGACCTGCTCGAGTGCGACGTGGCTCGTGAGATGGCGGGCGACCTCGTCACCGACCTGCAGGGACTCGGGCTGGGCGAGCGGGGCGGCATCGTGCTGACGATCCCGGCCGGTACGCCGTTCAGGGGCGCACGCGAGCTGGAGGCGGCGGCCCCCGGTCACCCCGACGACGCGGTGATCTGGGAGGCCGTCGAGGCGCAGGCCGAGGCCGGATCCGTGCCCACGGTCTCGTTCCACATCTTCCTCGTGCTGGCCGTGGCCCTGGCCGCCATCGCGGTGATCACCGACTCCGCGGTGCTCGTCGTGGGGGCCATGGTGGTGGGTCCCGAGTTCAGCGCGGTCGCCGCGGCGTCCGCCGCGATCGTGCTGGGCCGTTGGGCCCTCGTCTATCACAGCCTGAAGCTGCTGGTGCTCTCCTTCACCTTTGCCATCGTGGTGGTGACGGCACTGGCACTGGTGGCGCACCTGGCCGGGATCCTCGAGGCCAGCGACGTGACCCGCCCGCGGCCGAACACCGAGTTCATCTGGCATCCGGACATCTGGTCGTTCATCGTGGCGCTCCTCGCCGGGGCAGCCGGGGCGCTGGCGTTGGCCATCCAGAAGTCGGCCACGATGGTGGGTGTCTTCATCAGCGTCACGACGGTGCCCGCGGCAGGCAACCTCGCGCTCGGCCTGGCCACTCTCGAGCAGGGCGAGATCCTCGGCTCACTGGCCCAGCTCGGCGCCAACATCGGCGGGATGATCGTCTCCGGGACGCTGTTCCTCGCCGCGATGCGGCTGTGGTGGCCACAGGTCACCCAGTCCTCCGAGAAGATCTTCGGCCACCAGAGCTCGAGATATCTCTGGGACCGAGGGCTCACGGAGCCGCGAGGTAGCGATACCGGTGATGCACGGTGAAGCCGAGGCCTTCGTAGAGCGCGAAGGCGCGCGCGTTGTCGCCGAGCACCTGGAGGTACGCCGTGGTCGCGCCGCGCTCGGCGCCCCACTCGAGCAGCTCGGCCATGACCAGCAGGCCGAGCTTGCGTCCGCGTTCGGCCGGGTCCACCTCGATGGTGCGGAACCCGACCCAGTCGTCGGCGTACGCCGCAACTCCGCTGGCGAGCAGCCGGCCGTCGTCGGTGTTCACCTCGGCGGTCACGACGTGGTCGTCGCCGACAAGGGCAACGTCGAGGCCGGGCAGCGAAACGCCGGCTAGTGAACGGCGCGCGGCGGCGACGCCAGCGAGCTGGAAGACGGTGTCGTGGTCGTGACTCTCCAGCACCCAGCCGTGACCGCGGAAGAGCGCGTCCTCAGCCGACTCCGGCAGCACGGCGGCGATCGGCCGCTGGCCCAGCGCCTCGTAGTGGGCGACCACCCGCTCGTAGCCGTTCTCGACGCCGGGAGGGCCCATCGCCAGCACCGAGTTGGCCCGGCGCGCCGTCGAGGTCCGCGACCGGCGCAGCAGCCAGTCACCCAGCGGCTCGGTCTCCAGGTCCGGCCACAGCGCCAAGGCCCGGCGCTGGGCCTCGGCGGGCGAGACCCGGTGCCGGGTCGACGGGCGCGGCGGGACCGGCTTGCCGGAGACGATGTCCGCGAGCCGGATGGTGACGGGTTCGCGCGGCCCCTCGCCGTCGGGCTCGATCACGCAGACGCCGTCGCCCCACGACGTGCAGGTGCCCAGCACATCTGTCATCGCGGGGCCGCCGCTGGGGCCGGTCTCGCCCGGCAGCACCCGGCGTACGACGACCCGCCGGCCCACCACATGCGGACCCAGGGTGTGGGCACCGGTCTCGGATGACACGCGGGGATACTAGGCTGACCCCGTGACGTACGTGATCGCTCAGCCCTGTGTGGACCTCAAGGACCGGGCCTGTGTCGACGAGTGCCCCGTTGACTGCATCTACGAGGGCAAGCGGATGCTCTACATCCATCCCGACGAGTGCGTCGACTGTGGGGCCTGCGAGCCCGTCTGCCCCGTGGAGGCGATCTTCTACGAGGACGACACGCCGGAGCAGTGGAAGGGCTACTACGACGCCAACGTCCACTTCTTCGACGAGATCGGCTCGCCCGGCGGCGCCGCGAAGATGGGCGAGATCGACCACGACCACGAACTGGTGGCGGCGCTGCCGCCGCAGGAGCACGACGAGTAAGTCGACGTCCTGACCGTCTCCTCCCGCCTCCCGGACTTCCCCTGGGACAAGCTCGCCGGCCCTGCCGAGCGCGCCCGGGCGCACCCGGACGGGATCGTCGACCTGTCCATCGGGACGCCCGTCGACCCCACGCCCGCGGTGGTCCAGGACGCGCTTCGCGCCGCTGCGGACTCGCCCGGCTACCCGACCACGATCGGCCTGCCCGCCACCCGCCAGGCGGCGCTGGACTGGCTGTCCTCCTCGCACGGCGTGACCGGGCTCGGCCTCGACCAGGTGCTGCCGGTGATCGGTTCGAAGGAGCTCATTGCCTCGCTGGCGGTGCAGCTCGGCATCGGTGCCGGTGACCTGGTCGTCGTCCCGGAGCTCGCCTACCCGACGTACGCCGTGGGTGCCGCGCTCGCGGGTGCGCGTGCCGTGGCGCGCGACTCGCTGACCTCGCTCGGGCCCGAGCGCCCGGCCCTGCTCTGGCTGAACTCACCGTCCAACCCGACCGGCAAGGTGCTGCCGCCAGACCACCTGCGCAAGGTGGTCGACTGGTGCCGCGAGCGCGGCACGATCCTGGTCTCCGACGAGTGCTACCTGGAGTGCGCGTGGGACGCCGAGCCGATCTCGGTGCTGCACCCCTCGATCTGCGGCGACTCCGTCGACGGGCTGCTCGCGGTGCACTCGCTCTCGAAGCGCTCCAACCTGGCCGGCTACCGCTGCGCGTTCGTCGCCGGTGACGCGCGCCTGGTGGGGGAGCTGCTCGCGGTGCGGAAGAACCTCGGCCTGATGATGCCGGGGCCGCAGCAGGTCGCGATGGCCGCTGCCCTGTCGGACACCGCCCACGCGAAGGAGCAGCACGCGCGCTACGCCGCGCGGCGTTCCGCGTTGCGCTCGGCCCTGGAGTCGGCGGGCTTCCGCATCGACGACTCGGAGGCCTCGCTCTACCTATGGGCCAGCCGTGACGAGGGTTGCTGGGACACCGTCAGCTGGCTCGCCGAGCGGGGGATCCTGGTCGCACCGGGCGACTTCTACGGCACCGCGGGCGCACACCACGTGCGGGTCGCGTTCACCGCGACCGACGAGCGCATCGACGCGGCGGTCGCGCGGCTGGGCTGAGCACCGTCCTCGGCGTTCTTCTGCGCAGCCACGCGCCCGGACCTACCCTCGAACAGAGACGCGGTCTCGATGAAGGACAGCAGAGCACTGGGAGCGGGCCATGGAACTGGCCACGACTGGCAATGCCCTGCCTGGCGTCACGCTGGGCAGCCGCCTGACGCGTCCGGGCGACACGCTGCTCACCTGGATGCGTCCCCGCGACCCGCGCGATGCGGCGCGGACCGTCTCCGCGTTGTGGGCTGTCGGGCTGTTCGTCACCGTCGTCACCGTGCCGATGGGGGTGAACGCCGGGACCGACCTGGACGGGTGGGCGATCGCGCTCGCCGGCGTCACGCTCTTCCTGGCGGCGATGATCGGCGCCGCCGCGTGGTTCTTCGACGAGGCCAGCAGCGTGGCGTGGGCCCTCTGCCCGTTCGCCGCGATCTTGGTGATCGTGCTGCTCGACCTGGCCACTCACGACGGGTCGGTGTCGGCCCAGGTGTTCTTCTTCTTCCCGACCGTCTACGGCGCCGCGCTGCTGCCCAAGCCGGGCGCGATCCTCGTGACCAGCGCGTCCCTTGCCGGCGAGCTCGTCGTGGTCTTCACCCAGCTCTCCGTCCGGGAAGCCGTCGTCAGCAGCTGCTACATGGCGGCGGCCCTGGTGACCACCGCGGCGATGCTGATCCGCAGCATGGAACGTCAGCAGGAGCTGGTCGTCGAGCTGGCCCGCCTGGCCACGATCGACCCACTGACCGGCCTGGTGACGCGGCGCAGCTTCGACGAGTCGGTGTCCACTGCCCTGGAGCAGCGCGACGGCGACGCGGGCACGTCACTGGTGATCTTCGACGTGGACCGGTTCAAGTCGGTCAACGACCGCTACGGCCACCCCGGTGGGGACAAGGTGCTCGTGCAGCTGTCCGACATGCTGGTGCAGGCGTCGCGCCGCGGTGATGTCGTGTGCCGCATGGGCGGCGACGAGATCGCGATGTTGCTGCCGCGCTGCTCGATCGATATCGCGCTGCGCCGGGCTGAGGAGATCGTCGAGAAGGTGCGCAAGCGGGGGTTCGAGGTGTCCGTGGACGACCTCATCCAGGTGTCCATCAGCGCCGGTCTGGCGCACTCACCCACGCACGGATCGGATCACCGGGCGCTCTACGCCGCCGCCGACGCTGCGCTTTACGACGCCAAGCGCGGTGGCCGCGACCGGGTCGTCACGCGCTAGGAGACGAGGGTCAGGCGAAGACGCCGACCAGCTGGTCGTTGCCGTCGGGCGTCAGGTAGTGCCCGTCGTCGAACAGGATGATCCCGTTGCACAGGCGGCACCAGCCCTGACCGCTGCGGTCGGCCACGACGTGGGCGCGGCAGCAGTCGGAGTCGCGTACGTCCGGACAAGCCGGCGTGTGGTTGCACATCTCGATTTCCTCCCCAGGTCGAGTCCCCCCAGGACCCGAACGTTTCATCACCATTGGACTCCCCGAAATCAAGCCACGCACACCTTGTGACCGAATCGATGGGGAAAATCGTCCGAACGGACCAAATCGTGGCCCAGTTGAGATAGTCCGGTAGCGCGTTCGGGTGACTCGCAAGACAGTTCGGGTCAGCGCCACTCGAAGCTCGCCAGCACCGAGGCCGCGATGGCCTGCTGCTGGTCGGCGGGCATCGTGCGGTCCAGATCGATGATGAGCTGCGCATCGGTCGCTCCGTTGACGGCGCCGTACACGAACGTGAACCTGTCCTTGTCGACCGGACCCATCAGGAAGTACGCGGGCTGCCCGCCGAGCAGGGTGTCCGGCTGCCGGGCGGGGAGCAGGTCGGTGGTCACGGACTCGAGATACGCCTTCACCATCCGGTCGAGATCGCCCCGCGCCACATTCGGGCCGTTGGCCATGAACACCGAGTTCACGCTGCCCGGGGCGGGGTCGTCGGCCGCGACCGCGAAGCCCAGGTCGGAGCCGAGCTCCCATCCAGCGGGTGCGCGGACGGTGCTCTGGTCCAGCTTGAGCAGTGGGCCGGACGCCGACTCCACCACGGGGCTGGTGGGCGTGGACTCCGTGGGCTTCGGGGAGCCGCCGGACTCAGTCGTCTCGCTGGGGGAGCCGGTGGCCGAGACCGAGGTGCTGGGCTGATCGTCGCCGCGGGGTGGCGGATCGTCGTCGCCGCACCCCGAGACCGGACCGATGAGCAGGAGCAGGGCCACGCAGCAGACCCCGCGTCGTGCCGAACGGCGGCGTCCCGAGGTGGTCACGGTTCTCCTAGTCGATGCTGACCCGGCCACCATAATGTGACGACGAAAATTGTCGCGGCGTTCCGGTTTCCGGCGGTGTTCCAGCGGGTAGCAGGTGAGCACCTCGCACGGCATGGGGTAAACGTGCGACCGACAAAGAGGTGTGACCATGTTGCTCGACAGCCTTGGCCTGCCACCCGATGTGCTGGCGCAGATCAAGAAGATGCTGGCTTCCAGCCAGGACGGTTTGATCGAGAGCAAGCCCATCGACCTGGACAGCTCCGTGTTCGGTGACAGCTGGTCCGGCGGCGCGCTCGGCGGCAACACCTCGATCGCCCACAAGCACGTGGTGCAGGCGATCCAGGACATGGTCACGGGACTCTCCGGCTACCAGGAGAACGTCGAGCGCTTCGAGACCGGGGTCCGCCGGGCCGACGAGGACTCGCACACCGACTTCACGAAGATCGAGGCCGATGTCGACTGCACCTCGACCGTTGACCTGCACACCAACCCGAGCTGCACGGGCTAGCCACGATGACCCAGGGACCGCAGGAGCAGCGCCTGCTCAAGGCACTCACCGCGCTCGAGGCCACGATCGAGAAGGGCTCGGGCGAGTGGGAGACGTGCGCCAAGGCGCTGGACTTCGTCGAGCACCAGCTGCGCACCTACTCGCCGACGGTCAGGTCCGAGATCGGGGGCAAGACCGGGCCGAAGATGCACGACGCATTCGTCGCCGCGGCCGACGGGATGAAGGCGAAGGCGGTCCACCTCCGCCTCGGTCGCGACGCGCTCGACAACGCCAGCGGCGTGGTCACCGACGCCCGCACCAACTACGACGACCTGGGTGGACGCCAGCACCTCCCGCCGACGGGCGCCCGGCCGACCGCGAACCCCGGCGAGCCGGCCAGCACCGAGACCCTCAACGCGCAGAAGGACTACGACAAGCAGGTGGCCGACGCGGCCGCCGAGTTCGAGCACCGGGAGAAGGTCTCCCGCTTCTGGGCCGGCCGGATCGACACCGTCTACGCCGAGTCCACCGAGACCATGCGTCAGATCCACGGCGAGCGCGACCCGTGGACGCAGACGGGCGACAACGGTGGCGGTGACGGAAACGACAACGACACCAACCCGCCGAAACTGCCTCCGCCTCCGCCGCCCCCTCCGCCGCCGCCCCCGCCCCCACCGCCTCCACCTCCGCCTCCGCCTCCGCCACCTCCGCCGCCCCCGCCTCCTCCGCCGCCTCCACCTCCTCCGCCACCACCCCCGCCACCTCCACCCCCGCCACCACCACCTCCGGGGTGGCCCCCGGTGGACCTGCCGCCCCCGACAGGGCCGACAGGGCCGACGGGGCCGACGCCGGTGCCTGTGCCGCAGCCCGGTGACGGCTCCGGTCCGTCGCTGGGCGCGGTGGCCGCCGGGATCGGCGGCTTCGGCATGGCCGGCCTCGCGTCCGCAGGCGTCAGCGGCGTTCGAGGGCTGCTCGCCAGCCTCGGGTCCGGCGTCCGTCCGATCGGCGCCACCGGGAGGACCGGTGCGGTCGGTTCGGCCGGTGCGCTTGGTCGTGGGACCGGGACCGGGGCAGTTGCCGGCCGGGGCTCCGGCTCCCGTGGCGCGAGCGGCGGCCGGACCGGCGCCAGGACCGGCGGCACCGCTGCCGGTAGCCGAGGTGGCCGGGGCCGGGCCGGGGCCGCTGGTTCGCGCGGCAGCGCTGGGTCGCGCAGCGGCGCAGGTGCTCGCGGTGCGGCAGGCGGTTTCGCGGGCGGTCGCAGCAAGCGCCGCGACGACGAAGAGAGCTCGCGCGAGCGGGACCTGTTCGACGACGGCCAGGACTGGCTCGACGATGAGGAAGCCGCCCCGGGCGTGCTCGACTGACGATCGCTACTCGTACACGTCCACATGGACGTGGTCGCGGTGCTCCAGGATGGCCTGGTCGCCGGAGCGCTCAGGTGGGTCGTAGTCGCGCCACCCGTCGCCGGACTGGCGGCCGGAGGTCCAGATCCGGTCGTCGAAGATGACAGTCCTGACCGAGAGCCGGTCGGCCTGGCTGACGAGGTACTGCGCGATGGCCCAGCCCCGCGACGTGTTCGCCGGCGAGATGGGGCGGACGAACAAGTCGATCGCGCGGCCGTCGTAGTGCGCCGAGCCCTCCATGTGCCCGGTCGACACGCCCCCGGGCGCGAAGCCGCCGAGCGGCTGGTCTGGGAACCGCGCGAGGAGGTCGCGGCGTACGGCGTCCGCACGGGTGGTCAGCCCGGACTCCACCAGTGCCGTCGGCGCGTCGTCGCTGTCGCCCAGCCGGCAGCTGAACCCCTCGGGTGAGTTCCCGCTCAGCGCCGAGGCCAGGGCGCGGGCATCGGCCTCGTGGTCGGCGTACGCGTCGGGAAAGGCCGATCGCTGCACCTCCTGCGCGGCCACCGTGATCTCGAGCTTCTCGTAGCCGTCGACCTTCGCGAGGGCGTCGTAGAACGCGTTGGTCGCATACACCGGGTCGCGGACCTCGTCGAGCGTGCCCCAGCCCTGCGAGGGCCGCTGCTGGAACAGCCCGGCGGAGTCGCGGTCGCCGCCGTCGAGGTTGCGCAGGCCCGACTCCTGGTACGCCACGGCCAGGGCGATGGACGCCGCTCGGGCGGGCAGGCCGCGCTGGACGGCGACGGCGGTGATCAGCCCGGCGTACCGCGCCTGCGACGGCTCCAGCACCACGCTGCGGCCGCCGGCCTCGGCGGTGCACTGGTCGGAGGCCAGGAACGGCACCACGTCGTTACGGATCACGAACCAGCCCACGCCGGCGAGCAGGGCCACCACGGCGATGCCGATGCCCACGACCACCCCCTGACGCCTCACGGGGGCAAGTGTCGGGGGTGGCACCAAAGGGTCAGTTGGCGTGCAACGCCGCGTTGAGCGCGACCCCGTCGCTGCGCCACGGGACGGCCTCGACGGCGCCGGTGACCGAGTTGCGGCGGAACAACACGTTGTCGACGCCGGACAGCTCGAGCGCCTTGACCACCTTCGGCTTGCCGTCGACGTCCGTGATCGTGACCTTGGTCCCCGCGGTGACGTAGCAGCCGGCCTCGACCACGCAGTCGTCCCCGAGCGAGATGCCCAGTCCGGCGTTCGCCCCGATCAGGCAGCGCTTGCCTACCGAGATCACCTCGGTGCCGCCGCCGGAGAGCGTCCCCATGATGGAGGCGCCGCCGCCGACGTCAGAGTCCGCGTCCACGACCACGTGCGCGGAGATCCGGCCCTCGACCATCGAGGTCCCGAGCGTGCCGGCGTTGTAGTTGACAAAGCCCTCGTGCATGACGGTGGTGCCCTCGGCGAGGTGCGCCCCGAGCCGGACCCGGTCGGCGTCCCCGATCCGCACGCCGGTCGGGAGCACGTAGTCGACCATCCGCGGGAACTTGTCGACGCCGAACACCGTGACTCGCTGGCCGGTGGCCATCAACCGCGCCCGGGTCTGTTCGAAGTCGGACACCGCGCACGGCCCGGCTGAAGTCCACACGACGTTGGTGAGCTGGCCGAAGATCCCGTCCACAGAGATCGTCCGGGGCCGAACGATTCGGTGGCTGAGCAAGTGCAGCCGCAGCCACGCATCCTCTGTGGATGACGGCGGGGACTGGAGGTCAGCGATCTCCACCAGCCGCACCTCGCGGGTCACCCGACGTACGTCGTCGGTCCCAACCAGGGCGGCGAGCTCGTCGGGCGCCGCGGACCCGTCGGGCGTTCCGAGCGCGGGTGCGGGGAACCAGACGTCGAGCACGGTGCCGCGCTCGTCGAGGGTGGCGATCCCATGTCCCCAGGCTGCTGTTGGCGCGTCGGTCACGGTCCGTGACTCTACGACGCGGCCGTGGGCCACTCACGGGGTGTCCGCAGGTGGCCGGTCTGGACGTTTAGCACATTTCGCACCGCTTTTCCCGGTTTTCGGAAACCTGGCTGTTGATCTCGGTGCGACCTGTGCTTGGGTGGGGCAGGACTCGGGCACGCTGGGGGGCGATTGTCATGTCACATGCATTTGGCGCTTCGTGGGGAGACATGCCCGCGCGGGCCACTCGGTGGGGTCACCACGGCCCGGCCATCTTCGTCTCGGTGATCGGTGCCATGGCCGTGCTGGCCGTGCAGCCGGTCGCGTACCCCCCGGGAGGCAAGCTGCTGGTCTCGTTCGCGTTCATCGCGATCCTGATCACCACGTGGCTGGAGATGAGGAAGCACGACCGGGCGCTGTGCGAGCGGTGCGTCGCGGACTTCCCGCTGAACCCGGCCGAGGCTGCAGTGACCTACCGACGGCGCCTGGCGATGGTGCACCTGCTGGCCGACCGCCGGGCCGCGACCTGGTACCTCGTGGGGATGCTGGTGGCGTGCCTGCTTCCGGCCCTGGCGCCGGATGCGTTCCGCGTCCCCGCTCTGGCCGTGTGGCTGGCCGCGCTGGGCTCGCTCGCCTACCTGTTGGTCAGCGGCGTGAGCCACCGCCGCCTGCAGCCGTGGTGCCCCCAGTGCGGACCCCAGGGCGGCAGCGACAAGGTCGACACCCCGGAGCCGACACCGGTGGACTCGCGGTCCGGCTGACCGACCGGCAGGGCTGTCGGCCGGCTCGCCTAAGGTGCGCGGCGTGGCCCCGCACGAGCTCTCCAGGGCGGACGCACGCCGGATCTGCGTCCAGGCCCAGCTGCTCGCCCAGCCACGCCCCGACGACCTGCTCGAGGTGGTGCGCCACCTGACGGTGCTTCAGGCCGAGCCGACGGCGCCGCTCGGGGCGCCGAGTGCCGACCTCGTGCTGTGGAGCCGACTCGGCTCGACGTACGACCGGGCCGAGCTGGCCGACCTGATCGACCAGCAGGTGCTGATCGACCACCAGGGCTTCTTCAGGCCGAGCGAGGACCTCGCGCTGTTCCGCGCCGAGATGTCGATCTGGCCCGGTCGCGAGCCGCTGACGGAGTGGCAGCGCGACAACGCGGCGTGGATCGCGACGAACGACGGGTGCCGGCGGGAGATCCTCGAGGAGCTGCGGCGGGAGGGGCCGCTGCCGACCAGTGCGTTCGAGGACAGCTGCGAGGTGCCGTGGCCGTCCTCGGGGTGGAACAACAACAAGAACGTCCAGATGCTGCTCAAGCTGATGGTCGGCCGCGGCGAGGTCGCGGCGGCCGGCCGCGAGGGACGCCAGAAGCTGTGGGACCTGGCCGAGCGGATCTACCCCGACGACCCCGTGCCAGCACCGGACGAGGCACTGCGGCAGCTCAACGAGCGCCGGCTGCGGGCCCTGGGGCTGGCGCGGGCGCGGTCCACCGCGCAGCTCGGAGAGGAGCACGCCGCGGGCGACGCCGGAGAGCCCGCGGTCGTCGAGGGGGTCAAGGGCGAGTGGCGGGTGGAGCCGACGCTGCTGGACGCGCCGTTCGAGGGCCGCGCCGCGCTGCTCTCGCCGTTCGACCGCCTGGTCCAGGACCGCAAGCGGCTCGACCAGCTCTTCGAGTTCGACTACCTGCTGGAGATGTACAAGCCGGTCGAGCAGCGGATCTGGGGCTACTACGCACTCCCGATCCTCCACGGCGACCGGCTGGTGGGGAAGCTCGACGCCACCGCCGAGCCGGCCGAGGGCGTGCTCCGGGTCGACGCCGTGCACGAGGACGAGGCTTGGCCCGACGACACGAGACAGGCGGTCGCCGCGGAGATCGAGGACCTCGCGCGCTGGCTCGACCTCGAGGTCATGTACGTCGACTGACTACTCGCCGGTCTGGCCGTCGATCGCCTCGCGGAGGAGGTCGAGGTGGCCGCAGTGCCGGGAGTACTCGTAGATCACCTGGATCAACGCGTCGCGGACCGACCCGATCCGGTCGTCGGGGTCCCAGACGAACTCCAGGGCGGCGGGCTCGAGACCGTCCATGACCGTGTCGGCACGCACGCGCACGGCCCGCCAGGTGTCGAACGCGTCCACGGCCACGGCCTCATCGGCGACGGCGTCGCGGAACTGCGCCTCCCAGTCGCCGTCGGGCATGTACAGCTGCGGCTCGTCGGCCCGGGAAAGGGTCAGCACGAACCAGTAGTGCTCCATCTGCGCCAGGTGTCGGACCAGGCCCAGCACCGACAGTTCCGACGGTGGCACCGAACGGGTCGCCAGCTGCTCCGGCGACAGCCCGTCGGCCTTCCGCTCCACGGTGGCCCGCAGGTCGCCGAGCCAGCGCCGCAGTGCGCCGAGCTCGTCCAGAGGCTCGCTCACTGGCCGGTGCGCCCGTCGATGCACTCCCGGAGCAGGTCGGCGTGGCCGCAGTGCCGGGCGTACTCCTCGATCATGTGCACCACGAGGTCCCGGATGCTGACGACGTCGTGAAGTGTTCCGGCGATCGGGAGCTCGCGCCCGAGGTCGGACTCGGCCACGCCGGCGAACCACTCCTCGGCCGCGCCGATCTCGCGGCGCCAGCTCGCGAAGGCGTCGTCCACGCACTCCTGGGTCGGCTCAGAGGCGTTGAAGTCGAGGTCGTCGTCCTCGGCGCTCCAGTAGATCCGGTCCTTGCCGCTGGCCCGGGCTACGCGCTGGAACCAGCTGTTCTCGACCCGGGCCATGTGCCGGACCAGGCCGAGCAGGCTCATCGTGCTCGGCGGCACGCTGCGGGAGGCGAGCTGCTCCGGACTCAGCCCGTCGCACTTCATGCCCAGCGTGAGCCGGTAGTTGGCGAGGTACTCGACGTACGTCGCCTTCTCGCCCTGCGGGTTCCCCATTGTGCGAGGGTCCTGGTCGTTGGGCAGCCACCTGTCGCTCATGCAGCCCAGCCAACCATCTGATGAGGACGTTGGACGTCCGGTTATCCGGCCAGCCCGTGTCGGGCGAAGACCACGGCCTCGGCGAGTGCCGTCTGCCACAGCTGGCGGTCGACCAACGGGATCGCCACCCACTCGCGGAACACCTTGCCGGCCGGGGCGAAGGGATCGCCCCGGCCGTCCTCGACCAGCTCGGTGACGCGCTCGCGGGGCACCTTCACGACCAGGCATCCGGTCTTGTCGTCGTAGGACGCCAGAAACCTCCCGGCCAGCCGGACACAGGGGTAGCCCATCATCGTGGCCCGGCTGATCGCAGGGTCGTAGAGCAGGTCGTCAGTGAGCTCGTCGTAGAGCGCGCGGGCGTCCTCCCCGTCGGACTGGTCCGACGGGGACGAGGCGTCCGGTGTGCGAGCCATCAAGCCGTCGGCGGGCAGAACACGCCGAACTGGTTGCCCGACGGGTCGCGTAGGTAGGCGAAGGTGGGGACACCGGGGCCGGGGTCGACGTGCCTGCTCACCACCGTGCCGCCGAGCTGCTCGGCATCGGCGCAGGTCGCGTTGACGTCGGCGACGAGGATGTAGAACACGGCGTGGCCCGGCAGCTGATCGGTGCCCCAGATGCCGCCCATCGGTCCGTCGGCGCCCGAGGCGGAGACGTTGCGGTAGTCCAGGCCACCGGACGCGGCCGGGCCGTCGGCTTCGAAGCTCCAGTCGAACAGGCTGCCGTAGAACTTCTCGGCGGTGTCGGGGTCGTCGGTGGCGACCTCGAACCAGGCCAGGGTGCCGGGAGCGGGGTTGGTCATGGCGTCTCCTTAGGTGTGGTCACCCGCCGCTGTGGCGAGCTCCCACCACCGTGTCGCGGCTACGCGACAACCCTGTGTCGGAGTTTGCGAGGAGTTTCTCGGGATGCAGCACGGAGTGGGGGAGCCGCACCGGGCGGGATTCCATCACCTGTGCGGTCGCCGGCCTCGGCACCGACGGGACTCGGTCGGCCCTGGTGATCCGGTCCATGCGGAACACCCGATCGTCCCCGCGCAGGTGGCACCACGCGGTGAGGTAGGAGCCGGACGGCCCGACGACGACGTGCTGCGGCTCGACGACGCGCTCGGTCTCGAGGCCGCCGACGTCGGTGTAGTCGACGCGCAGCGTGTGGCCGTCGCGGACCGCACGCCAGACCGTCTCCCCGATCTCGGCGTCCGGCTGGGAGATCGGCTCGACGATCAGTCGGACCTTCTCCGCGGTCGCGTAGGCCTCGTCGAGGGCCCGCTGGGGCATCGCCGCCACGATCTTCTGCAGGGCGCTGCGGGCCTCGCGGGCAAAGAGCAGGTGCCCGCTGTTGCTGAGCGCCACGGCAACGGCGGCTGCCTCGCGGGGCGTGAAGTTGAGCGGCGGCAGGCTCATCGAGCGGTCGAGCGTGTAGCCGCCGGTGCGTCCCTGCTTCGTTGCGAGCGGTACGCCGGCCTGGCCCAGCGCACTCAGATCACGCTCGATGGTCCGGACGCTCATCTCGAAGTGTCCGGCCAGCTGCCGCGCCGTCCGGCCCCGCGGTCCGGCGGCCCGCAGCTCCTCGACCAGGGCGTAGAGGCGGTCGATCCGGTTCATGGCCCGGAGCGTAGGCCCGGGCGGGGACAGTCGGACCCCGGTCACGAGGCCCCTGGCCGCGGGAATCCGATTCGCCCGGGCCGGTCGCCCCGCCGTACGCTGGGGTCACAGGCGTTCGAGCCGTCATCAGCGGCGAGCCTCCGGAAGAAAGTCCCGGTTTCGGCAGGGGCAAGTAGAACCGGACGGGTGGCCCGTCACAGCCGGGAACGAGAGGCTCTGCCGTCAACGCAGCGGAGCAAGCAGGGTGGTACCGCGGTCCCCGAGTCTGAGGGGTCGTCCCTGTGGTTGGACACCGATCACAGGAGACAAGCCGCATGAAGTACCCCAAGGCCTCGACCTCAGACGCAGCGAGCGTGCCGTCGAGCCCACGCTTCCCCGAGATCGAGCTGAAGGTCCTCGACTACTGGGAGCGGGACGGCACGTTCCAGGCCAGTGTCGATGCGCGCGAGGCGGGGGAGGACGGCGCCAACGAGTTCGTCTTCTACGACGGTCCGCCGTTCGCCAACGGCCTGCCGCACTACGGCCACCTGCTGACCGGCTACGTCAAGGACATCGTGCCGCGCTTCCAGACCATGCGCGGCCGCAAGGTCGAGCGGCGGTTCGGGTGGGACACCCACGGCCTGCCCGCCGAGCTCGAGGCGATGCGGCTCAACGGCATCAAGACCACCGACGAGATCCTCGAGCTCGGGATCGAGAAGTTCAACGAGGCCTGCCGCGCTTCGGTGATGAAGTACACCGGGGAGTGGCGCGAGTACGTCACCCGGCAGGCGCGCTGGGTCGACTTCGACCACGACTACCGCACCTACGAGCCCGACTACATGGAGTCGGTGATCTGGGCGTTCAAGCAGCTCTACGACAAGGGCTGGGTCTACGAGGGCTATCGAGTCCTGCCCTACTGCTGGAA
The DNA here is from genome assembly GCA_963800715.1 of uncultured Actinomycetota bacterium. Lineage (GTDB taxonomy): Bacteria > Actinomycetota > Actinomycetes > Propionibacteriales > Nocardioidaceae > Nocardioides. The sequence goes on along the minus strand of CAWDBZ010000023.1, from coordinate 89,458 downwards.
CGACGAGACCCCGCTGTCCAACCACGAGCTGCGGATGGACGACGACGTCTACCGAAACGTCCAGGACCCGGCGGTCACCGTTGGGTTCCGGGTCACGTCCGACGGGCCGCTGCGCGACGCCCTGCTGCTGACCTGGACCACGACGCCTTGGACCCTGCCCAGCAACCTGGCGGTCATGGTCGGTACGGCGATCGACTACGTGGCGGTCGAGCACGACGGGAAGCGGATGGTGCTGGCCGAGGCGCGGCTGCCCGCGTACGCACGAGAGTTCAGTGACCAGCCGGGGATCGTCTGGCGCGGGACGGGCGCGGACCTGGTGGGCCTGACCTACGCACCGCCGTTCACCTACTACGCCGGCCACGAGAACGCGTTCCGGGTCGTACCGGCCGACGACGCCGTGACCACCACGGACGGCACCGGATTGGTGCACAGCGCCGGCGCCTTCGGTGAGGTCGACAAGGAGGTGACCGACCGCGAGGGCATCGAGGCGGTGATGCCGGTCGGCAAGGACGGCAAGTTCACCGCCCCCGTCGAGGAGTACGCCGGGATGCTGGTCTTCGACGCCAACCTGCAGATCATCGACCACCTCAAGGCCGCCACGACCGGCCAGGGCTCGACGGGCGCGGTCACGCCCGGCACGGTGCTGCTGCGCCGCGAGACCTACGACCACTCCTACCCGCACTGCTGGCGCTGCCGGGAGCCCCTGATCTACAAGGGCGTCTCGTCGTGGTTCGTCGAGGTGACGGCGTTCAAGCAGCGGATGCTTGAGCTCAACCAGCAGATCAACTGGGTGCCCGAGCACACCAAGGACGGCCAGTTCGGCAAGTGGCTGGAGAACGCCCGCGACTGGTCGATCACCCGCAACCGGTTCTGGGGCTCGCCGGTGCCGGTGTGGCGCTCCGATGACGAGGCGTACCCGCGGATCGACGTCTATGGCTCGTTCGAGGAGCTCGAGCGCGACTTCGGCCGGCCGCCGCAGGACCGCGACGGCAACCCCGACCTGCACCGGCCGTACGTCGACGAGCTGACCCGGCCGAACCCCGACGACCCGACCGGGAAGTCGACCATGCGGCGCGTCGCGGACGTACTGGACGTGTGGTTCGACTCGGGCTCCATGTCGTTCGCCCAGAACCACGTGCCGTTCGAGAACGAGGACTGGTTCCTCCATCACTTCCCGGCCGACTTCATCGTCGAGTACGTCAACCAGACCCGCGGTTGGTTCTACACGCTGCACATCCTGGCCACCGCGGTCTTCGACCGGCCGGCCTTCGAGAACTGCATCAGCCACGGCATCGTGCTCGGGTCGGACGGGCTGAAGATGAGCAAGTCGCTGCGCAACTACCCGGACGTCAGCGAGGTGTTCGACCGCGACGGCGCTGACGCGATGCGCTGGTTCCTGATGGCCAGCCCGATCGTGCGCGGTGGCAACTTGATCGTCACCGAGCCGGGCATCCGCGACGCCGTGCGGTTCGTGATGATCCCGCTGTGGAACAGCTGGTACTTCTTCCAGCTCTACGCCAACGCCTTCAACAACGGGCAGGGCTACGACGCGAAGGCGTCCACGACCTCGGGCGACCCGCTGGACCGCTACCTGTTGGCCAAGTGCCGGCAGTACGTCGAGCAGCTGACCCGGGAGATGGACAGCTATGCCATCGCCGACGCGTGCGAGACGACGCGGAACTTCCTCGACGTGCTCACCAACTGGTACATCCGCCGCTCGCGGGATCGCTTCTGGGGCGACAACCCCGACGCCTTCGACACCCTCTACACGGTGCTCGAGACGGTCTGCCGGGTCACCGCGCCGCTGTTGCCGCTCACCACGGAGGAGGTCTGGCGCGGCCTCACCGGTGAGCGCTCGGTGCACCTGGCCGACTGGCCGCTGGCCGACGAGCTGCCCGCGGACGACGACCTCGTCGCCGCGATGGACAAGGTCCGCGAGGTCTGCTCGGCCACCTCGGCGCTGCGCAAGGCGGGCAGCCTCCGCAACCGGCTGCCGCTGTCGACGCTGACCGTCGTCGTCGACGACCCGACCGCGCTCGAGGGCTTCGAGGCGATCGTGGCCGACGAGGTGAACGTGAAGACGGTCCGGCTGCTGGCGGCCGACGCGTCGGAGGCCGCGTCGTACGGCGTCTCGCAGCGGCTCACCGTCAACGCCCGCGCCGCCGGCCCACGGCTCGGCAAGGACGTGCAACAGGCGATCAAGGGCTCCAAGTCCGGCGACTGGTCGGTGGCGGAGGACGGCGCGGTCACTGCGGGCGGGCTGGCCCTGGTCGAGGGCGAGTTCACCCTCGAGACCGTGGCCGGCTCGGCCGACGAGTCGGCGGCGGTCGGCGTACTGCCCACCGGCGGCTTCGTCGTGCTCGACACCGCGGTCACGCCGGAGCTGGCCTCCGAGGGCCTCGCCCGCGACCTGGTCCGCGCCGTCCAGCAGGCCCGCCGCGACGCCGGCCTCGACGTCTCCGACCGGATCACGCTGACCGTCGCCGGCTCCGACGCGGTCCAGGCCGCCGCGCGCACCCACGAACAGCTGATCACCGCCGAGACCCTGGCGACGTCGTTCGACGTTCAGGCGGGTCCCGACGGTGAGCCCCAGGTGACAGTCACCAGGGCCTGAGACACGACGCCGAGTCGGCGTTCCTGCCGACGAGTAACAGAGCGAGTCGGCGTTACTGAGACTCAGTAACGCCGACTCGGCGGGTGGGTCAGCGGGAGAGGTTGCGGTAGGCCCGGGCGGAGAGCGGCAGGAACACCGCCGTCAGGACGAGCGGCCACGCCGCCGCGACCAGGATGGCGTGGTCGGCGAGGACGCCGTCGGTGATGCCGGTCGGGTTGCCGAACAGCTCGCGCGCGGCAGCGGCCGAGGCGGAGACCGGGTTCCACTGGGCGAGGAAGCCCAACCAGTCCGGCATCGTCTCCGGGGCGACGAACAGGTTGGACAGGAACCCGAGTGGCCAGACGAGCACCTGGACCGCCATCTGAGCGCCCTCGCCGCGCAGCACGACGCCGAGGTAGATCCCGATCCACAGCATGGCGAAGCGCAACCACAGCAGCAGCGCGACGGCGACCAGAGCGCGCCCGAGGCCGTCGTCCACCCGCCAGCCCACGAGCAGCCCGCCCACCATGAGCACGAGCAGCTGCACCGCGGAGTTGGCGAGGTCCGCCCCGGCGCGGCCGAGCGGTACGGCGACGCTGCTGATCGGCATGGATCGGAACCGGTCGGTGATGCCGCGCTTCGCGTCCTCGGCGACCGCCGCCATGGACGTCTCGACGCCGAACATCATCGAGAGCGCGAACATCCCGGGCAGCAGGTAGTCCAGGTAGTCCCCGCCGCCCGGCACCTCGATCGCGCCCCCGAACAGGTAGCCGAAGACGAGCAGCAGCATCAGCGAGAACGCGATCCCGAAGATGGGCGTCCATGGCTCCCGGACCCAGTGCTTCAGGTCGCGCAGGGTCACGATCCAGCCCTGGCGCAGGGTGGCGATCATCGGGTTCCTCCGGTGGGGGTGTCGGCGGTCAGGTGCAGGAAGACCTCGTCGAGGGTCGGCCGGCGCAGGAGCACGTCGTCGACCTCGATGCCGGCGCCGTCGATGGCCCGGACGGCGTTCAGCAGCGCAGCGGTCCCGCCCGCGGGTCCGGCCTCGACGGTCACCTCGCGTGTCTCCCGGTCGGCGGTGCCGCCCAGCAGGTCGGCGAGGGCAAGGGGGTCGCCGTCGACCTGGGCCGTGACGATCACCCGGTCGCCGCCGAGCCGGCTCTTGAGCTCGGTGGAGGTGCCCTCGGCGATGACGCGGCCGGTGCCCATCACGCTGATCCGGTCGGCGAGCTGGTCGGCCTCGTCGAGGTACTGCGTCGTGAGCAGCACCGTGGTGCCGAGGTCGACCACCTGACGCACGCTGTGCCAGACCTCGGCCCGGCCGCGCGGATCCAGCCCGGTGGTCGGCTCGTCGAGGAACAGCAGGCCTGGGCGGCGAATGAGGCTGGCAGCGATGTCGAGGCGGCGGCGCATGCCGCCGGAGTACGTCGACACCTTCCGGTCGCGTGCGTCCGCGATCGCGAAGGTCGAGAGGAGCTCGTCGCCACGTGCGCTCGCCTCGGCCTTGGACAGCCCGTGCAGCCGACCGAGCAGGACGAGGTTCTCGTGGCCGAACAGCACCTCGTCGAGGGCTGTCGTCTGGCCGACCAGACCGATCGCCTGGCGGACGGCGGTCGCCTCGCGGCGTACGTCGTGGCCGGCGATCCGTACCTCTCCCTCGTCGCACCGGGTGAGGGTGGCGAAGGTGCGGACGGCGGTCGTCTTCCCGGCGCCGTTCGGACCCAGGAGGGCGTGGATGGTGCCGGGTGCGACCTCGAGGTCGAACCCGTCGAGGGCGGCGATGTCGCCGTAGCGCTTGTGCACGCCACGGGCGAGCAGGGTGGATGGGGTGGCTGGCATTCGGTCTCCAATCTCGTACGACGTACGGAGTTGAACGGCGGAACTGTAGCATTTGTTCCGTACGCCGTACGGAGTAGTTAGGATCGGGCCGTGCCCGCCGAACCCGATCCCGTGCTCCCGCTCCTCTGGCGGCATGTCGTGCCGGTGGAGGAGCCCGCACCCAAGCGGGGCCCGCGGCAGCGGCTGACGCTCGACCAGGTGCTCGACGAGGCCGTCGAGCTGGCCGACACCGAAGGCCTCGGTGCCCTGTCGATGCGGGTGCTGGCCAAGCGGCTGGGGATCGCGGCCATGTCGCTCTACACCTACGTGGCCAACCGCAACGACCTCGTCGTCCTGATGGTCGACCACGTGATCGGACGCCGCGCTCTGCCGCCGATGGAGGGCTCGCTGCGCGAACGCCTGCGGCTGGTCGCCGAGGTGCAGCTCGCCGATGACCGCGAGCACCCCTGGTTGCTGGACGTGTCCGGGGTGCGGCCGTGGCTGGGGCCGGGGGTCGGCGACCGCTACGAGTGGCAGCTCTCCGCGGTCGAGGGCGTGGGGCTCGACGATGTCGAGATGGACCAGACGGTGACGCTCGTCGTCGGCTTCGCCGCCAACGTCGCGCGATCGGAGCACGCCGTGCGCGTCGCCGAGAGGGAGTCAGGGGCAACGGACCTGGAGTGGTGGGAGGCCAACTCCGGACCGCTCGGCGAGTTCACCGCGCACCGCGACTACCCGCTGGCCGGCCGCGTCGGGCAGGCGGCGGGGGAGGCCTACCAGGCCGGCACCGACCCCGGCCGCGAGCTCAGCTTCGGCCTCGAGCGCATCCTCGACGGCGTCGAGGCCTACGTCAGGAGCCGGTGAGCGCCAAGCGGCCCGCCAGCTTGTCGAGATAGGCCAGCACCTCGTCCTCGGTCTTGTCCGGCACGCCCCAGATCAGCTCGGAGACGCCGGCCTCGGCCCAGGCGATGAGGTCGTGAGGGTCGGGTCGGAAGGCGATGAGGACGCGGATGTCGGGGATGCCGTCGCGACCTTCCTCGGTCCAGGCGGTCTTGAGTGCCTCGATCTGGCCGCTGATGTCGGTCTGCGTCGGCGTGGTCATCCAGCCGTCGGCGTGCCGGGCGATCCACTGGAAGGTCTTGGGGCCGCCGCCGGCGCCGATGATGAGCGGGATGTGGGCCTGAACCGGCTTTGGGTAGGCCCAGGACGGGCCGAACGACACGAACTCGCCGGCGTACGACGCCTCCTCCTGGGTCCACAGTGCCCGCATCGCCTCGACGTACTCGCGGAGCACGGTGCGGCGCCTGCCCGCAGGGACGTGGTGGTCCTCGAGCTCGTCGGTGTTCCAGCCGAAGCCGGCGCCGACCGTGACCCGGCCGCCGGAGAGGTGGTCGAGGGTGGCGATCGCCTTCGCGAGCGTGATCGGGTCGGACTCGACCGGCAGCGCGACTGCGGTCGACAGCCCGATGCGAGAGGTGACCGCGGCGGCGGTGGCCAGCGAGATCCACGGGTCGAGGGTGCGCGTGTAGCGGTCGTCGGGCAGCGACTCGTCCCCGGTGCCGGGGTGCGCCGCGGTCCGCCGCACCGGGATGTGGGTGTGCTCGGGGACGTAGAACGTGTCGAAGCCGCGCTCCTCTGCCGCCCTGGCCAGCCCGGCGGGTGTGAACCCGCGGTCGGAGGAGAAGAGCACCAGCCCGTTGCGCATGGTCGAAGCGTAGGGCAGAACTAGAACGAGTTCTAGTTTCTAGGATGGCGGCATGTACTCCCAGACCGCGACGCAACTGGTCCGAGCTCCCCGCAGTGCCGTGTACGCCGCCCTGCTCGACCCGCGGGCCACGGCGACCTGGCGGGTGCCCGACGACATGACCGCCCGGGTGGCCGAGTGGGAGCCGGTGCAGGGCGGCAGATTCCGGGTGTCGCTGACCTACCGGGCCGAGGACCGGACCGGCAAGACCGAGGGTGCCACCGACGCCTACTCGGGCGAGTTCACAACGCTCGTGCCGGACGAGCAGGTGGTGGAGCGGATCGAGTTCGACACCGACGACCCCGACCTCAAGGGCGCCATGACGATGACGTGGACGCTGCGCGACGTTGATGTCGCGGGAGCGGGCGGCACCGAGGTCGACCTGCTCCACGAGGGGATCCCGGACGTCGTACCGCCCGAGGACAACGCGACCGGCACCCGGATGTCGCTCACCAAGCTGGCGGCGTACGTCGAGGGGGCTGGTTGACGGTCGGCCTGATTGACTGGGCGGGTGCCCGCGCTGGACCTCACCAAGGACGCCGTCGACCTGACGGTGCAGCTCGTCGACATCGAGTCCGTGAGCAAGAACGAGCAGGCCATCGCGGACGCCGTCGAGGCCGCGCTGGCGGGGTACGGCCATCTCACGGTCAGCAGGCACGGCAACACCGTGGTCGCGCGCACCGATCTCGGCCGCGGCGAGCGGGTCGTGATCGCCGGCCATCTCGACACGGTGCCGCTCAACGACAACCTGCCGGCCAGGCTGGACGGCGAGCTGCTGCACGGCCTCGGCACGTGCGACATGAAGGGTGGCGACGCGGTCATCCTGCGGCTGGCCGCGACCATCCCGGAGCCGAACCGCGACGTCACCTACCTCCTCTACGAGTGCGAGGAGATCGACACGGAGTTCAACGGCCTCAACCTGCTCAGCCAGAGCCACCCCGAGCTGATGGAGGCCGACTTCGCGATCCTCATGGAGCCGTCGAACGCCGAGGTTGAGGCGGGCTGCCAGGGAACGCTCCGGGTCGAGGTTCGGGCCACCGGCGAGCGGGCGCACTCCGCGCGCAGCTGGAAGGGCGTCAACGCGATCCACCGGGCCACCCCGATCCTCGAGCGGCTCACGGCGTACGAGCCGCGGAAGCCGCTCATCGACGGGCTGGAGTACCACGAGGGGCTCAACGCCGTCTCCATCCGCGGCGGCGTCGCCGGCAACGTGCTCCCCGACGAGTGCGTGGTCGAGGTCAACTACCGCTTCGCCCCCGACCGCAGCGAGGAGGCGGCGCAGGACTTCGTCCGCGACTTCTTCGAGGGGTACGACGTCACGGTCACCGACAGCGCCCCGGGAGCCCTGCCCGGGCTGGACCTGCCGGCGGCCAAGGCCTTCATCGAGGCGGTGGGTCGCGAGGTCAACCCCAAGTTCGGGTGGACCGACGTGGCACGCTTCACCAGCCTCGGGATCCCCGCGGTCAACTTCGGTCCCGGCGACCCGATGCTCGCCCACAAGCAGGAGGAGCACGTGCCCGTGGAGCACATCGAGCGCTGCGAGCGGCAGCTCCGGGAGTGGTTGTCCTAATGGTCAGGTCCAAGTCCAAGGGTCCGGTCATCCAGCGCCGCGACCAGGTCGACGGCAGCACCACTGACCAGCGGCTCCTCGAGTCGCGTGGCCCCACCGACTGGGTGCACGCCGACCCGTGGCGGGTCCTGCGCATCCAGGCGGAGTTCGTCGAAGGCTTCGGCGCGCTGGCCGAGCTCGGGCCCGCGATCGCCGTCTTCGGCTCGGCACGGACGCGGCCCGACCATCCGACGTACGACCTGGCCCAGCAGCTGGGGGGCCGACTCGCGGACGCCGGGTTCGCGGTGATCACCGGTGGCGGTCCGGGCGCGATGGAAGCGGCCAACAAGGGCGCCAGTGAGGCCGGCGGCGTGAGCGTGGGGCTGGGCATCGAGCTGCCGTGGGAGTCCGGCCTCAACGAGTGGTCGGACGTCGGGATCAACTTCCGCTACTTCTTCGCCCGCAAGACCATGTTCGTGAAGTACTCCCAGGGGTTCGTGGTGCTGCCGGGCGGTTTCGGCACCCTCGACGAGCTGTTCGAGGCGCTCACGCTGGTGCAGACCAAGAAGGTCATCCGGTTCCCGATCGTGCTCGTCGGCAGCGAGTACTGGGCCGGCCTGCTGTCCTGGATGAAGGACGTCTGCATGGCCGACGGCAAGATCAGCCAGACCGACCTGGAGATGCTCGTGCTCACCGACGACCTCGACCAGGCGGTCCAGCTGATGGTGGACGCGCGGGAGTCCCGGTGACGGCGAGGTGATCCGACCATGATGTGGTTCTTCGCGATTCTCGTCGTCCTGGTCATGGGCGGCGTCGCCGCGCTCGCCGCCGGGCGGGGTGCCCCGATGTCGGAGGCGTACGACGACCGCCCCGACGCGCTGGTCCCGAGAGACGGTCCGCTGGCTGCCGAGCACGTGCGCAAGGTGCGCTTCTCGCTGGCCTTCCGGGGTTACCGGATGTCCGAGGTCGACGCCCTGCTGGACCGGCTCGCTGGACAGCTCGAGCGGGCCGAGGCACCGCCCTCGGAGGCCGCTGCGGACCCCGATACCGCAGGTCAAGGCGACGTTGCCGACACGCCCGCGGTCCGGGAGGCTCGTGGCGACGACCCGTTGACGTAAGGCACACTCTCGCCCGTGTCGCTGCCTGTGGTCGTCTACGTTCTCACCGCCCTCGCGGCAGTGGTCGTGGTGCTCACCCGCCTGCGGATGCGGGGCGGGCAGGGTGCCGGCCGGTTCCATGTCGGCAACCGACTGCTCGACGTGCACACGGTCTCCGGCGTGCTCGCACTGGCCGTCTGGACGATCTTCCTGATCGCCCCGGAGGACTCGCCGCTCGGGACCTCGACCTTCGGGATCATCGGCCTCGGACTGTTCTGGATCGTCACCGTCGCCGGGCTGATGATCCTGGTCCGCTGGATGCCGAGCCACGGCAAGCACGCCTCCGAAGGGGTGCGGGACAAGTGGTCCGAGGGGCCGGGTCTCTCCGTCCTCGCGCACGTCGGCATGCTGGTCGGCGTGGTCCTGTTCACCTTCGCCTACCTGACCAACGTGGTGTGAGCCGGCTCTCCCGTGGCCCCGTCGTGGCGGTGGCCCTGCTGACCGCTCTCGTGGCGCTACCGCTCGGCGTACCCACCACCTCGGCGGCGCAACAGCCCACCGCCGCACCGAGCTCCGGCAACGTGCTCGAGGTCCGGGTCCTCGGCAAGTCCCCTCGCGGCCGGCCGATCACCGCCTGGCACCTCGACAACCGGCCGATCGGGAAGCGCAAGGGCCCGACGGTGGTGCTGATCGCCACGATGCACGGCAACGAGGGCGCGCCGAGGAAGATCCTGGCGGCCCTCCGTGCCGCCAGGGCGATCCACGGGGTGGACCTGTGGGTGGTCCCGGTCTACAACCCAGACGGCCTCGCCGCGCACCACCGCCGCAACGCGCACGGCGTCGACCTCAACCGCAACTACCCCTATCACTGGGCCGAGCTCGACGGGAACTACGAGTCCGGCCCGCACCCGGCGTCCGAGCCGGAGACGAAGGCGATGATGCGGTTCCTCCGCGACATCGGCCCCGACTACGTGCTGAGCTTCCACCAGCCGCTGAACGGCGTCGACACCGACAACAAGCGGCCCGGCTTCTCACGCCACGTGGCGCGCACGCTCGGCCTGCCCGCCACCACCCTCGACTGCGGCGGGGTCTGCCACGGGACCATGACCGGCTGGTTCAACCACCACTTCAAGGGCTTCGCGCTCACCGTCGAGTACGGCGCGCACCCGCCCAGCCGGCTGATGCAGGTCGCCGCCCCGCGCCAGGTGCTCAGGATCTTCGACGCGTTCGGGTCCTTCGGGGGCCAGGGCACTAGCTCCCAGTGAAGACCGGCTTCTCCTTGGCCACGAACGCCGCGACGGCGGCGCGGTGGTCCGCGGTGGCGCCGGTGCGGTTCATCATCTGCCCCTCCAGGGCCAGCGCCTCCTCGAAGGTGTGCGAGGCGGCGTGGGCGACCGAACGGCGGATCGAGCCGAGCGCGAGCGTCGGACCCGCCGCCAGCCGTCCGGCCAGGTCGGCGACGGTCGCGTCGAAGTCGTCGGCAGGGACCACCTGGGTGGCCAGACCAAGAGCCAGTGCCTCGTCGGCCTTGACGGTGCGCGGGAAGTAGAGGAGCTCCAGCGCCTTGGCCCGACCGACCAGCCGCTGGAGCGTGTAGCTCGAGCCGGTGTCGCAGGAGAGCGCGACGTTGGCGAAGGCCAGGTTGAAGCCGGCGGTGTCGGCGACGATGCGCAGGTCGCAGGCGAACGCGAGCGATGCACCGGCCCCGGCCGCGATGCCGTTCACGGCGGCGACCACCGGCTTCTCCATCGACACCAGGGCGAGGACGGTCGGGTTGTAGTGCCGCTCGACGGTCTCGAACAGCTCGTCGCTGCTGCCGCTCTCGAGCAGCTGGATGTGCTCCTTGAGGTCCTGGCCGGTGCAGAACGACCGTCCAGTGCCGGTGAGCACCACGCACCTGGCCGCCGGGTCCTCGGCCGCCTGCTGCACGGTGTCGCGCAGCAGCTCCTTGGTCGCGATGTCCAGGCTGTTCATCGCGTCCGGCCGGTTCAGCCGGATCGTGGCCACCCCGTCGGTGACGTCGTACAAGACGGGGGCGCTTTCCGAGTGGGTCATCGAATCTGGCGCAGTCATGGGACGCAGTGTGCCCTCTGCCGTGTCACATGAGGGATAATGGTCCGGCGCCCGGAAGGCGTCCTCGGGTCCGCTGGCCCGAGTTCTTGTGTACGGAAAGGCAGGGTGCCGCATGGCGGCGATGAAGCCGCGGACCGGCGACGGTCCGCTGGAGGTCACCAAGGAAGGCCGCGGCATCGTGATGCGCGTGCCCCTGGAGGGCGGTGGCCGCCTCGTCGTGGAGCTCAACGCCGAGGAGGCGGGCGCTCTCGGTGACGCCCTGAAGGACGTGGTTGGGTGATGGCCAGCTGATGTCCGTTGGTCTCTCTCGGGGGACCACGACCCGGTGAGTTCCTCGCCGATCCTGCCGCCCCAGGTCTCTCCACCCGAGTTCGCCGTCACGGCGTCGCGTCCGCACGCCCTCGCAGGCGTGGACGTGATCGCGCTCCCGGTGCTCGAGGGCGCCGACGGCCAGGCCCCGGTCCTCGGCCCGGGCTCCGTCGAGGTCGGCGAGCTGCTCGGCGTCGACCTCTTGGCGGTGCTCGACGCGGACCGGGCGTCCGGCAAGGTCGGCGAGGTGACCGTGCTGCCGGTCCCGCTTGGCGCCCCGGAGAACGCCGAGCTGCGCCAGGTGCTGCTGGTCGGCCTCGGCGCCGCGAGCGCCGACGACTTCCGCCGTGCCGGCGCCACGCTGGCCCGGGCGGTGCTCGACCGGACCGCGGTGGCCACCACGATCACCGCCGTCGAGCCGTCGGTCGGCCTCGAGCCGTTCGTGGTCGGCACGATCCTGGGCTCCTTCGCGTTCGCGTGGCGCATGGCGCGGCCCGAGCACGTCCCGGCCGCCCGGGTCGTCCTGGCCGGCCTGGCCGACACCGACCGCGCCGCGCTGGAGCGAGCGGTCGCGATCGGCGGGGCGAGCTGGCGAGCCCGGACGCTCGCCTCGGTGCCGTCCAACCTCAAGAACCCGGCCTGGCTCGCCGACCAGGCCGTCGCGCTGGCCGGCGAGGCCGGGCTCAAGGTCATGGTCTGGGACGAGAAGCGGCTGGCCGACGAAGGGTTCGGAGGCATTCTCGGCGTCGGCCAGGCCTCGGCGTCCCCGCCGCGGCTGATCCGGCTCGACTACACGCCTGCCCAAAAATCAGGCAGAGCGAAGTCGAGGGGAGCGGCGCCCACGGTGGTGCTGGTCGGCAAGGGCATCACCTTCGACACCGGCGGTCTCTCGATCAAGTCCGGCGAGGCGATGGTCAACATGAAACGCGACATGACGGGCGGCGCCATCGTCATGTCCGTCATGGCGGCGCTGGCCGACGTGGGCTGCCAGGTGCCGGTCGTGGGGCTGATCCCGGCGGCCGAGAACTCCATCGGCGGCAACGCGCTGCGCCCCGGTGACGTGGTCCGCCACTACGGCGGGCGCACCAGCGAGGTCACCAACACCGACGCCGAGGGCCGCCTCGTGCTGGCCGACGCGATGGCGTGGGCCGTCGCCCACCTCGACCCCGCCGTGCTCGTCGACGTGGCCACGCTCACCGGAGCGATCAAGGTGGCGCTCGGCCAGCAGGTGGGCGGGGTGTTCGCCAACGACGACGCCCTGGCCGACGTGCTCCTCGAGTGCGCCACGAGCGCGGGTGAGCCGCTGTGGCGGTTCCCGCTGGCCTCGGTCTACGACGAGAGGCTCTCGTCCCGGGTCGCCGACTCCGACAACGCCGGCAGCGGGCCGGGCGCGATCATCGCCGCCCTGTTCCTCCAGCACTTCGCGGGCGACGTGCCGTGGGCGCACCTCGACGTCGCCTCGACCGGCGACGCGCCCGCGGACTACTACGAGTACTCCAAGGGCCCCACCGGGTTCGGCGCCCGGCTGCTGCTCGACTGGCTCGGCTCGGCCGACCCACTCGACGGTATCGGCGCGTGAACGGACTCACCGTGCGCTGGTCGCTGGCCGACGCGCCCGCCGGCGTCGAGGAGGCGCTCGCGTCGTACGTCGCCGAGACGTCGCACGCGCGGTTCAGCGTGATGGAGGAGCTGCGGTTCAAGACCTGGCGGAGCGTGCCGGGCGAGTGGTTCGAGGGCTGCTACGTCTTCGCGGACGACGCCGCGCGGGCGGCGTTCCAGGAGACCTTCACCGCGGGTGCGGCGGAGTCGCCCGGGTCGCAGATCATCGGGAGCCCGCCGATCCTCATCGAGCCGTGCTCGATCGTGGCCGTGGCCGAGGGTGGGTCCGGCTTCGTGGCCGCGCCGCGAGCGGAGTAGTAAGCGCCCCGAGCCGGGCGTCAATGTGCGCTTCGCGCACACATGACACACACCTCGCCGCGTTGCCGTCGCTTGCTGGACGACCAAGTACGGCTGCGCTCCGGCGCCTTCCGATGCGCGCGCCCTGAGCACGCCAACAACACGCATTGACGCCCGGCTCGGGGCGCTACTCCGACTCCGGCGTCCACTCCTTCTTGGCGAGCAGCAGCCCGTCACCCACCGGCAGCAGCACCGGCACCAGGCTGTCGTCGGCGCCGACCTCGCGGATCAGCTCGCGGATCGCCTGTGTCTCGTCGTCCCGGACCGACGGGTCGGCGACGCGGTCGTGCCACAGCGCGTTGTCGAAGGCCAGGACACCGCCGGGGCGGAGCAGCCGCAGGACCTCCCGGAGGCACGCGGTGTACTCCGCCTTGTCGCCGTCCACGAAGGCGATGTCGTAGTGGCCGTCGGTGAGCCGGGGGAGCACGTCGAGCGCTGCGCCGGCGATGGTGCGGGCGCGCTGGGTCGGGATGCCGGCCTCGTTGAACGTCTCGCGAGCCAGCCGCTGGTGCTCGGTCTCGATGTCGACCGTGGTCAGGATGCCGTCGGAGCGCATGCCGCGGAGCAGCCAGAGCCCCGAGACACCCGTGCCGGTGCCGATCTCGACCACCGCACGGGCCTCCATGACCGAGGCGAGGAACCGCAGCGCCGCCCCGCCGCCGGGGCCGATCGCGACCACGCCGACCTCCTGGGCGCGCTCGCGGGCACGGGTGAGAACGTCGTCCTCGGCGACGAAAGCCTCCGCATAGGACCAGCTCTGGGTACTGATCGGGTCCGTCATTCAAGAAACGTAGCGCGATCCTGGACCCAGAGTCGGGACCAGCCAGCGGGAACACCGGCGTGCCTTCGTCCGTTCACCCCACTAGCGGCTCACAGGGAACGTTTAGGAAGACGGCGTACCGTCACCATCCCCGAGCGGCCCCCCAACGATCAGGAGACCCGAGGACCCATGGACGACGTAGCTGGCACTGAGCCGGACGCCGTACCGACCTGGGACGAGATCGTCGACCGGCACTCCGACCGCGTCTACCGGCTCGCCTACCGGCTGACCGGCAACCGGCACGACGCCGAGGACCTCACCCAGGAGGTCTTCGTGCGGGTCTTCCGCTCGCTGTCGACCTACACCCCCGGCACCTTTGAGGGCTGGCTGCACCGCATCACGACCAACCTCTTCCTCGACCAGGCCCGCCGCAAGCAGCGGATCCGCTTCGACGCGATGACCGAGGAGCGGGCCGACCGGCTCACCAGTGCCTCCCCGAGCCCGGACACGGCGTACGCCGACCAGCGGTTCGACGACGACGTTGAGCACGCGCTCCAGGCGCTGCCACCGGACTTCCGGGCCGCCGTGGTGCTCTGCGACGTCGAGGGGCTGTCCTACGAGGAGATCGCCGAGATCCTCGGCGCCAAGCTCGGCACCGTGCGGTCGCGGATCCACCGCGGCCGTGCCCTGCTGCGCCGCGCACTGGCGCACCGCGCTCCCGCCTCTGGCCGGGCCCGCTACTCCGGCCCGCTCGCCGCGCCACTGCGGCCGATCAAGGGCCGAGTCTGATGATCGGGCACCTCGGCGATCGCGTCAGCGCGCTCCTCGACGGCCAGATGGCTCCGGTCGAGGAGGAGCGGGCCTGGGCGCACGTGCACGCGTGCCACCAGTGCCGCGACCTCGTCGAGCGCGAGGGCTGGATCAAGACCCGGCTGGCCGGGCTCTCCTTCGACACCGCGTGCGCGCCGTCCTCGCTCAAGGGGTCGCTGCTCTCGTCGATGGCTGCCGGGCTGCCCCCCGGCGACCTCTACCTCGCCGCCGAGCGCGACCCGCGGCCGCGCAGGGTCTCGCTGGTCGCCCTTGGTGGCGGCGCCGCCGGAGCGGCCGTAATGGGGGTGCTGGCGCTGGGCGCCGCGCCCGCCGACGCCCCGACGGTGGACCGGCGCGCGCCGACGACGTCGATCACCCCGCCGGCCCCGGCCGGGATCGGCATGCACAACCGCCGCGCCGTGCCGCAGCCCTGACTCACGTGTCCGGCCCCCTTCCGGTGTGGGATTAGACGCGACCGGGAACAATGGCCTTGTGAACGACGAGTACGGCGCTGCCCCGGGCTACGAGGAGACCCAGCCCTTGAGTGCGCCGCCCGGGCCCATGCCCTCGTGGACGCCGCCGTCGTCGTACCCACCGCCCGGCTCGACCGCACCCCTGCCGGGGTCATCCTCGCCGGCCCACCTGGAGCCCGCGTCGGGTCGACCGGCCGGCTGGATGTGGCCCGCGGTCGCGGTCCTCGCGCTGGCGCTCGGCCTGACCGGCGGAGTTGCCGGCAGCGTGATCTACAACCGGACCAGCGACTCGACGTCCGCCTTCGATGACGGCGGCACCGGTCCCGGGCTGGACACGGACAGCGTCAAGACCTCGGCGCCGATCAAGGGCGGCAAGACCTCGGTCGCGGCCGTCGCGGAGGAGCTGCTGCCGAGCACGGTCCAGATCTCGGCGGAGTACGACGGCCAGGAGGGTGGTGCGACCGGATCGGGCTTCGTGATCGACGCCGAGGGCCACGTCATCACCAACAACCACGTGGTCGAGCAGGCCGCCGCCGACGACGGCCCGATCGAGATCGTCGACCAGGACGGCAACCGCTACGAAGCCACCGTCGTGGGCCGATCGCCGGTCTACGACCTCGCGGTCCTCTACTCCGACGAGGCGAAGGACATGAAGCCCGCGGCTCTGGGCGAGTCGCAGGCGCTACGCGTCGGTGACCCCGTCGTCGCGATCGGTTCGCCCCTGGGCCTCGCGGCCACGGTGACCGCCGGCATCGTCTCCGCGCTGCAGCGACCGGTCACCACCGGCGGCTCGGCCGAGGAGTCGTCGTACATCAACGCCGTCCAGACCGACGCCGCGATCAACCCCGGCAACTCCGGCGGCCCGCTGGTGAACATGCTCGGCCAGGTCATCGGGGTCAACTCCGCCATCGCCACCACTGGCGGCATCACCGGCGACGACCAGGCCGGCAACATCGGCGTCGGCTTCGCGATCCCGATCGAGCAGGTCGTGGTGACCGCCGACCAGATCCTCCGCACCGGCGAGGCGCGCTACCCGGTCATCGGCGCCAAGGTGCAGACCGGCCAGCGTGACGGCTCCGGCGCCGAGATCGACGAGGTCATCGAGGACACGCCCGCCGAGGACGCCGGCCTGGAGAAGGGCGACGTCGTCGTCGCCCTCGAGGGCCAGAAGGTCACCGACGGCATCGCCCTGATCGTCTCGATCCGCTCCCACCAGCCCGGCGAGACACTCACGTTCACGGTGGTGCGCGACGGCGACGAGCAGGACATCGACGTCACCCTCGACTCCGAGGTCGGCTAGTCCCGGTCAGCGACCTCGCTACTTCTCCGGCACCTGGTGCCGGAGAAATAGCAGCGTCGGATCCGGCTAGTTCGCACGATTGGCCCCCTCGATCCGCCCGAGCTTGACCAGGCGCGACCGCACTCCGCCCCTGCCGCGACCCAGCTGCTGCGCGATCGCGTCGACTGTGTCGCCGGCGTCCCAGCGCTCGAGCAGCACATCGTGTTCGGCATCGGTCCAGGCCCTGTAGGCGTTCGGCAGACCCTTCTGATCTCCGATGCGGCCATCACCTCGGCCTTCACTCGCCCGTCGTTCGTCGAGGCATCGACTGTCCAGACCGTGCCGTTGGCCTCAACGACAGGCAGGGCGGGCTGTGGAAGACCGGGTGCGGCGGCCCCGGTGTGGACGAGAAGTGGATCAGCGCAGCGCGTCCTCGTCCTGGTCGCCGCCGTCGCCCGACTCGAACGGGTGGTCCTCGATGAACTTCTTGGTGGCGGTCTTCATCTCCGCTATGAAGTCCTCCAGGTCGCTCTCGCTCACCCGCCACTGGCCGCGGCCGCCGATCTTGATCGCGGGCAGGTCGCCGCGGCGGACCATGGCGTAGACCTGCGCGACCGAGGTGTTCAGGATCTCGGCGACGTCCGGCAGCGTGAGGAAGCGCGGGAGGTCGGCCATGGACTCATCGTGGCACCTCCCGAGACCCACCTGCCTCACGGATCACGATCTGTGGATGAGCGCTGGCAACGTCAAGACGGGATGGGCATGATGAGCCCGTGGCTCGCAATCTCGGGGATGCCACGGCAGCCGCATCCACCAGCGGAGGCTTGCCGACGGCGTCTGACGTGCCGACGGCGTTGCGTGGGCAGCGCCCGGCCTGGCGCGACCCCCGGCTCTGGATCGGCATCGTGCTGGTGGCGGCAAGCGTCGTGGTGGGCGCCAGGGTGCTGGCCGCGGCCGACGACACGGTGCAGGTCTGGGGGGCGGCCCGCGATCTCGGCGCCGGACAGCGCGTCGAGGCCGACGACCTGGTCGCGCAGCGGGTGCGGTTCGCGGACGCCGATGTGCTCGAGGGCTACTTCACCGTCGACGACGAGCTCCCGGCCGACCTCGAGCTGACCCGCAGCGTGGCCGTGGGCGAGCTGCTCCCCAGAGGAGCGGTCGGTACGCCGGACGAGACCGGCCTGGTCGAGCTGCCCGTGGCCGTCGAGCCCGAGCTCGTCCCGCCCAGCGTCGCGCCCGGTGACGTGGTCGACGTCTACGTAGTGGCGCCGGTCAGCGCCGACGCGCAGGCCGGTCAGGCCCAGGACCCGCCGCCCGACGGTCCCGCGCTGGCCGGTGCGACCGTCGTCGACGCCCCCGAGCTCGCGTCGTCGTTCGGCACCAGCGGCAAGCGCCAGCTCGTCCTCGCCGTGCCCGAGGCGGACGCGCCGGCGTTCTTCGCCCTCCTGGCCCGCTACGACTCCCCGAGCCTCACCGTGGTCAGGCGCGGATGAAGATCGTCCTGCTGCTCGCGGCGGGCGCGACCTGGGAGACCAGGGCGCTCGGTCTCCTCGGCGGCCGGCGCGACCTCGTCGTCCTCAAGCGCTGCGTCGACGTCGACGACCTGCTTGCCACGGCGACGGCCGGGCAGGCCGACACCGCGGTGGTCGCGATCGAGGCGCCCGGGTTCGACCTCGCGGCCGTGGACCACCTCGTCAAGCACGGCGTCCGAGCGGTGGCCGTCGTCGGCGACGAGCTCGGCACGGTGCGGGCCAGCCGCATCGGCGTCCGTGCCACGGTTCCGGACGACGACCTCGAGGCCCTCCCGGAGACGATCACCACCGATCACCAGCCCGCACCCGAGCCGCTGCCGGCGCCGGACGACCCACCACCGAGCCAAGGGCGGGTGATCGTCGTCTGGGGACCCGCCGGCGCACCGGGCCGGACCACGGTCGCCACCGCGCTGGCCGCCGTCCTCGGCAGCCGGGCCAGGACCACGCTCGTCGACGCCGACCCCTACGGCGGCACGGTCGCGCAGGCGCTCGGCGTTCTCGACGAGGTCTCCGGGCTCCTCTCGGCGGCCCGGCTGGCCGGCAGCGGCATGCTGGAGGAACGGTTCTCCAGCGTCCAGCGGGCCTTCGACCACCAGTTCACCGTGGTGACCGGGCTGCCCCGGCCCGACCGCTGGACCGAGGTCCGCCCCGGGACCGTGGAGCTCCTCGCCGAGATCGCGATCCGGCACGGTCACGTCGTGATCGACACGGGCTTCGGCCTGGATGACGACGACCTCAGCGGCCGTCCCGGCCGCAACCAGCTCACCCTCGCCGCGCTCGAGGTGGCCGACGAGGTGCTCGTCGTCGGCACCGCCGACCCGGTCGGCCTGTCGCGGCTGGTGCGGGCGCTGGTCGACCTCCGCGAGCGGAGACCCCTGACGACCACGAGGGTCGTCGTCAACCGGATGCGGCCCACCATCGGCTGGACCGAGCGCGACGTCACCCAGATGCTCTCGGATTTCGCACGCCCGGCCGGCCTGCACTTCCTCCCCGAGGACCGAGCCACGGTCGACCGCGCCCTGGTCACCGGCCGCACCGTGCTCGAGACCAACGCGGACAGCCCCCTCGCCGTCGCGATCGGCGCGCTCGCCGACACGGTCGTCCCGTGGCCGGCACCGAGACAGGGCCGACCGCGGGGCGTCCTCAGGCTGCGAACAGCAGGTACAACCCACCCGCGGTGAAGCAGATCATCGCCACCAGCAGCGAGAGCTGGCCGGTGAGCTGGTGCTTCCTCGGCAGCAGTTGGATCGCGCGGTCGTGCGCGGCGATCACGCCGACCACGTGGCCGACCACCACGGCGAGCACCTTGAGCGTCGCCAGCGCGGTCGGGTGGTAGGAGAAGAAGTAGGACACCTGCCAGTCTGCGGTGCCGAACCAGTTCGAGTTGTTGCTGAACGGGTCGCTCATCAAGACGATCGTGCTCTCGCCGACCTCGAGGAGGTAGGTGAAGTAGTGGGCGATCACGTAGCCGATCACGATCGGCACGATCGAGTGCGCGAACTGGTTGGGCAGCTCGCGCCGCGGCTGGTCGGGGCCGACGCCGGTCAGCATCGTGCCGAGCGCGAACACCAGCGCCACGGCGAGCACGAAGGCGAGCAGCCCAACGTTGTTGGACAAGTTGGTCAGTCCGTTGTCCTGCACGAAGTCGCCCTGGATGAACTTCACCCACCGCGTCGAGTCCTTGAACGAGTCGAACGCCGTGCTGCCGAACAGCACCGCCGTGATCGCGACGAGGCCGGGCCTGACCGGCGTGGTGTCGAGGTTCGCCAGCGGGCTGCGGATCACCAGCTGCTTGCCCCGCCGCCCCCACGCCGACATCCGGGACACCAGCGTCGAGAAGGCCTCGAACGGGTCGGCGTGCTCGTAGAAGGTGTTGCCGAACAGCGCACCGCCGAGCAGCATCGCCGCGACGTACACCGCGCACCACAGCCGCACCGGCCCGAGCTCGGTGGCGAACGGGTAGACCAGCTCCATCCAGACGAACGCGTAGAGGCCGACGGCGGCCGGCCAGTAGCCGAGCCGCTCTGGGTAGACGAAGACACCCTGGTCGGGGTCGCCGCCGGTCAGCTTCGCGAAGGCGGCGTTGATGGTCCGCACCGGGCTGATCGCCTTGTACGCCGGCCCGAAGAGGAGCGACAACGGCACGAAGCCGACCCACAACAGCACGTAGAAGATCCCGAAGAGCGGGTTGAGCAGCGTGTCCTGGCCACCGATCGCGACCATCACGGTGTAGCCGAAGGCCAGCATGCCGAGCCCGCGCCACACCACGAACCACGGCCGCGAGTCGACGATCCGGGCCAGCCAGGCCGGGGCGGGCCGGCCGGTCCGGTCGGCGTCGTAGCGCGGCGTCCGCCACGCGATCGCCAGCACCGTGAAGCTGATGGTCAGCGCCGCGACGGCGCCCGCGATGGTCAGCTCGAGCGGGATGGGCAGGTCCTTCGACCCGCCGATCCCGTGCGCGAAGACGTCGCCCCAGGACGGGGAGCTCGGATCCACGGGCTAGTGGCCTGCCCGGGGCACTACTTCACCTCGAGCTGGACGATCGTCTTCTCCAGCGCGTGCGACTCGACCTCGACGATCCCCGGCTTGTCGATGGTGAACGGCGGCAGCGTGGTGGTGCCGGCGGCGTACTCCAGCTCCTGTTCCGGGTCGGAGTGGACGTGGATCTCGCCCTCCTCGTCGGCCTTGACCACCAGCTCGATCGGCTGGCCGACCTGCACCGAGACCCGGTCGCCGTTGGGGGTGACGCTGTCGCCCGTGATGGTGACCTGGATGGTCTTGGTGTCCAGGTCCGTCCCGTCGCTCGAGCCGCTGGAGTCGTCGTCACCGCAGCCGGCCAGGCCGACGGTGCAGACGACGAGGGTGAGGACAGCGAGCGCGCGCCGCATCAAGTCGGTCTCCTGATTGCCTGGGTGATTGTCTTGGGCACTGGGTGAGTGGTCTTCACGATCGTGACGGACGGCCGTGAGGGCGTCCTGAGACCTCTGTAAGAATCCCACGACGGCCAAACGAGAGGGATGGGGGTGTCGGGATCGCGATGAGTGAACGGCTGCGCCCGCGCGACCTCGCGTTCCTGGAGCTCGAGACGCCGACCACCCCGCGCCACAACGCCACGGTGGAGGTCTTCGACCCAAGCCCCTCTCCCGGGGCAGAGGGGGCCTTCGACTACGAGCGGTTCGTGGCGCTGATCCTCGACCGGATCTCGTTCGTCCCCCGCTACCGCCAGCGCGTGCAGGCCGTGCCCGGGCATCTCGCCACCCCGGTCTGGATCGACGACGAGCACTTCGACATCGGCTACCACGTACGCCGTTCCGCGCTGCCCCGCCCCGGAAACACCGAGCAGCTGCGCGAGCTGGTCTCGCGGATCGTGTCGCGTCCCCTTGATCGGGCCCGGCCGCTGTGGGAGATCTACTTCGTCGAGGGGCTGGCCGACGGCCGGGTCGCGCTGCTCTACAAGACCCACCAGGCGCTCGTCGACGGCGTCGAGACCGTCGACCTCGGCCAGGTGCTGCTCGACAAGGACCCGGGGGTGAAGATCCTCGGCGGCGACGAGTGGCACCCGCACCGGCACCCCTCCAGCGCCGGGCTCCTGGCCAGCGCGCTCCACGACAACCTCACCGAGCGCGACACCGCGCTCGACACGGTCCGACATGCCGTCGGGTCGGCACTGCGGACCGCGGACCGACTGAACTCGGGCGCGGGCAAGGTGCTCGCCGGGCTGGCCGGCCGCGGTCCCGATCGGGGCAACGCCCTCTCCGGCGAGCTCTCCCAGCAGCGCCGGGTCGTGGGTGTCGAGACCCGACTGGCCGACTACCGCACCATCCGCGACGAGCACGGCGGCACCATCAACGACGTCATCCTGGCCACCCTCACCGGTGCGCTGCGCGCGTGGCTGATGACTCGCTCCGAGTCGATGGGCGGGCTGCGCCAGATCCAGGCCGTCGTACCGGTCTCGGTCATCGACAAGGATCTCGAGGCCACCTCGCTCGGCAGCCAGATCGCGCCACACTTCGTGACCCTTCCGATCGCCGAGGCCAGCCCGGTGGTCCGGCTGCACCAGGTCTCCTACTCGTTCCAGACGTTCAAGGACACCGGCCGCGGGGTCGCCGCCAACCGGCTCGCGGGCATCGCCGGCTTCGCGCCCACGACGTTCCACGCGATCGGCTCCAGGGTCGCGGCGGCGGAGACGCGCCGCGGCTTCCAGCTCTCGATCATCAACGTGCCCGGTCCGCAGTCGCCGCTCTACGCCGCCGGCGCCCGGATGCTGCGCACCTTCCCGATCCCGCCGCTGCTGCCGAGCCAGACGCTCGCGATCGGCGTGACGTCGTATGACGGCCAGGTGTCCTACGGCATCACTGCGGACCGCGACCTGGTCCCCGATGCCGACGTCCTCGGCCAGTGCGTGACCGAGGCGCTCACCGAGCTGCTCGACACCGCGACAGGCGGCCGGCCGAAGATCCCGCGCGGCCGGCGCAAGAAGACCGCACCCAAAACGTGAGGATCTACCTCCCCACCACGATGGCCGGGCTGGCCCGGCTCCGCGACGACGGCTCGCTGCCCGCCTCGGCGGAGCGCTACGTCGCCGACGGCGACGGCGAGGAGCAGGAGTACGCCGCGTTGATGGCCGCCGCGGCCGAGTCCGCCGAGCTGCTCGCCGGCGGCGGCCGGCGCGTGGTCGTGGTCGCCGAGGTCACTGACCCGGATGGCGAGGTGTCTCTGCGCGACGTGGTGGCCGTCCACGCCGACCCCGCGGACCGGCCGGCCGGCGCCGATCCGGAGGACGACCTGGCCTGGTACGCCACCCAGGAGATCGACGCCGTTCTGGCCGACTAGGGTCGGCCGCATGGACGCGATCACCTTCCCGCCGGCTCCCATCAACGAGCCCAACCTGACCTACGCGCCCGGCAGCCCCGAACGGGAGGCCCTGCTCGTCGAGATCGAGAAGCTCGAGCGACGCGAGAAGGATCTCAAGGCGCACATCGGCGGCCGCCGCAAGGCAGGCGGCGGCGCCGAGATGACAGTGGTGCAGCCGCACGACCACCAGCACGTGCTGGGCCGGTTCAAGGCCGCGACGCCGACGGACGCACGGGCGGCGATCAAGGCCGCCGGCGAGGCCGCTCCCGGCTGGCGAGCGCTCGACATGGACGAGCGGTGCGCCGTCCTGCTCCGCGCGGCCGAGCTCCTGGCCGGACCGTGGCGGCAGCGCGTCAACGCCGCGACCATGCTCGGCCAGTCGAAGACGGCCTTCCAGGCCGAGATCGACAGCGCGTGCGAGCTGATCGACTTCTGGCGCTACAACGTCCACTACGCCAAGCAGATCCTCACCGACCAGCCGATCGCGAACAGCCCGGGCGTGTGGAACCGCACCGACCACCGGCCGCTCGAGGGCTTCGTCTACGCGATCACGCCGTTCAACTTCACCGCGATCGCCGGCAACCTGCCGACCGCTCCGGTGCTGATGGGCAACACCGTCATCTGGAAGCCCGCGCCGACCCAGCAGCTCGCCGCGTCGCTGCTCATGGAGCTGCTCGAGGAGGCCGGACTGCCTCCGGGCGTGATCAACATGCTCCCGGGCCACGGCATCCCCGTCTCCGAGGTCGCGCTGGCCCACCCGGACCTGGCCGGCATCCACTTCACCGGTTCGACGGCGATCTTCCACCAGCTGTGGCGGACCGTCGGCGAGAACATCTCGACCTACCGCGCCTACCCGCGGATCGTGGGGGAGACCGGCGGCAAGGACTTCGTCCTGGCCCACCCGACCGCCGACCCCGACGTCGTCCGGACCGCGCTGATCCGCGGTGCCTTCGAGTTCCAGGGCCAGAAGTGCTCGGCCGCCTCGCGTGCGTACGTCGCGAAGTCGGTCTGGAGCAAGATGAAGGACTCCTTCCTCGGTGAGGTCGAGGCCCTTCCGATGGGTGACGTCACCGACTTCTCCAACTTCATGGGAGCGGTGATCGACGACCGGGCCTTCACCAAGCACAAGGCCGCGATCGCCCGGGCCAAGCGGCAGGCGAAGCTCGACGTCGTGGTCGGTGGCCAGACCGACGACAAGGTCGGCTGGTTCGTCCGGCCCACCGTCGTGGTCTCGACCGACCCGACCGACGCGATGTTCAGCACCGAGTACTTCGGGCCGATCCTGGCCGTCTACGTCTACGACGACGGCGACTTCGAGAAGGTCGCGCGCCAGCTCGAGGGGTTCGCGCCGTACGCCCTGACCGGCGCGATCATCGCCCGCGACCGCCGCGCCATCGCCTGGGCCCAGGAGGAGCTCCGGTTCGCTGCCGGCAACTTCTACATCAACGACAAGCCCACCGGTGCGGTCGTCGGGCAGCAGCCGTTCGGCGGCGGCCGGGCCTCGGGCACCAACGACAAGGCCGGGGCCGCGGTCAACCTGCTGCGCTGGACGTCGCCACGCTCGATCAAGGAGACCCTCGTCCCACCGACGGACTACCGCTACCCCTACATGGGGTGAGCGCGGTCGTCGCGGACTTGGTCGCGCTGCACCTGGGCGGCCTGCACCCCTACGAGAAGGTGTTGACGCTGCTGCTCGCGTTCGGTCCGTTCATCGTGCTCGGCGTGGTCATCGCGCTGCGGCGCAGGCACAGCGACGACGACGCTAGCTGACCCGCACCCGACCGCCGGACTGCACGACGAACGCCTCGCGCAGCTGGTCGACGCCGATGTCGAGGGCGCGCAGCGAGTAGCGCATCCCGCGCTGGTCGATGACCTTCAGCACCCGCGGATCCACGTGGCTGACGATCCCGGCGCGGGTGGGGTCGCTCGGCGGGACCAGCCGGATCCGCAGCCGCTTGCCGTTCCATGCCCGCTCGATCGTCGCTGACTGGATGGTCTCCCACGGTGCGATGACCTCACCGAACTGCGACCGGGCGTGGAGGCCGTCGCCGTGCAGCCCGAGTGGGTGGGAGACATTACGCATCCTGGTCCAGCTGAACAGGTAGAGCCCGGAGTGGAACAGCCAGAACAGCACCAGCACGATGAGTACGACGAGGAGCGCGACGCCGTCGAGGAGGCTGAACGCCGCCGCAACCATTCCGGTGAGGATGGCGGCGTACACGACCAGGGCGAAGGTCGAGAACAGGTCGAGACGGGTCCGAGCGAGCGGGATGTCCACCTCAGCTCGAGAGGTAGTGGCGGCCGACGGCGTTCTCGACCTTGAGCGCCTTGAGCAGCAGGCCGGCGATGAGGGACTCGATCTTGCCGCCGACCAGGGGGATGCTCACCCGGATCTCCATCTCCACCGTCTCGGTCGTGGTCCCGCCGGACTCACGGAGCGCGACGGTGCCGCTCATCTGCCCGGGCTTGCCGGGGATGACGACCTCGACCCGGGCGTTCTCGATGTCGGACCACAGCTCGGTCTGCACCAGCTGGATCTCGTCGCCGACGAACCTCTTGGCGAAGCCGGGGATGCCCTCGGCGGCCTGCACCATGTCGACGACGACCTTCATGCCGCCGCCGTCCTGGCCGACGGCGACGGTCTTGCGGAGCGCGTGCTGGGCGTCGCAGACCTGCTCGCGGAACGCCGGGTCGATCAGCATCTCGCCGACGGCCAGCATCGGTGCGTCGTAGGTGAGGTCGTAGGTCAGTCGGGTCGCCACGGCGCCCATCATCGTGCATCGGACGAGTCCTAGGGTCGGCACCGTGGGTCGACTCGCGAGGGCCAAGGAGCTCGCCGGAGCGACGCCGACCCTCGTGGTGTCGCTCTGGCTGGTGTGGAGCACCGCCTTCGTGGCGATCAAGATCGGGCTGCGGCACGCGGACCCGAACACCTTCACGCTGCTCCGGGTCGTGGCCGCGCTGCTCACCCTGCTGGTCGTGTGCACGGTCGGTGGCCGGTGGCACCGGCTGCGGTCCAAGCGCCTGCACGCCTACGCCGTCCCGCTTGGCGCGACCAACGTGGCGGGCTTCCTGGTCTTCCAGAACCTCGGCCTGGCCGACGCGCCCGTAGGTGTCGGCTCGGTGCTGCTCTACACCCAGCCGTTCCTGGTCGCGCTCGGGGCGTGGCTGCTCCGGGGTGAGCGGCTGCGGCTCTGGCAGGTGGCGGGGATGGCGTTGGGGTGGCTCGGTGTCCTGGTCGTGGTGGCCGGCGAGCTCGACGTGGGCGTGACGCCTCGGTCCGCGGTCGTCCTGCTGTTGCTGAGCGCCGTCTCGTGGGCGGTCGGGACCCTCATCTTCACCGGCGTACCGCCCGACCTGTCCGTGCTCGACCTGCTGCTGGTGATGAACGCCTACGGACTCGTGCCGATCACGGTTCTCGTGGCTGTCGGGGTCGGGCCGGAGCCCTCGGTGGACTGGGGCCCGACTCTGCTGGTCGCCGCGATCTGGGCGGGAGCCGGGGCGAGCATCGGTGGGCTCGGCCTCCAGTTCCTCCTGCTGCGCAGGGGCAAGGCCGGGGTGGTGAGCAGCTGGACCTTCGCCGTACCCGTGCTCGCGGCGGCGCAGGGTGTCCTGCTGCTCGACGAGGACGCGCACTTCACGTTGTTGCTCGGTGGCGGTGCGGTGGCCGTCGGCATCTGGCTGGTCAACCGCCGTTCGCTCAGCGAGCCAGCCAGGTGACATCGAGGAACCCGATCGGCAGGTTTTCCACGTGGAGAACCTGCCGATCGGGTCTCTCGACCGGGACGAGGTGAGGGACATGGCTACGGTGACGTCATGGTGGAGGAACAGACCGACGAGCAGTTCGTCTCCTTCGGCGAGCAGGGTGCGCAGCTCACGTACGGCAGCTACCTGCGGCTCCCGCAGTTGCTCGACTCCCAGCACCTCGAGTCCGACCCGCCGGCCCACGACGAGCTGCTGTTCATCACGATCCACCAGGTCTACGAGCTGTGGTTCAAGCAGCTGCTGCACGAGGCGGCCGCCGCGCGGGACGCGATGACCGCGGGCCGGGTGTGGTGGGCCCAGCACCTGCTGCAGCGGGTGCACGTCATCGAGCGGGTGCTCGTGCACCAGGTCGACGTGCTCGAGACGATGACCCCGCAGGACTTCCTGGAGTTCCGGCAGCGGCTGGCGCCGGCCAGCGGCTTCCAGTCGGTGCAGTTCCGGGAGCTCGAGTTCATGTCTGGGGCCAAGGACCCGGCCTACGTCGACCGGTTCAAGGGGATCACCGAGGCCGAGCAGGCCCGGCTCCAGCAGCGGCTGGACGAGCCGACCCTGTGGGACGCCTTCGTCGACGTCCTGCGCCAGCGCGGGCTGCCGGCCGAGTCCGATGAAGAGATCAGCGAGTCATTGGGGCGGGTCGCGCACAACCGGGAGCAGTACGCCGACGTGTGGGCCGTGAGCGAGGCGCTGCTCCAGCACGACGAGCTCGCCATCAACTGGCGGGCCCGGCACGTGACCATGGTCGAGCGGATGATCGGGTCGAAGTCCGGGACCGGAGGGTCGAGCGGGTCGGAATACCTCCGGAGCCGGCTGCCGCTGCGCTACTACCCGTTGCTGTGGGGACTGCGCTCGGAGCTCTAGCACGGCGACGGCCCCGATTCGTCTGCCCTCGCCGACCCTCGAAAAACCCGTCGCCCCGCAGACGAATCGTCCGGTGCGGGGGCTAGCGTGGCCCCTGTGTCAATGACGACGCACCAGTCCACGTCCGAGCAGGCCAAGGCCGAGCTGATCGACAAGGCCATCAGCCTTGCCCAGGCCGGCAAAGGCACCGGCGGTCCGCCCCGTGACCAGGTGGCCGAGCTGGTCCGCGCCTACTACCGCCACGTCGCGCCCGAGGACCTCCTGGACCGCAGCGATGTGGACATCTACGGCGCGTTCGCGGCGCACTACAAGCTCGCCTCCAGCCGCCCCCAGGGGACCGCTCGGGTGCGGGTGGCCACGCCCACGCTGGCCGAGCACGGCTGGTCGGCCAGCGGGCACAGCGTGGTCGAGGTCGTGGTCGACGACATGCCGTTCCTCGTGGACTCGCTCACCATGGAGCTGTCCCGGCAGCTGCGCGACGTGCACGTCGTCATCCACCCCAACTTCGACGTGGTGAGGGACATCACCGGCGCCCTCCAGTCGGCCGGGTCGGTGCCGGACGGCGCCCTCGATCCCGAGGGCGAGGCGGTCCGAGAGTCGTGGATGCACGTCGAGGTCGACCGGCTGCCGGACGGCGAGGACCCCGACGCGATCGTCGAGGACATCCAGCGCGTGCTCCGCGACGTCCGGGAGGCCGTGGAGGACTGGCGCAAGATGCACGCGGAGGTCGACGCGATCGTCGCCGACCTGCGCAGCGACCCGCCGCCGCTCGACCCCGAAGAGGTCCGCCAGGCCGCCGAGCTCCTCGAATGGCTGGCCAACGAGCACTTCACCTTCCTCGGCTACCGCGAGTACAAGCTCGAGGAGCGCGACGGCGACGACTACCTGCTCGCCGTCCCCGGGACCGGCCTGGGCATCCTGCGCGCCGACCAGGAGATGTCGGAGTCGTTCGGCCGGCTGCCCGACGCGGTGAAGGCGAAGGCGCGCGAGAAGACGCTGCTGGTGCTCGCCAAGGCCAACTCCCGCGCGACCGTGCACCGTCCGGCGTACCTCGACTACGTCGGCGTGAAGAGCTTCGACGAGAACGGCGAGGTCGACGGCGAACGACGCTTCCTCGGCCTGCTCGCCAGCGCGGCCTACACCGAGAGCCTGATGCGGATCCCGCTGATCCGGGAGAAGACCAAGGAGGTCCTCAAGCGCAGCGGCTTCGACCCGCGCAGCCACGCCGGCAAGGCGCTGATGGACACCCTCGAGACCTATCCGCGCGACGAGCTGCTGCACACCCCGATCGACGAGCTCGCGCCGATGACCGAAGCCGCGATGAACGCCCGCGAACGACGGGCGGTGCGGATGTTCATCCGCCGCGACACCTACGGCCGCTACGTCTCGGTCCTCGTCTACCTGCCCCGCGACCGCTACAACACCGGCGTTCGCGAACGCTTCGAGCGGATTCTCCAGGAGCAGCTCAACGGCGAGTCCATCGAGTTCACGGTCCGGATCAACGAGTCCACGACCGCCCGGGTGCACTTCGTCGTCCACCTGCCCAAGGGCGACCAGATCCCCGACGTCGACACCGCCGACCTCGAGCGCCGCCTGACCGAGGCGTCCCGCTCCTGGCGCGACGACTTCACCCAGGCCGTGATCGCGGAGTACGGCGAGGAGGTCGGCACCATCCTCGGCCGGCGCTACGCCGAGTCCTTCCCGGAGGCCTACAAAGAGGACTTCTCCGCGCGCACCGCCTCGGTCGACCTGGGTCGGCTCGAGGCGATCCGGACCGACGGGCCCCACGACGGCGGCCTCGACCTCTCGCTCTACGAGCACCTCGACGCCGGCCCGGGCGAGGCCCGGCTGAAGGTCTACCGGATCGGCGTCCCGCTCTCGCTCTCCAAGGTGCTGCCGATGCTCTCGTCGATGGGCGTCGAGGTCGTCGACGAACGCCCCTATGCGCTCGAGGGGCTCGAGCGCGAGTCGATGATCTACGAGTTCGGCCTGCGGCACGGCGAGCTGCTGCCCAGCGGCTCGCGCGAGCTGTTCCAGGACGCGCTCCGAGCCGTGTGGGACGGCTACAACGAGATCGACGGGTTCAACGGGCTGGTGCTCTCCGCCGGGCTGACCTGGCGGCAGGCGACGGTGCTCCGCGCCTACGCGAAGTACATGCGGCAGGGCAACAGCCCGTTCGCGCAGGACTACATCGAGGACGCGCTGCGCGGGAACGTCGACATCACCCGGCACCTGGTCGCCCTCTTCGAGGCCCGGTTCGACCCGAAGCGTGGTGAGCAGCGCGGCGGGGGACCGGCGGAAGAGGAGGAGGCCGAGAGGCGGATCCTCACCGCGCTCGACGACGTGGCCAGCCTCGACCACGACCGGATCCTGCGCTCCTACCTCACCCACATCAAGGCGACGCTGCGCACCAACTACTTCCAGCCGGCTCGGCCCGGAGAAGGCGGCGCCGGCGGGCCGCACACCTACATGTCGTTCAAGTTGGACTCGTCGGCGATCCCGGACCTGCCGCAGCCGCGGCCCAGGTTCGAAATCTTCGTCTACTCACCGCGGGTCGAGGGCGTGCACCTGCGGTTCGGCCCCGTGGCGCGCGGTGGCCTGCGCTGGTCCGACCGGCGCGACGACTTCCGCACCGAGGTGCTCGGCCTGGTCAAGGCGCAGATGGTCAAGAACACCGTGATCGTGCCGGTCGGCGCGAAGGGCGGCTTCTTCTGCAAGCAGCTGCCTCCCGTAGATCCAACACAGCCCAGTGATCGCGACGCCTGGCTGGCCGAGGGCGTGGCTTGCTACAAGACGTTCATCTCCGGGCTGCTCGACATCACCGACAACCTGGTCGACGGCGAGACCGTGCCGCCCGAGGACGTCATTCGCCACGACGGCGACGACGCCTACCTGGTGGTCGCGGCCGACAAGGGCACGGCGACGTTCTCGGACATCGCAAACGGCGTCTCGCAGGACTACGGCTTCTGGCTGGGCGACGCGTTCGCCAGCGGCGGCTCGGTGGGCTACGACCACAAGGCCATGGGCATCACCGCCCGCGGCGCGTGGGTCTCGGTCCAGCGGCACTTCCGCGAGCGCGGGATCGACTGCCAGACCGAGGAGTTCACCGCGGTCGGCATCGGCGACATGAGCGGTGACGTGTTCGGCAACGGGTTGCTGTGCTCGGAGACCACGCGGCTGGTCGCGGCGTTCGACCACCGCGACATCTTCCTCGACCCCACACCGGACGCCGCCACGTCGTACGCCGAGCGCCGGCGGCTCTTCGACCTGCCCCGCTCGAGCTGGCAGGACTACGACAAGACCCTGATCTCCGCGGGCGGCGGGGTCTTCCCGCGCTCGCTCAAGTCGGTCGCGCTCAACGACGCGGTCCGCGAGGCCCTGGGCATCGACGCGTCGGTGCAGGCCATGACGCCGGCCGAGCTGATGAAGGCGATCCTCCAGGCGCCGGTCGACCTGCTGTGGAACGGCGGCATCGGCACCTACGTCAAGGGCGAGGGCGAGACCCACTCCGACGTCGGCGACAAGGCCAACGACGCGATCCGGATCAACGGCTCCGCGCTCCGCGCCCGATGTGTGGGGGAGGGCGGCAACCTCGGCCTCACCCAGGCCGGCCGGATCGAGTACGTCCTCAACGGCGGCGATGCCGGCGGCGCCAGCGAGGAAGGTGGCCGGATCAACACCGACTTCATCGACAACTCGGCCGGCGTCGACACGTCCGACCACGAGGTCAACATCAAGATCCTGCTCGACCGGGTGGTCAAGGACGGCGACCTCACCGAAAAGCAGCGCAACACCGTGATCGCCGAGATGACCGATGAGGTTGCCGCGCTCGTGCTCCGCGACAACTACGAGCAGAACCTCGCCATCGCGAACGCCGTCGCGCACGCGCCGTCGCTGCTGCACGTGCACGAGGACTTCATGCGCCGCCTCGAGCAGGCCGGCACGCTCGACCGCGAGATCGAGGGGCTGCCGTCCAAGCGCGACGTACGCCGGCGGCTCGACCGTGGCAGCGGGCTCACCCCGCCCGAGCTGGCGGTGCTGATGGCCTGGACCAAGATCGTGCTGGCCGACGAGCTGCTGGCCGGCGACCTGCCCGACGACCCCTACCTCGACCTCGACCTCAAGGCCTACTTCCCGACACCGATGCGTGAGCAGTTCCGGGCCCAGATCGAGGCGCACCCGCTGCGTCGGGAGATCATCGTGACCCAGGTCGTCAACGACCTCGTGAACGGCGCCGGGATGACCTACTGGCCGCGGCTCGCCGACGAGACCGGCGCCTCGGTCGCGGACCTCACCAGAGCCAACTTCGTGGCCCGCGAGATCTACGCATCGCTGCCGCTGCGCGACGAGCTGAAGTCCTACGACAACCAGCTCGACGCAAAGGTGCAGACCTCGATGCGGATCCAGATGCGCACCTTGGTGGAGCGGGCCTCGCGCTGGCTGGTCAACAACCGCCGCCCGCCGATGGACAGCAGCGGCACGGTCGACCTGTTCGCCGGCCCGGTACAGGCGACGATGGCGCAGCTTCCGGAGCTGATGACGGGCCGTGAGCTGGAGTCGTTCCAGGAGCGGCAGGCGAGCTACGAACGGCGCGGCGTCCCCCAGGAGCTGGCCCGGCGGGTGGCCGTGCTCGATCCGGCCTACATGCTGCTCGGGCTGGTCGAGGTCGCCCAGCGTTCACCGGAGTGGGGCGAGGAGCTGGCCCCAGAGGAGGTGGCCCGGGTGCACTTCGCGCTCGGCGAGCGCCTCGGGCTGCCGGTGCTGCTGCAGCGGATCGTGGCCCTGCCGCGCGACGACAAGTGGCAGACGATGGCCCGTGCCTCGCTCCGCGACGACCTGCACGACGTACACACCGCGCTCACCGCGCAGGTGCTGCGCTCCACGTCACCCGAGGACTCCGCTCCGGCCCGCATCGCGGCCTGGGAAGAGGGCGAGGCCGAGCTGTGCCGCCGGGCCGCCGAGACGCTGGAGCAGATCTGCGCGGACGACGAGGGCGACCTCGCCCGGATGTCGGTGGGGCTGCGGGTGGTCCGCGGTCTCCTCGCCGGCTGAGTTCGGCGGGCTGAGTTCGCCGGCCGAGACAACCTCGTGGGGTGCTCGCCGCATCATGAGGGTGTGCAGCCGACCGAGCAGGAGTTCGCGGAACTGTTCCGTGCCTCGTGGGCGCGGCTGTACCGGCTCGCGCTCGCGGTCTCCGGCGACCGGGCGGCCGCCGAGGACGACCTGCAGAACGCCTTCGCGAAGGTCTACTCCAACTGGGCGCGCGTACGCCGGGCCGACCACCCCGAGGCGTACGTACGCCGGATGGTGCTCAACGAGGTGCTCGGCGGGCGCCGCCACGGCTTCCTGAAGCGCGAGCGTCCGCACCGTTCGATCGAGCCGCCGGGGTCGATCGGGTCGCCCGAGGCCGGCGTGGTCGAACGGGACGCGATCTGGATCGCGGTCCGGGCGCTGCCGCCACGGCAGCGGGCCGTGGTGGTGCTCCGCTACTACGAGGACCTGTCCGAGGCCGAGATCGCCGAGGCGCTCGGCTGCTCGCGCGGCACCGTGAAGTCGCAGGCCTCGGCCGCGATCGCCGCGCTGCGGCGAACCGCCCCCGACCTGGTGAGGGAGGAACCATGACCGAGCTCGACCTCCGCGAGACCTTGGAGCGGCACATCGACGCCGTGGACGTCCCGCCGGCGCCACTGGGCTCGGTCGTCATCAGGGGTCGCCGTCGCCAACGCCGTCGCCGGGCCGTGATCGGGACCTCGGTGACGGCTGTCCTGGCCGCGGTGGCGGCCTCGGGCGCCGCGCTGGTGCTGGCGGACGACGACGACGGTCGCGGCGTCGACAGCTCGCAGTACGCGTCGCTGGGGGCGCTCGACTTCTCGCACGGCGCCCGCGCGTACGCCGATCCCGGCGGCGAGCTGCACCTGGCCGGCCGGACCTTCCCCTACGGCGACCTCGACTACCTCGACACCGATGCCGTTGCGACGTCGTACGGCATCGTCTTCTTCGACCATGGCCGGCCGATGCTCCTGGGCGCCGACGGCGAAGTGGACGCTCTGGTCGACGGTCCTCTCGACGACCCGGACGGCTTCCATCCCACGGCCAAGGCCGACTCGGTCAACCCGTGGGTCGCCTACGCCACGCGCCGTGGGATCACCATCACCGTGACCGTGCACGACCTCGCCGCCAACCGTGATGTCGCGTCGACGACCATCGACTGCCCCGGCTGCTCGAACTTCGCCATCGACGCCTTCGACGACGGCGTGGCATACCTGCGCATCGACCAGCTGACCCAGTCGTGGGACACCGTGACTGGCCGGGGGGAGACCGTGTACGACGGCGGCGGCCGCGTCGTCGACGTGCGGGGCGGCGTGATGCTCTACGACGGCAAGCCTCCGGCGGACCTCGGGCTCACCCGGGTGGAGGCACCGGTCGACGCCACGCTCACCTTCGACGGCAAGTACGTCCTGGACTGGTCGAGCCGGCTGCGTGGGACCGTCGGCAGCCCCGACCTGGTTCTGGAGCAGGGCCCAACGGGCAACAAAGGCGGGCTGGCGTTCTGGGCGATCGACTCCGATGGGTCGGTGCTCGTCGCTCGCCCCGACGGGGAGTATCCGAACTTCCTCGTCTACGACTGCGAGGTCCCCTCGGGAGCCTGCGAGGAGCTGGGCCCGCTGGTGACCAGGAGCGGTGACCCGGAGTTCATCGGCGTCGACATGTGAGCTCAGCCGCCGGGCGGCAGCATCGGCAGGCAGAGCTCGTTGCCCTCGGGGTCGGTGAGGACCACCCAGGCGACCTGCGGACCCTCGGTGCCGCTGCCGATCTCGATGGCGCCCAGGGCGAGCAGCCGGTCCCGCTCGGCGGGGCTCGGGTCGGCGGCGCTGCGCAGGTCGAGGTGGACGCGGTTCTTCACCGTCTTCGGCTCGGGCACCTTCTGGAACAGGATCCGGGGCGCCCGGTCGTCCCCCTCTGGGTGGTTGATCGCCGCGCCGGTCGCCCACACGAGCGCGCCGCGGTGTGTGGTGGTCTGGTCGTCGGTGGCGAAGCCCTGGTCGACCATCGAGCGGATGAACGCCTCATCCTGGGGCTCCACCTGCCAGCCGAGGGCCTCGGCCCACCAGTCGGCGAGCGGGTGGGGGTCGGCGCAGTCGACCACGACCTGGACGGTGTAGGGCTGTGCGTCGCTCATGGCTCCAGCCTGCCCCACGCCACGGACACTCAGCCGCGGGCCAATTTGGACAGGGTGTCCCAGTCGATCAGGTGCACGAGCGCGTCCGCATGTCGGTGCACCAGCCGCCACTCCTCGCCCTCGCGGCGGAAGGCCAGCGTGACGCGGAGCGACCAGTCCTGCGCCGGCAGCTCGCCGACCTGGCCGGCCTGCCGCTCGACCACTGCCAGCACGGCGAGGTCCGTGCCGACGTACGCCGCCTCGATATCGACGGTGACCTCGCCACCGTGGAATGTCTGGCGAGTGCTCTCGCGGTCTCGTCGTTGAGCACGAAGCCGTGGAACGTCGGGCCGCCGTACGGCGGCATCAGCGAGAAGTCGTCGGCGTGCCGGGCCAGGCCGGCGTACGTGTCGAGGTCGCCGTCGAAGTAGGCCTGGGCTGACTCCTGGGCGATCCGGGTCAGCTCGGCGAGAGTGTCGTCCGAGTCGCTCACGCGACGGACGCTAGCGAGCGCGAGGCTTGACCTCAACCTCGGTTGCTCAGTCATTCTCGGGCGGAATCGTGACCCCGGGTGGCCCACCCACGGCGCTTCCCGCGTAAGCACCAAATATCGATTAGCCCCTGTCGGTCGTCCGATTTAGGATCGTTGACGATGGCAACCGCGGAGCGCACAGACCCACCAGCGGGGGTCCACTCGCTGTGGCGGCTCCGGGGATACCTGAGGCCGCACCTCGCCGCGCTCGGGATCATGGCGGCAGCCGCGCTGGCCGCGGTCGGGCTGACCATCACCATCCCGCTGGTGACCAAGGCGATCATCGACGGGCCGATCGCCGACCGCGACCTCGGCGCGCTGCTCCCGCTCGGCGTCCTGGCACTAGTTCTCGGTGTGCTCGAGGCCTTCCTGATCTGGGTGCGCCGCTGGGTCCAGTCCAACGCCGTCCTCGGGCTCGAGACCGAGATCCGTCACGACCTCTACGAGCGGCTCCAGGAGCTGCCGATGAGCTTCCACACCAAGTGGGAGTCCGGCCAGCTGCTCTCGCGCGCCACCCAGGACCTCTCGTCGATCCGTCGGTTCGCGGGGTTCGGGCTCCTGTTCCTGGTGCTCAACATCCTCCAGGTCACCGTGGTGACCGGGGTGCTCCTCAAGCTCTACTGGCCGCTCGGGCTGGTCGTCGCGGCCACGGCGCTGCCGGTGATCTGGCTGTCGATGCGGTTCGAGAAGACCTATGTCGTCGTCTCGCGCCGGGTCCAGGACGAGCAGGGTGACCTGGCGACCCTGGCCGAGGAGGGCGCCGTCGGCATCCGGGTGATCAAGTCGTTCGGGCGCTCCGAGCATGTCTCGGGCCAATACGAAGCATCCGCCCGACAGCTCTACCGCTCCTCGATGGACAAGGTCCGGCTCTCGGCGAAGTTCTGGACCTTCCTCGAGGTGATCCCCAACGTCGCCGTCGTCATCGTGCTGCTGACCGGTGCGATCGGGGTCGGCAAGGGGCTGCTCACCACCGGGGAGCTCGTGGCGTTCATCAGCCTGTTGCTCTCCCTGGTCTGGCCGGTCGCGTCGCTCGGCGTGATCCTGGCCATGGCCCAGGAGGCGATGACCTCGAGCGCCCGGATCCTCGAGATCTTCGACATCGAGCCCGACATCGTGTCCGGTGACCGAGTCATCGAGCAGCCTCGCGGGCACCTGCGGTTCGAGGCCGTCGAGTTCGCGTTCCCCGCCTCCGACGGCTCGGTGCTGCGCGGCGTCGACCTCGAGATCCGGCCGGGCGAGACCGTCGCGCTGGTCGGAGCCACCGGCTCCGGCAAGACCGTCCTCACCGCCCTGGTTCCTCGGCTCTACGACGTCACCGGTGGCCGGGTCACCATCGACGGCGTCGACATCCGTGAGCTCGAGCTCGGCCACCTGCGCTCACTGGTCGCGACCGCCTTCGAGGAGCCCACGCTGTTCTCGATGAGCGCGCGGGAAAACCTCACGCTGGGTCGCGCCGACGCCAGCGACGCCGACATCGAGCAGGCCCTCGACATCGCCCAGGCCGACTTCGTCCGCGAGCTGCCCTGGGGCCTCGACACCCGGATCGGCGAGCAGGGGCTGGCGCTGTCGGGTGGCCAGCGCCAGCGGCTCGCGCTGGCCCGCGCCGTGCTGGCCCGGCCCAAGATCCTGGTCCTTGACGACACCCTCTCCGCGCTCGACGTGCACACAGAAAAGCTGGTCGAGGAGGCACTCCAGCGGGTGCTGTCCACCACCACGGGGCTGATCGTCGCCCACCGGGCCTCGACGGTGATGCTGGCCGACCGTGTCGCGCTGCTGCAGGACGGCCGGATCACCCACGTCGGCGAGCACCGCGAGCTGCTGGCCACCGTGGCCGCCTACCGCGACCTGCTCGGCTCCGACGCCGACCACCCCGGTTCCCTCGACGACACCGAGGACGCGGAGGTGCCGGCATGACGACCGAGACGCCGCCGCCCGACGTCCCCATCGACGAGACCACCGCGTGGCGCGGGCTGGCCAAGGTCGACGCCGACGAGGCCGCCGAGCGGATGACCGCGGGCACCATCGGCGGCGGCTCCAAGCGGCTGCTGCGCGAGCTGCTCGCGCCGTACAAGCGAGCGATCCGGATCCTGATCGCGGTCGTCGTGGTGGAGAACGCCGCCAGGCTGGCCATCCCCTACCTGGTCAAGGAGGGCATCGACACCGGCATCCCGCCGATCCGCGCCGATGACAACCTCGAGCCGCTCTTCCTCATCGTCGGGTTGATGCTCGTGGCCACACTGACCCAGGCGCTCGCGCGACAGCTGTTCCTCGTCAGGTCGGGCCAGGTCGGCCAGGACGTGCTGTTCGAGGTGCGGCGCCGGGTGTTCAGGCACTTCCAGGTGCTGAGCCCGGCGTTCCACGAGGGCTACACCTCGGGCCGGGTGATCTCCCGGCAGACCTCAGACGTCGACGCGATCTACGAGATGCTCGAGACCGGCTTCGACGGCCTGGTCACCGCCGCGCTGACCCTGGTCGGCACCGCCGGGCTGCTGCTCTTCCTCGACGTGAAGCTGGGCCTGGTCGCGCTGACGTGCGGGCCGTTCCTGGCCTGGCTCACGCTGTGGTTCCGCCGCGAGTCCGCGCAGTCCTACAAGGTCACCCGCGAGAAGGTCGCGCTGGTCATCGTCCACTTCGTCGAGTCGATGGGCGGGATCCGCGCGGTGCAGGCGTTCCGTCGCGAGCCGCGCAACCAGGAGATCTTCGACGACGTCAACGACCAGTACCGCCGCGCCAACCTCGTCGCGTTCCGGCTGGTCGCGTGGTTCATGCCCGGCATCCGGCTGATCGGCAACGTCACCATCGGCATCGTGCTGCTCTACGGCGGCTACCGCGCCTACCACGGCGACGTCACCATCGGCGTGCTCGCTGCGTTCCTGCTCTACCTGCGCCAGTTCTTCGAGCCGATGATGGAGATCTCGCAGTTCTACAACACCTTCCAGTCCGCCTCGGCGGCGCTGGACAAGCTGGCCGGCGTCCTCGAGGAGGAGCCGTCGGTGCCCGAACCCACCGCCCCGGTCGCGCTGAGCGGCGGTGTCGGCGGTGAGCTGCGCTTCGACCACGTCGGCTTCGAGTACGTCGCGGGCCGGACCGTGCTGCCCGACCTCGACCTCACCGTCCCCGCCGGACAGACCCTCGCCCTGGTTGGCACCACCGGCGCGGGCAAGACCACGCTGGCCAAGCTGGCCACCCGGTTCTACGACCCGACCGAGGGTCGGGTGCTGCTCGACGGCACCGACCTCCGCGACCTGCGCTCGACGGACCTGCGCGACGCGGTCGTGATGGTCACCCAGGAGAACTACCTGTTCTCCGGCACCATCGCCGACAACATCCGCTTCGGCCGGCCCACCGCCACCATGGACGAGGTCATCGCCGCCACGACCGCGCTCGGCGCCCACGACTTCATCAGCGCGATGCCCGACGGCTACGACACCGACGTCGCCAACTCCGGTGGCCGGCTCTCCGCCGGCCAGCGGCAGCTGGTCGCCTTCGCCCGGGCGTTCCTGGCCGACCCGGCCGTGCTCATCCTCGACGAGGCGACCTCCTCGCTCGACGTACCCTCCGAGCGGCTGGTCCAGCAGGCGCTCCGCACTGTGCTGGCCGGGCGCACGGCGGTGATCATCGCCCACCGCCTCTCGACGGTCGAGATCGCCGACCGGGTGCTCGTGATGGAGCACGGCCGGATCGTCGAGGACGGCGCGCCCGCCGACCTGATCGCGGGCGGCGACGGGCGGTTCAGCGACCTGCACCAGGCCTGGCAGGAGTCACTGGCGTGAGGGGCTACCAAGGAGCCCCGGGAACCGACTTTGGTAGCCCTGTGTGAGCTCGGGACCACTGGTTAGATCGACGACATGACCGCTCGGGCCATCGAGGTCGTCGACCTCACCATGACCTACGGCGACCTCCGGGCGGTGGACAACGTCAGCCTCGAGGTCGGCGAGGGCGAGTTCGTCGGGATCCTCGGCCCCAACGGCGCCGGGAAGACGACGACCCTCGAGACCATCGAGGGGCTGCGCCGGCCCGACTCGGGCACGGTCACGGTGCTGGGCCAGGCGGTGTGGCCCCGCAACTCCGCGCTGCTGCCGCGGATCGGCGTACAGCTCCAGGCGTCGTCGTTCTTCGAGCGGCTCACCGCGCGCGAGCAGATCCACACCTTCGCCTCGCTGTACGGCGTCGGCGGGAAGGCCGCGGACGAGTGGCTGGCCAGGGTCGGGCTCGAGGACAAGGCCGACTCCCGGGTCGAAGACCTGTCCGGCGGTCAGGCCCAGCGGCTCTCGATCGCCTCCGCGCTCGTCCACGACCCCGACGTGGTCTTCCTCGACGAGCCGACCGCGGCGCTCGACCCGCAGGCCCGCCGCAACCTGTGGGACCTGCTGTCGGGGCTCAACGACTCCGGTCGCACGGTGGTGCTGACCACGCACTACATGGACGAGGCCGAAATCCTCTGTGACCGGGTCGCGATCATGGACCACGGCCGGATCCTGCAGTTCGACTCGCCGGCCGCGCTGATTCGCGGCCTCGACGCCCCGGCCCGGATCACGGTCGCGCCGGGCCAGGTGACCCTCGACGCGGCGCGCGCCATGAGCGGCGTCAATGACGCGACCGAGGGTGCGGAGGGCGTCGTGCTCACCACCCGCGAGCCCGCGGCCGTCATCTCGCAGCTCGCGGACGCCGACCACCTCGACGGCGTACGCGTGCAGACCGGCACCCTCGAGGACGTCTTCCTCGACCTCACCGGCCGGGAGTACCGCGCATGAGCAGTGGAGGAGCGTTCAAGGCGCTGAGCCTGGCCATCGTCAAGGGTTTCATCCGCGACCGGACCTCGGTCTTCTTCGCGCTGATCTTCCCGCTGATGTTCCTGGTGCTCTTCGGCGGACTCTTCGCCGACCCCAGCCAGTCCAAGGTCGACATGATCCAGGTCGGCGACGTGTCCCTGGTCGAGGACCTTCCTGAGGGCGCGAAGGAGGCCTTCGACGAGACCTTCGAGGTGGAGAAGTCCGACGACCTCGACGACGCCCTGAGCAAGGTGCGCAAGGGCGACGCCGACGTGGCGATCGAGATGCAGGGCGACACCCTGGTCGCGCACTACACCCAGACCGACCAGGTGAAGGCCGCGGTCACTCAGGGCACGTTGCGGTCCTTCGTCGACGGCACCAATGTCGCGCTGCTCTCGTTGGACGCCGGAGCGCCACCTAAGTACTCGCTGGAGGCCGAGCGGGTCGAGGACGACTCGCTCAAGACCATCCAGTTCTACACACCCGGGCTGCTCGGCTGGGCGGTGGCGATGAGCGCGAGCTTCGGGGCCGCAGCCACTCTCCAGGGCTGGCGCCAGTCCAAGCTGATCCGCCGGCTCCAGCTGGCACCCGTCTCGACCCGCACGGTGGTCGGGGCCCGCGTAGGGGTCACCATCGGCATCGCGCTGGTGCAGATGGCCGTCTTCGTCGGGCTCGCCGCAGCGGTGTTCGGGCTGACCCTCACCGGCTCCTGGTGGATGTCGATCCCCCTGCTCGTGGTCGGCACCCTCTGCTTCATGTCGATCGGCCTGCTGGCCGGTGCGATCACCAAGACCACCGAGGGCGCGGTCAACGCCGCGAACTTCATGGTGCTCCCCATGGCGTTCCTGTCCGGGTCGTTCTTCCCGCTGGATGCCTCACCGGAGTGGCTGCAGGCCTTCTCGAACGTCCTCCCGCTCAAGCACCTGAACGACGGGATGCTCGACGTGATGGTCCGCGGTGAGGGACCAGCGGCCGCGCTGGTGCCGATGGCGATCCTGGCCGCATTCACGATCGTGGTCACGCTGGTCGCGGCCCGGCTGTTCCGCTGGGAGACGACCTAGCCTCAGGTCAGCATCACCGCGGCCGCGACGACGCCCATGATGACGATGCCGGTCCGCAGCACCGGCGCCGGCAGCAACCGGCCGATCCTCGACCCGACGTACCCGCCGACGACCGAGCCGGCGGCCAGTAGCGCCACCGCCACCCAGTCGAGGTCGGCCGCGAAGACGAAGATCAGGCCGGACACCACGTTGCAGGCCATCACGGCCAGCGTCTTGAGCGCGTTGACCACCCGGAACTCGAGGTCCAGCCCGAGGCCGAGGACGGCCATCATCATCACCCCGGAGCCAGCGCCGAAGTAGCCGCCGTAGACGCCGGTCAGGGTCGCGAACACCCGGGTCCACGGGGACATCGCGGCGCGCGGAGCCGGGGCTTCCTCACCGTGCCGGGCGCGCAGCCAGGCGG
Organism: uncultured Actinomycetota bacterium; assembly: GCA_963800715.1. Classification (GTDB taxonomy): domain Bacteria; phylum Actinomycetota; class Actinomycetes; order Propionibacteriales; family Nocardioidaceae; genus Nocardioides. Next base: position 48,061 of record CAWDBZ010000023.1, on the reverse strand, counting down.
AGATCCGCGGCTGGGCGCCGACCAGCAGGCAGGTGAAGAGGATCAGCCACGGCACCACGGCCTCGAACACGTCCGCCGGCAACGCCAGCAGCAGTACGGCGCCCGCGACGGCCCCGACCGCGCAGGTGACCAGCACCGCGGCGGTGGTGCGCGGCTGCTCCCGCAGCTCGCGGCGGTAGCCCCACGACCCGCTGACCGCACCCGGTGTGAGCCCGACGGTGTTGGAGGCGTTCGCGACGACCGGCGGCAGCCCGACGGCCAGCAGCACCGGGAAGCTGAGCAGCGACGCGACTCCGACCGTCGACGTGAAGATCCCCGCCCCGAACCCCGCCGCGAGCACCGCGATCAACTCGAGGCCGCTCATCCCCTCACCCTAGGAGGGCTCGCTCATGACCGCCCTCAGGGCGGGTACCACCCTTCTGGATGAAATGTGAACGACGTCACATCTCGGGAAGGGACGTGGGTCATGGGACCGGAATGGGTTGCGATCATCGGACTGATCGCTCTCTTCGTCGTGGGCACGGCGGTGCCGATCAACATGGGCGCGCTGGGCTTCGTCGCCGCCTGGCTGGTCGGCATGTGGTCCCTCGACATGGACGAGAAGGACATCGTCGCGGGGATCAGCGCCGACCTGGTGCTCACCCTGATCGGCGTCACCTATCTCTTCGCGATCGCCAGGAAGAACGGCACCGTCGACCTGATCGTGCGCGTGGCGGTGAAGGCGGTGCGCGGCCGGGTTGCGCTGATCCCGTGGGTGATGTTCGCGATCACCGCCACACTCACCGCGATCGGCGCGGTCAGCCCGGCCGCCTGCGCGATCATCGGCCCGATCGCGCTGGGGTTCGCGGGCCGCTACGGGATCAGCCCGCTGATGATGGGCATGATGGTCGTCCACGGCGCGCAGGCCGGCGGGTTCTCACCGATCAGCATCTACGGCACCATCACCAACCAGGTGATGGAGGACGCCGGCCTGCCGACCAGCGAGCTGACCATCTTCCTCGCCAGCCTGATCGTCAACACGGTGATGGCCGCGATCCTCTTCGTCCTGCTCGGTGGCCGGAAGCTGTTCAGCGCGCGGATCGACCCCGAGGAGGCGGCGGACGAGGAGGCCGAGAAGCACGAGGAGGACGAGGACCGCGTGCGCATCGACCAGGTGCTGACCCTGCTCGCCTTCCTCGCCGTCGCGGTCATCGCGCTGATCCTCGACAAGAACATCGGCTTCGTCGCCATCACCGCCGCCGTGCTGCTCTCGTTCCTCGGCCCGAAGCGGTACTCGGACACGGTCAAGCAGATCGCCTGGCCCACGGTGCTGCTGGTCGCCGGCGTCAGCTGCTACGCCACGATCCTCAACGAGGCGGGCTCGCCCGAGTTCGTCGGCGACTGGGCCGCGGGGCTGGGTGTCGCTGCCGTCGGCGCGCTGGTGCTCTGCTACGTCGGCGGCGTCGTCTCGGCGTTCGCCAGCTCGACCGCCCTGCTGCCGGTGATCATCCCGATCGCCGTCCCGCTGGTCGCGGACGGCGGCATCAGCGCGGCGTTCTTCATCGCGGCCCTCGCGGTCTCGAGCACGATCGTGGACGTCAGCCCGTTCTCGACCAACGGTGCGCTGATGCTCGCGAACCGGCCGGACTCGATCAGCGAGCCGGTCTACTACCGGCAGATCCTCACCTACAGCGTGATCGTGGTCGTGATCGGTCCGCTGCTGGTCTGGGCGGCCCTGGTGCTGCCCGGCTGGTGAGCCTCCGACTTTCGGCGGTGCCCGGGCCGGACCCGGTCGACCTAGTCTCGCCCGGTGCGCGACGCCCCTCAGGACCTCACGCCGGGCCGACCGCCGTTCCCGTGGCCGCTCGTGGGCGGCTTGCTGGTGCTCCAGCTGCTCACCTTCGCCGGTGCCCGTCACGACTCGGACCTGGAGGTCGCCCTCGACCTGGCGGCGTTCGCCGTCGGGCTGCTCAGCGTCCCGGTCCTGGTGCGGTCGCCGGTCCACGCGGCGTGGTGCTCGGGCTGGTGGCGGCCGCTGTCGCCCGTGGCCACGCCGGCCGCCACGGCCGCGGTCTTCGTGGTCGGCAGAGTCGTCCTTCCGGACCGCCGTCGCCGTGGCCCTCGTCGGCGTCGCGGGTCACCTGGTGGTGGCGTCGTGGCGGCCGGTGCAGAGCCTGCCCTTCGCTTGGTGGGTCGGTGCTGGTCGTCGTCGCCTACGGCCTGCTCGTCGGGTGGGGCGCCTACGTCCAGGCCCGGCGGGCGCTGCTGTCGTCGCTCCGGGAGCGGGCCCGTCAGGCGGAGGCCACCCAGGCGCAGCGGGTGGCCGAGGCCCGCAGGCTCGAACGCACCGCTGATCGCCCGCGAGATGCACGACGTGCTCGCGCACCGGCTCTCGCTGGTGTCGACGCACGCCGGCGCCCTGGAGTACCGGCCCGACGCGCCTCCCGAGCGCCTCGCCGCGGCCGCGGGCGTGGTCCGGGCCGGTGTGCACCAGGCGCTCGAGGAGCTGCGCGAGGTGATCCTCGTGCTGAGGGACGAGGACGGCGCACGGTGACCGGACGCACGGCACGCGCCGCAGCCGACCCTCGTCGGACCTGCCGCGCCTCGTGCGAGGAGAGCCGGGCCGTCGGGTGCGCGTCGAGCTGGTCGGCCGCCGACCGACGACCGCGCGTTCCCCCCGACGACCGGGCGCGGACGGCGTACCGCGTCGTGCAGGAGGGGCTGACCAACGCCCGCCGGCACGCGCCCGGCCAGCCCGTCCGGGTGCGAGGTGACGGTCGAGCCCGGCGCCGAGCTGGTCGACGTCCGGTGACCAACCCGGCGGCCGACGAACCGGCGCGCGCGAGCGCCGACGGCGCGGGGACCGGGCCTGGTCGGCCTGACCGAGCGGGTCGCCCTGCTGGGGGGCACGCTCGAGCCCGACGGCCGCAGGGCGCGACGTTCGCCCTGTCGCGCGGTTACCGTGGGGAACGTGAGCCCCGAGGCCCCGCCAGCTCCGGACGTCGGCCGGGAGGTGCGGGTGCTGCTCGTCGACGACGACGACCTCGTCCGGCCGGCGCTGCCGATGATGCTCGACGTCGCCGAGGCATCCGCGTGGTGGCCGAGGCCGAGCGACGGCGCCGACGTCCCCGCGGCGGTCGACGCCCATGCTCCCGACGTGGTGCTGATGGACCTGCGCATGCCCAGGTCGGACGGGGTCACCGCCACCCGGCGGCTGCCGCGCCGCCCGGACCCGCCCGAGGTCATCGTGCTGACCACGTTCGACGCCGACGAGGACGTGCTCGCGGCCCTGCAGGCCGGCGCCAGCGGCTACCTGCTCAGGACACCCCGCCGGTGCAGATCGTCCGCGCGGTGCACCGCGTGGCCGCCGGTGAGCCCATCCTGTCCCCGCAGGTGACCCGCAGCTGATGCGCCGCTCGGCTTCTATCGCCGAGACCGGATGCGGGCTCAGGAGGCGCTGGCCCCGTTGACCGCACGCGAGCTCGACTGGTCGGCACGGTGGCCCGCGGGAGTCGAACGCCGAGATCGCGGCGGAGCTATCCATGGGGTGAGCCGACCGTCAAGGCCCACATCTCGTCAGTTCTCGCGAAGCTCGGGCTGTCGAACCGGACCCAGCTGGCGCTGCTGGCTCACCCGGCCGGCTCGGGGCCCGCCGCCTGGCAGCGACCGGGCGCGGGACGACCAGGAGCGCCACGCCCAGCAGGGCGACGGCGACCAGGCCGTCGAGGAGCCAGTGGTTGGCGGTCACGGTGACCACGGCGACCGTGGTCAGGGCGTGCAGGCAGGCCAGGACCGCGATCAGCCGGGGCCCGGTCCGCCAGACGACGACGGCGATGAGGACCGCCCAGCCGATGTGCAGGCTCGGCATCGCGGCGTACTGGTTGACGAGCGCACCGCTGGCCCCGTCGTACGCCGACGGACCGTAGGTCGTCATCGTGTCGAGGAACCCCCAGTGCGGGAACATCCTGGGCGGGGCGAGCGGAAAGACGATGTGCGCCGCCAGGCCCAGCAGGGTGAGGACCACGAGGAGGCGACGAGCCCAGAGGTACTCCGAGCGTGGACGAGCCACGAAGCCCCAGACCAGGAACGCGATGGTGACGGGGAAGTGGGCCGAGAGGTAGTAGATGTTGGCCGCTTCGAACAGCCGGACGGAGTGGACCGCCTGCTGGATGGCCGCCTCGGAAGGCAGCTGGAGCACGCCTTCGAGGTGGTGCACCAGACGGGCGTGGGCGCGAGCCGTCTCCGTGCGGTCGACGGTGACGAGGCGGCCCAGCCGGTAGACGACGTAGAGACCGGACACCAGCAGCAGCTCGAAGACGCCCAGCCCGAGCTGCCGGATGGCCGTGCGGTCACCGGCCCGAGAGGGCAACGCGGTGTTCATGGTCAAAACGTAGGAACGACGCGGCCCGCGCAGAACCGTCGGCGGGCGGTTGCCGCACCACCTCGGGCAGGCACCAGACCCTACTTTGGTCGTAGTCATGTCCGGACCCGCTCACGCCGCGGTCCAGGACCGGAGCTTCTCCGGGTTGCGGACCGCCCAGATGCGGGTGATCTGGCCGCCCACCACGTCGAAGGCGACGACCGTCACGGTGACGCCGTCCTCCTGCGCCACCAGGCCGGGCTGGCCGTTGACGGTCGCTTCGAGCACGGTCTGGCCGGCTGCCGCGGGGGAGATGGCGACGAGGCGGCGCGCGATCTCCTCGCGGCCCACGAGCGGGGTGAGGAGCGCGGCGACCTTCCCGCCGCCGTCGGCGACCGTCATGGCGTCGGGAGCCAGGAGGGTCGACCAGGGCGTCGATGTCCTGGGCCGCCCAGGCGTCCTTGAACTCCCGGACGATGTCCGCCCGCTCGGCGATCGCGGGGGCAGCGGCGTCAGACGCCGCCAGACGCCGGCGGGCTCTTGACGTCAGCTGCCGACACGCGGCAGGGCTGCGACCGACGATCTCCGCGACCTCGGTGAAGGAGTAGCGGAAGACGTCGTGAAGGATGAAGGCGACCCGCTCGGCCGGGGTCATCGACTCGAGCAGGACCAGGAACGCCATGCTGATCGACTCGTCGAGGGTGACGCGGTCCGCCGGGTCGACCGAGGTGCCGTCCCACCGGCCGTTGACCCACTCGGCGCCCCCGGGCACCGGCTCCGGCACCCACTCGCCGACGTAGCTCTCCCGCCGGACCCGGGCCGAGCGGAGGACGTCGAGGCAGATCCGGCTCGCGACCTTGGTGAGCCAGGCGGCCGGCGTCTCGATGGCGTCCCGCTGCTCCGGCGACATGGCGTACCAGCGGGCGTAGGTCTCCTGGACGGCATCCTCGGCGTCGGCCACCGACCCGAGCAGCCGGTAGGCGACACCGATCAGCCGGCGGCGTTCACTCATCGCCATTTGAACTGTCACACCATTCAGACACCTCAGGCCGTCGAGATGTGACGTCCGCCCGGTCTGACCGAGAGAAAAGGGTCATCCACCCGCGATGCGCGACATCAGTACGGCGCGGGTGGGCGCCTCGCACTTGGCCAGCACCGCCCGCACGTGATCGTTGACGGTGTGCTCGGACAGCACCAGCGCGTGCGCCATGGTGCGCGAGTCGGCTCCGGTGGCGAGGTGGCCCAGCACCTCGCGCTCCCGCGGGCTCAGCCCGTGGGCCAGCGCGAACACCTCGCGCCGCTCGGCCACCGTGCTCACCTCGATGGTCACCGCCACCTCGACCAGGCCAGTCATCCGCTCCGCGCGCAGAGTCACCCACCGGCCCGCGCCCAGGTGCACCCGCGACCACGCCGGCCCGACCGGCACTCCTGCCTCGGCGGCCACCAGCGCCGCCGCGACGTGCAGCGCCGCCGCCGGGATCGGATCGGGGATCGGCTCCTCGCCGGGCGGGTTGAGCACCATCAGCGCGGTTGCAGCGGTGGCGGTCTGGCTGACCACGCGACAGTCGGCGTCGAACAGGATGACGGCGGGCCCGGCGAGCTCCACGGGCTCGGCGTCCTCGACGAAGGTGCGTGCCTGGGCACGGCGGATCCCCTCGGTGAGCGGACCGGTCAGGTCGTTGAGCAGCGCCACCTCGGCGGGGGCGAAGATCCCGTCGCAGCGCCAGAGGTCCAGCCAGGCCCAGCAGCCGAACCGGTCCGCGAACACCGACGACGCCACGTCGGTGACCCCCATCCCGTCCAGCGCGTCCCGCCACAGCGCCGACCGCGACAGCTCGCCGCCGGTCGCAGCGTGCAGTGACGCCGCCGGCGTGCCCGCTCGGCGCAGCTCGGGCCACCGGTTCACGGTCGTGAGGTAGCGCAGCCGGCCCAGCTCCGGCAGCCGGGGCCAGGCCATCATCGGTGCCTCGGCGAGCGGCGACGTCCCGACGCAGGTGACCGGGTCGGTGAGCAGCCACACGTGCGCGTCGAACGGCACCGCGCGGCGTACCACCTCGAGCGTCCGCTCACGCAGTGCCTTCGGCGTCAGCGGCTCCCGGCAGAGCCGCTCGACGCGATCGAGCACGCCGGCCTTGGACATGCGGGGAGCGTACGGCGATCCGGACCCCCACAAGATCCCGAGGATCTGGGGTGTTTGCGGTGCATCGCCCGACGCCACCCTCGACGCAACGAGCCCGTCCGGGCTCACCGACCGAGGAGACAGACATGGCCACACTGCACGTGAGCAACATCGTGAGGAACTACGACAGCTGGAAGGGCAACTTCGACAAGTTCGACGAGGCGCGTAAGGAGCGCGGCGTCCGCGGCTACCGGATCGCCCGCGGCGACGAGGAGCCCACCCGCGTGATCGTGGACCTCGACTTCGACAGCACCACGCGGGCCGAGGAGTTCGCGGAGTTCCTCCGCGGCGTCATGAACACTCCGCAGGCGAAGCAGGAGCTGCTCGAGCACGACACGCCCGTCGTGCTCGAGGTCATGGAGGAGCGCCAGCTGGTCTGACCCCGAGGGCGGGCATCCCTGGAGTGGGAGACTCGCCGCGTGGCCGACCACTGGACCGCGCAAGAGCTGCTCGACCTCGTGCTGGACGCGGACTCCTTCGAGTCCTGGGACGAGCCGATCGACATCTCCGACGCGCCACCTGACTACCGGGCAGCCCTCGAGGCGGCCCGGGAGAAGGCCGGCACCGACGAGTCGGTGCTCACCGGTCGCGGGCTGGTGCACGGGCGGCCGGTGGCGGTCGTGGCCAACGAGTTCCTGTTCCTGGCCGGCTCGATCGGGCTGGCGGCGGCGCGGCGCATCACCAGCGCCGTACGCCGCGCGACCGCCGAGGGGCTGCCCGTGCTCGCCACGACGGCCAGCGGCGGCACCCGGATGCAGGAAGGCACCCCGGCCTTCGTGCAGATGGTGGAGATCTCGCGCGCGCTGATGGAGCACCGGGCCGCCCGTCTGCCCTATCTCGCCTACCTGCGGCACCCGACCACGGGCGGCGTCTACGCGTCGTGGGGCTCGCTCGCGCACGTCACGGTCGGGGAGCCGGGCGCGCTCATCGGGTTCCTCGGGCCGAAGGTGTTCGAGGCGCTCAACGGGACGCCGTTCCCAACGGGGGTCCAGGTTGCGGAGAACCTCTCCAACCACGGCGTCATCGACGGGGTCGCCACCGCGGAGGAGCTGCCCGGACTGGTCGACGCGGTGCTCGCGATCCTGGTGGACCCGCCGTCCGAGCCGCGGTTGCCGCGACGCACCGGCGAGCTGGACCCCGACCGCGACGCGTGGGCCGCGATCCAGGAGACCCGCGGCGAGGACCGGATCGGCGTGCGCGACGTCCTGCGGCACGGCACCGAGGTGCTGCTCCCGCTGTCGGGGACCGAGAAGGGCGAGCGGGACAGCACGATCCTGGTCGTGATGGCCCGGCTCGACGGCGAACCGTGCCTGGTGGTCGGCCAGGACCGGAGCCGGCAGGGACCGGCGACCCCGATGGGGCCGGGCGCCCTGCGAACGGCGCGGCGGGCGATGCGGCTCGCGAACGAGATGCGGCTGCCGCTGGTCACCGTGATCGACACCCCGGGTGCTGAGCTCTCGCAGCGCGCCGAGGAGGGCGCGATCGCCGGTGAGATCGCCCGTTGCCTGGCCAGCCTCGCGACGATGACCGTGCCGACGGTCTCGGTCGTGCTCGGGCAGGGCTGCGGCGGCGGGGCGCTGGCGCTGCTGCCGGCGCAGCGGGTGATCGTCGCCGAGAAGGCCTGGCTGATGCCCCTGCCACCTGAAGGGGCCAGTGTGATCGTGCACGGCGACACCACTCACGCCGCCGAGCAGGCCCGCGGCATGCGGATCCGGGCGGTCGACCTGCTCGAGCACGGCACCGCCCACCACGTCGTGCCAGAGCCGGACGACGACACGGGGGAGGCGCTCGCGGTGGCGGTGGCCGCCGAGATCGGCGCCGCGATCCGGCTCAACCGGTCCTGACCGCTCAAAGGTCGTCTGGGCCGATTCGCCCAAACCCCATAGCCGGGGCGGCTTCCCGTCCTACGCTCGCTATGTGACGGAGGTGCAGCGGCAGGGCAAGGTCGAGGGATGGCGCGAGGATCCCTACGGCCGCCATGAGCTGCGCTTCTTCGACGGAAGCCGGTGGACGCCGTACGTGCGCGACGGCGACAAGAACGCCCTGGACGAGCCCAACGGGCCCTTGGGTGAGAAGGCCCGCAGCGCGCTCCTCGACGAGGACGTGCTGGTGGTCGAGCGGTTCACCGACCTGGGCCGCCGCTGGTCGGACCGCTCCGTGCTCCGGCCCGACGGCAGCAAGGCCGGGATGCTGCGGCGCGCCGCGCCGCCCGCCCTGCGGCCGACCCCCGGGATCAAGTCGATGATCATCCGCGACCACACCAAGAACGACGTCGTCGAGCTGGTGGATGACCGGCAGGCGGTCGTGCTGACCCTGATCCGCCCGATCGGGGCGAAGAAGATCTCGGTCGAGGTGCGCGACAGCGAGGGCCGCGACGCCGGTCGGATCGTCCAGCAGAGCCTGCGACGCAACGAGACGACGTTCGCCTTCCTCGGCCCCAACGGCCAGTTCCTCGGCGACCTCCAGACCGACAACTGGGTCGCCTGGGACCTCCGGATCATGGACAGCCACGGCCGCCAGGTCGCCACGATCACCCGCGACTGGGCTGGGCCTCGACCTCACGAGGTTCGCGAGCCCCGACGACTACGTCGTGCGGATCTCCGGGACGGTCCACGAGCCGTTGCGCACCCTCGTCGTGGCGTGCGCGCTCAGCCTCGAGATCGCCGTCCGTCCGGACCCCAGCGGGGTCTGACTCGTCGGTCAGCTGGCCTTGCGCGCAGCCGCCTTCTTGGTGGTCTTCTTCGCGGTGGTCTTCTTGGCGGCCGTCTTCTTCGCGGCGGCCTTCTTGGTCGTCGTCTTCTTGGCGCTGGACGACTTCTTGGCGGTCTTCTTCGCCGCGGTCTTCTTGGCGGGCTTCTCGTCCTCGTCTCGTCCTCGAGGTCGTCGAAGATCTCCGAGCCGCTCTCGCCGCGCGCGTTCTTGGCGGCGTCGACCGAGCGCTGCAGCGCGGCGAGCAGGTCGACCACCTCGCCGGAGGTCTTGGTCGAGGTCGGGGTGCGCTTGATCTCGCCGCCCTCGATCTTGGTCTTGACCAGGGTCTCGACGGCCCCGGCGTAGTCGTCCTCGAACTCGCTCGCGTCGAAGTCGCCGGCCAGGGTCTCGACCAGCATGTGCGCCATCTTGACCTCGGCGTCCTTGACGTCGCCGGTCTCGACCGAGAAGTCGGGGGTGCGGACCTCGTCGGGCCACATCATCGTCTGGAGCACGATCACGTCGTCCTTGACCCGCAGCACGGCGATCGTGGTGCGCTGGCGCAGTGCGACGGTGACGACCGCCATCCGGTCGGCGTCGAGCAGCGCCTGGCGGAGCAGGCCGTAGGGCTTGGCTGCCCGACTTCTCCGGCTCGAGGTAGTAGGACTTCTCGAACAGCATCGGGTCGATCTGCTCGGTGGGCACGAACTTCTCGACCGCGATCTCCCGCGAGGACGTCGAGGGCAGCTGCTCCATGTCCTCGTCGGTGAGGATGACCATCTCGCCGTCCTCGGTCTCGTAGCCCTTGGCGATGTCCGCGTAGGCGATCTCCTCGCCGTCGATCGAGCAGACCCGCTGGTACTTGATCCGGCCGCCGTCCTTGGCGTGCACCTGGCGGAACGAGACGTCGTGGGACTCGGTCGCGGCGTACAGCTTCACGGGCACGCTGACCAGCCCGAACGAGACCGCACCCTTCCAGATCGCCCGCATCGTCTCTCCTCTCTTGTCCGGGTCCCCACACGGCCCGGGCTGCGACCAGTGTGACCGGTGTGACGGCCAGAATCCATCGGGATCTCCATCGGCAAGGATGGGCTCATGCGCCCGATGCTCGCCACGACCGGTACCCACGTGCCGACCGACGCCGGCTGGTCGCACGAGGTGAAGTGGGACGGTGTCCGGGTGCTCGCCGACACCACCCGGAGCGGTACGACGCGGCTGCTGAGCCGCAACGAGAACCCGGTCACGGTGGCCTGGCCCGAGCTCAACCGCAGCCCGCTGGGCGACCGCGACCTGCTGGTCGACGGCGAGGTGATCGCGCTCAACGACCGCGGGCTCCCCGACTTCCGGGTGCTCCAGGACCGGATGCACGTGCGCAACGCCGCCGGCCGCCGCCCGGCTCGCGGACCGGCTGCCGGCGACCTACATGGTCTTCGACGTGATGCGGGTCGACGGCAAGGACGTGAGCGACCAGCCGCTGGGGGAGCGGCGCAAGATCCTGCGCGGCCTCGGCCTGGAGCACTCGACGTGGCAGGTCCCCGAGGCCTACGACGACGGGCCGATGCTGTTCGAGGCCACCCTCCAGCAGGGTCTCGAGGGGATCGTCAGCAAGCGGCTCACCTCGCGCTACGTCTTCGGCGAGCGGACCAGGAACTGGCTGAAGTTCGCGCACCGGCATCGGCGCTCCTACGTCGTGGGCGGCTGGCGCCCGCAGGAGGGCACCACCGACCGGCTGGCCGCGCTGCTCGTCGGGGAGCCGACCGACGAGGGGCTCGTCTACCGCGGCCGGGTCGGCAGCGGCATCGGCGCGCGCGGCCAGCCGGGCGCTCACCCAGCTCGTCGCCCCGCATCGCCCGCGCGGACAGCCCGTTCGACGACGAGGTGCCGGCGTCGACGCGCGCGGCACGTTCTGGGTCGAGCCGGTCCTGGTCGTCGACGTCGAGACCCACGGGCTCGGCTACACCCGGCTCCGCCAGCCGTCCTACCGCGGGGTCGCACCGACCTGACGCCTCGCGACCTGGAGGGACCTGTGATCGCCGAGCTGGCGCTGGCCGTCGCCGTCTCGACCAGCCCGGCAGCAGGCCCGACGACCCTGGACGGCGTGAAGGTCCAGCTCAGCGAGGGCACCCAGCAGGTGGTCACCGTCAACCACACCGACGGCTACCGCGCCCGGGTGACGTTCTGGAAGCTCACCGACACCGGCTGGCGGGCCCGGTTCAGCGCCGACGACGGCCGGATCGGGTACGGCGGCCTGGTGCGCGGCACCAAGCGGCAGCAGGGCACCGGCACCACGCCGCTGGGCACCTACGCGCTGCCGTGGGCGTTCGGCATGGACCGCCGCCGACGACCGGTGGAAGCTGCGCTACCGCCAGGTCGAGAGCGGTGACTTCTGGGTGCAGGACAACGAGTCGGCGTACTACAACCGCTACCGCAACCAGGCCGAGGGCGGCTTCCGCTGGTGGCTGCCGACGAGCGACCCGGACAGCTCCGAGCGGCTCACCGACTTCCGGCCACCAGTACCGCATCTCGGTGGTCACCGACTTCAACATCAAGCAGGTCCGGCACCGCGGCGCCGGCATCTTCCTGCACGTCAACGGCGTCCGGCGCGACCGCCGGCTGCGTGAGCGCGCCCGGCGTCTTCATGGACAAGCTGATGCGGGTCCTCGACCCGGCGCGGGTCCCCGTCATCGCGGTGGGGCGCTAGCCGTGCCCAAGAGGAGAAGTTCGAGGCGGAGGAGGTCTTCGTCGACGTCGAGGGCCGCACCCTCAAGATCAGCAACCTCGGCAAGGTCCTCTACCCGCGCACCGGCACCACCAAGGGCGAGGTGCTCAACTACTACGCCCAGATCGCGCCGGTGCTGCTGCCGCACCTCAAGGACCGCGCGGTCACCCGGATCCGCTGGCCGCACGGCGTCGAGGACATGAGCTTCTTCGAGAAGAACATCCCCGGCGGCACGCCGTCGTGGGTGCACACCGTGAAGGTGCCGACGACCGGCTCCCGCACGGCGTCCAAGGAGGACGGCACCCTCACCTTCCCGATCGTCGACGACCTGGCCACCCTCACCTGGCTGGTCAACCTGGCCGCGCTCGAGCTGCACGTGCACCAGTGGACGGTCGGCCGCAACGGCAAGCCCCGCAACGCCGACCGCCTGGTCATCGACCTCGACCCCGGCGAGCCGGCCGGGCTGCACGAGTGCTGCGGGGTGGCGCTGCTGGTCTCCGACGCGCTCGAGGAGCGCGGCCTGACCGCCAAGCCGGTGACCAGCGGCAGCAAGGGGCTGCACCTCTACGCCGACCTCCCCAAGCGGATGCCGTCGCGACGAGTCGACCGCGCTCGCCAAGGAGGTCGCCGAGGCCCTCGAGAAGGAGCACCCCAAGCTCGTCACCGCGACCATGACCAAGGCCCGCCGGTCCGGCAAGGTCTTCCTGGACTGGTCGCAGAACTCCGGCTCCAAGACCACCATCTCGCCGTACTCGCTGCGCGGGAAGGAGAAGCCGTACGTCGCCACCCCCCTCGGCTGGGACGAGGTGGAGGCCGGCGCGGAGGACCCGGACGCGCTCGAGCAGCTCCGGTTCGACCAGGTGCTGGAGCGCGTGGAGGAGTACGGCGACCTGTTTGCCTGACACCCGTCGAGCCCGCGCTAACAGCGTGGCCGGAGCCTCGCCGCACGCAGGTGTTACCCAACGTTGGTGCAGCCGTGGACCGGGCGTGGAACCGGGTGGACACAGTCCCCATAGTTTGGCGACTACGGGCCGCTCGGGGGATGGCCCGCCTTCAGGGGGGTGCTGGTTTTGGAGATCGCACCGGTTCCGCACCGGTCGACCCGCGGCGAGTGGCGACGGCTCGCGCTCGGGCTGCTGGTCCTTGCGCCCGTGGTGCTGCTGGTGCTGCTGCCCGCGGTGCTCGGCCTCCAGCGCTACGTCGTCACCGACCGGTCGATGGACGGGTCCCTGGGCCGAGGCTCCGTCGTGCTGGCCCGCGAGGTGCCGCCCGCCGACCTCGAGGTCGGCGACGTGATCACTTCCGGCCGCCGGACGGCACGCTCGGACGAGCGGGTGACCCGCCGGATCGTGGCCATCGAGGACGGCGTCGCCACCACCCAGGCCGACACCACCGGGAGCCAGGACCCCTGGGCGGTGCCGCTGACGAGCGCGTCGTACGCGCGGGTGTGGCTGGGCGTGCCCTGGATCGGCTACCCGTTCGTGATGGACGGCGGCTGGGTGCTGCTGGCCGCGGCCGCGCTCGCGGCGTTCGTCCTGGCCCTCGCCACCGGCCGCCGGGCCCCGCAGAAGGTGGTCGGGCAGACCCGCACGCGGCTGCCGGTCGGCTGACGGACCCGGCCCTAGCGCAGTCCCGCGATCGGTGCGTTGCGCCCCACGCACTGCCTGTCTAGTCCTATCTCGCGGCATGCCGCAGAGAGTCCTCGTCGTCGAGGACGAGGAGGACATCGCCTTCCCGCTCGTCCGCACCCTCGAGCGCGAGGGATACGACGTGCACTGGGTGGACTCCGGCCAGAAGGCGCTCGACGACGTCCAGGCGCGCCACGCCGACGTGGTCATCCTCGACCTGGGGCTCCCCGACATGGACGGACTCGAGGTCTGCCGCAAGGCCCGCGACGCCGGCTACGAGGGCGCGATCATGATCGTCACCGCGCGGGCCGGCGAGCTCGACCGCGTGGTCGGCCTCGACTACGGCGCCGACGACTACATGGCCAAGCCGTTCGGGCTGGCCGAGCTCCAGGCCCGGGTCCGCGCGCTGCTGCGGCGTACCACCGCGGCCGCCGCGGCCGCCGAGAACGGCAGCGAGGGCGGCCTGCGCATCGACGTGGCCGCCCGCCGGGTGTTCTCCGGCGACGACGAGGTGCCGCTGACCGGCAAGGAGTTCGAGGTCCTCAACGTCCTGGTCGCCAACAAGGACAAGGTCGTCTCCCGCACCCGCCTGATGGCCGACGTGTGGGACGAGAACTGGTACGGCTCGACCAAGACCCTCGACGTCACCATCGGCCGGCTGCGCCAGAAGCTGGAGAGCGTCGGGGTCCAGGAGAAGGTCGTGGCCGTGCGCGGGGTCGGGTTCCGCCTCGAGGGCAGCCCGTCCGACTGAGCAGGGCCGACCGGGGGTGACGCGGTGCGCGCGCGCCTGACAGCATCGTTCGTCGTCCTCAGCGTGCTGCTGCTGCTCGGCGCGCTGTGGCGTCCGCGGCTACACCGAGCACTCCGTGCATGCGCACCCACGAGAGCCGTGAGCTGCGCGGCGAGGCCACCACGCTGGCGCTGCTGATCGAGCAGCGCCAGGAGCTCGGCCGGCCGGTCGACCGGGCCTTCCTCGCCGCGCATCGTCGACACCTCCGACCGGCTCGAGTACGACGCCGCGGACGGCGAGCCGATCGTCGTGGAGGGCAAGGCGTACGACGAGGACGACCCCGACGACGCGATCCAGACGACCGTCGACGCCGGCGGCGGCACGCTCACGGTGACCCAGGCCGGTGACGTGCTCGACGAGCTCGCCGCGCGGCGACAAGGGCTCGCTGGGCTTCCTGGTCCTGCTGGTCGCGCTGCTCGCGGCGCTGGTCGGCTACGTGATGGCCCGGCTGCTGTCGGGTCCGTTCCGCCAGCTCGCCGGCGCGGCCGGGCAGCTGGGCCGCGGCCGCTTCGACCTCGACCTGCCGCGCACCCACATCCCCGAGGCGAAGGCGATCAGCCAGGCGCTGCTCACCTCGGCCGGCCAGCTCCAGGAGCGGCTCGCCTCGGAGCAGGCGTTCGCCGAGCACGCCTCGCACGTGCTGCGCACCCCGCTGACCGGGCTCCGGCTCGAGCTCGAGGAGCTGGCCCAGCGCGACGACCTACCCGCCGACGTGCGGCGAGTCCGCGACCCGCTCGGTCGGCCGGATCGACGCCATGGACGCCGTCGCCGGCGACCTGGTCGCGCTGGCGCGCCGCGGCGCGCTGGTGGCCGGTGCCGAGATCCCGCTGCGCGACCTGGCCACCCAGTGCGCCCAGACCTGGGCCGACGCGCTCGGCGAGCAGGACCGGCAGCTCACCGCCGCGGTCGAGGGCAACATCGAGACGACGTACACGCCGGGTCCGGTCGAGCACATCCTCGACCTGCTCCTCGCCGACGTCCTCAAGCGCGGCGCAGGGCCCGGTCCGGATGGTCTTCGACGCCGACGAGGAGGGCCACCTCTCGATCGGCCTCTCCTGCGCGGACGTCCGTCACGGTCACCGGCCCGAGCGCCGACATCGCGATCACCCAGGCGCGGGCGGTGGTCACCGCGCTCGGCGGCCGGCTCACCGGGGAGACCCCGCAGCAGCTCTCGATCCTGCTGCCGCGGCGCTAGGCTCACGTCGCGTCGCGGCAGCGGCGGCGGGACCGGGCTGGGCAGGTAGCGGCCGGCGTTCCCGTGCGGCCGGGTGCCGTCGAGGTCGTCGATGCCGTAGTGCTCGGCCATCTCGCCGACGTCGACCACCTGGCCGGTGAGCCGCATCGCGTCCGGGTCGGCGGCGAGGGCGGCCATCACCCGGCCCGCGAGGTGGGGCGTCTCGGTCTTGCCGGCCAGCTCCTCCTCGGTGTGGTGGGTGAGCATCAGCTCGGTGCGCATCCAGCCGGGCGCGACCGCGATCACCGGGATGCCCTTGTCCTGCAGGTGGTAGCCGAGCGCGTAGACGAGCCGGTTCTTCGCGGCCTTGCTCGACTCGTAGGGGACCCACGCCGGCGGCTCGGGCGTGTGCCACGTGGTGGTGAGCACCAGCCCGGAGCGGGCCGGCCCCATCGCGAGCCGGAGGGTGAGCATCGTGGTGACGAAGTCGGAGTAGGCGCCGGCCAGCAGCATCGCCCGGAACTGCTCCATCGACTCGTCCCACACCTCCTCGCCGCCCGGGTCGTCGTGGTGGTCGTGGCCGCCCCAGGCGTTGTTGACCAGCACGTCGACCCGGCCGTGCCGGTCGAGCACGTCGCGCAGCAGGGCCTCGACCTGCGCCGGGCTCGGTGTGGTCGCACCGGTGCCACTCGCCGTCGCCGCCGGCGGCCCGGACCGCGTCGAGGGTGCCCTCCAGCGTGAGGTCGTCGACCGTCGGTCTGGGTGGCGGCGTCGCGGGTGCTGCGCGCCGTGCAGACGACGTACGCCCCGGCCGCGGCCAGCTCCACCGCGGTGGCCCGGCCCAGCCCGCGCGAGGCGCCGCTGACCAGTGCGATCCGTCCGGTCAGAGATCCTTGGTGCACCATGCGTCCATCGTGCACCCGCGGCGGCGCCGGCTCCTTGACCGTGCTTGCGCACCCGTGAGGATGGAGCCATGACCGATGGACGTCGGCGCGCGCGTCGAGATCGACTGCATCGCCGTCCTACCCTGAGCGCGGAGCTCAGTCACATGAGTTGACGGCGTTCACCTGCGCCCCAGTTCGTCCACAGATTCGTTCCCGCCCCTTCCCTGTCCGCCAAGACAGGGCTTACGGTCGCGGTCAGGCAGGGCTCCTTCTCGGGAATTCGGGGTCTGGATGACGACGACGCATGCCGGTGCGCCGGCGACGGCGCGCGACGAGCTGGTCGAGCGGCTCGACGCGCACGTGCGCGAGGTGGTGCGGCGCGAGGGCGTGGACCCGCAGGCCGATGCGGGCGTCGTACGCCGGATCGCGGAGTCGGTGGTGCGCGACCACGACGAGCGCAGCCTGACCGGCGTGGTGGCGCGGGTGCCCGACGCCGAGGCCGTGGTCGGCGAGCTGGTCGCGCGGGTGAGCGGCTTCGGCCCGCTGCAGCCGTTCCTCGACGACCCGGCCGTGGAGGAGGTCTGGATCAACGACCCGTCCCGGGTGTTCGTGGCCCGGCACGGCCGGCACGAGCTGACCAACCTGGTGCTGAGCCGCGCCCAGGTGCAGGAGCTGGTCGAGCGGATGCTCAAGAGCTCGGGCCGGCGGATCGACCTGAGCCAGCCGTTCGTCGACGCGATGCTGCCGGAGGGGCACCGGCTGCACGTCGTGCTGGAGGGGATCAGCCGCGGGTTCTCCGCGGTGAACATCCGGAAGTTCACGGTCCGCGCGCACCGCCTGCAGAGCCTGGTCGAGCTCGGCAGCCTGAGCCCGCGGGCGGCGGCGTTCCTCGAGGCGTCGGTGCGGGCCGGGCTCAACATCCTGGTCGCCGGCGGCACCCAGGCCGGCAAGACCACGATGCTCAACTGCCTGGCGGCCGCGATCCCCGGCGGCGAGCGGGTGGTCAGCGCGGAGGAGGTCTACGAGCTGCGGTTCACCCACCCCGACTGGGTCGCGCTCCAGACCCGGCAGCAGGGGCTCGAGGGCACCGGCGAGGTCCGGCTCCGCGACCTCGTGAAGGAGTCGCTGCGGATGCGCCCGTCCCGGGTGATCGTGGGCGAGGTGCGGGCGGAGGAGTGCCTCGACCTGCTGCTCGCCCTCAACGCCGGGCTGCCCGGGATGTGCACGATCCACGCCAACAGCGCCCGCGAGGCGCTGGTGAAGTGCTGCACCCTGCCGCTGCTCGCGGGCGAGAACATCTCCGCGCGGTTCGTGGTGCCCACCGTCGCGGCCAGCGTCGACCTCGTGGTCCACCTCGGCATCGACGAGCACGGCGTACGCCGCGTCAACGAGGTCGTGGGCGTCCCCGGCCGCGTCGAGAACGACGTCATCGAGACCGAGCCGATCTTCGTGCGCCACGGCACCGAGCTGCGCCGCACCGGCGGGCTGCCGCCGCGGCTCGAGCAGTTCGAGCGCCGCGGCATCGACGTGCACCGGATCCTCAGCGGGCAGCTGGAGCGCGCTGATGGGTGCGCTCGTCGGGCTCGGGGTCGGCGTCGGGCTGCTGCTGGTGTGGTCGGCGTTCTTCGTCCCGCCCCAGCCCAGGACGCGCCAGGAAGCGCGGACGCACCGCCGAGCTCCTGGCCAGGGCCGGGCTGGGCGAGGTGTCCATCACCGGCTTCCTGGTGCTCTGCGCCGTGGCCGGCGCCCTGACGGCGTTCGTGGTGCAGGTGGTGTCGCGGACGCCGCCGGTGGCGCTCGCGTTCGGCCTGATCGGCGGCTACCTCCCGGTCGCGGTCGTCAGTGGGCGGGCGAGGCGCCGGCAGCGGGAGCTCGCCGAGGTGTGGCCCGAGGCCGTCGACAACCTCGCGTCCGCCGTCCGCGCGGGCATGTCGCTGCCGGACGCGCTGGCCGCGCTGGGCGTCCGCGGACCCGAGCCGCTGCGCCCGGCGTTCGACGCGTTCGCGCTGGACTACCAGGTGACCGGGCGGTTCGGCGAGAGCCTCGACCGGCTCAAGGAGCGGCTGGCCGACCCGGTCGGCGACCGGGTCGTGGAGGGCCTGCGGGTCGCCCGCGAGGTCGGCGGCGGCGAGCTGGGCCGGCTGCTGCGCAACCTGTCCGGCTACCTCCGCGAGGACGTCCGCACCCGCGGCGAGCTGGAGTCGCGCCAGGCGTGGACCGTGAACGGCGCGCGCCTCGCGGTCGCGGCGCCGTGGCTGGTGCTGCTCTTCATGTCGTTCCAGACCGAGGTCATCCGCCGCTACGCCTCCCCGGCCGGCGCGCTGGTCCTCGCGGTGGGCGGCGGGCTCTGCCTGGTCGCCTACCGGCTGATGATGCGGATCGGCCGGCTCCCCGTCGAACGGCGGATCCTCCGATGACGCCCGCCGCCTGGGGAGCGCCTGCTCGGGGCGGCGCTCGCCGGCGGACTGCTGCTCGTCGGGTCGCGGATCATGGCCCTGCGGCGACCGCGGCTGGAGACCCGGGTGCTGCCCTACGTCCGCGACCTGCCCCAGGTGACGACCCGGCAGGCGCCGACCACCTCGGCCGCGAAGGGCGTCTTCGGCCCGCTCGCTGCAGTCGGCTGCCGACGGCGTCGAGCGGGTCCTCGGCGGCGCGACCTCGGTCAGGCAGGAGGCTGGAGCGGGCCGGGCTCGACGCGACGGTGGCCGAGTTCCGGGTCCAGCAGGTCCTCTGGGGACTGGTCGCCTTCGCCCTCGCCGCGGCGTACTCCCTCCTCAAGGCGCTCACGCACCCCGGAGGGCTGCTGTCGGCGGTGCTGCTCTGCGCTCAGCGCGTTCGTCGTCGGCGTCCTGGCCCGCGACCAGCACCTCTCCTCGCAGGTCAAGCAGCGGGAGCGGCGGATCCTCGCCGAGTTCCCGACCGTCGCCGAGCTGCTCGCGCTCGCGGTCGCGGCCGGGGAGAGCCCGGTGGCCGCCCTCGACCGGGTCGTACGCCGCTCCGGCGGCGAGCTCTCCGCCGACCTGGCCACGGTGCTCGCCGAGGTCCGCACCGGCGAGCCGGTCGCCTCGGCGTTCGACCGGATGGCCGCCACGACCGGGCTGCCCCTGGTGGCGCGGTTCGCCCAGGGCATCGCGGTCGCGATCGAGCGCGGCACGCCGCTCGCCGACGTGCTCCACGCGCAGGCCGCCGACGTCCGCGAGGCCGGCCGGCGCGAGCTGATCGAGGTCGCCGCCCGTCGCGAGGTCGCGATGATGGTCCCGGTGGTCTTCCTCGTGCTGCCGGTGACCGTGCTCTTCGCGTTCTGGCCCGGCGTCGTCGGGCTCTCGCTCACGACCCCCTGAGCAACCGTGAACACCTCTCGGGAAAGGAAGCACCATGCACCACCTCCACTCCGCACTCACCCGGCTCTGGCTCGAGGTCACCGCGCCCCGGGCCCGTGACGAACGCGGCGACGTGCCCGGCTGGGTCCTCGTCACCGTGATGACCGCCGGGCTGGTGATGGTCATCTGGGGCGTGGCCGAGGGCCAGCTCCGCTCGATGCTGTCGAGCGCGCTCGGCTCCGTGAAGTAGTGCCCCGCCGACCAGGCCGCCGCACTCGAGCGCGGCGCGGCGGTCGTCGACATCGTGCTGGTGATGGTCGTGCTGGTGCCGGTCGTGTTCGGGATCCTGCAGGTGGCGCTGGTGCTCTACGTCCACAACACCCTGGCCTCGGCGGCGTCCGAGGGCGCCCGGCTCGCCGCCACCCGCGACCGCGGCCCGGCCGACGGGGCCGCGCTGACCCGGGCCCAGATCGAGGGCGCGGTGTCCGGGAAGTTCGCCCAGGACGTGTCGGCGCAGACAGACCGGGGACACGGTCGAGGTCACGGTGCACGCGCGGGTGCCGGCGCTCGGGCATCGGCGGCCCCGGCATCGAGCTGACCGTCACTGGCCACGCGGTCGAGGAGCCGCCGTGACGCACTAGGACAGCTCCCGGTCGAGCCGGGCGAACGACAGCGTCCAGCCCTCCTCGTGGCCACCGTCGGCGCCGGCCTCCTCGTGCGCGAGCACCAGCCTGGGTCCGGTCGTCCTCCGGGGTGATCGTGACGGTCACCGTGGTCGGCCGGTCGTCGTCGTGCTCCCAGTCGAAGGTGAAGACCAGCCGCGTCGGCGGCTCCACCTCGACGTAGCTGCCGCCGACGGCTACCCACTCGCCCATCACGACCCGCCACGCGCCACCGGGCCGCACGTCGAGGTCGCAGGTGGTCGGCAGCGTCCGGGTTGGGGCAGAACCACGTCGCCATCAGCGTCCGGGTCGGTGAAGTAGCGCCCAGACGCGCTCCGGCGTCGCGGCGTACGTCCGGTCGAGGGTGAAGCCGAGGTCGGACGGTCATGTGACTCCTTGTCGAGAGTGGCTGCCGAGTCGGTCGAGTGCTGCGGTCCAGAACGTGCTTCGGTCGGTCAGCCAGGCCTCGAGCTCGCCCAGCGGCTCGGGCCGGAGCCGGCAGGTGACCACCCGGCCGTGCTTGTGCCGCTCCACCCAGCCGGCGTCCTCCAGGACGCCGACGTGCTTGCGGATCGCGGTCAGCGTCATGGCGTACGGCGCCGCGAGCTCCGACAGGCTGGCCGGCCCCTGGGCGAGCCGCTCGACGAGCCCGGCCCGGGTCGGGTCGCCGAGGGCGGCGCAGAGGACGGCGACGGTCACGGAGAAAGTGAACCATTTGGTTCAGTGTCGGGGCAAGCGATGAGCCGGGACGAGCGGGCCAGGAATGAGACGGGCAGCGCGCTGGTCGAGCTGACCTGGCTCGGCGTCCTGCTGCTGATCCCGCTGCTCTGGATCGTGGTCAGCGTCTTCCAGGTGCAGCAGGGCGCCTTCGGCGTCAGCGGCGCGGCCCGCGCGGCCGGCCGGGCCTACGCGCTGGCGCCGAACGACGCGCTGGGGCAGGCGCGCGCCGAGGAGGCGGCCCGGCAGGCGCTGGCCGACCAGGGGCTGCGCGGCGCGCCGCTCACCGTGACCGTCAGCTGCACGCCGTACCCACACGACTGCCACCAGGGCACCTCGGTGGTCACCGTCCGGGTCGCCACCCGGGTCGACCTGCCGCTGCTGCCCGACGTGCTCGGCGGCCGGGCGCCGAGCTTCGCGCTCGACGCGTCGCACACGGTGCCGATCGGCCAGTACCAGGAGGTCGACGATGCCGCCCCCTGACCGCAGACACCGCGACGAGCGCGGCCAGGCGACGGTCCTCATCGTCGGCTTCGCCGTGCTGATCGCGATGGTCGTGGCGCTCGTGGTCGACACCTCGGCGGCCTACCTCCAGCGCCAGGGCCTCGACACCCTCGCCGACGGCGCCGCGCTGCGCGGCGCCGACCTCGGCGCCACCGGCGAGGACGTCTACCAGGGCGGCGTCCCGCAGGAGTCGCTCGCGCTCACTCCCGCGCAGGCGCGCGCCGCGGTCGGCGCCTACCTCCGCGATGCCGGCGGCGTACACCCGCTACCCGGGCCTCTCCTACACGGTCCGCATCGACGGCGACCGGGTCGAGGTCCAGCCTCAGCGCGCCCCTCGACCTGCCGCTCACCATCCCCGGCTCGCCCGAGCGCGCCACCATCGGCGCGGGGGCTCGGCCGTGGTCGGCGTCGACCAGTCCGGGACCTAACCTGTCGGCATGGTCCGCCTCGCCGCCTGCTCGCCACCCTGGCCCTGGCCATCGGCACGACCGCGCCACCCGCGCAGGCGCAGAGCAGCGCCGGCAAGTACGCGCGGCAGGCGTTCGTCGCGACCAACGCCCATCGCGCCCACAACGGGGTCAAGGCGCTGAGGCCCAGCGACTGCCTCAGGCGGATGGCGGTCCGCCAGGCCAAGGCCATGGCGCAGCAGGAGCACATGTTCCACCAGGACCTCGGTGACGTGATGCGCGAGTGCAAGCTCAGCAGCGCGGGCGAGAACGTCGCGTACGGCTACCGCACCGGCAGGTCCGTGGTGGACGACGGCTGGATGAGCTCCGAGGGCCACCGGGCCAACATCCTCAACCCGTCGTTCCGGCTGATGGGGATCGGCGCTCGCAAGGGCCATGACGGCCGGTGGTACGTCGCGCAGGTGTTCGGCCACCGGGCCTGAGCAGAGACGACCGGCCCCGTCCCACCAGGGACGGGGCCGGCCGCTCAGCTCACCGAGTCAGCGACTCAGTTGTGGTGGCGCTTCCTCTTCTTCTTGATCTTCACCTGCACCGTGGTCTCGCTGGGGTTGGTGGTGGTCGAACCCAGGTACTTCACGGCCAACGTGTGGTTCCCCTTCTTCAGGTTCTTCGTGATGTGGACGGCCACGACGCCGTTCACCAGCGTGCCCGTCCCGCGGAGCTTCGAGCCCCCCCAGACCTGGACCGTCCCGGTGGCAGAACCACCGGTCGCGGCCACGGTCGCGGTGACATCGAAGTCCTTCTTGAACTTCACCTTGTGCGGCGCGGTGGGACGTGGTGGTGGCCAGCTTCGGCGGCACCGGGTCGGCCACGAGGCTCCAGGTCAGCTTCAGGTTGCCGCTGTCACCGGCGTAGCCGTCCGCCGCGATCTGGTACGTCGTACCGGCCGTGACGCGCTTGGTGACCTTGCTGTGAACACCGAACCCGGGACCTGGTCGTCGTTGGATCCGATCTCGGTGAGTGCGTTGACCGCCGACCCGGTGTAGACACCGAGCACGGTGTCGTAGTCGCTGGTCGTCGTCTCGATCGTCGCCATGCCGCTGGCCGGAGCGACCCAGCGGTACCAGACCGAGGCCCGCCCGGCGCCGGCCGGCTGAGGCTCGCCGGGCTCGATCGTGGCGTGCTCGGTGTTCTTGGTCTGGCTTCCCGACGCACCAGTGATGGTGACGGCGTTGGCGAACATGTCGTTGCTCGGCCGAACCACCGGCGGCGAGGCGTCACCGAGGTGGGTGACGTCCACGTGCATCGTGTCCGCGCACGCGTTCTCGTCCACGTGCAGGGCCAGGTTGGACGCGGTCCCGTCGTGGAACTTCGTGTTGGGCGTCGTCGTGTTGTTGAAGTCGTGCTTGAGGCCGCCCGTGCCCGGCCATGGGTCACCGGCGTCGCCGCGGTTGTCCCCGTCCTCCAGGTCCTCGAGGCCGTCCGACTGCATGACCTTGATCAGCGGGTCGTCCTCGTTCGCGTTGGCGCCGTTGCTGGGCGTGACAGTCTCGTCGATCCGGTAGATGACGATGCCGCAGCCCGGTGTCGACTGGTCATAGCCGTCTTGCTTCCGGTTCTCCAGGAGGAAGTACTCCCCGTCACCCTCGGTCTCGTTGAAGATCCAGTTGACGCCACCGGGGTTGGGGCCGAGGAGCAACGCCTGGTCGCCAGTGACCGGGATGTCGTTGGCCACAGTCGCGACGACCGGGTTCAGCCAGCCCTGGTAGTACATCGAGAACGCGTCGGGGTGGGTCGGTGAGTCACCGGCCAGGTGGCCGGGAGCGGTGGACTTGCCCCACGAGCCGCTCCCATCAGGCTCCACTCGCCCACGCCCTCACCGGACTGGTCGGTGTCGTAGAGGTCTGGCCAGTTGACGTCGTGGCCGAACTCGTGGGCCATGATGCCGATCGTGGCCTTGTGCCCGTCGGGGTCAGCAGCCTCGTCAGCGGCACAGTGCCACTCGCCGAAGGTGGTGTAGCCGGAGTCCCCGACCACCACACCGTCGACCGTCAGACCGCCGAGGCCGGCCGACGCGAGGTCCCACTCGTGGCCCCAGATGCTCGGACCGTCGCCACAGATGTTGCCGGGGCCGGCGTACGACGTTTCGTAGCCCGCTCCGATCACGGTGACGTGCAGCTCGTCGGTGGTGATCTCACCGTCTGCGGGCTGGCCGTTCGTCCCGTCGAACGTGGCGAAGTTGACGCAGGCCGAGGCGGCCTCGATCGCGTCCGCGACGTAGTCCTCGGTGCCGCCGGGTCGGGTAAGGTGTCGGGCTGGTCGTAGTCCAGGTGGAGCCAGTCGGTCACTCCGTTGTTGGCGGTGCCGCAGGTCTCCGCGGCCGGCGCGAGCCCGAACTGGCCCTGGCTGGCCTCGTCGTAGAAGTCGTCGACGCTGCCGGCGGGACCGAAGTAGTGGTTGGCCGACTCGGCCTCGGTCGAGCCGACGGAGGCCTGGTCGGTGAAGTCGACGAGGATCACCAGCTCCTTGTCGTCACCGGTGCCGGCCGGCGGGGTCTCCGCCTGCACGGCGCGCGCGCCCGGTGCGGGGGCGAGGCCCTGTGCAGCCGCCGGGGCCGAGCCCTGGCCGGCGACGACGGACGAGGGCTTCAGCTTGCCGGCGGCGGTCAGGCCCGCGGCGTAGCGCCAGTAGCCGTCCTTGCCTTTGACCAGGCTGTAGTTGCCCTTGACCGTGGCGATGCCGTTGGCGAGGTGGTCGCCGAACGCGCGCACCTTCAGCGTGCTCCCGTCGGGCTGGGTCAGCGTGTAGGGCGCCGGGTTGGCCGGCGCGCCGGTGTAGCCCTTCTTCGTCGGGGCCGCAGGGGCCGAGGGCGCCGCGGACGCGGCGGCTGTGGGGGAGGTCAGCGCGAGCCCGGCGACGGCGAGGGACGCGGCTGCGACCCCTGACAGTGCGACCAGGCGGCGTTGACTGGGTGACTTTCTAAGAGGCATGGGCGCACCCTAAGCCTGCGCCTACCCGCCCCGGCAAGACCCTGCACCGATGATTTCGTCAACGAGGCCCGTCGGGCCCGGAAGGTTTGGGATCCGGCGCGAACCAAAATGATTTCCGGCGCATCGGACCGGGCATGAAAGAACTGTCGAAGGATCGCGATCCTCGCCGTCGCCCTCAGTGGCTCGACCGCCCTCGCCTCGGCCGACGCCGCGACCAGGGACCACGAACACCGGACCGCCCAGGCCAGCGCCCATGAGGTCACCATCAGGGTGGACAAGACCGAGCCGGTGCTCAACAGCAAGGTCGAGATCAAGGGCTCGGTCAGCCCGGCCGCACCCGGCGCTGCCGTGGCCCTGCACGTCCGCTACCAGGGCCGCCACCATTGGAAGACCATCGACTCGGGCCGGCTGAGCAGCGCCAGCAAGTACCGGTTCAAGGACAAGGTCGGCAGCGTCCGCACGCGCAAGTACCGCGTGGTCATGGTCGCCGGAGCCAACCGCAGTGCCGGGCACAGCCCCGCCATCAAGGTCACCGTCTTCGGCTGGCGCAACCTCACGTCCCTGGACCCGGTGATCGGACAGAACCTGTACGAGTCCGGCAAGGCCACCATCAACGGGGTGCCCTACGAGAGCTCGATCACCGGCGGCACCGGGCGCCTCGACTACAACCTGGTCCGCGACTGCAAGCGCCTCGACGCGGTCTACGGGCTCTCCGACTCCTCCGAGGCGGCCGGCTCGACGACTCTGGCCCTGACGGAACGGGCTGTTTCCTGGCTTGAAGAGCGTGCCGCCCAGCGAGCGCCCGCCGGTCATTCCGGTTTTCTTCGCATTCCGCATCATGGTCGGCATCGGCCTCACGATGATCGGCATCGGGTTCTTCGGCGCATTCCTGTGGTGGCGCGGCAAGCTCATCACCACGCGCTGGTACCTGCAGATCGTGCAATACGGCTGGTCGCTCGGCTTCATCGCGGTGCTGTGCGGCTGGATCACCACCGAGCCGGGCGCCAGCCCTGGATCGCCTACGGCATCCTGCGCACCGCCGACGCGATCTCGCCGGTCACCGCCGCCAGCGTGCTGACGACACTGATCCTGTTCGTCATCGTCTACGGCATCGTGTTCACGATGGGCATCTACTACATCAACCGCCTGATCGTGCGCGGCCCGCAGGGCCGCGCGGTCGAGCCGCCGGAGCCACGGCACGCCGCGCCGGCCGCCGCGGCGCGGCGCGCGAAGCGGCGCGCTTCCGCGAAGCGGCGGGAGGCTGAGATGGAATGGTATCTCCCGGTCATCTGGGCCGGCCTGATCGGCACCGCGGTCGCGCTCTATGTCATCCTCGACGGCTTCGATCTCGGCATCGGCATCCTGTTTCCCTTCGCCAAGGAGGAGCAGGAAAAGGACCAGATGATCGACACCATCGCGCCGTTCTGGGACGGCAACGAGACCTGGCTCGTGCTCGGCGGCGGCGGATTGTGGGTCGCGTTCCCGCAGGCCTATGCGGTGGTGATGCCGGCGCTCTATCTGCCGGTGATCGTGATGCTGCTCGCGTTGGTCTTTCGCGGCGTCGCATTCGAATTCCGCACCGTCGCGGTGACCAGCAAGAAATACTGGAACTTCGCATTTGCGGGCGGCTCGACGCTCGCGGCGTTCTGCCAGGGCCTGATCCTCGGCGGGCTCATCCAGGGCATCAAGGTCGAGAACGGCGCGTTCGCCGGCGGCACGTTCGATTTCGCGACGCCGTTCGCCCTGCTGTGCGGCTTCGGCGTGGTCACCGGCTATGCGCTGCTCGGCGCCTGCTGGCTGGCGATGAAGACCGAAGGCGCGGTCGCGGAGCGCGCGCGCGCGCACGCCAAGACGCTGCTGCTCGCGTGCTGGTGTTCATGGCGATCGTCAGCCTGTGGACGCCGCTCGCGTTCCCGCGCATCCGCGAGCGCTGGTTCTCGCTGCCGAACATCCTGTCCTGTGGCCGGTCCCGGTGATCACGGCGCTCACGGCCTCCTGCGCGTGGCGCTGGCTCGAGCAGGGGCGCGACGATCCCGCCGTTCCTCGCCGCGATCGTGCTGTTCATGCTCGGTTATCGTCGGGCTCGCGATCTCGGTCCTCCCGTATCTGGTGCCGCCCTCGATGACGATCTGGGACGCGGCCGCCGCGCCCGCGAGCCAGATCTTCATGCTGATCGGCACGCTGCCGCTGCTGCCGATCATCCTGATCTATACCGGCTTCGTCTATTACATCTTCCGCGGCAAGCTGAAGGAAGGCGAAGGCTATCACTGAGAGAGACATGCCAGCCTTCATCTGCACCACCTGCGGCACGCAATATCCGCCCGCCGATGCGCCGCCCGCGCGAACTGCCCGATCTGCGACGACGAGCGGCAATACGTGCCGCCGGCCGGGCCAGGGCTGGACCACGCAGGACAAGCTCGCGGTCAACCATGTAACGGCTGGCACCAGTACGAGCCCGGCATCATCGGCATCGCGACGCAGCCGCGCTTTGCGATCGGCCAGCGCGCCGTGCTGATGCGCACCGCGCACGGCAACGTGCTGTGGGACTGCATCTCGATGCTCGATGCGGCGACGGTGTCGCTCGTCAAGGCGCTCGGCGGCATCCAGGCGATGGCGATCTCGCACCCGCATTTCTACAGCGCGATGAACGAGTGGGCCGAGGCCTTCGACGTGCCCGTGCATGTCCACGCCGACGACCGCGAATGGATCATGCGGCCGGGACCGCGCATCAAGCTCTGGGAGGGCGAGACGCTGCGAGCTCACGCCTGACGTGACGGTGATCCGCGGCGGCGGCCACTTCACCGGCTCCAGCATGCTGCACTGGGCCGGCGGCGCAGCCGGGCGCGGCATCGTGTGCTGCTCCGACACCGCCTATGTGGCGGCGGACCGCAGGCACGTGACGCTTCATGCGCAGCTATCCGAACCTCGTGCCGCTGCCGGCCGCGCGCGTGAAGGCGATCGCCAAGGCGCTCGCGCCGTTCGAGTTCGACATGATGTTCGGCAATTTCTTCGACAGCGTGATCGCGAGCGGCGCGAAGCAGGCGTTCGAGCGCTCGGTCGAGCGCTATCTCGCGGCGATCGCGCCGGACGCGCATCAGCTATCGACCGGTACTCCACCGCGGCCGGATCATCGCCCAGCCGATGCGCAGGAGCGGCAATCGCCCCTGCACCGAGCGATCGAACGAGCGCGGCACTTCCGGCACCATGTCGGGGAAGCGCGCTCTGAGCGCGGGTGGCGGCGTGCCGGCTCGCATCGGTCGCCGTCCAGACGATGATCGCGCCCTTCTCGGCGCACCGTCGTCGTCGGTCATCCATGGCGAGCGCGCCGGCGAGCCATCGAGATAGAGGCTGGGACGATCCGGCGAGGCGAGCGCCACCAGGCCGGCGGTGCGCGCATCGCCGATCACGATCGCGAGCGGCTTGCCGGTGCGGCGGCGGAACGTTTCGGTGAAGAACTGCCCCATCGCGTTCGCGGGCTTGCTCACCTCGAGGTCGACCGCGGCGGTCCAGGGCAACGTCACGGTCGCGGCGACGATCACGGCGGGCGGCACCACGCAGCAGTCCGAGCCAGACCAGCGCGCCGATGCGCTGGCGATAGAGCCGGATCATGTCGCCCGCCGCCACGATGACGGCGAGCCCCGACAGCACGACGAGCGGCTCCGGCGCCGCCGACCGGCGTCGGCGCGGCCGAGCAGCACCGCGAGCAGCGTCGCCACGAACGCCGGCGCGAGCGCGAAGAAATACACGAAGGCTTTCGCGAACGGCTCGACCGGCACGCGCTCGACCGCGGGCGCGGCTGTGCGCTTCCCGCGAGCACGCCGCCCGCCACCATCGCCAGCACCACCAGCCCGGCGTGGCTGAACAGCAGCGAGCAGCAGCAGATTGCCCCATGCCATCAGCCGCTTCTCGCCCACGAGCAGGCTCGGCAGCGCCTTGAGCGCCGGCAGCGGATCGAAGCCGGAGCGCTCGAGCCAGAACAGATGCGGGAAGTAGACCAGCACGACGATCACGCAGCGACGCCAGCGGCCCGATCGAGCCGAGGCGGCTGCGCCCCGTGCGCGTTGCCGACCACGAACGCGTCAGCAGGCCGAGCAGAATGAGCCCCGCATAGGTCGTGAGCAGCAGCAGGCCGAGCGTGACGCCGAGCGCGATCCAGTCGCCGCGCTTGTTGTCGGCAAGCGCGCGATAGCCGAACAGCAGGGTCAGCGCGGTGAGCGGCATCGCGAGCACGCTCGGGCCGAATTCCAGCGTCGGCACCGTGAACACGCTGATGCCCGCCATCAGCAGGATCGCCATCGCGGCATGGGCGGCGCCGAGGATGCGGCGGCCGAGCGTGAACACCGCCCAGATAGGTGACGATCACGCAGAGCTGCGACAGCACATAGATGCCGATGACTCCCGCCAAGCGTGAACGCCATGTTGGCGAGCCAGTAGGCGAGCGGCGGCCCGTAGCGGCGAGCCGAGCAGCCACTCGCGTGCCGACCGCGAGCACGAGCGGCACCTCGCCGGGCGGCGCCGATAGAACAGCGACGGCACCAGCGTCCACAGCGTGCCCTGCGCCAGCGCCGCGACCCAGAACATCAGCACGGGACGCGCGCGCAGCGCCTCGAGGATGAGCGAGACGCGGAACATCGGCGCGCGATCGAGCGCGGCGGTGAATAGCGACGGACATGGAGGGCAGATTTAGAGACTTAACTGCGCGGTTTCATCAACTTCCGCGCGGCTCGGCGAGCCCAGCAGCGCCGCGACCGGCGCGAACCTGCGGCGGTGGTGCACGCAGGGGCCGAGCTGATTGAGCGCCGCGAAATGCTCCGGCACCGAATAGCCCATGTGGCGCTCGAAGCCGTAGCCCGGATGCGCGGCGCCGACGCAGCCCATCAGCCGGTCGCGCGTGACCTTGGCGACGATCGAGGCGGCCGCGATCGAAACACCAGCGCGTCGCCGCTGATCACCGCGCGGCATTCGCAGTCGACGTCGATGCGGTCGATGCCGTCGACGAACACGAGCTTCGGCGCGACGGTCAGCGCCTTGACGGCGCGCGCCAGCGCCCAGAGCGAGGCGCCGCGGATGTTGTCGCTCTCGATCCGCGCCGGCGGCGCGATGGCGACCGCGACTTCGCGCGGTGGCGCAGATCTTCTCATAGAGCGCGGCGCGCTGCTCGGGTTTGAGCTTCTTGGAATCGTTGAGCCCTCGCGGGATGCGCTTCGGATCGAGGATGACGGCAGCCGCGACGACTGGACCTGCGAGCGGCCCCCTCCCCGCCTCGTCGCAACCCGCGACCGGAAACAGCCCGCGCTTCATCGCGTAGCGCTCGCGACTGAAGGTCGGGCGGACGATCTCGTCCCCCAACGGAAGGCGTGCGGCGGCCTGCGACTCATGGCGGCGATCCTTGCGCGGATCGGTGCGCGGAATTCAATTCGGAGATTGCCGGCCTGTGAAACGCGCTGTGGGAATTCAGTGGAAGATACGGCCGGAGTCGATCACGATCGTCTGGCCGGTCATCGTTTCGGTGCGGCACATGGTGACGACCTGGTCGGCGCAGTCGTCCTTGTCGGCGGCGCGCTTGAGCAGCGCCGCCGAGGCCGAGTTGTCGATCTGCGTCTTGCGAGAGGTTCGCGGTGGCGCGCGTGCCTTCGAGCAGGCCGGGCGCGACGCAATTGACCAGCACTCGGGCGCGAGCGCGACCGCCATGCAGCGCGTGAGGTGGATGAGCCCGGCCTTTGACACCGCATAGGCGATCGACGAGCCGCCGGGCTGCAGGCCCGGCGATCGACGCGATGTTGACGATGCGGCCGCGGTCCTGCTTCTGCATTACCGGCGCGACCGCCTTGATGGCGTGCATCGGGCCGGTGAGGTTCACGTCGATGATCTTCGACCACTCCTCGGTGGTGAGGCCGTCGAGATCCTTGAAGGGAATCGCCTTGTTGTAGGCGGCGTCGTTGATGAGGATGTCGAGCCGGCCGAAGCGCTTCACCACCTCATCGACCATGCGGTTGATCTGCGCGGGCTTGCGTCAGGTCGCACTGGAACGGCTCGGCCTCGACGCCGTGCTTGCTGCACTTCGTCCGCCACCACGCCGGCCTCGTTCGCGCTCTGCGCATAGACGACCGCGATGTTGCACCTTCCGTCGCCAGCGCGTGGCAGATGCGCTGGCCCAGCCCGCCATTGCCGCCGGTGACGACCGCGACGGCCCCCTTCAATTCCATGACGTCTCCCCGATGATGCGCGCTTGCATGCCTGCGAGCGCTTATCTGACGCGCAGCGTCGGGCTCAAGGTCAATTACTGGAAGACCGCTTCGAGCTTGTGCCCATCGGGATCGCGCACGAAGGCCGCGTAGTAGGTCGGCCCATAGTGTGGGCGCGGGCCCGGCGCGCCCTCGTCGCGCACCGCCAGCCGCAAGCGCCGCGGCATGGAAGCGATCGACCGCGCATGGTTCGGCGCGTCAAGCGAGATGAAATCCCGGTCCCGGCGGCACGACCGGACCGGCCTGCAGTTTCAGCGCGAGCTTGTCGCCGCCGCCCGGCAGGCCGTAGCCGGCCTGCCCCGCGCTGTTCCACACCC
This sequence comes from uncultured Actinomycetota bacterium, assembly GCA_963800715.1. Lineage (GTDB taxonomy): Bacteria > Actinomycetota > Actinomycetes > Propionibacteriales > Nocardioidaceae > Nocardioides. Next base: position 16,495 of record CAWDBZ010000023.1, on the reverse strand, counting down.
GGACATAACCGAGCGGCGCGAGCGCGGCGTCATAGAACGCGATGCTGCGTCGCAAGGTCCGCGACGCCGAAGGACAGATGCCGAAGCATGCAGCTCGACTCTCGGAGACCGGATTACGCTAACCGCGAATCGGTCTTCCTCGCCCTGAAAGGGCCCTTTCAGTGACGTCGCGCGTGTCGATCATCAGGCGCGCGAACCGGTCTCGTCATCGTGTACTCTTTAGAACAGCGCGAGCTGCTGCGGGCGCTTGTCGGGTCGGCGCGAAATGCTCGGTGGTGAGCTTGAGCTTGCGCCGGTTCAGGCCGAGCCGTTCGCACGCCGCCTCGAAGCGGCGCCCGATCATCCAGGCGATCGGCCCGGTGCCGGTCATGCGCTCGCCCCACTTGGCGTCGTAGTCCTTGCCGCCGCGGATGTCGCGGATCAGCTTGAACACGTGGCGGTAGCGGTCGGGGAAATTCGCCATCAGCCATTCGCGGAACAGGTCGCGCACCTCGAGCGGCAGCCGCAGCAGCACGTAGCCGGCTTCCTTCGCGCCGGCCGCCGCCGCTGCATCGAGAATGCGCTCGATCTCGGTGTCGTTGATCGCCGGGATCACCGGCGCGACCATGACGGACGTCGGAATGCCGGCCTCGGACAGTTGCCGGATCGCCTCCAGCCGCTTCGCCGGCGTCGCGGCGCGCGGCTCCATGGTGCGGGCCAGCTTCGGATCGAGGCTGGTCACCGAGAGCGCGACCTTCACCAGATTGCGCCGCGCCATGCGCGCCGAGGATGTCGATGTCGCGCGCGACCAGCGCCGACTTGGTGACGATGCCGACCGGATGGCCGGCGCGCTCGAGCACTTCGAGGATGCCGCGCATCACCTGGTATTTGCGCTCGATCGGCTGATAGGGATCGGTGTTGGTGCCGATCGCGATCACGCGCGGCGAATAGCTCGGCGCGCCAGCTCGCGCTCGAGCAGCTCCGGCGCGTCCGGCTTCACGAACAGCTTGGACTCGAAATCGAGCCCGGCGGACAGCCCCATGATTGGCGTGGGTCGGCCGCGCGAAGCAGTAGACGCAGCCATGCTCGCAGCCGCGATAGGGATTGATCGAGCGGTCGAAGCCGATGTCGGGCGAGTTGTTGCGCGTGATGATCTTGCGCGCCTTCTCCTCGGTGACGGTGGTTTCGAACGCGCGGCAGCTCCTCGATCGAGCGCCAGCCGTCATCGAAGGCGATGCGCGCGGTCGGCTCGTAGCGGCCCGACGCGTTGGACAGCGTCCCCCGGCCGCGCCGTCGTTCCTTGTCGACGGCGGTGCCGAGGAAGTCGCCCGCCGGCGCCTGGGAGGGCGCTGGCACCGGCGGGCTTCGCAGATGCTGTTGAATTAGCCATGTCATGCATATAGCGAATGACAGTGAACAAAACAAGAACAATTGGCGATCACATTTTGTGGACGCGACCGGACACAACATGCTGATTATTCGGGGCATTTCGTCCGCTAGGAATTGCGTTCGCGCTGCCGCATGATGCGAGCGTGGTCCGAGCCGGCGTTCACATGTTCAGCATCATTATCGCCACCAAGCGATTCGGAGCGCGCGCTGGTGCCGACGCTCGCCGCGCTGGTGCCGGGCGCGACGGCCGGGATCGTGCGCGAGGTGATCGTGGCGGACGGCGGCTCGCGCGACGACACCGAGAAGGTCGCCGACATCGCGGGCTGCCGTTTCTCTCGTCTGCGCGGAGCCGCTGGGCGCGCGCCTGAAGGCGGCCGCCGAGACGCGCGCGCGGCGACTGGCTGATGTTCATTCGGCCCGGGCGTGGTGCCGGGCTTCACCTGGATCGACGAGACGTTTGCGCTTCTCGAGCAGACCGAGGCCGACGAGCGCGCCGCGATTTTCGCGGCGGCCGTGCAGTGGGTCGGAATCCGGACGTGTTGCGCCGCCTGACCGCGCGCTGCCGCGGCGGCCGGCAGGGCTTGCTGATCCGCAAAGCGTTCTACGCGCGAGCTCGGCGGTCATCGCGACGACGCGCGCGATCCCGAGGCGGGACCTGCTGCGGCGGATCGGGCGGCGCCGGATCGTCCGCTCTGCGCACGACCATCACAGCTCCAGATATTTGACTCCGTCAAGTAATTGATTGACACTGTCACCGCCTGCGCGACCCGGCAGGTGACCCATGAGCGACACCGCCAGCCTCGAAGCAGCGCATCGCCGCGGTGCGGCGCTTCTCCCGCTTCTACACCCGCGAGCTCGGCCTGTTGCGCGAGAGCCTGGTCGACACGCGCTTCTCGCTGACCGAGGCGCGCGTGCTCTATGAGCTGGCGCATCGCGACCAGGTGACGGCGAGCGAACTCGCCGCCGATCTCGATCTCGACCACGGCTATCTCAGCCGCATCCTGCGCCGCTTCGGCGAGGGACGGCCTGCTTGAAGAAAACGCGCGCGCCGAACGACGGCCGCCAGAGCCTGATCACCATCACGGCGAAAGGCCGCAAGGCGTTCGCGCCGCTGAACAAGGGCTCGCACGACCAGGTGGCCGCGCTGCTCGGCCGGCTTGAGCGAGGCCGAGCAGGCGCGCGTGGTCGGCGCGATGGCGCACCGTGGAGCATCTGCTCGGCGAGACGCGCCGCCGCGCCCGATCGTGCTGCGGCCGCATCGCGCCGGCGACATGGGCTGGGTCACCTCGGCGAATGGCGTCGCTCTACGCGCAGGAATACGGCTGGGACATCAGCTACGAGGCGCTGGTCGGCAAGATCACCGCGGAGTTCATCGAGAAGTTCGACCCCGAGCGCGAGCGCTGCTGGATCGCCGAAATGGACGGCGAGCGCGTCGGCTCGGTGTTCTGCGTCGCCAAACCAACGAGATCGCCAAGCTGCGGCTGCTGATCATCGATCCGCAGCGCGCGCGGGCTCGGGCTCGGCAAGCGGCTGGTCGACGAATGCATGCGCTTCGCGAAAGACTCGGGGTACCAGTCGCATGACGCTGTGGACCCAGAGCATCCTGACGGCGGCGCGCGCGCATCTACGCAGCAAGCGGGATTCGAGCTCGTCGCCGAGGAGCCGCACCACTGTTTCGGCGTCGATCTCATCGGCGAAACCTGGGAACGCGATCTCTGACAAGCGGAGTCTGCGATGCTGGCGACGCTGCTGGCCTTTATCGGGGTTTCGATCTTCATCCTGATCACGCCGGGCCCCGACACCGCGCTGACGATCCGCAATTCGCTGATCGGCGGACGCAAGACCGGGGTGTTCACGGCGCTCGGCGTCGCGATCGGCCTTGCCATCTGGGCCTTCGCGGCCAGCATCGGCCTCGTGGCGCTGATCGTGGCGTCCGAGCCGGTATTCCTGGCGGTGAAATACGCCGGCGCCGCGTTTCTGATCTACCTCGGCGCGTGCTCGCTGCTCGCGCGTGGCGCGGCACGCAGCATGAGGCCACGGCGGTTGCGCCCGGGCGCCTGTCGCCGTGGGCCGGCCTGAGCCAGGGCGTCGCCAGCAACCTCAGCAATCCGAAGATGGTGGCGCTGTTCACCAGCCTGCTGCCGCAGTTCGCCACCACCGGCGAGGGCGCATTCGCGAGCCTGCTGCTGCTCGGCCTCACCTTCTGCGCGATGACCTTCGTGTGGCTGACGCTCTATGCTTTCGTGGTGGCGCGCGCGGGCGACGTGTTGCGCCGGCGGAATGTGCGCCGCGCGATCGAGGCGGTCACCGGCGGCGTGCTGGTCGCGCTCGGGGTGCGGCTCGTCGCCGAGCAGCGCTGACCGACCTGAGCCGGACTCGCGAATCCCTCCTCCCGCTCATCCCCGCGAAAGCGGGGATCCAGTGCTTGGCCAAAGAACTGGGTCCCCACTTTCGTGGGGACGAGCGGAGTTAGGGATGCAGCGCCCCCTGCTCGCGCTGCTGGCGGCCGCGTCCACCGGCGTGCAGGTCGGCGCCGCCATCACGGCGACGCGCTACGTGGCGGACGCGATCTCGCCCGCCTCGCTCGCCTTCCTGCGCTACCTGATCGGCGTCGCCTGCCTGGTGCCCGTGATCGCGCTGGCGCCGCGCATCCGCTTCGCGCGCGCCGACGTGCTGCCGATCGCGCTGCTCGGCATCGGGCAGTTCGGCGTGCTGATCGCGCTGTTGAACTACGGCCTGAAGACCGTGCCGGCCGGACGCGGCGCGCTCATTTTCGCGAGCTTCCCGCTGCTCACGTTGGTGTTCGCCGCGCTGGTCGGCCACGAGCGCGTCACGGTCGGCGAAGCTCGCCGGCATCCTGCTGACGCTGCTCGGCGTCGGTTTCGCGCTCGGCGACAAGATCGGCGGCGCCGGCAGCTTCGTCGGCGAGCTTGCGATCCTCGCCAGCGCCGCGACCGGCGCGATCTGCAGCGTGCTCTACCGGCCTTATCTGCAGGCGATATCCGACCCTGCCGGTGAGTGCGTTTGCGATGGCGGCGGCCGCCGCGGCGCTGCTGGTGCCGGCGGCGCTCGATGATCTGTTCGTCGCGCCGGCGCATCTCTCTGCGGGCGCGTGGGGCGCGATCGTGTTCATCGGCCTTTCGTCCGGTGTTTTCTATGTGGTGTGGCTGTGGGCGCTGAAGAACGCCGCGGCGACGCGGGTGACGGTGTTTCTGGCGCTGTCGCCGATCACCGCGACGGCGCTTGGGGTGGTGTTGCTGGGTGAGGCCGTGACGGTGGGGATGATGGCGGGCGTGGCGTGCGTGGCGGCGGGGTTGTGGGTGGCGAATTGGAGTCGAGACCCGTAGCCCGGCGTTGGAGCGAAGCGGACAACCCGCGAGCGCCCGGTGGCGTGCAAGCTGGGCGGCCGCCCCCGGCGATTTGCACGCGCTCCGCTCGTGCCAATCCGGGCTACGGCGCCGAGCTACAGCTGTAACCCTTCGAGTGAACCTGCGGCGCCTTCCGATCCACCAATGCGTTTGATACCTTGACGAGGAGAGCCGCCTTCGCATTCGAATGGAACACCGCATGACCGCTTTGTTGCGCGCCCTGGTGTGGTCCGCGGTCATCGGGCTGGGCCTGCTGCACGGCCGCCCGGGCCGCGCCGATCGACGATTGCGGCAAGCCGCGCGGCGCGGCGGCGCTGGCGCCGTGCTCCCAGGTGATCGACGACGAGAAGGAAAGGCCCGCGACCCGGGCGCTCGCCCGGCTGCTGCGCGCCCGCGCCGAGCTCGACCTGTCCGACCTGGAGCGGGCCGAGGCCGATATCGACGGCCGCGCTCGCGGTCACGCCCAACAACCCGTTCGCCTATCGCCTGCGCGCCCGGCTGCGCAGCCTGCAGGGCAAGGAAGCCGAAGCGCGTGCCGACTTCACAAGGCGGTCGAGCTGCCGCAGTCGCCGACGAGCAAATACGTCTCGTTCCTCGAGCGCGGCAACTTCCTCGTCCGCAACATGGACCTGCGGCAGGCGCTGCGCCGACTTCAACGCGGCGGTCCGCCTGGATCCGACCAAGGCCGCCGCCTATGTGGGCCGCGCGGTCGCACCAAGACCGCGGGCGATATCCCGAATGCGCTGGCCGACCTCGATCGCGCCAAGGCGGTCGAGCCCGGCTTCAAGCAGACCTATCTCGAGCGCGGCGATATCCTGATCGCCGAAAAGCGCTATGCCGAGGCGATTGCCGACTTCGAGGCCGCGCTCGCGATCGACGCGAGGGATTCGCGCGCGCTGCGCGGACGCACGGCCGCAAACGCGCTGGCCAAAGCCGCTGGGACGCCCGCAGCGCCGCGGCGTCGCGGCGCCGGCGCCCCCTGCGAGCCCGCCGCCGCGCCGCTCGCCCCTTCGACCGCGGCTCCGGCAACGCCGCCGCCCGCTGCGCCATCCACCGCCACACCGGCTTCGCCACCTGGTCCGCGGCGGCGCCATCCACGGCCACTCCGGCAACACCGCCACCCGATGCCGCAAAGCAGACCGCCGACGCGCGGCGCGCCAAGCTGAACGAAGCGCTCACGCTGCGCCGCGGCGGCAAGCACAAGGAGGCGCTCGCGATCTATGAGGAGCTCGCGCGCGGCGCGCCGGCCGACGTCGAGCTGACGGTGGAAAAAGGACGCACACTGGTCCTGCTCGAGCGCTGGAAGGAAGCGCTCGACACCTTGAAGCCGGTGATCGAGAACAAGAGCGCGCCGCCCGCGATGAAGGCGCTGGCGTTCGAGGCCCGCGGCGAGGTGCTGGCCCGCAACAACCAGTTCGAGGCCGCGATGCCTCAGCCACACGGCGGCGCTTGAGATCAACCCGAAGCTGCTCGGCGCCCTGTTCTGGCGCGGCATCAGCGCGCTCTCGCTCGGCACCTTCGAGATGGCGATCGCGGATTTCCGCCAGGCCGGCACGATCGTGCCGAACTCGCCGCTCTATCCCGGCTGGGAGGCCCTCGCGCTCGCTCGGCGACGGCGACCTCGCCAAGGCGCGGGAGGCGATCGAGCCGCTCCAACGCGATCCAGGCGGACAATACCTTTGCGCTGACGGCGCGGGCGCGGCTGCGGCTGGCGGCGGGCGAAGTCGACGGCGCGGAAGCCGATCTCGCCACCCTGGCGCGGCGCGGCCCGCTCGGCCCGCGTGTCGCTGCAGACCCAGCAGCTCATCATGGTGCACAAGATCTTCAAGCCGACCGATCAGCCGGCGCGACCCGCAAGCAATGACAGCCATTCCGGAGGCATCGTCCATGTCGAGACCTCGGCCGTTTGCGAGGTGCGCTGGCCAATCTGCGTCGTTGCGTGCGCCATGACGCTGGCGCGTCGCCGCTGCGCGCCGACGTCGCGATCTTCAAGATCGAGATCGGGCTGCCCAATACCGTGGCGCTGATGGTGCGCGGCGAGTTCAGCGGCAACGAGATCCTGCGCCTCAAGTCCGCGATCGCCGAGATCGAGCCGGGAAAGCGCATCGTCGCGGTGCTCGACTCGCCGGGCGGCAACGTGGTGCAGGGCGAGGCGCTCGGCCGCTTCTTCTACGATGCGAAGATCCCGACGCTGGTGCTCGCCGGCTCGGTCTGCGCCAGCTCGTGCACCTATGCGTTCTTCGGCGGCCGCAACCCGGTCACCGGAATGCCGCTGCGCATTCTGGCGTCCGGCGCCAAGCTCGGATTCCACAACTTCGCGGCCACCGGGCTTCCCGAGCGCGCCTATACCAAAGCCGAGCTGGAGGAACTTTCGCGCCAGTCGCAGCAGCTCGTCTATCGCAACCTGCAGCACCTGATGCACGTGAAGGCGCCGCTCGAGGTGCTGAAGCTGAATACCGGCACCAGGCACGAGAGCATCAATTTCATCACCGAGGGCGACGCGCTGGAATACGGCATCGCGGTGCTCAATCGCCAGACCGGCAAGCTGGTGCTGCCGGAGAACATCGAGAAGCGCACGCGCAGGGTCAGCCATGATCCGCTTTCGTCTCGCCGCCGTGCTGCTGGCTGGCTTGGGTCTGCTGCGCCTCCGCGCGCGCTGGCGATGGAGTTCTCGAAGCATCCCAACGAGGCCGAGAACGAGAACGCCATCCTGGCCAAGGGCGGCATCGAGCCGGACGACGCGTTCCGGCTGCAGACCTATCTCGGCAAGCTGACGCAAAAGCCGGTCACCTCACTCTATATCGACTCGACCGGCGGCAACGTCCAGGGCGCCATCGCGATCGGCCGCGTGGTCAAGGAGGCGAAGATCCGCACCTACGTGACCGGCGCGGGCGCCCGCTGCTACAGCGCGTGCACCAACATCTTCCTCGCCGGGCGCGATCGCGAAACGGACAAGCCGTTTCGGGTCAAGGGCTCGGCCAACGCCGTCGGCTTCCACAACTTCATTCCGGTCGCTGCAGGACAAGCCCTACACCGCCAAGGACGCCGCCAATGTGATGGCGCGCGCGCAGAACACGATCTACACACTGGCCAGCTTCTATCAGGAGATCGACACGGACCTGGAGCTGCTCGGCCTCGGGCTGAAGCAGAAGGAGATGTATCTCCTGCCGAACCAGGAAGCGTTGCGCTTCGGCATTCATGTCCTCGATGCGAAGACCAACGAGCTCGTCCGGTCCGAGACCTACACGCGCTTCGTCAGGTGATAAGGACAGCGGTCAGCCAACGACGAGGTGATTCGTGAGCTCTTCCGCCCAATTCCTGAACCCTTCCGAAGCCGCCAGGCGGCTCGGCGTTTCCGCCAAGGCCCTGCGGCTCTACGAGCAGCGCGGCCTGATCGCCCCGATCCGCACCGCGGCCGGATGGCGCGCCTATGGTCCCGACGAGATGGCGCGCGCCGCCGAGATCGCGGCCCTGCGCGCGCTCGGCCTCAGCCTCGCCCAGGTGGCGCGCGTGCTGGGCGGTGACGCCCAGGCCTCGAGCCGGCTCTGGCCGCGCACCAGGCGACACTCGAAGGCCGGATCCGCCAACTCGCCGGCACCGTCGAGAAGGTGCGCGGCCTGCGCGCCGATCTCGCCCAGGGCCAGGCGCCGGCCGCCGGGGAACTGGCGCGCCTGCTGAAGCCGGCCGCCGAGCTCAGTGTCGCCTTCGACCTTCCCTGGCCCTGGGGCGGCGAGCGGTTCGAGCTGCGCGACATCCGGCCGCTGAACTACATCATCGGCCCGCTGGGCAGCGGCAAGACGCGGCTGGCCCAGCGCCTGGCCGAGACCCTGCCCGACGCCGCCTTCCTGGGCCTCGAGCGGTTGGCGGATGGCGGCGCGGCGGCGCGGGCGCGGCTGGACGCCGATCCGGCTCTCAAGTCGCGGGTCGATCAGACGCTGGCCTGGCTCGTCGAGGACGGCGCCACGGTGTCGGACGCCCTGTCGCCCTGCTCGCCGGACTGGAAGCCGAAGGCCCGGCCATCCTGGTCGTCGACATGGTGGAGCAGGGGCTGGACCAGGCCACGCAGGAGGCCCTGATCGCCCATCTGCGCCGCCGCGGGCCCGGCGGCGCGGCCGCTCTTCTGCTCACGCGCTCCAGCGCGATCCTGGACCTGGCGGCCGTGGGCCCCGACGAGGCGATCATTCTCTGCCCCGCCAATCACAGCCCGCCGACCCGCGTCGCGCCCTATCCCGGCGCGCCCGGCTACGAGGCCGTCGCCACCTGCCTGGCCTCGCCCGAGGTGCGGGCGCGGACGGAAGGCGTCATCGCGTGGCGGCCGGAAGTCGCGTGATCACCCGGACATCCCCTTCGGCCAGGTGCCGTTCTCGAGCGTGAAGTCGACGCATGCCTCGATGTGGATCACCAGCACGTCACGCGCGGCCTTCGCGTCGCGCGTGAGCGCGCATTCGAGCAGCTTCTTGTGCTCGCGCGCGGCGATCTCGCCGCGGAACATGACGGCGATCATCTGGTAGCGCAGATATTTGTCGAAGACCGCCGCGTGGGCCTCCAGCAGCGCGTTCGAGCCGCAGGCCGAGATCAGCGCCTGGTGGAATTCGAAGTCGTAGCGCTTCCAGGTTTCGGCATCGGCGCGGTCGCCGGCGAGCATGCGCTTCTCCATCGTCGAGAGCTTGTGATGGGCGGCGACCACCCGCCCCTCCCAGTCCATGTCGCCGGCCGCGAATGACTGCGTCGAGCGCGTGGAGATTCGAGCAGCAGCCGCAGCGCGGCGAGCTCGCGCAGATTCTCGGCCGAGACCGGCGCGACCTCGAAGCCGCGCTGCCCTTCGGCGACCACCAGCCCTTCGGAGGTCAGCCGGCTGAGCAGCTCGCGCAGCGTGCTGACGCTCGCCCCGTAGTCCTCGTGCAGCCGCTCGAGCTTGAGCTTCTCGCCGGGCGCGAGCCTGCCGAAATGATGTCGGTGCGGATCCGCCGGTAGGCCTTCTCGCTGACCGATTCGTAGTCGGCGGTTCTCGTCAGCATGGTCTTGATAAGTCTCAGGTTTTCGGCGGGCCGACGCGCCGCGCGCATCCTAGCGTGCGCAGCCGTGCCACGCCCAGGCTATATCATACGAAATGGAAAATCTCATACGAAAATGAAATTGCCTATTGATTTGTGTTCGCCCGACGCAATAGATGGCTCCGACGCATCTCGAACGAGAGCGACAGCAGGGAGGACGACCATGACTGACAATCACCCGCCGCTCCGTGCTCGCCGGCGAGCGCGCCGCGCTGGCGCTCGGCGCGACTCAGCCGGCCCACGCGCAGGCGAAGCCGAAGCTGCGCTTCTGCCGCGCGTTCACCGAAACCGACCTGCGCGCCGAGGGCTACAAGGCCTTCGCCGCCGCGATGAAGGACGATTTCGACTTCGAGCCCTACTGGGGCAACACGCTGTTCAAGCAGGGCACCGAGCTCGTCGCGCTCCAGCGCGAGAATCTCGAGCTGTGCAATCTCGCGCCCGCCGACATCTCCAAGCAGATCCCGGCCTGGTCGCTGATGACCTCGGCCTATCTGTTCCGCGACTACGACCACCTGAAGAAGACGTTCAAGAGCGACGTCGGCCAGGAATTCATCAAGATGGCGCGCGACCAGCTCGGCATCGAGCTGATCCGCCCGGTCTATCTTCGGCGCGCGGCAGGTCAACCTGAAGCCGACCAAGAAGATCAACACGCCGGCCGATCTCGCCGGCATCAAGCTGCGCATGCCGCCGGGCGAGTTCTGGCAGTTCCTCGGCGAGTCGCTCGGCGCCAATCCGACGCCGGTCGCCTATGCCGAGCTCTACACCGCGCTGCAGTCCGGCGCGGTCGACGGCCAGGACAATCCGCTGGTCGCCGGCCGCTCGATGAAGTTCTACGAGGTGACCTCGCAATTCGTCCTGACCAACCACGTGCTCGGCTACGACATGCTGGCGGTCTCGAAGAAGGCGTGGGCGAGCCTGAAGCCGGAGCAGCAGGCGAAGCTGCGCGCCGAAGCCGACAAGGCGTTCGACGCGAGCGCCGCGAAATACAACGCGCAGGAGCAGGAAGCGATCGAGTTCTTCAAGAAGGAAGGCAAGCAGGTCTATGCGCCCGACCAGAACGCCTTCCGCACCTTCGCGCAGAAGAACTATCTCGACAAGTACGCCAACGACTGGCCGAAGGGCGCGATCGAGCGCATCAACGCGGTCAAGTAGCGGGCCGGCGGCTCGTCAAGAGGTCCGGCCGCCGTCGCCAGACGGCGGCCGGATTCTCTTCGTGAGGACCGGCGATGGATTGGGACAAGCTCGTCGGCCGCTGCGCGCTGGCTGCGCCGGCGCGCGGAGAACGTCTCCGCGCTGCTGCTGCTGGCGATGTTCCTCTGCTTCATCCTGCAGATCGTCGCGCGCTACGTCTTCAACTACCCGCTCGGCTGGACCGACGAGGTCAGCGTGCTGTGCTGGATCTGGTGCACGCTGTGGGGCGCGGCTTCGTGCTGCGCGAAAAGGACGAAGTCCGCTTCGACATCATCTACAGCGCGGTGAGCGAGAGCACGCGCCGCGTCTTCACGATCATCACCGGCATCGCGGCGATCGTCGCTGTTCGGCATCGCGCTGCCCGCGGTCGTCAGCTACGTCACGCTTCCTGAAGGTCGAGAAGTCCGCCTATCTCGGCATCCGGCTCGACTATCTCTATTCGATCTACGTCGTCTTCTCGGTCGCCGTCGATCGTGCGCTACGCGCGCGCTGACGTGGCGCGCGATCCGCGGCCAGCCGCCCGAGATCGAGCTCGGCAGCGGGTCGGCGCTATGACCTCAGCCCGTTCGCGCTCTGCATCTGCACGATCCTCGGGCTCGGCCTGCTCGGCCTGCCGATCGGCTATTCGATGATCGCCGGCTCGATCCTCTATCTGCTGCTGGCCGGCCTCGACCTCGGCACCTCGGCCGAGCAGATCCTCAACGGCCTCTACAACAGCTACGTGCTGCTCGCGGTGCCGCTGTTCCTGTTCTCGGCCGAGCTGATGAACGTCAGCAAGATGACCGACCACCTGCTGCGCTTCTGCGACATGCTGGTCGGCCGCTTCCGCGGCGGGCTCGGCCACATCAACATCGTGCAGAGCATCATCTTCGCCGGCATGTCGGGCTCGGCGATCGCCGACCTCGCCGGCACCGGGCGCATCAGCATCGACATGATGACGCGCAACAACCGCTATCCGGTGAGCTACGCGGCGGCGATCACCGCGGCGTCGGCGGTGATCGGGCCGATCATCCCGCCCTCGATCCCGATGGTGCTCTACGCGCTGATCTCGGACACCTCGGTCGGCTACCTGTTCCTCGGCGGCGTCATTCCCGGCCTGCTGATGGCGCTCGCGCAGATGGTCATCAACACCATCATGGCGCACCGGCACGACTTTCCGGTCGAGACGCCGATCCCGCTGCGCGAATGGCCGTGCATCACCTGGGTCGCGCTGCCGGCGCTGCTGATGCCGGTGATCCTGCTCGGCGGCATCTACGGCGGCGTGATGACGCCGACCGAAGCGGCCGCGGTCGCCGCCGCCTACGCGTTCCTGGTCGCGGCGCTGTCTATCGCAACATCACGGTGCGCGACACCTACGCGGCGGTGCTCAACCAGCGCGCGCTCGACCGCCTCGATCGGCATGCTGATCGCGGGCGCGCTGGTCTTCAACTACGTGGTCACGATCGAGCAAATTCCCGAACACGCGTGCGCGGCCTGCTCGCCGGCTACGACCTGTCGCCGCTGATGTTCCTGCTCGTGGTCAACGTCATCCTGCTGGTGCTCGGCTGCCTGCTCGAAGGCAGCACCATCATCCTGGTGATCCTGCCGATCTTCATCCCGACCGCCAAGGCGCTCGGCATCGATCTCGTGCATTTCGGCGTCGTCGCCGTGTTCAACATCATGATCGGGCTGATCACGCCGCCCTACGGGCTGCTGCTGTTCATCATCTCCGCGATCTCCGGCGCGCCGCTGCGCGCCATCATCCGCGACACGATGCCGTTCGTCTGCGCGATGATCGTCGCGCTGGCGATCATCACCTTCTTCCCCGAGACCGTGCTCTGGCTCCCGCGCCTGATGGGCTACAAGGGCTGAGCGTTCGCCAGCCCTTGAGACGTCATCAGGAGACCCGCATGGACCTGCCGCAAAACCACTTCAAGCGCGCCTTGGCCGAAGGCCGCCAGCAGATCGGCCTCTGGTGCAGCCTTCCCGGCGCCTACGTGGCGGAGGCCGTCGCCGGCTCGGGCTTCGACTGGCTGCTGTTCGACACCGAGCACTCGCCCGGCGATCCGCTGACCGTCCTGGCGCAGCTTCAGGCGGTCGGCGCCCTATCCGGTCTCGGCCGTGGTCAGGCCCGCGTCGCAACGACGCCGTGCTGATCAAGCGCTTCCTCGATCTCGGCGCGCAGACGCTGCTGATCCCCTATGTGCAGAGCGCCGAGGAGGCGAGGAGCGCCGTCGCGGCGATGCGCTATCCGCCCGAGGGCATTCGCGGTGTTTCGGGGGTGACGCGCGCGACCCGGTTTGGCCGGGTCGCGGGCTATGCCAAGCGCGCGCACGAGGAGCTGTGCCTGCTGGTCCAGATCGAGACGCAGGAGGCGCTCGACCCGCTTGAGCCGATCGCGGCGGTCGATGGCGTCGATGGCGTCTTCATCGGCCCGGCCGATCTTGCGGCGAGCTTCGGCCATGCCGGCGAGCCCGGCCATCCGAAGTGACGCCGGTCATCGAGGATGCGATCCGGCGCATTCGCGCCTGCGGCAAGCCGGCCGGCATCCTGACGCCGGACAACGCCTTTGCGGCGCGCTGCATCGAGCTCGGCACGCTGTTCACCGCGGTCGGTGTCGACGCCGCCATCCTGGCGCGCGCCACCGAGGCGCTCGCGGCGAAGTTTCGCGACACTACTCTGATCAGCTGAAGCATCGAGAAGGAAACCCATGACCGCGCGCCTGATGATCCTGAATGGCCCGAACCTCAATCTGCTCGGCACCCGCGAGCCTCATATCTACGGCACGACCACGCTCGCAGCTGTTCAGGCGAGCTGCGAGGAGCTCGCCAGGTTCGCCGGCGCGCGTCTTGCGTTCCACCAGTCGAACCACGAAGGCGTGCTGGTCGACCTGATCCAGTCCGCCCGCCAGGAGGCCGACGCCGTCATCATCAATCCCGCGGGCTATTCCTTCACGTCGATCGCGATCTTCGACGCTCTCAAGATCTTCGAAGGCCCGATCATCGAGGTGCATATCTCGAACATCCACGCGCGCGATGAGCTGCACCGGCATTCCAAGCTCTCGTCGGCGGTCCGGGCAGTGATCTGCGGCGCCGGAACCTACGGCTACATCATCGGCATGCAGGCTGCGCTGCAGATGCTCGGCAAGCTCCCGGGGAGCTTGCCGCCGGCGCTGCAGACCGGGCCGCGGTGATCACACCGCCGCGCGCAGCAGCTCGGAGCGCGCCTTCGCGCCGGCCATCAGGTAGACGTGGTCCGCGCCCGACAGGATCATGCGCGCGCCGCCCTTGATGTACTTCGCCGCATATTCCTTGTCGTAGACGCCGCCCATGCCGAGCGCCTTGCCGTTGGCCCGGCAGGCGTCGCCGACGATTTTGTAGGCTTCGGCGACCCGCTCGTGGCCGATCTGGCCCGAGATGCCCAGCTCGGCGGAAAGGTCCGAGGTGCCGATCAGCAGCGCGTCGATCCCCTCGACGGCGGCGATTGCGGCGGCGTTCTTCACCGCCTCGGGACTTTCGATCATCGCCACCACCAGCACCTGGCTGTTCAGCGCGGCCTGCGCCTCGGCATGGCCGGGCGGCTTGAAGCCGAAGGCCGCGGGCGGCCCGCCCCAGCTGCGGTGCCCGAGCGGCGGATAGCGGTACGCCTTGCGATCTCCTTGGCGCGCTCCACCGTGTCGACATGCGGCACGACCACGCCGAGCGCGCCGTTGTCGAGCGCGCGCGTGCCCTCGTCGAGCGCGTCGGCGCAGATGCGCACGATCGGCGTCACGCCGGTCGGCAGCGCGGCGAGGCAGATTTGCGTCGCCTCATGGGCCGAGATCGCGCCGTGCTCCATGTCGATGAACAGCCAGTCGTGGTCCGTCGCCGCCGCGAGCATGCCGGTCGCGCTGGTGCGCAGGTGGTGCACGCCGAAGCCGAGCGCGAGCTGGTTGTTCTGCAGCTTCTGCTTGGTCTTGTTCTCGAACATCCGATCCTCCCGAAAGGCCTTCTTTGGGGCGCGGGAGGACGGCGGTCAAGCGGCTTACCAGCCGACGCTCGGGTCGAGCCGGCGATAGTCCGGCAGTGTGGTGTCGATCGCCTTGCCGCGCGCAGCACCGCGCGGTCGAACTGCGGGCGCGCGAGCATCTCCGAATAGTTGCGGGCCTTGAGCACGAGAAGTCGGCGCTCGCGCCGGCCGGAGCACGCCGTCGCCGTCGGCCCATGATGGCGGCCGGCATCGGCCCGCCGCGCGATCCAGTCGCCGAACGGATGATCGAGGTGCAGGATCTTCACCGCCTGGGTGAAAGTCTCGAGCATGTCATGGTCGCCGTAGGCATAGAAAGGATCGCGGCAATTGTCCCCGCGACCGCGACGCGCATGCCCGCCGCCTTCATCTCGTGCAGCACGGTCACGCCGCGCCAGCGCGGCGTGCGGCCGCCGTTGCGGTCTCTGCAGGTACATGTTCACCGTCGGCAGGCTCACCGCGTCGATGCCGGCCTCCTTGCAGGCTCCGATGGTTTCAGCGATGTATTCGTCGGTCTGCAGCGCCAGCGCGGAGCAATGGCCGCAGAGGATACGGCCCGCGAAATCCCGCGCGCGGCGGCTCGCGCGACGCGGGTCAGCGCCCGCGCCGCCGCATCGCTGGATTCGTCGACATGCAGGTCGACGTCGAGGCCGCGCTCCCCGGCGAGCGCGAACAGCCGAGTTGATCGCAGTCGTCAAACTCCGGCGGGACCGGATCGTTCGCGATCTTCGTGAAGCGCGAGCCGCAGCCGAGATTGCCGTTCGCGTCCGCCACGATGTCGGCGAGCGCACGCCCTTCGTCGGTGAGGAAAATGTCGATCGGCGCGATCGACGAGGCCTGCAGTGCGATGCGGCCGGCCCAGGCATCGCGCACCGCCTTGAACACCGGGAACGAGATGCCGGCCTGGGGCGCAAGGGGGTCCAGGTGCGTGCGGATCGCGACCACGCCTTTCGCGTATGCGGTCTCCAGGCCGAACTCCATGCGGGCGCGCACGTCTTCGGCGTTCCAGTTCGCGGTCCGGTCGGCGGTCGTCGCCACGACTGCGCCCGGCACGTCGCCGGTCGGGTTCGGCGTGCGCGGCCAGATGTGGCCCTTGTCGAGATGAGTGTGGCAGTCGATCAGGCCGGGCAACACCAGCGAATGATCGAGGTCGAGGACCAAGCGCGGCATCGGCGCTGCCGGACGGCAGCAGATCGCCAATCCACACATGCGAGATCGCCAGGTCGAAATCAACGATGCCGTGCTTGTCGGCCGTGCCCGGCGCGGTATCAACCAGGCATACGGGCGCCCGCACGCGCCTCAACGCGAATGTGCCGCCTGACGGCGGGACAAGGAAGCCCGGTCCCAAATCGCAACCCCTCCCAGAAGCGCCCGCGTCAACTCGCGACGCGCTTGTTGGTGAACTGCAGCGTATAGCCCTTGGTCACGTCAAGACCCGCCGGCTGCGCGCCCGCCGCCACCATTGTGTCATAGAAGCTCTTCCAGCGCGCGTCGGTAGTAGCAAGAAGGCCGTGGGTCGTGGTATCGCCC
>CAWDBZ010000022.1:0-287852 GCA_963800715.1 uncultured Actinomycetota bacterium | reverse complement strand
GTGCTGGGCGTCGCAGACCTGCTCGCGGAACGCCGCGTCCATCAGCATCTCGCCGACGGCGAGCATGGGTGCGTCGTAGGTGAGGTCGTAGGTCAGTCGGGTCGCCACGGCGCCCATCATCGTGCATCGGCGGGGGGGGGGAAGGGGGGGCGAAGATGGGGGTTTTTGAGGGGACGGAGGGCGGCTGGGCGGCGAGGCGCCGCCTCGGATTCCTCAACGCGTCCTAGGGTCGGAGCCGTGGGTCGACTCGCGAGGGGCAAGGAGCTCGCAGGAGCGACGCCGACCCTCGTGGTGTCGCTCTGGCTGGTGTGGAGCACCGCCTTCGTGGCGATCAAGATCGGGTTGCGGCACGCCGACCCCACCACGTTCACGCTGCTCCGGGTGGTGGCCGCCCTGCTCACTCTGCTGGTCGTCTGCACGCTTGGACGCCGGTGGCGCCGGCTGCGGTCCGGGCGCCTGCACGCGTACGCCGTCCCTCTCGGCCTGACCAACGTGGCGGGCTTCCTGGTCTTCCAGAACCTCGGCCTGGCCGACGCGCCGGTCGGCGTCGGCTCGGTGCTGATCTACACCCAACCGTTCCTGGTCGCGCTCGGGGCGTGGCTGCTCCGAGGCGAGCGGCTGCGACTGTGGCAGGTGGCGGGCATGGCGTTGGGCTGGCTGGGCGTGGTGGTCGTCGTCGCCGGCGAGCTCGACGTGGGCGCCACGCCCCGGTCCGCGGTCGTCCTGCTGTTGCTGAGCGCCGTCTCGTGGGCGATCGGGACGCTGATCTTCACCGGCGTACCGCCCGACCTGTCCGTGCTCGATCTCTTGCTGGCGATGAACGCCTACGGCCTGGTGCCGATCGCAATTCTCGTGGCGCTCGGGGTCGGGCCCGCGCCATCAGTGGACTGGGGCCCGACTCTGCTCGCCGCCGCGGTCTGGGCGGGAGCCGGGGCGAGCATCGGTGGGCTCGGCCTCCAGTTCCTTCTGCTGCGCAGGGGCAAGGCCGGGGTGGTGAGCAGCTGGACCTTCGCCGTACCCGTGCTCGCGGCGGCGCAAGGTGTCCTGCTGCTCGACGAGGACGCACACATCTCGCTGCTGCTCGGTGGCGCAGCGGTGGCCGTCGGCATCTGGCTGGTCAACCGCCGGTCGCTCAGCGACCCAGCCAGGCCACGCCCAGGACATCTGCGGAGATGATCTCCATCGCCTCGCACGAGGCCTTCCGGAACTCCGGGTCGGCCGGCATCGCGTAGACCTGCGCCGGCGGCGCGTCGTACGACAGCTCGTGGCGGAACTCGGCGCGGCGAGTGTGTCAGCGGCGCTTGCGGTTGGCGAGCCGGTACGCCGGGCGCGCCATCGCGTCCCCGAACTCGGCCATGAACCGGTCGAACCGATCGGGGAGTCGGTCGCCGGCATACGCCAGGTAGATGCCCACCGGCTTGTGGACCAGGGGGTCGGTGTCGGCGTGCAGGACCTCGGCGACCTCGTAGCCGGCCTCGACGTCGGCGTCGTGGCTGTACTTCACGAACCAGAGCGGCGCCGTCATGGCAGTCCGCCGACGCAGCGGGTCGAGGGAGGCGGCGAGCTCGTGGAGCAGGTCGTAGGGGCCGCCGACCAACGTCGACCCGACGACGCGTGGGGCGGCCCGGTCGACCATGTCCCAGGCGTCGATGCGGTCGTGGTGACGGAGGTAGGTGTCGCGGAGCGCAGGGTCACCGGGCCGCTTGCGGGCCCGGAAGTCGAGGATGCAGAACGCCGCCATCCGGGCCTGGTAGGACTCCTCGGCGAACAGCGACTCGAGCTCGTCGTTCTGGAGATCGGACGCCGCCTTGGCGATGTCGAACAGCTCCTTCATCCGCATGCCGGGAGAGAGCTGCGCCCTGACCTGAGCGGCGGTCCGCACCTGCACAGACATCGACCTCCGATCGTCAACGGGTTGGGAGCATGATCCACGACGGCGCTGTTGCCCTCGCACGGCAACGGCCTCACGACGCGATGCGCGACATGGCTACGGTGACGTCATGGCTGAGGAGCAGACCGACGATCAGTTCGTCTCGTTCGGGGAGCAGGGGGCGCAGCTGACGTACGGCAGCTACCTGCGGCTGCCGCAGCTGCTGGACTCGCAGCACCTCGAGTCAGACCCGCCGGCGCACGACGAGCTGCTCTTCATCACGATCCATCAGGTCTACGAGCTGTGGTTCAAGCAGCTGCTGCACGAGGCGGCAGCCGCGCGGGACGCGATGACCGACGGCCGGGTGTGGTGGGCCCAGCACCTGCTGCAGCGGGTGCACGTCATCGAGCGGGTGCTGGTGCACCAGGTCGACGTGCTCGAGACGATGACGCCGCAGGACTTCCTGGAGTTCCGGCAGCGGCTCGCGCCGGCCAGCGGCTTCCAGTCTGTGCAGTTCCGGGAGCTGGAGTTCATATCGGGCGCCAAGGACCCGGCGTACGTCGACCGGTTCAAGGGGATCACCGACGCCGAGAGCGCCCGGCTCCGGCAGCGACTGGACGAGCCGACCCTGTGGGACGCCTTCGTCGACGTCCTGCGCCAGCGCGGGCTGCCGGCCGGGTCCGACGAGGAGATCAGTGAGTCGTTGGGGCGGGTCGCGCACACCCGGGAGCAGTACGCCGACGTGTGGGCCGTCAGCGAGGCGCTGCTCCAGCACGACGAGCTGGCCATCAACTGGCGGGCCCGGCACGTGACCATGGTCGAGCGGATGATCGGGTCGAAGTCCGGGACCGGTGGATCGAGCGGGTCGGAATACCTCCGGAGCCGGCTTCCGCTGCGCTACTACCCGCTGCTGTGGGGGCTGCGCTGCGAGCTGTAGCGGCCCGTTCGATTCGTCTGCCGCCCCGAGCCCCGGAATGCAGGTCATCCCGCAGACGAATCCGGGGCTCGCGGGGACTAATCTCAGAACCGTGTCAACGACGACGCACCAGTCCACGTCCGAGCAGTCCAAGGCCGAGCTGCTCGACAAGGCGATCAGCCTGGCCCAAGCCGGGAAGGGCACCGGCGGTCCGCCCCACGACCAGGTCGCCGAGCTGGTCCGCGCCTACTACCGCCACGTCGCGCCCGAGGACCTCCTCGACCGCAGCGATGTGGACATCTACGGCGCGTTCGCGGCGCACTACAAGCTCGCCACCAGCCGCCCCCAGGGGACCGCTCGGGTGCGGGTCGCCACGCCCACGCTGGCCGAGCACGGCTGGTCGGCCAGTGGGCACAGCGTGGTCGAGGTCGTGGTCGACGACATGCCGTTCCTCGTGGACTCGCTCACCATGGAGCTGTCCCGGCAGCTGCGCGACGTGCACGTCGTCATCCATCCCAGCTTCGACGTGGTGCGGGACATCACCGGCGCCCTCCAGTCGATCCGGTCGGTGCCTGACGGCGCCCTCGATCCCGAGGGCGAGGCGGTCCGTGAGTCGTGGATGCACGTGGAGATCGACCGGCTGCCGGAGGGCGAGGACCCCGACGCGATCGTCGAGGACATCCAGCGCGTGCTCCGCGACGTCCGGGAGGCCGTCGAGGACTGGCGCAAGATGCACGCCGAGGTCGCCGCGATCGTCGCCGACCTGCGCAGCGACCCGCCGCCGCTCGACCCCGAAGAGGTCCGCCAGGCCGCCGAGCTCCTCGAATGGCTGGCCAACGAGCACTTCACCTTCCTCGGCTACCGCGAGTACAAGCTCGAGGAGCGCGACGGCGACGACTATCTGCTCGCCGTCCCCGGCACCGGCCTCGGCATCCTGCGCGCCGACCAGGAGATGTCGGAGTCGTTCGGCCGGCTTCCCGACGCGGTGAAGGCGAAGGCGCGCGAGAAGACGCTGCTGGTGCTGGCCAAGGCCAACTCCCGCGCGACGGTGCACCGTCCGGCGTACCTCGACTACGTCGGCGTGAAGACCTTCGACGAGAACGGCGAGGTGGACGGCGAGCGTCGCTTCCTCGGCCTGCTCGCCAGCGCGGCCTACACCGAGAGCCTGATGCGGATCCCGCTGATCCGCGAGAAGACCAAGGAGGTCCTCAAGCGCAGCGGCTTCGACCCGCGCAGCCACGCCGGCAAG
Source organism: uncultured Actinomycetota bacterium (assembly GCA_963800715.1). Taxonomy (GTDB): domain Bacteria; phylum Actinomycetota; class Actinomycetes; order Propionibacteriales; family Nocardioidaceae; genus Nocardioides. The sequence goes on along the minus strand of CAWDBZ010000022.1, from coordinate 283,817 downwards.
GCCCTGATGGACACCCTCGAGACCTACCCGCGCGACGAGCTGCTGCACACCCCGATCGACGAGCTCGCGCCGATGACCGAGGCGGCGATGAGCGCCCGCGAGCGGCGGGCGGTGCGGATGTTCATCCGCCGCGACACCTACGGCCGCTACGTCTCGGTCCTCGTCTACCTGCCGCGCGACCGCTACAACACCGGCGTCCGCGAGCGTTTCGAGCGGATCCTCCAGGAGCAGCTGAACGGCGAGTCCATCGAGTTCACGGTCCGCATCAACGAGTCCACGACCGCGCGCGTGCACTTCGTCGTCCACCTGCCCAAGGGCGACCAGATCCCCGACGTCGACACCTCCGACCTCGAGCGCCGTCTGACCGAGGCGTCCCGCTCCTGGCGCGACGACTTCACCCAGGCCGTGATCGCGGAGTACGGCGAGGAGGTCGGCACCATCCTCGGCCGGCGCTACGCCGAGTCCTTCCCGGAGGCCTACAAGGAGGACTTCTCCGCGCGCACCGCCTCGGTCGACCTGGGTCGGCTCGAGGCGATCCGAACCGACGGGCCCCACGACGGCGGCCTCGACCTCTCGCTCTACGAGCACCTCGATGCCGGCCCGGGCGAGGCCCGGCTGAAGGTCTACCGGATCGGCGTCCCGCTCTCGCTCTCCAAGGTGCTGCCGATGCTCTCGTCGATGGGCGTCGAGGTCGTCGACGAACGGCCCTATGCGCTCGAGGGGCTCGAGCGCGAGTCGATGATCTACGAGTTCGGCCTGCGGCACGGCGAGCTGCTGCCCAGCGGCTCGCGCGAGCTGTTCCAGGACGCGCTGCGCGCCGTGTGGGACGGCTACAACGAGATCGACGGCTTCAACGGGCTGGTGCTCTCCGCCGGGCTGACCTGGCGGCAGGCGACCGTGCTCCGCGCCTATGCGAAGTACATGCGGCAGGGCAACAGCCCGTTCGCGCAGGACTACATCGAGGACGCGCTGCGCGGGAACGTCGACATCACCCGGCACCTGGTCGCCCTCTTCGAGGCCCGGTTCGACCCCAAGCGTGGAGAGCAGCACGGCGTCGGACGCGCGGAGGAGGAGCGTCGAGAGGCGGATCCTCACCGCGCTCGACGACGTGGCCAGCCTCGACCACGACCGGATCCTGCGCTCCTACCTCACCCACATCAAGGCCACGCTGCGCACCAACTACTTCCAGCCGGCCCGGCCCGGTGAGGGCGGCGCCGGCGGGCCGCACACCTACATGTCGTTCAAGCTGGAGTCGTCGGCGATCCCGGACCTGCCGCAGCCGCGGCCCAAGTTCGAGATCTTCGTCTACTCACCCCGGGTCGAGGGCGTGCACCTCCGGTTCGGCCCGGTGGCGCGCGGCGGCCTGCGCTGGTCGGACCGGCGCGACGACTTCCGCACCGAGGTGCTCGGCCTGGTCAAGGCCCAGATGGTGAAGAACACCGTGATCGTGCCGGTCGGGGCGAAGGGTGGCTTCTTCTGCAAGCAGCTGCCCGACCCCAGTGACCGGGACGCCTGGCTGGCCGAGGGCGTGGCCTGCTACAAGACGTTCATCGCCGGGCTGCTCGACATCACCGACAACCTGGTCGACGGAGAGAGCGTGCCGCCCGAGGACGTCGTTCGCCACGACGGCGACGACTCCTACCTGGTGGTCGCGGCCGACAAGGGCACGGCGACGTTCTCTGACATCGCGAACGGCGTCTCGCAGGACTACGGCTTCTGGCTGGGTGACGCGTTCGCCAGCGGTGGCTCGGTGGGCTACGACCACAAAGCCATGGGGATCACCGCCCGCGGCGCGTGGGTCTCGGTCCAGCGGCACTTCCGCGAGCGCGGGATCGACTGCCAGACCGAGGAGTTCACTGCGGTCGGCATCGGCGACATGAGCGGTGACGTGTTCGGCAACGGGTTGCTGTGCTCCGAGACCACGAGACTGGTCGCGGCGTTCGACCACCGCGACATCTTCCTCGACCCCGCACCGGACGCCGCCACGTCGTACGCCGAGCGCCGGCGGCTCTTCGACCTGCCCCGCTCGAGCTGGCAGGACTACGACAAGAGCCTGATCTCCGCGGGTGGCGGTGTCTTCCCGCGCTCGCTCAAGTCGGTCCCGCTCAACGACGCGGTCCGCGAGGTCCTCGGCATCGACGAGTCGGTGCAGGCCATGACCCCGGCCGAGCTGATGAAGGCGATCCTCCAGGCGCCGGTCGACCTGCTGTGGAACGGCGGCATCGGCACCTACGTCAAGGGCGAGGGCGAGACCCACGCCGAGGTCGGCGACAAGGCCAACGACGCCATCCGCATCAACGGCTCCGAGCTCCGCGCCCGGTGCGTCGGGGAGGGCGGCAACCTCGGTCTCACCCAGGCCGGCCGGATCGAGTACGTCCTCAACGGCGGCGACGCCGGCGGCGCCAGCGAGGAGGGCGGCCGGATCAACACCGACTTCATCGACAACTCGGCCGGCGTCGACACGTCCGACCACGAGGTCAACATCAAGATCCTGCTCGACCGGGTGGTCAAGGACGGCGACCTCACCGCCAAGCAGCGCAACACCGTGATCGCGGAGATGACCGACGAGGTTGCCGCGCTCGTGCTGCGCGACAACTACGAGCAGAACCTCGCCATCGCGAACGCTGTCGCGCACGCGCCGTCGCTGCTGCACGTGCACGAGGACTTCATGCGCCGACTCGAGCAGGCCGGCACCCTCGACCGCGAGATCGAGGGTCTGCCGTCCAAGCGCGACGTACGCCGGCGGCTCGACCGTGGCCGCGGGCTCACCCCGCCCGAGCTGGCGGTGCTGATGGCCTGGACCAAGATCGTGCTGGCCGACGAGCTGCTGGCCGGCGACCTGCCCGACGACCCCTACCTCGACCTCGACCTCAAGGCGTACTTCCCGACGCCGATGCGCGAGGAGTTCCGGGCACAGATCGAGGCGCACCCGCTGCGTCGGGAGATCATCGTGACCCAGGTCGTCAACGACCTGGTGAACGGCGCCGGGATGACCTACTGGCCGCGGCTCGCCGACGAGACCGGCGCCTCGGTGGCGGACCTCACCCGGGCCAACTTCGTGGCCCGCGAGATCTACGCGTCGCTGCCGCTGCGCGACGAGCTGAAGTCCCACGACAACCAGCTCGACGCCAGGGTGCAGACCTCGATGCGGATCCAGATGCGCACCCTGGTGGAGCGGGCCTCGCGCTGGCTGGTCAACAACCGCCGCCCGCCGATGGACAGCAAAGGCACGGTCGACCTGTTCGCCGGCCCGGTGCAGGCGACGATGGCGCAGCTGCCGGAGCTGATGACGGGTCGCGAGCTGGAGGCGTTCCAGGAGCGGCAGGCGAGCTACGAGCGGCGCGGAGTCCCCGAGGAGCTGGCCCGACGGGTGGCCGTGCTCGAGCCGGCGTACATGCTGCTCGGGCTGGTCGAGGTCGCCCAGCGTTCATCGGAGTGGGGCGAGGAGCTGGCCCCCGAGGACGTGGCCCGGGTGCACTTCGCGCTCGGCGAGCGGCTCGGGCTGCCGGTGCTGCTGCAGCGGATCGTGGCCCTGCCGCGCGACGACAAGTGGCAGACGATGGCCCGCGCCTCACTCCGCGACGACCTGCACGCCGTACACACCGCGCTCACCGCGCAGGTGCTGCGCTCCACGTCACCCGAGGACTCCGCCCCGGCCCGCATCGCGTCCTGGGAAGAGGGCGAGGCCGAGCTGGTCCGCCGGGCCGCCGAGACGCTGGAGCAGATCTGCGCGGACGAGGAGGGCGACCTTGCCCGGATGTCGGTCGGGCTGCGGGTGGTGCGCGGCCTCCTCGCCGGCTGAGTTCGCCGGCTGAGCCAACCTCGCGGGCGGTTCGCCGCATCATGAGGGTGTGCAGCCGACCGAGCAGGAGTTCGCGGAACTGTTCCGTGCCTCGTGGGCGCGGCTGTACCGGCTCGCGCTCGCGGTCTCCGGCGACCGGGCGGCCGCCGAGGACGACCTGCAGAACGCCTTCGCGAAGGTCTACTCCAACTGGGGGCGGGTACGCCGGGCCGACCACCCGGAGGCGTACGTACGCCGGATCGTGCTCAACGAGGTGCTCGGCGGGCGCCGCAACGGCTTCCTGAAGCGCGAGCGTCCGCACCGTTCGATCGAGCCGGCCGGGTCGGTCGGGTCGCCCGAGGCCGGCGTGGTCGAACGCGACGCGATCTGGACCGCGGTCCGGGCGCTGCCGCCACGGCAGCGGGCCGTGGTGGTGCTCCGCTACTACGAGGACCTGTCCGAGGCCGAGATCGCCGAGGCGCTCGGCTGCTCGCGCGGGACCGTGAAGTCGCAGGCCTCGGCCGCGATCGCCGCGCTGCGGCGTACTGCCCCGGACCTGGTGAGGGAGGAACCATGACCGAGCTCGACCTGCGCGAGACCCTCCAGCGGCACCTCGACGCGGTGGACGTCCCGCCGGCGCCGTTGGGGCCGGTCGTGGCGAAGGGCCGTCGTCGCCATCGCCGTCGCCGGGCCGTGATCGGCACCTCGGTGACGGCCGTCCTGGCCGCGGTGGCGGCCTCGGGCGCCGCGCTGGTGGTGTCGGACGACGAGGGTCGCGGTGTCGACACCTCGGAGTACGCGTCGCTGGGTGCGCTCGACTTCTCGCACGGCGCCCGCGCCTACGCCGACCCGGGGGGGAGCTGCACCTGGCCGGCCGGACCTTCCCGTACGGCGATCTCGACTACCTCGACACCGACGCCGTCGCCACGTCGTACGGCGTGGTCTTCTTCGACCACGGCCGGCCGATGCTCCTGGGCGGCGACGGCGACGTGCGCGCTCTGGTGGACGGTCCGCTCGACGACCCAGACGGCTTCCACCCGACGGCCAAGGCGGACTCGGTCAATCCGTGGGTCGCCTACGCGACCCGCGACGACAGCAGTACGACCCTCACGGTGCGTGACCTGGAGACCGGGACCGACGTGGCGTCCACGACCATCGACTGTGGCGGCTGCCACGAACCTGACCATCGACGCCCTCGACGACGGGGTCGTCTTCTTGCGAGGTCGACCAACTGACCCGGACGTGGGACACCGCCACGGACCAGCTGGCTGACCATTTCCGAGGACGGGACCCGGATCGCGGACGTGCGGAACCACGTCATCCTCTACGCAGGCAACTCGCCCGAACCCTACGGGCGCGACTATGGCGGACCTCGCGTGTGGACCACGGTCAAGGCGCCGGTCGACGCCACGCTCACCTTCGACGGCCGATACGTCCTCGACTGGTCGAGCCGGCTCCGGTCGACCGACGGCAGCCCCGACCTGGTGCTCGAGAAGGGGCCGGAGAAGGGCCTCGGCTTCTGGGCGATCGACTCCGACGGCTCGGTGCTGGTGGCCGAATCCGGACAGGAAGTACCCGAACTACACCGTCTACGACTGCGAGGTGCCCTCAGGCGCCTGCGAGGAGCTCGGGCCGCTCAAGACAACCGGCGGTGACCCGCTCTTCATCGGCGTCGACATGTGAGCTCAGCTGCCCGGTCGTCTACCCCCGCGAGCTTCGGCCGAACCCGCGAGGCGCGCTCGCTGGTTGTTCACCCTCGTGAGCTTCGACCCCGAGACCATGGCGACGCTCGCTGCGCTCGCGGGCTTCGCAGTCGCCATGGCTCGCCGGGGCCGATCACGAGGCGCGCTCGCTCCGCGAGCGAGGGCTCGCGGGCTTCGCCGTCGTCACGGGCGCGCGGCCGAATCGCGGGGCGCGCTCGCTTCGCTCGCAGGCGGCACCGGCAGGCAGAGCTCGTTGCCCTCGGGATCGGTGAGCACGACCCAGGCAACCGTCGGCCCTTCGGCACCGCTGCCGATCTCCGTGGCGCCCAGGGCCAGCAGCCGGTCGCGCTCTGCGAGGCTCGGCTCGGCGGTGCTGCGGAGGTCGAGGTGGACGCGGTTCTTGACGGTCTTGGGCTCGGGCACCTGCTCGAACAGGATCCGCGGCGCCCGGTCGAGCCCCTCGGGGTGGTGGATGGCCGTGGCGGTGGCCCAGACGAGGCCGCCCTTGTGGGTGGTCGTGTCGGCCTCCGTGGCGAAGCCCTGGTCGATCATCGAGCGGATGAACGCTTCGTCCTGGGACTCCACCTGCCACCCGAGGACCTCCGCCCACCAGTCGGCGAGCGGGTGCGGGTCGGCGCAGTCGACGACGACCTGGACGGTGTAGGGCTGTGCGTCGCTCATGGCTCCAGCCTGCCCCAAGCCACGGACACTCAGCCGCGGGCCAGCGTGGCCAGGGTGCCCCAGTCGATCGGGTGCACCAGGGCGTCAGCGTGCCGGTGCACCAGCCGCCACTCCTCGCCCTCGCGGCGGAAGGCCAACGTGACGCGGAGCGACCAGTCCTGCGCCGGCAGCTCGCCGACCTGGCCGGCCTGCCGTTCGACCACGGCCAGCACGGCGAGGTCCGCGCCGACGTACGCCCCGTCGACATCGACGGTGACCTCGCCACCGTGGAAGGTCCGGCGAGTGCTCTCGCGGGTCTCGTCGTTCAGCACGAAGCCGTGCACGGTCTGCCCGCCGAACGGCGGCATCAGGGAGAAGTCATCGCTGTGTCGGACCAGGCCCTCGTAGGTGTCGAGGTCGCCGTTGAAGTACGCCTGAGCCGACTCCCGCGCGATCCGGGTCAGCTCGGCAAGGGTCTCGTCCGAGTCGCTCACGCGACGGACGCTAACGAGCGCGAGGCCGGCGTGGCGACCTCTTTCTGCTTGACCTCAACCGCGGTTCAAGGCGGATCGTCACCTCGCTGGCCCGGGCCAGCGCGCCGTCGGCGTAAGCACCAGATAACGATTAGCCCCTGTCGGCGGCCGGTTCTAACATCGTTGATGATGACAACTCCCGGAGCAGCACAGACCCACCAGCGGGGATCCACTCGCTGTGGCGGCTCCGGGGATACCTGAAGCCGCACCTTCCTGCGCTCGGGATCATGGCGGCGGCCGCACTGGCCGCGGTCGGGCTGACCATCACCATCCCGCTGGTGACCAAGGCGATCATCGACGGGCCGATCGCCGACCGCGACCTCGGCGCCCTGCTCCCGCTCGGCGTCCTGGCGCTCGTTCTCGGCGTGCTCGAGGCCTTCCTGATCTGGGTGCGCCGCTGGGTCCAGTCCAACGCCGTCCTCGGGCTCGAGACCGAGATCCGTCACGACCTCTACGAGCGGCTCCAGGAGCTGCCGATGAGCTTCCACACCAAGTGGGAGTCCGGCCAGCTGCTCTCGCGCGCCACCCAGGACCTGTCGTCGATCCGACGGTTCGCGGGGTTCGGGCTCCTGTTCCTGGTGCTCAACATCCTCCAGGTCACCGTGGTGACCGGGGTGCTCCTGAAGCTCTACTGGCCGCTCGGCCTGGTCGTCGCGGCCACGGCGCTGCCGGTGATCTGGCTGTCGATGCGGTTCGAGAAGACCTACGTCGTCGTCTCGCGCCGGGTCCAGGACGAGCAAGGTGACCTGGCGACCCTGGCCGAGGAGGGCGCCGTCGGCATCCGGGTCATCAAGTCGTTCGGGCGCTCCGAGCACGTCTCGGGCCAATACGAAGCGTCCGCCCGACAGCTCTACCGCTCCTCGATGGACAAGGTCCGGCTCTCGGCGAAGTTCTGGACCTTCCTCGAGGTGATCCCCAACGTCGCCGTCGTCATCGTGCTGCTGACCGGTGCGATCGGCGTCGGCAAGGGGCTGCTCACCACGGGCGAGCTCGTGGCGTTCATCAGCCTGTTGCTCTCCCTGGTCTGGCCGGTCGCCTCGCTCGGCGTGATCCTGGCGATGGCCCAGGAGGCGATGACCTCGAGCGCCCGGATCCTCGAGATCTTCGACATCGAGCCCGACATCGTCTCCGGTGACCGGGTCATCGAGCAGCCGCGCGGGCACCTGCGGTTCGAGGCGGTCGAGTTCGCGTTCCCCGCCTCCGACGGCTCGGTGCTGCGCGGGGTCGACCTCGAGATCCGGCCGGGCGAGACCGTCGCGCTGGTCGGAGCCACCGGCTCCGGCAAGACCGTCCTCACCGCCCTGGTTCCTCGGCTCTACGACGTCACCGGTGGCCGGGTCACCATCGACGGCGTCGACATCCGTGAGCTCGAGCTCGGCCACCTGCGCTCGCTGGTCGCGACCGCCTTCGAGGAGCCGACGCTGTTCTCGATGAGCGCGCGCGAGAACCTCACGCTGGGTCGCGCCGACGCCAGCGACGCCGACATCGAGCAGGCCCTCGACATCGCCCAGGCCGACTTCGTCCGCGAGCTGCCCTGGGGGCTCGACACCCGGATCGGCGAGCAGGGGCTGGCGCTCTCGGGCGGCCAGCGCCAGCGGCTCGCGCTGGCCCGCGCCGTGCTGGCCAGGCCCAAGATCCTGGTCCTCGACGACACCCTCTCCGCGCTCGACGTCCACACCGAGAAGCTGGTCGAGGAGGCACTCCAGCGGGTGCTGTCCACCACCACCGGGCTGATCGTCGCCCACCGGGCCTCGACGGTGATGCTGGCCGACCGCGTCGCGCTGCTTCAGGACGGCCGGATCACCCACGTCGGCGAGCACCGCGAGCTGCTGGCCACCGTGCCCGCCTACCGCGACCTGCTCGGCTCCGACGCCGACCAGCCCGACTCCCTCGACGACACCGAGGACGAGGAGGTGCCGGCGTGACGACCGAGACGCCGCCGCCCGACGTCCCCATCGACGAGACCACCGCGTGGCGCGGGCTGGCCAAGGTCGACGCCGACGAGGCCGCCGAGCGGATGACCGCGGGCACCATCGGCGGCGGCTCGAAGCGGCTGCTGCGCGAGCTGCTCACGCCGTACAAGCGGGCGATCCGGATCCTGGTCGCGGTCGTCGTGGTCGAGAACGCCGCCCGGCTGGCCATCCCCTACCTGGTCAAGGAGGGCATCGACACCGGCATCCCGCCGATCCGCGCCGACGACGACCTCGAGCCGCTCTTCCTCATCGTGGGGCTGATGCTCGTGGCCACGCTGACCCAGGCGCTGGCGCGACAGCTGTTCCTCGTCCGGTCCGGCCAGGTCGGCCAGGACGTGCTCTTCGAGCTGCGGCGCCGGGTGTTCAGGCACTTCCAGGTGCTGAGCCCGGCCTTCCACGACGGCTACACCTCGGGCCGGGTGATCTCCCGGCAGACCTCCGACGTCGACGCGATCTACGAGATGCTCGAGACCGGCTTCGACGGACTGGTCACCGCCGCGCTGACCCTGGTCGGCACCGCCGGGCTGCTGCTCTTCCTCGACGTCAAGCTCGGTCTGGTCGCGCTGACGTGCGGGCCGTTCCTCGCCTGGCTCACGCTGTGGTTCCGCCGCGAGTCCGCGAAGTCCTACAAGGTCACCCGCGAGAAGGTCGCGCTGGTCATCGTCCACTTCGTCGAGTCGATGGGCGGGATCCGCGCGGTGCAGGCGTTCCGCCGCGAGCCGCGCAACCAGGAGATCTTCGACGACGTCAACGACCAGTACCGCCGCGCCAACCTCGTCGCGTTCCGGCTGGTCGCGTGGTTCATGCCCGGCATCCGGCTGATCGGCAACGTCACCATCGGCATCGTGCTGCTCTACGGCGGCTACCGCGCCTACCACGGCGACGTCACCATCGGGGTGCTCGCGGCGTTCCTGCTCTACCTGCGCCAGTTCTTCGAGCCGATGATGGAGATCTCGCAGTTCTACAACACCTTCCAGTCCGCCTCGGCGGCGCTGGACAAGCTGGCCGGTGTCCTCGACGAGGAGCCGTCGGTGCCCGAGCCCACCGCCCCGGTCGCGCTGAGCGGCGGCGTCGGCGGTGAGCTCCGCTTCGACCACGTCGGCTTCGAGTACGTCGCGGGCCGGACCGTGCTGCCCGACCTCGACCTCACCGTCCCCGCCGGGCAGACGCTCGCCCTGGTCGGCACCACCGGCGCCGGCAAGACCACGCTGGCCAAGCTGGCCACCCGGTTCTACGACCCGACCGAGGGTCGGGTGCTGCTCGACGGCACCGACCTCCGTGACCTGCGCTCGACGGACCTGCGCGACGCGGTCGTGATGGTCACCCAGGAGAACTACCTGTTCTCCGGCACCATCGCCGACAACATCCGCTTCGGCCGGCCCACCGCCACCATGGACGAGGTGATCGCCGCCACGACCGCGCTCGGCGCGCACGACTTCATCAGCGCGATGCCCGAGGGCTACGACACCGACGTCGCCAACTCCGGTGGCCGGCTCTCCGCCGGCCAGCGCCAGCTGGTCGCCTTCGCCCGCGCGTTCCTCGCCGACCCCGCCGTGCTCATCCTCGACGAGGCGACCTCCTCGCTCGACGTACCTTCCGAGCGGCTGGTCCAGCACGCGCTCCGCACCGTGCTGGCCGGGCGCACAGCGGTGATCATCGCCCACCGCCTCTCGACGGTCGAGATCGCCGACCGGGTGCTCGTCATGGAGCACGGCCGGATCGTCGAGGACGGCGCGCCCGCCGACCTGATCGCGGGCGGCGACGGGCGGTTCAGCGACCTGCACCAGGCCTGGCTGGAGTCACTGGCCTAGCTGAGTCTGCTGAACAAGGGCGTAGATGCCGGCGTCGCGAGAGTCGTGCGATGGCACGGCGCCGTCCCGATGGCAGGCTGGGCGCCTTTCGAGGGGCGGTAACAAAGCCAGCGTGCGGCTATCGCGGCGCGGGCGCTGCGCCGTTGTTCAGCAGACTCCTAGCTCTGGTCCTGCCCGCGCTTCTGACGGTCCCGGAACGCCTCCGCCTTGCTGCGGTTGCCGCACAGCTCCATCGAGCACCAGCGGCGGTTGCCGGGCCGGGACCGGTCCACGAAATGGAGGGTGCAGCGACCGCAGCGCCGGATCCGGGCCCGGTCCGGCCCGGCGAGCAGGTCGACTGCGTCGCGCGCCACCGCCGACAGCGCGCTGCCGACGTCGCTGCGCCTGCCCTGAGCCGGCGACCAGCCGGTCCCCAGCTGGGGTACCTGGGGGTGCCGGGCGGCCCATTCGTTGACGAGCCGGCGGTCCGCAGGACGCGGGCTGCCGTCGGCCAGCGACCGCTCGACCAGTGACCACACCGCCTCCCGCAGTGCATGCGCGTCGGCGAGCTCCTCCGATGAGGCTCTCGGTGTCCCGACCGGTCGTCCCGATCAGCTCCGTCTCGAGCAGCCAGCGATCGAGGTCGTCGGGGGTCTGGAGCCGCTCGCGGTGCGACCCGGGCCGGTCGGCCACCGTGGCGACCAGATCGAGCGCGAGGCTGCCGAGCCCGAGGCGGAACTCCGTCACGTCACCACTATAACCGGTTTGCACTAACCTGTTTGACTGGTTAGTGTCCACGACGTGACCGAGACCCCTGGCCTCCGCGGAACGCCGGGTGTAGCCCGCTTGCTCGCGGTGGCCCTTGTCGACCGCACCGGGTCGGGTCTCTTCGTGCCGATCTCGGTGGTCTACCTGCACCGCACCGTGGGCCTCTCGCTCACTGACATCGGGCTGGTGCTGACTCTTGCCGGGCTGGTCGGGACGCTGGCACCGCTCGTCTCGGGGCGGCTCCTGCGCCGGCTGGACGCCCGCTGGGTGGTCGCGGGCTGCTTCCTGACGTGCGCCGCCGCACTCACGGGCTACGCGCAGGCCCGGTCGTTCGCCACGGTCGTGGCGTGCGCGACCGTCCTTGCAGTGGCGACGCGCATGGAGCGACCGGGCACCGCGGTCCTCGCGCTTGGCCTGAGCCGGGACCGGATCGGCGTCCTGTCGTGGCAGCAGACGTGGGGAAACCTGGGCTACGGCCTCGGTGCACTGGCGGCCGCCGGCGTCCTGCTCACTGGCAGCGACACGGCTGTCGTCGTCGCGATGCTGGCGGACGCCGCGTCGTACGTCGTGGGGGCGGCGCTCGTGGCCAGCCTTCCGCGGCCGGTCCCGCCGCGTGGGTCGGACCCTCGCACCACCTATCGCGAGCTGCTTGGTGAGCCCCGCCCCGCGGCACTGCTCGGGCTGCACGGCGTCCTGGCCCTCCACGACAGCGTGCTCGTCGTAGGGCTGCCCGCATGGGTGCTGGCCACCGCCGTCACCCCTGCCGTCAGCCCGGCCCTGTTCGCGCTCAACACGTTGCTGGTGGCCGCGACGCAGGTGTGGGTCGCGCGCTGGTTCGCCCGCGCGGGCGGCCCGGTCGGCTTCACGCGCACCGGGCTGCTGCTCGGCGCGGCCTGCCTGGCGTTCGCCCTGAGCACGACCCTGCCGCAGGCGGCGTTGGTGGGCCTGCTGGTCGTCGCGGTTGTGCTCCTCACCCTCGGCGAGACCGGCCACACGGCCGCCGAGGCGTGGCTGGCGGTAGCGCTCACCGAGGGCCGTTCACCCGGCACCGTCCTCGGCCTGCTCAAGACCACGATGTCGGTCCAGCAGGCGCTTGGCCCACTGATCGTGGTCCTCCTCCTGACGGTCGGCGGTCGAGCCGGATGGGTGGTCCTGGCCGCCCTGCTCCTCGCCGCGGCCCTGCTCTCACGTCGGCTCGCCGTCGGCGACCTCGGCGTCGCCCGGGCTGCGGATCCGGTCGAGGTGCGGTAGGCAGGAGGCGGGCGGGCCGGCGGTCACTGCGGCCGATATCGGCGATCCAGGGCCTCGATCAGAATCCTCACCGCCGCGCGACCGGCACGAACCGTTCGTGCCTGGATCGCCAACCCGACGACCCAGGAACCAGCGACGAACCGCACGTGGAACTGCGCCGGGTGCGTCGGCGTAGGTGGCGAGTCGTCCCGGAAGTAGACGCCGGCGTTGACCGGTGGGCGGTCGACGGGTTCGAACCCGATGCTTGCCTCGTCCCCGCTGATCCGGGCCAACGCGGAGGCGGCACCGGCAGGATCCGCGCAGGGGAAGGCGGTCGCGCTGGCGCTCCACTCGGGAGCGATGAGCAACGCGGTCAAGCCGGTCCCCGCGGGGCAGTCCTGGAGGAATGTCGCCTCGCGCGGGTACATCAGGTTGTCCTGGGCCGCGACATCGAGGGATCGTTCGCCACTCAGGGCGGTGTCCACCTGCACGTCCCGCAGCGGCCTGGTGAACAAGCCACCGCTCGCCGAGCGCAGGCTCGGCGCCTGCAGGCTCGCCGGACTCAGGTCGGTCGGGTCGGGCGCCGCCGCGACGACCGTGCCGGCCACGATCATCGTCCCGGCCACGATGGCCGCGACCGGCGCCCAGGCCCGGGTCGCCAGGTGCGAGGTCGTGCGTGCGTGCTTGGTCCCCGTCCGTCGGCGGCGGAGCAATGGGCGTTCGATGAGCAGCCAGGACGCCGTTCCCGCGGCGAGGGAGCAGACCAGGGCGGCGGCGAGGAACGCCCAGAACTCGAGGTGCGGACCGAGGCGCCTGATGTTCGTGTGCGCCTCGAGGAAGAACATGACCGGGACGTGGTAGAGGTAGATCCCGTAGCTCGTCCAACCGACGAATCGCATCGGCAGCGCGGACAGCGGACGTCGCATCGCCCTGGGCCCGACGGTGAGGCCGAACAGCATCAATGCCAGGCCCGCCGGGGGGACGGCGCGGGGCAGGTGGATCGTCCACTGGTCTCGGCCCGTGCCGGCCAGAGCAGCAGTGCCGGTGATGTACTGGCCACAGATGAGGACGGCGGCGCCGAGGACCAGGGCGGCGTACGCGACTCTTCGCCGCTGCCACCAGGCAGGCTGGTCGGCCGCAGTGCTTCGTACCTCGTGCAGCGCGGAGACGCGGGCCAGGGCGATGCCCGCAGCGAAGGTGAACAGCCAGGACGGGAAGCCACGGATCAGCAGCACCCGCATCTGCTCTTCGGTTGCCGGCACCCACAGCGTGCCCGACGTCGGCCCGTCGACGAGCCCGACCATCTGGCTGACGAGACCGTCGAGGCCGGTGATCGACAGATGCAGCCAGCCCATCGTGAGGGCGAGTGCGATCGGCACGGTGAACCGGGCCCTGCCCTTGACGAAGGCCAGCACGGCGACGGGCAGGAGCAGGTAGAGCGTCATCTCGACGCTGAGCGTCCAGTACGGTCCGTTGAGCCCGTTGAGGTTGGCTGACGAAATCGGGAAGTAGCCCTGCAGGAAGAGCAGGTGCCCACCGATGTTCTCTGCTCCGAGCCAGCCCTGGACGGCGCCGGACGGGATGCGGCCGGTGGGCACGAACAGGATGAGGACGACGGCGATGCTGACGTAGTAGGCAGGCACGATGCGCAGCAGACGCCGCCACCAGAACGCGCTCTTGCTCGGCTTCGGCCTGCCGGTCAGCTCGGCGACGAACCACGGCCGGGCCAGGAGGTAGCCGCTGAGCAGGAAGAAGATGGTGACGCCCACTCCGAGCGAGATGGGGATCCAGGTCAGGTCCCAAGGACCGAGCTGGAGCGGTTCTTCACCGGCGGCGAACCAGGCGTGGTAGATCACGACGAGCAGTACGGCGCAGGCGCGGACGCCGTCGAGCCAGGACTCGTCCCACCCGGTGCGGCGTACGGCTCCCGGGCCCAGTCGCAGCAGCCAAGGTGCCCGCTCGGGCCCGCCGTTGACCTGACCGGCAGCCTGGTCGGCAGCCTGGTCGGCAGCCTGGTCGGGCAAGGATGCGACGGCATCGCCGACGTGCCTCGCTGACGTGGTGCTGGCCATTGCCTTCCTTGGTGCGCTCGACCCCAGGCGCCTCGCGCAGGAGGTTGAGCCGAGTCTGGACGATATGGTCGCCGCCGTGAAGGTCTCGGCAGACTCGCCGCTCGCCGGTCTGACCGCCGGGCGCAGCGTCACCTCACCGGACCTGTGGTCTGCGTTCGTCCAGCTGCGCGCGGGCCGGCCCGATCTGCAGGTGCTTTCCTGGATGTTCGGTCCCGATGACCTCGTCCTGCCGTGGGTCCACTCGGTCGGCGCCGCTCGCGAACCTGCCCTGCGCGCGCTCATCCCGGCACTTCCCCCCGACGAGCTGCGCATGATCGTGGCGGCGCGGGAGGACGAGATCTTTCTGTGGACGGGCTTCGTCGACCTCACCACGATCCTCGACCAGTTCGCCGTTCACCAACGCCTACCCGAGTCCGACGGTTGGGACGTGCTCGACTTCGGGTGCGGCTGCGGGCGGCTGACCCGATTCTTCGAGGCCGCACCGCTCGGCTGGCGGGCGCACGGCGCCGAGGTCAACGCGGCGCACGTCGAGTGGTGCCGACGAGCCCTGAGGTCGGTGGACAGCCGGCACAACGGCCCCGCCCCTCCCTTGTCCTTCGACGCGGGATCGATGGACCTGGCGTTCAGCGTGTCGGTGTTCTCGCACCTGTCCGGGGTCGCGGCAACAGCCTGGCTCGCTGACCTGGCCCGCATCCTGCGGCCGGGCGGCATCCTGGTTGCCACGACCCACGGGGAGAACGTGCTCAACACGATCCAGACGTCGGCCCCGCACCAAGAGATGTTCCGGATGACGCCCGAGGAAGCGCGGCTGGTCAGCGAGCGGCTGCGGTCCGAGGGCATGGTCTACCTGCCGTACGACGCGGACGTCCTCGACATGGCGAACGCGGGCGACGACTACGGCAACGCCTTCGTCAGCCGCGAGTTCGTGGGTTCGGACTGGCCCGGCACGGACTTCGAGCTGTGCGCGTTCCTGCCTGCCGGGCTGCGTGGCTGGCAGGACATGGTCGTGCTCCGCCGCCGCTGAGACCGACGAACAGGGCCGGGGTGGCCGCCGGGTAACGTCGCGCCGGTGACCGCTCGGGCGATCGAGGTTGTCGACCTCACCATGACCTACGGCGACCTCCGGGCGGTCGACG
This sequence comes from uncultured Actinomycetota bacterium, assembly GCA_963800715.1. Lineage (GTDB taxonomy): Bacteria > Actinomycetota > Actinomycetes > Propionibacteriales > Nocardioidaceae > Nocardioides. Next base: position 268,171 of record CAWDBZ010000022.1, on the reverse strand, counting down.
GCGTCAGCCTCGAGGTCGGCGAGGGCGAGTTCGTCGGGATCCTCGGCCCCAACGGCGCCGGGAAGACGACGACCCTCGAGACCATCGAGGGGTTGCGCCGACCCGACTCGGGCACGGTCACGGTGCTGGGCCAGGCGGTCTGGCCCCGGAATTCCGCGCTGCTGCCGCGGATCGGCGTACAGCTCCAGGCGTCGTCGTTCTTCGAGCGGCTCACCGCGCGCGAGCAGATCCACACCTTCGCCTCCCTGTACGGCGTCGGCGGGAAGGCCGCGGACGAGTGGCTGGCCCGGGTCGGGCTCGACGACAAGGCCGACTCGCGGGTCGAAGACCTGTCCGGTGGCCAGGCCCAGCGGCTCGCGATCGCTTCCGCGCTCGTCCACGACCCCGACGTGGTCTTCCTCGACGAGCCGACGGCGGCGCTCGACCCGCAGGCCCGCCGCAACCTGTGGGACCTGCTGTCGGGTCTCAACGACTCCGGTCGCACGGTGGTGCTGACCACGCACTACATGGACGAGGCCGAGATCCTCTGTGACCGCGTCGCGATCATGGACCGGGGCAAGATCCTGGAGTACGACTCGCCGGCCGCGCTGATCCGCGGCCTCGACGCTCCCGCCCGGATCACGGTGGCGCCGGGCCAGCTCTCGCTCGACCAGGGCCGGGCGCTGAACGGCGTCGACGACGTGGTCGAGGGGGCTGAGGGGGTCGTGCTCACCACCCGGCAGCCCGCCACCGTGGTCTCGCAGCTCGCGGACGCCGACCACCTCGACGGCGTACGCGTGCAGACCGGCACCCTCGAGGACGTCTTCCTCGATCTCACCGGTCGGGAGTACAGGGCATGAGCGAGGGGAGGGCGTTCAAGGCGCTGAGCCTGGCCATCGTCAAGGGGTTCATCCGCGACAAGACATCGGTCTTCTTCGCAGTGGTCTTCCCGCTGATGTTCCTGGTGCTCTTCGGCGGCCTGTTCGCCGACCAGACCCAGTCCAAGGTCGACCTCATCGAGGTCGGCAACGTGGCGCTGGTCGACGACCTCCCGGAGGGCGCCGACGAGGCGTTCAAGGAGACCTTCGAGGTCGAGCACGCCGACGACCTCGACGCCGCGCATCAAGAAGGTCCGCAAAGGTGACGCCGACGTGGCGATCGAGATGCAGGGCGACACGCTCGTCGCGCACTACACCCAGACCGACCAGGTGAAGGCCGCGATCACCCAGGGAGCGCTGCGGGCGTTCGTCGACGGCACCAATGTGGCGCTGCTGTCGTTGGACGCCGGAGCGCCACCGAAGTACTCGCTGGAGGCCGAGCGAGTCGAGGACGACTCGCTGAAGACCATCCAGTACTACACGCCCGGGCTGCTCGGCTGGGCGGTAGCGATGAGCGCCGCGTTCGGCGCCGCCGCGACGATCCAGGGCTGGCGGCAGTCGAAGTTGATCCGGCGCCTCCAGCTCGCGCCGGTCTCGACCGGCACCGTGGTGGGCGCCCGGGTCTCGGTGACGGTGGGGATCGCGCTGGTGCAGCTGGCGATCTTTGTCGGACTGGCCGCCGCGGCGTTCGGCCTCACCCTGACCGGGTCGTGGTGGATGTCGATCCCGCTCCTGATCGTCGGGACCCTCTGCTTCATGGCCATCGGGCTGCTGGCCGGAGCGCTCACCAAGACCACCGAGGGGGCGGTGAACGCCGCGAACTTCATGGTCCTGCCGATGTCGTTCCTGTCCGGCTCGTTCTTCCCGCTCGACGCGTCACCCGGCTGGCTGCGGGCGTTCTCCAATCTGCTCCCGCTCAAGCACCTCAACGACGGAATGCTCGACGTGATGGTCCGCGGGGAGGGGCCGTCGGCCGCGCTGGTGCCGATGGTGATCCTGTTCGGGTTCGCGGTCGTGGTGACGGCCGTGGCCGCGCGGCTGTTCCGATGGGACACGACCTGAGCCGGGGCCAAATCGGGGTCAGGTCAGCATCACCACGGCCGCGACGATCCCCATCGCGACGATCCCGGTCCGCAGCACCGGCGCCGGCAGCAGCCGGCCGATCCTCGACCCGACGTACCCGCCGACGACCGAGCCGGCGGCCAGCAGCGCCACCGCCACCCAGTCGAGGTCGGCCGCGAAGACGAAGATCAGGCCGGACACCACGTTGCAGGCCATCACGGCCAGCGTCTTGAGCGCGTTGACCACCCGGAACTCGAGGTCCAGCCCGAGGCCGAGGACGGCCATCATCATCACGCCGGAGCCGGCGCCGAAGTAGCCGCCGTAGACCCCGGTCAGGGTCGCGAACACCCGGGTCGCCGGGGACATCGCGGTGCGCGGCGCCGGGGCTTCCTCACCGTGCCGGGCGCGCAGCCAGGCGGAGATCCGCGGCTGGGCGCCCACCAGCAGGCAGGTGAACAGGATCAGCCACGGCACCACGGCCTCGAAGACGTCCGGCGGCAGCGCCAGCAGCAGTACGGCGCCCGCGACGGCCCCGACCGCGCAGGTGACCAGCACCGCGGCGGTGGTGCGCGGCTGCTCCCGCAGCTCGCGGCGGTAGCCCCACGACCCGCTGAGCGCACCCGGCGTGAGGCCGACGGTGTTGGAGGCGTTCGCGACGACCGGCGGCAGCCCGACGGCCAGCAGCACCGGGAAGCTGAGCAGCGACGCGACGCCCACGGTCGAGGTGAAGATCCCCGCCCCGAACCCCGCCGCGAGCACCGCGATCAACTCGAGGCCGCTCATCCCCTCACCCTAGGAGTGCGCGCTCATGACTGCCGACCGGGCGGGTACCACCCTTCTGGGTGAAAGGTGAACGACGTCACATCTCGGGAAGGGACGTGGGTCCATGGGACCGGAATGGGTCGCGATCATCGGACTGATCGCGCTCTTCGTCGTCGGCACGGCGGTGCCGATCAACATGGGCGCGCTGGGCTTCGTCGCCGCGTGGATGGTCGGCATGTGGTCCCTCGACATGGACGAGAAGGACATCGTCGCGGGGATCAGCGCCGACCTGGTGCTCACCCTGATCGGCGTCACCTATCTCTTCGCGATCGCCAGGAAGAACGGCACCGTCGACCTGATCGTGCGGGTGGCGGTGAAGGCGGTGCGCGGCCGGGTCGCGCTGATCCCGTGGGTGATGTTCGCGATCACCGCCTGCTCACCGCGATCGGCGCGGTCAGCCCGGCGGCGTGCGCCATCATCGGCCCGATCGCGCTGGGGTTCGCGGGCCGCTACGGCATCAGCCCGCTGATGATGGGCATGATGGTCGTCCACGGCGCCCAGGCCGGCGGGTTCTCGCCGATCAGCATCTACGGCACCGATCACCAACTCGGCCATGGAGGACGCCGGCCTGCCGACCAGTGAGCTGACCGTCTTCTTCGCCAGCCTCGCGGTCAACACGCTGATGGCCGCGATCCTCTTCGTCCTGCTCGGCGGCCGGAAGCTGCTCAGCGCGCGGATCGACCCCGACGAGGCGGCGGCCGAGGAGGCCGAGAAGGCCGAGGCGGACGAGGACAACGTCCGTCTCGACCAGGTGCTGACCCTGCTCGCCTTCCTCGCGGTCGCGGTGATCGCGCTGATCCTCGACAAGAACATCGGCTTCGTCGCGATCACCGCCGCTGTCGTGCTGTCGTTCCTCGGCCCGAAGCGGTACCAGGACACGGTCAAGCAGATCGCCTGGCCCACCGTGCTGCTGGTCGCCGGCGTCAGCTGCTACGCCACGATCCTCAACGAGGCGGGCTCGCCGGAGTTCGTCGGCGACTGGGCCGCCGGGCTCGGCGTCGCCGCGATCGGCGCGCTGGTGCTCTGCTACGTCGGCGGCGTCGTCTCGGCGTTCGCCAGCTCGACCGCACTGCTGCCGGTGATCATCCCGATCGCCGTGCCGCTGGTCGCCGACGGCGGCATCAGCGCGGCGTTCTTCATCGCGGCCCTCGCGGTCTCGAGCACGATCGTGGACGTCAGCCCGTTCTCGACCAACGGCGCGCTCATGCTCGCGAACCGGCCGGACTCGATCAGCGAGCCGGTCTACTACCGGCAGATCCTCGACCTACAGCGTGATCGTGGTCGTCGTCGGTCCGCTGCTGGTCTGGGCCGCGCTGGTGCTGCCCGGCTGGTGAGTGACTGGGCCGTGAAGTGCCCACCCAAGTAGTTTCGGGGCAGGTTCAACCTCCCTCTCGTCTGAGAGCGTTCCTCTGGTGAAGGCGGCGCCGCCCGCGTCTCCAGGAGGAGCACATGGAGTCGGTGAGGGATCGCGAACGCGACGTGGCCTACACGGAGTTCGTGCACAGCCAGTGGGCGGCGCTGTACCGGACGGCCTTCTTGCTGACCGGCGACCACCAGCGTGCCGAGGACGTCGTCCAGACGGCGCTGATGAAGCTGTACCTCGCATGGCCGCGCGTGGTGTCGATGAGCCACCCGGCGGCGTACGCACGGACGGTGGTGGTCAACCAGCTGACGTCGTGGTGGCGGCTCAGGTCGAACAGCGAGAGACCGACCCTGAGCCGGACCGACCAGGCGCTGCCGGCGTTCGACGAGGGTCTCGTGGAGGCCCGAAGCTTGTGGACGCAGGTACTCGAACTGCCGCCACGACAGCGTGCGGTGATCGTGCTGCGGTACTACGAAGACCGGTCGGAGGCGGAGATTGCGGACATCCTCGGGATCAGCGCCGGCTCGGTGAAGACCCACGCGCACCACGCCATGGCGACGCTGCGCAACAGGCTGGGTGAGGGACTTCGCAGGCTGGAGCTCGACGTACAGGAGGACCGGACGTGAACCTCGACGATCTGCTCACCAGGTCCGCCCGTGACATCGCATCAGACCTGCCACTACCGCAGGCCCCGGACCCTCAGGCGCTGGGTGCTCGCGCGGTGTCCGTACGACGACGCCGGCGGATGGGCGTCACAGCGATGGCGACGGCCGCGGCCCTGGTCGGGGTTGCCGTCCTGGTACCGGCGATGAGCGCCCGAAGGTCGGCCGAACCAGTCGACGAACCGCCGCCCGAGCGGCTGGAGAACGTCCCGGCGTGGGCGGACGCCGAGGGGAATCTGCACATCGGGGACGACGTCATCGAGACGGGTACGGAAGGTCACCCGTTCGCACTGACGGCGCGGGGTGTCGCGTGGATGGAGACCGAGACGCCACACCTCTACTGGCAGTCGCTCGACGGTGAGCGGGTCGAGCTCACCTCGGAGGGAACGCAGCTGTTCACTTCAGACCCGCTCGGCGACCTGGTCGTCTGGGTGACGCACGACTACCAGATGGTGACCTACGACGTAGCGGAGAAACGGGTTGTCGACAGCCGCCACGTGCCTGGCTCGGAAGCCCCGTGGGCAGCGGACCGGAACCGGCTGCGATCGGACCGGAACCGCCCGTGCTCTTCGTGGGCGAAAACGAGATCGTCTACGAAGCCGCCGGGGCGTCTGGACGCTTGACATCAAGGCCGGGAGAGTAGGCCAGATGCTCGGGGTGTCGGCGGATGACCTCCTCGACTACGGACCGAACGGCTCGGTCGTTGCAGTCTCCAGCCAGCGCGACGGCCAGAGCCGCCAGCGCGCCTTGGCCCAGCTGGAGTTCCGCGGGCCGTCGGGAACGGTAGCGGCGGAGCGGGACCGGTTGTTCCGGGAGGGCCGGTTGAGCCCGGACGGCCGCTGGTTCGTCACGTCCACGGGCTATCACGAAGGCCTGCGTACCGTGGTGCTGGACACCACGACCGGCAGACAGGTCCCTCTCGACTTCCCCGACAAGATGCGCGGGGGGCGCTACAGCCCGTGGGGATGGAGCGGCACCGACGTGCTGATGTTGGGGTTGTACGACGAGAGCGCAGGGCGGCGGGCTCACGGAGAGGGTCTGGGCATGTCGACCCGCTGACGGAACGTGCGAGCGGGTCCCTGATGCCGTGCTGAGCTACCCGTTGTGAGACGACCCCCGCTGCCCGGCTGGTGACCCCGCGGCGCAGGGCGCCGGACGACCAGGAGCGCCACCCCCAGCAGGGCGACGGCGACCAGGCCGTCGAGCAGCCAGTGGTTGGCGGTCACGGTGACCACGGCGACCGTGGTCACGGCGTGCAGGCAGGCCAGGACCGCGAGCAGCCGGGGCCCGGTCCGGCAGACGACGACGGCGATGAGGACCGCCCAGCCGATGTGCAGGCTCGGCATCGCGGCGTACTGGTTGACGAGCGCACCGCTGGCCCCGTCGTACGCCGACGGACCGTACGTCGCCATCGTGTCGAGGAACCCCCAGCGCGGGAACATCCGCGGCGGGGCGAGCGGAAAGACGATGTGCGCCGCCAGGCCCAGCAGGGTCAGGACCACGAGGAGGCGACGAGCCCAGAGGTACTCCGAGCGTGGACGAGCGACGAAGCCCCAGACCAGGAACGCGATGGTGACGGGGAAGTGGGCCGAGAGGTAGTAGACGTTGGCCGCCTCCAGCAGCCGTACGGAGTGGACCGCCTGCTGGATGGCCGCCTCGGAGGGCAGCTGCAGCACGCCTTCGAGATGGTGCACCAGGCGGGCGTGCGCGCGAGCCGTCTCCGTGCGGTCGACGGTGACGAGGCGGCCCAGCCGGTAGACGACGTAGAGACCGGACACCAGCAGCAGCTCGAAGACGCCCAGCCCGAGCTGCCGGAGGGCCGCGCGGTCACCGGGCCGAGACGACAACGCGGTGGTCATGGTCAAGAACGTAGGAACGACGCGGCCCGCGCAGAACCGTCGGCAGGCGGTTGCTGCACCACCTCGGGCAGGCACCGGACCCTACTTTGGTAGCAGTCATGTCCGGGCCCGGCTCACGCCGCGGTCCACGACCGGAGCTTCTCCGGGTTTCGGACCGCCCAGATGCGGGTGATCTGCCCGCCCACCACGTCGAAGGCGACGACCGTCACGGTGACGCCGTCCTCCTGCGCCACCAGCCCGGGCTGGCCGTTCACCGTCGCCTCGAGCACGGTCTGGCCGGCTGCCTCGGGGGCGAAAGTGACGAGGCGGCGCGCGATCTCCTCGCGGCCCACGATCGGGGTGAGCAGCGCAGCGACCTTCCCGCCGCCGTCTGCGACCGTCGTCGCGTCGGGAGCCAGGAGGGCGACCAGGGCTTCGATGTCCTGAGCCGCCCAGGCGTCCTTGAACTCCCGGACGATGTCGGCCCGTTCGGCAACGGAGGGCACCGGGCGTCCGACGCCTCCAGATGCCGCCGCGCGCTGGACGCCAGCTGACGGCACGCGGCAGGCGAGCGACCCACGACCTCCGCGACCTCGGCGAAGGAGTAGCGGAAGACGTCGTGAAGGATGAACGAGACCCGCTCGGCCGGGGTCATCGACTCGAGCACGACCAGGAACGCCATGCTGATCGACTCGTCGAGGGTGACGCGGTCCGCCGGGTCGACCGAGGCGCCGTCCCACCGGCCGTTGACCCACTCGGCGCCCCCGGGCACCGGCTCCGGCACCCACTCGCCGACGTAGCTCTCCCGCCGGACCCGGGCCGAGCCGAGCACGTCGAGGCAGATCCGGCTCGCGACCTTGGTGAGCCAGGCGGCCGGCGTCTCGATGGCGTCCCGCTGCTCCGGCGACATGGCGTACCAGCGGGCGTAGGTCTCCTGGACGGCATCCTCGGCGTCGGCCACCGACCCGAGCAGCCGGTAGGCGACACCGATCAGCCGGCGGCGTTCACTCATCGCCTTCAGGACAGTCACACCATTCAGACACCTCAGGCCGTCGAGATGTGACGTCCTGCCCCATCAGGCCGAGAGACAAGGGTCACCCACCCGCGATGCGCGACATCAGGACGGCGCGGGTGGGTGCCTCGCACTTGGCCAGCACCGCCCGCACGTGATCGTTGACGGTGTGCTCGGACAGCACCAGCGCGTGCGCCATGGTGCGCGAGTCGGCTCCGGTGGCGAGGTGGCCCAGCACCTCGCGCTCCCGCGGGCTCAGCCCGTGGGCCAGCGCGAACACCTCGCGCCGCTCGGCCACCGTGCTCGCCTCGATGGTCACCGCCACCTCGACCGCGCCAGTCATCCGCTCCGCGCGCAGCGTCACCCACCGGCCCGCCCCCAGGTGCACCCGCGACCACGCCGGCCCGACCGGCACGCCGGCCTCGGCGGCCACCAGCGCCCCGGCGACGTGCAGCGCCGCCGCCGGGATCGGGTCGGGGATCGCCTCCTCGCCGGGTGGGTTGAGCACCATCAGCGCGGTTGCCGCGGTGGCGGTCTGGCTGACCACGCGACAGTCGGCGTCGAACAGGATGACGGCGGGCCCGGCGAGCTCCACTGGTTCGGCGTCCTCGACGAAGGTGCGTGCCTGGGCACGGCGGATCCCCTCGGTGAGCGGACCGGTCAGGTCGCGCAGCAGCGCCACCTCGGCGGCGGCGAAGATCCCGTCGCACCGCCAGAGGTCCAGCCAGGCCCAGCAGCCGAACCGGTCCGCGAACACCGACGACGCCACGTCGGTGACCCCCATCCCGTCCAGCGCGTCCCGCCACAGCGCCGACCGCGACAGCTCGCCGCCGGTCGCAGCGTGCAGTGACGCCGCCGGCGTGCCCGCCCGGCGCAGCTCCGGCCACCGGTTCACCGTCGTGAGGTAGCGCAGCCGGCCCAGCTCCGGCAGCCGCGCCCACGCCATCATCGGCGCGTCGGCGAGCGGCGACGTCCCGACGCAGGTGACCGGGTCGGTGAGCAGCCACACGTGCGCGTCGAACGGCACCGCGCGGCGTACCACCTCGAGCGTCCGCTCACGCAGTGCCTTCGGCGTCAGCGGCTCCCGGCAGAGCCGCTCGACGCGATCGAGCACGCCGGCCGTCGGCATGCGGCGAGCGTACGGCGGTCCGGAGCCACAGCAAGATCCCGAGGATCTGGGGTGTTTGCCGGGCATCGCCCGACGCCATCCTCGACGCAACGAGCCCGTCCGGGCTCACCGACCGAGGAGAAGAACATGGCCACACTGCACGTGAGCAACATCGTGAGGAACTACGACAGCTGGAAGGGCAACTTCGACAAGTTCGACGCGGCGCGCAAGGAGCGCGGCGTCCGCGGCTACCGGATCGCCCGCGGTGACGAGGAGCCCACCCGCGTGATCGTGGACCTCGACTTCGACAGCACCACGCGGGCCGAGGAGTTCGCGGAGTTCCTCCGCGGCGTCATGAGCACGCCGCAGGCGAAGCAGGAGCTGCTCGAGCACGACACGCCCGTCGTGCTCGAGGTCATGGAGGAGCGCCAGCTCGTCTGACCCTGGAGCCGGAGACGACGGAGTGTCCTGGCCGGCACTCAGCCGGCCAGGACGGCGTCCGCGTTCGCGACGACCCAGGTCAGTAGCGGTGCCATCGCCTCACTCAGCTCGCGGCCGCGCGCGGTCAGGCTGTACTCCACTCGCGGCGGGATCTCGGGGTACGCCTCGCGGTGCACCAGCCCGTCGCCCTCGAAGGTGCGCAGCGTCGCGGCCAACATCTTCTCGCTGATCCCGTCGACCTCGCGGCGCAGCTCGCCCCAGCGCAGGGTGCCGTCGGCCAGCGCCGCAAGCACGAGCACGCCCCACTTGCTGGTCACGTGGTCCAGGACGACTCGGGAGGGGCAGCCGGCGGTCAGGGTGCCGGGGCTGTCCGAGCGCAGGAACTGGAGACTTACCGCCATGTAGGTACCTTACCAAAAGGTGGGTACCTGCGAACAGGAAGAAATGGGTGCCACAGGGAGTTCCGGCCCACGACCAACCACTCGAAGGGAACTCCCAATGACCATCCTCGTGACCGCAGCCTCCGGACAGCTCGGGCGGCTCGTCCTTGACTCCCTCCTCGCCCGCGGCGTGGCTCCGGCTGAGGTGCGGGCCGGTGCCAGGACGCCCGACACCTTGTCTGGGTACGCCGAGCGCGGCGTCGACGTCGTACACCTCGACTACGACGACCCGGCCACCGTGGCCTCCGCCGTCAAGGGCATCGACCGCGTGCTGCTCGTCTCCAGCAACGCCGTGGGCCGCCGGGTCGACCAGCACCGCGCCGTCGTCGACGCCGTCGCGAAGGAGGGAGTGCAGCAGCTCGTCTACACGAGCGCGCCCCGGGCGGACGACACGACGCTCGTCCTCGCTCCGGAGCACCGCGCGACCGAGGAGCTCGTCCGCGCGTCAGGTGTCCCGTTCACCATCCTGCGCAACAACTGGTACGCCGAGAACTACGCGCAGGGCCTGGCCACCGCCCGCGAGACGGGAACCCTCGTGACCAGCGCGGGCGAGGGCCGGGTGGCCAGTGCCGCGCGCGCCGACTACGCCGAGGCCGCTGCGGTCGTGCTGACGGAGGAAGGGCACCAGGGCCAGGTCTACGAGCTCGCCGGCGACCAAGCGTGGACCTTCGACGTACTCGCCGAGGCCTACTCCGAGGTGCTGGGTCGCGACGTCGAGCTGCGCCAGGTCTCCTCCGACGAGCACGTCGCGATCCTGGAGGGGGTCGGTCTGGACGCCGACACCGCCGGGTTCGTGACGGCCTTGGACGGCAACATCCGCGACGGCGACCTCGCCTTCACCGACGGCACCCTGTCCCGGCTCATCGGGCGCCCCACCACGCCGCTGGGCGTCGCCCTGGGTCGACTGGCCTGACCGGCGCGGCATCTCGAGTGGGAGACTCGCCGCGTGGCCGACCACTGGACCGCCCAGGAGCTGCTCGACCTGCCCCCCGCAAGAGCTGCTCGACCTCGTGCTGGACGCGGACTCCTTCGAGTCCTGGGACGAGCCGATCGACATCTCCGACGCGCCACCTGACTACCGGGCAGCCCTCGAGGCTGCCCGGGAGAAGGCCGGCACCGACGAGTCGGTGCTCACCGGTCGCGGGCTGGTGCACGGGCGGCCGGTGGCGGTCGTGGCCAACGAGTTCCTGTTCCTGGCCGGCTCGATCGGGCTGGCGGCGGCGCGGCGCATCACCAGCGCCGTACGCCGCGCGACCGCCGAGGGGCTGCCCGTGCTCGCCACGACGGCCAGCGGCGGCACCCGGATGCAGGAAGGCACCCCGGCCTTCGTGCAGATGGTGGAGATCTCGCGCGCGCTGATGGAGCACCGGGCCGCCCGTCTGCCCTATCTCGCCTACCTGCGGCACCCGACCACGGGCGGCGTCTACGCGTCGTGGGGCTCGCTCGCGCACGTCACGGTCGGGGAGCCGGGCGCGCTCATCGGGTTCCTCGGGCCGAAGGTGTTCGAGGCGCTCAACGGGACGCCGTTCCCAACGGGGGTCCAGGTTGCAGAGAACCTCTCCAACCACGGCGTCATCGACGGGGTCGCCACCGCGGAGGAGCTGCCCGGACTGGTCGACGCGGTGCTCGCGATCCTGGTGGACCCGCCGTCCGAGCCGCGGTTGCCGCGACGCACCGGCGAGCTGGATCCCGACCGCGACGCGTGGGCCGCGATCCAGGAGACCCGCGGCGAGGACCGGATCGGCGTGCGCGACGTCCTGCGGCACGGCACCGAGGTGCTGCTCCCGCTGTCGGGGACCGAGAAGGGCGAGCGGGACAGCACGATCCTGGTCGTGATGGCCCGGCTCGACGGCGAACCGTGCCTGGTGGTCGGCCAGGACCGGAGCCGGCAGGGACCGGCGACCCCGATGGGGCCGGGCGCCCTGCGAACGGCGCGGCGGGCGATGCGGCTCGCGAACGAGATGCGGCTGCCGCTGGTCACGGTGATCGACACCCCGGGTGCTGAGCTCTCGCAGCGCGCCGAGGAGGGCGCGATCGCCGGTGAGATCGCCCGTTGCCTGGCCAGCCTCGCGACGATGACCGTGCCGACGGTCTCGGTCGTGCTCGGGCAGGGCTGCGGCGGCGGGGCGCTGGCGCTGCTGCCGGCGCAGCGGGTGATCGTCGCCGAGAAGGCCTGGCTGATGCCCCTGCCACCTGAAGGGGCCAGTGTGATCGTGCACGGCGACACCACTCACGCCGCCGAGCAGGCCCGCGGCATGCGGATCCGGGCGGTCGACCTGCTCGAGCACGGCACCGCCCACCACGTCGTGCCAGAGCCGGACGACGACACGGGGGAGGCGCTCGCGGTAGCGGTCGCCGCCGAGATCGGCGCCGCGATCCGGCTCAACCGGTCCTGACCGCTCAAAGGTCGTCTGGGCCGATTCGCCCAAACCCCATAGCCGGGGCGGCTTCCCGTCCTACGCTCGCTATGTGACGGAGGTGCAGCGGCAGGGCAAGGTCGAGGGATGGCGCGAGGATCCCTACGGCCGCCATGAGCTGCGCTTCTTCGACGGAAGCCGGTGGACGCCGTACGTACGCGACGGCGACAAGAACGCCCTGGACGAGCCCAACGGGCCCTTGGGTGAGAAGGCCCGCAGCGCGCTCCTCGACGAGGACGTGCTGGTGGTCGAGCGGTTCACAGACCTGGGCCGCCGCTGGTCGGACCGCTCCGTGCTCCGGCCCGACGGCAGCAAGGCCGGGATGCTGCGGCGCGCCGCGCCGCCCGCCCTGCGGCCGACCCCCGGGATCAAGTCGATGATCATCCGCGACCACACCAAGAACGACGTCGTCGAGCTGGTGGATGACCGGCAGGCGGTCGTGCTGACCCTGATCCGCCCGATCGGGGCGAAGAAGATCTCGGTCGAGGTGCGCGACAGCGAGGGCCGCGACGCCGGTCGGATCGTCCAGCAGAGCCTGCGACGCAACGAGACGACGTTCGCCTTCCTCGGTCCCAACGGCCAGTTCCTCGGGGACCTCCAGACCGACAACTGGGTCGCTTGGGACCTCCGGATCATGGACAGCCACGGCCGCCAGGTCGCCACGATCACCCGCGACTGGCTGGGCCTCGACCTCACGAGGTTCGCGAGCCCCGACGACTACGTCGTGCGCATCTCCGGGACGGTCCACGAGCCGTTGCGCACCCTCGTCGTGGCGTGCGCGCTCAGCCTCGAGATCGCAGTCCGTCCGGACCCCAGCGGGGTCTGACTGTCAGCTGGCCTTGCGCGCTGCCGCCTTCTTGGTGGTCTTCTTCGCGGTGGGCTTCTTGGCGGCCGTCTTCTTCGCGGCGGCCTTCTTGGTCGTCGTCTTCTTGGCGCTGGACGACTTCTTGGCGGTCTTCTTCGCCGCGGTCTTCTTGGCGGGCTTCTCGTCCTCGAGGTCGTCGAAGATCTCCGAGCCGCTCTCGCCACGCGAGTTCTTGGCGGCGTCCACCGAGCGTTGCAGCGCGGCGAGCAGGTCGACCACCTCGCCTGAGGTCTTGGTCGAGGTCGGGGTGCGCTTGATCTCGCCGCCCTCGATCTTGGTCTTGACCAGGGTCTCGACGGCCCCGGCGTAGTCGTCCTCGAACTCGCTCGCGTCGAAGTCGCCGGCCAGGGTCTCGACCAGCATGTGTGCCATCTTGACCTCGGCGTCCTTTACGTCGCCGGTCTCGACCGAGAAGTCGGGGGTGCGGACCTCGTCGGGCCACATCATCGTCTGGAGGACGATCACGTCGTCCTTGACCCGCAGCACGGCGATCGTGGTGCGCTGGCGCAGTGCGACGGTGACGACCGCCATGCGGTCGGCATCGAGCAGGGCCTGGCGGAGCAGGCCGTAGGGCTTGCTGCCCGACTTCTCCGGCTCGAGGTAGTAGGACTTCTCGAACAGCATCGGGTCGATCTGCTCGGTGGGCACGAACTTCTCGACCGCGATCTCCCGCGAGGACGTCGAGGGCAGCTGCTCCATGTCCTCGTCGGTGAGGATGACCATCTCGCCGTCCTCGGTCTCGTAGCCCTTGGCGATGTCCGCGTAGGCGATCTCCTCGCCGTCGATCGAGCAGACCCGCTGGTACTTGATGCGGCCGCCGTCCTTGGCGTGCACCTGGCGGAACGAGACGTCGTGGGACTCGGTCGCGGCATACAGCTTCACGGGCACGCTGACCAGCCCGAACGAGACAGCACCCTTCCAGATCGCGCGCATCGTCTCTCCCCTCCTGTGTCCGGGTCCCCACACGGCCCGGGCTGCGCCAAGTGTGACCGGTGTGACGGCCATAATCCATCGGGATCTCCATCGGCAAGGATGGGGGCATGCGCCCGATGCTCGCCACGACCGGTACCCACGTGCCGACCGATGCCGGCTGGTCGCACGAGGTGAAGTGGGATGGTGTCCGGGTGCTCGCCGACACCACCAGGAGCGGTACGACGCGGCTCCTGAGCCGCAACGAGAACCCGGTCACGGTGGCCTGGCCCGAGCTCAACCGCAGCCCGCTGGGCGACCGCGACCTGCTGGTCGACGGCGAGGTGATCGCCCTCAACGACCGCGGCCTCCCCGACTTCCGGGTGCTCCAGGACCGGATGCACGTGCGCAACGCCGCGGCCGCCGCCCGGCTCGCGGACCGGCTGCCGGCGACCTACATGGTCTTCGACGTGATGCGGGTCGACGGCAAGGACGTGAGCGACCAGCCGCTGGGGGAGCGGCGCAAGATCCTGCGCGGCCTCGGCCTGGAGCACTCGACCTGGCAGGTCCCCGAGTCTTACGACGACGGCCCGATGCTGTTCGAGGCCACCCTCCAGCAGGGACTCGAGGGGATCGTCAGCAAGCGGCTCACCTCGCGCTACGCCTTCGGCGAGCGGACCAGGAACTGGCTGAAGTTCGCGCACCGGCATCGGCGCTCCTACGTCGTGGGCGGCTGGCGCCCGCAGGAGGGCACCACCGACCGGCTGGCCGCGCTGCTGGTCGGGGAGCCGACCGACGAGGGGTTGGTCTACCGCGGGCGGGTCGGCAGCGGTATCGGCGCGGCCGCCAGCAAGTCCCTGACCCAGCTCGTCGCCCCGCTCTCGCGCGCGGACAGCCCGTTCGACGACGAGGTGCCAGCGATCGACGCGCGCGGCACGTTCTGGGTGGAGCCAGTCCTCATCGTCGATGTGGAGACCCACGGTCTCGGCTACTCGCGGCTGCGCCAACCGTCCTACCGCGGCACCCGGCCTGACCTCTCCAAGGGGGACCTGTGATCGCGGAGCTGGCGCTGGCCGTCGCTGTCTCGACCAGCCCGGCAGCAGGCCCGACGACCCTGGACGGCGTCAAGGTCCAGCTCAGCGAGGGCACCCAGCAGGTGGTCACCGTCAACCACACCGAGGGCTACCGCGCCCGGGTGACGTTCTGGAAGCTCACCGACACCGGCTGGCAGGCCCGGTTCAGCGCCGATGACGGCCGGATCGGGTACGGCGGCCTGGTGCGCGGCACCAAGCGGCAGCAGGGGACCGGCACCACGCCGCTGGGCACCTACGCACTGCCGTGGGCGTTCGGCATGACCGCAGCAAGCGACAAGTGGAAGCTGCGCTACCGCCAGGTCGAGACCGGTGACTTCTGGGTGCAGGACAACGAGTCGGCGTACTACAACCGCTACCGCAACCAGGCCGAGGGCGGCTTCCGCTGGTGGCTGCCGACGAGCGACCCGGACAGCTCCGAGCGGCTCACCGACTTCGGCCAGCAGTACCGCATCTCGGTGGTCACCGACTTCAACATCAAGCAGGTCCGGCACCGCGGCGCCGGCATCTTCCTGCACGTGAACGGGTCCGGCGCGACCGCCGGCTGCGTGAGCGCCCCCGGCGTCTTCATGGACAGGCTGATGCGGGTCCTCGACCCGGCGCGGGTCCCGGTCATCGCGGTGGGGCGGTAGCCAGCCCTCATGGCGAAGAAGGAGAAGTTCGAGGCGGAGGAGGTCTTCGTCGACGTCGAGGGGCGCACCCTCAAGATCAGCAACCTCGGCAAGGTCCTCTACCCGCGCACCGGCACCACCAAGGGCGAGGTGCTCAACTACTACGCCACGGTCGCCCCGGTGCTGCTGCCGCACCTCAGGGACCGTGCGGTCACCCGGATCCGCTGGCCGCACGGCGTCGATGACATGAGCTTCTTCGAGAAGAACACCCCCGGCGGCACGCCGTCGTGGGTGCGCACCGTGAAGGTGCCGACGACCGGCTCCCGCACCGCGTCCAAGGAGGACGGCACCCTCACTTTCCCGATCGTGGACGACCTGGCCACCCTCACCTGGCTGGTCAACCTCGCCGCACTCGAGCTGCACGTGCACCAGTGGACGGTCGCCCGCAACGGGAAGCCCCGTAACGCCGACCGCCTGGTCATCGACCTCGACCCCGGCGAGCCGGCCGGGCTGCACGAGTGCTGCGGGGTGGCGCTGCTGGTCTCCGACGCGCTCGAGGAGCGCGGTCTGACCGCCAAGCCGGTGACCAGCGGCAGCAAGGGGCTGCACCTCTACGCCGACCTCCCCAAGCGGATGCCGTCGCAGGAGTCGACGGCGCTCGCCAAGGAGGTCGCCGAGGCCCTCGAGAAGGAGCACCCCAAGCTCGTGACAGCGACCATGACCAAGGCCCGCCGGTCCGGCAAGGTCTTCTTGGACTGGTCGCAGAACTCCGGTTCCAAGACGACCATCTCGCCGTACTCGCTGCGCGGGAAGGAGAAGCCGTACGTCGCCACCCCTCTCGGCTGGGACGAGGTGGAGGCCGGAGCGGAGGATCCGGACGTGCTCGAGCAGTTCCGTTTCGACCAGGTGCTGGAGCGCGTGGAGGAGTATGGCGACTTGTTTGCTTGACACCCGTGGGCCCGGAATATCAGGTGCCCGGACGTCCTGTCCGAGGTGTTACCGAACCTTTGTGCTGCCGTGGACCGGGCGTGGAAACGGGTGGACACCGTCCCCATAGTTTGGCTATACGGGCCGCTCGGGATGACCCGCTCATCAGGGGGGTGCTGGTTTGGAGATCGCACCGGTTCCGCACCGGGCGACCCGCGGCGAATGGCGCCGGCTCGCGCTGGGACTGCTGGTCCTGGCGCCCGTCGTGCTGCTGGTGCTGCTGCCCGCGGTGCTCGGCCTCCAGCGCTACGTCGTCACCGACCGGTCGATGGACGGGTCCCTGGGCCGAGGCTCCGTGCTGCTGGCCCGCGAGGTGCCGACCGCCGACCTGGAGGTCGGCGACGTGATCAGCTTCCGGCCGGAGGGCAGCTCGGACGAGCGGGTGACCCGCCGGATCGTGGCCATCAAGGACGGTGTAGCCACCACCCAGGCCGACACCACCGGGAGCCAGGAGACCCGGACGGTGCCGCTGACGGAGTCGTCGTACGCGCGGGTGTGGCTGGGAGTGCCCTACATCGGCTACCCGTTCGTGATGGACGGCGGCTGGGTGCTGCTGGCCGGGGCCGCCCTCGCGGCGTTCGTCCTGGCCCTCACAACCGGCCGCCGGGCCCCGCTGAGGGTGGTCGGGCAGACCCGCACCCGCTTGCCCGTGGGATAGCGCAGTCGCTCGATCAGGTGAGTTGCGCGCCACGCATTGACTGACTAGTTCTATGCTCGCGGCATGCCGCAGAGAGTCCTCGTCGTCGAGGACGAGGAGGACATCGCGTTCCCGCTCGTGCGCACCCTCGAGCGCGAGGGCTACGACGTGCACTGGGTGGACTCCGGCCAGAAGGCGCTCGACGACGTCCAGGCGCGCCACGCCGACGTGGTCATCCTCGACCTGGGGCTCCCCGACATGGACGGACTCGAGGTCTGCCGCAAGGCCCGCGACGCCGGCTACGAAGGCGCGATCATGATCGTCACTGCGCGGGCCGGCGAGCTCGACCGCGTGGTCGGCCTCGACTACGGCGCCGACGACTACATGGCCAAGCCGTTCGGGCTGGCCGAGCTCCAGGCCAGGGTCCGCGCTCTGCTGCGGCGGACCACCGCGGCCGCCGCGGCCGCCGAGAACGGCAGCGAGGGTGGCCTGCGCATCGACGTGGCCGCACGCCGGGTGTTCTCCGGCGACGACGAGGTGCCGCTGACCGGCAAGGAGTTCGAGGTCCTCAACGTGCTTGTCGCCAACAAGGACAAGGTCGTCTCCCGCACCCGCCTGATGGCCGACGTGTGGGACGAGAACTGGTACGGCTCGACCAAGACCCTCGACGTCACCATCGGCCGGCTGCGCCAGAAGCTGGAGAGCGTCGGCGTCCAGGAGAAGGTCGTGGCCGTGCGCGGAGTCGGGTTCCGCCTCGAGGGCAGTCCGTCCGACTGATGGGGTGACGCGTGCGTGCGCGCCTGACAGCATCGTTCGTCGTCCTCAGCCTCGTGCTGCTGGTCGGCGCGCTGTGGCTACGCGGCATCACCGAGTACTCGGTCCAGCGCACCCACGAGAGCCGTGAGCTGCGCGGCAATGCCACCTCGCTCGCGCTGCTGATCGAGCAGCGCCAGGAGCTCCAACGGCCGGTGAACCGCGCCTTCCTCGCCGCGATCGTCGACACCTCCGACCGGCTGCAGTACGACGCCGCGGACGGCGAGTCGATCGTCGTGGAGGGCAACGCGTACGACGGGGCCAACCCCGATGACGCGCTCCAGACGACGGTCGACGCCGGCGGCGGCACGCTCACGGTGACCCAGGCCGGTGACGTGCTCGGCGGGCTCACCGCGCGCGACAAGGGATCGCTGGGCTTCCTCGTCGTGCTGGTCGCGCTGCTCGCGGCGATGGTTGGCTACGTGATGGCCCTGGTCCTGTCGGGTCCGTTCCGTCAGCTGGCCGGGGCGGCCGGACAGCTGGGCCGCGGCCGCTTCGACCTGGACCTGCCCCGCACCAGCATCCCCGAGGCGAAGGCGATAAGTCAGGCGCTGCTCACCTCGGCCGGCCAGCTCCAGGAGCGGCTCGCCTCGGAGCAGGCGTTCGCCGAGCACGCCTCCCACGTGCTGCGCACCCCGCTGACCGGGCTCCGGCTCGAGCTGGAGGAGCTGGCCCAGCGCGACGACCTACCCGAGGACGCGCGGCAGGCCGTGACCCGGTCGGTCGGCCGGATCGACGCCATGGACTCCGTCGCCGGCGACCTGGTCGCGCTGGCGCGTCGTGGCGCGCTCGTGGCGGGTGCCGAGATCCCGCTGCGCGACCTGGCCACCCAGTGCGCCCAGGTCTGGGCGGACGCGCTCGGCGAGCAGGACCGGCAGCTCACCGCTGCGGTCGAGGGCAGCATCGAGACGACGTACACGCCAGGTCCGGTCGAGCACATCCTCGACCTGCTCCTCGCCGACGTCCTCAGGCGCGGAGATGGCCCGGTCCGGATGGTCTTCGACGCCGACGAGGAGGGGCACCTCTCGATCGGCCTCTCCTGCGAGGACATCCGCCAGGTCTCCGGCCCGAGCGCCGGGATCGCGATCACCCAGGCGCGGGCGGTGGTCACCGCGCTCGGCGGACGTCTCACCGGGGAGTCGCCGCAACAGCTCTCGATCCTGCTGCCCCGGCGTTAGTGTCCTGAGTCTGCAGGGAGCGGAGGCGGGACCGGGCTGGGGAGGTAGCGGCCGGCGTTCCCCTGCGGCCGGGTGCCGTCGAGGTCGTCGATCCCGTAGTGCTCGGCCAGCTCCCCGACGTCGACCACCTGGCCGGTGAACCGCATCGCGTCCGGGTCGGCGGCAAGGGCGGCCATCACCCGGCCCGCGAGGTGGGGAGTCTCGGTCTTGCCGGCCAGCTCCTCCTCGGTGTGGTGGGTGAGCATCAGCTCGGTGCGCATCCAGCCGGGAGCGACCGCGATCACCGGGATCCCCTTGTCCTGCAGGTGGTAACCGAGCGCGTAGACGAGCCGGTTCTTCGCGGCCTTGCTCGACTCGTACGGAACCCACGCGGGCGGCTCGGGCGTGTGCCAGGTAGTGGTGAGTACGAGTCCGGCGCGAGCGGGACCCATCGCGAGCCGGAGGGTGAGCATCGTGGTGACGAAGTCGGAGTAGGCGCCGGCCAGGAGCATCGCCCGGAACTGGTCCATCGACTCGTCCCACACCTCCTCGCCGTCCGGGTCTTCGTGGTGGTCGTGGCCGCCCCACGCGTTGTTGACCAGTACGTCGACGCGACCGTGCCGGTCGAGGACGTCGCGCAGCAACGCCTCGACCTGCGCGGGCTCGGTGTGGTCGCACCGGTGCAGCTCGCCGTCCCCGCCGGCGGCCCGTGCCGCGTCGAGGGTGCCCTCCAGCGTGAGGTCGTCGACCTCGGTCTGGGTGGCGGCCTCGCGGGTGCTGCGCGCCGTACAGACGACGTAGGCCCCGGCCGCGGCCAGCTCCACGGCGGTGGCCCGGCCCAGCCCGCGCGAGGCGCCGCTGACCAGGGCGATCTTTCCGGTCAAGGATCCGTTGTTCACCATGTGTTGATCCTGCACCCGGTCGGCACCCGCTCCTTGACCGTGCTTGCGCAGCATCGAGGATGGAGCCATGGACCACATCGACGCCCCGAACCTCGAATCGCTGCCCGTGCTCAGCCACGCCGTGCGCGTGGCCGACGTCATCTACTGCTCCGGCCAGGTGCCCCTCGACGAGCACGGCTCGCTGGTCGAGTCCGACATGGCTGCGATGACCCGCCAGGTCGTCGCCAATCTCGAGCAGGTGCTGGCCGCCGCCGGCGCGACCATCGCCGACGTCGTACGCACCAACGTCTACCTGGCTGACATGGCCGACTACGCAGAGATGAACGCTGCCTACGTCGAGCTCTTCCCCGACAGGCCGGCCCGCACCTGCGTCCAGGTGGCCGGCCTGCCGCTGGGCGCGCGCGTGGAGATCGACTGCATCGCGGAGCGAGCCGCCCGCCGTTCCTGACCGGCCGGCTCATGCCCCCGCTCGGCCGTGCATCACCAGGGCGACCGACAGCGCAGCGAAGGCGGCGAGGTCGAGCTCGACCCGCACCCAGTTCCACGCGACCCACCTGGCCTCCGAGAACGCCTCGCGGACGGCGGCCACATCGATCTTGGCGGGGTCGCCGGCGGCCTTGATCGCGTCGTTGAGCGGCACGTTGACCGTGACCGTGATGATCACGACCACCAGGTGCAGGACCAGTGCGGCCACGATCCACGGCAGCACCGGGCGCCAGGTCTCGCCCACGTGGAAGGCCGCGCCGGCCGCGGCGAGGATCAGCGCCCCGAAGAAGCCGCCGCCGAGGAACCACGGGTTGATGATCGCCCGGTCGATCGACTGGAACGCGCCGACGAACGTGCGGTCGTCGGTCGCGCGAAGCCCCGGCATCAGGGTGTTGCCGTAGAGCGCGAACACGCCCGTCACGAACCCCGTGGCCATGGTGGCCAGGATCAGGACGCTGGTGCGAACGCCGCCCATCACGACCGCCCGCTGCCGGCGAGCGACGGCAGCAGGCCGGCGTCGTACGCCGCGCGCGTGAAGGTCTCGAAGGAGCGGGCCGGGCGACCGAGCAGCTCCTCGATGACGTTCGTCGTCGCGACGTTGCGGCCGTCGAAGGTGCTGGCGAAGGCGTGGGCGAGCTCGATCGCGGCCTCGGACGGGATGCCGAGCTCCGCAAGCGTGGCGGCGAACTCGTCCAGCGTCACCGGCTCGTAGCGCACCCGTCCGCCCGTGGCCGCGGACAGGGTCGTCGCGACCTCGTCCATGGAGACCGCCACCGGACCGGTCAGCTCGTGCACTCCGCCCAGCCGGTCACCGGTCAGCACCCGGATCGCGCAGTCGGCGATGTCGTCGGCGTCCACGAAGGGCTCGACCGCGTGAGCGGGGGCGGGCAGCGACCAGACGCCGGCCGCGACCGACGGGGCGAGCAGGCCCTCGGTGAAGTTCTGGTCGAACCATGCGCAGCGCAGCACGTCCGAGCCGGGGAGCGCTTCGAGGAAGGCGAGCTCGCCCAGCCTGGCCGCGGGCTCGCCCCGGCCGGAGAGCAGCGCGGCCCGCTTGATGCCGGTCGAGTGCGCCACCGCAGCGAGCCGTCCGACGGTCTCGTGGGCGCCGGGCGCCGCCAGGTCGGGGAAGAAGGTGGCGTAGAGGCCGGTGGCGCCGGCGAGCGTCGGCTCCCAGGTGTCGGGGTCTTCCCAGTCGAACCGCTGCTGGGTGCTGCGGCTGGCCTCGACGACGTCGTACCCGAGCGCGCGCAGCCCCTGCGCAACCCTTCCGCCGGTCTTGCCGCGGCTGCCGAGCACGACGTAGCGAGGGGTCTGGATGGTGATCATGGCGATCCTCCTCGGATCTCGAAGGTGTGGAGGATCTGGATCGTACGACCGTGTCATACGATCGTGCAACACGTTTGCGTGACACGATCGTACAAATTTTCGGTAGGATGCCGGCATGGGTAACAGGGAGGAGCTGATGCAGGCCGCGAAGCGCTGTCTCAACGAGCGCGGCTACTCCCAGACGAGCGCCCGTGACATCGCCTCGGAGGCCGGGGTCAGCACCGCCGCCATCGGCTACCACTACGGCACCAAGGACGCGCTCCTCATGGAGGCGCTGCTCGAGGCGCTCGCCGAGTGGGGCGCGGTGCTCGGCAAGAAGCTGGTGGCCCCCACCGCGCCGGGGACCACGGCCGGGGACAGGTTCAGGCAGAACTGGGAGCGCGTCATCCAGACCTTCGCCACCGACCGGGCGCTGTGGCGGATCCAGTTCGACATGCTCGGCGCCATGGACCGCAACCCGCGGCTGAAGGAGTTCCTGTCGGGCGCGAACCGCGATGCGCGGCTCGCCCTGGTCGCGATGTTCGGCGACCCGCGCGGCCCCGACGCACCGGCCGACCACGAGGCCGAGCGACTTGGCAGCTTCTACCAGGCGCTGCTCGCCGGCCTCTCGGCCCAGCACCTGCTCGACCCCGCGACTTCACTCACCGCCCTGGACCTGGCGCGGATGCTCACGACCGTCGCCGGCATGCTGCCCGTTTCCGACTGACTCGAGTCCCAGGAGGTTGCGGTCTCGTCTTCGGTAGCGAGCGCACCCTTCTAAAGTGCCACTCCAAGGCGTTCTCCGGCCCGATGCGCAGCGCGCAGTCGGCGCCGATGCTGGCGACATGACCGCAATCAAGGCTTCGTTGCTGACCCTCGTCGCGCTGGCAGCGTTGGTCACCGTCCCGGCCGAGGCCGCGCCGGCACAGTCGGTGGCGGCGGTGGAGCTGTTCGTCTCGCCCGACGGCAGAGATTCCTGGCCGGGCACGAAGAGTCACCCGTTCGCGACGCTCGAGCGCGCGCAGCGCGCCGTACGGGCGCGGACGCCGGGGATGACCTCGGACATCGTCGTCAACCTGCGTCGCGGCACCTATCGGTTGCGCGAGCCGCTGCGCCTGTCGGCTGCGGCCGGCGACTCAGGTCAGAACGGCCACCGCGTGATCTACCAGGCGTACGGAGACGGGACGTCTGCTCGCGAGCGCGTGGTCGTCAGCGGCGGTCGCCGCGTCACGGGCTGGCGCCCGGCTGACAACGTCGACGGCGCGTGGCGTGCGGACGTCGGCAAGCTCGAGACTCGGCAGCTGTTCGTCGACGGCAGGCGTGCGCGACGGACCGCGCTCGGCCGCGGCCTGCCCGGAGAGGCGGTCGCCCTGCCACGCGGCTACGCGACCCGCAACACCGTGCCGCAGTCCTGGCAGCATCCCGAGGACATGGAGCTCGTGTTCAACGGCAGCGAGGGCGGGTTGCCCTACTCGGAGGCTCGCTGTGGTGTCTCCCATGTCCGCGGCGACGACGAGTGGAGCCTGGTGATCGTAGACGAGCCGTGCTTCAGCAATCTCAAGAAGGCCTACCAGGCGGACGTCCCGGGGCTGAAGCCCGTCGCGCCCACGGACGTGGAGAACAGCCTCAGCCTGCTTCGCAAGCCGGGCAGCTGGTACCTGGATCGGTCCCAGCCCGGCCGCCATGTTCTCTACTACCTTCCCCGTCGCGGGGAGGATCCCCGGCAGGTACGCGTCGTCGCCCCGGTCCTGCAGCAGCTGGTCGTGGGCGGAGGGACAGCCACCGCCCCGCTTCACGACGTCGCCTTCAGGGGTCTGACCTTCTCCTACGCGACCTGGCTGGCCCCGACCAGGAAGGCCGGCTTTCCGCAGATCATCGGCAGCTGGTTCTACTCGGGCGGCTACCGCAGGATGCCGGGACACGTCGCGATCCATGCTGCCGAGCGGATCAGCATCGAGCGCAACCATTTCACTCACCTCGGTGGGCTGGCGTTGGTCCTGTCCAAGGTGGGCTCGGACAACAGCGTGAGCGGCAACGTGTTCGAGGACGCTTCCGGCGGCGGCGTGGAGGTGCGCGGCCCGGGCGCGGGCAATCGCGTCGAGGACAACTGGGTGCACAACATCGGCGTGGACTACCGCAGCTCCGTGGGCATTGCGGTCGAGGACTCCCCGAACGCGACGGTGGCGCACAACCAGGTCAACAACGTGCCGTACACGGGAATCTGGGGCCAGGCCCCAGGCGGCTTGCGCGTCGAGGGCAACCTGGTGTTCAACGCGGTCCGTGCGGTCCCCGACGGCGGCGGCATCTACCTCCCGTCCGCGCAGGGCACCTCCTTCGACGACGGAGCCGTGGTGAGCCGCAACGTGGTCCGCGATGCCGGGGGCAGCGGCATCTACCCCGACGTCGGCGCCGACTGGGTCACGCTGGAGCGCAACGTGCTCTACGGCAGCGACAACGCCGTCTCCGGCGTCCAACCGAAACGTATCCGGATCGCAGCCAACTTCTGGGACGACGGCAAGCCGTTCTGGTGGCCGAGGGACTGGCCCACGGACTCGATCACCCGCGTCGGCAACACCTTGCTGCCGCGCACCGACCCGGCAGCGTCCTGCCGCGCCGACCCCGCATGCGCCGAGATCCTGGTCACCGCGGGACGGCGGCAGCACTGACCGGGCCGGTCAGACCGCTCGGGTCCCTTCGTCCGTACGCCGCAGCGCCCGGCCGGGCAGGGCGTCGGTGCGGGTGCCGTCCTCGATCACGGGCACGCCGTTGACCAGCACCCAGTCGATGCCGCGCGCCTGTTGCCGCGGCTCCTCGAACGTGGCCGTGTCCTGCACCGTCTCAGGGTCGAACAGCACCAGGTCGGCGGCGTACCCCTCGCGCACGAGGCCACGCTCGTGCAGCTTCAGTCGCGCCGCCGGGCGCCCGGTGAGGTGGTGCACGCAGTCGACCAGGTCGAGCACGCCCAGCTCGCGGACGTAGCGCGCCAGGTAGCGGGGGAACGTGCCCCAGGCCCGCGGATGTGGCCGGGCGCCGACCAGGATCCCGTCGCTGCCGCCACAGTGCGTGCGGTGACGCATGATCGTCTGGACGTTCTCCTCATGGCCGACGTGCTGGAGCATCGTGGTGGCCAGCTGGTCGCGGACGAGCACGTCGAAGAAGACCTCGGTGCCGGGTCGTCCCGACTCCTCGGCGAGCTCCGCGACGGTGCGCCCGACGTACGCCGACAGCTCGGGGTTGCGCACCCCGCTGATCTGGATGGTTCCCCAGTCGGTGATGCACCCGTGGCAGCCGTCGGTGCCGACGTGGTCGAGCTCGTGGGCGATCCGGGCGCGGTCCGTGGGATCGGCGATCCGCGCCAGCAGGGCGTCGGGGCCACCGGACATGGACCAGCTCGGCAGCAGCGCGCTGAGCGTGGTCGCCGCGGGCAGGTAGGGATACGTGTCGAGGGTGATGTCGACGTCCTCGCGGAGCGCGTCGTCGACGACGGCGAGCATCTCGCCGGCGCGGCCCTCGTTGGGCTCGAAGTTCATCGTGGCGTGGGTCAGGTGGAGGGCGCAGCCGGAGGCGCGGGCGACCTCGACCATCTCGGCGTACGCCTCGACCGCCCCGGCGCCGTACGAGCGGTGGTGCGGGCTGTAGTAGCCGCCGGTCCCGGCGACGACCCGGCACAGCGCCACCAGCTCGGCGTCGTCGGCGAACATCCCGGGCGGATAGGTCAGGCCGCTGCTCATCCCGAGCGCACCCTCGCGCAGTCCCACGGCGAGCAGGCGTGACATCTCCGCGACCTCCGCTGTGGTTGCTGGTCGGTCGTCCGGCCCGACGACCATCAGCCGCAGGGTGCCCTGCGGGACGAGGTACGCCGCGTTGCAGGCGATGCCGCGGTCGAGCCGGTCGAGGTAGCCGCCGACCGTGTCCCAGTCGAACTCGAAGTCGTCGGGCTCGCCGTTCCAACCGGCGACCTGGCGGCGCACCAGCGCCCGCGACGGCGCGTCGATCGGGGCGAAGGAGAGCCCGTCCTGGCCGACGACCTCGAGCGTGACGCCCTGGCTGACCTTGGCGGTGTGGTCGGGGTTGACCAGCAGCTGCAGGTCGGAGTGCGCATGCATGTCGATGAAGCCGGGTGAGAGCACCCGTCCCGCCGCGTCGACGGTGCGGTCGGCCGAGGGCGTCGCGGAGCCCGTGTGGATGCCCGTGACCCGACCCTCGGCAACGGTGACGTGCGCGGGATAGCCCGGCGCACCGCTGCCGTCGATCACCAGCGCGTCGCGGATCAGCAGCTCGGTCATGGTCACGCCTCGGTGTCGGTCAGAAGGTCGGTCAGAAGAAGGTGCGGACGAGGTCGACGATCACGGGGTCATCGGCATCGGCGTCGTCGACGACCGGGATGACGGTCCACTTGTCGAAGGCGGTGCAGGGGTGGGACAGCCCGAGTCGCAGCTCGTCACCGATCACGACAGGCGCTTCGCCGGCCGGGTCGAAGCGGAGGAAGCCGTGCTGGTCGTTGAGCGCGGTGACGCTCAGGCCGGCCAAGGCGTGGCGGCCCCGCCGGTCTCGCGAGCGCGAAGCAGCTGCACCTCGGGCAGTCCCTCGTCGAAGGGCAGGTCGCGCTTGCCCGCGTCGAAGATGGCGAGACCGGGTTCCGGCTGGGAGGTGACCCGCACCCAGCCGTGCATGGCTGCTCGCAGCGCGGGACCCGCGGTCCGGGGCTCGCCGCCGAGCGGGGAGACGGCGCGGTAGAAGCCGTCGTCGTGGGTGACGTAGGCGCCGCTGCGGAGGACCACCCGGGCCTGGTCGCTGTCGGCGAGCGGCGCGAGGGCGTCGGCGACCTGCTCGAAGAAGGCACTGCCACCGGCGGTCACGATCGGGACCCGGCCGTCCGGGACGAGGCCGGCGACCCGGTGGTGCAGCGACACCAGGTCCACGCCGTAGCCGTGCACCCGGTCCAGGGCCTCCTGTTCGCTGGTGTGGGCAAGTGCACCCTCGTAGCCGCCGACGCCGGCCAGCTCCAGGTGTGGCGACGCCGACACCGCCTCGGCCACCGCGACCGCGGTCTCCTCGTCGCGGGCACCCGTGCGTCCGCCGGCGGCGCCGCGCTCCACGAGCACCGGGAGTGAACGGCGTGCGCCGACCTGCGCCGCGTGGGCGGCGAGGGCGTCGTTCATCAGCGCCACGGTCCGCGTCGAGTCGGCCCAGACGAGGATCTCCACCGACTCGTCGGCCGTGAGCTGGTCGGCGATCCACCTCAGCGTCAGCGGTGAGACCACGCTGTTGGCCACGACCACCCGCGAGACACCGAAGGCGCGGGCCACGGCGAGCTGCGCGAGGTTGGCGACCGTGATGCCCCACGCACCGGCGGCCAGCTGCTCGGCCCACAGCTGAGGCGCCATCGAGGTCTTGCCGTGCGGCGCGAGCGCCAGACCCCGGGCGGCGCACCAGTCGGCAAGCACCGAAAGGTTGTGGGCGAGGGCGACCCGGGACAGCGTGAAGACCGGGGTCGGAAGCTGCGAGAGCCGCGGCGCCTGTCCGAGGACCTCCGCCACGCTGAGTCCCCAGAGCGCCGGGGGCAACCCCTTGTGGCGGAAGTCGACCCGCTCGTCACGCAGCCGCTCGATCGCCGCCAGGTCGATGGTCGCCGGCTCGTGCTCCATGGATCCATCTTGCAGCTCCCGCTGTCACAGTCGCCCGGGCTGTCTCGTCACGGGGGTGAGAGCAATTTCCGGATTGAGGAGACGTGAGACGTCATGCGAGTGTTCGTTGCAGGCGGGACCGGGGTCATCGGTCGGCGGTTGGTGCCGCAGCTCGTGGCTCGTGGCCACCAGGTGACGGCGACCACGAGGAGTGCGGACAAGCTGGGGCTGCTGGAGCAGCTGGGCGCGGAGGGCGTCGTGATGGACGGGCTGGACGCGTCGGCGGTCGGCGAGGCGGTGGCGTCGGCACGGCCGGACGCGATCGCGCACCAGATGACCGCCATCGGCGCCGAGATCGACCTGGTGCACATGGACAAGTGGTTTGCCACCACCAACCGGCTCCGCACCGAGGGAACGGATCACCTGCTCGCCGCGGCCGAGGCGTCCGGCGTGTCGAACTTCGTCGCGCAGAGCTACGCCGGCTGGAACGGTCTCCGCGCGGGTGGCTGGGTGAAGACCGAGAAGGACCCCCTTGACCTGTGGGAGGGGACGGTCGCGCACCCGGTGATGGCGGCGATCGACCACGTCGAGGACGTGGTGGCCACAGCGGGTGGAGCTGCCCTGCGGTTCGGCTGGCTCTACGGGCCGGGGGCCACCGACGGCCTGGTCGAACCCGTGCGTCAGCAGCAGTTCCCGATCGTCGGGGGCGGCGGCGGGCACACCTCATGGGTGCATGTCGACGACGCTGCGAGCGCTACGGTGCTGGCGGTCGAGCAGCAGGCGAAGGGCGTGTTCAACATCGTCGACGACGAGCCGGCACCGGTGAGCGAGTGGCTGCCGTACCTGGCGGGATGTGCGGGCGCAGAGCCGCCGATGCAGGTCCCGGCGGCGGAGGCGTTGCCGATCGCCGGAGAGGTTGCGGTGACGATGATGACCGAGGGGCGTGGCTTCTCCAACGCCAAGGCCAAGCGGGAGCTCGGGTGGGCGCTGCGCTACCCGTCGTGGCGTCAGGGCTTCAAGGCCGAGCTGGGCAGTGTGATGGGGGGCTCGGCGCCGGGCTAGCGGGTCGCGGATCGGAGGACGGCGTCGCACAGGCTTGTCCACGCGTCCAGCAGGGCGTCCTCGTCGATCGCCAGCGGCGTCGCCCCCAACGTCCACTCGGACCGGCGCACGTGACCAGTGATCCGAGCAGGTGGACGGCCAACGCTCGTGACTCCGCGGGCCGCCGTCCCTTCCGGCTGTGGCCCCGCTGACCGTCCGCACTGAGCAGCCATCGCTCCAAGATCTCGGCCATGCCCGCGTAGCCCGCATCGGAGACTTCGGTCCGGAATCGCTCGCGTAGTGATGGCAGACGTGACCCGTCGCGCTCGAGGACGCGGGTGATGTTCTGTTGTCGGTCCATCTCCTGCAGGATCCACGCCCCCAGGTCGCGCGCCTCACCAGTGCCGAACTCGCCGGCGAGACCGAACCCCTCCCTCGCGGAGGCCACCGAGGAAAGGTGCTCCTCGACTGCCGCTTCCAACAACGCAGACTTGCTCTTGAAGTGGCGGTACATCGCTCCGCGCCGCGGCGCCAACCCGACCGCTTCCTCGAGTCGAGCACCTGGCGGAGGACGTCCGCTGTGTCGTCCCCATCCTGCCGATGGGTGCGCACCGGATCCCGCTCGGCCCCACGGCGGATCTGCGCCCTCGCGGCATCGCCGACCTGGTGGGGGACTTCATCGATGCTCTGGAGCTTCACGATGCGGTCCTGGTGGGCAATGACACTGGAGGCGCCGTTGCCCAGCTCCTCATCGCAGCTCGACCCGAGGTGGTGGCTGGCGTCGCGCTCGTGTCGTGCGACGCCTTCGACAACTTCCCGCCCGGACTCCCGGGACGGACGATGAATTTGGCCATGCGCCTCCCTGGCGGCCTGCGGCTCGCCGTCTCCTCGCTCAGGTTCCGTGCGCTGCGCCGATTGCCGATGACGTTCGGCTGGATGACCCACCGACCGATCGACGACGACGTCTTCGAGCGGTGGCTGTCGGCGTTCGCAGCGGACCGTCAGGTACGTCGCGACCTTTCAGCACTGCTGCGTGGAGTCGACCGGACGCAGCTCACCAAGGCTGCCACCAAGCTGAAGGAGTTCACCGGTGAGGCGCTCGTGGTCTGGGCCGCAGACGACAAGGTGATGCCTCTGTCGCATGCGGACGAACTGGCCACGGCCCTCGGCGGCGCCCCTGTCGAGTGGATCGCGGAGAGCCGGACGCTCATTCCTCTCGACCAGCCCCGACAACTGGCCGGGTCCGTCCGGTCGCTGCTGCACCGCGTGCAAGACAGGACTGTCGCTGCATCGGACGCCTGACCGCCGGCCACCGGGTCCGGGGTGGTCATGGTTGGTCACTTGAGTTGACGTCCTTCACCTGCGTCCCGGTCATCCACAGATTCGTTCCTCCCCGTTCCTGTCCGCCAAGGGTGGGCTTACGGTCGCGGTCAGGCAGGACTCCTTCTCGGGATTCGAGCTGGTCGAGCGGCTCGGCGCGCACGTGCGCGAGGTGGTCCGGCGCGAGGGCGCCGCAGGCCGATGCGGGCGTCGTACGGTGCTGAGCCGCGCCCAGGTGCAGGAGCTGGTGGAGCGGATGCTCAAGCGCTCGGGCCGGCCGCCGGTGCGCGCCGGGCTCAACATCCTGGTCGCCGGCGGCACCCGGGCCAGAGGAACCCAACCTTGCCCTGAACGCTGCCCGTACGGGTAGTTGCAGCACCCTTCACGACTGTACCGTCGTCGCTTTATCTCACAGAGGTCTGGTGGATGGAACGCACAACGCGAGGAATTGGCACAACCAGCGATCGTCCAGGGTCATCCAGCCGCGCGGCGAGCACTCGCCGCACGACACCAACACCGGCAGGCAGGGTCCTGTCGCTCCAACGGTCTGCAGGCAATGGCGCGGTCGCCAGCCTGCTGTCCAGCCACACGACCACAGGTGAGCCCTTGCAGGTGTCGCGCAAGCCCAAGGCGCCCGACACGGCAGCCCTCAAGAGTCAACTCGAAGGGCGAGCCCGCGAGCTGCTCGAACGCTTCAACTTCGAGATGAACACGCTTCAGAACAACCTGGGCATTGTCGCCGCGGTCATCGACACTGGGTCCCTTCCGAAGTTCGACTTCGCGGACTGGCTCAAGCAGAGGCTGATCTCTGAAGGGCTCGAGGCCGTCCCATTCGCTCCACTCGCCGAGGGCCTCAAGGTCGCTTGGGACGTGTACAGCAAGTACAGCGACGCCGAGAAGGCCGCCAAGGCGGTGCAGCTTCGCAACCAGATGCACGTCTTCACCGCCACCAAGCACAATGACCTGGAACTGCAACAGGCGGCGTTCGCGCTCGTTCATGACATGCTGCTGAGCTCCGCGAGCTCCGGCGATGCGGCGAGGATGACCGACGCGCTGAAGCTCGCTCCAGACGCGCGGTCACTCGGCGACATCGTCAAGGAGGGCGTTGCGTACCGCGTCGCTCTCAACCATGCGTTCCTGGCCAAGTTCGTGCAGATGCGCGCGGTCATCTACGATCCAGCGCGCTTGCGGACGGAGGTGCTGGGTCCGATCGGCCCTTCGGCAATGCGCTCACGCGTCAGGAGCGAAGGCCCGCAATATGATCTCGCCGAGCGGGGGCCGACGGGCCCCGGTGGCGAGGGTGCCGGTGGTTGGGCTCTCCGGCGATGGATCACGCCAACCGATGAGCACATGGCTCACCTGCTCGGCGACATCGTCAGCGGCGGGGCTGGGCTCCCCTACGCCGACCTCTATTACTGGTACCGGACCCAGTCGAAGGTACGCGCGGAGGTGCGCTACGCCGGTACCCAGGATCCGTCGTACCCGCAGCACGAGATCAACTGGCTGTTCAGCTGACGACGGACTAGCAGGTGAACGAACCGGCGGGATGGGATCCGCACGATCGTGGAGACCACCTGGCGGTTGAGTTCTGCCGCTCGGAGACGGTCATGGTTGGTCACTTGAGTTGACGTCCTTCACGTGCGTCCCGGTTCATCCACAGATTCGTTCCTGCCCCTTCCCTGTCCGCCAAGGACTGGCTTACGGTCGCGGTTCAGGCAGGACTCCTTCTCGGGATTCGGGGTCTGGATGACGACGACGCATGCCGGTGCCCGCGCGACGGCGGGCGATGAGCTGGTCGAGCGGCTCGACGCGCACGTGCGCGAGGTGGTCCGGCGCGAGGGCGTGGACCCGCAGGCCGATGCGGGCGTCGTACGCCGGATCGCGGAGTCGGTGGTGCGTGACCACGACGAGCGCAGCCTGACCGGCGTGGTGGCGCCAGTGCCCGACGCCGATGCCGTGGTCGGGGAGCTGGTGGCGCGGGTGAGTGGATTCGGCCCGCTGCAGCCGTTCCTCGACGACCCGGCCGTGGAGGAGGTCTGGATCAACGACCCGTCCCGGGTGTTCGTGGCCCGGCACGGCCGGCACGAGCTGACCAACCTTGTCCTGAGCCGCGCCCAGGTGCAGGAGCTGGTCGAGCGGATGCTCAAGAGCTCGGGTCGGCGGGTCGACCTGAGCCAGCCGTTCGTCGACGCAATGCTGCCCGAGGGGCACCGGTTGCACGTCGTGCTGGAGGGGATCAGCCGCGGGTTCTCCGCGGTGAACATCAGGAAGTTCACGGTCCGCGCACACCGCCTGCAGAGCCTGGTCGAGCTCGGCAGCCTCAGCCCGCGGGCGGCCGCGTTCCTGGAGGCGGCTGTGCGGGCCGGGCTCAACATCCTGATCGCCGGTGGCACCCAGGCCGGCAAGACCACGATGCTCAACTGCCTGGCGGCCGCGATCCCCGGTGGCGAGCGAGTGGTCAGCGCGGAGGAGGTCTACGAGCTTCGGTTCACCCACCCCGACTGGGTCGCCCTCCAGACCAGACAGCAAGGGCTCGAGGGCACCGGCGAGGTCAAGCTCCGCGACCTCGTGAAGGAGTCGCTCCGGATGCGCCCGTCCCGGGTGATCGTGGGCGAGGTGCGTGCGGAGGAGTGCCTCGACCTGCTGCTCGCCCTCAACGCCGGGCTGCCCGGGATGTGCACGATCCACGCCAACAGCGCGCGCGAGGCGCTGGTGAAGTGCTGCACCCTGCCGCTGCTTGCCGGCGACAACATCTCCGCGCGGTTCGTGGTGCCCACTGTCGCCACCAGCGTCGACCTCGTGCTTCACCTCGGCATCGACGAGCACGGCGTGCGCCGCGTCAACGAGGTCGTCGGGGTCCCGGGCCGCGTCGAGAACGACGTCATCGAGACCGAGCCGATCTTCGTGCGCCACGGCACCGAGCTGCGCCGCACTGGCGGGCTGCCGCCGCGCCTCGAGCAGTTCGAGCGCCGCGGCATCGACGTGCACCAGATCCTCAGCGGGCCCATCGACGGGTGGAGCGATGGGTAGCGCGGGCTGATGGGTGCGCTCGTCGGGCTCGGGGTCGGCGTCGGGCTGCTGCTGGTGTGGTCGGCGTTCTTCGTCCCGCCCCAGCCCCGGACCGCCAGGCAGCGCGGACGCACCGCCGAGCTCCTGGCCAGGGCCGGGCTGGGCGAGGTGTCCATCACCGGGTTCATGGTGCTCTGCGCCGTGGCCGGCGCCTTGACGGCGTTCGTGGTGCAGGTGGTGTCGCGGACTCCGCCGGTGGCGCTCGCGTTCGGCGTGATCGGTGGCTACCTCCCGGTCGCGGTCGTCATTGGCCGGGCGAGGAGACGGCAGCGGGAGCTCGCCGAGGTCTGGCCCGAGGCCGTCGACAACCTCGCGTCCGCCGTCCGCGCGGGCATGTCTCTGCCGGACGCGCTGGCCGCGCTGGGCGTCCGTGGACCCGAGCCGCTGCGCCCGGAGTTCGACGCCTTCGCTCTGGACTACCAGGTGACCGGGCGGTTCGGTGAGAGCCTCGACCGGCTCAAGGAACGGCTGGCCGACCCGGTCGGCGACCGGGTCGTGGAAGGCCTGCGCGTCGCCCGCGAGGTCGGCGGCGGCGAGCTGGGCAAGCTGCTGCACAACCTGTCCGGCTACCTCCGCGAGGACGTCCGGACCCGCGGCGAGCTGGAGTCTCGCCAGGCGTGGACCGTGAACGGCGCACGCCTCGCGGTCGCGGCGCCGTGGCTGGTGCTGCTCTTCATGTCGTTCCAGACCGAGGTCATCCGCCGCTACGCCTCTCCGGCCGGCGCGCTGGTCCTCGCGGTGGGCGCGGGGCTCTGCCTGGTGGCCTACCGGCTGATGATGCGGATCGGCCGGCTCCCCGTCGAACGGCGGATCCTGCGATGACGTCCACCACCTGGGGAGCGTTGCTCGGGGCGGCGCTGGCGGGCGGACTGCTGCTCGTCGCGTCACGGATCCTGGCCCTGCGGCGACCGCGGCTCGAGACCCGGGTGCTGCCCTACATCCGTGACCTGCCCCAGGTGACGACCCGGCAGGCCCCGACCACCTCGGCCGCGAGGGGCGTCTTCGGCCCGCTCCTGCAGTCGGCTGCCGACGGCGTCGAGCGGGTCCTCGGCGGCGCGTCCTCGGTCAGGAAGAGGCTGGTGCGGGCCGGGCTCGACGCGACGGTCCCCGAGTTCCGGGTCCAGCAGGTCCTGTGGGGTCTGGTCGCCTTCGGCCTCGCCGCGGCGTACTCCCTCCTCAAGGCGCTCACGCAGCCCGGAGGATTGCTGTCGGCCGTGTTGCTGTGCCTGGGGGCGTTCGTCGTCGCTGTGTTGGCTCGCGACCAGCACCTCTCCTCGCAGGTCAAGCAGCGGGAGCGGCGGATCCTCGCCGAGTTCCCGACCGTCGCCGAGCTGCTCGCGCTGGCGGTCGCGGCCGGTGAGAGCCCGGTGGCCGCCCTCGACCGGGTCGTACGCCGCTCCGGCGGCGAGCTTTCCGCCGACCTGGCCACTGTGCTCGCCCAGGTCCGCACCGGCGAGCCGGTCGCGTCGGCGTTCGACCGGATGGCCGCCACGACCGGGCTGCCCCTGGTGGCGCGGTTCGCCCAGGGCATCGCGGTCGCCTTCGAGCGTGGCACCCCGCTCGCCGACGTGCTCCACGCGCAGGCCGCCGACGTCCGCGAGGCCGGCCGGCGCGAGCTGATCGAGGTCGCCGCCCGTCGCGAGGTCGCGATGATGGTCCCGGTGGTCTTCCTCGTGCTGCCGGTGACCGTGCTCTTCGCGTTCTGGCCCGGCGTCGTCGGACTCTCGCTCACGACACCGTGAAACACCTCTCGGGAAAGGAAGCACCATGCAGCACCTCCACTCCGCACTCACCCGACTCTGGCTCGAGCTCGCCGCGCCACGGGCCCGAGACGAACGCGGCGACGTCCCCGGCTGGGTCCTCGTCACCGTGATGACCGCCGGGCTGGTGACGGTCATCTGGGGCGTGGCAGAGGGCCAGCTCAGCTCGATGCTGTCGAACGCGCTCGGCTCCGTGAATCCGTGAAGTAGTGCACCGCGGATCCAGCCGCCGTACCCAGCGCGGTGCGGCGGTCGTCGACATCGTGCTGGTGATGGTCGTGCTGGTGCCCGTCGTGCTCGGGATCGTGCAGGTGGCGCTGGTGCTCCACGTCCACAACACCCTGGCCTCGGCGGCCTCCGAGGGCGCCCGGCTCGCGGCCACCCGCGACCGCGGCCCGGCCGACGGTGCTGCGCTGACCCGGGCCCAGATCGAGGGCGCGGTCTCAGGGAAGTTCGCGCAGGACGTGTCCGCGCGACAGACCGCAGACGGAGTCGAGGTCACGGTGCACGCGCGGGTGCCGGCGCTCGGGCTCGGCGGTCCCGGCATCGAGCTGACCGTCACCGGGCATGCGATCGAAGAACCGCCGTGATGTCTCTAGCCGAGCTCCTTGTCGAGCCGGGCGAACGACGCCGTCCATCCGACCTCGTGCCCACCGTCGGCGGCGGACTCCTCGTGCGCGAGCACCAGCCGAGTCCGGTCGTCATCCGGGGTGATCTGCACGGTCACCGTGGTCGGCCCGTCTTGGTCGTGCTCCCAGTCGAAAGTGAAGACCAGCCGCGTCGGCGGCTCGACCTCGACGTAGCTGCCGCCCACGACCCACTCGCCCATGACGATCCGCCACGCGCCACCCGCCCGCACGTCGAGGTCGCAGGTGGTGGGCAGGTCGGGGTTGGGGCAGAACCACCGGGCCATCAGGTCCGGGTCCGTGAAGTAGGCGTAGACGCGCTCCGGCGTCGCGGCATAGGTCCGGTCCAGGGTGAAGCCGAGGTCGGAGACGGTCATGGTTGTTCCCCTTCGAGTTCAGAGTCGAGTGAGCTGCCGAGACGGTCGAGTGCCGAGGTCCAGAACGTGCGCCGGTCGGTCAGCCAGGCCTCCAGCTCGCCCAGCGGCTCGGGCCGGAGCCGGCAGGTGACCACCCGGCCGTACTTGCGCCGCTCCACCCAGCCGGCGTCCTCCAGGACGCCGACGTGCTTGCGGATCGCGGTCAGGGTCATGGCGTACGGCGCCGCGAGCTCCGACAGGCTGGCCGGCCCTTGGGCGAGCCGCTCGACGAGCCCGGCCCGGGTCGGGTCGCCGAGGGCGGCGCAGAGGACGGCGACGGTCACGGAGAAAGTGAACCATTTGGTTCAGTGTTGGAGCAAGCGGTGAATCGGGACGAACGGGGGAGCGCGCTGGTCGAGCTGACCTGGCTCGGTGTGCTGCTGCTGATCCCGCTGTTGTGGATCGTGATCAGCGTCTTCCAGGTGCAGCAGGGTGCCTTCGGCGTCAGCGGCGCGGCCCGCGCAGCCGGCCGGGCCTATGCGCTGGCACCGAACGACGCGCTGGGGCAGGCGCGAGCCGAGCAGGCGGCCCGGCAGGCGCTCGCGGACCAGGGGCTGCGCGGCGCTCCGCTGACCGTGACCGTCAGCTGTACGCCGTACCCCCACGACTGCCACCAGGGCACCTCGGTGATCACCGTCCGGGTGGCCACCCGGGTCGACCTGCCGCTGCTGCCGGACGCGCTCGGCGGGCGGGCGCCGAGCTTCGCCCTGGACGCCTCGCACACGGTCCCGATCGGGCAGTACCAGGAGGTCGCGGATGCCGCCTCCTGACAACAGACACCGGGACGAGCGCGGTCAGGCCACGGTCCTCATCGTCGGCTTCGCCGTGCTGATCGCGATGGTCGTCGCGCTGGTGGTCGACACCTCGGCGGCGTACCTCCAACGCCAGGGGCTCGACACCCTCGCCGACGGCGCCGCCCTGCGCGGCGCCGACCTGGGGGCCACCGGTGAGGACGTCTACCAGGGCGGCGTCCCGCAGGATTCGCTCGCGCTCACTCCCGCGCAGGCGCGGGCCGCGGTCGGCGCCTACCTCCGAGATGCCGGGGCCTACACCCGCTACCCGGGTCTGTCCTACACGGTCCGCATCGACGGCGACCGGGTCGAGGTCAGCCTGCGCGCGCCCCTCGACCTGCCGCTCTCCATCCCCGGCTCGCCCGAGCGCGCCACCGTCGGCGCCGAAGGCTCGGCAGTGGTCGGGGTGGACGATTGATCCACCTGAGCCCCGCGCGGAAATGCCCCACCTTGTCTATGTGCGAGTCGCTGTAGCCGAAGTAGCGTGACGTTCGTGCGCACCCGCGCTGCTCTGCTGGCCGCGGCGACCCTGACCGGGCTGCTCGCGGCTCCGACTAGCGCCGCCGTGGTCGCCCAGACGTGTCAAGGGCTTCCGGCGACGATCGTGGCCAACCCACGTGGCACCACCTTCGGCACCGAGGGCGACGACGTCATCGTGGGACGCGGGGCCACGATCGACGCCCGCGGTGGCAACGACGTCATCTGCCTCGACTTCGGCCAGGTGACGGCCGGCGCCGGCAACGACTCGATTCTGGTGACCGGAACGGACCGCGACAACTCTGTCTCTGCAGCCCTTGGGGCGGGTGACGACCGCTATGTCGGCGGCCGGGCTCCGGACTTCATCTACGACGAAACTGACATCGCCGCGCCCGGCTCCGACACCATCTCGACCGGCGCCGGAGCAGACATCGTGACCAGCGCTTCCGGTGTGCCGTACCACCTGGTGGTGGACCTGGGTGCTGGTGAGGACTTGCTGAACATGGACGCCGAGGGTGCGGGCTCGACGGCCCAGGTCCAGGGCGGGACCGGTCCCGACGAGCTGTCCTTCCGGGGCGACTCTGCCGACTTCTCCTTCGACCTTGGCACCGGGGCGGTCACCAGGTCCGGAGTTCAGACGGCGTCGTTGCCCGGGTTCGAGGACTACTCCCTGTATCTCGAACGAGGTAGCGGACTTCGCGTACTCGGAACCCCCGGGCGTGACCAACTGGTCCTGACCGCGGGGACGCTCGACCTGCACCTGGGCGACGGCCCCGACTCCGTGTTCCTGGATCGCGCGGGGCGGTGGAACGCACCGTCTGGTGTCATTGATCTTGGCCGGGGCACGGACTCCCTTTTCGCTGGGGCCAGCCGGCTTCTCGCGGCCGACCTGGCCCGGGGATTCCTCGTGCTCAAGAACTCGGACCAACACCAAGGACGGCTGGCCCTCCTGGGACTCGAGCGGTTCCGTGGCGGCGCCAGCCGAGTGGACTTCCGAGGCGGGTCCGCAGCGGAGAAGGTGAACGTCAGTGGCTGCCACATCCAGCTGCGTGGAGGATCCGGTCACGACCGCCTGACAGCGTCCTCCGACCCTGCGTCACGCTGCAGCGCCCACGTGGCTGGCGGCGCCGGTCGAGATCGCCTCAACGGGGGCGCCGCAGACGATCGGTTGGTGGGTGGCCCCGGCAACGACGAAGCGCGGGGGCGAGCGGGCACCGACACCTGCCGCGCAGAACGCGAAGCTCTCCTGCGAACGGTAGGGACCTCGTCATTGCCGGGCGGCACTCGCCGTTCCTATCGTCGACAGATGGACCACGAGAAGTTCAGCGTCGCGACGTTCAACCTCTACAACCTCCAGCTGCCAGGGCTGGACATGAACCCGTTCCAGAAGCCCTGGACCAAGGCCGAGTTCGCGCGCAAGGTCTCCTGGGTCGCGCGGATGCTGGACGGCATCGACGCCGACATCATCGGCCTACAGGAGCTCTGGAACGCCGAGGCGATGGAGATCGTGTTGGCCCGGGAGGCACTCGAGGGCGCCTACGACCTGCTCGCGACGCCGGCGACCGGCGGGAAGATCGTCTGTGCCGCCCTGGTCCGCAAGGGGCTGCTCACCGGCACCCCCACGTGGGTCTCGAAGTTCCCCCAGGCGGTCAGGCTCGAGTCGGCCAACGACCTGGACCCGCAGGCGCCCGCGATCGTGGTGCACCTCCCGGGATTCTCCCGTCCGGTGCTCAACTTCCAGGTCGCGCTGCGTGACGACCCACCACCCGTCGAGGTCTTCGTAGCGCACCTCAAGTCCAAGCTGCCGACCCAGATCAACGGCGAGCCGTGGTACGACGCCGACCCGGAGACCTACCGCGACCACCGCAACGCGCTCGGGGCCGCGATCTCGACGATCCGGCGTACGGCGGAGGCCACCGCGCTGCGGGTGCTGCTGACCGAGGTGATGAAGGGCACCGTGACGCCGGTGCTGGTGCTCGGCGACCTCAACGACGGTCAGCACAGCAACACCATCAACATCCTCACCGAGCAGCCCAACTACCTGGTGGGCGAGTCGCAGGGCGGCGCCGACATCGGCCTCTACTCCGCGCAGACGCTGCAGGAGTATCGCGACACCCGCGACGTCTACTACACCCACGTCCACCAGGACCTGCGCGAGTCGCTCGACCACGTCCTGGTCAGCGAGCAGTTCTACGACCACAGCGTGCGCCGCCAGTGGCTCTTCGACGGGCTCAGCATCAGCAACGACCACCTCAACGACGAGGACCATCGCGCCACCGGCACCGGCGACCACGGGGTGGTGAAGGTCGGCTTCCGGTGGAAGCCGTTCGCCGCCTGATGTCCCTGGAGGCGCTGGCGCTCAGTGCGCTCGGGACCCTGCCGGCCGAGGTCCAGTCGGAGCT
Source organism: uncultured Actinomycetota bacterium (assembly GCA_963800715.1). Lineage (GTDB taxonomy): Bacteria > Actinomycetota > Actinomycetes > Propionibacteriales > Nocardioidaceae > Nocardioides. The sequence continues at coordinate 228,854 of CAWDBZ010000022.1, read as the reverse complement.
GGTCGAGGGGGCCGTGTTCGTCGACGTCCCCGCCGGCGGCACCTTCGTGCGGGTCGGCGGCCCCCACTTCGCGTCCGTCGTCGTTTCCGGCCTGATCCGGACCTTCCTCTCCTCGGCCGAGGGCCGGGAGCTGACGGTGCGCTACACCCGCACCGGAGACATCAACGGCGTGGCCTCGCTCTACGCCCGCCCGCTGACCAACATCAGCCAGCAGGCGATCACGGACAGCCGCGTCCTGCTGCTCCGCACCGAGACGGTCGTCGGCGTCGCCGACCGCGACCCGCGCGTGGCCAGGATCCTGCTCGAGGACCTGGCCGAGCGCGTCGCGTCGTACATCCACGCGCTGGCCAGCACGACGCTCTCGCCGCTGCACGAGAACGTCGTGCGGCACCTGCTCGACATCGCCTCGGTCGACTCGTCCGGCCGGCTCGTGGTCAGCCTGAGCCAGCAACAGCTCGCGGCGAACGTCGGGACCGTGCGCGAGGTGATCGGCCGGATCCTGCGCGACCTCAAGGACGAGGGCCTGGTGCAGACCGGCCGCGACGAGATCGTGCTCCTGGACGCGGAGCGGCTGCACGACCGGACCTGGCCACGTCCCTGGTGAGAGACCTCAGTCGCAGACACCTTGGCGACGGGCAGCGGATGCTCGTCGCGACGCACACCCCGAGGAGACGCCATGCACGCACCCGAGCTCGACCCGTCCGACATCGATGCGCTGGCCGCGTCGTTCAGCGGCACCCTGATCCGTCCGGACGACGCTCGCTACCCGGCCGCCCGCATGGTCTGGAACGGAGTCATCGACCGCTACCCGTCGCTCATCGCCCGGCCGAGGACCCATGAGGACGTGGCGCGGACCATCCGGCTGGCTCGCGAGCACCGGCTGCCGCTGGCGGTGCGCGGCGGCGGCCACAACGTCGCCGGCAGCGGCACCTGCGACACGGGGATCGTCCTTGACCTCGTCGACCTGAGCGACGTCTCGGTCGACCCGTCCACCGGGACGATCCGGGCGGGCGGTGGGTGCACCTGGGCCCAGGTCGACGCCGTCGCCGGCGCCAGTGGCCTGGCGACGCCGGGCGGCCTGATCTCCAGCACCGGAGTGGGTGGGCTGACGCTCGGCGGAGGCATCGGCTGGCTGTCCCGCAAGTACGGCTACGCCAGCGACAACCTGCTCGAGGTCGAGCTGGTCACCGCTGACGGGGTGGTCGAGCGGGCCAGTGCCGACCGAAACCCGGAGCTGTTCTGGGCGCTGCGCGGCGGTGGCGGCAACTTCGGCGTGGTCACGGCCTTCACCTTCCAGGGGCACCCGGTCGGCACCGTGCTGGGCGGCCCGCTCTTCTTCGGTGGAGAGCGCGCGGCCGAGGTCCTCGCTGCCTACGACGCCTGGGCCCCGACCATTCCCGGCGAGATGTCCACCATGGTCGCTCTCCTGACCGCGCCGCCGGCGCCGTTCGTGCCGGACGAGCTGCGCGGCAGGACCGCCGTCGCCATCCTGCACTGCCACCCCGGCGACCCGGACGAGGGCAGGGACGCCGTCGACCGCCTGCGCCGGGCCTGCCCTCCGGACGCCGATGCCACCGGCCCGTTCCCCTACCCGGTCCTGCAGGCGCTGCAGGACGCCGGCGCGCCGCACGGCATCCGCAGCTACTGGAAATCCGGCTACCTCCCGGCGTTCACGACCGAGATCCAGACCCTGCTGGCCACGGCCGCCGAGCAGTCGCCCACTCCCTTGTCGCAGATCCACGTCCAACAGCTGGGCGGTGCCATCGCCAGCGGGACCGCGGGCGCCGTCGGCCACCGCGACGCGGCGTACGTCGTCAACATCCTGGGCAGCTCGATGGATCCGGCCGCGGACGACGCGATCGTCGGCTGGGTGCGCGACACGTGGCAGCGCCTCCAGCCGTACACCGAGGGCGCCTACCTCAACTTCCTGGACGGGGACGACTCGACCCGGGTGGAGTCCGCCTTCGCACCCGAGGACTGGCAGCGGTTGCTGGGCGTGAAGCGCCAGTGGGACCCCGACAACGTCTTCAGGGTGAACCACAACATCCCCGTCATCGGGCAGCGCGAGGACGCCCCGCGCACCTAACCTGAGGGGCATGGTCCGCCTCGCCGCCCTCCTCGCCGCCCTCGCCCTCGCAGTCGGCACGACCGCGCCACCCGCGCAGGCGCAGAGTCGGGAAGGCAAGTACGCCCAGCAGGCGTTCACCGCCACCAACGCCAACCGCACCCACAACGGGCTCAGGGCGCTGAAGCCCAACGAATGCCTCAAGCGTGCGGCGGTCCGGCACGCCAAGGCGATGGCGCAGCAGGAGCGGCTGTTCCACCAGGACCTCGGCGACCTGAGCCGCGCGTGCAAGCTCGGCACCGCGGGTGAGAACGTCGCCTACGGCTACCGCACCGGCAAGTCCGTGGTGAACGACGGCTGGATGAACTCCGAGGGCCACCGCGGCAACATCCTCAACCCCTCGTTCAAGCTGATGGGGATCGGTGCCCGCAAGGGCCATGACGGCCGCTGGTACGTCTCTCAGGTCTTCGGCAGCAGGAGCTAGCTCCAGTCCCTCCGAACCAAACCGGCCGTCGCCGCATCGGACCGGACATGAAGAGAACCCTTGCGGCAGGCATCGTCCTGGCCGCCCTCAGCAGCGCGACCGCCCTCGCCTCGGCCGACGCTTCGACCAGCGACCCCGACAACCAGCACGCCAAGGCCGGCACCTACCGGGTCACCGCCACGGTCAACAAGACCGAGCCGCTGCTCAACAAGTTGGTCAAGATCAAGGGCGCCGTCAGCCCGGCCGCGCCGGGTGCGGCTGTCACGCTGCAGGTGAAGTACGAGGGCCGCAACGAGTGGAAGACCATCGACACGGCCAGGCTCAACAGCGCCAGCAAGTACAAGTTCAAGGACAAGGTCGGCAGTGTCCGTGAGCGCAAGTACCGCGTGGTCAAGGCCGCCAGCGCCAACCGCAACGCTGGGCGTAGCCCTTCGGTCAACGTCACCGTCTTCGGATGGCGCACACTCGCCTCGGTGAAGCCGCTGCCCAACTACTCGTTCTTTGAGGGTACGGCCACCATGAACGGCAAGGTGTACCCCAAATCGCTAAGGGGCACGTTGGCATCGGGGCCTATCGACTACAACCTCAACCGGGACTGCAAGCAGCTCGACGCGGTCTACGGCATTGACGACTCGTCCCAAACTGGCGCGTCCGCCAGCCTGGCGGTGTTCGCCGACGGCGTGCAGAAGCATTCCGGGACGTACTCGCTGACCCAGGTGCAGCGCGTGGTCACGGACCTGAGCGGCGTCTTCCGGTTGACCATCAACTCGACCGTGTCCGGCGGCGCTGTCCCAACAGTCGGCACCCCGCGGGTCCTCTGCAGCTTCTGACCACCACCGCATGGGGTGCGGGCGGCCGCGGCGCACGAATCGGTGCGCCGGGGCCGCCCGCAGTAACGTTGCACCTTGTGGCAGGACCCGACTACGACACCGAGATCAAGCAGCTCAGGGCGACCATGAGCACCATCGAGCAGGTCCTCGACCTCGACTCGATGCGCAAGGAGATCGACGACCTCGCCGTGCAGGTCGCGGCTCCAGACCTGTGGGACGACCAGGCCAACGCCACCCGTGTCACCGGCCGGCTCTCCGCGCTCCAGGGCGAGGTCGACCGGGTCACCGAGCTGGGCGGACGGATCGACGACCTCGAGATCATGGTCCAGCTCGGCCAGGAGGAGGGCGACGCGTCGACATTGGCTGACGCGGAGGGGGAGCTCGCCAAGATCCAGAAGACGGTCGAGCTGCTCGAGGTCCGCACCCTCCTCTCCGGGGAGTACGACGTACGCGATGCCCTGATCACGGTCCGGTCCGGTGCCGGCGGGGTCGACGCCGCCGACTTCACCGAGATGCTGATGCGGATGTACACGCGCTGGGCCGAGCAGCACAACTACCCGGTCGAGGTCTTCGACACCTCCTACGCCGAGGAGGCGGGCCTCAAGTCGGCGACGTTCGCCATCCATGCGCGCTACGCCTACGGCACCCTCTCGGTCGAGGCCGGCACCCATCGGCTGGTCCGGATCAGCCCGTTCGACAACCAGGGAAGGCGGCAGACCAGCTTCGCCGCCGTCGAGGTGGTGCCGCTGCTCGAGCAGACCGACGACATCGAGATCCCCGACGAGGAGGTCCGCACCGACGTCTACCGCTCGTCGGGCCCCGGCGGCCAGTCGGTCAACACCACCGACTCGGCGGTCCGGCTCACCCACATCCCGACCGGCATCGTGGTGAGCTGCCAGAACGAGAAGAGCCAGCTGCAGAACAAGGCCAGCGCGATGGTGATCCTCAAGGCCAAGCTCCTCGCCCTGAAGAAGGCCGAGGAGGCCGCCCAGATGAAGGAGCTCAAGGGCGACGTGCAGGCCAGCTGGGGCGACCAGATGCGCAACTACGTCCTCAACCCGTACCAGATCGTCAAGGACCTGCGCACCGGCTACGAGGTGGGCAACCCCAGCGCGGTCTTCGACGGCGACCTCGACGGCTTCCTCGAGGCCGGCATCCGCTGGCGTCGCGGGCAGGAGCGCGCGGCCGAGAACTAGGACAGACCCAGATCCCGGCCGCGCGTCGAGGTCAGCGCGCCGTGACCGCCTTGGAAAGCGCGCTCTGGGTGCCCGCACCCACCGAGTTCACGGCCACCACGGCGAACTTGTACTTCCCGGCCTTCAGCTTCGCGACGTACGACGTCTTGCTGGCTGCCAGGTTGACGGTCTTCACGACCTTGCCGCCCTTGGCCTTGACGACGATCACCTGATAGCCGGTGATCGGCACCCCGCCCGTGCTGGACGGTGCGGACCAAGCGACGGAGGCGGTCTTCTTGCCACCCTTCTTGCCGCTCTTGGCCTTGGTGATGGCCGGGGCCGAGGGCTTCTCGAGGAGGGTGAACCCCGCGGCGTGCGCCTGGGGAGATGTGCCGAACGCGTTGACCGCACTCACCGACACGTCGTACGGCGTGCCGAGCGCCAGCCCGGTCAGCGTCGTGCTCGGAGCTGCGGACGTGGTCGCCAGCGCCCCGTTGACGTAGACGTTGTAGCCCGTCACGGGGCCGCCACCGATGTTGGTCGGTGCGGCCCAGCTGACGTCGGCGGTCCTGGCGGGCGTGTTGCCCGTGGCCGCGACGTTCAGCGGGGCCGCGGGTGGCGTCGTGGTGCAGACGGCACCGCTGACCGTCAGCGCGTAGGCACCGATGCTGCCGTAGTCGCTGTAGCCGGTCTGCGGGGTGCCGACACCGACGCCGTCGACGCGGAGGAAGTGGATCCCCCCGGTGACTGCCTGGGTGATCGACGCGCTCAGACCGCTGGCGGTCTCGACGCTCACCATCGCCGAGGGCGGGTCGTTGGAAGCCACCACGGTCCCAGCCGAGTCCAGTAGCTCGAGCTTGATGTCGAGGTTGGGGCTCGGCGTCGCTGGAGCGGGAGTTGCAGCGCTCACGGTCAGAGAACCCGTGCAAGCGCCCAGCAGGTAGAGGTCCTGGTCAGTTGCCTGGGTGATGTATTTGGTACCCGTGGTCGTGGTGCTGGCGGTCGCCAGCGTGCCACCCGCCTCGTCGGTCCGGTAGGGCGCTCGCAACGCGATCGCTGCGAGGTCATCCTGTCCGTTGTTGGCGGTGGTGTACTCGCCCTTGCTCCACTGGATGACCGGGCGGTAGTAACCGACACCCATGACCGCGCCCCACTGGTTGTGGCCGCAGTAGTAGGCGAGCTGCGTGGCAGGGCAGGGCGCCCCCTGGTTGGCACCACCACCGGGAGTGAGCCCGTCGTGCGACAGGCTGAGGTTGTGGCCCACCTCGTGGGTGACCGCCTCGGCGATGTTCTTGGGATTGTTGCTCAGCGACTGCGGGAAGACCCACGCGGGCTGGTGCTGCCCGGCCGGCTCCACCGTGCCGAACACGTTGAGGTAGGCAACGCCGCCGCACGACGGGACCGGGGTGCCGCAGATGGCGCCCTCGGCGATCGTGCTGGGCGTGACCAGGGCGCGGGTGCCGTACTCCTGATCGGACGCGTTGGCGCGGATGATGCCGGCGTCGCCCGGGTCCTGGGTGGTCACGTCGACGTCGAAGGGCGCGTAGTCCTCGGCCACGCGCTGCCAGATGGTCTGGATGTGCTCCAGCTCGAGGTCCGTGAACGTGGCCCCGTTGGCGTCCGGATCCCACGCCGGGTAGAAGCCGGCAGGCACGCCCTCCGACGAGTTCCACAGGGTGCCGGACACGTTGGTGCCGTCGAAGTCGATGAACAGCTTCTTGGTCGAGGTGGGGTTGCTGTGCAGCGTGAACGTGTTGGGCAGCGGGAACGGCGCTACGTCGGGGCCGTCGGGTGCGGCGCCTTCGGCGGGCGGCGCAGGCAGGTCCTTGTAGAAGACCCGGCCGGTGCGGTCGACCCACGCGGTGGAGTCGGAGGCCAGCACGCTGCGCAGCTGCGCCGGCGTCCAGCCGTTGAGGGCAGCCGCTTCGTCGAGCTGGTTGCCCAGCAGGCCGATCGCTTCCTGGCCGTTCGCAGAGCGGGGCAGCGACGGCTCGGTTGAGCGGTCGCTGCCATTGCTGGTCGCCGGGGCCGCGCCGACTCCTAAAGAGAGCGCGCCGAGGGCCAGACAGGCGGTGGTCAGGGCGATGACCCGAGTTCTCATGATTCTCACCGGAGACACACAACAGCCGTCGGAGCGCGAGCGCCATAGCCCCTTCGGATACTTGTCGGACCGCGCGATCAGTCACTCGTTCGGCGGTGCAGCAGCCGCCCGGAGAGCGCCGACGCACCAGCGACCAGCCACGTCGACGATGTCAGCGGCGGCGGCATCCGCGAGCTCGACCTCGCACACCAGCCAGGCATCACCGAACAGGCCGCGGTACGACGCCCGGGTGACGCCGTCCTTGGTGCACGTGAGCGCGAGCGTGGGCGTGCCGAACGGCGGCCCGGTGCCGACCTGGCAGACGGTCGACTTGCCGGCCGCCTTGACCAGCCGCTGCGCCTGCGTCGCGTCAACCGGTGGAGCGAAGACCCAGGCCCGGGCGGCGCCGATGTCCGGCACGGCGTACGAGCAGCCGAACTCGTGCACGACGTCCTCCGTGCCGGTGCCGGTGAGGTCGATCGAGTCGCCGTTCTCCCATTCCAATGCGTCGGGCACCGAGCCGAGGACGGCATCGACCTGGCGGTCGTCGATCGCGTCGCAGAACGGCCCACGGGCGACGACGAGTCCGGTGGTGTCGAACTCCGACAGCGGCGTCGTCGTGAACGACTCCTGCGCCGGCGGCGTCGGCTCGTCGTCGTCACGACCGAGCGCGACCACCCCGCCACCCACCACGACCGCGGTCACCACACCCGCGACCAGCAGGAAGGGGACGGGCACGCGCATGCCGAAGAGCGTAGGGCCGGGCCGGCGATGCGAGGATGCAAAGGATGAGCGCACCTCGCGAGATCCACGCCGCGGCGGCCGAGCAGCTCGAAGGCGCGCTCGGCCTGGACGCTCTGGTGGGTGCGGGCGGGCTGAGCCCCGACCGCCGGCAGGCCTTCGCGCTGCGGCTGGACCGTTACTGGCCCGACCTCGAGGCGGCGGTTGCCGGGGTCCATCCCGACCCGGAGGTCGCGGGTGCGCTGCTCACCCGGCTGGTGCGCACCGCGGCGGCGGCGTACGCCGAGCGCCCGGCCGACCTGCACCAGCTCGACCAGAGGCGGCTGCTCACCCCGGACTGGCTGCAGCAGCCGGGGATGTTCGGCTACGCCTGCTACGCCGACCGGTTCGCGAAGGACCTCAAGGGCGTCGCCAAGCACCTCGACCACCTCGAGGAGCTCGGTGTCACCTACCTGCACCTGATGCCGTTGCTGGAGCCCAGGGAGGGCGACAACGACGGCGGCTACGCCGTGCAGGACTACCGCGCGGTCCGGCCCGACCTCGGCACCACCGACGACCTCCGCGACCTCGCGACGACGCTGCGCGGCCAGGGGATCAGCCTGGTCGTCGACCTGGTCCTCAACCACGTCGCCCGTGAGCACGACTGGGCGGTGCGCGCCCGGGCCGGCGAACCCGAGTCGTCCCGCTACCGTGACTACTTCCACGTCTTCCCCGACCGCGACCTGCCCGACCAGTACGAGCGGACCCTGCCCGAGGTGTTCCCGGACTTCGCGCCCGGCAGCTTCACCTGGGACGACGACCTCGAGGGCTGGGTCTGGACGACGTTCAACGAGTGGCAGTGGGACCTCAACTGGGCCAACCCCGCCGTGCTGGCCGAGTTCGCCGAAGTCATCCTGTGGCTGGCCAACCTCGGGGTCGAGGTGTTCCGGCTGGACGCCATCGCGTTCCTGTGGAAGCGGATGGGCACCACCTGCCAGAACCAGCCCGAGGTGCACGCGCTCACCCAGGCGCTGCACGCGCTGACCCGGATGGCGGCGCCCGCGGTGGCGTTCAAGGCCGAGGCGATCGTGGGGCCGCGCGACCTGGTGCAGTACCTCGGCACCGGCCGGCACGCCGGCCGGGTCAGCGACCTCGCCTACCACAACAGCCTGATGGTCCAGACGTGGTCGATGCTCGCGACCGGCAACACGATCCTGGCCCGGCACGCCCTCGGTGCGCTGCCGGCGACGCCCGGCACCGGCACCTGGATCACCTACGCCCGCTGCCACGACGACATCGGCTGGGCGATCGACGACTCCGACGCCCACGCCGCCGGTGTCACCGGTCCGGGGCACCGGCACTTCCTCTCCGACTGGTACGCCGGCACCTTCCCCGGGTCGTGGGCCCAGGGGCTGGTCTTCCAGGCCAACCCCGCCACCGGCGACCAGCGGATCAGCGGGACCGCGGCCTCGCTGGCCGGGCACGACGAGGACCGGATCCTCCTGGCCCACGCGATCGCCGCCGGCTGGGGCGGGATCCCCGTGATCTGGAGTGGTGACGAGCTCGCCCAGCCCAACGACCCCGGCTGGGCGTCGGAGGAGGGCCACGAGGAGGACAACCGCTGGGCCCATCGCCCTCGCCTGGACTGGACGCGGGCGGCCGCCCGCCACGACCTGCGGACCAGGCCCGGCCGGGTCTTCTCCGGACTGGCGCACCTGGCCCGGGTCCGCGCCTGCCTTCCGCAGCTGCACGCCTCCGCGGTCACCACCGTGCTCCCCGACACGGATGACGGGATCCTCGCCGTGGTCCGCCAGCACGCGAGCGGTGTCTTCGTCGGCCTCTACAACGTCTCCGGGCGCCGGCGGCCGTTCCACATGCACCAGCTGCGCGCGGCCGGCCTTGCCACGCCGTACGACGCGCTCGGCGGGAACCTCCTCGAGGTCGGCGGCGACGGCGTCCTCTGGCTCCCGGCGTACGCCGCCTGGTGGGTGGTGGACGCGCCGTCGTGATTCCCTGACGATTCGTCTGCGGTCTCGCGTGGTCTCTGAGCGCACGAAACGCAGACGAATCGGGGTGCCGAGGGGCCAGCCGGACGTCCCGTACGCTCGGTCCACGTGATTGCTTCCCCACGGAGTTCTTCGGCTCCCCCGCTGCGCTCCTCCACCGAACAACTCCGCGGGGCCACCGCATGATTCGGTTCGAGAAGGTCAGCAAGGCCTACCCAGGCACGGGCAAGCCGGCGCTTGACCAGGTGAGCATCGACATCGAGAAGGGTGAGTTCGTCTTCCTCGTGGGCCAGTCGGGCTCCGGGAAGTCGACCGCACTGCGGCTGGTGCTCCGCGAGACCCGATCGACCGGTGGCCGCGTGCACGTCGCCGGCAAGGACCTCAACCGGCTCGCCGGCTGGAAGGTGCCTCGGCTGCGCCGCCAGATCGGCACCGTGTTCCAGGACTTCCGCCTGCTGCCCAACAAGACAGTGTCCGAGAACGTCGCCTTCGCACTCCAGGTGATCGGCAAGTCCCGCTCGGACATCAGGAAGGTCGTGCCCCAGACCCTCGAGCTGGTGGGGCTGGACGGCAAGGCCGAGCGGATGCCCGACGAGCTCTCCGGTGGTGAGCAGCAGCGCGTCGCGATCGCGCGCGCGTTCGTCAACCGGCCGATGATCCTCATCGCCGACGAGCCCACCGGCAACCTCGACCCGACGACCTCGGCCGGGATCATGAAGCTCCTCGACCGGATCAACCGCACCGGCACCACGGTGCTGATGGCGACCCACGACTCCCACGTGGTCGACCAGCTGCAGAAGCGGGTCATCGAGCTCGACGACGGCCGGGTGATCCGCGACGACGCCCAGGGCGGCTACGGGGCTGCGGTCTGATGCAGGTTCGCTACGTCTTCTCCGAGCTTCGCCAGGGGTTGCGCCGCAATGTGTCGATGCACATCGCGGTGGTGCTGACCCTGTTCGTCTCGATGACGCTGCTCGGCCTCGGCGTGCTGATGAAGCAGCAGTCCGACATCGCGACCCAGTACCTCGGCAACCAGCTCCAGGTCACCGTCTACCTGTGCCGCGACGGCGACAAGAACGCCGCCTGCACCGGTGAGGTCACCGAGGAGCAGAAGCTGCGCGTCGAGCAGACCATCGAAGACAACCCCGAGACCGCGTCGTACCGCTACGAGTCGCAGGAGGAGGCGTTCGACAAGGTCAAGGAGCTCTACGGCGAGGACCAGTTCGACGGACCGAACCCGGCGATGACCGCGGCGGACATGCCACAGTCCTACTGGATCACGCTGAAGGACCCGCAGCAGTTCGAGGGCGTCACCAGCGCGGTGATCGGCCTCGACGGCGTTTCCCAGATCCGTGACCTGCGGGACACGGTCAAGATCCTCTACGAGTGGCTCGACGCACTGAAGTACGGCTCCTGGGGCATTGCGGGCTTCCTGCTGGTCGCGGCGTTGCTGCTGGTCGCCAACACCATCCGGCTGGCGGCGTTCGCGCGCCGCAAGGAGATCGCGATCATGCGGCTGGTCGGGGCGTCCACCCTCTACATCGCGTTGCCGTTCCTGCTCGAGGCGGTGGTGACCGCGGTCATCGGTGTCGCGCTCGCCGCGGGGGCCCTCGGGGCGTTCATGTACTTCGTCGTGCACGAGCAGATCGCCGACTCGATCTCGTTCATGCCGTGGATCGGTTTGCAGGACTACTGGACCGCGCTGATCGTCATCGCGATCCTCGGGCCGGCGCTGACCCTGCTTCCGACACTCCTACTGACCCGCAAATACCTCAAAGTCTGACGTCGAGCCTCTACGGTCGAGGCGCCTGAAGGTTACTTCCCCGACCAGATAGGTACGACGTGCGCTACTTCCCCAGCGCTAGGAATAGCCCTGCCCTCGCGACCCTCCTTCTCTTGGCGACCGTGGGTGTCGGCGTACCCGCGGCGCAGGCCGGCGAGGGCGACGACCTGAAGGACAAGCAGGAGCAGATCCACGACCAGGTCGAGCAGGCCCAGGCCGACGTCGAGGACGCCAGCAGGGCGATCACGAGGGCGAGGGCGGCCCTGGCCGATGCCGAGCAGCAGCTCGCCGCAGCGCAGGCCGACTTCGCGGCCAAGCAGGCCAACGCGGCCGACGCTCTGGCCCAGCTCCAGGCGGCCGAGGCGCAGAACGCCGCGATGCAGGCCGCGCTGCAGGTCGCCCAGGCCAATCTGACCCAGGCCAAGGCCGACGTGGTGGCGGGCCAGGCCGCGTTGGACGCGCAGCAGGTGGCGGTCCAGGACACGGTCGTGTCGACCTACGAGCAGGGCTCACCCGACCTGCTGGCATGGACCGGCTACCTCGACTCACAGACCCCGGCCGACCTGATCCGGAAGATGGAGTACGCCGACACGCTCGTCGAGGACCAGAACAGCCTCTTCGACCAGCTGCACGCCGCCGAGCTGGCGCTGCGCGCGAGGAAGGACGAGGTGAAGGCCGCCGAGGCGGCCGCCGACGAGCAGGCGGACCTCGCGGAGCAGCAGCTGATCAACGTCCAGCACCTGAAGGACGAGGCGGACCAGGCCGCGAACGACGCGCTGCTCGCCCAGGACCAGGTCACGCTCACCGTCGCAGCCCGCGAGAAGGCTCAGCACAAGGCCGAGCGGGCCAAGGCCAAGGACGAGGCCGAGCTGGCGAAGCTCAAGAAGCAGGAAGAGAAGATCAAGCAGCAGATCCTCGCCGCGGCCGCCGCCGACCACAGCACCGGCTTCGTCGGGGCAGACGACGGCTTCCTGATGTCACCGGTCGATGGCTCGGTGACCTCGCCGTTCGGCTACCGGGTGCACCCGATCTACGGCTACTGGGGGCTGCACGACGGCACCGACTTCGGCGTCGCCTGCGGCGAGGGCATGCGCGCCGCCGCGGCCGGCAAGGTGATGTCGCGCTACTACTCCCCGGTCTACGGCAACCGGCTCTACCTCGACGTCGGCAAGGTCAACGGCCACAACCTCACCGTGGTCTACAACCACGCGACGTCGTACCGCGTGAACGTCGGCGACACCGTCGCCCGCGGCGAGACCGTCGGCTACGTCGGCTCGACCGGCTGGTCGACCGGCTGCCACCTGCACTTCACGGTCCTGCAGGACGGCACCCCTGTGGACCCGATGAACTACCTGTAGGCCGGCTCGCGTCGAGTGACGCGAAAGTGCTGTCAGAGACGCGGACTGACAGCCCTTGCACGTCACTCGACGACAACCCGGTTGCCCGACCTTGCGAGAATGGTCGGATGGCCAAGGAGCAGGGGCGCAAGGTCGTCGCGCAGAACCGCAAGGCGCGACACGACTTCGCCATCGAGGACACCTACGAGGCCGGCCTCGTGCTCCAGGGCACCGAGGTGAAGTCGCTGCGCGAGGGGCGGGCCTCGCTCGTCGACGGGTTCGTGGACATCGACGGGGGCGAGGCGTGGCTGCACAACGTCCACATCCCGGAGTACACCCAGGGCACCTGGACCAACCACTCCGCCCGGCGCAAGCGCAAGCTGCTGCTCAATCGCGACGAGATCGACAAGATCGAGCGCCGGGTCAACGAGAAGGGGTTCACGATCGTGCCCCTGTCGCTCTACTTCCTCAACGGCCGGGCCAAGGTCGAGATCGCCCTGGCGAAGGGCAAGAAGTCGTGGGACAAGCGGCACGCGCTGGCCGAGCGGCAGGCCGACCGCGAGACCGAGCAGGCCGTGGGTCGCCGGCTGAAGGGTATGGGTGACTGACACCCCGGACCGGAGCGAGAGACGTGGCGCCGGTCCGCGCCTTCTGGGAGGAGCTCGGACTGCCGGGGCTCTTCGACGTGCACGTGCACTTCCTGCCGCCCAACATCCAGAAGGCGGTGTGGCACGTCTTCGACACCGCCGGGCCCAAGATCGGTCAGTCCTGGCCGATCCGCTACCGGCAGTCGCACGAGGAGCGGGTCGAGCTGTTGCGCGCGATGGGCGTCCGACGTTTCTCGACGCTGCCCTACGCGCACAAGCCCGGCGTCGCGGCGTACCTCAACGACTGGTCGCGCACGTTCGCGGCCGACGTGCCCGAGGTGCTCTGGTCGGGCACGTTCTTCCCCGAGGAGGGCGTGACGGCGTACGTCGCCGAGCTGGTCGGGGCCGGCGTCGAGCTGTTCAAGCTGCACCAGCAGGTGGGGGAGTTCCATCTCGACGACCCGCTGCTCGACGACGTGTGGGGACTGCTGTCGGAGGCGGGCGTGCCGATCCTCGTGCACGCCGGCTCGATGCCGGTCGGCAACGACTTCACCGGGCCGGAGTCGCTGCAGCGGCTGCTCGAGCGGAACCCGCGGCTGCCGATCATCGTGGCGCACATGGGCGCGCCCGAGGTGGTGCGGTTCCTGCGGCTGGCCGAGGGATACGACGGCGTGCGGCTGGACACGACGATGGTCTTCACCGACTTCGGGATGCCCTACCCCGATTGGCTGGTGCCGCGCCTGGTCGACCTGCAGCCCAAGATCCTGCTCGGCACCGACTTCCCGACGATTCCCTATCCCTACGTCCATCAGCTCGACGGACTGGCCGGCCTCGACCTCGGAGACGACTGGCTGCGCGCGGTCTGCTGGGAGAACGGCGTGGCGCTGTTCGGGCCCGAGCGGACCGCCGTACCGCTCTGACCTGCGGGAATAGTCGGTGTGCAAGCCCCGTTCAACCCCCGTACAGTGGAAACACAACTCAAGAGGGGCTGATCGGTTTCGACTTGGGACGTTAGTTCCAGGAGAAGCGGGTCGAGGAGCCAGCGACATCTCGTAAACGACCGCTGGAAAACACAACTGCCAACGCTAAGCGCAGTTCCTTCGCTCTCGCCGCGTAAGCGGTGATCGAAGCGTCAGACCGGGCATCCGTCTCCGTCCCGGACTCTGGCGTCATCTAGGAGACTTGCTGCTCACCTCCAGTCAGGAGGGGTGATCGGGACTCAAACCTGACTGAGTCCGTCGGCGACGTGTCTGTGCGAGCGCCGGGACTGAGAAGACGTCAATACAGACTGCACCCGGAGAAGACCTGGTTCGACGCTTGAGGACGCGGGTTCGATTCCCGCCAGCTCCACACGTGACACGCACCCCGCCGGCAAGCGCATCGCGCTTGTCGGCGGGGTGCTGTCGCGGCGGAGGCAGTGATCGACGCCTAGCCGGAGGTCACGGCCCCAGTACCGCGATGGAGTTGATGGTCGCCCCCGGCTTGGTCTGTCCCCAGTGGTGGGGCTTGATGTCGACCTGCTTGCCGGAGCACTCTCCGCCGCTGTAGACCCGGATCGTCTTGCTGGTCTGGTTGGAGACGGTCTTGCCGCCCCACGGGAAGCATCCCGATGGGGGGTTCACGCGGCTGGTGCGCTTCGTGCCGCTGAAGTCGTTGCCGGACCACGTGCAGACCGAGCCGTCCCGGCACATCTCTGACGCGGATGCGCTTCCGGTGCCCAGCGGCAGTGACAGCGTCGCGAGGACCGCGGCGCCGCCGAGCGAGATGAGCTTCGTTGTCTTCGACCTCAAAGGGGACACTCCATTCCTCCGTGGATGATGCTCGGACGGTCGAACAAGCCACCGACGATAACGGGGCCGATCAAGCCGGCCCTGACGTCCGGACGCCCGTCGCCCTCGCGTGCCCACGAACTGGTAGGACCACACGGGGAAGATCGTTGCGACGCTGTCGATTGGCGGTCGGCCCGTTCGTAGCACTGGTGAGGGCCCGACCACGAGGGCGCCGTCTCGACCACAGGAGCTGACACAGATGCCGCACCCGGAGCCTGTCGCCCGCCGTCTCTTCGAGCTCACCGAGCCGATCTCGCTGGTCAACTTCTTCTCCCCGGAACCCGACGACGCGATGGCGGCGCTCGGCTTCCGCGGCTACTGGGACGGCTACTTCGCGGGACGCTCCGCGCCGCTCGGCCGGGTTCCGGCCGAGGTGGTCCACGCGGCCTTCTACAGCTTCGCCGACGGTGAGGTGGCGCGCCACATTCCCAAGGTCTGGGACACGACCACACCCGAGGCGGCGCACGCCGCGCGCGAACAGGGTTGCGTGGCGGCGCTGCGGCGGATCCTCGGCGACCTCGTCGAGACTCCCGGGCTCGCCCGCGCCGCCGAGCTCCTCGCCAAGGCCTCGATCAGTGCCCCGACCGAGGGACGGGTCATGTACGCCGGGCTCCGCACGCTCCCCGTGCCCGGGGAGCCCGTGGCCCGGCTCTGGCACGCGGCCAACATGCTCCGCGAGCACCGCGGGGACGGCCACGTCGCTGCCCTGGTCTCCGAGCGGATCGGCGGGACGGAGGCCCACGTGCTCGGCGCCCTCGCCATGGGCATCTACCCGGCGGAGTCGTTCGGCCGGATCCACCACCTCCCCAAGGCCCGCCTGGCCGAGGTCATGGACGGCCTGCGCGGCCGCGGCCTCATCGATGTCTCCGGCCGTTTCACCGACGCCGGGCGTGCGACCAAGGAACGGATCGAGTCACTGACCGACGCCCTCGCAGAAACTCCGTACGACGGCCTGGAGCCGCTCGAGCTCGACGAGCTGATCACCTTGCTCGAGCCCATCTCCAGCAGGCTCGAGGCCACAGGGTCGAACTCGGAGGCTGCGGGCTGACCGCTGGCCAGCGTCGTCCTTCATCGCCTCACGGACGAGTGGCGAAAGGTCGCTCACTGGTCGGCGCGGCGGTGACCACCCGGTCGCGACCGGCGGCCTTGGCGGCATACATGGCGCTGTCGGCGCGAGCCACGAGCTCGTCGGAGGTCTCGTTGCCGTCCCAGGACGCGACGCCACCGGAGAACGTCTGGCCGCCAGGGGTGACCGCCCGCAATCGCGACAACACCTCGGTCGCCTGGTCGGCGTTCGACTCGTGGAAGAGCAGGACAAACTCCTCGCCGCCGTAGCGAGCGAGCCCGTCCACGGAACGCATCTGCTCCAGCCAGGCCGCGGCCGCGCCCTCGAGGAGCCGATCTCCGGCCGGGTGCCCGAACGCGTCGTTGAAGGCCTTGAAATGGTCGAGGTCGATGATCGCAATGCTCAACGGCACGACGTCCCGATGGGCCCGTTCCATCGAGCTGGTGAGGTCGGAGTCCCAGGCCCGGCGGTTGGGCAACCCTGTCAGGACGTCCACCCGGGCAAGCTCGTGCAGGTCGATGGCTTGCGCCTCCACCTGCCGCAACAGCTGGGCCATCCGGGTGATGACGAGCAGGAACAGGGCGGTGGCGCAGACGCCGATCGCGACGCCGTCGGTGACCTGGCCCCTTGCCGCCTGCAGGAGCAACACACACGGCGCGATCAGGGACGCCAGCGTGAGCAGCGCAAGCTGGAACGGGCTGAGTCGGGGAATCTCCTGCGGGGCCTGTTCGCCCACCTCCCGGACGGACGGATGGAGCGCGGCAGCGCCGAACAACGCATAGGCGACGAGGAAGGTCATGTCCAGCAGGTGCGAGACGGCGTCGCCGGGCACCCACACGAACTGGGAGGTCAACGCCCACCCGATGTCTCCGACCAGGAACGCCACCACGGAGCTCACCATCAGGAAGTACGACGGGCTGCGGTCGCCCGCGCCGACCAGGAGCCGCGCGAGCATCGCGAGGACCACCACGTCGGCAACGGGGTAGGCGATGATCACCGCTCGCACGAGCTGGGACTCCGCGTCAGCGACCGCCGCTGGATGGATGAGATAGACCCAGCACAACAGACCGAGCCCGGTGGAGACCGTGGTCGAGTCCACGACCGTGGCCCAGTCGCGGCCCGCGCTGCGTCGACGGATGATCAGTGCCAGACCGACGAAGACCGCCGGATAGAGAGCGAGCCAGAACACGTCCGCCAGCGACGGGTACGGCGGGTCGACCACGTTCCGGGAGAGGTACGCCTCGACCAGGATGCCGGAGGCGTTGAGGAACACGCCGCCGGCGAACAGGTACCACGGCAACGGGGCCGCCACCTTGTGGAGGCGTACGCCGATCACGATGGACGCGGCCGCGACCCAGCCGATCCCGACCTTGACCACGGTCTGCGCCACGCTGTCGCCGGGGATGAAGAAGAAGACAGCGATCGCGCCGAGGACGATCGTCAGGTAGGTCTTCCACAGCGTGTTCATCTCAACCCCAAAGGCGTTGGACTCAGGATCGCAGGATTCCGTCCGCCACCGGCCGTAATCGGCTTATTGCCCGGTTCGGGTCGGGCGGAGTCTGTTACCGGTCGAGCAGGCCGAGCTCGACCGCGTGCCGGCGTACGGCGTCGCTGTCGGCCGCGAGCACGAACGGCACGTCGTGGTCCCAAAGGTCGGTCACTTGCTCGACGCGGCCGTCGCCGGGGTCGAGGCGCACCTCCCGGATGTAGATCGAGAGCACCCGGTCGGGACGGGACCGGACGATGTCGGCGTAGATCTCGGGGTCCTTCTCGCCCGAGTCGCCGATGAGCACGAACGGCAGGTCGGGGTGCAGCTCGAGGATCTCGTGGATCCGCACGTGCTTCGGCTCGCGGCCGGCCCGGCTGCCGAGCAGGTCGCGGAGCAGGACCGGACCGCGCGGGAAGTCGCGGTGGCGCATGAAGGCCACCAGGAACGCGTGCAGGTTCCACGGGCTGGAGGACACGTAGAAGAGCGGGTTGCCGCCTGCGGCGAGGTCGCGGTAGAGCTCCGGTGCACCCTCGAACGGCGTGCGCGTGATCGCGGACCCGGTGAAGGTCTGCCGCAGCATGTGCCCCACCCGCTGGACGCCGGTCTCGAGGATGGTGTCGTCCACGTCCGAGATCACCCCGAAGCGGGCGTCGGGCTCGGGCACGCGTACGTCGAAGGGCGTGGTGTGCGGCCCGGTCACACCGCGGTAGTCGCCGGCGAGCTCGACCGACCCCGTGGACCACGGGCTCGTCAGAGCTCCCGGCTCGGGCTGCAGCCGGGCGATGAAGTAGCCCTCGGCATCGGTCTCGACCTCGACGCTGGCGCCGGCGACCGTCACTCGCAGCGGCACGCCGGGCAGCTCGTCGGTCAGGAACTGGCGCAGCGTGCGCAGCACGGCCGCGCCCACGCCCTCCCCTTCGACCGCCTCGTCCGGCGGCGCGTCGTCGAGCACCCGACCTCGCACGACCACCCCGCGGGGGCCGCCGTGCCCGAGGTAGGCCTCGATCCGGAAGTCGGCCGGGAACCGCGTCCCGGCCCGACGCAGCCGGGCGGCGTCCCACGCGCCCTCGATCGCGCGCACCCAGCGGCTCACGAGGTCCACCGTAGAGGCGGGTCAGGAGCAGTCCAGCTTCGGCCGCGCACGGACCGTGTCGCGGCGCACCCAGATCACCGGGCCGCAGGGGAAGGCGACAAACCGGTAGGTGCTCGTCATCAGCCTGCGCAGCCGCCAGCTGTCGTCGAGGTGCCACGAGTTGAGCGGCAGCACCCCGACGACCCACGTGGGCGCCTCCGGTCCGGAGAGCAGCGCGAGCAGCTCGTCCTGGTCGGGGTCGAGGGTGCGCATCGGGAGCGACCACAGGTGCCGGTACGGCGAGAGCAGGCCGGACGCCGCTACCAGCTCGGCGTTGCCGTAGAGGCTCACGATCGTGTCGTCACGCCCCGACACCAGCGAGATCGCGTGACCGGCCTGCCAGGGTCCGGACGGCGTGGGGGAGACGAGTCGATGCTCGACGAACCCGACGTACGCCGTCATCGTCGCGACCACCGCGAGCGTTGCGACGAATCGAGACAGCGAGCGGAAGGGTGGCGCGCACGAGGCCGCGAGCGCGGCGAGCAGGGCGACGTCCGGGATGAGCGGCACCAGGTAGGCGTGCCAGTAGCTCCCGCTGAGCACGACGCCGATGAGGTCCACGACGGTGGTGACGAGGAGCGCGAGCGACAGCGCCGGCCACCGCGCAAACCAACGACGGACCGACGCGACGCCGAGGACAGCCAGCGGCGCCATCCCGCACACCACGAACAGCCGGACCAGGTCGTGACCGCGCTCGACCGGCGCGTGCGAGTCACTGGCGGCCAGCACCGCGGACGCATCGGCGCGGAAGCCGACCACCTGGTACCACCCCGCCGCGAACGTCGCGGGGCTCACCGCGATCCACGCGACACAGGCGAGGATCGGCAGCGCGGCGCCCACCGCAAACCGTCCACCCGCCCGGGCCACGCGCTCCAGTGGCAGCCGGCCGGACACCAGGGAGGCGCCCAGCAGGACGACCGCGAAGACCACACCGCCGACGAGGCTCTGCTTGAAGCCGCAGGCGGTCATCGCGCACACCCCGGCCACGAGCTCTGCGCGGGCCGAGCCGGTGTCCAGCGCTCGCACCAGTAGCAGCCACGAGAGCGCCACCAGCGGCGTTCCCAGCACCTCCCCCTTCGACGTCCACGCGGACAGGTCCGGGTTGGCGAGCAGCGCCACGGTCACCACAGTCGCCACCCGCGCCGCACCGGGCGAGGTCACTCGCATGGCCAGAAGATGCACGGCGACGACCAGGACCGCGGCCAGCACGAGGGCCAGCAGCCGCGGCCCGACCGCTCCGAAGAGGGCGTCGCTCCAGCGGTACGCCGCGAGCAGCACGGGCGGGCGATCCACCCAGTAGTGGCCGTAGAGGCTGTCGGCGTTCGGCGCCCACGACCTGGCCACCAGGAGGAAGCCGGCCTCGTCCGAGCTCGGGGTGGCCATCAGCCCGGGCACCCGCAGCGCCGACGAGACGAGCACCGCCACGATGAGGAAGCGGTCCAGCCGGACGGTCCGCTGCCGCGGCGCCGTCCTCGCGTCGGGCCACAGCGCGGGAACCGGCGTCATGCTGCACTGTCGCCGACCAGGGGTCTCAGATCACGGTCGGGGAGCTGGTCGAGCCCGAATCGTTACGGAGGGGAACTCGCTAGCGCCGCACTCCGTCGTCGACGGCCACGATGGCGTGTGCGGCGGCGCGCCGCGCCCGCACCGACTCGGGGTCCTCGAAGAGCGACGCGGCCGCGTCATGCAGGATCTGGCCGGCCACGACCGGCGCGATCCGGTCGCCGACCTTGCGCAGCACGACGTAGTCGCCCTGCGAGTCGAGCTGGCAGGTGGTGCCGGTCTCGGGGTTCATCCACTCGATCGAGCCGGCAGAGGCACCCAGGAGCACCAGATGCGGGGCCAGGGCCCATGCCCGATTGTCGTTGGTCGTCAGATCCACGAGCGCCATCCCCCTCCGGTCCCAGAACAGGGACCATCCCCATGTAGCGGCAGGGAAACAGTAGATGAATGACGATTTCTTCATGTGCCAAACTGAATACTTCGGGCTGATCGGGGGGCGCGGCAGCCCAAGAAGGGGACTGGACCACACATGGCAGTACCGCTCTATCACGCCAAAGCGGAGCTCTTTCGTACGCTCGCCCATCCTGCGCGCATCCGCATCCTCGAGCTGCTCTGCGAGCGACCGCACGCCGTTCATGAGCTCCGGGAGCACGTCGAGATCGAGGCCAGCAACCTCAGCCAGCAGCTGAGCCTGCTGCGTCGCGCGCAGCTGGTTGTGTCGGCCCGCCGCGACGGTGAGGTGGTCTACTCCATCTCGGTGCCGGAGGTCCGCGACCTGCTGCTCGCCGGGCGCCGGATCCTGGCGAAGCTGGCCCCCGACGTCGACCTCGAATGGGCCGGCGCTGCGTCCGTCTCGGGCGAGTCGCGCTAGGGCATGCCCTAGGCCGCAGCACCGCGGCTACCTTGACCCCATGCGCGACCCGGCCTGTGTCTTCTGCACCATCGCCGCGGGGGAGGCCGAGGCGGAGCGGGTCCTCGAGGACGACGACTTCGTGGCGTTCCTGGACCAGCGGCCGGTGTTCAAGGGCCACGTGTTGCTGGTGCCCCGCGAGCACGTCGTCACGTTGCCCGACCTCCCCGCTCCGCTCCGCGACGGGTTCCTGGCCGCCGCGCAGCGGCTCGCCACCGCAGTCGTCGACGGGCTGGGCGCGCAGGGCAGCTTCGTCGCGATGAACAACGTCGTCAGCCAGTCGGTCCCTCACCTGCACCTGCACGTGGTGCCACGGACCAAGGGCGACGGGCTGCGCGGCTTCTTCTGGCCGCGCACGAAGTACGCCGACCCGGCCGAGCAGGCGGCGTACGCCGAGCGGCTCCGCGCCGCCATCGACTGAGTAGGGCGTGTCTGACGATTCATGGCGGCGCCGGACGCCGCCCAGATCACGCGCTGGCGGCGTTGCCAACGCTGCGAAGACGCCCAGTCTGCGTGCGCGCCGGCGCCTGGCCAGCCCGCGCCTAGACGACGCCGGCAGCCACCAGCAACCGTCAGACACGCCCTCGCAACTTCCCCTGCCCGGCGGACGTCTCCGGGGACATGACACGTCGTACCGCTCTCTCCCTCCTGCTCACCGTCTGCCTGCTGCCCGTGCTCCTGCTCGCGCCGGTCCAAGCGTCGGCAGCCAGCGCCGCTGCCGAGCCCGCCTCAGCGCCGGGTCCCGGCTGGTACCTCGCCGACGTGTCTCGCCCACACACCCAGAAGCTGGTTCTGGTCTCGCCAACGGGGGAGACCAGCACCATCTACAAGCGCAGGGTCGCCAAGGTCTGGGGCGGGTTCCTGCTGCTCGACTGGTCGGCGGACGGGCGCACCGCCCTGCTCAGCACCACGGACCGGCACGGCACCGGGTTGGTGCGGGTGGACGTGGCGACCGGCGCCGTCCTCGAGCTGCCGGTGCCCCGGCTCGACGCCGCGCTCCTTGACGTCGACGGGTCGGGGGTGATCGCGAGGAGCTGGAGGCGCGGCCGCAGCAACACCCTGGTCCTGGACAAGATTTCCTGGACCGGGACCCGCACCCGGCTGCTCGACTCCACCAGCGGCGCGATGGTGCTCGGCCGCAACGGGACCGTGGTCACCGGCGACCGCGTCCAGCGGCTGCTCTCGACGACCACCGGCGCGGTGCTGAAGACGTTCCGCCCCGGGCGGTACTGCACTCCGGTCCGCTGGTGGGACGCCACCCGGCTCCTGGAGACCTGCGACTCAGACCTCTTTCTCGTCGACCCCGCGAGCGGCAGCACCGAGCGGCTGACCCGTGGGCACCGTCACGAAGCGGGCGACTTCGGCCACCTGGACGCTCGTGAGGTCGGCGGCCGGCTCTACGTGCAGGTCGCGGGTGCCTGCGGCACCACCTTCGTGGCCCGTGAGACCCGGCAGGGTGAGATGCGCCACCTGCGGGTTCCTGGGGCCGTCGGCAACGTCGTCATGGTCGACGCCGTCGGCAAGGACCTCGTCATCGAGCACGCCACCAGCTGCGAGGGCGCCCGGCCCCGCTCGGTGCTCGCGCGGTTCGACCCGGTCCACCACGAGGAGACGCCGCTGGTGAAGCTGGGCGGGCGGGAGAGCTTCGGCCGGATCCTCGTGTTCGGCGAGGTCCGCGCCTCGCAGTTCTGACCTGTGTGGGACGACCCCCCGAATCGGTTCCGGTGGTGCGGTTCGCCTATGGTGCTGGGCCATGGGTCGATACGACGGACGGGTCGCAGTGGTCACTGGCGCTGCGCAAGGAATCGGGTTCGGATGTGCCACTCGGTTCGCCGAGGAAGGCGCGTCGGTCGCGATCGTCGACCTTGACGAGGGCATGGCGTCCGCGGCCGCCTCGAAGCTGCCGCTGCAAGGTGACGCGAACGCCATCGGTGTCGGTGCGGACGTCAGCGACACCGAGGCCGTCGAGGCCGCGGTGGCGCGCGTCGTCGCCGAGCTCGGCGGGATCCACGTGCTCGTCAACAACGCCGGCATCACCCGCGACAACCTGCTGTTCAAGATGACCGACGAAGACTGGGACACGGTCATCGGCGTGCACCTGCGCGGCGCGTTCCTCATGACCAGGGCCGCCCAGAAGCACTTCGTCGAGCAGAAGTACGGGAAGATCCTCAACCTCTCCAGCGTCAGCGCGCTGGGCAACCGCGGCCAGGCCAACTACTCGGCGGCGAAGATGGGGATCCAGGGCTTCACCCGCACGCTCGGCATCGAGCTCGGCCCGTTCGGGATCAACGCCAACGCCATTGCCCCGGGCTTCATCGCCACCGACATGACCGACGCCACCGCGCGCCGGCTGAAGATGGAGCCCGAGGAGCTGCGCCGCCTCAACGCCGAGGCGAACCCGGTACGCCGGGTCGGCGAGCCCGCCGACATCGCCGCCGCGGCGGCGTTCCTTTGCAGCGACGAGGCGTCGTACATCACCGGACAGACCCTGTACGTCGATGGCGGGGCCAAGCTCGGCTGATCCAGACAGGTGTCGGCGCTCCTCACGAACCCCGGCGCGCCTCCCGACGTCTGAGTGATGGTGAATGCACCATCGAAGTCCACCAGTTCAGTAGAGAACCACCCGTGACCACACACTTCCCCACGATCGGAGTACGCACGTGCGACGTCGTACCGTGACCGCCACAAGAGCACGGAGCAGCGCTGCGGCCCTCCTGGCCGCCTCTCTCGTCCTGCTCGCCGGCTGCGGCAAGGACGACGGTTCCGACGATCCGTCCGGCGGCGGCCCCGAGGCTCAGAACGTGGCGGCGGGGGCACAGATCAAGGCCACCTGGCCGCTCACCGGGCTCCCGGTCACCGGTGACGACGAGTCGGCGCAGGAGCACCCGGTGATGGTGCTCAAGATGGACAACACCTACGCCAGCGCACCCCAGGTGGGTCTCGGCTCGGCCGACATGGTGGTCGAGGAGCTGGTCGAGGGTGGCATGACCCGGCTCGCAGCGTTCTACTACTCCGAGCTCCCGGGCGATGTCGGCCCGGCGCGGTCGATGCGGGCCAGCGACATCGGGATCGTCTCGCCGGTCAAGGGCGCGATGGTGACCTCCGGTGCGGCGCAGGTGACGATCAACCGCATCGACGACGCGGGCATCCCCTACTTCAGCGAGGGCGACAAGGGCTTCTACCGCGACTCGAGCCGCTCCGCTCCCTACAACCTGTTCACGAACCTGTCCGAGACCGCGACGCTGGTCGAGCAGGACGAGGCCGCGCGCCCCGACGACTACCTGCCGTGGGGCGACGCCGAGGACTTCCCGCAGGGTCAGCCGGCGCGCAGTCTTGCCGCGTCGTTCTCGGGCGGGCACACCACGAACTGGACGTTCAAGGACGGCACCTACGTCAACGAGAACACCTACGCCGGCGCTGGTGACGAGTTCCCGGCCGACACCGTGCTGGTGCTGCGGGTCAAGGTCGGCGACGCCGGCTACCGCGACCCGGCCGGCAACCCGGTCCCGGAGACGCAGTTCACCGGGCAGGGCCAGGCGCTGATCTTCCACGACGGCCGGCTGGTCCGCGCCCAGTGGACCAAGGAGTCACTCGACGCGCCTCTCGCGCTCTCGACCCCGGCCGGCGAGCTGACCGTCCCCGCGGGTCACACCTGGATCGAGCTGGTGCCGGTTGACGGCGGCAGCGTGACCATCGGGAAGTAGCTCTCCCTCACTCGTCATCGTCGTCGGCCACCAGGGTGTCCGGCAGTCCGACGCCGGAGTCGGCGAGCGAGCGGAACCCGGCGATGATGAACCCGATCGCGGTCTCCACCCGGTCGGCGGCCTCTTCCGGGTCCTCGGAGGTGGCGACCGACTCCCCGGCCGAGGACATCGCACCGAAGAAGATCCGCGCGAAGGTCTGCAGCATCGCCTCGTCGAGCTCCCACGAACCGGCCCCGAGCACCGAGCGGACGATGTCGATGACGGTGGCGAACGTCGACCGCTCCTCCTGCTCGCGGTAACGCTCGTAGCCGAGCACCGCGGGGCCCTCCTGGATCACGATCCGGCGGTAGCGCGGCTCCTGGACCACGCCGAGGAACGCCCGGAGCCCCGCCCGCGCCTTCTCCCACGGGTCCCGCTTCCCCTTGAGCGCCTTGTTGATCGTCTTGGACGCGTCGGTCTCGACCCGTTCGAAGACGGCCTCGAACAGCGCCTGCTTGCCGCTGAAGTGGTGGTACAGCGCGCCCTTGGTCACCCGTGCTCCAGCGACGATCGCGTCGAGCGAGGTGTTGGCGTAGCCGTGCTCGGTGAACAGGCCCTCGGCGACATCGATCAAGGCCCGCTTGGTGGACGCGGAGTACTGCTGGCGCCGGCTGGCTCCTGGGACGGTGGGCACCTTGGGCATCAGGCGCGACACCGATCTGGGCATTCGGTGAGGCTACTGACCGACCGGCGGTATGGCGAGACGTCCCTCACAAGGGGGCGGGTGGCCAGCATCACTGCTGGAAAGGTGGCATACCGACGGTATGGTGCCGTACTCTGGGTACGTACTCACGGTATGTGAGTCCTGGCCCACACCAGGGCCGGAACCAGAGAAAGGACCAGCCCATGACCTGGACGTCCTTCCACCGTCGTGGAGACGTGCTCCGCGATGTCATCGCCGCGGCCGACCAGCGCCGCGACGGCGTGCTGCCCCGCGACGTCGATGGCGTCTCGGCCACGTTCGCCGACGACCTCGACCTGCTCGCCGCCCTCCTGCTGAAGTGGCACACCCGCCTCGCCGGCCGGATCGAGCGCGAGCAGATGACCCAGCCGATGGACCTGCGGGCCTCCGTCGTGCGCGCCTGGCACCTGACCGCGGACGAGCTGCCCGGCATCCGGGCAGTCCTCGACGAGCAGCGGCTGCGGCCCGCCGACGACGCGACCGCGGAGATCATGCGCAAGTCGGCCGCCAAGGAGCACGTGCTCCTGGCCGTCATGTCCGGCCAGGCCAGCGCGCACGACCACCGCGCCGCCGCCGTCGGCGCCCGCATCGAGGCGGAGGCCAACGCCACCTGGCCGCCGTACGACGTGCTCGCGGGGCTGACCGACGACCACGACCCCAACGACATCGAGCGTCCGACCCTGCTGGGTCGGCTGAAGGCGGCGCTGGCTGCTTGACCGGTTTGGGGTTGCCCGCGGTGCGCCATGATGTCGTCATGGCCGACGCGACCCCCGAGGTGCGCGCCGGCATGCTGCTCGTGGCCACCCCCCAGCTGCTCGACCCCAACTTCGTCGACACCGTCGTGCTGGTCCTCGACGTCGACGACGGCGGTGCGCTCGGGGTCGTGCTCAACCGCCCGTCGGGCGTCCCGGTCGCTGAGGTCCTCGAGACCTGGGGCGAGATCGCCTCGGAGCCGGAGGTGCTCTTCCGCGGTGGACCGGTCAGCACGGAGGGCGCGCTCGGTGTCGCTCTGCTGCGCGATCGCGACGACGCCCCGGTCGGCTTCCGGGAGGTCGACGGGCCGCTCGGCCTGGTCGACCTGGACACCCCGGTCGAGCTCGTCGACGGGAGCCTCGCGGGCATGCGGATCTTCGCCGGGTACGCCGGCTGGGGCGCCGACCAGCTCGCCGCCGAGATCGACGAGGGCAGCTGGTACGTCGTCCCGGGAGAGGCCGTAGACGTGTTCCGCCTCGACCCCGCGGAGCTCTGGCGCGACGTGCTGCGGCGCCAGCCCGGCGAGCTGGCCTGGCACTCGACGCGGCCTGTGGATCCCGAGCTGAACTGAGCGAGCAGGCGACCGCGAGGAACGAGCGGGCGCCGTGGGCTCGCGAAGGTTGAGCAAGCCGACCGGCGGTGGATGCGTCAGCGGTCACCGTCTCGCCGTAGAGTTGGCCGGGTGAGCAACACCGGTTTCGGGACCAAGACCGCCGTCGACACCGACGTCCGGCACGAGGAGCGGGTCGTCCCGACCGACGAGGGCGACCACGAGCGGTTCTCCCACTACGTCGACAAGGACAAGCTCACCGAGGCGATGGTGATGGGCACCCCCGTGGTGGCCCTCTGCGGCAAGGTCTGGGTGCCGAGCCGGGCGCCGGAGAAGTTCCCGGTCTGCCCCGACTGCAAGGAAGTCTGGGAGTCCCTCAAGGACGGCGGCAACGACTCGGGTCCCACGGGCTCCGCCGAGTGACCCGCGGCGACGACGCCGCTCCTCTCGTGCCGGGCCTGACGCCGGCATGGCCGGAGCGCGCGGCATGGGGCACTGCCAACCCGCTGCGGGCGTGGCAGACGGCGGCGATCAAGCAGTACTTCGACGCCCTCCCGCGCGACTTCCTCGCCGTGGCCACTCCGGGCGCCGGGAAGACGGTGTTCGCGCTGTCCGTGGCCGCCGAGCTGCTCGGCCGCCGGCTGGTCGACCGGATCACGATCGTGGCGCCGACCGAGCACCTGAAGCAGCAGTGGGCCGAGGCCGCGGGCCGGGCGGGCATCCCCATCGACCCGGCGTACTCGGCGGGCAAGGGCAAGACGTCCCAGGACTACCTCGGCATCGCCGTGACGTACGCCGGCGTCGCGGCTAACCCGCTCGCCCTCCGCATCCGCACCGAGCGGTTCAAGACCCTGGTGATCCTCGACGAGGTCCATCACGCCGGCGACGCGCTGTCGTGGGGCGAGGGGGTGCGCGAGGCCTTCGAGCCGGCCCACCGGCGGCTGGCGCTGACCGGCACGCCGTTCCGCTCCGACGTGAACCCGATCCCGTTCGTCACCTACGCGCCGGGCGCAGATGGCGTCCCGCGGTCGGTGGCCGACTACAACTACGGGTACGCCGAGGCGCTCGGGGACCGCGTGGTGAGGCCGGTGCTGTTCATGGCCTACTCCGGTGAGCTCCAGTGGCGGACCCGCGCCGGCGACGAGATCGCGGCCCGGCTCGGCGAGCCGCTGACCAAGGAGCTCACCGCCCAGGCGCTGCGGACCGCACTCGACCCGGAGGGCTCATGGATCCCGTCGGTGCTGTCGGCCGCGGACAAGAGGCTCTCGGAGGTGCGCCGCCACGTCCCCGATGCCGGCGGCCTCGTCATCGCCACCGACCAGGACTCCGCTCGCGCCTACGCCAAGACTCTGCGCGCCGTGTCGGGCGAGGCCCCCACCGTCGTCCTGTCCGACGAGAAGCAGGGGTCGAAGAAGATCGCGGACTTCTCCGCCGGCGAGGCTCGCTGGATGGTCGCGGTCCGGATGGTCTCTGAGGGCGTCGACATCCCCCGCCTCGCCGTCGGCGTCTATGCCACCACCACGTCGACACCGCTGTTCTTCGCCCAGGCGGTCGGCCGCTTCGTCCGCGCTCGGGGTCGCGGCGAGACCGCTTCGGTGTTCCTGCCGTCGGTCGCCAACCTGCTGACCTACGCCGCCGAGCTCGAGGTCGCGCGAGACCACGTGCTGGGCCGGCGCATCACCGACGAGGACGACATCTTCGCCGCGGAGAACGACCTGCTCGCCCAGGCGCAGGCCGGCGACCTCGCGTCCTCCGAGCTCCTGAACCTGCCGTTCGAGGCGCTCGGCTCCCAGGCCCACTTCGACCGGGTGCTCTTCGACGGTGCCGAGTTCGGGCACGAGGGCCAGGTGCACGTCGGCTCCGAGGAGGAGATGGACTTCCTCGGCATCCCGGGGCTGCTCGAGCCCGATCAGATGCGCCAGCTCCTCGCTCAGCGCCAGAGCGACCGTCGCGCGAAGCAGCCGGCCCGCCCGGATCCCGACGTGCCCGAGCTGACCACCCACGAGCAGCTCGCCGTGCTGCGTCGCGAGCTCAACGGCCTGGTCTCCGCGTGGCACCACCGCACCGGCCAGGCCCACGGCGTCACCCACGCGGCGCTCCGCAAGGAGTGCGGCGGTCCGGCCGCCGCGGTCGCCAGCGCCGAGATGCTGCGCAAGAGGATCGACCGGGTCCGCGAGTGGGCGGCGACGCGCAAGACCTCCTAGTCCTAGTCGCCCGAGTCGAGCGGCGCGGTCTGACCGGCCAGGTAGCTCCATCCGTGATCGAGCAGCACGTAGGTCTGGGTCGTGGCGAAGCGCAGCAGGTGGGGCTCGCCATCGACCACCACGTCGTCGACGACGACGCCTATGACGACGGCGGTCCCGCCCGAGACGACCACGGACACGTCCTCCAGTCGTTGCTCCCTCCAACGCAACGGTCCGTGGCGCAGGAACTCCAGGTACGCGGCCCTTGTGAGTCGCTCGCCTCGTGAGTTCGTGTACACGAAGTCCGGGTGCAGCTGCTCGTCGACGAGCGCCCAGTCCTGGGCGACCAGTGCCTCGGCCCGGGCGGCCACGGCGACGAGCACGTCCTCGGGGAGCGTGGTCATTCTCGGAGCCGGTGCCGGCCGGGCCCGTCCGCGCCGGGGGCGGCCTGCGCGGTCAGGGCCGTCAGGGCTGGTGGCGGCTCCTCGGGCCGCGCACCGGGTGCCGTCGCGCCGGGTCTCGTGCTCCGGGGGACCAGCGCGGAGACCCGGCCCGAGCCGTAGAGCGCCACCTCCACTGCGCGGACCTCGACGTCGCGCAGCTGGCCGTCGAGGAACTCGACGATGCGGGTGAGCTCGTCCGGCATCCGATCGGTGACCAGGACGATCCGGACCCGCTCGCGCGAGAGGTTCGACTCGACCCGCGCCCAGAACGTGTCCGGGTCGGCCGGCCAGCCGAGGGTCTGGGTGAGGAGCTCCGCCTCGTCCCGGTCGTCGTGAGTGTCCCGGGCCAGCTCACGCAGCCGGCCGTGCCGCCAGGGCGGCAGCTCGAGCGCGAAGCGGTCGAGCAGGCGCAGGAGGACGTCGCCCTCGGCCCGGTCGTGGCCGGCTGCCTGCACCCCGACGAGGAGCGGGACCGCCTCGCTGTCGACGTACACGCGCTGCAGGGGCGGGACGTCGCTGTCGGTGACCAGCAGGAGGCGCCGGCGGTCGCCGGGGGCGGCGGCGCCGAGGACAAGGTCGGGTCGCGTGCGCAGCAGGCTGCGCAGCAGCTCGTCGTCGCGGTTGCAGGTCCGCTGGAGCACCTTCACCCGACCGTCCACCATGACGACCACGCCATCGGCCATGCCTGATCCACCCCCGGGCAACAGGCTGCCACGGCAACGGGGCCGAGGTCTGGGACTCGCCAGAGGAGTGGACCAGGTGGGGAGCGGTGCCTAGGGCGTGTCTGACGGTTCATGGCGGCGCCGGACGCCGCCCAGATCACGCGCTCCACCCCACGGAAGACGCTCGCTGCGCTCGCGCTTCCGCGGGGACCCCGGAAAAGCGTGCGGCGTCACCGACGCTGCGAAGACGCCCAGTCTGCGTGCGCGCCGGCGCCTGGCCAGCGCGCGCCTGGACGACGCCGGCATCCACCAGCATCGTCAGACACGCCCTAGAACGGCGCCGGCCGGTCCAGCAGTCCCCCGTAGTCGAGCTCGGTGCCGTCGGCGGCGTATGCCGTGACGGTCGCGTGGAGGGCCACGTCGTTCGGCCTCGAGCCCGCCGGCAGCCACACCACAGCGAAGTTGGGACCCACCCGAGCCTCGAAGTCCTGTCCGTCGTGGTGGAGCACCAGGCGCGCGACGTCGTCGGAGAGCAGGAACGCGCCGGGGACGTCGGGAATCGGTCCGCCCGTGCCGCTCCCGTAGACGAACCCGTAGGTCCCGAAGGCGTGACCCGCAGGCAGCGGCTGCCCACCACTGATGCCGAGGCTGCCGGGGCGCGGCTGACCGTTCTTCCCGGCCTGCACGGTGCAGATGGCAACGTGGTCGGCGTCCCGGTAGTAGAGCACCGATGTCCCGTCGCTGGTGTCCGTCGCGGTAGGCACGGTGTCAGGCGCCATGACCTCGAAGGAGCGGATGTTTCGGCAGACCGAGTCGGCAGCAGCGAGCTCGTCTGGCGGGAGGCCCACCAGCGGCTGTGCGACAGGAGCCTGCGAGGGCCCCGCAGCCGTCGACGAGGGTTGTGTGGCGACACTGTCCTTCACGGTCGAGGAGGGCTGGCCGGACGGCACGGCGAGCCAGGCAACGCCGCCCGCTGCTGCGAGGCACAGGGCGGCGACTCCGACCCGGGCTCCGTTGCGTCGCTGTCGGAGCCGGTCGCCGCGAGCGAGCACCACGGAGACAGGTCGATCGAGCTGCAGTTCGGCGCCGGCGGTGCGCAAGGCCTCGTCGAGGTCAATGGTCATCGGTTCGTCTCCTCCGGAGTGAGCTGGACGCGCAGGGCGGCCAGGGCGTGGTGCAGGGTGGCGCGGACGGTGCCGGGTGCGACGCCCAGCCAGGCCGAGGCCGCGGCGGTGTCGAGGTCGAGCAGGTAGCGCAGCACGACCACCTCGCGCTGCCTGGGTGGCAGCGCGCGGATGGCAGCGACCAGGTCGGTGGAGTGAAGCCGGTCCTCGGTGGAGGACTCAGGTACGTCGACCACGACCTCCCGGCGACGGCGTCGCCACCAGGAGATGTCCGCGTTCACCGCGGTCCGCACCACCCAGGCCCGGGGTTGGTCGAGCCGGCGCACCTTCGACCAGGACGCCCAGGCACGGGCGAACGCCTCGGCCACCGCCTCCTCGGCGGCGGCCTGCCGCATCCCGCTGGCCACGGCCGCGCGGAGGCACTGGTCCTTGCTCGCGGCGTAGAACTCGGCGAACTCCTCGCTGCTCACACCCCACTGACGCACGAGCGACCCGATCCGCTTAGTCCGACACACCTGCGAGCGGGAGCACCCGGTAGGGCACCTGGGTGGCGAGGGCGATCACCGTCGAGGAGCGGACGATCGCGGGGTTCGCGAGCACCAGGTCGATCACGCGCTGGAGGTCGGTGTTGGAGCGGGCGACCACGCGGGCCATCAGGTCGCCGGCGCCGGTGATGGTGTGCGCCTCGAGCACCTCGGGGATGGCGGCCAGGTGGGCGCCGACGGTGTCGTGGCCGCCGCCGGTGAGCTCGTCCTGCCGGATCTCCAGGGTGAGGAACGCGGTCACCGGATAGCCCAGGGCGGCGGGGGAGAGGTCCGGACCCCACGAGGTGATCACTCCGGAGGAGACCAGCTTGTCGAGCCGGGCCTGGACGGTGCCGCGGGCCACGCCGAGCCGGCGCGAGGCCTCGAGCACGCCGACCCGTGGGTCGGTGGAGAACAGGTCGATCAAACTGCGGTCGAGCGCGTCCATGAGCGGCTCCGAACTGAACAGATTGCGCAATGTCTGGCCGTACTGTTGCACAGATTGCGCTAGACCGGGGAGAGTGGCGCGCATGAGCGAGTCAACCCTCACCGCCCTGACCAGCGAGGAAGTCCAGGCCGGACTCTCCCTCGAGCAGCTCAAGCAGCTCGTCGGCCTCGTCGAGTACGACGCGACGAACGACCCGTTCCCGGTCGTCGCCCAGGACGCCGTCTGCTTCGTGGTCGGCAACGCCACCCAGACGGCGACCTTCTACCAGCTCGCCCTGGGCATGGAGCTCGAGGCCTACCGCGGCCCCGAGAACGGGTTCCGCGACGCCAAGTCCTACGTGCTGCGCTCAGGCAGCGCCCGCTTCGTCTTCACCGGCGGCGTCACCCCCGACAGCCCGGTCCTCGAGCACCACCGCAGGCACGGCGACGGCGTCGTCGACCTCGCCATCGAGGTGACCGACGTCGACAAGTGCATCGAGCACGCCAGGTCGACGGGCGCGACGGTCCTGGTCGAGCCGCACGACGAGTCCGACGAGCACGGCACCGTCCGGCTGGCCGCGATCGCGACGTACGGCGAGACCCGGCACACGCTCGTCGACCGCAGCAACTACGCCGGCCCCTACCTGCCCGGCTACGTCGCGCGGAGCAGCAGCGTCGTCCGCCGCGAGGGGCACCCGAAGCGGCTGTTCCAGGCCATCGACCACTGCGTCGGCAACGTCGAGCTCGGCCGGATGGACGAGTGGGTCGAGTTCTACAACCGGGTCCTCGGCTTCACGAACATGGCCGAGTTCGTCGGCGACGACATCGCCACCGACTACTCCGCGCTGATGAGCAAGGTGGTCGCCAGCGGCAACCACCGGGTGAAGTTCCCGCTCAACGAGCCGGCCATCGCCAAGAAGAAGTCGCAGATCGACGAGTACCTCGAGTTCTACGACGGCGCCGGCTGCCAGCACATCGCGCTCGCGACCAACGACATCCTGCGCTCGGTCGACATCCTGCGCGACAACGGGATCGAGTTCCTCGAGACCCCCGACTCCTACTACGACGACCCCGAGCTGCGCGCGCGGATCGGCGAGGTGCGGGTCCCGATCGAGGAGCTGAAGAAGCGCAAGATCCTGGTCGACCGCGACGAGGACGGCTATCTGCTGCAGATCTTCACCAGGCCGATGGGCGACCGGCCGACGGTGTTCTACGAGTTCATCGAGCGGCACGGCTCGCTGGGCTTCGGCAAGGGAAACTTCAAGGCGCTCTTCGAGGCGATCGAGCGCGAGCAGGAGGCTCGTGGGAACCTCTGAGGCGTGACCTCACAGCCCGGTTGGCATCCTGACCCCGTCCCGCCGCAGCCCGGGCAGCAGCCGCAGCTGCGCTACTGGGACGGCGCCCGCTGGACCGAGCACACGGCGCCGGCCGAGGCACCCGCGGCGACGGAGCAGTACGCCGCGCCGCAGCAGTACGCCGCGCCGCCGGCCTACCCGCAGGTCTACGGCACGCCGTACGCCGGCGCCTACGCGGGCGCGAAGCCGCCGCCGACCACGCCCGACGGCGTCCGGCTCGCCGGATGGTGGCAGCGGGTGCTCGCGCTGGTCATCGACGGGATCCTCATCGGGATCGTCGCCGGCATCGTCGCCTTCCCGTGGGCCCGCGACGTGTTCAACACCTACAGCGACTGGTTCGACGAGGCACTGAACGCCGACAGCAGCACCCCCGACACGAGCCAGCTGCAGAGCGACATCGCCAAGCCGATAGCGATCATCGGCGCGATCAACATCGCCCTGGGCTTCGTCTACAACGTCGGGTTCCTGATGTGGAAGCAGGCCACCCCCGGCAAGCTGATCCTCGGCCTGCGGGTCCGCCTCAGGGAGCGTCCGGGCCCGATGCCGCTCGCGACCGTCCTGCTCCGCTGGGTGGGTCAGTACGCGATCGGGATCATCGGGCTCATCCCGATCATCGGCAGCCTGTCGTTCATGTACTCGCTGCTCAACTACCTCTGGCCCCTGTGGGACGACAAGAAGCAGGCGATCCACGACAAGCTCGCGAAGACCAACGTGGTCCGGATCCGCTGACCTTCCCGAGTGGGAGGATCCGGGCGTGGCGACGTACATCGGGTTCCTGCGGGCAATCAACCTCGGGGCGACGCGGAAGTTCCCCAAGGAGTCGATCATCGAGGCCGTCGAGGCGGCCGGCTTCACCCACGTGGCGACGTACATCAACACCGGCAACGTCCGTTTCGACACCACGCTGCGCTCCCGCGCGAAGATCGAGGCCGCGCTGGAGAAGGCGTTCGAGGCCGAGGCCGGCTTCAAGGTGCCGACGATCGTGTTCACCCAGAAGGAGCTCCGCGAGATCGCCGAGCACGCCGAGTCGTTCGGGCATGGCGGCAGGCACTACGTGTCGCTCTGCAAGGACGTCCCGACCGCGGCCGCGATCAATCAGCTCCAGGACAGCATCACCACCGACGAGGTGGCGAAGGTCGGCGGTCGTGCGGTGCACCTGCTGCTGGGCGGCAACTACCACGAGGCAACGCTGACCAACGTGGCCGTGGAGAAGTACCTGGGTGTCGCGACCAACCGCAACTTGACGGTGATCAGGGCGCTGGCGGAGAAGTGGTGCTGACCTGATATGAACGAGGCGGCGACCTCGCCAGGGTCGTCCACCTCGGAATCTCACACTCTCGGGAGCACAGCCATGCCCGCACGTCCCCTTGACCCGCACAGCCACGCCTCGATCGAGGAGCACGAACCGCATCCGGACGTCGAGGCCCTCGGTGGCCTCCCCGGCCGCCGCGGCGTCCTCACCGGAGCTGCCGCTCTCGCCGCTGCCGGCCTGGCCGCTCCGGCGTACGCCGACTCCGACGACGACCTCGGCGCCGATCGGCGCGGCAAGAAGCCGCGCAGGATCCACGTGACGGTGCTCGGCACGACCGACAGCCACGGCAATGTCTTCAACTGGGACTACTTCAAGAACAAGGAGTTCGACAACGCGGCCCACGACGACATCGGGCTCGCCAAGATCGCGACCTTGGTCAGAGGGATTCGCAAGAAGCTCCGCAAGCGTGGGCCGGTCCTGCTGCTCGACGCCGGCGACACCATCCAGGGCACGCCGCTGGCCTACTACTACGCGCGGATCGCGCCGATCACCGCCGGTGGCGTGCACCCGATGGCCGCAGCGATGAACACGATGCACTACGACGCGGCCGCGCTCGGCAACCACGAGTTCAACTACGGCATGGACACGCTGCGCGCCTACGAGTCCCAGCTTGACTTCCCGCTCCTCGGTGCCAACGCCGTCGACCCGGCGACGAAGCGGCCGGTCTTCCCGCCCTACGTCATCAAGAAATACCGCGTCGCCAAGGGCCGCAAGCCCCTCAAGATCGGCATCCTCGGCCTGGTCACGCCCGGTGTGGCGATCTGGGACAAGGCCAACGTGCAGGGCAAGGTCGAGTTCCTCGGGCTGGTCGAGCAGGCCGCGAAGTACGTCCCCGAGCTCAAGAAGAAGGGCTGCGACCTGGTCATCGTCTCCGCCCACTCGGGCGCCGACACGTCGTCGTCGTACGGCAACGCGTTGCCGTACCCGGAGAACGCCGCGTCGCTCGTCGCGGAGCAGGTGCCCGGCATCGACGCGATCCTGGTCGGGCACGCACACAAGGAGATCCCGCAGCGTTTCGTCACCAACACCAAGACCGGGAAGCGGGTGCTGCTCTGCGAGCCCTACTACTGGGGCATGCGGCTGGCTGTGATGAAGCTGACTGTCGAGTGGCAGCAGCGCAAGCGCCGCTGGAAGCTGGTGCGGTCCCACGGCCAGCTGCTCAACTCCAACACCGCCAAGGAGAACGGCAAGGTCGCCAGGGCGGTCCGGGCCCAGCACGACAAGGTGATCGGCTACGTCAACTCGCCGATCGGCAACTCCACCGCGGCCCTCTCGGCGGCGCGGGCGGTGGTCGAGGACGTGCCGATCATCGACTTCGTCCAGTACGTCCAGGGGAAGGCGGTCAAGGCCGGGCTCACCGGCGCCGACGCCGCCCTGCCGGTGCTCTCGATCGCGGCGCCGTTCAGCCGGACCGCGTCGTTCCCGGCGGGCGTCGTGACCGTTGCCGACGTCGCGGGTCTCTACATCTACGACAACACGCTGCTCGCGGTGAAGATCACCGGTGCCCAGCTCAAGCAGTACCTCGAGTTCTCCGCGTACTACTTCAAGAAGGTGGGCGCCGGGAACTCGTTCCCGATGGCCGACGTCACCAACGCGGTCACGTCGGCTGCCCCGAACGGCACGCCCGACTACAACTTCGACTCCGTGGCCGGGCTGGACAAGAAGCTGACCTACAAGATCGACATCGGCAAGGACCCCGGCGCACGCATCCTCGACCTGGCGTACGACGGAGTGGGGGTCACGCCCGCGCAGGAGTTCGCGCTGGCGGTCAACAACTACCGCCAGGCGGGCGGCGGCGGGTTCCCGGCGGTGTCGACCGCGCCCGTGGTCTACAACCAGCAGGTCGAGATCCGCCAGCTCCTCATCGACTGGGTCACGGCCAACCACATCATCGACCCGGCGGCCTTCGCGAGTGTCGACTGGAAGCTGGTCAACAACGGCGCAGACATCACCGTCACCTGACCGGTGGGCTCGGGGCGGCGGCGACCTCCGTCACCACCCTGGGCAGGTCACGCACCGAGCGGGACGCGAGAGTCAGCAGGCAGACCGCGAAGTAGAGGATTCCGGAGACCAGCATGCTCTGCTGTATCCCGAACGCCACGCCGATCGGGCCGAACGCGAGCTGGCCGATCGGGATCGCAAGGAACGAGCCGAGCGCGTCGTAGGAGTAGGCGCGGGAGAGCATCTCGTCGGGCACGTGCTCCTGCATCGCCAGGCTCCAGCCGATCCCGAACACCTCGGTGCCGATGCCGGCTAACAGCGCGCCCAGGATCGCGACGGCTATCACCGGGTCGACGCCGAGCGCGAGCATCGGCAGGCAATTGAGCGACATGCCGATCATCCCCCAGAAGAGCGGTCGCTTCAGCGGGACGCGGAGCAGCACCAGCGACATCAGCAGCAGCCCCACCGCCCGCGCGGAGAGGATCAGGCCCCAGCCGGACTCCCCGATCGACGTCTCCTTGGCCAGCACCGGGCCCAGGGTGCCGAACGACCCTGCGGAAAGCGCGTTGAGCACGCCGAACGCCGCGACAATCACCCAGAGCCACGTCGTCCCGACGAAGTAGGCCCAGCCCTCGCGCAGGTCGGCCAACATCCCGGGTGAGTCCTCGCGGGGCAGCGGCGGCGGGATCTTCACCCGCACCAGGAGCAATGCAGCCAGCAGGTAGGTCGCGCCGTCGAACGCGACCGCCCAGCCCGCGCCGATGGTGACCACGAGGATGCCGGCGACGGCCGGGCCGAGCATGAAGAGCGCGTTGCGCTGAAGCGCGATCAGGGCGTTGGCCGGCTGCAGCTGGTCGCGCGGCACGAGCTGGGGCACGAGGCTGGCGAACGCCGGGAAGCTCATGGCGCTGACGACGCCGTTGATCCCACTGAGGACGATGAGCTGCCACAGCTGGCCGGTGCCGGTGAGGACCAGCGCAGCGATCGCGAGCTGCGTGACACCGCTGAGGACGTTGCCCACCTGGATCACCAGCGCCCGGCCGAACCGGTCGGCGATCACGCCGCCGAGCAGGAGAAAGACGACCATCGGGATGCTGTGCGCGGCGAGCACCGCGCCGAGCGCGGACGGCGAGTCGCTGATCTCGAGGACGGCGAAGGCGAGCGCGACGCCGTTCATCGTCGTACCGGCGAGGTTGACGCCTTCGGCCGCGTAGTACCACCGGAAGTTGTGCTCGCGCAGCGGCGCGAGGCTGGTGCCGCGGTTGGTCACGTCGGGGCCATCCGGAACAGCATCGCCGTGAAGCTGACGTGCACGGTGTCAGGGGACTGCGGTGGTCGGTTGGCGTCGTGCAGCAGGCGGGAGGCCTCCTCCATCAGCGCCACGGCCCGCGCCCACGTGTCGTGCTCGACCCAGCCCTCGAGGTCGCTGGACTGCCCAGGGCCCCCGACTCGCTCCGGGAGCCGCCGCTGGACCTCGGTGAACAGGGCCCTCGCGTAGAGCAGCCGCTCCTCGGTGGTCGGGTCGTGGTGCCGACTGTCGGCCTCGTGGGGGTAGCGGTAGCGCTTGGCCACGCCGCCCCGGATCTTCACCTCCCCGGCTTCCACGACCTCGCCGGCGTCGACCAGCTGACGCAGGTGGTACGACGCGTTGGCGTGGCTGATGCCGAGCTCGCGGGCGAGGTCGGCCGCGCTCAGCGCGGTGCCGGTCATCAGCGAGAGCATCCGGAGCCGAACCGGGTGGGCGACCGCGCGCAGCTGACTGACCGGTGTGGTGGTGGCCGGACTCATCGCTACCTCCCAAGAACTGTTGGGGAGTGAGTACCCCTGCCAGCGACTGCCAAACAGTTGCTGGGGGGTCCGCTAATGGCCCCTGAACTCCGGTCGGCGCCGCTCGCCGAAGGCGCGCATGCCCTCGGCGGCATCGCCGGTGCGCAGCAGGACGGTCTGCCCGGTGCGCTCGCGCTCGAGGGCGGCCTCGAGCTGGTCGAGGGTGGCGGCGTTGACCGCCTTCTTGGTGGCGGCCTGGGCGAGCGGAGCGCCCTGGGTCAGCCGGCGGACGACCTTGTCGACCACCGCCGGGAACTCCGCGTCAGGTGCCACGTGGCTCACCAGCCCCGCGTCGTACGCCTCGCGGGCGGTGAGCGGCTCGGCGAGCAGCGCCATCCGCATCGCCCGGGCCCGGCCGATGGCGGCGGCGACCGTGGCCGACGTACCGCCGTCGGGCATCAGCCCGATCCGGGCGAAGGCCAGCAGGAAGCTGGCGGACTCGGTGGCGACGACGAGATCCGCGGCCAGGGCGGTCGAGCAGCCGACGCCGGCGGCGACACCGTTGACCGCTGCGACCACCGGCTTGGGGCAGCCGGTGACGGCGCGGACGACCCGGTTGGCTGCGTCGAGGGCGCGTACGTCGAAGCGCTCGTGCGCGTCCTCGCCGGAGATGTCGGCGCCCGCGCTGAACGCGGGGCCGGTCCCGGTGATGACGACGACCCGTACGTCGTCGTTCGACGCGGCGTCCTCGAGCCGTTCGGCCAGCGCCACGGACAGCTCACCGCTGAACGCGTTGAACACCTCAGGCCGGTCGAAGGTGAGCCAGAGCGCCCCGCCGTCACGCGGCTCGACCAGGAGGTCGTCAGTCTCCAGCAAGGCTCACGCCCGCCTCGCGCATCGCGGCCAGCGCGGCCTGCGTGGTCTCGGGCGCCACTCCGGCGCACAGGTCGAGCAGCACCGTGGTCTCGAACCCCTCCCTCGCGGCGTCGAGGGCGGTGGCCCGCACGCAGTGGTCGGTGGCGATGCCGCAGATGTCGACGCGGGTGACCTCGTGGGCCCGCAGCCATTCGGCCAGCGGATGTCCGTCATGGACGCCCTCGAAGCCGGAGTAGGCCGCCTGGTGCTCGCCCTTGAGGAAGATCGCGTCGAAGGGCTGCGGGTCGAGGTTGGGGTGGAAGGCCTCGCCCTCGGTCCCTACCCGGCAGTGCACCGGCCAGGAGTCGACGAAGTCCGGCTCCCGGGCCCAGTGGTCACCGGGGTCGATGTGGTGGTCCTTGGTCGCGACGACGTGGTCGTACGCCGGCGCGTCCGCCTCGCCCGCGCTCCGATGGTGCAGCAGCCGGCCGACGTCCGCGGCGACCTGGGCGCCGCCGGCGACGGGCAGGGACCCGCCCTCGCAGAAGTCGTTCTGCACGTCCACGACGATCAGCGCGGTCTTCACACGCTCAACCTATCTACGGCCGAACCGGGAGCCAGGCGATCACGTCCTGGATGACGGCGTCCCAGAGTGACCAGACGTGGTCGCCGGGGCGGATGTCGGTCGTGACGTCGGCGCCGGCGGCCTTCGCGGCCCCGGCGAACCGCTCGGTCGATGCGAGCAGCCAGTCCTCGGTGCCGCACGAGATGTGGAGCGGCGGGATCTCCTTCGCTTCGGCGAGCAGCGCGAACAGGTCGTCGCTCGGCTTCACCTTGTGGTCGAAGACCCGGCCCATCACCTCGTCGCGGTCGGGCCGCTTCGAGAACGCCACCAGGTCAAGGGCGCCCGAGAGGCAGGCGGCGGCGGCGTAGCGCTCGGGATGGGTGAGGGCCAGCTTGAGGGCGCCGTAGCCACCCATCGAGAGCCCGGCCACGAAGGTGTCGGCCGGCTCCTGCGAGACGCGGAAGAACTGGCCGACCACCCGCGGCAGCTCCTCGGAGACGTAGGTCCAGTAGCTGTGGCCGTGAGCCTCGTCGGCGTAGAAGCTCCGGCCCGCCGCGGGCATCACGACCGCCAGACCGCGGGCCGAGGCGTACCGCTCGATCGAGGTGTAGCGCAGCCACGCGGTGTGGTCGTCCGACAGCCCGTGCAGCAGGTAGAGGACCGGCGGCGGGCCGTCGCGCACCTCGTCGATGAGGCCGATCTGCTCCTCGGTCTCCTGCGGCAGGACGACCGTGATCGAGGTGCCGACCATCAGCGACTCGGAGAAGAAGTCGCAGGTCACCAGCGCCATGTCAGTGGTCTCCTTCGAAGATGGTGGGGATGACGGGCTCACCGCGGGACATCTGCTGGGCGGACGGCGGCAGCTCGGCGCGGGTCATGGTGTGCCGGTCGCGGGCCGTGTCGATCGGCTCGCGGCCCACCACCTCGCCGTCCCGCACCAGCTGGACGAGAAGCTCCCGGTCGTCACCGTCGTTCTCGGCTGGGGTCCCGATGCCGATCACCTCGGCCTCGGCCACGCCGTGGGTGTCGCGCCTGCGCAACGCGAACTTGCGGCCCCCGACCGAGACCTTGTCGACGCTCTTCTTCGCCACCGACTGCATGATGCGTTCGTCGTTCTCGCGAGCGACGAGCTTGTAGACGAAGCCGGAGGTCGGGTGACCGCTCCCGGTGACCAGCTGGGTCCCCACGCCGTAGCCGTCGACCGGCGCCGACGCGAGCGCGTTGATCGCGTCCTCGTCGAGGTCGCTGGTGACGATGATCCTGGTGTCGTGCGCACCGAGCCGGTCCAGCTGCTGCCGCACCTCCACGGCCAGCTGGCCCAGGTCACCGGAGTCGATGCGGACCGCGCCGAGCTCCGGGCCGGCCACCTCGACGCCGAGCCGCACCGCCTCGGCGATGTCGTAGGTGTCGACGAGCAGCGTGGTGCCCACGCCCAGGGAGCTGACCTGAGCACGGAACGCCTCCTCCTCGGTGTCGTGCAAAAGCGTGAACGAGTGCGCGCTGGTGCCCGTCGTCGGGACGCCGTAACGGTGCCGGGCCGCGAGGTTCGAGGTGCTCACGAACCCGGCGACGTACGCCGCCCGCGCGGCCGCCACCGCGGCCTCCTCGTGGGTGCGACGCGAGCCCATCTCGATGCAGGGCCGGTCGCCGGCGGCCAGGGTCATCCGCGACGCGGCCGACGCGATCGCCGAGTCGTGGTTGTAGATGGAGAGCAGCACCGTCTCCAGCACCACCGCCTCGGCGAAGCTGGCCTCGACGATCAGCAGCGGCGAGTGCGCGAAGTAGATCTCGCCCTCGGCGTATCCCCACATGTCGCCGGAGAACCGGTAGCCGGCCAGCCAGCTGAGCGTCGTCGCGTCGACCACCCCGTCGAGTGCGGCGAGGGTCTCGTCGTCGAACCGGAACGCCTCGATCGCGTCGAGCGCCCGGCCGACCCCCGCGACCACGCCGTACCGCCGCCCCTCGGGCAGTCGCCGGCCGAACAGCTCGAAAACAGACCGCCGCTCCGCGGTGCCGCCGGCGAGCGCCGCCTGCAGCATGGTCAGCTCGTAGTGGTCCGTGAGCAGCGCAGTCGACGTCGGTGCCACGAACGAAGACTATGGCTGTGCCAACATGGACGACGTGTCCGCTTCCCCTGTCGAGGTCGAGCCGACGCGCACCCCTGACGAGATCACGGTGCTGGCGGTCCCGTGGGTCACGATCGTGTGGAACGACCCGGTCAACCTGATGTCCTACGTCACCTACGTCTTCCAGAAGTACTTCGGCTACGACAAGAAGAAGGCCGAGAAGCTCATGCTAGAGGTGCATGAGGACGGAAAGTCGGTGGTCAGCAGCGGCAGCCGCGAGGAGATGGAGCGCGACGTGCAGGCGATGCACGAGTACGGGCTCTGGGCCACCCTGGACAAGCAGCAGTGACCCTCCCATGACCGGCTTCGCCCGTCACCGCCGCAGCAAGCACCTGATCGCCACGTTCACCGGGTTCGAGGCCGACCTGCTGCGCTCGCTGGCGGCCCAGCTGGTCGAGCTGCTGCGCAACGAGGCGGCCGTCCCGCGCGACGACATCGACCCGCTCGAGGCGATGATGGACTTCTCCGGCCCCACCACCGAGCCCGAGGACCCGGTGCTCGCGCGGCTGTTCCCGACGGCGTACCGGCACGACGAGGAGGGCGCCGCCGAGTTCCGGCGGTTCACCGAGGGGACGCTCCGTGACGGGAAGGCCAAGGCCGCGATCACGATCATCGAGGGCCTCGAGGAAGCCGGGCTGCCCCCCGAGCTGACCGAAGAGGGGCTGATGATCGACGTCGAGCTCGACCAGCCGACCGCCGAGATCTGGATGCGGTCGTTCACAGACCTGCGGCTGGCGCTGGCCACCCGGCTCGAGGTGGAGGAGGGCGACGAGGACTACTGGCACGCGCTGCCCGACGACGACCCGCGCGCCCAGGCTCATGACATCTACGAGTGGGTCGGCTACCTGCAGGAGACCCTGGTCCAGGCACTCTCGTCCCGCTGAGCCGCGCCGCCCGGGCGAGTTGGGACTTGGTCCCTCGGACCCGGGAGATCGTTCGCTACGGGATCATCCCGTACCGAACTACCATGGTGCGCATGGCCGCGCCACGTGACCCCGACACCCAGGTCGACCTCTCCTTCCTGTTCAACCAGGCGGCGTACGCGCTCGAGGCCCGGCTGGGTGGAGCGCTGGCCGACCTCGGGCTGTCGGTGCGCGAGTACTGCCTGCTGATGAAGGCCGGCGAGTCCGAGCGCACCCAGGCCCAGGTGGCCGAGCTGGCCGGCCTCGACAAGACGACCATGGTCGCCACCCTGGACCGGCTCCAGGCTGCCGGCCTCGTCGAGCGCCGGGTCTCCGACCTCGACCGGCGAGCGCGGGTGATCGCTGTGACAGCACGGGGCGCGAAGCTCTACGACCAGGCGCGTCGGGTGGTGGACGCGCTGATCCTCGAGGTGCTCGCGCCGCTGGACGCGAGCACCGCCGCCGGCCTCGTGCGCGGCCTCGGCCAGCTGACGTCCGGCGACGGGCCGCTCGCCACGCCGTCCCACGTGGCTCCCCAGCGGCGCAAGCAGGCGCGGCCACATCTCGTGAGATAGGTCGCCAGCGAATTGGTCTGTAAAGAATAGTTCTGTACAGAATCATTTGGTACGGTCCTATTCATGGACGCATCCCGTACGGACCGACGTCGCCGCGGAGCCCTGGTGGTCCTGCTGGCGACCCAGCTGATGGTGATCCTCGACGGCACGATCGTGAACGTCGCACTGCCGACGATCCGGAACGACCTGGGCTTCACCGACACCGGGCTGGCGTGGGTGGTCAACGGCTTCTTCGTCGCCTTCGCCGTGCTCCTGCTGCCGGCCGGTCGGCTCGGCGACCTGGTCGGGACCCGAAAGGTCTTCGTGACCGGGCTGGTGCTCTTCACCGCCGCCACCGCCCTGTGCGGCCTCGCCACGGGCCCGACCACCCTGGTGGCCGCGCGGGTCGCCCAGGGTGTCGGCGGCGCGCTCACCTCGGCGGTCGTGCTCGGCATGATCGCCGGGCTGTACGCCGACCAGGCGGCTCGGGGGCGGGCCTTCGCGCTGGTCGCGTTCGTCGGTTCGGCGGGCGCGTCCATCGGCGTCATCGCCGGTGGCCTGCTCACCGAGCTGGCGTCCTGGCGGTGGGTGTTCCTGGTCAACGTCCCGCTCGGTCTCGCGGTCCTCTTCGCCGCGTTCGTCGTCCTGGACGAGACACGGGACACCCCGGGGCTGCGCCGCGGCCTGGCGGCGAGCCGGGCGCTGGTGCCCCGCACGCTGGTCATCCGCCCGGCGTTCCTGCTTCCGAACGCGGTGCTGTTCACGATGACGGTGGCGGGGTTCTCCTTCCAGTTCCTCACCGCTCTCTACCTCCAGGACACCCTCGGCCTCGACGCGCTGCACACCGGCCTGGCCTACCTGCCCGTGACGATCGCGATCGCCGTGGCGTCGCTGGGCGTGAGCGAGCGCCTGGCCGGACGGTTCGGCCGAGAGCGGGTCCTGGTCGGAGGGCTGGTGCTGTTCGTGACCGGGATGCTGTCGATGGTCGCGCTGCCCGACCGCGGCA
This sequence comes from uncultured Actinomycetota bacterium, assembly GCA_963800715.1. GTDB lineage: Bacteria > Actinomycetota > Actinomycetes > Propionibacteriales > Nocardioidaceae > Nocardioides. Next base: position 184,385 of record CAWDBZ010000022.1, on the reverse strand, counting down.
GCTTCGCGCTGCACGTGGCGCCCGGTTTCGTGGTGATGGGGATCGGGTTCGGCCTCGCGATGCCGCAGGTGACCGCGTTGGCCATGGACGCCGCCCCCCAGCGCGACGCTGGCGCCGCGTCGGGCTTCGTGAACACGACCCAGCAGGCCGGTGGCGCGGTCGGGTTGGCCGTCGTGGCGCTCGTCGCGGCGAGCCAGGGTCGTGCCGCGGGGTTCCTCGTGGCCGCCGGCGTGCTGGCGATCGGCACCCTCGTGGCGGCGTACCTCGCCGGAGCGGCCGCGTGGAGCCGCCGTCCGGACGACGGGCCGAGCCCGTCCAGCCGCGCTGGCACCCCTACCCTTGAACGGTGCTGAGACTCGACCGGGCGACGTACGACGCGATCGTCGCGCACGCCAAGCGGGACCACCCCGACGAGGCCTGCGGCATCGTCGCGGGCCCGTCGGGCAGCGACCGCGCCGAGCGGCTGGTCGAGATGGTCAACGCTGCGGGCAGCCCGACGTTCTACGAGTTCGACTCCGGCGACCTGCTCCAGCTCTACAAGGACATGGACGCCCGCGACGAGGAGCCGGTGGTCGTCTACCACTCGCACACGGCGACCGAGGCCTACCCCAGCCGCACCGACATCGGGCTGGCCATGGAGCCGAACGCGCACTACGTACTGGTGAGCACGCGTGAGCACGGGAACAACGACGGTCCGGTCGAACTTAGGTCGTACAGGATCGTCGACGGCGAGGTGACCGAGGAACCGGTCGAGGTCGTCGAGCAACTACCGCTGAGGAGCACCACCTGATGGCCATCGAGGTCCGGATCCCCACCATCCTGCGCACCTACACCGACGGCGAGAAGTCAGTCACCGGCGAGGGTGCCAACCTGAGCGCGCTGATCGACGACCTGGAGGCGAACCACCCCGGCATCAAGGGCCGCCTGCTCGATGACGGCGACCTGCGCCGCTTCGTGAACGTCTACGTCAACGACGAGGACGTGCGGTTCCTCGGCGGCCTCGAGGCCGCACTCAGCGACGGCGACCAGATCGTCGTGCTCCCGGCCGTCGCCGGAGGCTAGCCGCTAGATGACGCGCTACGACAACCTCCTCGCCTCGGTCGGGGGTACGCCGCTGGTCGGGCTGCCGAGGCTGTCGCCGAGCCCCGACGTCCGGCTGTGGGCCAAGCTCGAGGACCGCAACCCGACCGGCTCGATCAAGGACCGCCCGGCACTGCGGATGGTCGAGGAGGCCGAGAAGGACGGGCTGCTGCGCCCCGGCAGCACGATCCTCGAGCCGACGTCGGGCAACACAGGGATCTCGCTGGCCATGGCGGCGCAGCTCAAGGGCTACCGGCTGGTGTGCGTGATGCCGGAGAACACCTCCGAGGAGCGCCGCCAGCTGCTGCGCATGTGGGGCTCCGAGATCATCACCTCGCCGGCTGCGGGCGGCTCCAACGAGGCGGTCCGCGTCGCCAAGCAGGTGGCGGCGGAGCACCCGGACTGGGTGATGCTCTACCAGTACGGCAACAAGGCCAACTCACTCGCGCACCAGGAGGGCACCGGGCCCGAGATCCTCGCGGACCTGCCCAGCGTGACCCACTTCGTCGGCGGCCTCGGCACCACCGGCACCCTGATGGGGGTGTCCCGGTTCTTCCGCGAGGCCAAGCCGGACGTCAGGATCATCGCTGCGGAGCCGCGCTACGGCGAGCTCGTCTACGGGCTGCGCAACCTCGACGAGGGCTTCGTGCCCGAGCTCTACGACGCCGACCTGATCGACGCGCGGTTCTCGGTCGGACCGCGCGACGCCGTACGCCGGGTGCGCGAGCTGCTCGAGCTGGAGGGCATCTTCGCCGGCATCTCGACCGGCGCGATCCTGCACGCGGCGCTGGCCCAGGCCGCCAAGGCGGTCTCGGCGGGGGAGCCCGCCGACATCGCGCTCATCGTCGCCGACGGCGGGTGGAAGTACCTCTCGACCGGCGCCTACGAAGGCACCGTCGACGAGGCCGAGGAGGCTCTCGAGGGTCAGCTCTGGGCGTGACCGTTCAGGTTGTCGCCAGCCCGGCGATGAGCTCCACCTGGCGCTCCTCGTCGCCGAGCGGCCAGAAGTGCAACCGGTCGCAGCCCGCCTCGGCGTATCGCGCCACGAGCTCGGAACACCGCTGAGCCGACCCGATGCAGAGGATGTCGCGCAGCGTGTCCGGGTCTCGTCGGAGCAGGGGAGCCAGGACGTCGTCGAGGTGCCGGCGCGCGTCCTCGTCGTCCTCGGTCACCCACGTCCACATGGTCACCACGGCTGCTGGCAGCTCGGCCGGGAGCTGGGCCCGTCCGGCGGCGAAGGCGGCCGGATCGGTGTTGTACGCCGAGGCCAGCCAGCCGTCACCGTGGCGGACCACCCGACGCAGGCCGGCTGCCGATCCCCAGCTCGCGATCCACACGGGGATGCCGTCCGCCCGGAACGGCGCGGGGGAGAGCGGAGCCGGCGGCGCCGGGTAGTGCCGGGTCGGACCGGTCAGCGGCGCGCCGCGCAGCACGTGGCGCAGCAACCTGGCGGCCTCGTCGAGCCGCTGCCACCGCTGCGCGAAGTCGAGCCCGACCGCGTCGTAGTCGGCGTTCGACGAGCCGGGGCCGATGCCGGCGACGACCCGCCCCTCCGACAGCAGGTCGAGCGCGACGAGGGCCTTGGCCAGCAGCAGCGGGTGGCGAAGCGCGGGGACCGCGACGCTCGTCACCAGCTCCAGGTCGCCGCTGGACTCGACGACGGCCGTGAGCGCGGTCAGCCCGTCCAGCCACGGCCCCGCGAAGAGGACGTGGTCGTTGGCGCCCAGCGACCCGAACCCCGTGTCGCGCGCCGCCCGCGCCGCGTTGGTCAGGCGCGAGAGCGAGAGCCCGCTGCCGTCGAAGTCCAGCTGCGGCAGGTGCAGCCCCAGGTGCATGTCGGCATTGTGGACCCTGCGGCTATCGTCACGAGGCGATGAGACGCCTGCTGCTCACCCTCGTGCTGACGCTCCCCGCGATCCTCCTGGTCGCTGGCCCTGCGCGGGCGGTGCCGGTCTCGCAGCCGACGGTGACCGGCCAGGCTGTCTACGGGAGCACCCTGACCGCCGACCCGGGACAGTGGTCGCCGGCGGTCGCGACCTTCGGCTACCAGTGGCTGCGGGACGGGGTGCCGATCGGCGGCGCCGTCGGGTCGGCGTACACCGCGGGGCTCGACGACCTAGGGAAGACGCTCGCTGTGCGGGTCACCGCGGGTGACGGCTCGGGCGTGGCCACCTCGCCCGCGACCGCCCCGGTGGCGAATGCCACCATGACCGCGAAGCGGCAGAGGGTGCTCGGGGAGGCCCGCTTCAGCCACGACCTGAAGGCCCGCCCGGGCCGGTTCTCCGCGCCCGACGCGGTGGTGACCTACACGTGGCCCGGCGGATCGACCGCACGCTCGTACGCGATCCGGCCCCTGGATGTCGGTTCGCGCGTCGTGCTCAGGATCAGGGCGGAGGCGCCGGGCTACGACCCGGTCACGGTCAAGGTCAAGAGCGCCACGGTCAGGCACCGCGTCGACGTACGCCGCACGGTCCGCTACCACGTCGAGACCCGCGGCAAGATCACCACCAGCCTCAAGCAGTTCAAGGCCGAGGCCCAGGAGACCTACGAGGACGCGCGCGGCTGGCGAGCCGCCGGCATCCGGTTCGTGCCCGTGGCCAGGGGCGGCGCGTTCACGCTGGTGCTCTCCCAGGCAAGCCGGGTGCCCGGGTTCTCCTCGGGATGCAGCTCGATGTGGAGCTGCCGGGTCGGCCGGTTCGTCATCATCAACCAGGACCGCTGGAAGAATGCCTCGCCCGCGTGGAACGCCGCGCACCTCGCGCTGCGCGACTACCGGCACATGGTGGTCAACCACGAGACCGGCCACTGGCTCGGGCTGGGCCACGCCTCGTGCCCCGGCAAGGGCCGGCTGGCGCCGGTGATGATGCAGCAGTCGAAGGGCCTGAACGGGTGCAGGTTCAACCCGTTCCCGACGATCCACGAGCTGAACCGCCGGACACCCCACGCTTTTCCGGGGTCCCCGCGATATCCCGAGCTCTGGCGCGCAGCGCTCACTCCTCGGGATTTCGTGGGGTGGGATGGACGGGCCATGGCGTACCTGATGGACCGGAGTTACAGTCCGGACGTCGAGTAGCCCCAACCGCCCGCCCGGGGAGAGCAGTTTGCGCGAGATCGTCGTCTTCAGCGGCAGCGCCCATCGACCTTTCGCCTCCGCGGTCTGCGAGTCGCTCGGCGTGGAGCTCAGCTCGGTCGAGCTGACCAGGTTCAGCAACGACTGCCTACAGGCACAGCTCCAGGCGAACTGTCGCCAGCGTGACGTCTTCATCATCCAGCCGCTGGTGCCGCCGACCCAGGAGCACCTCATGGAGATGCTCCTGATGCTGGACGCCGCCCGCGGCGCCTCGGCGCAGCAGATCACCGCGGTGATCCCGTACTACGCCTACGCGCGGTCGGACAAGAAGGACGCGTCCCGGCTCTCGATCGGCGGCCGGCTGGTCGCGGACATGCTTGTCGCCGCCGGGGCCAACCGCGTCATCACCATGACCCTGCACGCCCCACAGGTCCACGCCTTCTTCTCGGTGCCGGTCGACCACCTCACCGCTCTGGGCATCCTCGCCGACCACTTCCAGGGCCAGGACCTCACCAACTCGGTCGTCGTGTCACCGGACTTCGGCAACGCCAAGACCGCCACCCAGTTCTCCCGACTGCTCGGGCTGCCGGTCGCGGCCGGCTCGAAGAAGCGGCTCGCGGACGACCAGGTGGTCATCGACGAGATCGTCGGCGACGTCGAGGGCAAGCGGGCCATCATCCTCGACGACGAGATCGCCACCGGCGGCTCGATCATCGAGCTCCTCGAGCGGCTCTCCGAGCGCGGCTGTACGTCGGCCGCGGTCGCCTGCACGCACGGACTCTTCGTCGGCAAGGCCATCGACCGGCTCCGCGAGCACCCGATGATCACCGAGGTGGTCACCACCGACACCGTCCCGGCGCCCGAGGGCTGGCCGGCTCTGCAGGTCCGCTCGGTCGCGGGCCTGTTCGGCGCCGCGATCGAGCGCATCCACGCCGGTGAGTCGGTCAGCAGCCTCTTTGACGGCGTCGACCCCGCGCACGGGCCGCCGCAGCCGCGACTGTTCGACTGACCACCCGCGCGATTCGTCTGAGACCCCCCACGGGGATCCCCACGTCACCGCGCAGACGAATCGTCTAGTCGCTCAGCGTCGACGGCGAGGTGCGGACCAGGTCGCCGGGGCCGACCTTGCCCTCGACCGGGCCGACCAGGTCGGTGATGATCGCGCGGGCCGAGTCGAGGGTGCGGCGCACGTAGTCGCGCACCGCGTCCGTGTCGTCGAGCTCGAGGGCGTAGAGCGCGGCGGTCAGTCCCTGGACGACCGAGTCGTTGATCTCGAGGGCAGCCTGCCGGCGGGTCTGCTCCTCGTGGACGCGGGCGGCGTGCGCCTCCCGCTCGGTCTCGGCATGGACCCGCTCGGTGATGTCGATGCAGGTGCCGCGCATGCGGACCGGGGTGCCGCTCTCGTCCGTGACGACCTCGCCGTTGGAGGACAGATAGCGAACCTCGCCGTCGGGACGGACGATGCGCTCGATCATCTCGTAGGGCTCGCCGGTGGCGTAGGCCTGCTCGTGGATCGCCCTGATCCGCTCCTGGTCGTCGGGGTGGATCATCGACAGGAACTGGTCGTAGCTGGGCGTGAACGACTGCGGCTCGTGGCCGTAGATGCGGAACAGCTGGTCAGACCAGGTGTTGGAGTCGGTGGCGATCTCCCAGTCGTAGTCGCCCATGTGGGCCAGTTGCTGGGCGTTGTCGATGCGTGCCTTCAGGTCGCGGAGGGCATGCTCCGCGACTTCCGTGTCCCTGAGCGCCTGCGCCAGGTGCTCGCTGTGGGCGTCCGCCACGGTTCCACCTTCCTCCCGCGAGCGCCGTCTGTCTCCGCAATCGGCGAAACCGGTCGCGGCGTGACGTGCGCGACGACACGGTGCGGTGAACCGGTGCGCCGCATACCCTTGCTGGTCGTGCCACCCGTCCGAGCGCCCTTCGACGCCCCGATCGGGATCTTCGACTCCGGTTTCGGCGGTCTCACCGTGGCCAGGTCGGTCATCGACCAGCTGCCCCACGAGTCGGTGCACTACCTGGGCGACACCGCGCGCCAGCCCTACGGCCCCAAGCCGATCGCCGAGGTCCGCGAGTACGCCCTCGAGTGCCTCGACCACCTCAACGCGCAGGGCGTCAAGGCGCTGGTGATCGCCTGCAACTCCGCGAGTGCGGCGATGCTGCGGGACGCGCGAGAGCGGTACGACGTCCCCGTGGTCGAGGTGATCCTCCCGGCCACCCGCCGGGCGGTCGCCGCGAGCCGGACCGGCCGGATCGGCGTGATCTGCACGCGGGCGACCCAGGAGTCGATGGCCTACGAGGACGCCTTCGCCGCGGCGCCCCACGTGGAGCTGACCACGCAGGCGTGCCCGCGGTTCGTCGACTTCGTGGAGGCCGGTGTCACCGGCGGCGAGGAGCTGCTCGCGGTCGCGCACGAGTATCTCGACCCGCTCACCAGCGCCGGCGTCGACACCCTGATCCTCGGCTGCACCCACTACCCGTTGCTGACCGGCGTCATCTCCTACGTGATGGGGGACGCCATCACCCTGGTCAGCAGCGCCGAGGAGTGCGCCAAGGACGTCTACAAGATGCTCACGAGCACCGGCCTGATGCGCCAGTCGGGCGACCCGACGTACACCTTCTCCACCACCGGCGCCACCGAGGAGTTCGAGACCATCGGACGCCGCTTCCTGGGCGCCGAGATGATGGCCGCCAGCCAGTTCGCAGGCGGCCTTCAGTGAGCCTGACGTGAAGCTGACGGTGATCGGCTGCTCCGGCTCCTATCCCGGGCCGGACTCGCCGGCCTCCTGCTACCTCCTGGAGCAGGAGCACGAGGGTCGCACCTGGCGGGTGCTGATGGACCTCGGCAGCGGAGCGTTCGGCGCGCTCCAGCAGTACGTCGATCCGCTCAGCATCGACGCGGTGCTGCTCAGCCACCTGCACGCCGACCACTGCCTCGACCTGTGCGGCTACTACGTCATGCGCAAGTACCACCCGGACGGCCCGCCCCCACGCCTGCCGGTGTGGGGGCCGACCGACACCGCCGGCCGGATGGCGCGCGCCTACGACCTGCCCGAGGACCCGGGGATGAGTCAGGAGTTCGACTTCCGGGGCTACGGCGACCATGTCGAGGTGGGACCGTTCCGCGTCGAGGCGGTGCCGATGGTGCACCCGGTCGAGGCCTACGGCCTCCGCATCAGCTGCGCCGGCCGAACCCTCGCCTACACCGGCGACACCGGCCCCTGTGAGGCACTCGACCGCCTCGCCGACGGTGCCGACCTGCTGCTCGCCGAGGCGTCGTTCCGCGACCGCGACGACAATCCGCCGCTCATCCACCTCACCGGTGCCGACGGCGGACGCCTCGCGGCCCGCGCCAACGTCGGCAGGCTGGTCATCACCCACATCCCCTCGTGGTTCGACAAGGAGGGGCTGCTCGCCGAGGCCCGAGCCGTCTGGGACGGCCCCGCCGAGCTGGCCAAGCCCGGAGCGGTCTACGACCTCTGACCTCAGGGGGCCGGCTAGACCAGCCCGGCGTCGTGGACGCAGATCGCGATCTGCACCCGGTTGGTCACCTGCAGCTTGTCGAAGAGCCGGGACACGTGCGCCTTCACAGTCGGCACCGACAGGTGCAGCGCACGGGCGATCTCGGCGTTGGTCAGGCCGCGTCCGACCGCGAGGGCGACCTCGTGCTCGCGCTCGGTGAGCACGCCGAGCCGCAGCCGCGCGACCTCGCCCCGGTCGTCTCCCGAGTCGTCCCGGATCCGCTCGATCAGGGTCCGGGTCACCGACGGGGACAGCATCGGGTCGCCGTCCGCGACCGCCCGGATCGCCTCGAGGATCTGCGGCGGTGGAGTGTCCTTGAGCAGGAACCCGTCCGCCCCCGCGGCCAGCGCCCCGACCACGTGCTCGTCCGCGTCGAACGTGGTCAGCACGATCACGTGCGGCGGGTCCGGCCGCTGCTGCAGCGCCCGGGTCGCCTCCAGCCCGCTCATCCGAGGCATCCGGATGTCCATGAGCACGACGGCGGGGCGCAGCTCGTCGATCAGCCGCAGCCCCGCGCGGCCATCGCCGGCCTCGCCGACGACTTCGAGGTCGGGCTGGCCCCCGAGCATCAGGGCGAGCGCCGAACGGACCAGCGGGTCGTCGTCGACGATCAGGACTCGGATCATGTCTTTCTGGGTCCCCGCGGAAGCGTGGGTGGAGGAGCGAAGCGGGGGAGCCCGCGGTTTCGTGGGGTATTCATGCGGCCCACGGGATCCAGGCGTGCAGCACGAACGTGTCGCCCTCGCGGCGTACGTCGAGCCGGCCGCCGCGCAGCTCGGCCCGCTCGGTGAGGCCGACCAGGCCCAGCCCCGAGCCCGGCATGGCGCTGCCGAACCCGAACGGGTTCCGCATCACCACGTCGAGCCCGTCCTCGGGCGAGCCGGTGAGCTCCACGGTGAGCCTGCTGCCCGGTGCGTGCTTGCGGGCATTCGTGATCCCCTCCTGCACGATCCGGTAGAGCGTCCGGCCGGCCGCATCCGGGACCTCGCCCGGGGCGCTGACCCGGTCGTAGAGCGCCAGGTTGAGCCCGCCCTCGCGGGCCTCCGCGACGAGCTGGCCCAGGTCGGCGTACGTCGGCTGCGGCGCCAGCGCCGGTTCCCCGTCCGCGCCGCGCAACACCCCGAGGACGCCGCGCAGGTCGGTCAGCGCCTCGTGCGCCTTGTCCCGGATCACGCTCGCGCTGATGTGGACCTGCTCGGGGGTGAGGTCCTCGCGGAAGGCGAGCGCCCCGGCGTGCATGGAGACCTGCGAGAGTCGGTGGGCGAGAACGTCGTGCATCTCGCGGGCGATCCGGGCTCGCTCGTTGGTCCGGGCCTGCGCGATCCGCAGTTCCTGCTCGGACTCGGCCGTCTCGGCCCGGTGCCGCAGGGTCCAGATGAGCTCGCGCCGGGAGCCGATGTAGAGCCCCCAGGCCACAATCGCCGCGGTCGCGATCGCGTTGACGGAAAGGTTCAGCCAGAACGGCTCGTTGCCGGGGCCCGGCTGCCAGGTCACGAAGAACTGTGATGCCGCGAAGCCGACAGAGCTGACCAACGCGATCTCGCGCCACCGTCGCCGGGTCGCGACCGAGACCGCCGCCAGCACGGCCGGCCCACTGGCGATCGCCGAGCCCATCGAGAGCACGCTGAGCACGAGCGCGATCGGCACCGGCCACCGGCGCCGGAACCCGAACGCGAGCACATAGGCGACCAGCCCCAGCCCGACGTCGAGCGCCCACATCTCCTCGGACTGGTCCTCGATGAGTGGCACCCAGCCCGCGGCACTGAGGCTGAGCACGAGGAACAGCCGCCAGGTGTGCCCCCACACGCTCAACCGAGGCTGGTAGGCCTCGGGGTCGGCGCGCTCGCAGTCCTCTGGCACCTTGCAAGGCTAGGCCGACCTGCGACCCCGGCGCAGGCATCGCGGGTCGCGGACCGCCCCTACTTTGGTCTGGCCGCCACCATGACGTTTTGCCGATGCACGCCTCAGGCGCGTTAGGGCAGTCTGGACGCATGATCAATGTCGAAGGTCTCACTCGGAAGTACGGCTCGTTCGCGGCCGTCGACGACGTCAGTTTCGTCTGCCAACCCGGTCGCGTGACCGGGTTCCTGGGCCCCAACGGTGCCGGCAAGACGACCACGATGCGCGTCATGGTCGGCCTCACGCCACCGACGCACGGTCGGGCGACGATCGGAGGCCACCTCTACCACGACATCCCCAACCCCGGGCTGCACGTCGGCGTACTGCTCGACGCCTCGGCCCAGCACGCCGGCCGCACCGGCCGCGAGATCCTGACCATCGGCGCCCAGACCATGGGCCTGCCCGAGTCCCGCGTGGACGAGATGCTCGACCTCGTCTCGCTCGACCAGACCGAGGCGAAGCGCCGGCTGCGCAACTACTCCCTCGGCATGAAGCAGCGGCTCGGCATCGCCCACGCCCTGCTCGGCGACCCGTCCGTGCTGATCCTCGACGAGCCGGCCAACGGCCTCGACCCGGCCGGCATTCGCTGGATGCGTGGCCTGCTGAAGGGGTACGCCGACCGCGGCGGCACCGTGCTGCTCTCCAGTCACCTGCTCAACGAGGTCGAGCAGATCGCCGACGAGATGATCCTCATCGGCCGCGGCAAGATCGTGGCCAGCGGCACCAAGGACGAGCTGCTGTCGTCCGCCGATCACAAGACCTCGTTCGTGACCGCGCTAGACAACGAGCGGCTCACCAAGGCGCTCGCTGCAAAGGGCCTCACCGTCTCGGCGGCCGGCACCGGTCTCCGGGTCGAGGCTCCGCCCGTCGAGGTGGGCACGGTCGCCGCCGAGGGCGCGATCGTCCTCACCGACCTCCGCTCCGCGGACGGCGGCCTCGAAGAGCTGTTCCTCACCCTCACCGAGGACTCCCAGCGCGACGAGCTCCCCGCGGGCGCCGCGCACGCGCCCGCCGTCACTGAAGGAGCCCAGGCATGAGCACCGTTGCCACCACTCCCGCGCCCCGGCAGCTCGACGTCTCCGGCACGTCGAGCGTCCCGTTGAGCCGACTGACCAAGATCGAGATGCGCAAGGCGCTGGACACCAGAGCCGGCCGATGGCTCGTCATCGCCATCCTCGGGCTCGTCGTGCTCATCGAGGTGATCTACGCCTTCGCGGCCAACGACGATGACAAGAACCTCCAGGACTTCATCCAGATCCCCGGGGCCGTGCTCGGGTACTTCCTGCCGATCGTCGTGATCATGCTGGTGACGAGCGAGTCCAGTCAGCGCAACGGCCTGGTGACGTTCACGCTGGAGCCTCGTCGGCCACGCATCGTGCTGGCCAAGTTCCTGGGCGGGATCCTCCTCGCGCTCGGGGTGATGGTGCTCGCCGTGGTCCTGGCCCTGCTCGGAACGCTGCTGGGCAGCCTCACCGGAGGCGACCCGTCGTGGTCCCTCGACGGGAACCTGATGTTCAGCGCTCTCTTCCTGTCCACGATGATCGGGATCTTCGTGGGCTTCGCCCTCTCGACGTTGATCATGAACACGGCGGGCGCGATCGTCGCGTACTTCGCCTACACCCTGATCCTGCCCACCGCGGTGGGCATCCTCAGCGCGATCAGCGACACGTTCGAGAAGATCGGGCCATGGATCGAGTTCAACACCGCACAGGCACCGCTGATCTCCAGTCCCTACTCGCCGACCGGTGAGGAATGGGCGCAGATCGCCACGTCCGGCACGCTCTGGCTGCTGATCCCGCTGGCGATCGGCATCTGGCGGCTGCTGCGAATCGAGTTCAAGTGAGTCAGGCGAACGTCGCGGGGCCCATGCCGACCCTCGACGTCTCGGGGACCGCGCAGGTCCCCATGTCCCGGCTGGCCAAGGTCGAGTTCCGCAAGGCGCTCGACACCCGGGCGGGGCGCTGGTTCGTCATCGCGATCCTCGCCCTGGTGATCCTCGTCCAGCTGATCTATGCGCTGGCCGCGGACGACAACCAGAAGGACTTCGGGGACTTCGTCGGGATCGGCGGCTTCGTGCTCGGCTACTTCTTGCCGATCATCATCATCATGCTGGTGACCAGCGAGGCCAGCCAGCGCAACGGGCTCGTCACGTTCACCCTCGAGCCCAAGCGATCGCGCATCGTGGTCGCCAAGTTCATCGCGGGCGTGGTGCTCGCGGGCGCCGTGATGGTCCTGGCCATGGTCGTGGCCTTGCTGGGCACGCTGTTCGGGATCCTGACCGGCGCGTCGCCCGACTGGGGGCTGGAGTGGAACCTGATGTTCAACGGGTTCGTGCTGCTCAACCTGATCGGCGTGTTCATCGGCTTCGCCATCGCCATGCTGATCATGAACACGGCAGGCGGCATCGTCGTCTACTTCGTCTACAGCCTGATCCTGCCGACCGCGGTCGGCATCCTCAGCGCGCTGAGCGACAGCTTCGAGGACATCGCTCCGTGGATCGAGTTCAACACCGCTCAGGTCCCGCTGTTCGACGGTGACTACACACCGACGGCGGAGCAGTGGGCACAGATCGCCACCTCGGGCACGATCTGGCTGATCATCCCGCTGGCCTTCGGTATCTGGCGGCTGCTGCGCATCGAGTTCAAGTAGGTTCCACGCGTGGGCGACACCCTGGACCTCGCCGCGACCAGCCGGGTGCCGTTCACTCGGCTGGTCCGGGTCGAGCTCCGCAAGGCTCGCGACACCCGGGCCGGGTTCTGGCTGCTCTTGGCCATCGTCGGCATCGTGGTCGTGGTGCTGGGCATCGCCCTTGTCATCACCCTGGTCCGGACGGACCCGATCCTCTTCGGCGACTTCATCAGCATCGCCGCCTACATGATGTCGTTCCTGCTCCCGTTCCTCGCGATCATGCTGGTCACCAGTGAGTGGAGCCAGCGCAGCGCTCTCGTCACCTTCACGCTCGAGCCGCGCCGCTCCCGGGTGGTGTGGGCGAAGCTCGCCGCGGTCCTGCTGATCACGGTGGTCAACCTCGTGATCGCGTTCGGACTCGGGCTGGTCTGCACGGCGATCTGCGAGCTGGTCCAGCCCGACCAGACCTCGTGGGACGTCAGCGCCGGCGACCAGGCCGGATTCTTCGTCACCCAGTCGCTGGCGATGCTCGGCGGCTTCGCCATCGCCACGCTGCTGCTCAACACGCCCGCGTCGATCGTGCTGTTCGTGGTCTACCGGTTCGTGCTGCCCGGGGTCTTCGCTGCTCTGGGAGCACTGAGCGACTGGTTCCACTCGGTCGCGCCCTGGCTCGACTTCCAGGCCGCGCAGGACGACATCTACGAGTGGGACCTCTACGGCCGCGAGGAATGGTCGCACCTGCTGGTGTCCGGGTTCATCTGGCTGGCCCTGCCGCTGGGCATCGGTATGTGGCGGATCCTGCGGGCCGAGGTCAAGTAAGGCTTCACCAGAACGTGGCCGACACGACACCTGCCGGTGGGCCGGCGGTGGGCGGTTCGGCCACGCTCAGGTCGTGTACCTGAGGTTCGCCGCCCTGGGTGACAGCGCCACGGTCGGCATCGGGGATCCCGTGCCCTGCGGGTGGCGGGGCTGGTCCCGACTGCTCTCGTCGGCCCTGGCCGCGGCGTACGACGTGTCCTACTGCAACCTCGCGGTCTCCGGCGCCACGTCCACCGACGTGCTGCACGGGCAGCTCGCCGACGCGGTGGCGCACCGGCCGGACCTCGCCTCGCTCGTGGTCGGTGTCAACGACACGATGCGCGCCGGCTGGCACCCGGGCCGGGTCCGTGAGGAGCTGATGACCTGCGCCTCCGCGCTGCACGAGGCCGGGGCGACACTGCTGACCGCCAGGTTCCACGACCACGGCGCGATCTTCGGGCTGCCGGGTGTGCTGCGCCGGCCGCTGCACGCGCGGATCGAGGCGGTCAACGCGGTCTACGACGAGGTGCACGCGACGTTCGGCGGCCACCGGATCGACCTGGCAGCGCGGCCCGACGTCTTCGACCGGGCGTTCTGGTCGGTGGACCGGCTGCACCCCTCCGAGCTGGGGCACCGGGCGCTGGCCCGCGGCTACGCCGACCTGCTCGTCGCTGCGGGGCTGGAGTTCGAGCCGCCGTCGCTCGAGCCGCAGGGCGGGCAGCTCGTCGGATGGCGGCAGGACGTCGCGTGGATGGTCCGCGAGGGCGCCCCGTGGGTGGGCCGCCGGGCCCGAGACCTCGCACCTTGGGCGGTACGGATGGCCTGGGACGAGACCCGGCCGCGGCGTACGCGTGTATCTGGATGAGTCCAGTCCGCTCCTGAACCGGCATGGACGAGACGACACGCGCCGACCCGCCGTGGTCGGTCGAGGACTACGGCTTCGAGCCGCACGCGTCCGCGCCGACGCCCGTCCGTCCGCGAGGACGGCATCGGCGCACGGTGAGGACGGTCTGGCCACGCGTGCCCCGCGGCCAGTTGCACGAGGAGCGGTTCGGCGTCTAGCCGACGCCCTGCTGCGCGCCGGGGCCCACGTGCACGCTGGCCAGGAACGTGAGCATCGTGTCGCGGGTCCACCCGGTGTCGTCGGGGAACTGGATCAGTACGTTTCCGGAGGGTTCCCCAGGCCGTGTCGGCGTCGCGATCGTCGTGTAGCCCGAGTCTCCGCGGACCCAGTAGGTCCGACCGTTCAGCTCGACCTGCTCGCCCGAGAGCGGGTTGCCGTCGAACATGATCACCAGCTTGCCGACGAAGGACGCCGGCTCCTGGTCGGGGAAGCCGACCGGCGCGATGGTGACCCCCTGCGGGTAGGCGCCCTGGACCTCCCAACCCACCGGGGTCTGGTCGAAGGTGTAGGGGCCGGCCTCGAACGGCTGGGCGAGGAAGGAGATGCCGCCGCTGGTCTCCTGGTGACGGGTCGGGGTCTTGTCGGCCGCGACATCGCCCTCCGGGTCGGTGAACCGGACGATGCCGACGCCCACCACCCCGGCGGCGGCAACGCCGAGCAGGCCCGTGGCGGCGCGGCGCCGGCGGGTCCGGGCCAGCGCGCGGTGGCCGCGGGTCAGGTCGGCGTGCGCGTCGACCGCAGCGGTGGTCGGGCCGGCGGCGCGGTCCAGGAGGGTGTTGAGGTCGTTCATGGCTGCTCCTTGCTGGAAGTCGTGAGGGTGACGGCGGGTTCGAGGACGGCGCGGAGGTTGCCCAGCGCCTTGGCGTTCTGGGACTTGACCGTGCCGGTGGTGCAGCCGAGCACGCGGGCGGTCTCGGCGATGTCGAGGTCGAGGAAGTGGCGGAGCACGACGACCGCCCGCTGGCGCGGCGCCAGCGTGGCCAATGCGGCGAGGACGGTGTGGGCGAGGTCCTGGTCGTCGTGGGTCGGTTGGTCGGAGATCTTGTCGATGGCGGAGTCGGTGGGCGTCTCACGCCGGCTGTACGCGCGGCGCTGTTCGTCGACGAAGGCGTGGGTGAGGCTGGTCCGGGCGTACCCGACCGGGTTGCCCGCGCGTCGTACTCGCGGCCAGTGGACGTAGAGCCTGGTCAGTGTCGTCTGCACGAGGTCCTCGGCCGCCGCGGCGTCGCCCGCGGTGAGCAGGCGCGCCATCCGCACCAGCGGGGTGCGCTGGGCGGTGACGAACTCTATGAACTCGGCGTCTCGCTGTGTGCTCTGCCGTCTTCTGGGCATCGATCTCCTCTCACCCAGCCTGACGGGTGCGGCAAGCCCGGAGGTTGCCTCCCTCTAGGTTTGGTCGCATGACGCGCGCTGATGGACGGGCCGACGACGAGCTCCGACCGATCAAGATCACACGGAACTGGCTCGACCACGCCGCCGGCTCGGTGCTGGTGGAGTTCGGGCGGACGCGGGTCCTCTGCGCCGCCTCGGCCGCCGAGGGGGTCCCCCGCTGGCGCAAGGGCTCGGGGCTGGGCTGGGTGACCGCGGAGTACGCCATGCTCCCGGCCTCGACCAACACCCGCTCCGAGCGCGAGTCGGTGAAGGGCCGGATCGGCGGACGCACCCACGAGATCAGCCGGCTGATCGGCCGATCGCTGCGTGCGGTGATCGACTACGAGGCGCTCGGCGAGAACACCATCCAGCTCGACTGTGACGTCCTCCAGGCCGACGGTGGCACCCGTACGGCGTCGATCACCGGGGCGTACGTCGCGCTGGCCGACGCGGTCGCGCACCTGCGAGGCGAGGGGCTGCTCGCCGGGGAGCCGCTGACGGGCTCGGTGGCCGCGGTCTCGGTCGGCATCATCGACGGCTCGCCGCGACTCGACCTCCCCTACGAGGAGGACGTCCGCGCCGAGACCGACATGAACATCGTGATGACCGGCGCCGGCTCCTACGTCGAGGTGCAGGGCACCGCCGAGGGCGCGGTGTTCTCGCGCGAGGAGCTCGACGCGCTGCTGGCGCTCGGCGAGAAGGGCTGCGCCGACCTGACCAAGCTTCAACAAGAGGCCCTGTCTTCGTGAGGTCTTCGTGAGGTCTTCGTGAGGTCTTCGTGAGGTCGTCGTGAGCCAGGTGTTCCTCGCGTCGCGGAACGCCAAGAAGCTCGCCGAGATGCAGCGGATCTTGTCCGAACACCTGCCCTCGGTCGAGGTGCTCGGGCTTGACGACGTCCCGGCGTACGACGAGCCGGTCGAGGACCAGCCGACGTTCGAGGGCAACGCGCTGCTCAAGGCCCGCGCCGGGCTCGCCCACACCGGGCTGCCCTCGCTGGCGGACGACTCCGGGCTGTGCGTCGACGCCCTCAACGGGATGCCCGGAGTCCTCTCCGCCCGCTGGGCCGGGCCTCCGAAGTCGGACGCGCGGAACAACTCGCTGCTGCTCGCGCAGCTGGAGGATGTGCCCGACGAGCGGCGGGGGGCCCACTTCACCTGCTGCGTCGCCTTCTGCGCGCCCGGCGTCGACGCGATCGTCGTCGAGGGCCAGATGCCCGGCCGGGTGATCCGCGAGATCCGGGGCAGCGGCGGCTTCGGCTACGACGTCGTCTTCGTCGCCGACGACCACCCCGGCCCGACCACGGCCGAGCTGTCGATCGAGGACAAGGACGCGATCAGCCACCGCGGCAAGGCGCTGCGCCAGATCGCCTCGCAGGTGGCCGCGGCCCTCAGCGGCTGACCACCGCGACGACCCCTACCGCGCATCACACGAGGAGGCGCTCCTCGCGCATGTTCGCGGTGACCAGCGGCAGCAGGTTGTCCAGCTCGTTGGTCCGGCCGAGCACGATGCGTTCGGTCCACTCCTGGTCGTGCGACCTGATGGCCAGCGGCAGTCCGAACTGCAGCCTGGCGGCGATCTGTTCCGGGCCGATGGCGGTCCCCGGCCAGGACGGGCCGACGGCCGCCCGCCAGCTGACCACCGACCTGCCGAGCTGCCTGGTCCTCATCCTGACCGCCCTGGCCCAGCCGGCGAACCTGCGCACGGCGCTCGACGCGGGCCTGGCCGGCTTCCTGGCCAAGGACACCCCGGCCGTCGACCTGATCCGCGGCGTGCGCGAGATCGACCGCGGCGGTCGGGTGATCGACCCGGCGGTTGCAGTGGCGGCCCTCGACGCCCGGCCGAGCCCGCTGACGCCCCGCGAGACCGACGTGCTGCGCCTGCACTCCGAAGGGCTCGACCCGCGCGAGATCTCCGATCGGCTGTTCCTCTCACAAGGGACGGTACGCAACTACCTGGCGTCGGCCACGGACAAGCTCGGCGCCCGCAACCGGATCCACGCCATCCGGGTCGCCACCGAGAACGACTGGCTCTAGGGCAAGGCGCTCAGAGAGCTGACGCCACGCGTGGCCCGGTTGCTCGGATCTTGCGGCTGATCGCGGCGCCCCACAGCGTGGCCAGCACGAACATGAAGATCGAGTAGACCGCCGCCGGCACCGAGATCTCGGTCGAGTCGAGCACCTCGACCGCGACGAAGATCGCCAGCGTGGCGTTGTGGACGCCGATCTCCATCGATGAGGCGATGGCCTGGTCGTCGCGTACGCCCGCGGCGCGCGGGACGACGTACCCCGTGACCAGGCTGATCGCGCAGAACACCGCGGCGGCCAGCCCCACGTCCGCGAGGTAGTCGCCGACGTTCTCCCGCTGGTCCAGCAGGATCCCGACGACCAGCACCGCGAGGATCACCGCCGAGCCGATCCGCACCGGCTTGTCCATCCGCTGCGCCCATCCGCTCGCGGTGGCGCGCACGAGCATGCCGATCCCGACCGGGACCAGGACGATGGCGAAGACCTCGACCACCTTGCTGAACGGCAGGCTCACGCTGTCGTCCAGGTCGTAGTGCTCGATCGCGAGGTTGGTGATCAGCGGCAGGGTGACGATCGCGATCACCGAGTTGACCGCGGTGAGGGTGACGTTGAGCGCGACGTCACCTCGGAACAGGTGGCTGAACAGGTTCGCGCTCGTGCCGCCCGGCGACGCCGCCAGCAGCAACAGTCCGACCGCCAGCAGCGGCGGCAGGTCGAACAGCTTGACCAGCCCGAAGCACACCGCCGGCAGCAGCACGAGCTGGCAGGCAAGGGCGACCGCGACGGCCCGCGGATGGCGGGCCACCCGCCGGAAGTCGTCCGGCGTCAGCGAGAGCCCGAGACCGAACATGATGATCCCGAGCGCGATCGGCAGGCCGACCGTCGTCAACGCGGAGTCCATGGCGGGACTCTAGGGTGCCCGCGCCCGCTAGGTTCGCGCCATGGGCCGCAAGTTCTTCGTTCGCCGCAACCTGGCCCGCCTGGGCCTGCGGCTCTCGCGCTGGCACACGGTGGGCTCCGTGCCTTCGCGCGGCATCCTCGTGGGCGCGCCGCACACCTCGAACTGGGACTGGGTGCTGACCATGTTCCTGGCGTGGGACAGCAACGTGCAGATCCGGCTGCTGGTCAAGGAGTCGTTCTTCCGCGGTCCGCTGGGGCCGGTCATGCGCTGGACCGGCGCCGTACGCCTGGACCGCGACAACCCGGGCGCGACGATCAAGCGGCTGCTGGCGGACGCCAGGACCGACGAGACCTTCCTGCTCGGCATCGCGGCCGAGGGCACCCGCAGCAAGGGCGACTACTGGAAGTCCGGCTTCCACCGCATCTCGCGGCAGACCGGCATCCCGATCACCCTCGCCTTCCTCGACGCGCCGTCCCGGACGGTCGGCTGGGGGCCGACGTTCATGCCGACCGACGGCGTCGGTGCCGACATGGACCGGATCCGCGCGTTCTACGCCGACAAGACCGGGATCAAGCCCGAGCTGGCCACGCCACCGCGGCTGCGCGAGGAGGGCCGGGCTTAGGACGAGGCTGGGTGCCGGAGGCGGGATTCGAACCCGCACACCCGAAGGCACACGGACCTAAACCGTGCGTGTCTGCCAGTTCCACCACTCCGGCGTGAGCCTGTTGAGGTTAGACGATCGAGAGGCCGCCGGGCGCGAGGTAGTTGCCCGTCTCGGGGTTTCGAGACGGCCGCAGAGCGCCCTCCTCAACCACCGACCATCCCGAGCTCCTTGCGCAGCTTCGCCACGTGACCGCTGGCCTTGACGTTGTATTGGGCGAGCTCGATCTTGCCCTTCTCGTCGACCACGAACGTCGAGCGGATCACGCCCTCGACCTCCTTGCCGTAGAGCTTCTTGAGGCCGTAGGCGCCCCAGGCGTTCAACACCGCCTTGTCGGGGTCGGAGAGCAGCGTGATCGTCAGCGAGTCGCGCTCGCGGAACTTGGCCAGCTTCTCGGGCTTGTCCTTCGAGATACCGACCACCTCGTAGCCCGCCGCCTTCAGCGAGTCGAGCGAGTCGGTGAAGTCGCAGGCCTGCTTCGAGCAGCCGGGGGTCATCGCCGCCGGGTAGAAGTAGACGATCACTTTCTGGCCCCGCAAGTCCTTCAGGGACACGGTGTCGCCGGTGTCGGAGGTGAGCGTGAAGTCGGGCGCGGTGTCGCCTTTGGAGAGCCGGTCGGTCACGAGTTCAGGTCCTGTCCAAATCCGATGAGGTCGCTGTTGCGAATGACTTGCAACAACGTAGGGTAAGCGTCACTCTCGATTAATGATCCCAACCTAGACCCAGCCCGAGGAGGCAGCCGATGCACGTACCCGACGGGTTCCTGGACGCACCGACGTCCATCGGGACCGGCGTGGTCGCGGCTGCCGCCGTGGGGATCGCCCTCCGGGGTGCCCGGCGCGAGCTCGACGACCGTACGGCGCCGCTCGCGGGGCTCGTCGCGGCGTTCGTCTTCGCCACCCAGATGCTCAACTTCCCGGTCGCCTCCGGCACCAGCGGCCACCTGCTCGGCGGTGCTTTGGCGGCGATTCTCGTCGGCCCCTACACCGGGCTGTTGTGCATGGCGACGGTCTTCCTGGTGCAGTGCCTGCTGTTCGCCGACGGCGGGATCACCGCCCTCGGCACCAACATCGACCTGATGGGCGTGGTCACCGTCGTGGTCGGCTGGACGGTCTTCAAGACGCTCCAGGCGGTGCTCCCGAAGCGGCTCTCGATGGTGGCGCCGTCCGCAGGGATCGCGGCGCTGGTCTCCGTGCCGGCCGCGGCGCTCGGCTTCGTGTTCCTCTACTCCTTCGGCGGCACCGCCGACCTCTCGCTCGACCACCTGGCCGCCGCGATGGTGGGCGTGCACGTGCTGATCGGCCTAGGCGAGGCGGCGATCACCGCCCTCGCGGTCGGCAGCATCGTCGCGGTCCGCCCCGACCTCGTCTACGGCGCCCGCCCGGTGCTCGAGAAACGCGAGCTGGTCGTCCGCACCGCGCCCGACAAGGCCGCGGCATGAAGCGCGCCAGCACCAAGGCGGTCGCGGGGGTGGTGCTGCTCGTCGCGCTCGCCCTGGCCGGCGTGGTCAGCTTCTATGCCGACAGTGACCCCGACGGCCTGACCAAGGTCGCCGACGACCAGGGCTTCTCCAAGACCGAGAAGGAGCACCACACCGGCGACGGTCCCCTCGCCGGCTACGACGCCGGCTTCATCAAGGACGGCAGGCTCTCGGGCGGGCTCGCCGGGGTCGTGGGCGTGCTGGTCGTGCTCGGCCTCGCCGGCGGACTGACGTACGCCGTGCGCCGCCGCGAGCCGTCCGACGAGCAGGTCTGAGGACGTGGGCGGCCCGCACGGCCACAAGCTGCACTTCCACGGCCACTCGCCGGTGCACCGCGCCCCGGCGCACCTCAAGGTGCTAGCCCTGGTCGGCTTCGTGCTGGTCGTGGTCGCCACGCCGAAGGACTGGTTCCCGGCGTACGCCGGCTACCTCGCCGTGATCGCGGTCGTGATCGCGATCTCGAAGGTGCCGCCGACGTACATCCTCAAGCGCATGGTGGTCGAGGTTCCGTTCGTGCTCTTCGCGGTGTTGTTGCCGTTCGTCGCCCAGGGACCCCGGACCGAGGTGCTCGGCCTGTCGCTCAGCGAGTCGGGGCTGCTCGCCGCGTGGGGGCTGCTCGCGAAGGGCACCCTCGGCGTACTCGCCAGCCTCACGCTTGCCGCGACCACCGAGCCGCACGACCTGCTCGCCGGGCTGGAGCGGCTCCGGCTTCCGAACCTGCTCGTGCAGATCATGGCCTTCATGGTGCGCTACCTCGACGTCGTGACCACCGAGATGCAGCGGATGAAGATCGCGCGCGAGTCCCGTGGCTTCACCGCGCGAAACCCGAAGCACTGGCCGGTGCTGGCCAGATCCGCGGGCGCGCTGTTCATCCGGTCCTACGAGCGCGGCGAGCGGGTCCACCTCGCGATGCTGAGCCGCGGCTACACCGGCAGGATGCCCGGGAAGTGACGCCCGTCCTCGACGTCCGCGGACTCGCCTTCGCCTACCCCGACGGCCACCAGGCGCTGTTCGGCGTGGACCTGCACGTCCACAAGGGCGAGCGGGTCGCGCTGCTCGGCCCCAACGGCGCCGGCAAGACCACCCTCGTGCTGCACCTCAACGGCATCCTCGCCGCCGGCGCCGGGAGCGTCACGGTCAGCGGGCTGCCGGTCACCAGGGACAACATTCCCGAGATCCGGCGCCGGGTCGGCATCGTCTTCCAGGACCCCGACGACCAGCTGTTCATGGGCACGGTCCGCCAGGACGTCGGCTTCGGCCCGGCCAACCTCGGCCTCAAGGGCGACGAGCTCGAGGCGTGTGTCCAGCACGCGCTGGAGCAGGTCGGCATGGCCGACTACGCGGACCGACCGCCGCACCACCTCTCCTTCGGCCAACGCCGCCGGGTGGCGGTGGCGACGGTGCTCGCCATGCAGCCCGAGATCCTGGTCCTCGACGAGCCGTCGTCGAACCTCGACCCGGCCTCGCGCCGCGAGCTCGCCGACATCCTGCGCTCGCTCGACGTGACCGTCCTGATGGTGACCCACGACCTGCCCTACGCCCTCGAGCTCTGCCCGCGCTCGGTGGTGCTGAGCGACGGCTATGTGGTGGCCGACGGCTCGACGTACGACGTGCTGACCGACGACGCCCTGATGCGGGCCCACCGGCTGGAGCTGCCGTTCGGGTTCGACCCCCGAACCGTGGGCTCGCCCTCCGCCACCGGTTGATAGCCTCCCGACCGTGGCCAAGAGCAAAGCTGAGGACGGTCCCTCCGCTCTCGCGAGCGAGATCGAGGAGACCCGGGAGCGGCTCGCGGGCACCATCGACGAGCTGATCTACCGCGCGAACCCCCGGACCATCGTCGGCCGCGAGGTCGCACAGGTGAAGGCGTTCTTCGTCGACCCGGCCACCGGAGAGCCGCGCACCGAGAACATCCTCAAGGTCGCCGCGGGCGTGGTCGGCACCATCGTCGTCTTCGCCCTCATCCGGAAGGTCTCGCGATAACCGACAAGACCCCCATCCGCATGCTCCACGACCGGATCCTGGTCGAGGTGGACCGGGAGGCGGGGGAGCGGCGTTCCTCCGGCGGCATCGTCATCCCGGCGACCGCCGCGATGGGCGCCCGCCGGCTGGCCTGGTCGCGAGTGGTCGCGGTCGGCCCGCACTCTCGCAGCGTCGAGATGGGCGACAAGGTGCTCTTCGACCCGGAGGACAAGGCCGAGGTCGAGGTGAACGGCGAGACCTACGTGCTGATGCGCGAGCGCGACGTGCATGCCATCGCCGCCGAGCGGCTCGAGGGCGACGGCGAGTCGACGGGGCTCTACCTGTAGGTCAGTCGGTGGGCTGGCCGAGCGGCGACGCGACAACCACGACCGAGCGCTGGTACGCCGACCCGTCCCACTCTTCGGCGGAGAGCATCACGAGGCGGCCGGCGCCGCCGTCCTGCTTGAACAGCTGCACCCCGACTCGCTCCAGGGTGGCCGGGTCGAAGGTGCGGACCGAGCTGACCTCGTAGCGCATGGTGCCCTGCTTGGTGAGCAGCTCGACGAGGTCGCCACTGCCGAGCTCGGCGATCCGGGCGAGCCCGCTCCCGGCGGCGCCGGCGTGGGCAAGCAGGATGGTCTGGCCGTGCGGCGCCCCGGCCTTGGCGCTGGCGTCCCACCACCCGACCAGGGGGGCGTCGTCCGGGGGAGCCTTGAGGGCTTGGCGCGGGTCGAGACCGGTGCTGACCAGAGGCGAGACCAGTTGCACACCCGAGAGCCCACCGACGGCGAGGCGGACCGGCGCGGCCGGGGTGAGGTCGGTGTACGCCTGCTGGGCGGCCTCGTCGTTGCCGCCGCCGCCCAGGTCGAACCACGACGGCGGGAGGCTCAGCGCGACGGCGACAAGCAGCCCGAACGCGCTGAGCACCGCCGAGAACCGACCGAAGCCGTTGGCGAACCGCTGGATGGGCGCGCGGCCGACCGGCGTGGCGATGCTGGACACGCCCCGACAACGCCGGGACGGTGCCGGGAGTTACGCGGGCGTCAGCCCTGGCGCGGCACCGCTCCGGCGGCCGGGACCATGCCCAGCTCGCCGTCCGCCGCGTCGGCCAGGTGGCCGGAGGTCGGCTGCACGTGGGTGGCGGGGATCCTCAGCGCCGCCAGCGACGCCAGCGCCATGACCACGCCCAGCACGACGAAGCCGATCGTGTAGCCCCGCTCGGCGGGGAACCCGCCCACGCCGTGGTGTGCGGTGATGATCCCGGCCATCACGGCGGCGCCGATCGAGCCGCCGATGGTGCGAATGTTGGCGTTCATCCCGCTCGCGACCCCGGTCTGCTCGGGCGGCACCGCGGCGACCACCACGCCGGCCAGGCTCGCGAAGACCAGGCCGGAGCCGGCGCCCTGGACCGTCGTGGCGACGTACAGCTGCCAGGTGTGGTCGTGGAACAGGCCGACGCAGGCGAACGCCGCGCCGGTCAGGAGCAGGCCGGTGGTGATGACCGCGCGGACGCCCAGCCGACGGATCAGGCTCGAGGTGGTGAACCCGACAAGGAAGGCGGCCACCGCCGAGGGCAGCAGCAGGTAGCCGGACTCACTGATCGAGGCACCGAAGCCGTAGCCGGCCTCGGGCGGTGTCTGGAGCAGCTGGGGCAGGAACCCGAACGACGCGAACATGCCGAAGCCGACGCAGCCGGCGACGACGTTGGAGGTCCACACGCCGCGGCGCCGCATCATGTGCATGTCGATCATCGGGACCGGCACCCGCAGCTCGACCGCGACCCAGGCGGTGGCCAGCACCACCGCGACCGCGAACAGGCCGAGGATCCGGGCCGACGTCCAGCCCCACTGGTTGCCCTCGCTCAGCGCGATCAGCAGCGCGACGAGCCACCCTGCCAGCAGGAGGGCCGGGCCGACGGGCAGGCGGGCCGGCGTACGCACCGGCGACTCGGGCACGAACAGGAGGGCCGCCGCGGCAGCGGCCAGGGTGACCGCCATCGGCAGCCAGAACAGCCCCTTGTAGCCGAACGTGTCGACGATCGGACCGGCCACCACGATGCCGACGCCGAAGCCGACCGCGGTGAGCGACGCGATCACGCTCAGCGCCATCGTCATCCGCCCCCGGAACTCGTCGCGGATGATCCCGAACGACAGCGGCAGCACGCCGCCGCCGATGCCCTGGAGCGCCCGCGCCGCGATCAGCCAGCCGATGCTCGGCGCCAGCGCCGCGGCCAGCGATCCGAGGGAGAGGACGACCAGGGCGATCACCAGCATCCGCACCTTGCCGACGACGTCGCCGATCCGGCCGAGCAGCGGTGTACAGATCGACGCGGAGAGCAGGTACGCCGTGAGCACCCACGTGACCGTCGTCTGCGAGGTGTGGAACTCGACCTGGATGGTCGCCAGCACCGGCACGATCAGCGACTGCAGCAGCGCGAACGACGACGCGGCCACGGCGAGCACGGCGAAGGTGATCTCGCGGCGGCCACGGAGGCGGCTCAGGAGTGATGGTTGCATGCGGCAACCAGCATCCCAGAACAGGTTCAGGCGGCGGCAAGCAGGACCACGGTCGAGACGAGCACGGCCACCAGGAGCACCACCGCGGCCACGGTGGGCCCGAGGCTGGAGCTGACCGCGTCGATGTCGCCACGCCGGATCGCCGCGTCCGCGCGCCGGTAGCGGAGCGTGCCGTAGCCGACGCCCACGGCGCCGGCCACGATCAGCACGCCTCCGGCGACCAGGCTGGCCGCGGTGACCTCGCCGCCGTCGGCGAACCGGGCCACCGCGAGCCCGACCACGACGACGTTGGCGCTGGTGCGGAGCCACGCGAGCTGGGTGCGCTCGTTGGCGAGGTGGTCGCGCACGGCGCTCGACTCGGTCATGGTGCCGCTCCTTGGCCCAACATAGGTATTGCCTAGGTGATGTGGTTCGATTCAGTCCATGATCTCGCGCCGCGCCGCCGCGGTCGGAACCGCCCTCGTCCTCTCCCTGGCCCCGGTCTCCGCGTGCGGGGACGATGACGACTCGGGTGGTGGCGGCTCCGGCGATGGAGGCGACAGCACCCTGACCGTGTACGCCGCGGCCTCGCTCACCAAGACGTTCGAGCAGATCGGCGCGGAGTTCGAGAAGGAGCACGACGGGGTGACCGTCGAGTTCAGCTTCGGCGGCTCGTCCGACCTGGTCTCGCAGATCCAGGAAGGCGCTCCGGCGGACGTCTTCGCCTCCGCTGACGAGGCAAACATGGGGAAGCTGACCGGCGAGGACCTGCAGGCCGACGACCCCCGGAATTTCGCGTCCAACACCCTCGAGATCGTGACGCCGCCGGACAACCCGGCCGAGATCACGTCGTTCGCCGATCTGGCCGAGGAGGGTGTCAACGTCGTGGTGTGTGCCCCGGAGGTGCCGTGCGGCGCGGCGACCGTCAAGGCGCAGGACGCCACCGGCGTGACCCTGACCCCGGTGAGCGAGGAGCAGTCGGTCACCGACGTGCTCGCCAAGGTGACCTCCGGCGAGGCGGACGCCGGGCTCGTCTACGTCACGGACGTGACGGCGGCGGGCGACGCGGTGCACGGCGTACCGTTCCCCGAGTCCAGCGACATCGTGAACACCTATCCCATCGTGGCGCTGAAGGACTCGGAGAACGGCGACCTCGCCGAGGACTTCGTGGACCTCGTGCTCAGCGACAGCGGGCAGCGCATCCTCGAGGAGGCCGGTTTCGCCAAGCCATGACACCGTCCGGCCGGTCACCGCTCAGGTGCCCGTCGGGCTTCCTCGATGGGTCTACGTCCCGGCGATCGTCGGGGCGGCGTTCGTGCTGCTCCCGCTCGTCGCGATCGTGGCCAAGGTCGACTGGGCGAACTTCGGCACGCTCATCACCTCCGAGAGCTCCCGCGCGGCGTTCTGGCTGAGCCTGAAGACCTCGACGGCGAGCACGCTGCTGTGCGTGGTCTTCGGGGTGCCGTTGGCGCTGGTGCTGGCCCGTCGTGACTTCCCGGGGCTCGGCGTACTGCGCTCCCTGGTCCTGCTCCCGCTCGTCCTGCCGCCGGTGGTGGGCGGTCTGGCCCTGCTCTACACGTTCGGCCGGCGCGGCCTGCTCGGCTCCGAGCTCGACGCGCTCGGGATCCAGATCGCGTTCTCGACGATCGCGGTGGTGATGGCGCAGACCTTCGTGGCGATGCCGTTCCTGGTGGTGTCGCTGGAGGGGGCGCTGCGCACCGCGGGGCAGCGGTACGAGGTCGTGGCCGCGTCCCTCGGCGCCGGGCCGACGACGGTGTTCCGCCGGATCACGGTGCCGCTCGTGCTTCCGGGGCTGATCTCCGGCGCGGTGCTGTCGTTCGCGCGGGCGCTGGGCGAGTTCGGCGCGACCATCACCTTCGCGGGCAGCCTGCAGGGCCGGACCCGGACACTGCCGCTGGAGATCTACCTCCAGCGCGAGACCGATCCCGACGCCGCGGTCGCGCTGGCGCTGGTGCTCGTGGTGGTGGCGGTGCTCGTGATCGGCTTCGCTCGACAGGCACGGAGTGCGCTGTGACCTTCGAGCTGTCCGCGGTCGTCGCCGAGCGCGACGTCGACGTTGCCTTCGAGGTCGCCGACGGCGAGACGCTGGCCGTGCTCGGTCCCAACGGTTCGGGCAAGTCGACCGCCCTGGCCGTCACTGCGGGCCTGGTCACGCCGGACGCGGGCCGGGTGGTGCTCGACGGGACGGTGCTCACCGACATCGGCCCGGGGCGGCCGGGGACGCGGGTGGCGCCGCACGCGCGGCGTACCGCCCTCCTGGGACAGGAGCCACTGCTCTTCCCGCACCTCGACGCCCTGGAGAACGTCGCGTTCGGGCCACGCAGCGCCGGTACATCGCGCGCCACAGCTCGGCGCGATGCGCAGCGCTGGCTCGACGAGGTCGGCGTCGGCGAGCTGGCCGGCCGTCGCCCGTCGCAGCTCTCGGGCGGCCAGGCGCAGCGGGTCGCCGTGGCGCGGGCGCTGGCCGCCGACCCCAAGCTGCTGCTGCTCGACGAGCCGCTCGCGGCGCTCGACGTCGCCGTACTGCCGGCGTTGCGGCAGACGCTGAGGCGGGTCCTGGCCGACCGGACCGCGATCGTGGTCACGCACGACCCGCTCGACGCCCTGCTGCTCGCGGACCGCGTGGTGGTGCTGTCGGACGGCCGAGTGGTGGAGCAGGGCACGAGCGCGGACGTGCTGTCGCGGCCGCGCAGCCCGTTCGCGGCGCGGCTGGCCGGGCTCAACCTGGTGGCCGGCACGTGGCGGGACGGCTGTGTGGAAACGGGCGACGGGCTGAGAGTGCACGGGCTGGTCGAGGGAGAGTCGCCGGGCGCGGGGGAGAGCGCCATCGCGACGTTCCGGCCCGCCGCGGTCGCGGTCTACCGAGACCCGGTCGTCGGCAGTCCCCGCAACGCCTTCGAGGTCACGATCACGGAGATCGAGCCGCTGGCGGACCTGATCCGGGTGCACGCCGGACTCCTGCACGCGGACGTCACCGTCCAGGCGGCCGCCGAGCTCGACCTCGAGGCCGGGCTCGTGGTGACGTTCTCGGTGAAGGCGACCGAGGTCGCCGTCTACCCGCGGTCCTAGGAATTCCCCACCACGCCCTAGGCTGCGCCCGTGGCGGAGTATCTGCGCATCGGCGAGGTGGCCCAGGCGGTCGGCGTCAGCGTCGACACGCTGCGGCGCTGGGAGGCCGAGGGCCGGGTCACCTTCGAGCGCCAGCACAACCAGCGGGTGCTGCCCGCCGACGACCTGGCGCCGCTGATCGCGTCGCTCGGCGGGTCGTCGGCCACGTCGAGCGCCCGCAACCGGCTGACCGGGATCGTGGTCGCGGTGAAGCGCGACGGCGTCATGGCGCAGGTCGAGCTGGCGTGCGGCGACTTCCGGATCGTGTCGCTGATGAGCCGGGACGCCGCGGATGAGCTCGGCCTCGAGGTGGGCAAGGTGGCGACCGCGATCGTCAAGGCGACGAACGTGATCGTCGAGGTGGATCAGCCGACGACGAGGTAGCGCTCGTCCTCGATCTCGCTGCCCCACAACGCTGGGTCGCGGAGGTGCTGGACGGAGGCTTCCCGGCCAGCACGCCGGACGAGGTCCAGCGTGTGCTCGGCACTGAGCCCCGCGCCGGTGCTCCACGACCCCTCGACCAGCAGCAGCCGGCCGCCGGTGGCCAGCAGCTCGATCCACCGGGCCAGGGCGGCCTCCGGGTCGGGGAGCGCCCAGAGGACGTGCCGGCACAGCACGGCGCCGTACGCCCCCGCACGCAGCGGAGGCGCACTCGCGTCGGCCACCGCGAACGTGACTCGGTCCCGGCCGGCGGCCTTGTCCCGGGCCCGGCTGACCATCTCGGGGGAGAAGTCGACGCCGTCGACGGCGTACCCGGCGTCGGCGAGCAGGACGCTCAGCGTCCCGGTCCCGCAGCCGAGGTCGGCGATCAGCGCGGGTGGTTCGGGCAGGTGCGCGGTCAGAAGACCGAGCCAGGCGGCGCGCGTCGCGGGGTCGCGCAGCCCGTGGTCGGGCTCGTCGTCGAAGGTCGCGGCCTCGGCGTCCCAGAGCTCACTCACCCGGTCGAGGTTAGGGTGCTGCGGCATCTTTCGGGCCCGCATGCGCTGAGTTTCGGCCGCACTGCCGGTCGATTCGACACCAGTCACCGATCAAACGAGGAGTGATCATGACGGAGACCGAGTTCCTGGTTGCGGGCGACGACGGTTACGACGAGTCGCGGACGGTCTGGAACGCGATGGTGGACCGCCGGCCGGCGCTGATTGCTCGATGCAGGGAGCCTCGAGACGTCGTGGTCGCGATTGCGACGGCCCGCCGCGAGGGACTGGAGATCGGTGTCCGCTGCGGCGGGCACAGCGTCGTCGGGCTGGCGGTGCCCGAGGGCGGGCTGATGATCGACCTGACCCCGATGGGTGCCGTCCGCGTCGATGCGGAGCGCCGACGAGCTTGGGTTCAGGGCGGCGCCATGCTGGGGGCGCTCGATGCAGCCACCCAGCCGCACGGGTTGGCCACGCCGGCCGGCAACGTCTCGCACACGGGGGTCGGAGGGCTCACGCTGGGTGGCGGTATGGGCTGGCTCGCCCGCGAGCACGGCCTGTCCTGCGACAACGTGATCTCGTGCGAGGTGGTGACGGCGGGCGGTGACGTCGTCCGCGCCTCGGCGGAGGAGAATCCCGAGCTGTTCTGGGGGTTGCGTGGCGGTGGCGGGAACTTCGGTGTGGTGACCGAGTTCGAGTTCCTGCTGCACGACACCGGCACCCGAGCACTGAGTGTCGAGCTGGACTTCCCGGTCGCGGATGCCGCGTCGGCGGTGGCCACCTGGCGCGACCTGGCCGGAGCCGCCTCCCGCAGCGCGACATATGCCGCCACGGTTCTGGGCGGCATCGTGGCCCTCGGCTTCGTGTGGGTGGGAGACCCCTCGGAGGGTCGCGAGCACGCCCGGACGCTCGAGGCGCTCGGTCGGCCCATCGGGCAGAGGGTGGCGGAGCTGTCCTACCTCGACCTCCAGCGTCGCGAGGACACCATTGAGGGCCACGCCCTGCGCCGCTACTGGAAGGGTCACTACTTTCACGAGCTGTCCGACGGCGCGATCGAGGGGCTCCTCGCGCACGATCCGGCGGTAGCCGCAGGCTTGCAGGCGTACGGCGGGGCCATCGCCGAGGTGCCCGACGAGGCCACGGCGTTCAGCCAGCGAGCGACCGCCTTCGAGTACGTCGGCGCCGCCCGCTGGACGGACCCGGCCGAGGACGCGGACCGGATCGCGACCGCCCGGGAGAGCGCGGCCCGACTGGAGCCGTTCGCGAGCGGCGCCTATGTCAACGCGCTCGGGGACGAGGGCGCGGCCGGCGTACGGCGTGCCTACTCTCCCGCGAAGCTGGCCAGGCTGACCGCCCTCAAGGATGCCGTCGACCCGGACAATGTCTTCCACCTGAACCAGAACATTCCGCCCAGCGGATCTCAGAATCCGATCGGCAGCCCGGCGTAGTTCTCCGCGAGGCCGGTAGCGCCGGCTTCGCTGCTCGTCACCCAGCGGAGCTGGGAGAGCTGCAGCTGCTCGTCGAACGGGTCGCCGGTGGCGTGCAGCATCGTGGTCATCCACCAGGAGAAGTGGGTGCAGCGCCAGACCCGGCGGACGGCGGTGTCGGCGTACGCGTCGGCAAGCGAGGCGTCGTCCTTGCGCAGCCACGCCACCAGCGCCGGGGCGAGAAGGGCGACGTCGGCGACCGCGAGGTTCAGACCTTTGGCGCCGGTCGGCGGGACGATGTGCGCTGCGTCGCCGGCCAGGAACAGCCGGCCGTGCCGCATCGGGCTCTGCACGAACGAGCGCATCGGCAGCACCGACCGGTCGGTGATCGGGCCGGTCTGGAGGGTCCAGCCGTCGAGGCCGAACCTCGTGGCCAGACCGTCCCAGATCCGGTCGTCGGACCAGTCGTCGAGGGAGGTGTCGTTCGGCACCTGGAGGTAGAACCGCGACACCGACGCCGACCGCATCGAGTGCAGCGCGAAGCCCTCCGGGTGCCAGGCGTAGATCAGCTCGTCGGTGGACGGCGCGAGGTCGGCCAGGATGCCTAGCCACGAGTAGGGGTAGGTCCGCTCCCAGGTCAGCGGGTCCGGTACGGCGCTGCGCGACGGCCCGAACGAGCCGTCGCAGCCGACCACGACCTCGGCGCGCAGCCGCACCTCCTCCCCGTCCCGGGTGAAGGTGACCGACGGCTCGTCGGTCTCGAGGTCGTGGAGGACCGTGTCCTCGACCTCGTAGTGCACGACCTGCCCGCGCTGTTTGGCGGCGGAGACCAGGTCCTTCTGCACCTCGGTCTGCCCGTAGACCCACACCGAGCGGCCGGTGAGCTCGACGAAGTCGAGGTGGTGCCGCTCGCTCTCTCCACGGTCGTGCCACTGCAGGTGGATGCCGCGGTGCTCGTCGCCCTCGCGCTCAAGCCGCTCGGCCAGCCCGACCTCGCGCAGCAGGTCCACGGTCGACTGCTCGAGGATGCCCGCGCGGATCCGGGACGCGACGTACTCCTCCGACCGGGTCTCGATCACCACCGACTCGACACCCTCGCCGTCGAGCAGGTGGGCGAGCAGCATCCCGGCCGGCCCGGCCCCGACGACCGCGACCCGGGTGCGCTCCTCCTCCATGCCAGCAGTACATCGTCAGGTGGAAAGACGCGCGAGGGCCGGTTCCACTGACCGGAATCCGGCGATGAGTCCCGGAAGCCGCCTTGTACCCTCTTGCGCCAGCTACCCGGGCGGCGCCGGGCCACCGTCCGGGCGGGGGTCGCGCACGCCGCAGCATTCGGGACCTGGCACTCGATCTGCCTCGGCGAAGGGCTCCCGGACCGCGCGGCCGTGCGGCTGATGACGGGCATGGTGACGGCTGCGCGCGACTGACCGGAACGGCTCAGCGCAGCTACGCGACGGCGGTCAGGGCCGCGCAGTCGGCTCTTCCCGGCCGATGGTCTGCCGCTCGGGCTCGACGAGGGCCACGACCCGTTCGTGGTCGCGTGGGTAGGCCTGATGGATGTACTTGTCCGCTATACCATCCATGATCTGCCAGGCCTCGTCGCCCTCGAGCCACTCGACGACCCGGCCGCGCACGATGACCGGCTCGAACGGGTTCTCCTCGGGGGCGATGGACAGCGCGACCCGCGGGTCCCGGCGCAGGTTGCGAGCCTTGAGCGAATGCGGGCTGGTCAGGAAGACGACGTGTTCGCCGTGGGTACCGATCCACACCGGCGACGTGTGCGGTGCGCCATCCGGGAGCAGCGTTGCCAGATGGGCGATTGGGGTGCCGTCCAGGTGGCGGCGTACGTCGGCGTCGAGCGTCATCGGATCACCTCGTAGTGGAGGTGGGTCACGCCCGGTGCCGGGACGACTTCCACCAGGCGGAGCCGCACGTGGTCGGGCAGCTCCTGGAAGAAGGGCCGGCCACCACCGAGGAGGACGGGGACCTGGTGGAGGATGAACTCGTCGACCAGCTGCGCCTCGAGCGCGGCTGTGAGCGCGCCGCCGCCCATCACACCGACGTCCTTGCCCTCGGCAGCCTCGCGCGCCGCCGCGATCGCGTCCTCGATGCCGGTGGTGACGAGCGTCTGCCGCTCGCTCACCTCCGCCGGCCGGTGGCTGAGCACGAACAGCTTCGCGGTCGGGTGTGGACTGCCGCCTCCGAACTTTTCGGAGTCGTCGAAGGTTTTCCGGCCGGCCACGATGGCACCGATCCGTCCAGCCACGCGGTCGAACAAGAGGGCACTCGGCTCGCTCAGCCGGAAGCCCTCGAACACCTGGCTGGGGACGTCGCCGCCGCCGTACCAGTCGAAGAGCATTCCGCCGTCGCCCAGTCCCCGGCCGGGGCCCGGGTCGCGTCCGGTGATGTAGCCGTCGACCGACACCGCGTGAGCGCTGACCACCTTGCTCATCGTCGAACTCCTTCCCGGGTGGACTGCAACGAGGCTAGGGATAGGAGCGCGTGGACCTCTTGAACAATTCGCGCATCCTGCACCCGCCGTCGCCCAGCTCCCGGCGTGCTCAGGTCGTCTCGATCCCGGCGAGGTAGGAGTGCACGGCCGAGATGACCACGGATCCCTCGCCCACCGCCGATGCCACCCGCTTGACCGACCCGGCGCGCACATCGCCGACGGCGAACACCCCGGGCACCGAGGTCGCGAACCCGTCCTGGGTGACCACGAATCCCTTGGCGTCGAGCTCGACACCGGCGCCGAGCAGTGCGGTCGTGCAGGGCTCCGCGCCGATCAGCAGGAACAGCGCGGCCGCGTCGAGGTCCACGTCGCGGTCGACCGCGTGGTCATGCCAGGTCAGGGCGATGAGCCGGCTCGAGCCGTGAACCGCCGACAGCTCCGAACGAGGATGGACGGTGATGCGCTCGTGGTGGGTGAGGCGCTGGGCGAGGTAGTTCGACATGGTGGCGCGAAGGTCTTCACGCCGGATCAGGACGTGGACGTGGCCGGCCTGCCGGGCCAGGAACAGGGCCGCCTGCCCGGCCGAGTTGGCACCACCTACGACCACAGCGTTCCGGCCGGACACCACCGCCGCCTCCAGCTGGCTCGCGGCGTAGTAGACACCGCGTCCTTCGAGGTCCGCGAGGCCGGGCAGGTCCAGGCGCCGGTATCGGACGCCGCTGGCGATGACCACGGCGGAGGCGACGACGTCCAGCTCGTCGTCCAGCCGGACGCGGAACTCGCCGCCGGACGCCTGCGACAGCCCGGTGACCGCGCGGGGTGACACCAGCCGCGTCCCGAACTTGACGGCCTGGAGCATCCCGGACCGGGCGAGCTCGACCCCGGACACGCCCCTGGGGAATCCGAGGTAGTTCTCGATCCGCGACGAGCTCCCGGCCTGGCCGCCGATGGCGACGTCCTCGACCACGACGACGTCGAGCCCCTCCGAGGCGCCGTAGACGGCTGCCGCCAGCCCGGCAGGTCCGGCGCCCACCACCAGCAGGTCGCACCGGGAACCGTCGGAGACGCTCCACAGGTCGATCCCGAGCGCGGTCGCCAGGTCGCGCGTCGTCGGTGCGTTCAGCACCCGGCGCCCCCCGGTCACGACAGCCGTTCCCGACTCCGGCAACGCGCAGGTCGCCGCCAGCTCCGCCCACGCCGGCGGGTCGGAGCGCAAGACGGTCCGATAGGGGATCTGGTTGCGCTCGGCGAAGTCCCGGAGCCGGTGCAGGTCGCGATCGTCGTCCCCCGCGAGCACGAGACCGCCTTCGCCCAGCCGATTCAGCAGTCGCCGCCGGGCGTCCAGCGCGGTGAGCAGGACGTCGCTCAGCTCGCTCGAGATCTCCACGAGCCGTCGGAGCTCGTCGACCTGCACCCGGAGCAGCGTGGTCCCCGCCATCGCCACGCCGGGGAGGAAGGCCCGCTGCCCCATCAACATGCCCAGCTCGCCGACGAAGTCGCCTTCCTCGACCACGAAGACGACGCGGTCGTCGCGGCGATCGATGAGCAGGACTCCGCCGGTGAGGACGAGATTCAGGTGGTAGGGGTCACCCGCGTCCCACAGGAGCTCGTCGGGCTCGGGGTGCAGCACCTGACCGGCCGATCGCAGCATCTCCAGGGCGCTCTCGCTGAACACCGGCCAGGCTGCGGCGTCGACCCCGTCATGAAGGCGGCTCGAGTAGATGGTTCGCTCGTCGGGCACTGGCGGGAGCACAGGCCGAAGATAGCGACATGGACCCGCTCCGACCCACGGACGCCGACGCGAGGGTCAGGCGGGCTGGGTGTCCTTGCGCCGCACCGCGCGGCCGAGCTTCTTGAGCTGGCTGCCCAGGTTGCGGCGGTTGGTCTCCTCGAGCCAGCCGTCGGGGAACGACAGGCGAATGACGCGGTGCCAGGCCGAGCCGACCTGCCGGACCAGCGGGCGGGTGTTGTAGCTGAGCCCGTAGCGCTGGAACAGGTCCTCGACCTCCGGGGCGATCTCGCCGTACCGGTTGCTCGGCAGGTCCGGGAAGCAGTGGTGCTCGATCTGGTGGGAGAGGTTGCCTGTCATCAGGTGCATGAACGGGCTGCCGGAGATGTCGGCCGAGCCGAGCATCTGGCGGACGTACCACTCGCCCTTGGTCTCGTTCTCGTCGAGCACCTCGAGCTCGAAGGTCTCGACACCCTCGGGGAAGTGCCCGCACATGATCACCGAGTGACTCCACACGTTGCGGGTCAGGTTCGCGACGGCGTTGGCGGCCAGGGTGCGGCGGAAGCCCTTGCCGGACAGCGCCGGGTGCACGACGTAGTCCTTGGCGACCTGCTTGCCCATCTTGCGCAGCATGCCGCGCAGCCGGATCTTGGTCTCCGGGGGCATCCCCTTCTTGCCGCGGATCGACTCTCCGAGGTCGGCGTCGTACATCGCGATGCCCTGCTCGAAGATGCACGCGGTGATGAAGTTGACGACGGGCTGGGCCAGGTGCCGCGGCTGCCACTCCTGCTCCTCGGCGACGCGCATGATGCCGTAGCCGAGGTCGTTGTCCTTGCCGACGATGTTTGTGTACTTGTGATGCGTCTCGTTGTGCGCGCGCTTCCACTGCTCGGGCGGCGACGAGTGGTCCCAGTCCCAGGTCGAGGAGTGGATCTTCGGGTCGCGCATCCAGTCCCACTGGCCGTGGAGCACGTTGTGGCCGATCTCCATGTTCTCGAGGATCTTGGCCAGCGAGAGGCTCGCCGTACCGATCCACCACGCGGAGCGCCGCTTGCCGGCGAGCAGGATGACCCGGCCGCCGAGCTCCAGCGCGCGCTGGACGGCGATCACCCGGCGGATGTACGCCGCGTCGCGCTCACCCCGACTCTCGATGATCCGCTCCCGGATCGCATCGAGCTCCGCGCCGATCGCCTCGATGTCCTCGGGCGTCAGATGGGCTGCGGGACGGCGGGTGGGAGTACTAACGACGGTCAACACGACCTCCGTGCTCGACGATGGGGAGCCATCGGGGACCGGGATGACTGCTCTGGCCAGCATGTCAGAGACACGCAACCGGTAGCCATTCATCGAGCGGATATGCGCGCCCCGCTGTTCGACTGCTCAGCGGCGCGGGGGCCACGAGAGGGCGCCCAGCTCGCGGGAGACCGCCCGAGCGCTCTCGCGCACGGCGTCGCGCGCCTCGTGCTGGGACACGTCTCCGTTGGAGGGGATCACCACGCCGACGGCGCCTACCGCCTCGCCGTACGAGTCGAACACCGGGCCGGCCAGGGAGCTCTCGCCGAGCACTGCCTCGTCCTGCTCCGTCGCGAGCCCGCTGGTGCGCACCTCGTCGAGCTGGTCGCGCAGTGCCTCCGGTGACGTGAGCGTCTCCCCGGTCATGCTGCGCAGGTTCTCGGTGCTGAGGACCCGCTTCTCCTCGTCCGGCAGGAAGGCCAGCATCGCCTTGCCCAGGGCGCTCGCATGCGCGGGGATGACGATCCCGACCTCGGGCATCTGCCGGCTCCCGTCCGGGCGCGCCTCGTGATGGATGATCACAACGTCGTCGATGAGCAGTACGCCGACGCGCACTGCCAGGCCGGTGCGACGGGCCAGGTCCTCGGCCCAGGGGATGGCCTTCGACCTCAGCTCGAGGGTGTCCAGGTAGACGTTGCCCAGTCTCAGCACGGCCGGTCCGAGCTGGTAGCGACTCGACCCGCGCTCCTGCACGACCATGCCGTGCTCGACCAGGCTGCGCACGATCCCGTGCGTCGTCGAGGGCGCCAGCTCCAGCCGCGCCGCGAGCTCCGAGAGGCTCATCCGGCGCGCGCCCTGGAGTGCGGTGAGCACCCGGATCGCACGGTCGATCGACTGGATCACGAGCGCCGTTCCTCCGTCGCGGTTTGGTTCACGAAGACTATTGCGAGTCAGTGAATCACAGGTGTATGGTCCAAATCACATTCGACTATACCGAATCAGATTCGGTAATCACGAGAGGGGTCAAGCGCATGCTTGACGAGACGAATCTGTACCAGCGCCTAGGCGCTGAGGCCCTCGGGACGGCCTTCCTGGTGTTCATCGGCGTGGGCTCGGTGCCCGCCACCCTGATCGTGAACGGCGACGCGCCGTTCACCATGGCCGACCTCGGGATGATCTCCCTGGCGTTCGGCACCATCGTCGTTGCGACCGTGTACGCGCTCGGCCACATCGGCGGCAACCACATCAACCCGGCGGTCACCCTGGGGCTCGCGGCCACCGGCAAGTTCCCGTGGAGCCAGGTCCCGGCCTACATCGCCGCGCAGGTGGTCGGCGCGATAGTCGGCGCCGCCGCGATCATCGGTGTGCTGGGCATGACCGCCAGCGACGTCGGCCTGGGCGTCGCGACGTACAACGAAGACACTGTCAGCATGGCGCGCGCGTTCACCGCGGAGTTCGTGGGCACCTTCATCCTGGTGTTCACCATCTTCGGCGTCATCCACCGCAAGGCCGCAGCCGGCTTCGCCGGTGTCGCGATCGGCCTGGTCGTGTTCGCGGCCATCATCCCGGTCGCACC
This sequence comes from uncultured Actinomycetota bacterium, assembly GCA_963800715.1. Lineage (GTDB taxonomy): Bacteria > Actinomycetota > Actinomycetes > Propionibacteriales > Nocardioidaceae > Nocardioides. The sequence continues at coordinate 147,133 of CAWDBZ010000022.1, read as the reverse complement.
CACCACCGGCGCCTCGATCAACCCGGCCCGCACCTTCGGCCCGATGCTCGTCCAGCAGATCGCCGGCGGCGAGGTGAAGTGGGGCCAGCTGCCCGTCTACCTCGCGGCCGAGCTACTCGCAGGAGTGGTCGCCGGCCTGATCTTCGTCCTGCTCAGCAGGACTCCGGCCGACGCCGCGCCGGTCGAGGGCGTGGACCTCGGCGCCCCCGATCTCGAGTCCGCCAACGCCCGCTGAGCCCCGCCCTCCACACCAACCGTCTGAAGGAAGACTCATGAAGAAGCTCATCAACGACCCGAACGACGTCGTGGTCGAGGCCCTGCTCGGGATCGAGGCCGCACACCCCGACCTCCAGGTCGACCACCACAACAAGATCATCTACCGCGGCGACGTGCCCAAGCAGGGCAAGGTCGGCATCATCTCCGGCGGTGGCTCCGGCCACGAGCCGCTGCACGGCGGGTTCGTCGGTCTCGGGATGCTCGACGCCGCCTGCGCCGGGGAGATGTTCACCTCGCCGGTCCCGGACCAGATGCAGGCCGCGACCAAGCTGGTGGACGGTGGCGCCGGCGTCCTGCACGTCGTCAAGAACTACACCGGGGACGTGATGAACTTCGAGATGGCCGCCGAGCTCGCCGCGGCGGAGACCGGTGCCCGGGTCGTCTCGGTGGTCACCGACGACGACGTCGCCGTCCAGGACAGCACCTGGACCGCAGGCCGGCGCGGCGTGGGTGTCACGGTCCTCCTCGAGAAGATCGCCGGTGCCGCTGCGGAGCAGGGTCGTGACCTCGACCAGGTGGCCGAGGTCGCCCGGACGGTCAACGCCAACGGGCGCAGCATGGGCGTGGCTCTCACCTCGTGCACCGTCCCCGCGGCCGGCAAGCCGACGTTCGAGCTCGGCGAGGACGAGATGGAGCTGGGCGTCGGCATCCACGGCGAGCCGGGTCGCGAGCGGCTGCCGCTTGCGCCGGCGAGCGAGATCGCCGCGATGCTGGTCGAGCCGATCCTCGCCGACCTCCCCTTCGCGAAGGGCGATCCCGTCATCGCGTTCGTCAACGGGCTCGGCGGCACGCCGCTGATCGAGCTGTACGTGATGTACAACGAGGTGAACAAGATCCTCGGCGGCCACGGCGTGACGGTCGCGCGGTCGCTGGTCGGCTCCTACATCACCTCGCTCGACATGGCCGGCGCGTCGGTGACACTGCTCAAGGTCGATGACGAGCTGCTCTCTCTCTGGGACGCTCCTGTCAACACGGCGGCGTTGAGATGGGGCATCTGACCTTGACTGAGAGCGTGACCACGGCGGTCCTCGACCAGTGGGTGCGGTCCTTCGCCGCGCTCGTGGCGGAGAACCGGGACCACCTGACCGAGCTGGATGCCGCGATCGGTGACGCCGACCACGGCTCCAACATGGACAGGGGCATGACGGCCGCCGTGGCTGCGCTCGACGAGACCCGGCCGGCCAGCGCCGGTGCGTTGTTGTCCAAGGTCGGGATGACGCTCGTCTCGACCGTGGGCGGAGCGAGTGGTCCGCTGTTCGGGACCCTCTTCCTCCGGATGGGCACCTCGCTCGGGGACACCGGCACGGTGGCGGCGACTGACCTCGCCACGGCGCTCCGGGCCGGTCTCGGGGGAGTGGTGGACCGGGGCAAGGCCGGTGCCGGCGACAAGACCATGTACGACGCCCTGGCGCCCGCCGTCGACGCGCTGGACGAGGCGATCGCGGCCGACGTACCGCTGCCAGCCGCGCTGGAGGCCGCAAGGGACGCCGCCGCCGCTGGTCGCGACGCGACCATCCCGATGCTGGCGCGCAAGGGTCGGGCCAGCTATCTGGGGGAGCGCAGCGTGGGTCACCAGGATCCGGGTGCGACCACCGTGGCCCTGCTGCTCGAAGCCGCCACCCGCGCATTCCAGCCATGACGGCCAGCGGCTCCACCCAGATGGTGGGTCTCGTCGTCGTCTCCCACAGCAGGGCGCTTGCCGATGCTGCGGTCGTGCTGGCGGAGGAGATGCTGCACGGCCGGTCGCTGCGGATCGAGGTGGCGGCCGGGCTGGACGAGACGACGTTGGGGACCGACGCGGTGAGCATCAGCGCAGCGATCGAGCGCGCCGACGGTCCGGGTGGCGTCGTCGTGCTCATGGACCTCGGCAGTGCCCTGCTCAGCGCCGAGCTGGCGCTGGACCTGCTCGACGACCCGACGGCACGCGACCGGATCACGCTTTCGCCGGCGCCCATCGTCGAGGGGTTGGTGGTGGCCGCTGTCGCCGCGGCCGGTGGAGCGAGCCGCGCAGAGGTGGCGGCCGAGGCCCGGGACGCCCTGATGGGCAAGGCCGCGCACCTCGCCGTGCCGACCACGGACGTCGTCGAGCAGCCGCGTCTGGAGGAGGTGGTCGGGACCTTCACGGTGGAGAACCCGCACGGCCTGCACGCCCGGCCGGCCGCGCGGCTGGTCAGCGAGGTCCGCACCCTCGACGCGTCGGTGCAGCTCCGCAACCTCACGACGGGTGCCGGACCGGTGCCCGCGGCAAGCCTGAGCCGGGTCGCCACCCTGGGCGCCGTACGCGGCCACGAGGTCGAGGTGCGAGCGTCCGGGCCCCAGGCCCAGGAGGCCGTCGAGCACCTCCTGACGCTGGCCACCCGTCGGTTCGACGAGAGCGACGACGACGCCGTCGAGGTCAGGCCCTCGGCTCCGACCGAGCGGCCGAGTGCCGGAGCGCCGCTGCCGGCGTCACCGGGCATCGCCATCGGCCCGGTCCGAAGGCTCATCGTCGTTCCTGGCGAGGAAGGCCTGGATCAGCTCCCTTCAGAGCCCGCTGCGGAATGGCGACACGTCGTCGAGGCCGTCGCGACCGCTCGCCGGGAGATCGAGCACGCCCGGGTCCTGACCGCACGCGAGGTGGGCGCCTCCCAAGCCGGCATCTTCGATGCGCATCTCTTGCTGCTCTCCGATGCCGAGATGCTCGCGGAGGTCAAGAGTCGGCTGGCCAACGGTGCCGGAGCGGTCGCCGCCTGGACGGGCTGCCTCGCCGAGGTCGAGGCGCAGTGGGCTGAGCTCCCCGATCCCTACCTGCGCCAGCGCGCGGCGGACGTGCGTGCGGTCGGCGTACAGGTCCTCCGCGCCTTGACCGGTCAGACCGAACGTCGGATGACCGACTCCGGTGTCCTGGTCGCCTCGGACCTGACCCCTGCGGAGACCGCGGCGCTGGACCTGGACCTGGTGGCGGGCGTGATCCTGGCGGACGGGAGTCCGACCTCCCACGCCGCGATCCTGGCCCGGGGCCGAGGCATCCCGGTCATCGTGTCCGCCGGTCCCGACGTGCTGGCGCTGACCGAGGGCACCACCGTCGTCGTCGATGGAAGCACCGGCGAATTCCACGTCGCGCCGTCGGCAGAACTTCTCGATGAGTATCGGCGGCGCGCCAGCGAGGCGGCTGAGCTCAACGCTCGGCAGCTCGCCCTCGCCGGGCAGCCGGCCAGCTCACGAGACGGCACGGCGTTCACCGTGGCCGCCAACCTGGGCTCGGTCGCCGACGCCCGCGCGGCGCTCGTCGCCGGTGCCGACGGTGCCGGGCTGGTCCGGACCGAGTTCATCTTCCTCGACCGTTCGGACGCGCCGACCGTGGAGGAGCAGCAGGCGGTCTACGACGAGATCGCGGAGGCGATGGGTGGACGGCGCGTCACGCTGCGCAGTCTGGACGTCGGCGGCGACAAGCCCCTGTCGTACCTGCCCATGCCGGTCGAGGCCAACCCGTTCCTCGGACAGCGCGGCATCAGGCTGAGCCTCGACCACCGCGAGCTGCTGCGCGACCAGCTGGCCGCCATGTGCGAGACCGCGCGACGGTTCCCGATCGACATCATGTTCCCGATGGTGACCACCCCTGGTGAGCTCATCGACGCACGGCGGGTGCTGACCGAGGCGGCGGGTCCGTCCGGGCTCCCGGACGGCCTCCGCGTCGGCACGATGATCGAGGTGCCTGCGGCCGCCCTGAAGATCGAGGCGTTCCTTCCCCACCTGGACTTCGTCAGCATCGGCACCAACGACCTGACGCAATACACGATGGCCGCCGAACGCGGCAACGGGTCCGTCGCGGCGCTGTCGGACCCGCTCGACCCCGGGGTGCTCCGGCTCATCGACCACGTCTGCCGGGCTGCTCTGGGCCGGATCGATGTCGCCGTCTGCGGCGAGGCGGCGTCGGACGAGCTGGCCATCCCGGTGCTGGCCGGGCTGGGCGTTCACGAGCTCAGCGTCTCGCCGGCCGCCGTACCCCGGGTCAAGGCGGCGGTGCGCCTGCTGGACCTCGCACACTGCCGAAACCTGGCCAGCCAGGCACTTGCGCTCGCGGATGCGGACGACGTACGCAAGCTCGTGCTGGAGTCGGTCGGCGGGAGCGCTGGCTGAGGTCAGGCTCGCACCCTCAGCGCGTCGACTCGCGCGCCACCAGCTCGGGTGTGAACAGGATCTGCCGGTGGTGATGCGCCGGGTTTTGCGCCTCGTCCAGGGCCAGCTCGGCCGCCGCCCGGCCCAGCTCGTGGCGAGGCTGCCGGACCGACGAGAGCGGGACGGCGGCCGCGGCCGCGAACTCGATGTCGTCGTAGCCGACGATCGCGAGGTCCTCGGGCACCCTCGTGCCGTTGCCGATGGTGTGCTGGAGCAGGCCCAAGGCGGTGAGGTCGTTGGCGCAGAACGCCGCCGTCGGACGCCGCCCGGACGGCAGCCCAGCCAGCCGAGCGCCGGCCTCACGGCCGCTGGCCACGTCGAGCGAGGCCGTGGTGATGACGGTGAGGTCGTCGGGAGGCCGGCCCGCAGCAGCCCAGGCCGCACGGGCACCGTCGAGGCGGTCACGGACCTGGCCGAGCGACATGGGCCCGCCAACGAACGCAACGCGCTCGTGACCGCGGTCGACCAGGTGCTCGACGGCGAGCCGGCCGCCGAGGAGGTCGTCCACCGCGACCGAGCAGAACGTCGAGTCGTTGCGGGCACGGTCCACGATCACCACGGGGGTACCGCGCCGCCGGATCTCGTCGAGGAGCCGTGACTCCGGGTCGACCGGGGTGACAAGGAGTCCCTGCACGCGCTGCTGCTGCAGCAGCTGGAGGTGCTGCTCCTCACGCTCCTGGCGCTGACCGCTGTTGCAGAGCAACAGGGACAGGCCGGCCGCCTCGGCCGCGTTCTCGATGCCCTGGGCCACGTCGGTGAAGAACGGGTTGCCGGCGTCGAGCATCACGTAGGCGAGGGTGCGGCTGGTCCCGGCGCGGAGCTGGCGGGCCGACTCGTTGCGCACGAAGCCGAGCTCGGCCATCGCCTCCTCCACCTTGGCCCGGGTGGCGCCGCTGACCCGCTCGGGCCGGTTCAGGACGTTGGAGACGGTGCCGAGCGAGACTCCGGCCCGGGCGGCGACGTCCTTGACCGATGCGCTCCTGGCCACCGTCACCACTCTCTCGACGTCATGCTGCTTTGAAACGTTGTCGGGCGACACTCTACGCACTTTCTTCGCGCCAACCCTTGCATTTCGTGACGGTCGTCACCTAGGGTCCGGGCCAATGAATGAAACGTATCAATCCGACGCGAGCACATCGGTGCTCGAGCTCGAGGGCGTGCAGAAGTCCTTCGGCGCGGTCCGGGCGCTGCGATCGGGCTCGCTGCGGGCCGATGCCGGCTCGATCCACGCACTCGTGGGGGAGAACGGCGCCGGCAAGTCCACGCTGGTCAAGATCGTGGCCGGCGTCCACCGGCGCGACGACGGCACGTTCCACTTCCAGGGCGAGGACGTGGACTTCCACTCCACCGCGGAGTCCAAGGCGGCCGGCATCGCCGTGATCTACCAGGAGCCGACGCTCTTCCCCGACCTCTCGGTCACCGAGAACATCTTCATGGGGCGCCAGCCGCTGCGCAGTGGGCGCCGGATCGACCGCGGCGCGATGTACGCCGAGGCGAAGACGCTCTTCGAGCGGCTCGGTGTCGACCTCGACCCGCGCCGGCTCGCCCGCGGTCTCTCGATCGCCGACCAGCAGATCATCGAGATCGCCAAGGCGATCTCGCTCGACGCCAGCCTCCTGATCATGGACGAGCCGACCGCCGCGCTGAGCGGGGTCGAGGTCGAGCGGCTCTTCGCCGTCGCCCGCAGCCTCCGCGACGAAGGGCGGGCGCTGGTCTTCATCTCGCACCGCTTCGACGAGGTCTTCGCCCTCTGTGACTCCGTCACGGTGATGCGCGACGGCGACTACGTCTCCACGCAGAAGATCGCGGACACCACCTCCGACGACCTGGTCTCCCTGATGGTCGGCCGCGAGGTCACCGAGCTGTTCCCCAAGACCGCCGCCACCATCGGCGACGTCGTTCTGGAGGTCAGCGGACTCTCGTCGGTCGGCACCTTCCACGACGTGAGCTTCACGGTCCGCTCCGGCGAGATCGTGGGCCTGGCCGGCCTGGTCGGCGCCGGTCGCAGCGAGATCGCCCGGGCCGTCTTCGGCGTCGACAGGTACGACGCCGGCTCGGTGCGCATGCTCGGCAAGAACGTCGCGGCGCACAACCCGCGCGCGGCGATCCGAGCCGGCATCGCGTTCGTCCCCGAGGACCGCCGCAAGCAGGGGCTGGTCACTGACGCCTCGGTCGCACGGAACGTCGCCGGCGTGATCCGGCGCGGCCTGACCACCGCGGGCCTGCTCACGTCAGGGGCCGAGAGCCGCGCCGCCAGTCCCTGGGCCGCCCGGCTCGAGGTCAAGACCAGCGCCCTCGATGCGGAAGCCGCGACGATGAGCGGCGGCAACCAGCAGAAGGTGGTCCTGGCCAAGTGGCTGGCGACCGAGCCCAAGCTGCTGATCATCGACGAGCCAACGCGCGGTATCGACATCGGCACCAAGGCCGAGGTGCACCGCCTGCTGTCCGACCTGGCAGGCCAGGGGCTCGCGATCCTGATGATCTCCTCCGAGCTGCCCGAGGTGCTCGGGATGGCCGACCGGGTGCTCGTCGTCCGCGAGGGCGAGATCACCGCCGACCTCGACCGCAGCGAGGCCAACCCCGAGAGCGTCATGCGTGCCGCGACCGGCGCGGCGCACGTCGACCTCACCGCCGTCGAGGGCCAGGACCAGGACCACGACCAGGTGACCGCATGACCGCCGAGACCCTGCTGGTCGAGCCGAGCCAGGCATCCCCGGCCCAGCGCATCGTCGGCGGGCTGCTCCGCTCGCGCGAGTTCGCCGTACTGGCCGTGCTCGTCGCCCTCATCGTGGTGACGACCTTCAAGAGCCACGCGTTCCTGTTCAGCAGCAACGGCTTCCGCGACCTGCTGCTGACCCCGTCGATCCTGATCCTGCTCGCGGTCGGGCAGACCGTCGTGATCATCACCCGGAGCGTCGACCTCTCGGTCGGCTCGACCTTGGGCCTGACTGCGTACCTCACCGGCCGCCTGTTCGTGGACCACCCCGGCCTCCCCATCCTCGTGGTGGTCATCGCAGGTATGGCGATGGGCGCGCTGCTCGGCCTGGTCAACGGCGTGCTGGTCGCGTGGGGCAAGGTGCCGGCGCTGGTCATCACGCTCGGGACGCTCTACATCTACCGCGGCATCTTCCTGACGTGGGCCGGCAGCGACCGGATCAACGCCTCCGACATGCCGAAGTCGTTCCTCGAGCTCGGGACCAAGCAGGTGCTGAGCATCCCGGTGCTCACGATCGTCGCCCTCGTCGTGCTCGGCCTGGTCGGCTACTACCTGCACACGGCCCGCGGTGGCCGCGAGCTCTACGCCATCGGTTCGGACCCCGACGCCGCACACCTCTACGGCCTCGCCATCCGGCGCCGGGTCGCCTCCGCGTTCGTCCTGTCCGGGGCCCTGGCCGGCCTGGCCGGCGTCGTCTACGCCGCCCGCTACGGCACCGTCAGCTCCGGGGCGGGCACCAACCTGGAGCTCCAGGCCGTGGCTGCCTGCGTCATCGGCGGCGTCGCGATCTTCGGCGGCAGCGGCACGGTGTGGGGTGCGGCGATCGGCGCCTTCCTCCTCATCACGATCAACCGGGCCCTGCCCGTCATGGGCATCCCGGACTTCTGGCAGCGCGCCGTGGTCGGTGGCCTGATCCTCACCGCGATCGTCGTCGACCGGGTGCTGAGTGCCCGACAAGAACGCAAGCTCGTGGAAGCGAGGGACGCATCATGACCGCGCCCACCCTGACCCGACCCGAGTCCACCCCGCCCCGCACGTACGCCGCGCACGCCCACCCGCTGTGGCGGCGGGCCCTGCTGACCCGCGAGTTCGCGGTGATCACGCTGCTCCTCGTCGTCTTCCTGTACTCGACCGGCAACGTGGCGAACTTCGACGGGCCGCTGACGCTCTACTACCTGTTCCTCGACACCGCGCCCATCCTGCTCATCTCCCTGCCGATGACGATGATCGTGATCACGGGGGAGATCGACCTCTCGGTGGCCAGCGTTGTTGGCTTGAGCAGCGTCCTGGTCGGGATCCTGCACCAGGACGCCGGGCTCTCGATCCCGGCCGCCGGGGTCATCGCGATCCTGGTCGGGGCGGTGTGCGGCGCCTTCAACGGCTTCCTCGTGGCCTACATCGGCCTGCCCTCGCTGGCCGTCACCATCGGCACCCTCGCGCTCTACCGCGGCCTCGCGGTGGGCCTGCTCGGCACCAAGGCCGTCACCGACTTCCCACAGAAGTGGACCGACCTGGCCAAGGAGCGGATCAGCGAGGGGTCGAGCTACCCGATGATCCTGATCCCGTTCCTGGTCCTGCTGGTCGCGTTCGCCCTGCTCCTGCACTTCTCCTCGTTCGGCCGCGGGGTCTTCGAGATCGGGCTCAACGACGAGGCGGCGCGCTTCACCGGTGTGAACGTCGAGCTGACCAAGTTCTGGCTGTTCGTCCTGGCCGGCGCGGTCTCGGCTTTGGCCGGCATCTACTACACGCTCCGCTACGGCAGCGCCCGCGGTGACAACGCGACCGGGCTCGAGCTCCAGGTGATCGCGGCCGTCCTGCTCGGCGGGGTGTCGATCTTCGGCGGTCGCGGCGCGCTGCACGGCGTGGTGGCCGGCGTCCTGCTGATCGGCGTGCTCGGGAGCGCGATGCGGCTCGAGAACTACACGGTCAACGAGATCAACATCGTCACCGGGGTGCTCCTCGTGCTGTCGGTGATCTCCACCAGCTTCCTCTCCTGGCTTTCGGGCCTCACCAGCAGGAGAGGCGGAGGCACCGGCCTCCTCAGGCGCCGGCCAGCGGTCGCCGCACCATCTCGCACCAACGAAAGGCACGAACGATGAAGTTCAACAATCGACGGGTAGCCGCGTTCGCCGCGGTCGCCCTGATGGCTGGCCTGGGCCTGACCGCCTGCGGCAGCGACGACGACAGCGGCGACGGCGGCAGCGACGGCGGTGGCGGTGGCGGCGACGCCGGGACCTTCACCTTCCTGCCCAAGAACCTCGGCAACCCCTACTTCGACACCAGCAACGCCGGTGGCGAGAAGGCCATCAAGGAGTTCGGCGGCGCGTACGAGGAGGTCGGCCCGGACGCCGGCAGCCCCGACGCGCAGGTGCCGTTCATCAACACCGCCGCCCAGCAGGGCGTCTCGGCGCTGATCGTCTCGGCGAACGACCCGACCGCCATCTGCGACGCCCTCAACGAGGCCAGCGACGCCGGGGTCAAGATCATCACCTTCGACTCCGACACGGACAAGGAGTGCCGCGACCTCTACGTGCAGGCGGCTGACGCGGCCGGTATCGCCAAGGCCCAGGTCGACCTGATCGCCGAGCAGATCGGTGACGCCGGCGAGGTAGCCATTCTCTCGGCGGCCGCCAACGCGACCAACCAGAACGAGTGGATCGGCCTCATGGAGGAGGAGCTCGCAGCCAACCACCCGGACATCACGCTGGTCGACACCGTCTACGGCGACGACGACGACCAGACGTCGTTCGACAAGACCGCCGCCCTGCTCCAGTCGCACCCGAACCTCAAGGGCATCATCTCGCCCACCACGGTCGGCATCTCGGCTGCGGCGCGGTATCTCTCCACCTCCGACGCCAAGGGCAAGGTCATGCTGACCGGGCTGGGCACGCCCAACCAGATGCGCGAGTTCGTCGAGGACGGCACCGTCACTGCGTTCGCGCTGTGGAACCCGGGCGACCTCGGCTACCTGGCCGCATGGGCCGCCAAGGCGATGGTCGACGGAGACATCACCGGTGAGGAAGGCGACACCTTCACGGCCGGCGACCTCGGCGAGTACACGGTCGGCGCGGACAACGTCGTGCTGCTGGGCGACCCGTACGTCTTCAACGCGGACAACATCGGCGACTTCGACTTCTGATCCTCGCCTGATCGAGAACTGAACGAGGACCAGACGTGCGCGTGTGCTTCCAGCTCCAGGTCAAGCCGGACCGGATGGCGGAGTACAAGGAACGCCACGCGCACGTCTGGCCAGACATGCTGGCCGCGTTGGCCGAGACCGGCTGGCACAACTACTCCCTGTTCCTCCGGGATGACGGACTGCTGATCGGCTACTTCGAGACCCCCTCGCTCGAAGAGGCACTCGCCGGCATGGCGTCCACCGAGGTCAACGCACGTTGGCAGGCAGCGATGGCGGAGTTCTTCGAGGAGCTCGACGGCCGGCCACCGGACGAGGGGTTCCTCGTCCTGGAGGAGGTCTTCCACCTCCCGTGAAGACGACAGAGCGACCAGCTGACCCCGACAAACACAAGAGACTGAGTGAGATGACGACGTTCGCAGAGATCGCTCCCCTCCTGGAGGGCCAGGCGATCGAGGTCCCCTCGTGGGCCTACGGCAACTCCGGCACCCGGTTCAAGGTGTTCGGCAGCCCTGGCACTCCACGGACCGTGGAGGAGAAGATCGCGGACGCCGCGAAGGTGCACGAGTTCACCGGGCTGGCACCGTCGGTGGCGCTGCACATTCCGTGGGACCTGGTCGACGACTACGCCGCACTGCGCACGTACGCCGAGGGACTCGGCATCCGCCTGGGCACGATCAACTCCAACACCTTCCAGGACGACGACTACAAGCTCGGCGCCCTGACCCACACCGACCCGAAGATCCGCCAGAAGGCGATCGACCACCACTTCGAGTGCGTCGACGTCATGGACGCGACCGGGTCTCGGGACCTGAAGATCTGGCTGGCTGAGGGGTCCAACTACCCGGGCCAGGCCGACATGCGCGGCCGCCAGGACCGGCTGGCCGAGAGCCTGCGCACCATCTACGACCGGCTCGGTGAGCACCAGCGGCTGGTGCTCGAGTACAAGTTCTTCGAGCCGGCGTTCTACCACACGGATGTGCCCGACTGGGGCACGTCGTACGTGCAGGTGGCCGCCCTCGGGGAGCGGGCCGTGGTCTGCCTCGACACCGGCCACCACGCGCCCGGGACCAACATCGAGTTCATCGTCGCCCAGCTGCTGCGGCTCGGGAAGCTCGGCTCGTTCGACTTCAACAGCCGCTTCTACGCCGACGACGACCTCATCGTCGGGGCGGCCGACCCGTTCCAGCTGTTCCGCATCCTCTTCGAGTGCATCCGGGGCGGCGGCTTCGGCCCGGACAGCGACGTGGCGTACATGCTCGACCAGTGCCACAACGTGGAGAAGAAGATTCCCGGGCAGATCCGCTCGGTGCTCAACGTGCAGGAGATGACCGCCCGCGCGCTACTCGTCGACCGGGACGCTCTGACCGCAGCCCAGGAGGCCGGCGACGTACTGCTCGCGAACGAGATCTTCATGGACGCCTTCTACAAGGATGTACGACCCGACCTCGCAGCGTGGCGAGAGGGGCGAGGACTCCCCGGCAACCCCATGCAGGCCTACCTCGCCAGCGGCTACCAGGAGCAGATCGAGGCCGACCGCATCGGCGGCACCCAAGCAGGATGGAACTGAGCAGATGACCAACCCGACGGCAGCTGAGCTGATCGCTCGCTCCAACCGCCTAGGCGCCGACCCCAAGAACACCAACTACGCGGGCGGCAACACCTCGGCCAAGGGGTCGGAGACCGACCCGGTCACCGGCGAGCCGGTCGAGCTCCTGTGGGTCAAGGGCTCCGGCGGTGACCTCGGCACCCTCACCGAGCCGGGCCTCGCCGTCCTGCGGCTGGACCGGATGCGCTCGCTCGTCGACGTCTACCCCGGCGTGGACCGCGAGGACGAGATGGTCGAGGCGTTCGACCACTGCCTGTTCGGCAAGGGCGGCGCCGCGCCGTCGATCGACACCGCGATGCACGGTCTCGTGGACGCCGCGCACGTCGACCACCTGCACCCCGACTCCGGCATCGCCATCGCGACCGCCGCGGACGGCGAGGCGCTGACCAAGGAGATCTTCGGCGAGCTCGTGGTGTGGGTGCCCTGGCGCCGGCCCGGCTTCCAGCTCGGCCTCGACATCGCCGAGATCAAGCAGCAGAACCCGCAGGCCGTCGGCTGCATCCTCGGCGGCCACGGCATCACCGCCTGGGGCGACACCAGCGAGGAGTCGGAGCGGAACTCGATCTCGATCATCGACACCGCGGCGGCCTACATCGCCGAGCACAGCAAGGCGGAGCCGTTCGGCCCGGCCCTCGACGGGTACGCCGCGCTGCCCGACGCCGAGCGTCGCGCCAGGGCCGTCGCCCTCGCGCCGACCATCCGCGGCATCGCCAGCCAGGACCGGCCGATGGTCGGCCACTTCACCGACTCGTCCGTGGTGCTCGACTTCCTGGCCGCCGCCGAGCACCCGCGGCTGGCCGCGCTCGGTACGTCGTGTCCCGACCACTTCCTGCGCACCAAGGTGAAGCCGCTGGTCCTCGACCTGCCGGCGACCGCGACAGTGGAGGAGTCGATCGCGCGACTGCAGGAGCTTGCGGTCGCCTACCGCGAGGACTACCAGGGCTACTACGACCGCAACGCGACGGCGGACAGCCCCGTGATCCGCGGCGCGGACCCGCTCATCGTGCTGGTGCCCGGCGTCGGCATGTTCAGCTACGGCAAGGACAAGCAGACCGCACGGGTGGCGGGGGAGTTCTACGTCAACGCCATCAATGTGATGCGCGGTGCCGAGGGCCTCTCGACGTACGCCCCGATCGACGAGGCAGAGAAGTTCCGCATCGAGTACTGGGCGCTGGAGGAGGCCAAGCTGCAGCGGATGCCGAAGCCCAAGCCGCTCGCCACCCGCATCGCGCTGGTCACGGGCGCCGCCTCCGGCATCGGCAAGGCGACCGCGGAGAAGCTCGCGGCTGAGGGAGCCTGCGTGGTGATCGCCGACCTGAACCTCGAGAAGGCGCAGGAAGCAGCAGCCGGCATCGGCGCCAGCATTGGGCAGAGCGACGTTGCGGTCGGCGTCCAGGTCGACGTCTCGGACGCCGACGCCGTGCAGGCCGCTGTGGACGCCGCGGTCCTCGCCTTTGGCGGTCTCGACCTCGTGGTCAACAACGCCGGGCTGTCGCTGTCCAAGTCCCTGCTCGAGACCACCGAGCAGGACTGGGACCTCCAGCACGACGTGATGGCCAAGGGGTCGTTCCTGGTCGCCCGGGCTGCGGCGAAGGTGCTGATCGAGCAGGGCATGGGCGGTGACGTCGTCTACATCTCCTCGAAGAACTCGGTGTTCGCCGGTCCCAACAACCTGGCGTACGGCGCCGCGAAGGCCGACCAAGCCCACCAGGTGCGGCTGCTCGCCGCCGAGCTGGGGGAGCACGGTGTGAAGGTGAACGGCGTCAACCCCGACGGCGTCGTCCAGGGCTCCGGCATCTTCGCCGGTGGGTGGGGCGCGCAGCGGGCGGCGGTCTACGGCGTGGAGGAGAAGGACCTCGGCGCGTTCTACGCGCAGCGCACGATCCTCAAGCGAGAGGTGCTGCCGCAACACATCGCCAACGCCGTCTTCGTGCTCTGCGGCCCGCACCTGACCCACACCACCGGGCTGCACGTGCCGGTCGACGCCGGTGTAGCGGCCGCGTTCCTCAGGTAGTCGTGGTGGGACATGGTCAAGCGGGTGCCTCCGCTGCGGAGGTCTCGAGACAGGCGCTAGCGCGCCTTCCTCAACCACCGGTGGTTGAGGAGGTCGCTCTGCGACCGTCTCGAAACCAGGTGACCCGGGGCCGTGACTCGTGACCGTCGTTGAGGTGGCAGCGGTCGACCTCGGCGCGTCCAGCGGGCGAGTGGTGCTGGGCAGGGTCGGGCCGGACGAGCTCTCGATCGAGACGGTCGCGCGGTTCCCGAACGGACCCGTCGAGCGGCCCGACGGGCTGCACTGGGACCTGCCGGCGCTGCTCGAACACAGCCTCGCCGGCCTGCGGGCAGCGGGGCCCGTGGCGAGCATCGGCGTGGACGCCTGGGCCGTCGACTACGGCCTGCTCCGCGGGGGCGAGCTGCTCGACCTCCCGTGGTGCTACCGCGACGGTCGTACGGCGGCGGGTGTCGAGGCGGTGCACGCTCGCATCGCTCCGGAAGAGCTCTACCGTCGTACCGGGCTGCAGTTCCTGCCCTTCAACACGGTCTATCAGCTCGCGGTCGAGCATCGGCTGGCCGAGGCTGAGCAGCTTGTGCTCGTCCCGGACCTCGTGACGTACTGGCTGACCGGGCGGGCGGCCTGCGAGCGGACCAACGCGTCCACGACCGGCCTGCTCGACGTGAGCACGGGCGACTGGGACCGCGAGCTGCTGGAGCTGGTGGGTCTCGACCCGGCGCAGCTGCCGGAGCTGGTCGACCCCGGCGCCGTGGTTGGTGAGCACGAAGGCACGCCGGTGGTCACGGTCGGCTCGCACGACACCGCCTCCGCGGTGGTCGGCGTCCCGATGACCGACCCCGATGCGGCGTACATCTCCTGCGGCACCTGGGGGCTGGTCGGCGTGGAGCTCGACCGGCCGGTGGTCACTGAGGAGGCGCGCGCCGCCAACTTCACCAACGAGGGCGGCGTCGACGGGCGGATCCGGTTCCTCACCAACGTGATGGGCACCTGGCTGCTGTCGGAGTCCCTGCGCGTCTGGGGTACCGCCCAACCTGAGCAACCGAGCCTGTCGACGCTGCTCGAGCAGGCGGCGGCGTACGACGCCCATGGTGGGCAGAGTGAGGTGGTGTTCGACGTGCAGGACCCGCGGTTCCTCCCTCCGGGGGACATGCCCGCCCGGATCACTGACTGGTGCCGTGAGCACGACGTAGCCGTGCCGGACGGCCGGGTCGCGCTGGTGCGCAGCATCGTCGCCAGCCTGGCCGAGGGGTTTGCCACGGCGGTAGCGCGAGCCGCCACGCTGTCCGGCCGCGAGGTACGCCGCGTGCACGTCGTCGGCGGAGGCGCCCAGAACACGCTCCTGTGCCGGCTGCTCGCGGACCGTCTCGGTCTGCCGGTGCTGGCCGGTCCCGTTGAGGCGACCGCACTCGGCAACGTGCTGGTGCAGGGTCGCGCGAACGGGGCCCTGTCAGGCAGTCTCGAAGACCTGCGGGCGCTGGTCGCCCGCACCCAGTCCATCGTCGTCCACGAGCCCACCGGAGCTGCTCGATGAAGCGTCAGATGCCGAAGGCCCGCGACCTGCGACCGCTGCTCAAGTTCAAGAAGCCCGAGCTGTCCCCACGCACTCGCCGGCTCGAGAAGGCGCTGACCATCGAGGACCTGCGGCGGATCGCGAAGCGGCGTACGCCCAAGCCCGCCTTCGACTACACCGACGGAGCCGCCGACCGCGAGGTGTCCCTGGCGCGGGCCCGGCAGGCGTTCGCGGACGTGGAGTTCCACCCGGCGATCCTGCGCGACGTCTCCAAGGTCGACACGAGCCGCGAGGTGCTGGGCAAGCGGGTGGCGTTGCCGTTCGGGATCGCGCCGACCGGGTTCACCCGGATGATGCAGACCGAGGGCGAGATCGCCGGGGTGACCGCAGCCGAGGCGGCCGGCATCCCCTACAGCCTCTCCACGATGGGCACCACGTCGATCGAGGATGTCGCCGCCGCGGCACCGGGTGCCCGGAAGTGGTTCCAGCTGTACATGTGGAACGACCGGGACCGGTCGATGGCTCTGGTCGAGCGTGCCGCGAAGGCCGGGTTCGACACCCTGCTGGTCACCGTCGACGTCCCTGTGGCCGGGGCGCGGCTGCGCGATGTCCGCAACGGGATGACGATCCCGCCCACCCTGACCCCGCGCACGGTGCTGAACGCGATCCCGCGGCCGGCGTGGTGGTTCAACTTCCTGACCACCGAGCCGCTGGCCTTCGCGTCCCTGGACGCGTGGTCGGGGACGGTGGCCGAGCTGCTGGACACGATGTTCGACCCGACGGTGACCTACGAGGACCTGGCCTGGATCCGCGAGCAGTGGCCGGGCAAGGTCTCGGTCAAGGGCGTGCAGACCGTCGCTGACGCGGTCAAGCTCGCCGACGCCGGGGTGGACGCGATCATCCTGTCCAACCACGGCGGCCGGCAGCTCGACCGGGCGCCGGTGCCGTTCCACCTGCTCCCCGACGTCGTGCAGTCGCTGAAGGACCGCGGCTCGGACCTCGAGGTGCACCTGGACACCGGGATCATGTCCGGCCAGGACATCGTGGCCGCGATCGCGCACGGCGCCCGGTTCACCCTGGTGGGTCGCGCCTACCTCTACGGCCTGATGGCCGGCGGCCGCCCCGGCGTCGACCGCGCCATCGAGATCCTCCAGGGCCAGATCGAGCGCACCATGCGCCTGCTCGGCGTCCGCTCCCTCGACGAGCTCGAGCCCGGGCACGTCAGCGCGCTGAAGCGGCTGGGCTGAGGGCCGCGGGTCAGAGCCTTCTCGTCGTGAACAGGTTGGTCCCGTGGATCTCGTCCACCGTGCGGTCCGCCTCGGTGAACCCGAGCTTCGCCAGCACCCGGCGAGAAGCGGTGTTCCACTCCCAGACCGTGGCAGACAACCGTTCGAAACCGGATGATCTCGCCCAGTTCAAGACCGCCCATGAGGCCTCGGTCGCAAATCCCTGGCCCCAGACCCGACGGAGCAGCTCGTAGGCCAGCTCGGGCTCCTCGTCCGATCCTGGCCCACTCTCGATCAACCCGCAGTAGCCGATGACGTCGCCCACGGCCTTCCGCTCGACCGCCAGCAGTCCGGTCGACGACGGCTTGGCGGCCCGGATCCAGTCCTCGATGTCCGCGACCGTTGGGCGACCCTCCGTGTCGATCCGGCGGTGAGCCGGCACTCGTGGATCACGTTCAGTCCACAGCTCACGCTGGATGGCGGCCTCGGACACCCGCCAAGGTCTGAGTAGCAGGCGATCCGTCTCGAGCACCACCTCGCGGCCCTCGGTCTCTCCACCTGTCATGGCTCAGCCGCCTCAGCCGAGATCGGGCCGGATGACGGTGATCCCGCCCGCTCCCGCGCCGGGCCGCCCGAGCGCGGCGAGTCGCGGGCCGGCCTCGGCGAGCCCGATCCGGTCACGCAGGAGTCGAGCCGGGTCGAGGGTGCCGTCCGCGACCCGGGCGAGCAGCTCGGGGTAGTCCGACGCCGGCATGCCGTGGCTGCCGAGCAGCTGCAGCTCCTGCCCGAGCACCCGGCCCATGTCGACCGGAGGCGAGGCGTCGGCGCCGCCGAGCAGGCCGACCTGGACATGGCGGCCGCGCGGTCGCAGGGCAGCGACGCCGGCGGCGAGGTTGGCGGGGCTGCCGTACGCGTCGATGGTGACGTCGGCGCCGTCGGCGAGGTCGGCCGGTGCCGGAGCGGCTCCGAGCTGCTGCGCGAGTGCCAGGGAGGCCGGGTCGGGGTCGACGGCCAGCACCTGGGCGCCGAGGGCCGCGGCGACCACCACCGCCGACAGGCCCACGCCACCGCACCCGTGGACCACGACGGTCTCCCCGGCCTGCACTCGCGCGACGTGGGCGACGGCCCGGTAGGCGGTCGCGAAGCGGCAGCCGAGGATGGCGGCGACGTCGGCGGGCACCTCGTCGGGGACCCGGACCAGGTTGACGTCGGCCCGGGGGAGCGCGACGAGGTCGGCGAACGAGCCCCAGTGAGTGAACCCCGGCTGGAGCTGGTCCTCGCAGACCTGACCGTCGCCCCGTGCACACGCCCGGCACCGTCCGCACGCGAGGACGAACGGCGTCGTGACCCGGTCGCCGACCTGCCACCGGGTCACCGAGACCCCGGTCTCGACGACGATGCCGGCCAGCTCGTGGCCGGGCACGTGCGGCAGCTCGATGTCGTCGTCGTGGCCCACCCAGCCGTGCCAGTCGCTGCGGCACAGCCCGGTCGCCTCGACGGCGACGATCACCCCGTCCGGCGGGCACGCGGGATCCGGAACCTGAGTGAGCTCCGGCGGCGTGCCGAACGCTCGCACCAGCACGGCACGCATCAGGCGATCGCCCGTCCGATGCCGCGGGCGGCGACGTGGAGCGCCGAGACCAGCCGCGTCTTGTCGCGCTTGAGGCTGGGGACGACGATCCCGAGCGCGGCGACCACGGTGCTCTGCCCATCCGGGTGGGCGCGGCGCACCGGCACACCCACGGAGCACGCGCCGAGGCTCATCTCCTCGACCGTGGTCGCGTAGTCGTCGCGGAGCACCGCCGCGAGCTGGCGCTGGAGGGTGCCCGGCTGAGTGATCGTGTACGCCGTCACGCGGGGCAGGTCGGCGAGGACGGCGCGCTGGACCTCGGCGGGCGCGAAGGCCAGCAGCACCTTGCCGACCCCGGTGGCGTGCATCGGCAACCGGCTGCCGACGGTGCTCACGATCGGCACCGACGTGCTGCCGCGCAGCCGGTCGACGTACAGCACCTCGGTGCCCTCGCGCACCGCGAGGTGCACGGTCGCGAGGGTGGCGCCGTAGAGGTCGTGGAGGTACGGCGACGCGAGCTCCACGAGCCCCGCCTGGTGTGGTGCGAGCAGGCCGAGGTCCCAGAGCCGCCGACCGATCACGTAGCCACCGGACGAGGTGCGCGCCAGCGCGCCCCAGTCGACCAGCTCACCCACCAGCCGGTGCGCGGTCGGGACCGGCAGTCCCGCTCGGTGCGCGAGCTCGGTGAGGGTGAGCCGGCGGTGCTCCTCGTCGAAGGCCCCGACCAGTGCCAGCGCCCGGCTGGTGACCGTGGCGCCGGGGGAGGACACATTCCCGGCCACGGCACCAGTCTTCCACTGACCGGAACGTGGGTCAGACGGGCACCCGCTCCTCCACGTGC
This sequence comes from uncultured Actinomycetota bacterium, assembly GCA_963800715.1. Lineage (GTDB taxonomy): Bacteria > Actinomycetota > Actinomycetes > Propionibacteriales > Nocardioidaceae > Nocardioides. Next base: position 128,077 of record CAWDBZ010000022.1, on the reverse strand, counting down.
GCTGGCACCGTTGCCAGCGCGAGCACCGCCAGCACCGCCGCCACCGCGAACGCGTAGAAGCCCCACGGATAGGCGATCCCTGCGGTCACCAATGCGCCACCGAGCGACGGACCCACGATCGCGCCGACCCGGCCGACCCCGGCCGACATCCCGAGCGCGGTCCCGCGCACCTCGGGTGGGTAGAGATGGCCGACGAACGCGTAGACGAGCACCTGCGAGCTGAACACGAAGACGCCCGTGAGCAGGACCGCGGCGTACACCAGCGTGGTGCTCTGCAGCTTGATCGAGAGCAGGGCCAGGAAGACCGCGGCCAGCCCGAACCACAGCAGCACGGTTGGCTTGTTGCCGCGCGCGTCGGAGAGCAGTCCGGCGATCAGCAGCCCGATCACCGCACCGACGTTGAGCACGAGCAGCAGGCCGGTGCCGGCCTTGATGGAGTAGCCGGCCTCGCCCATGATCTTCGGCAGCCAGGTGTTGAGTCCGTAGACCAGCAGCAGCCCCATGAACGACGCCACGCAGATCGCCACCGAGATGGGCAGGTAGCGGCCGCGCAGCACCTCGCTGGTCCGCGTGGCCGCCTCACCCGCGCTCTGGTCGCGGCCCTCGACGCTGCGCAGGTAGGCCTCCGACTCGGGGAGCCGCGCCCACATGACAGGTACGACGAGCAGCCCGGCCACACCGCCGACCACGAACATCGCGCGCCAGCTCACGGCGTCGATCAGCCACAGCGCCAGCAGCGCGGTGAGCACCGCACCGACGTGGTAGCCGGTCATCACCCGCGTCACGGCGGTGCCGTGCCGGCCGGGCCTGGCGTTCTCGCTCATATACGCCAGCGCGGTCGGCAGCACCGCCCCGAGGCCGAGCCCCGCGAGGAAGCGCAGCGTCGTGAAGACCGCCACACTGTCCGCAAACGCGACCGCCAGCGTGAGCAACGAGAACCACGTGACGCAGGCGATGACGCTGCGCCGCCGCCCGAACCGGTCGGTGAGCGGCCCGATCAGCACGGCGCCGATGCCGACGCCCACCAAGCCGACCGTCGACGCCGTGGTGAGCGAGGCGTCGGTGAAGCCGAGGTCGCCGCTCTTGGAAAGGGTTGGGATCACCGCGCCGATCACGACGAGGTCGAACCCGTCGAGGGCGACGGCCACCCAGCAGAGCGCCACCGCCCAGAGCCGGGCCTTGTCGTGCGAATTGGTCGAGACGGTTCGCGAACTGGTGGTCGCGGTCATGCTGCACTGCTCCTTGCCCGAGACGCCCCCGAGGGGCTGCATCCCTCACGGTCGCCGTTCTCGCGGCAGGTGCAACGCGAACCCTTTCGGTGAGTGGAAGCCGGGGCGACGAGTTCGTCCTGAGGCCCTTGTCGCGTACTGTCCAAGACACACGCCGAGCGTTGTCAGATGCGGCGCACCCTGCCCCTGGACCCCGGGACCGCTCAGATCGGTTCTCATGTCACTCGTCCAGCAGTCGGCACCATTGCCTCCAGGACCGCTGCAGCCGGTCGGATCGGGTCACATGTCTCTCGCGCAACTGTCCATGCCTGTCCCGACGACACCTGCGGCGACGACTCCTGTCGCGACGCGCCCGCGGCTGCGCACCGTCCTCCGCCGGGTCGGCCTGAGCCTAACGGTCGCCTGCGCGATCCCGGCGGCCCTGTTCTTCACCAGCTACCAGCTGTTCGGAGTGTGGACGGCGATCGTCGTGGCGCTGTGCTGGTCGTACGGCGCGATCACGTGGCGCGCCGTGACCGGACGGCGTACGTCGGGCCTGCTGGTGATGACCGCGATCGTCCTCACCGGGAAGACCGTGGTCGCGTTCGTCGCCCAGAGCACGTTCTTCTACTTCCTCCAGCCGATAATCACCGACGGCGTCGTCGCCGCGACCTTCCTCCTGTCGCTCGCCTCCGCCCGGCCGGTGGTCGCCCGGCTCGCCGGCGACTTCTACCCCATGGATGCCGAGCTGTCGATGCGCCCACGGCTGCGCAAGTTGTTCTGGCGCCTCACCGCGATGTGGGCTTTCGTCTGCCTGGCGAAGGCCGTCGCGATGTTCTGGGCGCTGAACTCGCTCTCGCTCGACACCTTCGTGCTGGTCAAGAGCATCTCGATGCCCGCCGCGAACCTGTTTGCCGTCTTCCTCACCGTGTCCGCCGCGGTGCTGGTGGGCCGCAAGGAGGGACTGATCGGCGTCGGCGCAACGCCGGTCCCGGTTGGTGCCTGACCCACGGACATCTGGGCACCGTGCAGGGGTGCCCGATCCGACCGACTGGTTGCTGACCCAGACCGAACGCGGCAACCCCGCCACCCGGCTCGACGACCGGCACCCCGGGGAGCAGGCCTGGTCGGAGGGCAACCTGGTCCGTCCGCTGATCCACGGCGCGACGTACTTCGCCGAGCTCTACAAACGCATCGAGGCCACCCGGGCCGGAGATCTGGTCTTCTTCACCGACTGGCAGGGCGACGCGGACGAGCGGCTCACCGGAGAGCCCGGCAGCGAGGTGTCCGAGGTGCTCTGTCGTGCCGATGAGCGCGGCGTCGACGTCCGCGGCCTGGTCTGGCGGTCGCACTCCAGCGCGATCGGATTCACGTCCGACGAGAACCTGCGCCTGGGGCGCACCCTGCAGAAGCGCGGCGCCGAGGCGATCCTCGACATGCGGGTCCGCACCGGCGGCTGCCACCACCAGAAGCTGCTCGTCATCCGCCACCAGGACGACCCGACCCGCGACATCGCCTACGTCGGCGGCATCGACCTGTGTCACTCGCGTCGCGACGACGCCGCGCACGGCGGCGACCCGCAGGCCCTCGACAACATGGCGGAGGAGTACGGCGACACCCCGCCTTGGCACGACATCCAGGCCGCCATCAGCGGCCCGGCCGTCCACGACGTCGAGACCGTGTTCCGGGAGCGGTGGGAGGACCCCACGACACTGAGCCGCAGCCCGATCATCCTGCTGCGGGACCGGCTCCGCGGCCTCGACACCACACCCGACCCGCTGCCCGAGCAGGCGCCCCCACCCCCTCCCGTCGACGGCGGCACCCACGTCGTCCAGCTGCTGCGCACCTATCCCAACCTGCGCCATGGGCGCGACTACGACTTCGCACGCGGTGGCGAGCGCAGCGTCGCTCGTGGCTACACCAAGGCCGTCAAGCGCGCCCGGCACCTGCTCTACGTCGAGGACCAGTACCTGTGGGGCGACCACGTGGGCAGCGTCTTCACCGAGGCCCTGCGCGCACACCCCGACCTGCACGTGATCGCGGTGGTGCCGACTCACCCGGACGTCGCCGGGTTCGGCCGGACCACCCAGCTCCTGGGCCGGGGTCGCGCGATGCTCGACATGGCGCGGGTCGCGCCCGACCGGGTCGCGCTCTACGGCATCGAGAACCACGCGGGCACGCCGGTCTACGTGCACGCCAAGACCTGCATCATCGACGACACCTGGGCGACCATCGGCTCCGACAACTTCAACCGCCGCTCGTGGACCCACGACTCCGAGCTCTCGGCGGTCGTGGTCGACACCGCCGGCGACTACGCCCGGAGGCTGAGGCTCACTCTGGCCGCCGAGCACCTCGACCGCGATGACTCCGAGGACGACATGGCGGACTGCGTGGAGCCGGCCGGGATGTTCGCTGCCTACGCCGAGTGCGCCGCCGGCCTGGACGACTGGTACGCCGGAGGGCAACATGGTCCACGCCCGCCGGGCCGGCTGCGTCGCCTGGATCCGCCCGAGCTCGGACGTCTGACCAGGGCAATCGCGCTGGCGCCGTACCTGTTCCTGCTCGACCCGGACGGTCGGCCCAAGCCGCTACGCAAGAGGGACGAGTTCTAGCGAGTTCTAGCGAACGACGATCGCGGCCTTGCCGCTGACTCGTCCGGCCACGAGGTCCCGCATCGCGTCGGCGGCGTCGCCGAGCGCGTACGTCGCACCCACGCTCGGCGTGACCTGACCGGTCTCGATCAGCGCGGAGAGCCGCTCGAGGTCGCTCGCGCTCTCCTTCGGGACCCGCATCGTCAGGCGCTGGCGCACGAACACGGAGACGACGAGCGCGCGTAGCTGGCGGCTCATGCCCGTGATGCGGCCGGCGTCCTCGCCACCGACGAGCACCGCGGTGCCGGTCGGCGTCAGCGCCCGGCGCAGCCTGGACAGTGAGGCGTTGCCGGCGATGTCGATGATCACGTCGTAGCGGTCCGGGACCGCGGCGAAGTCGTCGTGGGCGTAGTCGAGCACGTGCGTGGCGCCCAGCGAGCGGACCAGGTCGGCCTTCGCCGCGCTGGCCACGCCGGCGACCTCGGCGCCTGCGGACACCGCGATCTGCACCGCGTAGCTGCCGACGCCGCCCGAGGCGCCGGTGACGAGGACTCGCTGGCCGGCCTGCACCTCGGCGAGGTCGGTGACCGCCTGGAGGGCGGTGATGGCGGAGACCGGCACCGTGGCCGCCTGCTCGTGGGTGAGCCTCGCGGGCTTGGCGGCCAGCTTGCCCTCCTTGGCGACGGCGTACTCGGCGAAGGTCCCGGTGCCGATCCCGTAGACCTCGTCGCCCGGGGCGAACCTGGTCACCGCTGTGCCGACCGCGGCGACGGTGCCGGCCAGGTCGAGGCCGGGGATGCGCTGCTTGGGGCGGCGCAGCCCCATGACCAGCCGCACGGCGTACGGCGTCCCGGTCATCAGGTGCCAGGTGCCGCGGTCGAGGCCGGCCGCGTGCACCCGGACCAGCACCTCGTCGTCGCGGAGCGCGCGGGGAAGCGGACGCTCCGCGGGCTGGAGGACGTCGGCGTCGCCGTAGGCCTCCTGCACGATCGCTCGCATGGTGGTCGTTGGCCGGGCGGTGGTGCTGGTCGTGGTGCTGGTTTCTGTGCTGATCATCTCGGGGTCTCCTTGGTTCGTACTAAGTACGGGAACAGTATCGTACTATGTACGACATGTCCAGAGAGCCACTCAGCCGTGACCGTGTCCTGCACGCAGCCCTGGCCGTCGCCGACGACGGCGGGCTGCACGGACTGACCATCCGGTCACTCGCCCAGCGGCTCGAAACCAAGCCGATGTCGCTCTACCACTACGTCGCCAACAAGGACGAGATCCTCGACGGCCTGGTGGACCTGGTCTTCGCACAGATCGAGCTTCCCGAGCCGACGGGAGACTGGCGCGCGGAGATGGCCAGGCGGTGCCGGTCGGCCCGGCAGGTTCTCAAGAAGCATCCCTGGTCGATCGCGCTGCTCGAGTCGCGGACGACCCCGGGTCCGGCCACGCTTCGTCACCACGACGCGAACCTCGGGGCGCTGCGTGCGGGTGGGTTCTCGGTCGCAGAGACCGGGCACGCCTACGCGGTGCTGGACGCCTTTGTCTACGGGTTCGCGGTCCAGGAGGCCTCGCTCCCCTTCGACGGACCCGATGGCGCGGCGGAGGTGGCCGGCCCGATCATGGAGCTGATGGAGGCCGGCGAATACCCCCACATGGTGGAGTTCGCCGTGCAGCACGCCATGCTCCCGGGCTACGACTTCGGCGACGAGTTCGAGTTCGGGCTCAACCTGGTCCTCGACGGCGTCGCCCGGATCCTCGAGGGCTTATCTTCCACTGACCGGAAGTGAGTCCCGTCCTGGCTGGGGCGCCGGGCCTAGCGTCGAGTGCGTGACCGCCGTCGCCTCCTCCGACTCCGCCGCCAGCAGCCAGTCCGACGTGACCGCGGAGGTCGAGGCGATCGCCGCGGCGTACGCCGGCGGGGAGACCCAGCCGCGGCTGGACTACCCGCCGTACCGCTCGAGCCTGCTCCGCCACCCGACGAAGGCGCCGCAGCAGGCCGACCCCGAGGGGGTCGAGCTCTGGGCACCGGTCTTCGGCGAGCTCGATGTCGACGCCGCCGAGGCCGACCTGACCGCCCAGCACGACGGCCAGCCGCAGGGCGAGCGGATGGTCGTGAGCGGGCGGGTGCTCGACGGCGACGGCCGGCCGGTGCGCCACCAGCTGGTCGAGGTCTGGCAGGCCAATGCGGCCGGCCGCTACATCCACCAGCGCGACCAGCACCCGGCGCCGCTCGACCCGCACTTCACCGGCATGGGTCGCTGCCTCACCGACGACGACGGCGTCTACCGGTTCACCACGATCAAGCCCGGCCCCTACCCGTGGCGCAACCACGGCAACGCCTGGCGGCCCGCGCACATCCATTTCTCGCTGTTCGGCACCGAGTTCACGCAGCGGATGGTCACCCAGATGTACTTCCCGGGCGACCCGCTGTTCCCGCTCGACCCGATCTACCAGTCGGTGGTCGACCCGCGGGCCCGGGAGCGGCTGGTCGCGACCTACGACCACGACCTGACCCAGCCGGAGTGGTGCACCGGCTACCGGTGGGACATCGTGCTCACCGGCCCGCACCGGACGCTGATGGAGGCGGCGGAGTGAGCGAGCCGGCCCCGACCGCGGGGCAGACCATCGGCCCGTTCTTCGGCTTCGCGCTGCCGTACGACGGCGCGCCGGACCTCGTCGCGCCGGACGCTCCCGGTGCCCGTTCGCTGAGCGGCCGGGTCCTGGACGGGCACGGCGAACCAGTCCCTGACGCGCTGCTCGAGCTCTCGGCTGCGGACGCCTCGGGCGCCCACCTCTGGGGTCGGGCGCCGACCGACAGCGACGGCCGCTATGCCTTCACCCTCCCGGAGCCCGGCGGAGCCTTCCTCGCGCTGACGGTGCTGGCTCGCGGCCTGACCAACCGGCTGTTCACGCGCATCTACCTGCCGGACGCGACGGATGGCTTCCTCGACGGGCTGGCCGCGGACCGGCGCTCGACGCTGCAAGCCACCGAGGACGAGACTGGGTACGTGTTCGACGTGCACCTGCAGGGCGACCGGGAGACGGTGTTCCTGACCTACCCGCGCCACCACGCGTGAGCAGCTTGTTCTGGCCGGGCGACCAGCGGGCCAGCGGGCTGTTCACCGAGCGCGCGTTCCTCGAGGCGATGGTCGCCGTTGAGGCCGCTTGGGTGGACGTCGAGCTCACGGTCCCCGACGTCGAGCTGGACACGGAGGCCGGCGGCAATCCGGTGATCCCGCTGCTGGACGCACTCCGGAAGGCGCACCCGGAGGTCGCGCTGCACGAGGGGCTGACCAGCCAGGACGTACTGGACTCCGCGCTGATGCTGCTGCTCAAGGACGCGGTCGGAGCCGTCGCCGAAGACCTCGGCCGGGCCATCGAGGCCTTGGCCCGGCTGTCCTCGGAGCACGGCGACACGGCGATGACCGGTCGCACGCTGACCCAGCCGGCGCTGCCGATCACGTTCGGCGACAAGCTGGGCGTCTGGCGGGCCGGGCTGGCCGAGGCCACCGCAGACCTCGAGGCGCTGGCCTTCCCGGTGCAGGTCGGCGGCCCGGTCGGCACGACGCGCGAGGGCGCCGCGGACCTGGCCGGCCGCCTCGGGTTGGCCGACGCGCCCTCGTGGCACACCCAGCGCCGCTCGATCACCCGGGCCGGCGACGCGCTGGTCGCCACCACGGACGCCTGCGGCCGGATCGCCCGCGACGTGCTGGTGCTGAGCCGGCCAGAGCTGGGCGAGCTCAGCGAGGCGAAACCGGGCGGCTCGTCGTCGATGCCCCACAAGCAGAACCCGGTCCTCTCCGTGCTCATCCGGCGCGCTGCCATCACCACCCCACAGCTCGCGGCCACGCTGCACCTGGCCGCCGCCGACCAGGTCGATGAGCGCGCCGACGGTGCCTGGCACGCGGAGTGGGACACGCTGCGCCTGCTCGCGCGGCGTACTGCCGTCGCGGCGAGCCAGACCGCCGACCTGCTCGCCGGGCTGCAGGTGCACCCCGACCGGATGGTCGAGAACGTGGCGCGGTACTCATGACGACCCTGGTCCTCGGCCCCTCGATCGGCACCTCGGCCGACGCCTGCTGGGGCGCTGCCGCAACGCTGCTGCGCGACGAGTTCGAGGTCGTCGCCTGGGAGCTGCCCGGCCACGGGACCGACCGCGGCCCGGTGCCCGACGGCCTCACCATCGAGGACCTCGCCGCACGCGTGCTGGCACAGGTCGACGGCCCGTTCCTCTACGCCGGTGACTCGGTCGGGGCCCAGGTCGGACTGCAGCTGCTGCTCGAAGCCCCCGACCGCGTGACCGGCGCGGTGCTCTGCTGCACCGGGGCGAAGCTCGGCGACGACGCCGGGTGGCGCGAGCGCATCGCCCAGGTCGCCGCCTCCGGCACCGCCTCGCTCGTGAGCGCATCGCCGCAGCGGTGGTTCGCGCCGGGCTTCGTCGAACGCGAGCCGGACCGGGTGTCGGCGCTGATGCACGCGCTGCGCGACGCCTCCGACGAGGGGTACGTCGCGGTCTGCGGTGCGCTCGCGGCCTACGACGCCCGCGACCGGCTCGGCGAGATCGCTACGCCCGTGGTCGCGGTGGCAGGCGGCGCCGACCAGGTCTGCTCGCCCGACATGCTCCGCGAGATCGCGGAGGGCGTCCAGCACGGCCGGCTCGTCGTCCTGGACGAGGTCGGACACCAGGCGCCTGCGGAGGCGCCCGAGGAGGTCGCGATGATCATCCGTGAGCTCGCGAGGGAGGTCCCGTGACCAGGTACGACGACGGCATGGAGGTGCGCAGCGAGGTGCTCGGCGCCGAGCACGTCGACCGCGCGACCGAGAGCACGACCGAGTTCACCCGCGACTTCCAGCAGCTGATCACCGAGTATGCGTGGGGCACCATCTGGACCCGACCCGGACTCGACCGGCGCAGCCGCTCGCTGATCACGCTGACCGCGCTGGTCGCCGGCGGGCACGACGAGGAGCTCGCACTGCACGTGCGCGCGGCCCTCACCAACGGCCTGACCGCCGACGAGATCAAGGAGACCCTCTTGCAGACCGCGATCTACTGCGGCGTGCCCGCTGCCAACACCGCGTTCCGCATCGCCCAGGGCGTGCTGGAGGAGGCGTCCGGTGAGTGACGCGTTCCTCTACGCCGCGGCGCGGACGCCGTTCGGACGGTTCGGTGGTGCGCTGGCCGAGGTGCGGCCCGACGACCTGGCCGCCACGGCGATCACGGGGGTGCTGGACAAGGCACCGTCGTTGGACCCGGCCGTGATCGGGGACGTGGTCTGGGGCTGCGCCAACCAGGCCGGCGAGGACAACCGCAACGTGGGCCGGATGGCGGTGCTGCTGGCGGGCCTGCCGATCTCGGTCCCGGCGGTGACGGTGAACCGGCTGTGCGGCTCGTCGCTGGACGCGGCGATGCAGGCCTCGCGGGCGATCGAGACCGGCGACGCGGAGGTTGTGCTGGCCGGCGGGGTGGAGTCGATGACGCGGGCACCGTGGGTGCTGCCGAAGCCGTCGCGTGCGTTCCCGGCCGGCAACGTCACCGCGGTCTCGACGACGCTGGGCTGGCGGCTGGTCAACGACCGGATGCCGGCGGAGTGGACGGTCTCGCTGGGCGAGGCCAACGAGCTGCTCGTCGACAGGTTCTCGATCTCGCGGGAACGCCAGGACGAGTTCGCCGCCCGCTCCCACAACCTCGCCGAGGCGGCGTGGAAGGCGGGGTTCTACGACGACCTCGTGGTGCCCGTGCCTGGTGCCGATCTGGCGCGGGACGAGAGCGTCCGGCCCGGATCCAGTGCCGAGAAGCTCGCGGGGCTCAAGCCGTCGTTCCGGCCCGAGGGCACGATCACCCCCGGCAATGCCTCGCCCCTCAATGACGGTGCCTCGGCCTTGCTCCTGGGTTCGGAGAGCGCCGGCACCGCCCACTTCGGAGGCCTGGCACCACTGGCCCGGATCGCCGGCCGGGGCACCCACGCGCTCGCGCCGCAGGACTTCGGGTACGCGCCGGTCGAGGCGGCCGAGAAGGCACTGGACCGCGCCGGGATCTCCTGGGCCGACGTGGCGGCGGTGGAGCTGAACGAGGCGTTCGCCGTACAGTCGCTGGCCTGCGTGGACGCGTGGAAGGTGGACCCCGAGATCGTCAACGCCAAGGGCGGGGCGATCGCGATGGGTCACCCCCTCGGTGCCTCCGGAGGCCGGATCCTGGGCACCCTCGCGCACCGGCTCCGCGAGTCCGGCGACCGTTGGGGCGTCGCCGCGATCTGCATCGGCGTGGGCCAGGCCCTTGCCGTCGTCCTCGACAACGTGGCCGACCCTGTGACGGGGCCCGTGTCGTGACCCGGACGGCGTTCTACGACGCCGCCGACGGCGCCGTCGCCGACGTCCCGGACGGCGCGACGGTGCTCATTGGCGGGTTCGGGCCGGCCGGGATGCCGGTCGAGCTGATCGACGCACTGATCCGCCAGGGGGCCTCCGATCTCACCGTCGTCAACAACAACGCCGGGAACGGCGACATGGGACTGGCGGCGCTCCTGGCCAAGGGGCGGGTCCGCAAGGTGATCTGCTCGTTCCCGCGGCAGAAGGACTCGTGGGTCTTCGACGGGCTCTACCGCGAGGGCAGGATCGAGCTGGAGCTGGTGCCGCAGGGCAACCTCGCCGAGCGGATGCGCGCGGCCGGGGCGGGGATCGGGGCGTTCTTCTGCCCGACCAGCGTCGGCACGCCGCTCGCGGAGGGCAAGGAGAGCCGCGAGATAGACGGGCGCACCTTCGTGCTCGAGTATCCGATCCACGGCGACGTCGCCCTGGTCTGCGCCCATCGCGCCGACCGGATGGGCAACCTCGTCTACCGCAAGACCGCCCGCAACTTCGGGCCGGTGATGGCGACCGCCGCGACCACGGTGGTCGCCCAGGTGCATGAGGTCGTGGACGTCGGTCAGCTCGACCCCGAGATGGTCGTGACGCCGTCGATCTACGTCGACCGTGTCGTCGAGGTGGGGGTGACCGTGTGACGCCCGCCCAGCCACTGAGCAAGCCACTGAGCCAGCCACCGAGCCAGCCACCGAGCCAGCCACTGAGCAAGGAAGACATGGCCCGGCTGGTCGCCCGCGACATCCCGGCCGGGTCCTACGTGAACCTCGGCATCGGCCAGCCGACGATGGTCGCCGACCATCTGGAGCCGGGTTCCGGGGTGGTGCTGCACACCGAGAACGGCATGCTCAACATGGGCCCGGCGGCGCAGCCGGGGGAGGAGGACCCCGACCTCACCAACGCGGGGAAGGAGCCGGTCACCGAGCTGCCCGGGGCGGCGTACTTCCACCACGCCGACTCGTTCGCGATGATGCGCGGCGGTCACCTCGACGTGTGCGTGCTCGGGGCGTTCCAGGTCTCCGCAGGTGGTGACCTGGCCAACTGGAGCACCGGCGCCGCGGACGCCATCCCGGCCGTGGGCGGCGCGATGGACCTCGCGATCGGGGCGAAGAGGGTGTTCGTGATGATGACCCTGTTCGCCAAGGACGGCACCGCGAAGCTCGTCCCGTCGTGCAGCTACCCGCTGACCGGGGTCGGCTGCGTGGACCGGGTCTACACCGACCTGGCCGTCTTCGACATCACTCCAGACGGGGTGCTGGTCCGCGAGACGTACGGGACGTCGTACGACGAGCTGGCCGAGCGGCTCGACGTTCCCCTGCGTGGGAAATCCAAGACTTTGTAACAAGTCCACACAACCTGCCCACACGCCAGCGCAGCCGCCGTCGCGACGCGACACTCGGATTCGTGGAGCTCAGGAAGGGCCGCGGGCGGCAGATGCTCGTGCACCAGCGCCGCACCGCGAACCTCGAGGCCCAGGTGGACCAGCTGCTGGAGGCGCAAGGGATCCGCGACCACGTCTCGGCCGTGGTGAGCCACGACATGCGCGCACCGCTGGCCGGGCTGCTCGGGTACCTCGAGCTGCTGGTCGACGACGAGGCGCTGGACCCCGATCTGGTGAAGCGGATGCACGGCCGCTCGCTGATGCTGGCCCGGCGGCTGACCCTGATGTGCGAGGACCTGCTCGCCGCCACCACGACCGAGCACAGCGACCTGGTCATCACCCCCGCCGATCTCGACCTGTCGCAGCAGCTGGCCGAGTGCGCGAGCTGCTTCCCCGACATGGATCTGCGGATCGAGTGCCCGCTCGGCGTCCATGTGCACGCCGACCCGCTGCGGCTCCAGCAGATCCTGAGCAACCTGGTGCGCAACGCCCAGGTCCATGGCGCCGAGCCGGTCACAGTCGACGTCTCATCGAACGCACAGACCGTGACCATCAGGGTCTGCGATGCCGGCGAGGGCGTGCCGGAGTTCTTCATCCCGCGGCTGTTCGAGCGCTACTCGCAGGGCGCGCGGACCGCCATCGGCGCGGGGATCGGGCTCTCCGTCGTACACGACCTCGTGCAGGCACACGGGGGCACCATCCGCTACGACCTGACCCAACCGGCGTTCCTCGTCACGTTGCCGGTCGGCGCGCCGCTCGAGCCGCCTCCGGAGGGCCGGGTGCTCACCGCGCCTCAGCGCAGGCTCGCCACGACCTGACAAACTTGGAAGGTGGTGCGCCGCCCCACGGGCGTGCGCCCGGGGGCGGCGCCCTACCCCCCAAGCCATTGAAGGCTAGCCGCGCGCGCAGCGCTCCGCGAGTCGGTCTAGGCACGCAGAGGGGTTCCCGGGAATGACATCGTCCGGGCGTCCGTTGAAGTGATTCACCATGGCGACACCCCACCGCGTGAGCATCGACGGAGCGTCCATCACGACGCCCCGGCTGGCACTACGTCCCTGGAAGACCGCCGACGCCCCCGCAGCGCTGGCCGTCTTCGGTGACGAGGCCGTGACCCGTTGGCTTAGCCCGGCCATGGCCCGCGTCCCGTCCGTGGACGAGATGTCCGCGGTCATCTCGTCGTGGCTCGAGTCGCCGCCAGCGGCGCCCGCCGGCCGGTGGGCGGTCACGGCGGCGTCCGACGGCCGGCTGCTCGGCGGTGTCGCCGTGCTCCCGCTGCCGCCAGAGCGGACAGACCTCGAGATCGGCTGGCAGCTCGACCCGGCAGCCTGGGGACAGGGCTACGCCGCCGAGGCCGGCCACGCGGTGGCACACCACGCCTTCGAGGCGGGCGTCCAGGAGCTGTTCGCCGTCGTACGCCCTCGCAACCAGCGCGGCGTCCGCACCGCGACCTCCATCGGCATGGAGTGGGTCGGGGAGACGGAGAAGTACTACGACCTGCGGCTGCAGGTCTACCGGCTGCGCAAGAGCGAGCTCGACGTGCCGAGGCTGCCGGGCGCCTAGGGCCGGGTCCGACACCTAGGCTGATCGACGTGCCAGACCAGGTGAAGGTCAACGAGCCGGAGACCACCCTGCGGTTCGTCGTCGACCAGCGCGGTGGGAACGTCGCGCTGGACTTGTTCGTCGTCGACCAGCACCTCGGCTCGCTCGTCGACGCGACCCTCGCGGAGGCGGGACTCACCGGCAGCCTCTACGCCGTCTACACCCAGCTCGCGCAGGGCCCGCGCACCCCGGGACAGCTCAGTGCGACGCTCGGCGTTCGCCCGACGACCCTCTCGGGCTACCTCGCCACCATGGCGGCCTGGGGGCACGTGTCCAGGTCCAGGAACGAGCGCGACGGCCGTTCGTCGGTGCTCGCCCTGACGGAGGCGGGCCGGGCCAAGGTTGTGGAGTGCCGTCCGTTGATGCAGCGCGCCATCAAGGCGCTGAACGCCGAGCTCGGTTCCGCCGACGACGTCCGCGCCGCCCGAGCCCTGATCGCAAGGATCGACGGCGCCATCCAAGTGGCGAGGCGGCGCCTGCCCCACAACAATGGGATTGACATCTAGTTCGGGTCCGTAGCAGTTTCGTCCGATGCGCAAAATCATCAACTCGACCTATGTCACGCTCGACGGTGTCATCCAGGACCCTCAGGACTGGCCGTCCACGGGCGGCTTCAGCAGCGACGGAGGCCGGGTGCAGACCGAGCTGCTCGAGAGCTGCGACGCCGTGCTGCTCGGCCGGCTCACCTACGAGTCGTTCGCTCCCGTGTGGTCGGCCATGTCCGGCGACCCCCTCAGTGACCGCATGAACGCGCTGCCGAAGTACGTCGTCGCCTCCTCGCTGAGCGACCCGTCGTGGTCTCCCGCAGTGGTCATCGACCACGACCCGATCGACACCATCCGCGAGCTGAAGGCGCAGCCGGGGGCGGACATCGTCCAGTACGGCTTCGGGCGCCTCTCGCACGACCTCATGGCCGTCGGTCTGCTCGACGAGCTGCGTCTGTGGGTGCACCCGTTCTTCGTCGGCACGGCCAAGGACCAGCTCCACCGGCCGGGCTCGTCGGGCACCTTCGAACTGGCCGACTCGACGACCCTCGACAACGGCATCGTGATCCTCAGCTACCGAGCCCGAACAAGCTGACGGGATGGTCACGCCTGGTCGTCGCGCCCCGCATCCTGGTCGGCATCGTTGCTGGTGCGGGGCGACCCCGTGGCCTGCTCGATGACGAGTCGTGCGACCGCGGCCTCGCTCACACCAGCTCGTCGGGCCGCTTCCTTGAGCCGCTCCCGGGCGACCGGCGGCGAGACGTCTTGCAACGACGCGAGGATGCCCGCGGCGATCTGGATCCGGGTCGCCTCGAAGAGCTGCCGGGGTGCGTCTTCGGCGGCCCGCCGACTCGCGAAACCGAGATCGGCATTGACGATGGCTCCCTCGGCCCACGCGCCGAGCACTCGTGCGACCTCATCGTGCCTGCCGTCGAACGCGTCCGGTGAGCTCGCGTAGAGGTTGACCGATCCGATCACAGCCTCGTCGATGACGATCGGGAGGGTGAGCGTGCTCGAGACAGCGGCCGCGGCGGTGCCACGGGCAAACAAGTGCCAGAGACCTTCGTCGAGAACGTCGTCCTCGCTGAACGTGACAGGTCGCGCCTCCTCCACCGCTGCGAGGCACGGACCGTCGTCGAGGTACTGCAGCCCGTCGAGCGCGGCCGTGATCTGGTCCGTGGCGACCAGCGTGAAGGTCACGTCGTGCTCGCGATAGGCGAGGCTGAGGCCGACACACTCCGGCACGATCCCTCGAACCCGGGCAGCCATTCGCCCGAGATCGCTCAGGAGGTCGCCGTCGTACAAGTACGCCCCGAACTCCTCCAGAGCCTCGAAGGTCTCTGGAATCGGCTCCATACCAAGGGGTAACCCGGATGCGCCGCCCTCATGCCGACCTGGCCGGCCTGGCCTCATCGGCACCGTGAACGCCGAATTTTGGTGGTGGTACGCCATGAGGGACTTGAACCCCCAACCCGCTGATTAAGAGTCAGCTGCTCTACCAATTGAGCTAATGGCGCCCGCGCTTCCGCGACCCCAACGTTACCAACGGAGGCAGCCGCGTCGAAATCGGTGACCGTCACTCGGAGGCCGCTCGGACGTTGACCACAACAAGCGTCTCGGCCCCTGCAGTGAGGAACCCATGAACCCCGTCGTTCGCCGCTCGATAGTTGCCATGGGCATGGCGCTCGCCCTGACGCTGCCGACCGCCGCCCCCAGCCAGGCGGCGATCCCCCTGCCGCACGACGATCCTTTCTACACCTACTCCGGGGCGACGCCGCTCAAGGCGGTGCCGCGGGGCACCGTGCTCAAGAGCCGCAGCGTCACCGTGGGCGTGCCCGGCACCGGCTCGGGCGCGCTGCCGGCGACCCAGCTGCTCTACCGGACCCAGGACGAGCTCGGTCGGCCGACCGCGACAGTGACGACCGTGGTCAACCCGACCGGCCCGCTCAACCTCGGACTGGTCGCCTACCTCAGCTTCTACGACGCCCTCGGCGACAAGTGCTCGCCGAGCTACACGCTGCGCGGCGGCGACCCGGGCGCGGCCAACTCCGAGCTGGCCCACTCCGAGACCGCGCTGGTCCTCTCTCTGGCGGCGCAGGGGTACGCCGTGACCGTGCCGGACTTCGAGGGTCCGGACCTGCACTGGGTGGCCGGGCACGAGTCCGGCTGGAACACCCTCGACGGCATCCGCGCCACCGAGAGCTACCTCGGCATGCCCAGCAGCCAGAAGGTTGGCCTGTTCGGCTACTCGGGCGGCTCGATCGGCGGCGAGTGGGCGAGCGAGCTCGCGCCGTCGTACGCCCCGGAGCTCAACATCGTCGGCACCGCGATCGGCGGCATCCCGGTCCACCTCGCGCACAACACGCGCTACGTCAACGGCAGCGACACCTGGTCCGGCGTGATGCCGGCGGTGCTGGTGTCGCTGGGCCGCGCGTTCGGCATCAACGTCGACAAGTTCGCCTCGAAGTACGGCAAGCAGGTGATGGCCGAGGTGCAGGACGAGTGCATCGGGTCCTTCAACGGCAACTACCCGGGGCTGCGGGTCCAGCAGCTGCTCAAGAAGAAGTACCACGCCTTCCTCAAGGTCCGCCCGTTCGCCCGGACCATCAACCGGCTGATCATGGGGAGCACGCCGGGCCATCCGCTGATGCCGATGTTCATGGCCGTCGGCAACGCCGACGGCACCGGCGACAACGTGATGATCGTCAAGGACGTGCAGGGGCTGGCGCACCAGTACTGCGGCGAGGGCGTCCCCGTCCAGCTCAAGGTGTACGACGGCGCCGAGCACACCCAGGCCGGGCTGCAGTTCTTCCCCGAGGCGATGGCCTTCCTCGCGGAGCGGTTCGCCGGGACGCCGTTCGCCGGCAACTGCGCCGAGATCCCGATCGGCAACTCACTGGCGCCGTTGAAGATCAAGAAGCGCAAGCACCACCACGGTCACCACTAACGGCTGGCCAGCACGGCCTGCGCGGCGTTGTGGCCGGCCACGCCGGACACCACGCCGCCGCGGCGCGCGCCCGCTCCGGCCAGGAAGACCCGCGGCAGCCCCGTCGGGACGCCCCACTGCTGGTCCGGGGTCTCCAGGCGGCTCCGGTTGTTGGCCCACGGCCAGTCCAGGTGGCCGTGGTGGCCGTGCCCGCCCGGCATCGCGAGCTCGGCCTCGATGTCCCGCGGGCTCTTCGCCTCCAGGCAGGGGTTGCCCTGCGCATCGCGCGCCAGCACCGACTCGATCGGGTCGACCAGGTGCTCGTCGAGGGCCGCGATCGCCCGGCGCACGGCTTCGTCCCGATCGCCGTCCGGGTCGGACGCGAACACCGACCCCGGCGTGTGCAGCGTGAGGATGGAGAGGGTCTGCGAGCCCGGCGGGGCGTCGCCGAGCAGTGACGGGTCGGACAGCGAGGGGCAGCACACCTGGGACGGGATCGTCTCCGGCAGTCGGCCCTGACGGGCCTCGTCGTACGCCGTCTGGAGCTGGGAGTACGCCGAGCCGACGTGCAGCGTGCCCGCGAACGCCACCGCCGGGTCGATGCCGGACTTGAGTCGCGGCAGCCGGTCGAGCAGCAGGTTGATCTTGAGCTGGGCGCCCTCGGGCTTCGTCTCCGGGTC
Organism: uncultured Actinomycetota bacterium; assembly: GCA_963800715.1. Lineage (GTDB taxonomy): Bacteria > Actinomycetota > Actinomycetes > Propionibacteriales > Nocardioidaceae > Nocardioides. Next base: position 110,859 of record CAWDBZ010000022.1, on the reverse strand, counting down.
GTCGGGCTCGCCCAGCAGGATGTGCAGCACCCAGGGCGCCACGTTCGAGAGCACGAACGACGCCTCGACGGTGGCCGCGCCGCCCGCGGTGTCGAAGTCGATCTCGTTGAGCTCGTCACCGGCCCGGATCGCCGAGACGCCGGCGCCGACGCGGATGTCGGCCCCTGCCGACGCGGCCGCCCGGGCGAGCGCGTCGCTGAGCGCGCCCATCCCGCCGAGGGGCATCAGCTGCTCGCCGGTGCCGTGGCCGATCATTCGGTAGAGGAAGCAGCGGTTCTGCTCCAGGGACGGGTCGCGCAGCGTGCCGAACATCCCCACCAGCGCGTCGGTCGCCACGATGCCGCGGACGGTGTCGTCGGCGAACCGCTTCTCGATCACCTCGCCCAGGGGCGTGGTGACGAAGTCGCGCCAGGTCGCGTCGTCCACGTGCGCGGCCAGGTCCTTCTCCCAGGGCAGCGGCTGCATGAGGGTCGGCTCGACCGCCCGCGCCATCTCCGCCACCTCGGAGTAGAAGCTGCACCACGCGTCGTACTCGCGGCTGCTGTCGGTCAGCTCGAGGAACGACGTGCGGGTGCGCTTGCCCTCCGGGTTCTCGACCAGCAGCCCGCGGTGCCGGCCGTCGCGCAGGCAGGGTGTGTACGACGTGACCGGCCTCGACGTGAGCGCCACGTCGAGCTCGAGCTCGGTCATCAGCCGGGTCGGCATCAGGGAGACCAGCTCCGCGTACCGCGAGACCTGCGTGGGCCGGCCCGCGAACGGCTGTCCCGTGACCGTGGCGCCACCGACCCGCGTCAGCCGCTCCAGGACCAGCACGGAGAGTCCCGCCCGAGCGATGTACGCCGCCGCCACCAGGCCGTTGTGCCCGGCTCCCACGATCGCGACGTCGTACCGCCCGAAGGCGGTGTGATGGGTCGTCACGACTCCAACCTAGTCGCGGTCAGCCCCGTGATGCCGCCGTGATGGCGGCGTGATGGCGCTGTGGTGCCGCCTGTGGCGCCCGGAATATGCAACGTTCAACTATCGTTGAAGCCGGTACCGACCAGCCCAAGGAGATGGGTACCAATGCCCGCGATCACTGTCGATGACCTCACCGTCCTTCCGCGCCTGCGCGAGCCGGGACTCGGCGACCAGCCCCGCCCGGTGTGGCAGGTTTCGACCGCCCCGTCCGGTTTCGAGGGCGAGGGGTTCCCGGTGCGCCGCGCGTTCGCGGGCATCGACCTCCAACACCTCGACCCGTTCATCATGATGGACCAGATGGGTGAGGTGGAGTACGCCCCGGGCGAGGCCAAGGGCACCCCGTGGCACCCGCACCGCGGCTTCGAGACCGTCACCTACATCATCGACGGCGTCTTCGACCACCAGGACAGCCACGGCGGCGGCGGCTCCATCACCAACGGCGACACCCAGTGGATGACCGCCGGCTCGGGGCTCCTGCACATCGAGGCGCCGCCGGAGTGGCTGGTGGAGCAGGGCGGCCTGTTCCACGGCATCCAGCTGTGGGTGAACCTCCCGCGCGACGCCAAGATGAACAACCCGAAGTACCAGGACATCCGTTCCGGAGAGGTCCAGCTCCTCACCTCGGCCGACGCGGGTTCGCTGGTCAGAGTCATCGCGGGATCGGTGGACGGCCACAACGGGCCTGGCACCACCTTCACGCCGATGTCGCTGGTGCACGCCACTGTCGAGCCCGGCGCCCGTCTCGACCTGCCCTGGAACGTCGACTTCAACGCGCTGGTCTATGTCCTCAACGGCAGCGGCACTGTCGGCACCGACGGCCGACCGATCCACACGGGACAGTCCGCCGTCCTCGGAGCGGGTGACTACCTCACGATCACCGCCGACCGCAGCCAGGAGAGCCGCTCACCCAAGCTCGACGTGATCGTGGTCGGCGGCCAGCCGATCCGCGAGCCGCTCGCCTGGGCCGGTCCGTTCGTGATGAACACCAAGGACGAGATCCTCAAGGCCTACGAGGACTTCCAGCGCGGCCACTTCGGGCACATCCCCGCCTGACTGATGCACCCTCGACCCGTCTAGGGTCGCCGGGTGGCCCGGATCTACCGCGACGCGTACGGCGTCCCGCACATCCGGGCCACCGACGTGCTCGACCTCGCCCACGGGCAGGGCTTTGCCATGGCGCGCGACCGTTCCTGGCAGCTGGAGTACCAGCGCCGCCGCGCGACCGGCACCGCCGCCGAGGTGCTCGGCGCACCCCAGCTGGCGTGGGACACCTGGGCGCGACAGACCCGGATCGTCGACACCGCCCGACGGGCGTTCGACGGGCTGGGGGAGGAGACCCGCGCCTTTGTCACGGCGTACGTCGAAGGCGTGAACGCCGGGCTGCACGCGGACGCCCCGGAGCTGACCCGGCTCGCCATCGAGCCCGCGCCCTGGGAGCCGTGGACGCCGTTGGCCGTCTTCCAGGCCCAGCACCTCCTCTTCGCGAGCGTGCCGGCCAAGCTCTGGCACCACAGCGCGCGGGCCGCGCTCGGCGCCGACGAGGCGCTGCTGTCCCGCGACCCGGCGTACAGCTCCGGCAGCAACGCGTGGGCCGTCGGTGGCGCGCGCACCGCGTCCGGCATGCCGCTGATCGGCGGTGACCCGCACCGGACCTTCGAGTCGCCCGGCGTTTACGCGCAGGTGCGGCTCGCGACGGACGACCTGGACGTGTTCGGCTTCACCTTCCCGGGCGTCCCGGGGGTGCAGCACTTCGCGCACGCCGGCGAGGTGGCCTGGGCCATCACCAACGCCGTGGGGGACTACCAGGACATCTACGAGGAGTCCCTCGACGACGTGGTCGACGGTCGCGAGGAGACCATCGCGGTGCGCGGCGCGGACCCGGTCACCGTCGAGGTGCTGGCCACCGAGCGGGGGCTGCTCTTCCAGGTCGACCGTGATCGAGGCCGCGGGCTCGCCGTGCGCGACGCGCCCACGGTCCTCGGCGACCTCGGCTTCGACGCGCTGCTGCCACTGCTGCGCGCTCGGACCGTCGACGACGTCGACCGCGCTCTCGATGCGTGGGTGGCACCCGTCAACAACGTGGTCATCGCAGACCGCAGCGGCGCGGTCCGGTTCCGGAACGCCGGCCGGGTGCCGGTGCGCGCCGACGCCAACCGGCGCGGCATCGTCACGGGCCGCGGCGGAGACACCTGGTCGGGCTGGGTCGAGCTGCCGCGCCACGACGTGCCGGCAGACGGCCAGGTGGTGACCGCCAACGAGCGCCGCGGCAGCGAGAGCGAGCTGCTGGGCAGCGAGTTCGCGTCGCCGCACCGCGCGTCCCGGATCCACACGCTGCTCCGCGGTCGCGACGACCTTGCGGCGCTCGACTTCGAGGACATCCTCGGCGACTCGTTCGCGATCTCCGCGCTCCCGCTCTGCGCGATGGTCCGGGAGCTGGTTCCCGGGCCGGCGGGGGAGCCGGTCCGCGAGGCGATCCTGGAGTGGAACGGCGTGATGGCGGCCGGGTCCCGCGGCGCCGCGGCGTTCGCGGCCTGGCGGAATGCGCTCACCACAAGGCTGTGCGCCGAGCCGGCCCTCGCGGCGCTGCGCGACTCCTCCACCTACGGGCCGCTGTTCGCGCCGTACCTGCTGCTGCAGGCCACCGTCGGGTGGGCCCTCGAGCCGCTCGTCAACGCGCGGACGCCGTACGGCATCGACGTACGCCGCCTCGCGACCCAGGCCCTCGAGGACGCCGCCGGGCACCCTGACGCGTGGGGCGACACCCACGTGTTCGGCCCGTTGCACGGGTTCGACGTCGCCGACCCCGACCTCGAGCCACCCGCCATCCCGATCACGCCGGTGTCCGGCGACATCGACACGGTCCGCGCCACCGGGTGGCTGCCCGGGCTCACCGACGAGGCCTACCGCGGCTCGGTCGCCCGCTACGTCTGGGACCTCGACGACCGCGCCCGGAGCGGCTGGGTGGTGCCGATGGGTGCCTCGGGCGACCCCCGGTCCTCGCACCACCTCGACCAGCTGGCGGCCTGGGCCGAAGCCCGGCTGCTGCCGGTCGAGCTGGACTGGGAACGGCTCACGCCGGACCGGTGAGCTCCTTCTCGAACCACGCCTGCGCGTAGGGGTTGCCGTTGTAGCGACCTATGTGGCGGTAGCCCGCGCGCTCGTACATCGCGATGGCCTCGACGAGGGTGCCGTTCGTGTCCAGCCGCACCGTGGTGTGACCGAGGTCGGCGGTCACCTGCTCGAGGTGGCGCAGTAGCCGGGACCCGAGGCCCGCTCCCCGCCAGCCCGGGTGCACCCACATCCGCTTGATCTCACCGACCCCGGGCTCCAGCTCCTGTACGCCGCCGCAGGCCACGGGCTCGCCGTCGCTGGAGGCGACCACGAAGGCGCCCGCGCCGGGGGCCATGTGCTCGTCGTCGTGGTGGTCGCCGGGGTCGAAGCCGGTGGGGAACCGCGCGTCGAGCTCGTCGAAGTAGCTCTGCACCGCCTGCTTCGCCTCCGGCGAGCCGGGGTGCACCGACCGGATGTCGACGGTCGCCGCCCGCACCAGCAGGTCGGCGGTCGCCAGCGCCCCGGTCAGCCGCTCCCGCTGCCGGCTGGTCAGCGGCGCGACGAGTCGCTCGGCGAGCTCCTCGGAGCGGTCGTCCAGTCTCGAGCGAAGCGCCCGCCCCTTGGCGGTCAGCCTGGCCATCCGACGCCGGCGGTCCTGTGAGTCCGGGGCCAGGGTTACCAGGCCGTCGTCCTCGAGCCGGCGCAGCTGCCGGGCCAGGTGGCCGGAGTCGAGGCCGAGCCGGGCCCTGAGGTCGCGCACGGTCGCGCCGGACTCGCCGATCTCGAAGACGAGTCGCGCGGCACCGAGCGGCAGCCCCAGCCCGAGGAACGACTCGTCGAGCGCTCCGATCCGCTGGGTGTAGGTGCGGTTGAACCGGCGCAGCACGTCCGTGGCGGTCATTCTCTGACTTTAGTCAGAGGTTTTCCCGTCTGGAAACCCCGGGAGCTGGTTTGCCGCAGCGGACAACGGGCAACCGGCACCGCATGACGACCCCGGACCTCCCCGGCGACCACGCCGTTCAGGATGCACTCGCGTCCCGGCCGCCGATGCCGTCGATCGCGGCCTCGGCGCTGCTCGAGTCCCGGATGCTCATCGAGCGGACCCGGCGCACGCTCGCCGACTGGTTGGCCAGGTCGGGCTGGACGCAATAGCAGGACGCAAGATGCCGGCACCCTCCCGAGGGAGCGTGCCGGCACCAAGCGAACTACTGCGTGACGTCGTTCAGACGGCGCGGACGTTCTCGGCCTGGGGGCCCTTGGGACCCTTGGCGAGGTCGAACTCGACCCTCTGGGCTTCCTTGAGCGACTTGAAGCCTTCGCCAGTGATGTTGGTGTGGTGGACGAAGACGTCCGGACCCTCATCGTCTTGCGCGATGAAGCCGTAGCCCTTGTCGTCGTTGAACCACTTCACGGTGCCTTGCGACATGATTTTCCTTCGGTATTGCCCGACTGAGTCGGGGTGGTGCTGAAGACATCTGATCGAGGACCTGATATCCAGCAAACCGAAGAGCAGGTGAGAGCGAGAGATGGACCGGCGAGCGTCATGGTGCGCGCCGCGGAACTGTGCTCCGTCAACGCTCGAACCCTAACACCGACGACCTGCATAGCAGGTTTCGTCATGGCTGACCTTGGGGTGAGTGACGGGACTTGAACCCGCGACATCCGCGACCACAACGCGGCGCTCTACCAGCTGAGCTACACCCACCATGTGGCCCCGAGAGGTCCCGGGGCCGACATGAATAGTAGGGGAGTCAGGCTGGTTCCGCGGAATCGGTATCCGCCTCGACCACCGTTGTGAGAGGCAGCCCGGTGAGCGCGCCGCCGTGCTTCTCGGCGATGGCGCGCGCGGCGTCGCTGTCCGGGCCGGGGCTCGGGACGAAGACGGCGTCGCGGTAGTAGCGCAGCTCCTCGATGCTCTCCTGGATGTCGGCCAGCGCCCGGTGGTTGCCGCGCTTGGTCGGGGCCTGGAAGTAGGCGCGGGGGAACCATCTCCGCGCCAGCTCCTTGATCGAGGAGACGTCGACGATCCGGTAGTGGAGGAAGCCCTCGAGGTCCGGCATGTCGCGGGAGAGGAAGGAGCGGTCGGTGGCGACGGTGTTGCCGGCCAGCGGAGGCCGGGAGCTGTCGGGGCAGTGCTGCTTCACGTAGGCCAGCACCTGCTGCTCGGCCTCGGCGAGGGTCATGCCGCCATCCAGCTCCTCCAGCAGCCCGGACTTCTCGTGCATCGTGCGGACGAAGTCGCCCATCTGGTCGAGCGCCTCGGCGGGCGGCTTGATGACGAGGTCGATGCCCTCGCCGAGGACGTTGAGGTCGAAGTCGGTGACCAGCGCGGCGACCTCGATGAGCGCGTCGGCCGAAAGGTCGAGCCCAGTCATCTCGCAGTCGATCCAGACCAGTCGTTCTTTCACGGCCCCCACCCTAGTGCGCCTAGTGCGCCGCGAAGTCAGGAACTTTCGCCCTGCAGGTCAGGACCGACGCCTCTCAGGAGAGGCTCAGGGCGGATACCTAGAGTTGCCTCGTGAAGGAGTGGCTCGGTACCGCTGCGCGCCTGGTCACAGGCGGGGTCTGGATCTGGGCTGCCGTCCTCAAGCTCCCGGACCCCGAGCAGAGCGTGCTCGCCGTGCGCGCCTACCAGCTGCTGCCCGGCGACAGCGCCACTACCGTCGGCCACCTGCTACCGGTGCTCGAGCTCGTCGTGGGCGCCTGCCTGGTGCTGGGGCTGCTCACCCGCGGCGCCGCATTCGTCTCGGCACTGCTGTTCGTGGCCTTCATCATCGGGATCGCGTCGGTCTGGGCGCGAGGCATCACCATCGACTGCGGCTGCTTCGGCGACGGTGGGTACGACGCGGATGCCGCGTCCAAGTATCCGTGGGAGATCGCCCGAGACGCCGGGCTGCTCCTGCTCTCGGCGTACCTCGTCTGGCAGGGCCGCACCCGGATCGCCCTCGACAACCTGCTGTTCCCGCGGCGTACCGACCCGGAGCTCGACCCGGCTCTCGACCCGGACCTCGACCCGGACCTCGACCTCGACCTCTGCGACGACCACCACTCAGGAGTCTGACGACATGGCCACCAAGCCCATGAGCAACAAGGAGAAGCAGCGGCTCCGCGCCGAGCGCGCGGCCGCGGCTCTCAAGGAGAAGCAGCGCCGCGAACGTCGCCGCCAGATCCTGACCGCGATCGGCGTGGTGGTCGCCATCGCCCTGGTCGTCGGCGGTGGCTTCCTCATCAACTCGATGCGCGACGACACCGAGGAGACCGCAGCCAAGATCCCGCCGCCCGGCAGCGAGTACGGCCTCACCATCGGGTCGGCCGACGCGCCGCACCAGGTCGTCGTCTACGAGGACTTCCTGTGCCCCTACTGCGGCCAGTTCGAGGCGGCCGGCCACGAGCAGCTGGCGCAGCTGGCCGACCAGGGCGCGGTGCAGGTCGAGTACCGCCCGATTGTCTTCCTGTCAGGGATCGGGCCCTACTCCGAACGCGCGACGCAGATCTGGTGGCTGGTCCGCGAGAAGTACGGCGACGACGTGGCCAAGACGTTCCACGACCTGCTCTTCGCCAACCAGCCCAGTGAGCAGGGTCCCTTCCCGAGCCGGGACGACCTCATCGCGCTGGCGGTCCAGGCGGGGGCGAACGCCGACGAGCTCAAGGCGGCCGCGGAGAACGACGAGGGCGCCGCGGAGGTGGCCGAAGCAACCTCCGTGGCGACCGGCCTGGGGGTCAAGAGCACGCCCACCGTCACCCTCGACGGGGAGCCGTTCACCAGCGGCGCGACGGCCGCCGATTTGGCAACGAACCTGGTCGAGGCGGTTCAGTGACCCCATGACAGCTGAGGTCGCCGGGCCCCTCGACACATTCATCAAGGGGCTGCCGAAAGCCGAGCTCCACGTCCATCACGTCGGGTCGGCGTCCGCCCGGATCGTCAGCGAGCTCGCCACCCGGCATCCCGGGACCGTGCCCAGCGACGTCGACGAGCTGCGCAAGTTCTACGAGTTCCGCGACTTCGCCCACTTCATCGAGGTCTACCTCTCGGTGGTCGCGCTGATCCGGACCCCCGATGACATCCACTACCTCACCTACGAGGTCGCCCGGGAGATGGCGACCGAGCAGGCGCTGCGGTACGCCGAGCTCACCTGCACGCCGTACACGTCGGTTCGTCCCGACCTGCCGGACGCAGGGATGGCGATCGAGGCCTTCACCGAGGCCATCGAAGCCGCCCGCGTCGAGGCCGAGCGCGACTTCGGGCTGGTGCTGCGGTGGATCTACGACATCCCCGGCGAGTTCGGCGTCCCGTCCGCCGACGCGACCATCGACTACGCGCTGAACCACCGGCCCGAGGGGCTGGTCGCGTTCGGTCTCGGTGGACCGGAGGCCGGCGTCCCGCGGTCGCAGTTCCAGTCCCACTTCGAGCGGGCGCGAGCGGCCGGTCTGCACAGCGTGCCCCACGCCGGCGAGACCACCGGGCCGCAGACGGTCTGGGACTCGCTCAACCTCCTGCAGGCCGAGCGGATCGGTCACGGCACCTCGTCGGCCCAGGACCCCGCGCTGCTCGGGCACCTGGCTGAGACGGGGATTCCGCTCGAGGTCTGCCCGTCCTCGAACGTCGCCACCCGGGCGGTGGCCACCCTGGAGGAGCACCCGATCCGGGCGTTCCGGGACGCCGGAGTGACCGTGACGGTGAACTCAGACGACCCACCCATGTTCGGCACCACGCTCAACCGCGAGTACGCGATCGCCGCCGACCTGCTCGGGCTCGACGAGGCCGGGGTGGCCGACCTCGCCAGGACAGCCCTGCGGGCGTCGTTCGCCCCGGACGACGTGAGGGAGCGAGTGCTCGGCGAGATCGACACCTACGTCGCCGGCTGAACGATGCTGAGCAAAAGGGCAGTAATAGGCCCCGCAACCTCATACGCAGCGGGGCCACTCCCTTTGTAACGGGTGTGGCTGGGGATTCTGTGGATTCAGCGGGCGTGTCGCGCGGGACCTACTGTGTGGGGGTGGATCCATCAGGGGGCCCGGTGCGGGTGGCCGTCGTCAACGACTACGAGTTGGTCGTTGTCGGCGTCGCCGCGTTGCTCCAGCCCTACAGTGACCGGGTCCTGGTCGTTGAGGTCGACAGCAACCTGCCGGTGTTGCGGGACGTCGACGTGATCCTCTACGACACGTTCGGCCAGGTGCAGGGCCGCGGCGTGGACGTCGACTCGCTGGTCGACGGCGGTAACGCCAAGGTCGTGATCTACAGCTGGAACCTGCACGGCGAGCTCGTGCGGGACTCGCTCGAGGCGGGAGTGGCGGGCTACCTCTCGAAGGGCTTGGAGGCCGAGGAGCTCGTGCATGCAATCGAGAGGATCCATGCCGGTGTGCGGGTCCTCCCGAGCGGTGGCGGCACGGCCAACCCGAAGCCCGAGTCAGCCTGGCCGGGCAAGGAGCACGGCCTCACCGTCCGCGAGGCGGAGATCATCGCCCTGATCACCCAGGGGCTCTCAAACCAGGAGATCGCCGACCGTAGCTACCTGAGCATCAACTCGGTCAAGACCTACATCCGCACGGCCTACCGCAAGATCGGCGTCGAGCGCCGCGCGCAGGCGGTGCTGTGGGGGATCAAGCACGGCTTCGCACCGGACGTCGTACGCCACGTCCGGCGCTAGGCACAGCTGGGCACCTCTGCGTGATCGGCCCGCTCCGGCGACTCGCCGTGGCTTGGTGGCTGGCCGCCGCAGTGGCTGCCACCACGGTTGGCTGCGCCCCGGCACCCCGGACGGCGACTCGTGGCGCATCGACGCGCAGCGAGCCGTGGCCGACGCATCGTCGGCGGTGCAGACCGCCGAGCTGGCCCTGCGCCAGCACGGTCGAGGTCGCGTGTTCGACCGCTACCTCCAGACCGTCCTGGTGGACGCCGAGGAGGGCGTGGGCAAGGCCAGTGACTGGATCGGGGCGAAGCAGCCGCCACGCGCCGAGCGCGACCGCTACGACGCCGTGACGGGCAGCTCGACGAGGCGGCCGGCCTCGTGTCGACGGCGCGGATCGCCGTCGTCGACCGCGAGACCGACCGCTACACGCGCTGCACCGGGGCACACGGAACCAGAGGCACGCGAATCTCACGACCTGCAGCATCCGCCCGTGGCCGCGGGGTGACACCGTGAAGAAGGTCTTCGCAGTCGCGCTCGGCATCCTCACCGCCATCGGTGGTTTCGTCGACATCGGCGACCTGGTCACCAACGCCCAGGTCGGAGCCCGGTTCGGTCTGTCCCTCGGCTGGGTCGTGATCGCGGGCATCATCGGCATCTGCGTCTTCGCGGAGATGTCGGGTCGCGTCGCCGCCGTGAGCCAGCGGGCCACCTTCGACCTCGTGCGCGAGCGGCTCGGCCCGCGTATGGGCTTGGCCAACCTGGTGGCGTCGATGGCGGTCACCCTGCTGACGTTCGTCGCCGAGATCGGCGGGGTGGCACTGGCTCTGCAGCTCGTCTCGTCGGTCAACTACCTGCTCATCGTGCCGTTCGTCGCCTTCGCCGTGTGGCTGATCCTGTGGCGGGCCAAGTTCTCCGTCATGGAGAACGTGCTGGGCCTGTTCGGGCTGGCGCTGATCGTCTTCGGGATCGCGCTGTGGCAGCTCGGTCCGGACTGGAGCGACCTGACGCACCGCATGGTGGTCGGGACAAGCCCGGCGACGAGCAGTGGCGCACCTGGGCCTACTACGCGGTCGCCCTCTTCGGCGCCGCTCTCACGCCGTACGAGGTCTTCTTCTTCTCCTCCGGCGGCGTCGAGGAGCGCTGGACCGTCGAAGACTCGGCACGATGCGGGCGAACGTCTTCATCGGCTTCCCTCTCGGCGGCTGCTCTCCCTGGCCATCGCCGGGTGTGCCGCGATCGGTCTTCGGACCGATGGATGCCAGCGTCGACACGCTGGGCCAGGTCGGCCTGCCGGTCGCCGTTGCCCTGGGCAAGATCGGGCTGGCGGTCGCGCTCATCGGCTTCGTGGCCGCGACCCTCGGTGCAGCCTGCGAGTGCGGGCTGTCGGTGGGCTACAGCATCTCGCAGTTCCACGGCTGGCAGTGGGGCAAGTACGTCGGCACCGCTGTCGCCGCGCGGTTCCACGTCGTCCTCGCGCTGTCCGCCCTCGTCGCGACCGGGTGCTGCTGACCACGGTCGACCCGATCCTGGTCACCGAGTTCTCCGTGGTCTTCTCCGCCGTCGCGCTGCCGCTCACGTACTTCCCGATCCTCGTGGTGGCCAACGATCCCGACTACATGGGCGAACACGTGAACGGACGGCTGGCCAACACCCTCGGCTCGGTCTACCTCGTGGTCATCGGGTGGCCGCGCTCGCGGCGATTCCACTCATGATCGTGACCAGGATGGGGGCCTGACGTGGACTGGCTGTCTGGGAGCCTCGACGCCGTCCTGCACCTGCTCGACCGGCAGGTCATCGACGCGGACGACCTGCTGGTGTGCAAGGTCGACGACGTCGAGCTGACGGTGTTCGACGACGGGGTGCTCGGGGTGACCGGGCTCCTGGTCGGCCCGGCTGCGCTCGTGCCGCGCTACGGCGACGACGGTTTCGTCGGCTGCTGCATGACTTCTGGCGCCGCCTCGGCACGACCCAGGCCGACCGGGACGACCCCTACCGCATCGACCTCGAGCTGGTGGAGAAGCTCGGTAGCGCCGTCTAGCTCAACGTCGGCAGGACGGAGTGCTGGCCCGTCAAGGACAGCGGGCCCGTCGTCTCAACCAGCTGCTCCAGATGCCGGTCCAGGAGCCGGCCGCGCCGGCTGGGTCGGGTGCTGGACGTCCGCCTGGAGCGCGAGACCACCGAGCCCGGGACGGATCCGGTCATCGGCCTGGTGGTGGGACGCGGCCGGCCCGGCTCCTACTTCGGCTACGACCGCAAGCCGGACATGGGGCCGTGGCTGGTCCGGGTGGTCGTCCGGTGGCTGCACCGGCACTCGGCGTACGTCGACCTGGCGGACCTGGCCGAGCTGGACTGGGACGCCGCCGTCGTCCGCGTCGACCCGACGCGGATGCAGCCGCTCGAGGCCGTCTGAGCGATGCCCGGCCGAGCGAGGCGATGCAGGCCGCGACTGGCCTCATCCGTCCGGTCAGACTTCCGCAAAGCGCGAACAGACACCCATCCCGACTCCTACCTTGAATGCATGAGGGAGCAAACTCGGGTGTTGACCGTGCTCGCGGCGTTGGTCGCGGGCGCCGTCCTGGCCGTCGCCCCACCTGCATCGGCGCGCACCACGACGACGACCGTGCTCGGCTCCAGCCTCAATCCGTCGACCGTGGGTCAGGCGGTGACCCTCACCGCGACGGTCGAAGGGGTCGACGGCCCGACCGGCCAGGTTGACTTCGCCGACTCCGGCACGCCCCTCGGCAGCGCGACCCTGGACACCGGCGTCGCGACCCTGGTGGTCAGCTCGCTGACCGTCGGCGACCACGCCCTCACCGCGACGTACGCGGGTGACGGGACAAGCGAGACCTCCATCGGCACGCTGACCCAGACCGTGGCCGCGCCCCCGGCCCCCCCGCCCCCGCCCCCGCCGCCCCCGACTCCGCCGGCGCCCCCGGCCCCCACCGTCAAGCCGCCCATGGTCAAGCTCGCCGTGTCGACGACCAAGGCTTCGGTCGGCGACAAGGTGCAGCTGCGCTGGCACAGCAAGCATGCCGACGTCGTGATGGCCTCGGGTGACTGGACCGGCGCCCAGAAGTCCAAGGGCTCCGTGACCGTCCGGATGGCCGAGCGCGGCAAGCACGTGTTCAAGCTGACCGTGAAGAACGCCAGTGGCACCAAGACGGCGACCGTGAAGGTGCTGGCCGCCCGCAAGGCCAAGGAGCTCGAGCTCGTGGTCACCGAAGAGCTGACGATGGTCGGCTCGGACGTCGACGTCAGCGCGGACGGCCTGGCCAAGGGCGAGGAGTACACCATCCGCCTCGACGGCCGCCCGATCATGACCGGCAAGGCGGACAAAAAGGGCGACGTCGCCCGCACGTTCGTGCTCGCCAAGACCACTGTCGAAGGCGCCCTCGAGCTGACCATCACGGGCAGCAACCCGAGCCGGGTCGGAACGGCCGTGCTCACCGTGATCAAGGCCAAGGAGCTCGACGTCGAGGTCGACCAGGCCAAGGTCGAGAGGAAGTCGGAGATCACGCTGACCGTCACCGGCCTGATCGCGGACGAGCCGCTCACGGTGATGTACCTCGGCAAGAAGCTCACCGTTGCGACGGCCGACGAGGCCGGAGAGTTCACCTACACGTTCAACGTCGGCAAGGACAAGGGCAAGCACACGGTCAAGGTGATCGGTGCCGACCCGACCCGGAGCGGCGAGGTGGAGTTCACCGTCACCTCGGACGGTGGCGGCCCCGGCGAGGAGCTCTAACGCAGGCGACGGCCCTCCCTGATGGGGTCGCGAGAGGGCCGTCTACCCGCCCCCATGGGGTCCGAGGACGGGCACTTTCAGCCTACGGACCTCGACGGCTGGGCGCCGGGAACACCGACGTCGTGTCGCGGACAACCGTGACAGCAGACCAGACCCGTCGTTAGCAGCGGTGTGAAGCCGCGCGTGCGTGCCGCCGTCTCGATCCTCGCCACCCTGTCCCTCGTCCCCGGGCTGACCCTGGTCGCGGGAGGTGCCAGCGCAGACCAGGCTCCGATCGCCGACTCCACCCGCGCCGACGCGCCGGCGCGCAAGCTGCACTGGACGCCGCGGCCCGAGCAGTATCCCGGGACGGTCACCACCACGGATCTTGCGATCACGATGGACGACGGGGTCGTGCTGCGCGCCGACCTGGTCCGGCCGGCGCGGGCGGACAGTTCGGTGGTCTCGAAGCCGCTGCCGGTGATCATCACGATCACGGCCTACAACAAGACCGTCCTCGCCAGCGGTGGGCTCGGCGGTCCGAGCGCGGACTACCTGGTCAAGCGCGGCTATGCCCAGCTGACCGTGGACGCGCGCGGGACCGGCTCGTCGGAGGGCGTCTGGGAGGCGTTCAGCCCCCGCGAGACCAAGGACTTCGGCGAGGTCGTGGCCTGGGCCCATCGCCAGCCGTGGAGCAACGGCAAGTCAGGGATGACCGGCCCGTCGTACATGGGCATCAGCCAGCTCTTCGCCGCGGCCGCGAACCCGCCCGGCCTCAAGGCGATCTTCCCGCAGGTTCCGGGCGCGGACGTCTACCGCGACATCGTCGCGTCCGGTGGCCAGATCGACGTCAGCTTCATCCCGCTCTGGATGGGGCTGGTCACCGGCACCGGCGTGATCCCGCCGGCGTACGCCGGCGACGACCCCGCGTCGGCGATCCGGGCGCTGCTCGACCGGCTGACCACCGCGACCACCTTCACCGGTCCGCTGCTGACGTCGGCGGTGCTGGGCGGCGACCCGGCGTACGACGGGCAGTTCTACAAGGACCGCTCGCCGATCAACATCATCAAGAGGGTCAAGGTCCCGACGTTCCTGATGAGCGGCGAGTACGACCTGTTCCAGCGCGGCACCCCGCTGCTGTTCGAGAAGCTCCAGAGGCGCGGCGTCCCGGTCCGGATGATCACCGGTCCGTGGGACCACCTGCAGGCCTCCTCGGGCGACGACGTCGGTGAGGCGGGGTACGGGTCGCTGCAGGAGCTGTGGCTGCGGTGGTTCGACCGCTACGTCAAGGGCAAGACGGACGCCAGGCTGCTCGAGGACATCAAGCCGTTCACCTACTACGAGCAGGGCACCGGGAAGTGGGTCACCACGAAGAAGTACGTCGACCGCGACCTGCGCGCCGCGTCGTACCGGCTCTCGGGGAGTGCCGCCGTCGGAGGCCACAACGGTGGCCTGCGCCTGAAGGGAGCCCAGCCCGGCACCTCGACGGTGCCGCCGATCCCGGTCACCGGACTGTGCACGCGCTCGGCGAACCAGTGGACCGCCGGCATCCTCAACCTGGCGTTCCCCGACAACCCGTGCCTGAAGGACAACCAGCTCAACGACCTCGGCGGGCTGAGCTTCCAGACCGCGCCGCTGAACAGGACCTTGCGGCTCCAGGGGCCGATCAACGTGCGGCTCTACGCGTCCTCGCCCAGCGGCGACGGCATGTTCTCGGTCGCGGTCGAGGACGTCGCGCCGGACGGCTCGGTCTCGCGGCTCACCGGCGGCTGGCAGGTGCTCTCGCAGCGAGCCCTCGACACGAAGAAGTCGCGCTACCTCGACGGGAAGCTGATCCAGCCGTTCCACCCGTTCACCCGGGAGTCTCAGCAACCGGTCCCGTCGGGCGCGGTGGTGCCGGTGGACGTCGAGGTGTTCCCGACCGGCGCCGCGATCCGGCCCGGCCATCGGCTGCGGCTGAGCATCCAGGGGTTCGACGTGCCGCACCTGCTGCCGACGCTCCCGAACATCGCGCAGATCGCGCCGCTGACGGTCTTCGCGTCAGACGTCTACCCGTCGGTGCTCACGATCTCGGTGCGCACCTCGCCGTAGCGGGCACGGATGGCCGGCACGACGTCGCCGTCATAGCTGACCACGCCCGGGACCTCCCACTGCGGCGGAGCTTCGGTCCCGGCGAGCGCCCAGGCGGCCTGCCGTGCGGCACCGTCGGCCACCGCCTCGACGGCCGGCGGGACCAGCACCTCGGTGCCGAACACCTGCGGGGCGATCCGACGTACGGCCTCGGACCTAGCGCCGCCGCCGATCATGACGACCCGGCGGATCACCAGGCCCGAGTCGCGCAGGGCGTCGAGTGCGTCGGCCAGGCCGCACAGCACGCCCTCGACGCAGGCCCGGGCCAGGTGGGCCGGCGTCATGGTGGCGAGCGTGAGGCCGAACAGCGAACCGGTCGCGTCGGGCAGTGCAGGCGTGCGTTCCCCCTCGAGGTAGGGCACGAGCACGAGTCCGTCGCAGCCCGCCGGCGCGGTGAGCGCGAGATCGGAGAAGGCCGCATGGTCGACACCGAGCAAGCGGGCGCCGGCGTCCAGCACCCGCGCGGCGTTGAGCGTCGCCACCAACGGCAGGAACCGGCCCGTCGCGTCCGCGAACCCGGCGATCGTGCCGGTCGCGTCGGCGCTCTGATCCGCGGCCACGCCGCAGGCGACGCCCGAGGTGCCGATGCTCAGGACGACGTCGCCCACCTCGGCCTGAAGCCCGAGGGCCGCGGCCATGTTGTCACCGGTCCCGGCGGCGACCAGCGCGCCGGGCGCGAGCACCCGTGCCTCGCCGGACGACTCGCTCGGACCGAGCACCCGCGGCAGCACCGCGTGGTGGCCGAGAGCGAGCTCGACGAGGTCGTCGCGGTAGGTGTCCGAACGCGCGTCGAACCAGCCGGTCCCGCTCGCGTCTCCGCGGTCGGTGGTGAGGGCGTCCAGTCCCGGCGCGCCGAGCAGCCGCCAGCCCAGCCAGTCGTGTGGCAGGCACACGGCGGCCGTGCGCGCGGCGTTCTCCGGCTCGTGCTCGGCCACCCAGCGGGCCTTGGTCGCCGTGAACGACGCGACCGGGACCGACCCGACCGCCTCGGCCCAGGCCCTCGGTCCGCCGAGCTCGGCGATCAGCGCAGCCGCCTGGGGCGCGGACCGGTTGTCGTTCCAGAGCAGGGCCGGGCGTACGACGTCGCCGCTCTCGTCGAGCGAGACGTAGCCGTGCTGCTGCGCGCCGACCGCCACGGCGTCGACGTCATCGAGGCCGCCGGCCGCGGCCGCCGCCTCCTGGAGCGCCCGCTCCCAGGCGTGCGGGTCCACCTCCGTGCCGGGCGGGTGCGACGCGTGCCCGCGGCGTACGAGAGACCCGTCGTCGGCGTCTCGGACGATCACCGTGCAGGACTGGGTCGACGAGTCGATGCCTGCCACCAGCGTCACGTGAGTCGACCCGATCAGACGGCTCGGCTGGGATCGGACGAGTAGATGGCCCCGCTGACCATCCGGGCCGCGCCGATGACGCCGCCCTCGGAGCCGAGCTCGCTGAGCACGATGGGCAGGTTGCCGGTGGCGAGCGGCAGCGAACGGCGGTAGGTGACCCCGCGGATCTCCGCGAGCAGGGAGTGGCCGACACCGGTCACTCCGCCGCCGATCACGATCAGCCCGGGGTTGAAGAACGACACCAGGCTCGCCAGCACCTGGCCGACCCGGCGGCCCGAGTCGCGGATCAGCTGGACGGCGACCGGGTCACCCTGGGTCACCGCCGAGCCGACGTCCGCCGCGCTGAGCTCGCCGGTCTCCGTCAACATCGCGGCCAGGACGTCGGAGCGGCCGGAGCGGGCGGCGGCGGTCGCGTCACGGGCCAGCGCGGCGCCGCCCGCGAACGCCTCGAGGCAGCCGGTGTTGCCGCACGCACAGGTCGGGCCGAAGTCGTCCACCCGGATGTGCCCGATGTCCCCGGCGCAGCCGTCCACGCCGCGGTAGAGCTCGCCGTCCACGACGATGCCGCAGCCGATGCCGGTGCCGATCTTGACGAAGAGGAAGTCCTGGGCGGCCTTGGCGACGCCGGCATGCTGCTCGCCGACGGCGAGCACGTTGACGTCGTTGTCGAGGACGACGGGGCAGCCCAAGTCGCGCGACACGGCGTCGCGGACCGGGTAACCGTCCCAGCCCGGCATGATCGGCGGCGACACCGAGACCCCGCGGTGGAAGTCGACCGGGCCGGGCACTCCGACGCCAGCGCCACTGAGGGCATCCACACCCATCTCGGCCATGAGCTTGCGGGTGGTCTCGAGAGCGAGGGCGAGAACCTTCTCGGGTCCCGCCTTGATGTCGCACTCGCGGTGCCGGCGGGCGAGCGTGGTGAGCCGGCCGTCGGTGACGCCGACCGACAGCCCGGTCGCGCCGATGGCGATGCCCGCGAAGCGGATGTCGGGCGACAGGTCGACCAGTGTCGACCGCCGCCCACCGCGCGACGCGGCCGGCCCAGCATCGACCGCGAGACCCAGCTCGGCCAGGCGCCCGACCTCTGCGCCGACCGTCGTGCGCGACACCTGGAGCGCATCGGCCAGCTGGGCCTTGGACAGCGGGCCCTGGTCGCGCAGCTGCGCGAGGAGCCGGGCCTGGACCGGGGTCTCCGCCCGCCCCGCCAACGAGTGCCGCACGGGCGCATCCTCGCACGCGTCCCTCCACAACTCCACGGTGGTTTCATCCCAATCGACGAGCGAACTTCGTCCAGTAGTGACGAAAGTTGTGACGCGAGACCGGGAAATGTCCGGCGAGAAGCCTTGCCATGGGCCACAACAGGCCCTTAGTTTGTGCTCCATCCTGACAAACGGGTGACTGCCGTCACTCGCCGGCAATGGGGGAGGTGCGGTCGGGTGCCGACGATCGATACCAACCTCGGCCTGGTCCTGCGACGGCTGCGCGACCACGGGCCACGGTCCCGGGCGACGCTCGCGACCGAGCTGGGGCTAACCCGCACGGCGGTCTCGACGCTGGTCGGCGACCTGGCCGAGCGAGGGCTGGTGCGCACCGGCGATCTCGAGCGGGGGGCGGTCGGTCGCCCCGGCACGAGCGTCGAGCTCGACGGGCATGCCGTGGCCGGACTCGGCGCCGAGGTCAACGTCAACCACGTCTCGACCATGGCCCTGGACCTCACCGGCGAGGTGGTGAGCGAGCACAAGCTCGCCCTCGACGCTCGCGCGGTTCCGGTCGAGGAGGTGCTCGACCACCTCGTCGAGCTGATCCGGAAGACGGTCGCCGACCTGGCCCACCGGGACATCGAGCCGGTCGGCCTGACCGTGGGCGTAGCCGGCCTCGTCGACCGCGAGCGCGACTGGCTCACCCTCGGCCCCAACCTCGGCTGGCACGACGTGCCGGTCGGCGAGCTGCTGCGGGCCCGGCTCGGCGACTCCTACCCGATCGCGGTCGAGAACGAGGGCAACCTGGCGGCTCTCGCGGAGGCAACGCCGGGCGACGCGCACCGCCAGGACGTCCTCGTCCTGTTCGGCGAGGTCGGCGTGGGCGGCGGGATCGTCACCGACGGCCGGCCGCTGCGCGGCCGACAGGGGTACGCCGGCGAGTTCGGCCACATGATCGTCGAGCCGCAAGGCCGACGTTGTGGCTGTGGCCGGGTCGGGTGCTGGGAGACGGTGGTCGGTCTGCGGGCTCTCCTCGACCTCGCTGCCGACCCCGACGACCAGGTGCGCGACCCGGCCATGGCCATCGACGACCGGCTGGCCGAGCTCAACCGGCGCGCATCCCTGGGAGACACCCGGACGCTGGACGCGCTGGCCCAGGTCGGCGGCTGGCTCGGTGTGGGTGCCGCGATGCTGGCCAACGCGCTGAACCCGGCGACGATCGTCCTCAGCGGCTACTTCGCCGCGGTCGGCCACCACATGCGCCCGGCCCTCGAGGACCGGCTGCAGGCAGGTGTGCTGGCTCCTGACGCCGGCGGCACTCGCGTCGAGCTGTCGACCCTCGGGTTCACCGCCGCAGTCCGCGGTGGGGCCGGGCTCTCGCTCGGCGCCGTCTTCGCCGACCCCACCCGGGTCGAGCGCCGTACCGTCGTCGAAGGAGCCGTCCGGTGACCGAGACCCCGACCGGCAGCGGAGCGCTGCTGCAGATGACCGGCATCGTCAAGGAGTTCCCGGGTGTCCGGGCGCTCGACGGCGTGGACCTCGACGTCCGCGCCGGCGAGGTGCACTGCCTCCTCGGCCAGAACGGCGCCGGCAAGTCCACGCTGATCAAAGTGCTCTCGGGCTTCCACCAGCCCGACGGGGGCACCATCACCTGGAACGGTGAGCAGACGTCGTTCTCCACTCCCGCCAAGGCGATCGAGCAGGGCGTCGCCACCATCTACCAGGAGCTGGACCTCGTCTCGAACCTCGACGTGACCGAGAACGTCTTCCTCGGTCACGAGGTCTCGCGGGTCGGGTTCAGCCAGCGCCGGCAGGCGCGACAACGGGTGCGCGAGCTGCTGGCCCGGCTCGGCCACTCCGAGATCTCGCCGACCCGGATCGTCGGCGACCTGTCGCCGGCCAACCAGCAGATCGTGAGCATGGCCCGGGCTCTTTCGCGCGACACGCGGCTGCTGGTCCTCGACGAGCCGTCCGCTGTCCTGGACCAGGAAGAGGTCAAGAACCTCTTCCGGGTGATCCGCGACCTCACCGCCGAGGGCGTCGCAGTCGTCTACATCTCGCACCGACTCGAGGAGATCCGCCAGATCGGCGACCGGATCACCGTGCTCAAGGACGGCCGCACCGTCGGCACCGGCCTCGCGGTCGCCGACACCCCGACGCCGGACCTGATCAAGCTGATGACCGGCCGGTCCATCGAGTACGTCTTCCCGCCGCGGCCCGAGCTCGAGCGCGACCGCGGCGACGTCGTCCTCGACGTCCAGGACCTGGCGCTGGCCGGGGTCTTCACCGGTGTCAGTCTCACCGTGCACGCCGGCGAGATCGTGGGGCTCGCCGGCCTGGTCGGCGCCGGCCGATCCGAGATCGTCGAGACCCTGTACGGCGCCCGCAAGGCATCGGCCGGCACCGTCACCGTCGACGGCAAGAAGATGCGTCGCGGCTCGGTGGTCTCGATGGTGCGCGCCGGTGTCGGGTTGGCACCTGAGGAGCGCAAGAGCCAGGGCCTGTTCCTCGACGAGGCGGTGTTCCGCAACATCACCATGTCGTCGATGAGCCGCTTCGCTCAGCTGGGCTTCCTCAACCGCCGTGAGGAGCGACGCAGGTCGGCCGAGCTGACCGCCAGTCTCGACGTACGTCCCGACGGCGTCACCCGCGCCGTGCGCACCCTGTCCGGCGGCAACCAGCAGAAGGTCGTGCTGGCCCGGTGGCTGCTGCGCGAGTGCCGGGTGCTGCTGCTCGACGAGCCCACCCGCGGCGTCGATGTCGGCGCCCGATCCGAGCTCTACCAGCTGATTCGTTCGCTGGCCGACAGCGGTGTCGCCGTGCTGGTTGTCTCCAGCGAGATCGAGGAGGTGCTCGGTCTCGCCGACCGGGTCCTCGTCGTCCGCGAAGGCGTGGTCGTCCACGAGGCCGCCGCCATCGAACTCGACGAGGCCACGGTCCTCGACCTCGTCATGGAAGGAAAGGTCCCCGCATGAGCCAGGACAGTGCCCGCGTCGAGCAGGCCGCGCTCGAGACGGTGAAGGAGAGCAACCCGTTCCTCGCCATCCTGCGCACCAGCATCGGCCGCAACGCCGGGCTGGTCGTCGCGCTGCTGCTGATCATCGTCGTCGGCGTCATCACCGCGGGAGAGCAGTTCGCGAGCGTCGACAACGGCCTGACCATCCTGCGCGCGGCGTCAGTGATCGGCGTCGTGAGCATCGGGATGACCTTCGTGATCATCGGCGGCGGCATCGATCTGTCGGTGGGCGCAATCGCGGCGCTGGCATCGGTGTGGTCCACCACGGTGGCCACCCAGACGATGGCCGAGGACACGCACTGGCTCGCGATGGTCGGCGTCGCCATGGCGGTCGCCGTCGCCTGCGGTCTCGTCAACGGGCTGCTCGTCGCGTACGGGCCCATGGCCCCGTTCATCGCGACGCTCGCGATGCTCGCCAGCGCCCGGGGGCTTGCCGAGATCATCGCCAACCGCCGCACCCAGATCGTCAAGGTCGACGGGTTCAACGACTTCCTCCGTGGAGACTTCCTCGGGATCTCGGTCCTGATCTGGATCTTCGCCCTGGTGTCCGTGGTCGGCTGGGTCGTGCTCAACCGCACCACGTTCGGCCGGCGCACGATCGCCGTCGGCGGCAACCCCGAGGCCGCGCGACTGGCCGGCATCAACGTGAAGTGGCACACCGTGATGCTCTACGTGCTGGTGGGCTTCTGCTGCGGCATCGCCGCCCTCATGATCACCGCCCGCACGACGACGGGGTCCTCGACGCACGGAGTCCTCTGGGAGCTGGACGCCATCGCTGCCGTCGTGATCGGCGGCACCCTGCTGACCGGTGGCCGAGGCACCATCGTCGGCACCGTGTTCGGCGTGCTGATCTTCCAGACGCTCTTCAGCGTCTTCGTCCAGAACAACCTCTCCAGCTCGGCGCAGCAGGTCGCCAAGGGCGCGATCATCGTGCTCGCCGTCCTGCTCCAGCAGCGCCTCGCCGGTCGCCCCACGGGCACGACCACTGACTTCACCAGCTCCACCACCGCATCACCACAATCGGCCTAGGCCGACACAACCCGAGGAGATCGCATGTCCGCACGTCCACCCCTGCGCCGTCGCTTCCTGGCCGGTGCTGCCGCCGCGGCCGTCACATGCCTGGCGCTCACGGCCTGCACGAGCAACGACCCAGAAGAGTCCGACGACGACTCCAGTGACACCAATGCCGTCAGCGCCAACGACGACGCCGGCGACACGGTGACCATCGGGTTCTCGGGACCCGCCGCCGACCACGGCTGGCTCGCGGCGATCAACAGCAGCGCCCAGGAAGCGGCCGAAGGGTACGAAGACATCGACCTGCAGTTCGCGGAGGGCACGAACGACGTCAACGCGCAGATCGCGGTGGTCGAGGGGTTCATCAACGACGAAGTCGACGCGATCGTGCTGCTGCCGTCCGACGGTGCCGCGCTCACCGAGGTCGCCATCCAGGCGATGGAGGCCGGGATCCCCGTGGTCAACGTCGACCGCGAGTTCTCCTCGCCGTTCGCAGCTCGCTCGACCGTCCTCGGCGACAACTACGGGATGGGCGTCTCCGCCGGCACCTATGCCTGCGGTCTGATCGAGGAGAACGACATCGCCGACCCGGTCATCGCCGAGATCGCCGGCATCGACGCGCTGCCGCTGACCCAGGACCGCTCCCAGGGGTTCGCGGACGCGCTCGAGGCGTGTGGCGAGACCGTCGACGAGCGGCAGGCCGCGGAGTTCACCGTTGAGTCCGGTGAGGAGGTCGCCGCCAGCATGCTCCAGGCCAACGACAAGATCGACATCATCTGGAACCACGACGATGACCAGGGTGTCGGCGTGAAGGCGGCATTCGAGAACGCCGACCGCGACGAGTTCTTCTTCATCGGTGGCGCCGGCTCCTGCAACGCGATGGACTGGATCGAGGACGGCTCCATGGAGGCCACCGTCATCTACCCACCGACCCAGGCCGCTGACGGCATCAAGCTGGCGCGCCTGATCGCACAGAACAAGGGCATGTCCGACCTGGTCCAGGTCGAGGTGCCGAGGCGGGTCGTGCTCAACGCACCGGTCGTGGACGCTGACAACGTCGACCAGTACCGGGACCTCTGCTTCGAGTCCTGACAGAGGCCGGTGGGCCGGGCGCACCAGCCCGGCCCACCGGCACCACCGGAACCGATCCAGACCCGACCCCCCGTCCCGGAACGGAACATGACCATGACCAGCACCAGACCCACCCTCGCGGTGGGCATGGTGGGCTACGCCTTCATGGGCGCCGCCCACTCCCAGGCCTGGCGGACCGCGCCCCGCTTCTTCGACCTCCCCCTCGCTCCGACCATGCAGGTCGTCTGCGGTCGTGATGCCGAGCGGACCGCCGAGGCGGCCGCACGACTCGGCTGGGGCGAGACCGAGACGGACTGGCACCAGCTCGTGGAGCGCCCGGACGTCGACCTGGTCGACATCTGCACGCCGGGGGACACCCACGCCGAGATCGCGATCGCCGCGCTGGCAGCCGGCAAGCACGTGCTGTGCGAGAAGCCGCTGGCCAACACGGTCGCCGAGGCGGAGGCGATGACCGCCGCCGCGGAGCAGGCGGCTGAGCACGGCGTACGCGCGATGGTCGGCTTCACCTACCGCCGGGTCCCGGCCATCGCGCTTGCGCGTCGGCTGGTGCAGGAGGGCCGGATCGGCGAGGTGCGCCACGTGCGCGCGCAGTACCTCCAGGACTGGATCGCCGATCCCGAGGCACCGCTGTCGTGGCGGCTGGACAAGGCCAAGGCGGGCTCCGGCTCGCTCGGCGACATCGGCGCGCACATCGTCGACCTGACCCAGCACATCACCGGCCAACAGGTCACCGAGGTGTCCGGACAGCTCGAGACCTTCGTCAAGGAGCGGCCGATCGCAACCGAGCACGCGGGACTCTCCGGCTCGGCGGGCACCGAACGCGGACCGGTCACCGTCGACGACGCCGCCGTGTTCATCGCGCGGTTCACCGGCGGTGCTCTGGGGGTCTTCGAGGCCACCCGGTTCGCCACCGGCCGCAAGAACGCCATCCGCGTCGAGGTCAACGGCTCGGCCGGCAGCCTCGCCTTCGACTTCGAGGACATGAACGTCCTGGAGTTCTATGACGCGGCCGAGCCCGACGAGACCGCCGGCTTCCGTCGCATCATCGTCACCGAGCCCGGCCACCCCTACGTCGGCGCGTGGTGGCCGCCCGGCCACGGACTGGGCTACGAGCACGGCTTCACCCACCAGGTCGTCGACCTGGTGACCGCCATCGCCGAGGGCACCCAGCCGACCCCGTCGTTCTCCGACGGGCTCCAGGTGCAACGCGTGCTGGCGGCCGTCGAGACCAGTTCCGACACCCGTTCCTGGCAGGAGATCCCAACATGAGTTCCGACTTCACCCCGCGCCCCGAGGACAAGTTCTCGTTCGGCCTCTGGACGGTCGGCTGGCAGGGCGTCGACGTCTTCGGCCCGGCCAGCCGGCCGCTGCTGGACCCGGTCGAGGCGACCTACAAGCTGGCCGAGCTGGGGGCGGCGGCGGTCACCTTCCACGACGACGACCTGCTGCCGGACGAGGACAGCCGCGACGCGACCCTGGACAGGTTCTCCAAGGCGCTGGCCGACACCGGGCTGCGCGCCGAGATGGTGACCACCAACCTGTTCAGCCACCCGGTGTTCAAGGAGGGCGCGCTCACCGCCAACAACCGCGACGTACGCCGCTACGCGCTGGCCAAGGTGCTGCGCAACATCGACCTCGCCGCCGGCCTCGGCGCCGAGACGTTCGTGATGTGGGGCGGCCGCGAGGGCGCAGAGCACGGCGGCGGGAAGAACATCCGCGCCGCGCTCGACCGGATGGTCGACGGCCTCAACACCGTCTGCGCCTACGTGCGCGACCAGGGCTACACCATGCGGTTCGCGATCGAGCCCAAGCCCAACGAGCCGCGCGGCGACATCCTGCTGCCCACCATCGGGCATGCGCTCGCGTTCATCGGCGAGCTCGAGCATCCCGAGATGGTTGGCCTCAACCCTGAGGTCGGGCACGAGGAGATGGCCGGGCTCAACTTCGCCCACGGCATCGCGCAGGCGCTGTGGCACGACAAGCTCTTCCACGTGGACCTCAACGGCCAGCACGGCCCGCGCTTCGACCAGGACCTGCGGTTCGGGGCCGGCAACCTGCGGGGCGCCTTCTGGACGGTCGACACCCTGCTGGGCAGCGGGACCGCCAACCGCTACGACGGCTACGTGCACTTCGACTTCAAGCCGCCGCGGGCCGAGGCGATCGACGGGGTCTGGGAGTCCGCGCGCGCCTGCATGCGCAACTACCTGATCCTGCGCGACAAGGTCCAGGCCTTCCGTGCCGACCCCGAGGTGATGGCTGCCCTGGCCGCCGCCGGCGTACCGGACCTCGACCAGCCGACCGTGGCCGAGGGCGAGTCGCTCGACGACTTGCGCTCTGCGTCGTACGACGTCGAAGCCCTCGGCTCCCGCTCGGTCGCCCAGGAAGCCCTCGACCAGCTCGCGATGGAACACCTGCTCGGCGTTCGCTGAGCGTCACGCACCAGCCACAGGAGGAACCGATGCCGCGTCCGATCACGCTGTTCACCGGCCAGTGGGCCGACCTGCCCTTCGAGGAGGTGGCCAGGCTCGCCTCCGAATGGGGCTACGACGGCCTCGAGATCGCCTGCTGGGGCGACCACCTCGACCCGTGGCAGGGCGCCGAGGACGACGCCTACATCCAGGGCAAGCTGGACCTGCTGGAGAAGTACGGCCTCAAGGTCTTCGCGATCTCCAACCACCTCAAGGGCCAGGCCGTCTGCGACGACCCGATCGACGTCCGGCACGAGGCGATCCTCCCTGCCAACATCTGGGGCGACGGCGACCCAGAGGGCGTGCGCCAGCGGGCCGCCGAGGAGATGAAGCTGACCGCGCGCACCGCCCAGCGGCTCGGCGTGAACACGGTGGTGGGCTTCACCGGCTCCTCGATCTGGAAGTACGTCGCGATGTTCCCGCCCGCGTCGGAGGAGATGGTGGCCGCCGGCTACCAGGACTTCGCCGACCGCTGGAACCCGATCCTCGACGTCTTCGACGAGTGCGGGGTCCGGTTCGCGCACGAGGTGCACCCCTCCGAGATCGCCTACGACTACTGGACGACGGTCGCGACGATGGAGGCGATCGGCCACCGGGAGGCGTTCGGCCTCAACTGGGACCCGAGCCACTTCGTGTGGCAGGACCTCGACCCGGTGGGTTTCCTCTGGGACTTCAAGGACCGGATCTACCACGTCGACTGCAAGGACACGAAGCTCCAGGTCGGCAAAGGCCGCAACGGCCGGCTGGGCTCACACCTGCCGTGGGCCGACCCGCGACGCGGCTGGGACTTCGTGTCCACCGGGCACGGGGACGTGCCCTGGGAGCAGTGCTTCCGGATGCTCAACACCATCGGCTACGACGGCCCGATCTCGGTGGAGTGGGAGGACGCCGGCATGGACCGGCTGCTCGGTGCTCCCGAGGCGCTCGAGTTCGTTCGGCGCCTGGCCTTCGACGCTCCAGACGCCGCCTTCGACGCGGCGTTCTCAACGACGCAATAGCAGGTCACAACTATCTCGGGAGGTTGTCAGTCATGTGTTTCGGATATGACGGCGAGGGCGCCCTGCGCCGCTCGCTGGAGGAGAAGGGTGCCAGCCGCCGCTCGCTGTTTCGTGGAGCGGCGGCCGGGGTCGCCGGCGCCGCCGTACTCGGGAGTGGCCTGGCCGCTCCGGCGTCCGCCCGCGCTGGTCACGGTGGTGGTCATGGTGGGGGAGGACGGTCGGTGCCGCACGACAAGATCAGCATCCAGCTCTACACGCTGCGCGCCGCCATGGGCGGCCAGCCCGGTTTCGACACGGTGCTCACCCGGCTCGCGCAGTACGGATACGAGAAGGTCGAGTTCGCCGGCTACTACGACCGCACGGCCCAGCAGATCCGGGACCAGCTCGACGAGCTCGGCATCCGGGCGTCCTCGAGCCACGAGGGGATCAGTGCCGACGAGGCAGCCCTGCACATCAAGCTCGAGAACGCCGTGACGCTCGGGCAGCGGTACGTCGTGGTGCCGTACCTCAACTCGAACTCGCGGTCGGACTGGCGGAAATGGGCCGACCAGATGAACGCCGAGGCCGCGGTCGCGAGGGAGTACGGGCTGCGCTACGGCTACCACAACCATGCCCACGAGTTCACGATCAAGCTCCGGGGCGGGGTGACCCCCTGGGAGGTGCTGACCTCGCGGCTCGACCCGCAGCTCGTGCACCTCGAGGTCGACCTCTACTGGGCCTTCACGGGTGGCGTGAACACAGGCGCGGCCGACCCGGACCGGTTCGCGATCGAGGTCATCCGCGAGGCGCCCCAGCGGGTCCGCCAGTTCCACGTCAAGGACCGCGACGGCGGCACCGGGGACATGTGTGACCTCGGCACCGGCATCGTGGACTTCCCGCGGATCTTCCGCAGCCACGAGGTGGAGGAGTACATCGTGGAGAACGACACCCCCGACGTCAGTCCGCTCACCTCGGCGGCCGTGGGTCACCTCTACCTCGACCACCTCGACTTCTAGGCGGCGTACCACTCACTCCGGAAGGGGGAGCACCTCGGGCGGCGTCTTGGTGTAGCCCAGCTGTTCCAGCACCTGACCGTCGCTGACCCGGGTCACGTTGACACCGAGAACGGAGTCCGCGTCGGTGGGCCCGAAGCGGTAGCGCCACCGCACGGCCGCCCACTCGCCCTCCGAGAACACGTGCTCGACCTCGAACGTGGTCGACTCGTCCGCCATCAGATCCGCCCAGAACGAGACGCACGCGTCCTTCCCCACGTAGGGGGTGCCGTCGGGTGCCGGCTGGGCCGACACCATCAGGCAGTCCTCGTGGACCAGTGCGGCAAGCGCGTCCGTGTCGCCACGTCGAAAGGCGTCATTGAAGAGGCCGATGGTCTCAGCGGTGTCCCTGGCCGTGTCCGGTGTGGTCATCTCGAGCTCCTCTGAAAGTAGACTGATTGGTCTATCCACTACCATATAGACCGGTCGATCTACTCTGCAAGTGCGATGGAGGACTTTCATGAGCCCACATACCTCGCCGGGACCTCGGGAACGCCTTCTCGCGACCGGCCAGGAGCTCTTCTACTCACGCGGGGCATCGGTGGGGGTGGACGCGCTGCTGAAGGAGGCGAAGGTTGCTCGCAGGTCGCTCTACGAGCACTTCGGAGGCAAGGACGGCCTGGTGGCGGCTGTCCTCCGCCGCGCCTGCGAGGAGGATCTGGCGTGGTACGAGGACGCGTTGGCAGGTGGCGCGAACCCCCGAGCCCGGATCCTTGGGCTGTTCGACCGGCTCGACGAACTCGTCTCGGACGAAAGCTTCCGGGGCTGCAGGTACTTCGCGACCGACCTGGCCTTTGCAGAGCCCGGTCACCCGGCCCACGCGGAGACCGCGGCGTACCGACAACGCATTCGCGCAATCCTCGTTCGGGAGCTCGAGGCGCTGGGTCATGCCCGCCCAGAGCTTGCTGCAGAGCAGCTGCACCTACTGATCGAGGGAGCCCTGGTCGCCGGTGCTACCCAGAGCGATGAGCACCCCGCTCGCACGGCGCGCGAACTCGCCGCCGTCGTTCTCGACTGACGCCGGGGCAGCATCGCTAGGCGGCCGGCCAAATGAAGTCTGGGGCGAGCTCGAGGCTGGGCACCCTCCCCGTCCTCGGCCGCGGTCGCGGACGGGGCGGGGTGAGCCGGCGTGCGACCGAGGTGTAAGTGTGCCCGGTCGGTGTGGTGGTCTCGACGGTGTGCCGGGGACCCGGTCGCGGTCGGGCGGACCAGCCGAAGGCCTCCTTGGCGATGTTGCAGCTCTCGCACTGGCACTGGCCGTTGGCGACCGACGTCGCGCCGCCCTCGGCGTGGGCGGTGGCGTGGTCGGCGTCGCGGGCCGGGGCATCGCAGTAGAGGGTGCGGCAGGTTCGATCGCGCAGTCGGAGGAACTCGGCGAGCCGTTTGGGGAACAGCCGGGCCTTGGAGTCCATCGCCATCAGGGCGCCGGTGGCTGGCGTCTCGTAGAGCCGGCGCACGAACACGTCGACGCCGGCGTCCAGGTGGTCGGCGATCCAGGACCGGAGCAGCTCGCCGGGCACGGGGCCGTAGCCCTCGACCTCCGCCGCACCGTCCGTGCCGGGGTCACCCAGCAAAACCTCGTCGGACACGATCACGTTGACCATGAGCGGCGAGCCGGTGGCGGCCTCGGCCACGCTCGGCGAGACCACCCGGCTGGTCAGGGTGTCGGCCATGATCTGGCCGCGCGAGCGGGGGTCGCCGGCGGCCTTCCGTCTGTCGGCCTCCGCGCTGAGGGCGGCGTGCACAGCAACGCCGTTCTTCACCGACAACAGGGCAGACAGCACCGCCATGGTGTCGGGTGCCGGCCGCAGGCTGGTGTGCCGGTCGGCCTCGGCGCGGCGGCGGCGCTCGACGAACGACTCGGGGTCGAGCGCGTAGGCCAGACGCCGGACCTCGGCAACCAGCTCGCCGACGCCCATGGCCTCGATCAGCGACGGGTCGTCGGCGAGCTCCGCGTCGATCTTCAGGCGGTCCGCGCGGGAGAGGCAGGCGGTCTCGCGGGCCAGCAACGTGACCCGCCACTCATCGACCTTGCCGGCCGTCCACGCGGCGGTCGCGCAGGGCAGCTCGACCGGTGCGATCTTGGCCAGCTGGAGCCGGCGCTCGGCTCGGCGCGGCGACTCCCGCCGTGCCAGCGCGACCTGGTGGGCGACCCCGCGGCCGCGTCGCGCGGCTGGCACGCCCCGGTCGGCCGCGGCCGACCGCATCGACGTGTCGAGATCGACGGACAGTCGCGCCTGCAGAGCCTGGGCGGCACAGATCAGCTCCTCGGCCCCACGGATCGCGTCGACGCGCTCAGCATCGGTCATGCCCTCGCCCAGCTCGGCCAGCGCCGAGGTGACCTCGCGCAGGTCGAGACCTGGGCCGGCGGGATCGGTCTGGGTGAGCATCGTGGGACCGAGCCTACTCGAACATATGTTCGAACGCAAGCGTCATGAGAGTTTCGCAACCTGTCATGTCGCAGGACTTCGGTGACGGTTCTGCATCAGGACATCGGTGACACTTCTGGTGGTCTTGGTGGTGACACTTCAGCCCCGGCTCGGGCGGTGGCCGCCAACGAACCCATCGATCCCCGTGTCCGCCTCGCGATCTCGCAGTGGCCTGAGGACGCTCCACGCGGGGCGGTCTCGACGTTCTGTGTCGAACACGGCATCTCGCGCAAGTCGTTCTACGAGTTGCGCAAGCGCGCGATGGTCGAGGGGCCGGCGGCGGTGCTTGAGCCCCGGTCCAGGCGCCCGAGGTCGAGCCCGACGAGGCTGAGCGAGGAGGTCAAGGCCCAGACGATCCCTCGACCCAAGAACTCAGCACCGTCACCGAAGTCGTGAGACACCAACTGTCACCGATGTCCTGATACAGAACCGTCACCCATGTCCCGAGACAGCACAGAGAGTTTCGCAACCAGCCGACGGCGACGCGACGGCATGCGGCGTCGCGCAGGTTCCAACACACCCGCGACGCCGCCTTGACCGGCACGACTGACCAGGTCGTGGGCAGGTCGGAGCCCGACAGCGGCTGCCATGTCCGGGCGCGAAGTGTGCATGCTGAGCGTTGCCTCGTCGTGAGTGTCGCACTTCGAAAACGCAGGTCACTCCACGAGCTGCAGCTCCTCGACTTGCAGCGCCGATCCTTCCCGGAGCGGCTCCCACACGCCGGTCGACTTGAAGCCGTGGGCGGTATAGAGCCGGCGTGCGGCCTGGTTGCCCTCGGTTACATGCAGACGTACGCCGAGATCACGGTCGCGGCACAAGTTCACCAGATCGGCGAGGAGCCCGGCGGCGTACCCACGGCCGCGTGCCTCGGGCGCCGTCCACATGCCCCAGACGTAGGCGACGGCGCTGTCCGGGGGAGTGAAGACGCCACCCATCGCGACTCCGCGGCCGTCTTCGAGCACCACCAGGATCGGTGCTGACCCCTCGGCCTGCTGCCGCCAGAAGTCATCCGTGAGCGCCTGGACCTCGGCGAGCGTCCTGCGGTAGGCGTCGGGAGAGTCGGCCAGCGCCCGCAAGCTGACGTCGCGGAGGAGAGGCCAGTCACCAGCCGTGATGGTGCGGACCTCGACGTTCATGGCACCGAGATTGTCAGCAAACCGCGTCGTACTGCCACCAGATTTCGACTCGCCTGACGCCTGACCAGTGAGCCCCGGCATGGATCGCGAACAGCCCGACGACTGACCGCACGCACATCGGCTGCCATGGTCGGGCTGAGTCCCGAGCCGTGCAACCGACCCCAGTGATGAGTTGTCAGGCCCGCACCCGTCACACCTACGACGGGACAGGACGAGACGGAAGGATGACGTGATGGGTGCGGACCTGCGGCTGGAAGAGCTGGGCGTGAGCGGTCTTGGCGAGATCGACGAGCCGGCGTTCTCGGGGCTGGCGGAGCGGCACCGGCGAGAGCTGCACGTGCACTGCTACCGGATGCTCGGGTCGTTCGAGGACGCCGAGGACACCGTGCAGGAGACGTTCCTCCGTGCCTGGCGGCGGCGGGAGACCTTCGAGGGACGGTCGACGTTCCGGGCCTGGCTCTACCGGATCGCCACCAACGCCTGCCTGGACCTGCTCGCCAAGCGTCGCCCGGAGCCCGCGACCGGCGGCGAGGTGCTGTGGCTGCAGCCCTACCCGGACCGGCTGCTCGACGAGCTGCCCGCGGGCGACGCGGACGAGCCGGAGACCGTCGCCGTCGCGCGGGAGACGATCGAGCTGGCGTACCTGGTCGCGGTCCAGCACCTCGCGCCGCGCCCGCGGGCCGTACTGATCCTGCGGGACGTGCTCGGCTGGCCGGCGAAGGACGTCGCGGAGCTCCTCGGGGACTCCGTCAACTCCGTGAACAGCGCGCTGCAGCGGGCCCGCGCCGGCATGCGGGAGCACCTGCCCGCCGAGCGGCAGGACTGGAACGGCGGCGAGGAGGATGCGGGGACGCGGGAGCTGGTGCGCCGCTTCACCGACGCCAGCGTCGCTACGGACATCGACACGATCGCCGCGATGTTGCGGGACGACGTCCGCTGCTCGATGCCGCCGACGCCGGGCCTGCACATCGGCCGCGACGCGGTGGTGAACGACTGGGTGCAGGACGGCTTCGTGGGCATGACGGGTCTGCGTGCCGTCCAGACCTCGGCGAACCGGCAGCCCGCCGTCGCCTTCTACCAGTGGCGGGAGCAGGAACGCGCCTACCTACCGCTGACGCTCGACGTCCTGCGCGTCACCGGCGGGGCGATCACCGAGATCGTCACGTTCCACGACGACCAGTTCCCGCGGCTCGGGCTACCGGAGCGCCTGCCGGCCGACGGCACGGAGTAGTCCCGGTGCGAACGCTCGTGCTGCGCGGTGGCGCGCGGGTCGCGGTGGCCGCGGCAGAGTGGCGAGACGCGTTCGGCGTCGTCACCCGCGGGCGGGTGCAGCTCGAGCTGCGCGACGGCGAGGCCGGGCCGGTCCTCGGACGCGACGCCGGGTTCTGGCTCCGCGGCACCGGCGTCCGCGCCCTGCGGAACCCCGGCCGGCGTACGGCGAGGGTGCGCATCGTCACCCCCAGGACCAGGACCGTCACAATGCAAACCACAACCGAAAGGAGACTCCAGTGCTGACGCAGGTCGCGGAAGGTGTGCTGGTCCACCAGAGCGAGGTACTCCAGAACAACACCGCTGTCGTGCAGGGCGAGGCTGGCGTGTTGCTCGTCGACGCCGGGATAACCGGCGATGAGATGGCCTGCCTCGCGAACGACCTGCGCGAGCTGGGCCAGCCCGTGGTGGCGGGCTTCTCGACGCATCCTGATTGGGACCACGTGCTGTGGCACGCCGGGCTCGGCGACGCGCCTCGCTACGGCACACCCCGCTGCGCGGCCTACATGCGAGATGTGCGGTCCAAAGCGGACTGGAAGGCCCGCGTCGCCGAGGGGTTGCCGCCAGAGGTCGCCGATGAGACACCGCTGGACCTGTTCGGCCTCATCACCGCTCTGCCCGCCGGAACCGCGCGGATTGCTTGGGATGGTCCCCAGGTCCGGATCATCGAGCACCCGGCGCATGCTCCGGGCCATGCGGCACTGTTGGTCGAGGAATGCGGTGTGCTCGTGGCCGGCGACATGCTGTCTGACCTCTTCGTTCCGATGCTCGACGACTGGACCAGCACCAACGACCCGATCGAGGAGTACCTCGCAGGGCTGCAGGTGCTGGAGGGCGTGGCGGACGACGTCGATGTCGTCATCCCCGGTCACGGGTCCGTCGGCGGAGCCGGTCAGGCCCGCGCACGGATCGAACTGGACCGCGCCTACGTGCATGCCCTGCGTGACGGCGATGATCCCGATGACCCGCGGATCGGCTCATCGGCCAAGCCCGGCTGGGAATGGGTGACCGACATTCACACGGGGCAAGCCCAGAGCCTCGCCGCCCAAAGACGCGAACGCGACGCGACGTGAGGACGTTGCTCGAGCAGCAGTACGCCGCGCTAGCGGACTGGCTCGACGAGGTGCCCGTGAGTGCCCACCTCGTCGAACCGGTCGGGCTGGGCGAGTGGACCGTGCGCGAGCTCGTGGCCCACCTCGGGCTGGGGATCGGGCTGTCGCGGTACGTCGCTGCCGCCGAGCCCGGTGCGTTACCGCTGTCGCTCGGTGAGTACGTCAGCGCCTACCCGCCGGCGTCCGACCAGATCGCGGAGATGACCCAGGAGATCTCGGCGCGGTTCGGCGACGACCTGGTCGTTGGGTTCCGGCGTACGGCGGCCGAGGCGTTCGAGGCCATCGACGCGATTCCGGGCGAGGTGTTCCAGGCCCGGCGCGGACCGATAGCCCGCGACGACTACCTGTTGACCCGGCTGCTGGAGCTCGTGGTCCACGGCGACGACCTCCAGCGCGCGCTCGGCCGCACCGACGCACCCCTGTTGCCTGCGGCGGTCACAGCGGTCGCCGCGGGCCTCGCCTCGGCGTACGAGGAACGCACCGGTGCCGCGCCCACCGACGCCGAAGGGCTGCCATGGATCCGTCGAGCGGCCGGCCGGGTGCCTACCGACGACGACCCGCACCTGCCGCTGCTCTGACCACCTACGCTGCGCTCATGCCCACGATCCGCTTCACGGTGACGACCACCTCCACGCCGGAACAGTTCGTCGCGGGGCTCACCGACTTCGGCCCCGGTCGCCAGGAGATGTTCGCGAACAGCGCGGACTCCGCCCTCAAGGTGCACGACCAGGGCCCCGGCCACGCCGATGTGACCGAGGGGTCTGTCGGCATCTGGGAGCGCCTGGCTTACGACTGGTCCGATCCGGACCACATCGTGCTCACGACGACCGACTCCAACGTGTTCGGTGGCCGGTCCGGGCACAGCTACACGCTGTCCCGCCGGCCCGACGGGACCACGGAAGTGGACGTCGTCGTGGTTCGTGAGGGCAAGAACCTCCGAGGCCGCCTGCTCTCGGCCCTGCTCGGGACCGTGGGTCGCGGCCTGCTGGAGAGGCGGTTCAAGGGCACGGTGGCGGCGATCGAGGCGCGCAACCAGGATGCCTCGGAGACCGACTGAACTACACCTAGTCCGGGCGCACCCAGGCCGACTGCCACGGACCCAGCACCAGCGGGTCGACCCGCGAGTCGGTCAGCACGTCGAAACCTCCGACGCCCGGCAGCTCCACCTCATCGCCGCTCACGTTGGTGATGCACCGCAGCTCGTCGGCGGTGCCCTCGCCGCGGCGCAGGGCGAAGACCCGGTCGTCCAGGAGGTCGACCCGCTGGGTGCCGAACGGCGAGAAGGCCGCGTGACCCCGGCGTACGTCGAGGAGGTGTCGAAGCCCGTCGAAGATCCGCCGGCGCCGCGGGTCCTCACGCAACTCGCGGGCCAGTCGGTCGGCATCGAGGACCGCGCGGTTGATCCGGCGGTTGATGCGGCTGCTGACCATGCCCTCGAGGTCGGGTGGTGAGCCGACGAGCGAGTGGTAGTAGACGGCGGGCACGCCGAGGAACGCGAACAGGATGCTGTGCGCAGCCAGGGTCTTGGCCGCGACGATCGCAGGATCGTGCGCTTGGTCCACCGTGCAGAGTGCGTCGAGGTAGCCGAGGTTGAGCTCGTAGACCGTCCGCGTGCCGTCCGGACGGGTGGCCCAGGAGACCCGGCCGCCGTGCGCGCGAGTGCGCTCGACCAGGCCCCCTCGCTCGTCGTCGTCCAGGATGCCCTCGGTGGCCCGCAGGCCGATGCCGTCGTGGCTGGCGAGGAAGTTGAACCAGGTCGCGGTGTCGCTGACTGGGCCGACGCTGCTGGCCCAGGCGCTCAGCCGGGCGGTGGACTCGGCGACGAAGGAGTGCAGCACCAGCGGCGGCAGTGCGAACTGGTAGACGAGGTGCGCCTCATCGTGGCCGTCGCCGAAGTAGGAGACGTTCTCGTGGTGCGGGACGTTGGTCTCCGTCAGCAGCCTCGCGCCCGGCGCCGCGTGGTCGACGAGGGCTCGCCAGAGCTTGATCACCGCGTGGGTCTGCGGGAGGTGCAGGCACGACGTCCCGGACTCCTTCCAGAGGAAGCCGATGGCGTCCAGGCGCACCGCCGATGCGCCACGGGTGAGGTAGCCGAGGAGAACGTCGGTCAGCTCGAGCAGAGTGCGCGGCTGACGGACGTCGACGTCGACCTGGTCCTCGCCGAACGTCGTCCACGCCCACGCCTTCGTGCCATCCGGTCGCGGGAAGGGGTGGTGCAGAGGAGTGGTCCGCGGGCGCACGACCAACGATTCGTCGAAGTCGGGGTCCTGTTCCAGGTAGAACCCGTCGTAGCGCGGGTCGCGGGCCAGCCAGCCGGTGAACCACGGGCTGCTGCTCGAGGTGTGGTTGGCCACGAAGTCGAACATCAGCGCGTGGTCCCGGGACAGGTCGCCGACATCGGCCCACGTGCCGAGGGCCGGGTTGACCTCACGGTGGTCGACGACCGCGAACCCGTCGTCGGAGGTCCAGGGGAACATGGGCAGCAGGTGCACGTCGCTCACGACGTCGCCGACGTGGTCACGCAAGAACTCGGCCAGCGTGTGCAGCGGCGTCTCGCCCCGGCGTCGGATGGCGTCGCCGTAGGTGATCAGGCACGCTGTCCGCTCGGTGGCCGGCTCGACGGGACGGCCGGCCAGGAGCCGGCGGTAGCGCTCGGCGAGCTCGAGCACGTCCGCGGTCACCTCGACATGTGCCTCCGGGTAGAGCCTGCGGACCAGTGGCTCCAAGCGGGCGCGCAGCTCGTCGACGGTCATGCGACGTCCTCGGATGGCAGCGGGGTCGCGCTGCCACCGTCCTCGAGCAGGCTCCGGACCGTTCGCAGGCCCCACTCGTCGAG
Organism: uncultured Actinomycetota bacterium; assembly: GCA_963800715.1. Classification (GTDB taxonomy): domain Bacteria; phylum Actinomycetota; class Actinomycetes; order Propionibacteriales; family Nocardioidaceae; genus Nocardioides. The sequence goes on along the minus strand of CAWDBZ010000022.1, from coordinate 74,436 downwards.
CTCGGCGACCCGGTCCGAGAACGACCGCAACCCGCCGTACCGTCGCGCCGCGGCCGCCCACTGCTCGCGCTGGGAGTACGACGGCCGGGCCACCACGCAGTCGGGGTCGTTGACCCAGAGCCGACCCTGTTGCCAGCTGCGGGACGTCATCGGCACGAGCCCGCGGAGGCCGGTCGAGCCATCCTCCCCGCCCTCGTGGAACGTGTCGGGCGAGACGCGCATGGCGTCGACCAGGCCGACGCTGGGCAGCAGCGGCGCCCCGCAGCCGACGAGGAACACGTCCGGACCAGCGGCCTGGCGGACCAGCTCCAGCCCGGAGCGGTAGGCGTCCACCCCTCCCAGGGCGCCGCCGTAGAGGAAGTCCAGCTTCAGGTAGTCGATGCCCAGGTCCACGAGCCGGCGCACGTGCGACGCGAGGAGGTCCCGGACTCCTGGATGGGTCAGGTCCAGCCCGGCCAGGTCCTGGCCCCAGTTGTGGCCGGCCGGCCCGGCCAGCCAGTCCGGGTGCTCACGGGCCAGCGTCGTCCGCGTCCCGACCAGGAACGGCGCCAGCCACAGCCCCGCGCGCCGGCCGGTGGCCCGGATCCGGTCCACCAGTGCGGGAAGCGACCCGAACCGCTCGGAGTCGACCAGTCCCTCGCCGAGGCCGGGGCTCCACCCGTCGTCGACCTGCACCACGTCCACCGGCAGCTCGTGCTCGTCGAAGGCCGCCAGGTTCTCCTCGACGTCGGCCGCCGTGACTTCTTCGAAGTAGCGATACCAGGAGCACCAGACCCGGGGCGGCGCGCTCGGCCTGCCGCCGAGACCGTCGCCGTACGCCGCGAGCGCCGTCGGGCCGTCCAGGCCGGTGCGGGCGTCGACCGGTCCCGTCGACCGGACCACCACCCGCTCGCCCACGAGCTCCGCGGTCATCGTTGGGATGTCGGTCAGGTCCGTGCTGCCGTAGAGACGTGCAGGCTCGCCGTTGCCGGGCTCGACGACGAGCAACCCCTCGGCCTGCAACCCGGTCTCCGCGACCGGTGTCCCGGGCCGGAACCGCATCAGGTGCTGCCACTCCTCGTCCGGCCTTGGGCCGGCGGCGCCGGCCGGGTACCAGGCCGCCGGGCTCCAGCTCTGCCAGCCCTCGGCGTACACCCTGCCGGAGGCGACGTCGACCGGCACGTCGTCGACCACCTCGCTCACGTCGAGACCTCGACCGCCGTGCCGTCGAGCTCGGCGGACTCGCGGGCGGCGAGGACCACGGCGACCGAGCGCGCGGCGTCGGCCGCGGAGTTCTCGGGGTCGCGGTCCTCGGCCACGGCACACATCAGCTCGCCCATGGTCGCTGCGAAGCCGTCGACGAACCACGCGCCGGACAGCTCCACGGGCGTGCAGGTCGAGCCGTCATCGAGCTCGAGCCGGTCGGAGTCGAGGAGGACGCTGCCGCGCAGGCTGCCCGAGGTGCCGTGCACCCAGAACGGGCAGCCCGGCTGCGAGGTGATGTTGCTGCCGGTGATCCTCAGGGTCGCCGTGGCCCCCGAGTCGGTGGCCATCGACAGCGTCGCGGACCAGGGGTTGCGAGCCTCGGCCGGTTGCCCCGGCACGCGCGAGTCGACGGCGCGCACCCGGCGCACCGGCCCGGCGCCGCCGTCGGCCAGCCAGCCGCGGGTGATGTCCACCCAGTGCAGGAGGTAGTCGGTCAGCAGCATGTGCGGTACGTCGTCGAACGGCGTGCCGGCCAACGGCGGCAAAGGCTTGTCGTGCAGGTGTGTCACGCCGACTACGTCGCCGATCGCCCCGTCCCTGACCAGCAGTGAGGCGGCGCGCCACGGGGGAGCCCACCGCCCGTTGTGGTTGACGGCGATCCGGACGCCGGCGGCACTGGCTTGCTCGAGCAGTGCCGGAAGGCGCGACAGGTCCGCAGCAGACAGGGTCAGCGGCTTCTGGGCCAGCACGTGCTTGCCCGACTCGACCGCCGCCTGGATCCAGTCGAGCCGACCCTCCGGCCCGGTCGCGAGGTCGACGTAGCGGACCTCGGGGTCGGCCAGGAGCTCCTCGGCGCTCGCGTAGATCCGGCCGACGAACGGGAACCGGTCGCGAACCCTCGCCGTGGTCTCCGGTGACCGGCTCCAGACGCCGACCACGCCGACGCCGTACTCCTCGTACGCGGGCAGGTGCGCGGACTGCGCGATGGTGCCGGCGCCCAGGATCGCGACACCGCCGCGGTCGGTCGGGAATCGCGGCGCGGTGCCCGGAGTCACGCGTCCCCCGGGGCCGCGGGGAAGCGGAGCACCGCCTGCAGGACGGCAGGGTCGCCGGCGTCGAGGCGCTGGAAGATGGCGGCGACGTCCGCCGCCTCGACCACGTCGGTCACCAGGGACCGGACATCGACCCGCCCGCGCCGCACCTGCTCCATGAAGGTGCGGACCAGGCGCGGCTGGTCCCAGCGAGGGCCGAGTGCGACCGGAGTGCCGGAGATCTGGCTGGCGACGATGCGGACGCGGTTGTGGTGGAACTCCTCGCCGAGCCGCAGGTGCTCGGCGCCGCCCTGGTAGAAGCCGGACGCGACGACGGTCCCGTCGACAACCACCGAGCGGACCGCCTCGTGCAGGGCGCGGTCGTTGCCGCTCAGCTCGATGGCCGAGTCCACGCCACCGGCCGCCCAAGCACGGATCACCGGACCGGCCCCACCCTCGATGTCGGCCGCCACCACCTCGAGCGCTCCCATCACGCGGGCCGCGTCGAGCCGACGGGGCACAGTGTCGACGGCGACCACGTCGGCCCCGGCGAGGGTGGCCAGCCTGGTCGCGAGCAACCCGATCACGCCCTGGCCGAAGACGGCGACGCGGTCGCCGAGCCGGGCCTCGGCCGCCAGCACCGCGTTGAGCGCGATCGACCCGACCCGCGCGAAGGTGCCCGAGATCGCGTCGTCCGCGGTCCAGACCCGGTCGCGGACCGCGGCGGCCGGGACCACCGCCTCGCTGCGGTGCCCCCAGATGCCGTGCACGACGTCGCCCACCCGAGGCCCGTCCACGTCGTCGGCCACCTCCACGACCTCGCCTACCTCGGAGTAGCCCCAGCCCTCGACGGGGTAGGCGAACGTCGGAGCTCCGGGAACGAAGAGCCGGCGCTCCGCGTCCCAGGTGCCGGTGAGGTAGGGGTTGGAGCCGCGGTACGCCGTCAGCTCGGTCCCCGCCGAGATGCCGGAGTACCACGTGCGGACGCGCACCGACCCCGGCAGCATCGGCTGGGCCTCGCACGGGACCAGCGCGACCTCGCGGGGGGCGGTGAACGACACGACGTCGGGCACGGGGGTGTCCTCCTGGACGGGTGGGTGGGGTGGGGCCAGCTGCGGGTCAGCCCTTCTCGGCACCTGCGGTGAGGCCACCGGCAAGCCAGCGCTCACTGAGGAAGAACAGCACGATGATGGGCAGCGTCAGGATCACCGCACCGGCCATCAGCACCGTGGTCGGCACCTCGATGCTCCCGGACAGCTGGGACAGGCCGAGGGAGACCGTCCACTTGTCCCGCTTCTCGATGAGGAACAGCAGCGCGAAGAGGAACTCGTTCCAGGCGATCATGAAGATGAACAGCGCGTTGGAGGCGATGGCCGGCATGGCCAGCGGCAGGCTGACGTGCCGCATGGCCTGGATCCGGGTGCAGCCGTCTATCGCCGCAGCCTCCTCGAGGCTGGCCGGGATGGTGTCGAAGTAGTTGCGCAGCATGTAGATCGAGACCGCGGCCACTTGGGCGACGTACACGACGAGCAGGCCGGTCAGCGTGCCGCGCTGTTCGATGCGCGTGAAGAAGACGAACAGCGGGATGGCCAGCAGGATGGCGGGGAAGAAGTAGACGCCGAGGAAGATCGCGCTGATCTGGCGGCGTCCGAAGAACTCCAGCCGGCTGACCGCGTAGGCACCGGGAATCGAGACCAGCAGGGTCAGCACGACCGTGCCGATCGCGACGAAAAAGCTGTTCTTGATGAAGTTCAGGAACCCCTGGCCGCCGTCGGACTGCGAGGCCAGCACGTCCCGGTAGGTCCCGAACTCGATGTCGCCGAGGTCTGGCCAGAGCGCCCCGGGGTCCTGGAGCACGGCGTCCAGCGGGCGGAAGGACAGCAGCACCATGTAGTAGAAGGGGAACAGGCAGATCAGCAGCAGGAAGACGATGATGACCGGCCGCAGCACTCCGAAGAGGCGACGTTCGAAGGCATCCCTCGAGAGCGCGCTCATGCGTTTTTCCGGGGTCCCCGCGGAAGCGTGAGCTCCCGCGCGTAGCGCCGCTCCGAGCGGTTTCGTGGGGTGGTCATGCGACCTCCTCGGATCGGCCGAAGAGCTTGAGGTACACCGTGACGAGGAGGGCCAGGATCGCGGCGAGCACGAGCGCCTGGGCCGCCGCTGCGCCGATGTCGCCGCGGTTGATCAGGTAGTCGTAGACCCGGACCGCGACGACCTGGGTGCCGGACCCGCCACCGGTCAGCAGGTAGATGTCGTCGAAGTTGTTGAAGGTCCAGATGAATCGCAGCACGGTGAGGACGGCGATGGTCGGCAGCAGCTGGGGCAGCACGATGTAGCGGAACCGTTGCGAGGGGGTCGCGCCGTCGACGACGGCCGCCTCCTCGAGGGTGTCGGGGATGGCCTGGATCCTGGCCGTGAGGAAGAGGAACGCGAACGGGAACGAGCGCCACCCCTCGAACAGCACCACGGTGGCCAGCGACTTGCTGATGTGCAGGTCGAGACCGAACACCGAGATCGGCTCGCCCGAGCTCAGGAAGGCGATGGGCTCGTCCCAGCCGAGCAGCGTGGTGCCGTAGTGGTTCACCACGCCGAACTGCGGGTTGAGCATCGTGGTCCACACGAACGCCGCGGCCACGACCGGCGCGACGTACGGAACGAGCATGCAGGCGCGCACCAGCCCCCGGCCCCGGAATGGCCGCCGCAGCGCGAGGGCCGCCACCAGCCCCAGGCCGATGGCGCACGCCGTGCCGCCCACCGAGTAGACGAGCGTGGTGATGAGCGCGTCGACGAAGCCGGGGGAGGTGAAGACCTTCTCGAAGTTGTCGAGGCTGTAGTCCCCGATGAACCCGGTGCGCCGGAGGTTGAGCAGCCGCACGTTCTGGAACGCCAGCGAGATGGTCCACAGGATCGGGAGGACCACCATCGCGAACACGATGACGACCGTGGGGGAGATGAGCAGGTAGCCGGTGCGTCGGTCCTCGCGGGCCCGGGCGGACCGCCCCCGCTGGGGCTTCCGGTCGCGCGGCACCGGGTCCGGTGCCTCGACCGTCGCCCCAGCGGGAGAGGATCCGCTGATCGTCACAACGAGTCCGCGGCAGCCTGGATCGCGTCGGCGGCCTGCTGCACCGCGTCTTCGGCGGAGGTGCCGTTGGACACCTCGTTGACCGCGTTGGCCACGGGCTGCTCGCCCTGGATGGCGCCGAGCAGGTCACCCTGGCCCTGCGGGATCGCCCACCGGCTCAGCGCGTCCGTGCCGTCGGTGAGTGCGGAGATGACCTCCGGGCCGTAGAACTGCGAGAGCGGGGCCTTGGTGTCGACGCCGACGTCCATGCCGGCCCACGCGTCGGCGTACTCCGTGGAGTCGGCGGAGGCGCCGGCCCGCACCGGGATCTTGCCCTCGGGAGCGATGGCGATCCACGGCTCGTAGCCGTCGGTCAGCATGTACTCGACGAACTGCTTGGCCGGGTCGGTGGCCGCCTCGGCCGGGATCGTCCACGACGTGATCTCGCCGAAGGTCGCCGGCTCGTCACCGGACGGGCCCTGGATCGAGGTGACGACGCCGCTGTTCTTGGCCAGGAAGGCCGGGTCGTCCGCACACTCCGGGCAGGTCGGCGCCGCGTCGGCACGCAGCCCGGCCAGCTCGTCGAGGATGAAGCTCGACCAGATGATCATCGCGGCCTGACCGGCGAAGTACGTCGCCCGCGTGGTGTCGACGTCCTGGGCGCCGTCAACCGAGTAGTCGGTGATGAGCTGGCCGTAGAAGTCCATCGCCTCGACGCACTCGTCGCTGCCGAAGGTGACCTCACCCTCGTCGTCGACGAGCTCGCAGCCGTTGCCGAGCCCGATCTCCTCGAAGGTCTGCGTGGTGAAGGCGTCGCCAGCCACGTTCGCGCCGACGAAGCCCGCAACCTCGGGGCTGTCGAGTGCCTCGGCGGCAGCGAGCGCGTCGTCGTACGTCGCGGGTGCGGCCAGGCCGGCCTGGTCGAAGAGGTCCTTGCGGTAGACGAGCAGCTGCACCCACGACTCGCTCGGGACCGCCAGGGGCGTGTCGCCGTCGGAGGTCAGCTCGAGCGCGCTCTCGCTGAACGTGTCGGAGCCGAGGCTGTCGAGCACGTCGCCCACAGCCTCGGTGTCGAGGAGCTCGTTGGCGGACAGCGTGCGGATCTGGCCCAGCGGGATGCCGCCCATGACGTCGGGCAGATCACCCGCCGCGGCGTTGGAGGTGAGGATCTGGTTGAACTGGTCCTCGGCCACCGGCGTCAGCTCGACCTCGATGCCCGTCTCCGCGGTGAACGCGTCCACGATCGCCTGGGTGGCCGCCACCCGGTCGGGGAGGTCCTCCTCGATCCAGACGCTGATCTTGTCGGCGTCACCACCACCGCCCCCGTCGCCGTCGTCATCGTCGGAGCTGCAGGCGGCGAGGGAGGCCGCCACGATGGTCGCGGTCGCGAGGAGCGCGGCGCCCCGAGCGCGGCGCGTGCGGTGAGTGGTCATGAGGCCTCCGGGTGTGAGTCACACTTTTGTCCAGACACTGGACCTATGTCACACAACTGTCAAGCATTTGATGCCCAATCGCTACACTCAGGCCGTGCCCAACGGCCCCGGCGACATTCTCGAGCTGATCCGGCACGGCCGGGCCACCACCCGAGGTGACGTGCTCGAGCTGACCGGCCTGTCGCGCATGACCGTGGCACAGCGGCTCGACGCACTGCTCGGCGCCGGGATGGTCGTCGAGGGGGAGACCGGTGAGGCCACCGGGGGGCGCCGACGGCGCAGCCTCGCGTTCAACAGCGCCCAGTCCCGGGTCCTTGCGGCGGCCGTGGACACCACCCACACGAGGATCGCGGTCACCGACCTGGGCGGCACCGTGCTGGGTGACACCGAGATCGCCGTTCCGGTCGAGGCCGGACCGTCGGTGGTGCTTGACGAGATCGCCGCGGGGTTGACGACGCTGCTCGAGAAGCACGACCTGGCGCCCGTTGACCTCTGCGGGGCCGGGCTGAGCCTGCCCGGCCCGATCGACCCGGTGTCCGGGAGGCCGAGCCAGCCGCCGATCCTCCCAGGGTGGGACGCCTACCCGGTCGCCGAGCACCTGCAGGCGTCGCTGCCCGGCGTTCCGGTGCTGACCGCCAACGACGCGGACGCGGCGGCGCTCGGGGAGTACGCCGCCGGCCACGACGGCCTGCGCGCGCTGTGCCTGGTGAAGGTGTCCACCGGGATCGGCACCGGCCTCGTCATCGACGGGCGGCTCTACACCGGGGCGGACGGCGGCGCCGGCGACATCGGCCACGTCCGGGTCGCGCCGCGCTCCGACGCGCTGTGCCAGTGCGGCATGCAGGGATGCCTCGCCGCGGTGGCCAGTGGGCGCGCCGTGGCGGCCGAGCTCACCGAGCACGGCTACCCGGCGAGCTCGGGGCACGAGGTGCGCGAGCTCCTGCGCGCGGGGAACGCCGACGCGGCACGCATCACCCAGCAGGCCGGGCGGCGGATTGGCGAGGTCATGGCCACAGTGGTGTGCCTGCTCAACCCCGAGGTCCTCCTGATCGGCGGCGACCTGGCTTCGGCACCGCTGCTGGCCGGCATCCGCGAGACGCTGTATCGGTCCGCTCTTCCGCGCGCCACCCGGCACATGGCCCTGCAGCTGGGCGCGCTCGGCGAGGACGCGGCCGTGGTCGGGTTGACCCGCCTGGTCGTCGACCACGAGTTCTCGGCGGAAGCGGTCAACCAGCGGTTGCGCGCCTGACCGGTTCCTCCGGCCCTAGCTCCTCCGGACCACGTGCGGGCGGTACGGCGCCTCGAGCCGCGCCACGACATCGTCGCCGAGCACCAGGTCCAGAGAGGCGAGCGCGTCCTCGAGATGCCCCGGCTTCGTGGCCCCGACGATCGGTGCGGTGACGCCCGGCCGGGTCCGCAGCCAGGCCAGCGCCACCTGCGCCGGTGGTCGGCCGAGGTCTCGGGCCACCTCGCAGAGGACGTCGACCACGTCGAAGTCATCGGGGCCGTAGAGGGACTCGGCGAGCGGGTCGTTGGTCGACCGCGTCGTCGTCCCGCCGCCGTCGCGCCGCCGGCTGCCGGTGAGCAGTCCCCGTGCGAGCGGGCTGTAGGACAGCACGCCGACACCCTGGTCGAGGCAGAGCGGGATCATTTCGCGCTCCTCCTCGCGATAGGCCAGGTTGTAGTGGTTCTGCATCGACACGAACCGGTGCCAGCCGTTCCGCTCGGCGACGTGCTGGGCCTTCGCGAACTGCCACGCCCACATGCTGGAGGCACCCAGGTAGCGGACCTTGCCGGCGCGGACCAGGGAGTCGAGCGCCTCCATCGTCTCCTCGATCGGGGTGGCGTCGTCCCACCGGTGGATCTGGTAGAGGTCGATGTGATCGGTGCCGAGCCGGCGCAGCGAGGCGTCGGCGGCCGCCAGCACGTGCTTGCGCGAGAGGCCGGCGTCGCCGGGTCGTTCCGACATCGGGTAGAAGACCTTGGTCGCCACGACGTACTCCTCGCGCGAGCCGAACAGCTCGCGGAGCAGTGCCCCGGTCACCTCCTCGCTGGCGCCGAGGTCGTACATGTCCGCGGTGTCGAAGACCGTGACCCCGCCCTCGACGGCGCTCCTCACGATCGGCCGCGCGCCCTCAAGGTCGAGGTGCCAGTCTCTGCTGCTGGCGTTGCCGTAGCTCATCATCCCGAGCACCAGCGGTGACACGACCAGCCCGCTGGCGCCAAGCGCCGGGTACTCCATCAGCTGGGCGTCCTTCCTTGGTGGTTTGCTGGGTTCGGTGGGCGGCGACGCCCGCGACGACCAGCGCGATCCCGGCCAGGTCCTGGCGGCCGGGCAGCTGGTGCAGCAATGCGATGCCGCACGCTGTGGCGGTGACCGGAAGCAGCGCGAGCATCAGGCTGTACGTCGCGCGCGGGAGCCGGACCATCGCGAGCTGGTCGGTGAGGTAGGGGATCACCGTCGAGCAGATGCCGACGCCGAGCCCCCAGAGCAGCCAGGTCGGGTGGTGGACGGCGGGCCAGGCCGCGCCGATGCCGAGCGGGGTCGCCGCCACCGCGCCGATGGCAACGACGAGGCTGAGCCGGTCGAGGGCGGCGCTGCGTCGCTCCGACGGCACGTTGGCGAGCCGGTGACCGATGAGCACGTAGAGCATGAAGCCGAGGCAGTTCGCGACTGCCAGGGCCAGCCCGACCGGGGTGCCGGCAATGCGGACCTGGATCAGCAGCGCGACGCCGGCGACGGTGAGGGCGAGTGCGAACGCGTTGCGGCGGGTGCGCGCGCCGTACGCCGCCAGAGCGATGACACCGAGGAACTCGATTCCGGCGACGGTCGCGAGCGGCAGCCGGTCGAGGGCGAGGTAGAAGGTGGCGTTCATGGCCGCGAGGACAACGCCGAGCGCAACGACCAGCAGGCGTTCGTCGCGGCCGGCCGCGCGCCAGACGGTCCACGGAGGGCGCACCATCGCGAGCACCAGCGCGGCCGTGGCCATCCGCAGCCAGGCGACGCCCATGGCGTCGAGGTGGGCGAAGAGGAGCACCGCGAACGCCGGTCCGAGGTAGTGGAAGCTCGCGCCGACCACCACCAGGCCGCCACCGACCGCGGTCGGGTGGCGCAGCGAGGTGGTGGTTGCCATTGCCCCATCATCCGTCGCATGATGAGGAAGTTGAAGGTGCACTTGTAGGCCCATACTCCGATTCACCTTCAGATCGAAGGCAAGACACATGTCTGACCTTGACCAGCTCGACGAGACCAACCGGCTGCTGTTAAGCGAGCTGCACGCCGATCCGCGGATGACCATGTCCGCGCTGGCCCGCAAGATCGGCATGTCGGCGCCGGCGGTGACCGAGCGGGTGCAGCGGATGCAGCGCGACGGCGTGATCACCGGCTTCAGCATGGGAGTCGACCCGGCCGCCCTCGGGCTGCCGGTGGCGGCGTTCGTCCGGGTCCGGCCCGCGGCGCGCCAGCTCACGAAGATCGCTGCCCTGGCCGAGTCGCTCGACCAGGTCACCGAATGCCACCGCATCACCGGCGAGGACTGCTTCCTCATCAAGGTGTACGCCGCGACCATCCCCGAGCTCGAGGCGACGCTGGACAAGTTCCTCATGTACGGCCAGACGGTCTCGTCGATCGTGGTCACCACGCCGGTGCCGCCGAGGCCGCTGCCGATCCCGGGCTAGGACACTAGGTTGATCGGATGAGCGAGGGGGATCGTCTGATCGCAGCCGTTCGGTCCGAGATCGAGCGGTACGTCGAGCGAAACCCGCGCAGCGCGGAGCGCCAGGAGCGCGCTGTGAAGTCCATGCCCGGCGGCAACACCCGGTCGATCCTGCACTTCGAGCCGTTCCCTCTGGCGTTCGAGCGCGGCGAGGACGCCTACCTGTGGTCGCTGGACGGCGACCGCTACGCCGACTTCCTGGGGGAGTTCACCGCTGGTCTCTATGGCCACTCGCAGGCGGCGATCCTCGACGCCGTACGGACTGCCCTGGACCGCGGGCTCAACTTCGGCGGCGTCAATGACCTCGAGCCGCGGCTGGCCGAGCTGATCTGCGCGCGCTTCCCGAGCGTCGACCTGGTGCGGTTCACCAACTCCGGCACCGAGGCCAACCTGATGGCGCTTGCCCTGGCGGTGGCGACCACGGGGCGGCGCAAGATCCTGGTCTTCCGCGGCGGCTACCACGGCGGCGTGCTCACCTTCGGCGAGACACCGAGCCCCGTCACGGTCCCGCACCAGTGGGTGCTCGCGGACTACGACGACGTCGACGGGACGCAGTCGTTGATCCGCGAGCACGGTCACGACCTGGCCGCCGTGCTGGTCGAGCCGATGCTGGGCGCGGGCGGCTGCGTGCCGGCCAGCCACAAGTTCCTGGAGATGCTGCGGGCCGAGACGACGGCCATCGGCGCTGTGCTCGTCTTCGACGAGGTGATGACTAGCCGGCTGGCACCTGGCGGGCTGCAGTCGCTCGTGCGCGTGACCCCGGACCTCACGACGCTGGGCAAGTACCTCGGGGGCGGCCTCTCCTTCGGCGCCTTCGGCGGTCGCGCGGACCTGATGGCGGCCTACGACCCCACCCAGCCCGGTGCGCTGTTCCACGCCGGCACCTTCAACAACAATGTGCTCACCATGAGCGCGGGCATCGCCGGCCTCGAGCAGGTCCTCGACGACGCCACGCTCACCACCGTCAACGAGCGCGGTGACCGGCTCCGCGCTGCCCTCGACGCCGTCGCCCGCCCCGACGGCCTGCACGTCTCCGGCCGCGGCTCGCTGATGACCATCCACCCCGCGCCGCACCCGATCAACGCCTCCGCGACGCTCACTGACACCGAGGCGGCCGTGAGGGAGCTGATCTTCTTCGCGTTGGTCAACCGCGGCTTCTGGCTGGCTCGGCGGGGCATGCTCACCGTCAGCATCCCGGCCACCGACGACATGGCTCGGGAGCTGGTCGCGGCTTTCGCAGAGGTCCTGGCCACGCACCAAGAGGCGTTCTCGTCCCTCTCTTGATCGGATCTATTTGGCCCGGGGCGGCCAATTCACCCTCGGAAACCCAAGAAATGGGTGTAGACATCCGATGTATTCCCCTTTAGAGTCGCGGCCACTGGACGAGGAGGCTCCCTGTGCCCGACACCGAAGCGATGGACGAAAATCGCATCAGTGGCGTGAGCACGCCGACGTCTTCGCCGTCCGTGGAGAAGCCAGTGCCGGAGCCTGACGAGGCGTCCGTCGGCCTCCTCAAGCTTCGCGTCGTCGGCGCCCTCCTGGTGTTGCTGCGGCTGGGGCCGGTGTTGATCCTCGGGGTGCTTGTGCTGGTGATGTCGAACTTGTCGCCGGTCTTCGCCACGACCCAGAACCTGGGGAACGTGTTGTCGCAGACCGCGGTGATCGCGATCCTGGCCATCGGGCAGCTGATGGTGATCCTGACCCGGGGTATCGACTTGTCGGTCGGGTCGACCCTGGCGCTGTCGTCGGTGGTGGGGGCCACCGTCTTCGGCTCGACCGACGGTGGAGCGCTCACGGTGCTGGCCATGCTCGGCACGGGCGCGGCCGTCGGCGCCGTCAACGGGCTGGTGCTGGTCTACGGCAAGCTGCCGCACCCCTTCATCATCACCCTGGCGACACTCAGCATCGCCCGCGGTCTGGCGCTGGGCATCTCCGAGGGGCAACCCATCCGGGGGATGCCGGACGTGGTGGGCACCATCGGCGGCGACACCGCGACGTGGCTGGCTGCGTGGCTGCCGAACTCGACGTTCCTGGTCATCGGGGTGGCGGTGGTGACCACGGTCTTCCTGACCCGGATCGTGTGGGGTCGCTGGATCTACGTCGTGGGTGGCAACCCGGACGGCGCGCGACGCCTCGGTGTCCCACGCAACTTGGTGCTCATCTCGGTCTACGTGTGCAGCGGCCTGCTGGCGGGTGTCGCGGCGATCGTGACCTCGGGCCGGCTCAACGCCGGGTCGCCCACCTTCGGTGACCTCGCCGAGCTCGACGCGATCGCGGCGGTCGTGATCGGAGGCGCAAGCTTCCTGGGCGGCCGCGGTCACGTCGGCCACGCGCTGGTCGGCGCGTTCATGATCGGGGTGATCCGCAACGGCATGAACCTGCTCAACATCGAGGCCTACCTCCAGCTGATCGTCATCGGTGTCGTGATCGTCATCGCTGTAGAGAGCGACGTGCTCCGCAGACAGCTGGAATCCAGGTTCCGGGTCCTGAAGGCGGCCGCGGCATGAGCACCGCCCCGGCGCTGGCGGTGCGCGGGGCCACGAAGCGCTTCGGCGCGGTCCTGGCCCTCGACGAGGTGAACATCGTGGCCCAGCACGGCGAGGTGCTCGCGCTCCTCGGGGACAACGGCGCGGGCAAGTCGACGCTGATCAAGTGCATCAGCGGCGTCCACCGGCTCGACTCGGGTGTGATCGAGGTAGAGGGCGACGAGGTGTCCATGTCGAGCCCGGCGGTGGCCCGGGACGCGGGGATCGAGACGGTCTACCAGGACCTGGCGCTCTTCGACAACCTCGACGCGACCGCGAACCTTTTCGCGGGACGCGAGGACTCGGTGCCCTCGTGGCTGCCCCGGGGCATGCGCTGGATGCGCAGCCGCGAGATGAACCGGGCCTCGAGCGAGCGGCTGCGCCGGCTGCAGATCTCCCTGCCGGACGGGGCGCCGAGCGTCGGCATGATGTCGGGTGGCCAGCGCCAGGCGGTGGCGGTCGCGCGCTCGGCCGCGTTCGCCTCTCGCATCGTGATCCTCGACGAGCCCACCGCGGCACTGGGGCTACGGGAGTCGCGTCAGGTCCTGGACCTCATCCTGCGGCTGCGCTCCGAGGGGTGCGCCGTCATCGTCATCTCCCACGCCATGGACCACGTCATGGAGATCGCGGACCGGGCCGTGGTCATGCGACGCGGCAGTGTCGTGGGCGAAGAGGTGCCACGCCCCGAGAACAGGTCTCGGCTGGTCTCGCTCATCGTGGGGGGTGAGGACTGACCGCAGACGACTCGACCCTCATCACCTCGCCGGACCGCGTCGCGGGACGGCCTGGCGAGACACGCCTGTTTACGGAAGGGACCACGAGAAGGATGAAGAAGAAGAGGACACAGCTTGCCGCTGCGGTAGCGGCCTTGACGATGCTTGCCGCCGGATGCTCCGACGACGAACCGAACGCCGCCGGAGACGGAGGCGACGGAGGCGACGGGGGCGACGACACCTTCACCATCGGGATGATCACGAAGTTCCCGGTCGACTTCTACGACATCATGGTCGACGCGGCCAAGGAGTGGGATGCCGGCGAGGACGGGGCCGAGGTTCTCTACGCGCAGGGCAAGAGCGGCACCGACGACGAGGGCGTGATCGCTGCCATCCAGTCGTTCGTGACCCAGCAGGTCGACGCGATCGTCATCACGCCCACCAGCCCCAACGTGCAGGAGGACCTGCAGAAGGCCGTGGACGCCGGGATTGTGGTGATCCTGGTCGACAACGACATCCCCGACTGGGACGGCAAGACCTCGGTCGTGGCCACCGACAACAAGGCTGGTGGTGTGCTCGCCGGCGAGTGGCTCGCGGAGAACCTCCCGGAGGGCGCCAAGATCGCTGTCCTCCAGGGCGTGCTCGGCAACCCTTCTCTGGACGACCGCGTCACGGGCATGACCGAGGCCCTCGGAGATGCCGCTGAGGTGGTCGCCGAGACGGCGACCGACTGCGACCAGACCAAGGGGCTCGACGCTGCCCAGGACATCCTGACGGCGAACCCGGACCTGACCGCGATCTACGCGGCCTGCGGGCCGCCGCTGCTCGGCGCGCTCGAGGCCATCGATTCCCAGGGTCTCACCGGCAAGCTGATCACGGTGGGCTTCGACGCCTCGCCGGACGAGGTGGCTGCGATCGCCGCGGGCACCCAGTCGGGCTCGGTGGCCCAGTTCCCGGACAAGATGGGCAGCATGGGTGTCCAGGCCGCGTTCGACGCGCTCAACGGTGAGGACGTGGAGCCCAACATCGACACCGGTACGGAGATGGTGACCCAGGACAACGTCGCCGACTTCCAGTGAGTTGGTGACAAGCCAGAGTGACCGTCGTGCCGGTCGCCTCGATGAGGTGACCGGCACGGCACCACCTGCCCTGGTGGACAGCCACGTGCACTTCTGGGATCGACGTAGGTTCCACTACGACTGGCTGGCGGGGGCGAGTCCCGCCCTGCAGCGTGACTTCCTCCCCGATGACCTGGCCCCTGAGCGCCTGCCAATGACGCGCGTCAGGCCGGCGGGCCTCGTGTTCGTCCAGGCGGACTGCCGCTCCGAGCAGGGCGCAGCCGAGGTCGAGTGGGTCCACCAGCTCGCCCGATCCGGCGCTGACCTGCTCGCCGTCGTAGCGCACGCACCGCTCGAGCAGGGCGTCGGGTGTGAGCCGGAGCTCGAGCGCCTGGTCCGGACAGCGCCTCTCGTGACGGGTGTCAGACGGCTTCTGCAGGACGAGCGGCCGGGTTTCTTGACCGATCCGTCGCTGGTCGCCGGCACTCAGGTCCTTGCCCGGCACGGCCTGGCGATGGACCTGTGTGTGCGGCAGCACCAGCTCGGTGAGGTCGTCGATCTGGTCGACCAATGCCCAGACGTGCTGTTCGTACTCGACCACCTGGGCAAGCCGCGGGTCACCACGGAGACCTTCGGGTCCTGGGCCGCAGCGCTGACCCGGCTCGCGGAGCGTCCGAACGTGCGTTGCAAGCTCTCCGGACTGATGTCCGAGGCTCCGCCCGGCCGGCGCACGACGAGCGCACTGCGCCCGTGGCTCGAGCATGCGCTGGCCGCCTTCGGGCCGAACCGCTGCATGTTCGGCAGTGACTGGCCCGTGCTGGCCGACGTGGCCAGTTACCACCTATGGTGCGAGATCGTCCTCGACGCGACCGCGGGGCTGTCCGAGGAGCAACGCAGGTCTGTGCTCAGCGGCACGGCAACTGCCACCTATGATCCGGTCAACCGTGCCGCTCGAGCGAAGGATTCATGCCATGGCTCTGACGGATGAGGCGATCCTCCGGATCAAGGAGATGATCCTCGGCGGCCAGCTCAAGCCCGGAGACCGGCTGCCACGTGAAGCGGACCTCGCCGAGACGCTGGGGCTCTCGCGCAACTCGCTCCGGGAGGCGGTGCGGGCCCTGGCCCTCATCAACATCCTCGACGTGCGCCAGGGCGACGGCACCTACGTCACCAGCCTGGACCCCAACCTGCTCCTCGACACCCTGACGTTCGTGGTCGACTTCCATCGCGACGACAGCGTGCTCGACTTCCTCCGCGTGCGCCGCATCCTCGAGCCGGCTGCCGCCGCCATGGCGGCGCAGTCGGCCACCCCCGAGCAGGTGCAGAAGATGCAGGAGATCGTCGACGCTTCCCGATCGGACGCGACGCCGGAGGACCTGCTCACCTCCGACATCGAGTTCCACCGCCTGGTCGGCACCGCCTCGGGCAACCCGGTGCTGGCCTCGCTGATCGAGGGTCTGTCGGGGCCGACCAACCGGGCGCGCATCTGGCGCGGTCGCACCCAGGTCGGCGCCCAGGAACGCACCGTCCGCGAGCACCAGGCGATCCTCGACGCCCTCGCAGCCGGCGAGCCGGAACTGGCCCAGGCCGCGATGGTCTCGCACGTCGCCGGCGTCGAGGCGTGGCTACGCCTCGTCCGATGAATGGCCGATGAGACATCCGATCAATTCACCGGTCTGAGCGGCAAAACGAGGTTCCGAGGCCAGTTGTGCGCCATTGACATCCGATGAATCGCGGCTCTAATCTCCGGCAAGGACTGCGGAAGGGTGGAGATGGCGCGATTCGTGTCAGTGGAGCCGATCGACGTCCGGTTCCCCACCTCGCGGCACCTGGACGGCTCCGACGCGATGAACCCGGAACCGGACTACTCGGCGGCCTACGTTGTGATCAGGACCGACGCCAACGACGGCCTCGAGGGGCACGGGTTCAGCTTCACCACCGGGCGCGGCAACGATGTGCAGACCGTCGCGACGGCGGCCCTCGCGCCGTGGCTGATCGGCCGCAACGTCGATGACGTGCTCTCCAACCTGGGGCCGTTCGGACGCGAGCTGACCCACGACCCGCAGCTGCGTTGGTTGGGACCCGAGAAGGGTGTCGTCCACATGGCGTGTGGTGCGCTGATCAATGCGCTCTGGGACCTGCGCGCCAAGCGCGAAGGGCTGCCGCTGTGGCAGCTGCTGTCCCGGCTCAGCCCGGAAGACATCGTCGACCTGGTCGACTTCAGCTACCTGACCGACGCGCTCACCCGAGACGACGCGCTCTCGCTGTTGCGCGCCGGCGAGGCCAACCGGACCGACCGGGAGCAAGTGCTGGTGGAGCAGGGCTACCCGGCGTACACGACCACGCCGGGATGGCTGGGCTACGACGACGCCAAGCTCGCCCGGCTCGCCCGGGAAGCCGTGGCACAGGGGTTCGAGCTGATCAAGCTGAAGGTCGGCGCCTCTCTCGACGAGGATCTGCGACGGCTGGCCATCGCCCGCGATGCGGTGGGCCCGACCATCGGGATCGCGATCGATGCCAACCAGCGTTGGGACGTCGACGAGGCCACCATCTGGGTCTCGCGGCTGAGCGAGTTCGATCCCTACTGGATCGAGGAGCCCACGAGTCCCGACGACATTCTCGGCCACGCCGTGATCCGCGCGAAGGTCGCGCCGGTTCGAGTCGCGACGGGCGAGCACGCTCACAATCGCGTGATGTTCAAGCAGTTCCTCCAGGCCGGCGCGATCGACGTCGTCCAGATCGACGCCAGCCGGGTCGCGGGTGTCAACGAGAACCTCGCGATCCTCCTGCTCGCGGCCAAGTTCGGCGTCCCCGTGTGTCCCCATGCCGGGGGCGTCGGACTGTGCGAGGTGGTCCGACACCTGTCGATGTTCGACTTCGTCGCGCTGAGCGGAACGACGCAGGACCGTTTCATCGAGTACGTCGACCACCTGCACGAGCACTTCATCGACCCTGCGGTGGTCACCGGCGGTCGCTACGTGGCCCCGACCATGCCTGGCACCAGCGCGGAGATGCACCGGCAGTCCGTCCTCGATCATCGGTTCCCCGATGGCCCGGTCTGGAGGGAAGGGTGATGCTGGCCGCCCAGTACGTCGCTGGCCGGGGCGTCGAAGTCGCGGAGGTCCACCCTCGACCTCCCGGTCACGGCGAGGTGCAGCTGGAAGTGGCCTACGTCGGCATCTGCGGAACCGATCTCCACATCCTGGCTGGACACATGGACGACCGGGTCGCCGACCACGGTGTGATCGGACACGAGATGTCCGGACGCGTGTCGGCCGTGGGCGAGGGCGTCACGGACTGGTCGGCAGGCGACCCGGTGACGGTGATGCCACTTCGCTGGTGCGGCCGGTGCCCCACGTGCCGTGCCGGGCACACCCACATCTGCGACCGTCTGGACTTCGTCGGCATCGACTCAACCGGGGCAATGCAGCAGCTGTGGAACGTGCCGCAGGAGCTCCTGGTGCCGCTGCCGCTCGACCTGCCGTTGCGCGCCGCCGCACTCGTCGAGCCGGTTGCGGTGGCCCACCACGACGTCGCACGAGCCTCGCTGTCGCCGGGGGAGGCCGTCCTGGTGGTCGGTGGCGGCCCCATCGGCGTGCTCATCGCCGTCATTGCCCGCGCCCGGGGAGCCAAGGCGCTCCTGGTCGAGCCCGACCCGTACCGACGCGCGGTCGTGGAGAAGCTGGGTCTCGACGTTCTCGACTCTGGCGCTGCGAGCCTGTCCACTTGGCTCGAGGCGTGGTCGGAGGGTGCCGGCGCGGCTGTGACCTTCGAGGTGTCCGGCACTCAGGCCGGCCTGGACCTTGCCGTGGCCGCACTCGGCGCCCGCGGCCGGCTGGTGGCGGTCGGCATCCACGCGGAACCGCGGCAGGTCGACATGAAGCGGGTCTTCTGGAAGGAGCTGCAGCTCCTGGGCGCGCGCGTCTACGACCGCACCGACTTCACCGCCGCCGTCGAGCTCTTGGTGCAGGGCGCGATCCCGGTGGACGCCCTTGTCTCCAGGACCGACCCGCTGGCGGACGCGCCCGCAGCGTTCGAGAAGCTCGCCCAGGGCGGCCGGGTGATGAAGGTCCTCATCGACTGCGGGCCGGGAGCCTGCGGGCCGGGAGACCGGGCATGACCACTGCCGGATCTCAGTCCGGTCTCTCGGCCTTCGACCTCAGCGGTCGCCTCGCCGTGGTGACCGGTGCGCGCCGCGGGCTGGGGCTGGCAGTCGCGCGGGCCCTCGCGTCCGCAGGCGCCGACATCATCGGGGTGAGTGCGTCACTGGAGCCGGTAGGCAGCGAGGTGCAGACGGAGGTCGAGGGTCTCGGCAGGACGTTCGAGGGTCACCGCGTCGACTTCGCCGATCGCGCCGCAGTCGCCACGCTCGCAGAGCGGCTGGTCGGCGGCCGTCCGGTCGACATCCTGGTCAACAACGCGGGGACCATCGAGCGGGCGCCTGCCGTCGACCACACCGACGCGTCCTGGGACCGGGTCATCGAGGTCGACCTCTCCAGCCAGTTCGTGCTGACCAGGGAGGTCGGGCGGCAGATGGTCTCCCGCGGCGCCGGGAAGGTCATCTTCACCGCGTCGATGCTGAGCTTCCAGGGCGGGGTCAACGTGGTGAGCTACACGGCGGCCAAGAGTGCCATCGCGGGAGTGACGCGGGCGCTCGCGAACGAGTGGGCACCGCACGGGGTGAACGTGAACGCGATCGCGCCCGGCTACTTCGCCACCGACAACACCGAGGCGCTGCGTCAGGATCCCAAGCGCAGTCGAGCGATCCTCGAACGCATCCCGGCCGGTCGCTGGGGGTCACCGGACGACCTCGGCGGCGCCGCGGTGTTCCTGGCGAGCCCGGCGTCGGACTATGTGCACGGCACCGTCCTCCCCGTCGACGGAGGGTGGCTCGGCCGATGACCGACCAGCAGGAAGACATCGTCAAGTTCCACGCTTCGCACCGGCTGGTGCCGGTGGTCGTGGTCGACCGCGCTGACCGCGCGCTGCCGCTGGCAGAGACCCTGAGCAGCCACGGCCTCCCCTCGGCGGAGGTCACGTTGCGGACCCCGGCTGCCCTGGCCGCCATCTCGGCCATGGCGGCACATCCCGACTTCGTGGTCGGAGCCGGGACCGTCGTACGTCCCGAGCAGGTGGAGCAGGCCGTCTCAGCCGGTGCTCGCTACATCGTCTCGCCCGGCTACAGCGCCGCCGTCGACGGAGAGTGCCGGAATCTCGACGTCCTCCTCGTCCCTGGCGTCGCGACCGCCACGGAGCTGCAGACGGCACTTGATGCCGGCCGGGACGTCGTCAAGTTCTTCCCGGCGCGCGCCGCCGGCGGCGCGGCGATGGTGGCCGCGCTCTCGGCGCCGTTCCCTTCGGCCCGGTTCGTGCCTACGGGCGGCATCGGAGCCGCCGACCTGGGCGACTACCTCCGACTGCCCGCCGTCCTCGCCGTCGGGGGGACCTGGTTGGCACCGCGCAATGTGATCGACGCCGGTGACTTCGACGCGATCGCCCGCGAAACGGGTGTGGCCACATCGCTGGTGGAGCAGCTGCGGTGACCCTCGAGATCCGCGCTCGCGAGGACTCCGCCTATGACGCGGTCTCGCTCGGCGAGGTGATGCTGCGTCTGGATCCCGGCGAGGGCCGGATCCGCACGGCGCGGGAGTTCCGGGTCTGGGAAGGTGGCGGCGAGTACAACGTCGCCCGCGGCCTGGCCCGCTGCTTCGGGCTCCGGACGGCAGTCGTCACCGCACTTGTCGACAACGAGGTGGGCCGTCTGGTCGAGGGACTGGTGCTGGCGGGCGGAGTGGACACGAGCTGGATCACCTGGGTCGCTGACGACGGCATCGGACGCGATGTCCGCAACGGGCTCAACTTCACCGAGCGTGGCTTCGGGGTGCGTGGCGCCAAAGGGGTATCGGACCGAGGTCGGAGCGCGGCGAGCCAGCTGCGTCCGGGGGACACCGACTGGGAGCACCTGTTCGGCACGCTGGGCGTGCGCTGGTTCCACACCGGCGGCATCTTCGCCGGGCTGTCGGCCGGGGCCGCGGATGTCGTGATAGCCGGCATGGAGGCAGCCCGCCGACACGGCACCGTGGTGTCGTACGACCTCAACTACCGACCGAGCTTGTGGGCGTCGGTCGGAGGGGCCGCCCGCGCCCGCGAGGTGAACGCCAGGATCGCCGGGCTCGTGGACGTCCTCGTCGGCAACGAGGAAGACTTCACGGCCGCCCTGGGGTACGCCGTGGAGGGCGCATCGCCGGACCTGACCGAGCTTCGTCCCGAGGCCTACGCCACGATGCTCGCGGCCGTCGCCAGGGACCTTCCGCAGCTGAGGGTCTCGGCGGTCACGCTCCGGAGCGTGCACAGTGCGAACCGCAACGACTGGGGCGCGCTCGCCTGGTCAGCCGACGGCGGCCTCATCCAGGCGACCCAGCGAGACGGTCTCGAGATCCTCGACCGGGTCGGTGGTGGGGACAGCTTTGCGTCTGGGCTCGTGTACGCGTTGTTGACCGGACGAGTGCTCGCGGCTGCCGTCGAGTACGGCGCGGCGCACGGGGCCCTGGCCATGACCACCCCGGGCGACACCTCGATGGCGAGCCTGGCTGACGTCGAGGCACTTGTGTGCGGCGCAGGGGCCCGCGTCCAGCGATGAGGACGTGGCCGGTGCTCGTCGAAGGAGGTCGGGATGCGCTACCGCAGGCTCGGTGAGCCCGGGCACGAGGTGCCGGTCGCGTGCACGGACCAGGGGCTCTTCGACCTTCGTCCGCTGACCCAGGACGTCGACGGCTCCTTCCTCACCCGGGTGGGCGTCGCGGCCGTGTGTGAGGCGATCGAGGGGGGTCGCCTCCCGGTCGTCGAGGGCGGCGAGCGGCTGCGAGTAGGCGCGCCGATCGCCCGGCCGGGCAAGGTGGTGTGCATCGGACTGAACTACCGAGACCACGCCCAGGAGACAGGTGCACAGCCGCCGAGCGAACCGGTGGTCTTCATGAAGGATCCGGCAACCGTCGTGGGTCCCTACGACACGGTGTTCATCCCACGTGGCTCCACGAAGACCGACTGGGAGGTCGAGCTGGGTGTCGTCATCGGCGCCGAGGCGCGCTATCTCGAGGACACCGATCGCGCCTCCGCCTGCATCGGCGGCTACGTGATCTCGCACGACGTCTCCGAGCGGGCCTTCCAGCTGGAGCGCGGTGGCCAGTGGGACAAGGGCAAGAGCTGCGAGACCTTCAACCCGGTGGGTCCGGACCTGGTGACTCCAGACGAGTTGGACGACGTCCAGCAGCTGGAGATCGGGCTCGCTGTCAACGGCGTACCACGTCAGCAGAGCAGCACCGCCGAGATGATCTTCGGGGTCCACCATCTGGTCTGGTACGTCAGCCAGTTCATGGTGCTTCACGCCGGCGACCTCATCAACACAGGAACGCCGGCCGGTGTCGCCCTGGGAACGCCGGGAGAGCCCTACCTCCGCGCCGGTGACATCGTCGAGCTCTGGATCAGCGGACTGGGCACGGCTAGGCAGCAGTTCGAGGCAGCTCCATGACCGGCACCGCCGGCGAGAACGTGGGCGAGTTCGCTGGCCTGGTCGGGGTGGTCACCGGCGGTGGCGCCGGCATCGGTGCAGCGATCACCGAGGAGCTGCGCTCGCAGGGTGCGATCGTGGTGGTCCTCGACGTCCAAGGTTCCCCCGATGGCGACCATGTCCCATGTGACGTCACCGATCGGGCGCAGGTCGCCGCAGCGGTTCGGGAGGTGCTCGCCAGGCACGGGCGCCTGGACATCCTGGTCAACAACGCCGGTATCGCTGCGGTCGGCACGGTCGAGGAGAACGACGACGCCGAATGGCACCGCGTGCTGGATGTCAACGTGGTCGGGATGGCTCGGGCCTCGGCTGCCGCGCTGCCGGCGCTTCGGCGCTCGCCGGCCGCAGCCATCGTGAACGTCTGTTCCATCGCCGCGCTCAACGGACTACCGCAGCGAGCGCTCTACAGCGCGTCCAAGGGCGCCGTACTCGCCTTGACCTTCGCCATGGCGACCGACCATGTCGATGAGGGGATCCGCGTCAACGCGGTGAGTCCAGGAACGGTCCACACCGCGTTCGTCGATCGGATGCTGCTGCAGTTCGAGGATCCGGCGGCCGAGCGGAGAGCGCTGGATGCGCGACAGGCCACCGGACGCATGGTCACCCCCGAGGAGGTCGCGGCCGCGGTCGCCTACCTGGCCAGCCCGCGCTCGGGGTCCACGACGGGCACCGCGCTGGAGGTGGACGGCGGCGTGACCCACCTCCGGGTCAGGCCACACTCCAGCTGAGCGAACCGGTCAGGATGCCTTGCGCTGACTCGATCTCCCGGACGACTTCTTCGCGGCAGACTTCTTGGCCGTCGATTTCTTGCTCGTGGACTTCTTGGCGGCGCTCTTCTTTCCGGCGGTCTTCTTGGCCGAGGTCTTCTTCGCCGAGCTCTTCCCGTCGTCGGCCTTGCGGGTCTTGAGCTTGGTCAGGTTGCGAGTGTTGCCCGGCTTGTGGCCCTTGGCCGAGTCGAGCGACGCCTGCAGGGCGTCGAGCAGGTCGATGACCTTGCCCTCGTCATCCTCGCCCTCCTCGGGTACGACGATCTCGCGGTCCTTCTTCTTGGCGTCGATGAGCTTCTTGACACGCTCGGTGTAGGTGTCGCGGTAGTTCGTCGGCTTCCATGGTGAGGTCATTGCCTTGACGAGGCTCACGGCCATGTCGAGGTCTTTGCCGGTGACCTTGGTCCGGATGGGCAGCTGGTCGAGCTCGCCCGCCGGATCGCGGACCTCGTCGGCAAAGTGCATGGTCTCAAGCACCAGCACGTTGTCGGATGGTCGGATGGCCGCGAGGTACTGCTTGCCGCGCATGACGAACGTGGCGACCCCGATGCGTTCGGCCTTGTCCATCGCCTTGAGCAACAACATGTACGCCTTCTTGGCGGCGTCGTCCGAGGGGGCCAGGTAGTACGACTTCTGGTAGTAGATCGGGTCGATCTCCGCGGCGTCGATGAAGTCGGAGATGTCGATCGTGCGACTCCGTCCGGGCTCGACGGACTCGAGCTCCTCCGGAGTGAGCATCACGTACCCGCCGTCGCTGAGCTCGGCGCCCTTCACGATGTCCTTGAAGGCCACCTCGTCGCCGGTGTCCTCGTTGACCCGTTCATTGCGGATCCGCGACTTGGTGCCCTTCTCGAACTGGTGGAAGTGCACGTCGTGGTCCTTGGTGGCCGAGTAGAGGCCGACCGGGACGTTGACCAGGCCGAAGGACACCGACCCCGTCCAGATCGCACGTGCCACGACAGACCTCCTCGACTCCTCCCGTCGGGGTACCCACGACGGCTGGGTGTCACCCAGCACCACGTCACACACGTCGAACCTGTCTCGTCTCGGGCACGACAAGAGACAGCCGATGGGAGTGGACGATGCGAGTGTTCGTGGCAGGTGGGAGCGGTGTGATCGGGCGTCGCCTGGTGGCGCAGCTGGTCGCGCGTGGTCATGCGGTAACGGCGACGACGACGGATCCGGGAAAGCTGGAGTCCCTATGCCTGCTCGGGGCCGAGGCCGTCGTGATGGACGGGCTCGACGCGATGTCCGTCGGCGAGGTCGTGGCCGCAGCCTCCCCTGAGACCGTGGTGAACCAGATGACGGGCTTGTCTGAGAAGCACGCCGGCAAGCCCAGCGCGAGGAAGGTCGAGCGCTTCTTCGCGACCACCAACCGGCTGCGCACCGAGGGGATCGACAACCTGCTGGCCGCCGCCCAGGCAGCAGACGTGTCCCATGTGGTCTCCCAGAGCCATGCCAGCTTCAACGGGGAACGCCGGGGCGGATGGGTGAAGACCGAGGAGGACCCGCTGGAGGTCACGGAGGGGACCAGGGCGGTCACCCACCTGGAGCACTCGGTGGTCAGGGCCGGTGGTGCAGCGTTGCGCTACGGCGCGTTCTACGGTGCCGGCGCCAACGACGACCAGATTGCCCTGGTGCGCAAGCGCCTGATCCCGCTCGTCGGCCGGGGGACCGGCTACACCTCCTGGGTTCACGTCGACGACGCGGTGAGCGCCACGGTTCTCGCGGTCGAGAGGCACGCCGGAGGCGTCTACAACATCGTCGACGACGAGCCGGCGCCGGTCAGCGAGTGGCTGCCCCGCCTCGCCGAGTGTGCCGGAGCGCGCCCGCCGCGACGGCTGCCGGTGTGGTTGGTGCGGCTGGTGGCCGGAGAGATGGTGGTGGGCATGATGACGGAGGGTCGCGGCTTCTCCAACGACAAGGCCAAGCGAGAGCTGGGCTGGGAGCTGCGCCATCCGTCCTGGCGGCAGGGTTTCGCGGAGGAGCTGGCATGAACCGCACTGAGGAGTTCCAGGAGCTGAGGCCCCTGCTGTTCTCCATCGCCTACCGAATTCTCGGCAGCGTGGCTGAAGCTGAGGACGCGGTCCAGGAGGCCTGGCTGCGCTACGAGCTGGTGGCGACAGAGCCCCGCTCGGCCAAGGCGTATCTGTCGGCCGTGGTCACGAGAATCTCCATCGACGTACTCCGGTCGGCGCGCGTCCGGCGGGAGCAGTACGTCGGGCAGTGGCTGCCCGAACCCTTGCTGAACGACCCCTTCGAGGATCCGGCCCGCTCAGCCGAGCTGGCCGACTCGGTCTCCATGGCGGCGCTGCTGCTGCTCGAGCGGCTGTCTCCGCTCGAGCGGGCCGTCTTCGTGCTGCGGGAGGTGTTCGCCTTCGGCTTCCCCGAGGTGGCCGCGGCGGTGGGACGCTCAGAGGCGGCGTGCCGCCAGCTGGCGGTCCGCGCTCGGCGCCACATGGACGCCGGGCGGCCGCGGTTCGAGGCAGACCAGGAGGAGCGCGAGGCACTGGCCGCGCAGTTCTTCGGTGCCTTCCGTGACGGCGACGTCGACGGGCTCAAGCACCTGCTGGCCGCCGACGTGACGATGGTCGGTGACGCCGGAGGCAAGGCGCCCGCACTGGCGCGCAGCGTCGTCGGCGCCGAGAACGTGGCGCGCCTTCTTGCCTCCGTCGCACCGAGGCTCGCGAAGATCCGCGTGGTTTTCGAGCAGTGTGTGGTCAACGGTCAACCGGGCGCGATCGTCCGCGACCGGGACGGCAAGGTGATCAGCACGTTCGCGCTGGACGTGCTCGACGGTCAGATCCAGACGATTCGCTCGGTCGGCAACCCCGACAAGCTCCGGCACGTGGGCCCGGTCGCGGACGCCTGGGCGCTCTGGCGCGAGTTCAAGCAGACTCGCAGCCGCTGAGCGTCACACATGCCAGAGGTGGCGACGGTCCTCGATGTGCGCGAGTGTCGTGTGCGTGGTCGCGTCCAACTCCGCGACGCGGAACTCACCGGGGGCAGTCAGCCCCGCGAAGGCGGCGGTCACGACGGCGTACGGCGGCCGACCGGCCCGACCATGGGGAGTCAGGAGCCTGAGCCAGGCTCGCGGAAAGGGCTGCTGGGCGTCGACGACGTAGATCCAGTCCTCGCCGTGCCGCAGGCTCAGGAGATCATCGGTCCAGAGCGTGAGCACGCGCTCCGGGGCGGGCGCGGAGCGCAGACCGGTGAAGCCGGTCCGCGGGTCTGCGAAGTCGATCGACTCGCCCGCGCTCACCAGGAGCTGCAGTACGGGCAGGCGAGGCCGACGCACTGAGGTGTGCCGGGGGCGCAGGTATCCGAGCCGGTGGCTCGGCACGCTCTCGCGGTGAGCCGAGTGGCTCCACAGGTCGAACAGGTGGGCGGAGGCCCCGGCGACGGCAAGCCGCGCCGCCGCGGTCCGGGTGTCGAACGGCCACATGGCAGGTGCCTCCTCGAACCAGGCCCGGAGTCAGGCGGTGAAGGACTCGGGCCCGAACCGGCCCACGGCGATGGAGACGGCGAGGGCGACGTACACCACGTTGACCATCACGAGCTTGACCTGACCGAGGCGGCCGTGGGTGACCATCGCGCCGATCATCAGCGCCACCCAGCAGACCGCGGTGACCGGCACCATGACGGGTGCGACATCGACCACGGCGGGCAGGACGAGACCGACGGCGGCCAGGATCTCGAGCACGCCGAGCGACTTGAGGAAGGCCGGACTGACGTCGCGGGTCCAACGAGCTCCCTCGTGATGTGCCAGCTTCTCCTTCGGGACGAAGGTCTTGGTGATGCCACCCACCAGGGCGACGAGGGCCAGGAGTCCGGCCATGATCCACAGGGCGACGTTCATCTTCTCTCCTTGACGGCATGGGTGATCGGGACCTCGCCCGCCGGCTGCGGAGTGCGCGGCCGGGCGAGGGTGTGGTGCAGGACCACTCGCAGAGCCACCCGGGCACGGGAGCTCCACCTCTCACTCCGAAGACGAGGTAGTGGATCGCCACGTGACACCCGTGCGAGCGTCGTGACCGGGAACACTCCGGAGCCACGAACTCGTCGCGATTCAGGTCAGGGACTGTCCGCATCCGGCCCTAGCGTGGGGGCCATGACCGAGATCCAGCTGCTTCGCCCCTCGGGGCTCGTCCAGAGCCCCGCCTTCACCCACGTCGCCATCGTCCCGCCGGGTGCCACGACGATCTACGTCGGCGGTCAGAACGCCGTCGACCAGGCCGGCGAGCTCATCGGCGGCGACGACGTGGCCGCACAGACCACGAAGGTCATGGAAAATCTGGTCACCGCGCTGGCCGCCGCCGGCGCCGGGATCCAGGACCTCGTCAGCGTGACTGTGGTCCTGGTGGAGGGTGTCGACGTGCAGCAGGCGTACGCCGCCGCCGTTCCGGCGCTCGCCGCCGCGAAGACTCCTCCGCTGGTCAGCGGCCTCATGGTCTCCGGGCTCGGCGTCCCCGGCGCACTCGTCGAGGTGTCCGCTGTTGCAGCGGTGAGCTGAGTCGGCCTACTCCGTCGCCCTCAGGCGGTGGTCGGCTCGACGCCGGCCTTGGACGACGGCTCCAGGAAGCGCATCGCCACCCACGTCACGGCCGCGGAGATCACGGAGATGAGGAAGGCGGCCACGACGCAGCTGAAGAAGCCGCCGACGTCCAGTGCGTCCACCAGGCCGGCCGTGATGCCGAGGAGGGCGGCGTTGACCACGAGTGCGAACAGCCCGAAGGTGATCAGCATCAGCGGCAGCGACAGCAGCCGGAGCAGCGGGCCGATGATGGCGTTGACCCCGCCGAAGACGGCGGCGACGCCGATGAGGGTCAGCGCTCCGCCGTCGATGTCGACCGAGGTCGACCAGGCTCGCGGTGATCCAGAAGGCGATGGCCAAGGAGACCCACACGACGAGCACGTACTTCACCATCGGCGTCTCCCACCACTGGACGGTTCCACTCGGGGATCAGCGTGGACCGCTGGTGGGGCCGAGGGCTCACCTGTGACGGGTGAGCCTCCTCCCGTGCGGTGCGGGGATGCTCCTCGGAACGGCGAGGTAGCTCGCGATCTGCTCGGCCATTCCGTCGGGTGCGTCAGCGATGGGGTCACTGTCGACGACGACAGAGGTGGTCACTCCCCCGTAGCGAGTGAGCGGAGCGGGTCAGTCCGCAGGCGGGATGCTCGTCGACTCGCCGAGGTCGAGGACCACTGGCCGGCAGCCGGGCGCCCCGCGCGCGAGGGCGCTGAGGAACTTCGGTCCGGGCGAAGCCATCCAGTCGCCCGGCCAGAAGTCGGTAGTGGGCAGGTAGAGGGTGTTCCAGTGCACGGGGATCGCCCACCTGGCCCCGATCCTGCGGCAGGCGGTCGCGGCCTCGTCCGGACCCATGTGCCCGGGTGAGAGGCGCGGCCCCCAGCCGGCGATCGGGACGAGCGCCAGGTCGATCGGGACGCCGGCCCATGACGGGAGGAGGTCCAGGTCGGGGTAGAGCTCGGTGTCACCGGCGACCCACACGGTGCCGGACGGACCCTGGACCAGGTGGCCGTTGGCCGCGTTCGGCCGGTGCGGCATCGGCCGGGCCTGGTGCACCGCAGGCACCAGGCGGGCCCGCACCGATCGGTCCGCGGGTCCCACGGAGATCCACTCGTCGGGGCCGAGTGCCTGCCCGTTCAGCCCCTTGCGGTCGGCCCACTCGGCGTTCTCGGGCGCGGTCAGCACAGGTGCGCGGTCGAGCAGCCGCAGCGACCGAACCTCCGCGTGGTCGTGGTGCAGGTGCGAGAGCAGTACGGCGTCGGCGCCACTCCAGACTGTGCGATCTGGCGTACGGCCGCGGCGGCGCAGGATGCCGGCGTGCCGGCGCAGCAGCGGGTCGGCGACGATCCGGACCCCGTCGATGTCGAGGACGACCGTCGAGTGGCCGAGCCACGTCACGTCGATGGTCACGTCGCATCCTAGAGCCCTCGGCGGGGGTCCATGTCGCCCGTGGCGGGGGATGCCGCTCGATCCGCGGATGGTCGAGGCTCAGCCTCCATTGTCGATGGGATGGGACGTTCATGAGCACTGCAGAGACCCTCATGTTCGTCATCGTGATCGGCGCCCGGTTCCTCGTCCCGCTGCTGATCCCGAAGCGGCGGCGTTCATCGCGTTGTGCGTCGTGGCCAGGCTGACCTCGTCGAGGCGGAGCGCGCAGAGCCTCTCCGACCCGTTGCAGGTGAGGGGGGCAGCAGGTGCAGACCCGGAGTCGCGCTGGACCAGGAAAGCCACACCGGCGACGACGACCAGGCCCAGGACGACGACGCCCGCCCTGCGCGCGGTGAAGGCTGACATCTCGCGCTCGGCTCTACCCGGAGCGGGCCAGCAACGCGCTGACCTGCCTGCGGATGTCCTGCACGATCTCCTCGACGCTCCACGCGACGTTCAAGCTCGCCGCCATGCTGACGAACATCACGGCGGACACGACCCGCGCCATGGTCGCGGCGTCGCTTTCTCGGACCCGCTTGTCGCGGCGCACTACGGCCGTGATGGCATCCTCGGTCTGCGCGACGATGGCGAGAGCCTCGCCGTGACGGGGCTCCTCGGGGTCGCCGAAAACGATCTCCCGCAGGTAGGTTCGACCGTTTTCGATCTGGGAGCGATTGCACTCCACGATCGGTTGCACGATGGACAGAACCGCGTCCAGTACGTCGGGGATGGTCTCGGCGGCCGCCCGCCCCCGCTCCAGTGCTGCGGCGTACTGAGCGTTCTGCACCAGCAGGAGAAGTTCGCCCTTGGTCTTGGCGTAGAGGAACAGGGTCCCGGTGCCGATGTCCGCCTTGTCGGCGATCTGCTGGGTGGTGACCTCGTCGACGCCGTGTTCGGCGAACAGCTCGCTGGCCGCGGCCATGATGCGTTCGAGCTTGGCCTGCTTGTTGCGCTCGCGTCGTCCGACCGGCTGGGAGCCTACTGACATGGCGGGTCCTCCGGGAACTGACGGTTCTGACGCAACTCAGCCATGAACATAGTCACTCCGTGCGGGCACCAGCGCCGAGGATCTCGCCGTCCATGACGTAGGTCAGCGTTGCGAGGACGTCGTAGGCGTGGATCGCCGAGGCGACGGGGGCGAGCATCTGCGACAGCGGCTGGATCTCCGTGCCGTCGAAGAACCCCGTCCGGGCGGCCGCATCGGCGAACCCGAGGATGAGCGAAACGTGGAAACGCTGGTCGGCCGGGTTGTCGTGGGCGACGTCGGGGGTGTCCCACGTCTTCCTGTTCCAGGGCATGAACGTCTGCGTGCGCAGTTCCTTGAGCGCACCGGTGCCGACGAGCGCTGGGACAAGTTCCTTCCTGATGACCCTGCGGAACGTGCGGCCACGGACACCGGCCCTGCGGCGCAGGTAGACGACGGCTCTGGCGCCGACGGTCTCAGCCGGGCCCGCGACGTCGTGCCAGCGGGACGTGTTCGGCGCTCCGGCGTACAGAAGGGTGCGTCGGAACACGTTGATCTCGTCCTTGTATGCCAGCTTTGTTTGCGTGCGGCCCCTCAGTGGCGAAAGGGCCGATTGGAAGGTGACTTCCGCGACCCCGTCGACTTTTCGGTCGGCGGGAATCTGCGTCTCCACGCCGTCGGTGGCGGGCCAGAGACCCGGGTTGTCCTCGGCGAGGTGGATCTGCCGGTACTCCTCCAGGCCCGGGGTCGCGGCGATGATTCCGGAGTGCGGACCCTTCCAGTGGTCCATCCCCTTCTGACGGGGCTGGTCTGTGCGCATCCACAGCAGGATCGACGAGGTGAAGTGCTGCCTCATGCCAGAAACTCGACGGCGACGGGGGCGAACTTCTCGTGGAACTGGAAGACACCGCCGTGGCCGGAGTCGGGGAAGATGATCAACTCGCTGCCCTTGATGCGGCGGTGCAAGTCCTCGGAGAGGACCGACGGCACCATGCGATCGTTGTCGCCGTTGGCAATCAGCGTCGGCTGGGAGAACGTCGAGAGGTCCGAGGGCGCGGAACGTCCGAACTTCTGGATCGCCTTCAACTGGGTCCGGAACGCCTTGATGCTGATCGGCTTGTCACGGCCGACGGTGCGCTCCTCGAGCCGCTTGACGAACGCCCTCGCGGCGGGTTTGCCGGCTGCATTGCGGTTGAAGAACAGGAACTCCTTCGGGTCCGACCGGGTCAGGGTCGCGCGGAGGATGTCCCAGTAGGTCACGCCGACGACCTTGTCGATGTCCTTGCCGCCACGCGGCCCGGTCCCGGTCAGCACGAGCCTGCGGACCAGGTCGGGGTGCTTGACGATCAGGTCCTGAGCGATGAATCCGCCCATCGAGAAGGTGAAGACGTCGATCTTGGCGAACCCGAGCGCCGTGATGAACTCGTAGGCGTGATCGGCAGCCGCTTCGATGGTGTCGGGAACCTCTCCCGTGGATCCGCCGACACCGCGCTGGTCGAAGGTGATGACGTGCCGGTTCTTCGCGATGGGGTCGACGATGCGGGGGTCCCAATTGTCCAGGGTGGCGGCGAGGTGCACGAAGAAGACGACCGGCACGCTGCCCTTCGGGCCCAGCTCACGGTAGGCGTAGGTCGTGCCGCCAACTGTGACGGTGCGCGTCGGCGCCTCGGCGTACGACGTGACGACCGGTTCGGTGCTTTTGGTGCTCATGGAGGTTCTCCTTGCAGTGCGAGGTTCCTGAAGACTGAGTAGACTCAATAATGAGCAAACTCAGAAACATTGTCAAGCGCAGATCTCCAAGAGACATGCCGATCGGGCGACGGGAGCGGGCAGCGGGGACGCGCTCGAGCGCTCGCTGTGATGTGCAAGGACTCTGGGTGCCCCCGACTGGATTCGAATCTGTGACCCCCAGATTGGACCTCCTCCGACTCCGTCTCGGACGGCGTGGGTGTCGGGGTCTGGGTCGACAGCTCGCTCGGCGTTGCGGACGCCTCGGTGGGCGTCGGGAAGCCGACTCGGACGGGTCACCTTGCTCGCCCCGCCAATCCCCGGCCACGGCGAGGACGCGCCCTCAGGTCGAACCGCCGGTGGTGCCCCCGGCAGGACTCGAACCTGCGCCAAGCGAGTTAGAAGCTCGCTGCTCTATCCAGCTGAGCTACGGGGGCGTGCGCCCCGATGGTAGTCGGCGTGGTGTGCCTGTCGGTGCATCCTTCTAGCCCCTGCTCATGTCGTGGGCGGACCGCCACGGAACGCACCTGAAGCCGGTCGACAAGGCCGAGATCGACGCACTGTGCATCTGCTGCCGCGACACGGACGAGTGCTACTACGTGCGTCCCGGCGACCACAACGAGGTTGTGACGCTGCGCGTCGCCGAAGCGAGGAATGGTCCGCAGATCGGCGTGCGACTGGCGAGTCAGTTCCGTCGGTTACCCATCTGACGCAGCGCGCGGCAGTTTCGCCAAAGACCATCCGATCGGACCATTTGCGTCGGATCCTCGGCGTGGCGGCTGGTGCGGATGGTGCGCTTGGGCCATGAGGTGGGAGCCGTCGCGGCGTGCGTCCGCGCTGTCAGCGACCGTGCTGGCCTGCGCGCTGGCGGTGGCGGCGATCCCCTCGGCGGTCGGTACGCCCGCGCCCGTGGCGCGCGGCAGTGTCACGTCGCAGCAGACGCCGGCCGAGGTGAACCCGCTGGCGAATCGCGCCTGGGGTGTCTACAAGGGCTCCGGTGACCAGGCGTGGACGCCGTACCAGCGGGCCAGGGGCCAGAAGAAGCAGCTGCTCTCCAAGATCGCGCTGGCGCCCAAGGCCAAGTGGTACGGGCAGTGGATCCCGAAGAACCAGATCACCGCCAAGGTGCGCGACCACATCAGGAACGCGCAGGCGGGCGATCCCGAGGCGCTCGTGCAGATGACCGTCTTCCGCCTCAAGCCGTGGGAGGAAGAGGCGTGCCGTCGCCTCCCGACGGCCAAGGAACAGCAGGACTACAAGAAGTGGATCGACAAGTTCGCGGCCGGGATCGGTGCCGCGCACGTGGCGCTGGTGCTGCAGCCGGACGGGCCGTTCGCACTCTGCGCGCCGGGTGGGTCGCAGCTGCCGTCCCAGCTGGTCGGGTACGCGTCGCACGTCTTCAGCGCGCTGCCAAACGTCAGCGTCTACATCGACGCCGGCGCCTCCGACTGGCTGCGCAACGACACGGCCAAGGCGCTGAAGATCCTGGTCCCGGCGGGCATCGATGCCGCCCGCGGCTTCGCGCTGAACTCGACGCACTACGCGTCGACCTCGGCGGAGATCGCGTTCGGGACCGCGGTCACGCAAGCTCTCGCGGCTGCGGGGTACGCCGACAAGCACTTCGTCGTGAACACCGCGTCCAACGGCGCGCCGTTCAACGGCTACGACTACCAGGGCCCGAACTTCGACAACGCCGCCACCTGCAAGGCCAAGGGCCAGCAGGCCTGCGTGACCCTGGGCATCCCGCCGACCGCGGACGTCGCCAACCCGGCCTGGGCGCTCTCGGCGACCGACGCGGCCAACGCGGCGGCGTACGTCGACGGCTACCTGTGGATCGGCCGGCCCTGGCTCTACATGCAGGCCGACCCGTTCGACCTCAAGCGCGCCCTCGCGGTCGCGAAGACCTCGCCGTACTGAGTCGAGGCAGTTCCCAGCGTCGGTTGCGGTGGTTTCGACGCGCCTGTCGCGGCTTCGTCCCTCAGCCGCGAGGCTTGCTCAACCCGCGCTCACCCACGTCGACCGTTCGTTCCTCACGGTCGACTGTTCGCTTGCATCCACTCCTCGACGTCGGTCGAGGTGCGCGGTAGCGAGTCCGAGAGGTTCCTGGGGCCGTCGGCGGTGACGAGGATGTCGTCCTCGATCCGGATGCCGATGCCCCGCAGCTCCTCGGGGACCAGGAGGTCGTCCTCCTGGAAGTAGAGGCCGGGCTCGACGGTCAGCACCATGCCGACCTCGAGCGTGCCCTTCGGGTAGATGTCCGGCGACGTGCCGTTGCAGTCGTGGACGTCCATCCCGAGCATGTGGCTGGTGCCGTGCAGGGTCCAGCGTGAGTAGACCTTCGAGTCCGGGTCGAGGGCCTCCTCGGCCGAGACCGGCAGCAGGTCGAGATCCTCGAGGCCGTGGGCAAGCACGTCCATCGCGGCATTGTGCGCGGAGAGGAACGGCGACCCGGCGACCGTGGCCTCGATGCCCTTCTGCTGGGCGGTGTAGACGAGGTCGTAGAGGTCGCGCTGCAGCGGGGTGAACGTCGCGTCGACCGGCAGCGTGCGCGTCACGTCGGCGGTGTAGAGGTTCTGTCCCTCGACGCCCATGTCGAGCAGCACCAGCTCACCGGGAGTGATCGGGCCGGTGTTGTCGATCCAGTGCAGCGTGGTCGCGTGCTTGCCACCGCCGACGATCGAGTCGTAGCCGGTGTCGTTGCCCATCGCGCGGGCGCGGCGCTGGAAGGTGCCCTCGATCCAGCGCTCGCCGAACTCGAGGACCTGCTTCCACTCGCGCACCGAGTCCTCGAAGCCGAGGGCGGTGATGTCGCAGGCCTCCTGGAGCTCGGCGACTTCCCAGTCGTCCTTGATCAGCCGCAGCTCGCCGACGACGCGCTGGAGGTCCCCGTCGAGGGAGTCGTCGGCGGCAATCATGCGGTCCACCTCGGCGGAGATCCCGCGCAGCACCCGGGTCTTCGTACCGTTGGTCGAGGTCAGGGAGTCCTGGAGCTGGTCGATGTGGCGGCACTCGATGCCGAGTGAGTCGGACAGCTCGTGGAGCGAGGGGCGGCGCCCGACCCACAGCTCGCCGTACTGGCGGTCGCGGAAGAACTCGTCGGTATCGCGCGCCGAGCGGGGCCGCGCGTAGAGGACGGACTCGCCGCCCTCGATCACCAGCACCGCGTCGCTGGTCTGGTTGCCGGCGAAGTAGGTGTGCGCCGTGTCGGGGCGGAACTTGTAGTCGGTGTCGTTGGCCCGCACCTTGAACGTGCCGGCGGGGAGCACCAGTCGTTCGCCGGGGAACGTCGCGGCCAGCTTTTCGCGGCGAACGGCGGCGCGATCGGCCACCGGCTGGCGGGGCAGGTCGAGCTCGCGGTCGCCCCAGCCGGTCCGCATGAAGGCGGAGTAGGCCTCGGGGACGGCGGGGTCGTGGGACTCGACGTGCAGCTCTCTCGCGGTCTTCATGTCGTCCTCGCCGGACTCGCTGGTGGACTCGGTCGGGTTCTCCTCGCTCACGCTCGCCACAATACGCCGGAACACGGTTCCGGAGTCCTCGCCTCCTAGACTCCCCGCCATGGCCGCACCTCGTCGCGACAGCCGGGCGTTCACCGTCGTGGTGATCGTCCTGGTCTGCCTCGGCGCAATCCCGATGCTGCTGATCATCGCGTTCTCCAGCGCCCCCGCGATCGCGGTGCTGGCGACCGGGCTGGCCGCGATCCCGGTGATCCCGCTGGTGCTCTGCTACCTGTGGCTGGACCGCTACGAACCGGAGCCCCGCCGGCTGCTGCTGCTCGGACTGCTGTGGGGCGCATTCGCGGCGACGTTCGGTGCGCTCGTCGTGCAGGGCATCGGCGGCCTGTTCGCCGGCGTGTCCGACAACGTGGGGCTCGCGGTGCTGGCGCCGGTGACCGAGGAGGCCAGCAAGGGGCTGTTCCTGGTGCTCCTGCTGATCTGGCGGCGGGCCGAGCTCGACGGCATCCTCGACGGGATCGTCTACGCCGGGATGGTCGGCATCGGCTTCGCCTTCACCGAGAACATCCTCTACCTAGGCGCGTCCTACAACGGCACCGACGGCATGGGCCCGGGCGGACTCGTCGGCGTGACCAGCACCTTCGTGGTCCGCTGCGTGTTCAGCCCGTTCGCGCACCCGCTCTTCACAGCCTTCCTCGGCATCGGCGTCGGCATCGCGGTCGGCACCCGCAAGCCCGCCGTTCGGTGGCTGGCACCGGTGGCGGGCTACTGCTGTGCGGTCCTTGCCCACGCGACCTGGAACGCCTCCACGATCTTCGGTTTCGAGGGGTTCGCCGGCGCCTACGTGCTGATCATGGTCCCGGCTTTTGCGGGATTGACCTGGCTCGGGGTCTGGTCGCGGCGCTCCGAGCGGAGGATGCTGACGGCAGCGCTCGGTGACGCCTCTCAGCGGGGCTTGTTCCCAGCAACGGACATCGGCTGGGTGGTGGACCTGAGGGCCCGGCGCGAAGCCCGGGCGTACGCAAAGCAGACCGCTGGCAAGCCAGGGGAGGACGCGATGCGGGACTACCAACAGGCCGCGATCGAGCTCGGATTTCTTCACCACCGCTACCTGCGTGGCACCGCGCCCGCGGACTACGCCGCGCGCGGCCAGGACTTCCTGGCCCGGATCAACGCGATCCGGCCGGGCATCGCCTTCCCCGGACAGGTGGTGCCGACCCGATGACGACCGTCCCCGACCCGACCAACCCGTTCAGCGCCGCCCACGGCGGAGGTACGCCGAGCGCGGGCTCCTACGGCACCGTGATGCTCACCGCGCTGGTCCGCCTGCACCAGGCGCTGCAGGAGGTCCGGCTGCCGCTGGACCTGCCGGGCATCGAGGAGCAGCGCACCGGGCTCAGGGAGATGGTCGACCAGCTCGAGGACTACGTGATCCCGCGGGTCACCACGCTCGAGGCCCCGCTGCTGGCGGTGGTCGGCGGCTCGACGGGCGCCGGCAAGTCGACGCTGGTGAACTCGCTGGTCGGCCACAAGGTCACCCATGCGGGGCTGCTGCGCCCCACCACCCGTTCGCCCGTGCTGGTGCACCACCCCGACGACGCGTCGTGGTTCGGCGCCGAGCGGCTGCTGCCCGACCTCGAGCGCGTCGACCACCCGACCACCGACCCGGCGGCGCTCCAGCTGGTCGCCGACAGGGAGGTGCCGCCCGGGCTGGCCATCCTGGACGCGCCCGACGTCGACTCCGTGGTCGAGGAGAACCGGGAGCTCGCGGCCCAGCTGCTCGCCGCCGCCGACCTGTGGCTCTTCGTCACCTCGGCCGCGCGGTACGCCGACCAGGTCCCGTGGGAGTTCCTCCGCCAGGCGGCCGAGCGCTCCACCTCCGTGGCGATCGTGCTCGACCGCACGCCCGAGGAGGCCGTCCAGACGGTCGCCACCCACCTGGCCCGAATGCTGGCCAGCCGCGGGCTCAAGGACTCACCGCTGTTCGTGGTGCACGAGGGGCCGGTCAGCGACGAGGAGCTGCTGCCGGCCGACCATGTCGCCGAGATCCGCGGCTGGCTGGAGTCGCTGGCCGGTGACGCCGGGGCCCGCCAGCAGGTCGTCATCCAGACCCTGGACGGCGCGGTCCGCACCCTGACCCGGCGCACCTACCCGGTGGCCGACGCCGCGGCCGAGCAGGTGGCCGTCGTCGACCGGCTCCGCCACGACGCCACGGC
Organism: uncultured Actinomycetota bacterium; assembly: GCA_963800715.1. Taxonomy (GTDB): domain Bacteria; phylum Actinomycetota; class Actinomycetes; order Propionibacteriales; family Nocardioidaceae; genus Nocardioides. The sequence goes on along the minus strand of CAWDBZ010000022.1, from coordinate 37,064 downwards.
GGCGTACGACGAGGGCATCAGCAAGGTGCTCGCCGGAATCGAGGACGGCACCCTGCTCCGCGGCGAGGTGCTGGCCCGCTGGCAGGAGTTCGTCGGCACCGGCGAGCTGCTCAAGGGCCTCGAGAGCCGGGTCGGCCGGATCCGGGACCGGCTGGTCAACACCTTCAAGGGCAAGCCGCACCAGGCCGAGCGGGTCTCGGTGGCCGTGGAGTCCGGCCTCGAGTTGCTCATCCTCGAGCACGCGGAGGCGGCTGCCGAGCGAGCCGAGGCGTCGTGGCGGCAGCTCGCCGCCGGCCAGGGGTTGCTCACGGACGGCGGTGCCGAGCTCGGCCGCGCCTCCCGCGCGCTGCGCCGCGACGCGGAGCGGTCGGTGCGGGACTGGCAGTCGGACGTGCTGAACATGGTCCGCACCCAGGGCCAGGACAAGCGCACCACGGCCCGCTTCCTCGCGTTCGGGGTCAACGGGCTGTCCGTGGCGCTGATGATCGTCGTCTTCTCCTACTCCTACGGCCTGACCGGCGCCGAGGTCGGCATCGCCGGCGGCTCGGCCGTGCTCGGCCAGAAGCTGCTCGAGGCCGTCTTCGGTGACCAGGCCGTCCGCAGCCTCGCCGAGCGGGCCCGCGCCTCGCTCGAGGCCCGGGTGCGGGAGCTGTTTGGCTCCGAGCTGGCTCGCTACACCAACCTTCTCGACAGCCTGGCTCTCGACGCCGAGACGTCGGAGCGGCTAAGACGCGCGTCACGTCGTGTCGAGGACGCGCGGTACGCCGGGCAGCGCGGGGACTAATCTCGATTAGTCTCGGAGCGGCTGGGCCCACCCAGTCGACCGACAGAAGACCGTACGCCGAGGGAGACGATGACGTCCTTGCTCGAGGGTGCCCGCAGACTCATCACTCGCGGGTCGGACCTCGGCGGCCGGATCGATGCCCTCCACTCGGCGGCCGAGGCGGCCCGGGGCCGCCTCGACGACGAGGTGGTCGACCAGGCCGACGAGGTCGTCGAGCGCGCCGCGAGCCGGCTCCGGCTCTCGGCGGACCACACCGTGGTCGCGATCGCGGGTGCGACGGGCTCCGGCAAGTCGTCGACGTTCAACCAGCTGACCGGCCTGGAGCTGTCGGCCGTGGGCGTGCGGCGCCCGACCACCTCGTGGGCCACCGCGTGCGTCTGGGGCAGTGAGGGTGCGCAGGAGCTGCTGGAGTGGCTCGGCATCCCGCCACGCCACCAGACCACCCGCGACTCGATGCTCGACACGACGGGGCTGCTCACCGGCCGCCGTCAGGACAACGAGATGGAGGGGGTGGTCCTGCTCGACCTGCCAGACCACGACTCCACCGAGGTCTCACACCACCTCGAGGTCGACCGGATCGTGAAGCTCGCCGACCTGCTGGTGTGGGTGCTCGACCCGCAGAAGTACGCCGATGCGGCGGTCCACGACCGCTACCTCGCGCCCCAGGCCAGCCACGCGGGCGTGATGGTCGTCGTGCTCAACCACATCGACACCGTGCCCGCAGCGCGGCGCCACTCGATGCTCGAGGACGTCCGACGGCTGCTCGACCAGGACGGACTGCGTGACGTCCCGGTGATCGCCACCAGCGCCCGCCAGGGCGAGGGCATCCCGGAGCTCCGCGCCGAGATCGCCCGCCGGGTGACGGACAAGAAGGCGACCCGGCAGCGCATCGAGGCTGACCTGCGGGCGGTGGCCGCCCGCCTCAACGAGCAGTGCGGCTCCGGCAAGCCGCGCTCGCTGGCGTCCGGCCGGGCGCAGGCCATGGAAGAGGCACTCGCCGACTCCGCCGGCGTGCCGACCGTGGTCACCGCCATCGAGCGGTCCACGCGCTTGCGCGCCGGGCGGGCCACCGGCTGGCCCGTCGTCTCATGGCTCGCGCGGCTCAGGCCGGACCCGCTGCGCCGGCTGCACCTCGACCTCGGCCCCCAGCACAAGCTGATCACTGGCCGGGCGCGCACGTCGATCCCCGAGGCGACGCCCGTGCAGCGGGCCAAGGTCGACACCGAGGTCCGCGCCCTCGCCGACGACGTGTCAGCCGGGATGTCCCGGCCGTGGGCGGACGCCGTGCGGAGGGCCTCGACCTCGCGGGTCGGCGACATGGCCGACCGGCTCGACGCCGAGATCGCCGCCACCGACCTGGGCGTCACCAAGATCCCGGCCTGGGCGGGCGCCGTGCGGGTGCTGCAGTGGCTGTTGATCCTGGCGGCGCTGGTCGGCGGTGGCTGGACTCTCGCACTCGCGGCCTCGGGCTCGCTGGGCGACGACTCGGTGCCGGCCTACGGTGGCCTCGACCTCCCGATCATGCTGCTGGTCGGCGGCGTGGTGGTCGGCATCCTGCTGGCGCTGGTGTGCCGCGTGCTGGTCGACCTCACGGCGCGCAGACGGGCCTCCGCGGCGGACCGGAAGCTCCGCGCGGCCGTGCACGAGGTCTCGCAGGAGCTGGTCGTGATCCCGGTCGAGCGCGAGCTCGACGCCTTCCGCACCGTGCGCACCGGCCTGGACGCCGCGCTCGGAAAGTAGCCGGGTCACGCCGCCGCCCCGGCAATCACCTCCTCACGCTTGACCACGGTGCGCCGGAACGCACTGGTGCCGAGGGACAGGTCGTGTCCGACGCTCACCGCCGTCACCTCGACCACGGACCGCTCGACGCCGTCCTTGACGTAGCTGCGCTGGCTGAGCCGGCCGTGGACCAGCACCGGGTCGGCCCGCCGGAGCGAGTCTCGGCAGTGGTCGGCCAGCTGGCGCCAGGCCTTGACCGTGAACCACTGGGTGTCGCCGCCGACCCACTCGGACCGCTGCTTGTCGAAGTAGCGCGGGGTGACGCCGAGCCGGAACTCGGCGACCGGCGTCTCGCCGGCGAGCCGGTGGCGGACCTCGCCGCCGAGCCAGCCCCGCAGGGTCACGTAGGTCTCGTTCATGGGTGTCTCCTCATCCGTCGGTACCGTGCGTCTGGAGTCACCGACACTCGGCGTCACCTCCGACGGCACCACGACCGCGACGAGAGGGCTGTGGACAACCGCCCCTAGCCGCACGATTGTGGAAGCTTCATGGCCGACAACTAGGCTCGACGACCATGGCGGAATACGTGTTCACCCTGCGCAACGTGCGCAAGGCCCATGGTGACAAGGTCGTTCTCGACAATGTCACCCTCTCGTTCCTGCACGGCGCGAAGATCGGTGTCGTCGGCCCCAACGGAACCGGCAAGTCGACGCTGCTCAAGATCATGGCCGGGCTCGAGCACGCCAACAACGGCGACGCCATCAAGGATCCCGACGCGACCGTCGGCATGCTCCAGCAGGAGCCCCCGCTGACCGAGGGCAAGACCGTCCTGGAGAACGTCGAGGAAGCCGTCAGCGAGCTCAAGGGCAAGATGGCCCGGCTCGAGGCGCTCTACATGTCGATGGGTGACCCGGACGCCGACCTCGACAAGCTCAACGACGAGGCCGGCGCGCTGCAGAGCGAGCTCGACGCGGCCAGCGTGTGGGACCTCGACAGCCGCCTCGAGCAGGCGATGGACGCGCTGCGCTGCCCGCCCTCCGACGCCCTGGTCGACACCCTGTCGGGTGGTGAGCGGCGCCGGGTCGCGCTCTGCAAGCTGCTGCTCCAGCAGCCCACCCTGCTGCTCCTCGACGAGCCCACCAACCACCTTGACGCCGAGTCGGTCCAGTGGCTCGAGGGCCACCTCAAGAGCTACCCGGGCGCCGTCCTGGCGATCACCCACGACCGCTACTTCCTCGACAACGTCGCCGAGTGGATCCTCGAGCTCGACCGCGGCAAGACCCACCCCTACGAGGGCAACTACTCGACGTACCTCGAGACCAAGAAGGAACGGCTCAAGATCGAGGGCCAGAAGGACGCCAAGCGCTCCAAGATGCTGGAGCGCGAGCTGGAGTGGGTCCGCTCCAACGCCAAGGCCCGGCAGACCAAGAGCCGGTCCCGACTGGCCCGCTACGAGGAGATGGCAGCCGCCGCAGACCGGGACCGCAAGATCGACACCTCCGAGATCAACATCCCGGCCGGCCCACGGCTCGGCGACATCGTCCTCGAGGCCAAGGGGCTGACCAAGGGCTTCGGCGACCGGCTGCTCATGCACGACCTGTCGTTCACGCTGCCGCGCGCGGGCATCGTCGGCGTCATCGGCCCCAACGGCGTCGGCAAGACCACGCTCTTCAAGATGATCAACGGTGAGGAGAAGCCGGACTCCGGTGAGCTCATCGTCGGCCAGACCGTCAAGCTGTCGTACGTCGACCAGAGCCGCGGCGGCATCGACCCGACCAAGAACGTCTGGGAGGTCGTCTCCGACGGGCTCGACTTCATCAAGGTCGCGAACTTCGAGATGAACTCACGCGCCTACGTCGCGTCGTTCGGCTTCAAGGGCCCCGACCAGCAGAAAAAGGCTGGCGTGCTGTCCGGTGGCGAGCGCAACCGGCTCAACCTCGCCCTCACGCTGAAGATGGGCGGCAACCTGCTGCTGCTCGACGAGCCGACCAACGACCTCGACGTCGAGACCCTCCAGTCCCTCGAGGACGCGCTGCTCGACTACCCCGGCTGTGTCGTGGTCACCTCGCACGACCGGTGGTTCCTCGACCGCATCGCCACCCACATCCTCGCGTGGGAGGGCGACGACGAGGACGACGCCAAGTGGTTCTGGTTCGAGGGCAACTTCGCGTCCTACGAGGACAACAAGGTCGAGCGGCTGGGCATCGAGGCGGCGCGTCCGCACCGCGTCACCCACCGTCGGCTCACCCGCGACTAGCCGAGCGGGTTGTGGCCTGAGTCAGCCCCGGATCTCCATCTCGGGGTGCGCCGAGATCAGGCTGTCGGCGACGCTGTCGAAGACCCGGCCGAGCGCCGCGAAGTCTTCGTTGCTGGCGAGGTCCACGAGGTGGGCGCGGACGCCGGCGACGTGGGTCGGTGCGGCGCGCACGAGCAGGTCGTGTCCCTTGTCGGTGAGCGTCGCGAGGATCCCGCGACCGTCCTCGGGCGAGCTCGAGCGCTGCACCAGGCCCACCTTCTCCATCCGCGTCACCGTGTGGGTGACCCGGCTGCGGCTGTGGGCCAGCGCGTCGGCGAGTGCCGCCATTCGCATCTGGCCGTCGCGCTCGGAGAGCCGGACCAGGATCTCGTACTCCACCAGCGAGATGTCGTGGGCTCTGCGCAGGTCGTCGTCGAGCCGGTCGAACAGGAGCGTGGTGCCCATGACCAGCGCCCGCCACGCGCGCTGCTGGCTGTCATCCAGCCAGCGGATCTCGTCGGCGCCCACGACAGGCGAGTCTATGACCCCTTGGCGGAATCAGTGGTGCCGCTCACCCATCCGGGCTTGTCTCAGGCGAGCCGCTCCAGGATCAGGGCCATGCCCTGGCCGCCGCCGACGCACATGGTGATCAGGCCGGTGGTCTTGTCGTGGAAGTCCAACGAGTTGAGCATCGTGTTCTGCAGCCGGGCACCGGTCATGCCGAACGGGTGGCCGACCGCGATCGCGCCGCCGTTGACGTTGAGTCGGTCGAGGTCGATCCCGAGGTCCTGGTACGACGGCACGACCTGCGCGGCGAACGCCTCGTTGATCTCGACCAGGTCGATGTCGCCGATGCTCATGCCGGCCAGGGCCAGCGCGCGGGTTGACGCCTCGACCGGGCCCAGCCCCATGATCTCGGGAGAAAGACCGCTGACGCCCGTGGAGACGATGCGCGCGAGCGGCTTGAGGCCGAGCTCGTTGGCCCGGGTGTCGCTCATGACGATCACCGCCGCCGCGCCGTCGTTGAGGGCGCAGCAGTTGCCGGCGGTGACGACACCGTCGGGACGGAAGACCGGCTGGAGCTGGGAGATCGCCTCGTAGGTGACGCCGGCGCGCGGGCCGTCGTCCTTGCCGACCACGGTGCCGTCCGGCGTGGTGACCGGGGTGATCTCCCGCTCCCAGAAGCCGTCGGCGATCGCCTTCTCGGCGAGGTTCTGCGAGCGCACGCCGAACTCGTCGAGCTCCTTGCGGTCGAGGCCGCGCATCGTGGCGACGTTCTCGGCGGTCTGGCCCATCGCGATGTAGACGTCGGGGACCTTGTCGTCCTGGCGGGGGTCGTGCCAGACCTGGCCGCCCTGGGCCTGCTCGTCGGTGCGGGCCTTCGCCTCGTCGTAGAGGTGGTTGTGGGTGTCGGGCCAGTGGTCGGAGGTGCCCTTGGCGAACCGCGACACGGTCTCGACACCGGCCGAGATGAACGCGTGGCCCTCGCCGGCCTTGATCGCGTGGAAGGCCATCCGCGTGGTCTGCACGGAGGACGAGCAGTAGCGGGTGATGGTCGCGCCGGGCACCTCGTCGAGGCCGAGCAGCACGTTGACGACGCGGGCCATGTTGTTGCCCGACTCACCGCCCGGCAGCCCGCAGCCGAGGTAGTGGTCGTCGATCGTCTTCGGGTCCAGCTCGGGGACCTTGGCCAGCGCGGCCTGGATGATCGTCGCGGTCAGGTCGTCGGGTCGGAGCTCGGTGAGCGAGCCCTTGTTGGCGCGACCAATGGGGGAGCGGGCGGCGGAGACGATCACGGCTTCAGGCATGTGCCGAGCCTAGGTGAGAACAGGTTCCACCGGCGATGTGGGCGCCGTCACCCCTCGGGGGAGTTGAGCGCGTGCATGACCAGCGCGAGCGAGCCGGACAGGAAGGCCCGGCGTCCGCGTTGCGGCTTCTGCAGGGCGGCGATCAGCAGCCCGTCGAACGACGCCACGAGCGCCTCGGCGCGCGCGTCGCCTCGCTCCCTCGCCGCGGGCGACATCAGGCTGTCCACGACCCCCACCAGCCGGGTGCGCGAGGCGGCCAGGGCCTCCGCGACCGCCGGGTTGCGCGGTGCCTCCAGGGACAGCTCGAGCTTGGCCACGAGCGGCTCGCGCTCGTCCAGCCAGCGTTCGAAGAGCGCCAGGGTGAGCGCCACCGCCCGCGCCTCGTCACCGGTGCACTCGACCAGCTCGGCGGCGAGCGCGTCCACGTCGGCGGCCATCGCCGCGGCGACGTACTGGGTCACCGCGACCTGGAGCGCCTGCCGCGTGCGGAAGTACGCCGAGCAGGTGCCCTCCGGGAGCCCCGCGCGCCGGTCGACGGCCCGGTGGGTCAGCCCGCGCAGCCCCTCGTCCGCGACCACGTGCACGGCCGCCTCGAGCAGCTCACGACGCCGCGGGCGTGAGCTCAGGCGGGCTCGCGGTGGCTGTGACGGAGGGCACGTCTCCTGAATCTACCCAAGGAGTTGCGCTGCGGCCGAGAGATGCGTACTTTCTACACATGTAGAGATTCTACAAAGTAGAAAGGAATCGATCATGCTGTACGACCTCTCCGCAGTCGTCCCGTTCTTCGTGGTCGTCGCCCTGCTCGCCCTCGTCGGCAGCATCGCCTCGGTCACCGTCCTCGCCCAGGCGGCGGTCCAGCACCACCGCACCCGCGTGGCTCGCCACGAGAGCATCCCGACGTACTACCGCCGTCTCGTCCCGGCGCACTGACCCCACCGGCGGCGCCGGCCGCCGCTCTCTGGCAGAGTCGGGGGCGTGCGCCATCGCTACGAGTGCCCGATGCGCTGGGCCGATCTCGACCAGCTGGGGCACGTCAACAACGTGGTGTACGTCGACTACCTGCAGGAGGCGCGGGTCGACATGCTCCGCGCGCACGGCCGAGGCACGGGCGCGCTGGCCGAGGGGCTGGTGGTGGTCCGCCACGAGGTGACCTACCTCAAGCCGCTGACCTACGACTTCCGCCCGGTCTCGATCGAGTGCTGGGTGACCGACATCAAGGCCGCCACGTTCACGATGGCCTACGAGATCTTCCATGACACGCCCTCGACCGACGGGGCGGACGGTGACCGGATCGTCTACCTGCGCGCCACCACGGTCCTCACGCCGTTCGTCTTCGCCGAGGAGCGGCCGCGCCGGATCACCGCCGAGGAGCGGGAGGCGCTCGAGCGCCACCTCGAGCCCGACCAGCAGCCGCGGCGTCGTACGCCGCCGCTGCCCGACGAGGTCACCAGCCACTACCCGATCCACGTCCGGTTCTCCGACGTCGACGTCTACGGGCACGTCAACAACGTGAAGTACTTCGAGTACCTCCAGGAGGCGCGGATCTCGATGATCGCCGAGCTGGTGCCGCTGCGCCGGTTCAGCGTCGTGGTGGCGCAGACGGATGTCGACTACCTCCAGCCGCTGCTGTTCCGGGCCGAGCCCTACGACTGCCGTACGTCGATCACCACGGGTCGGCACCCGGTCGATGACCGTCGAGTCCGAGATCCGCGACGCTGACCGGGTGCTGGCGCGGGCCCGGGTGGTCGTCGTCTTCTTCGACCTGGCCGGCGGCCGCTCGGCCGAGCCCGACCCCGAGGTGCGCGACATCGCTCCTGGCCGCGAGCCACCCCGGCTAAGGCCGCAGCCGAGCTCAGGCGATCGTGGCGGCCAGCAGCGCGGTCCGCGCCTCGGCGCGCAGCCGGCGCAGGGCGCGGTGGGGCCACTCGGACCGCCACCTGGGTCATGCCGAGGGCGCGGGCCGTGTCGGCCGTGCTGAGCCCGACCACGTCGACACAGGCGACCACGTCGCGCTCGCGAGGGCTGAGGCCGGCCAGCAGGTCGCGGATCCAGGCCTGGTCCGGGACGACGAGCCGCCCGGCGTGCGCCCGGTAGAGGGTTCGCCAGGCGTCCTGGTCACCAGGTTTCGCGGCGGCGGCGGCGGCGACGACGGCGTCGTCCGTCATGGCTGGTTGCTGTTGTTGTGGTGGGGCTGACCCAACGGTAGTGCGGCGGTTGCGTGACCGTCGGGCCAACCCGGTTTCCGCCACGTCTCGGCCGAGGCGGAAGTTTCCAGCGCAGGCGGCGTCCGTGGGGGACGGCGCCCGCACACCTCTGCTGTCACGGGACGCCCGGGTCGTTACATCGCACCCAGCTGGTCTAGGGAGCTACGCGTCCTCGAAGGTGTTCACCATGAACTGCGCGGCGTGGGTGACGTAGTCCCAGAACTGCGCGTCCTGCTCCGGCGTCAGCGTGCCGTCCTCCACCAGCTCGTCGAGGGCGGCCCGGAAGTGGGTGAGCCAGTGGTCCTTGGCGGTCGGCGTGACCGCGAACGGCGCGTGCCGCATCCGCAGCCGGGGGTGTCCCCGGGTGTCGGAGTAGGTCGTGGGGCCGCCCCAGTACTGCACCAGGAACAGCCGGAACCGCTCCTCCGCCGGCCCGAGGTCCTCCTCGGGGTAGAGCGGCCGGAGCACCGGGTCGCCGGCCACCCCTTCGTAGAAGCGGGCGACGATGCGACGGAACGTCTCGTAGCCGCCGATCTCGTCGTAGAAGGTGCTCACCCACCCATTCTGCCGAGTGCGGTCCGCTCTGCAAGACTCGCGGGCATGGCGACCACACGCAACGCGACCACGCACTGGGAAGGCAGCCTCTTCGAGGGTGCCGGACAGGTGACGCTCGAGAGCTCGGGCATCGGCACCTACGACGTGTCGTGGGCCGCACGCGCCGAGGAGGCGAACGGCAAGACCAGCCCCGAGGAGCTGATCGCCGCCGCGCACTCCGCTTGCTTCTCCATGGCCCTGTCGAACGTGCTGGCCAAGGCCGGCACCGCCGCCCACGGCGCTCGACACGTCGGCCGAGGTCGACTTCGTCCCCGGCACCGGGATCACCGAGATCCGGCTCACGGTCCGCGGCACCGTCGAGGGCATGAGCAACGACGACTTCGTCGCGGCCGCCGAGGACGCCAAGGTGAACTGCCCGGTGAGCCAGGCCCTCGCGGCCGTCCCGTCGATCACGCTCGACGCGGCCCTGGCCTGATCTTCACGGCCTGACTCCGGCCGTCTCACGGCCTGACTTCGGCCTGCTCACGCGCTCTCGTCCGCCCCGTCCTCGGAGTCGGACGAGGGGTGCGGGCGTCCCTCGCGGTGCCAGATCACCCGCTGCGGGAACGGGATCTCGATGCCCTCGTGGTCGAACCGCGCCTTGATCCGCTGCCGCAGCTCGCGGGCGACCGCCCACTGCTCCATCGGCTGGGTCTTCACCAGCACCCGCAGCGTGATCGAGTCCGGGGTCAGCGCCTCGACGCCGGTCACCTCCGGCTCCTCGATGATCACGCTGCGGTAGTCCTCGTCCTCCCACATGTCGTGCGCGACCTCGCCGAGCACCCGCTGCACGCGGGCCAGGTCCTCGTCGTAGCCCGACCCCGACGTCGACGACCGCGCGGGACCAGTTCTGGCTCTTGTTGCCGACCCGGAGGATCTCGCCGTTGGGGACGTACCAGACCGTGCCGTCGAGGTCGCGCAGCCGGGTGACCCGCAGGCGTCACCGCCTCGACGGTGCCGATGGCCTCGCCGACGTCGATGACGTCACCGACGCCGAACTGGTCCTCGAAGATCATGAAGACGCCCGAGAGGAAGTCCTTCACCAGCGACTGGGCGCCGAAGCCCAGCGCGATGCCGAGGATCCCGGCGCTGGCGATGATCGGGGCGATGTTCACGCCGACCTGGCTGAGGATCATGGTGCCGAAGATCGCGACCAGGACGCCGGTGATGACGCTCTTGAGCAGGTCGCCCATGGTCTTGGCGCGCTGCACCCGGCGGGTGGCGGCGGCCAGGTCGCGCAGCTCCTGGGTGTGGGTCTGCTCCGTCGGGACGCCGGCGGCGCCAGAACCTGCCGACCCTGGCCGGGCAGCACGCCGCTCCTCGGCCCGCGCCACCAGCCGGTCCACGAGCCGGTGGAGGACGAACCGGATCACCAGGCCCAGCCCGACCAGGCCGGCGATCGCCAGGGGCAGACCGATGAACCAGTCGGTCAGGTTGGCCAGGAGGTTCGAGTCGGTCCGGTCGTCGACCCAGTTGCAGAGCGACTCGTCGTCCTCACACGGGCTGCTCAGGAACATGGCCCCCAGTATTCACATCGGCCGTTTCTGGATATCGTGGGGGCGTGACCACCGCAGCGAGCGCCCTGGCCGCCGTCGTACCCCTGGACGTGCCCGTCGGGTGGAGCGACCCCGACGACGTGAACATGGTCAACGCCCTGCTCCTGCTGGGCGGCGTGCCGCTGCTGCTGATGATCCTGATCACGGTCGCGGTCTACGTGCCCTCGCTGGTCCGCGGCGAGCGGATCGCGCCGGGCCAGCCGCCGGTGGAGAACCAGTGGCTGGGCGGGCCGCGCACCGGCACCGCCGAGCTGAAGGGCCCGGAGTCCGAGGATGCCGACGCGGGAGGCGCCAGTGGCCGCTGGTGAGCGCCCCGACACCCGGCTGAGCGCTCGGTTCGGCGCGAACGACAAGGTCGCGCTCGACGAGACGATCCGCAAGGCCGAGCGGCTGTCGCGGGTCGAGTTCTCCGTCTTCGTCGGCCATGCCGAGGGCGACCCTCGCGCGTACGCCGTCAGCCTGCACGGCACCCTCGTGGCCCCGGCCCGCAGCATCCTGATCCTGGTCGACCCCGACGCCCGCGCGCTCGAGGTCGTCACCGGCAGCCACGTGCGCCGTACCCTCCGCGACACGCAGGTCGAGCTGGCGGTCGCCCAGATGCAGAGCCTCTTCGCCGCCGGCGACCTCGTCGGCGGGCTGCGCCGCGGCATCCAGATGCTCGCCGAGCACGCCCGCGCGCCGCAGACCCTGCACGCACAGTGAAGTTCCAGTAGGTTCCGGGCCGTGATGATGATCCTCGCTGGGGCCCTCGCGCTCGTGGTCGTCATCTGCGTGTGCCTCCTGCTGTTCTTCCGCTCGCTCGCCGACGAGCGGGCCCGCGCCGCCGAGGCGGAGGTACGCCGGCTCAAGGCGCTCCTCGACGACGTCAAGGAGGTCGCCTGGAGCAACCGCGACATCGCCCCCGACCTGGCCACGATCGTCATCGACACGATCCGCACGGCCGAGCGGAGCCACCGGCCCGAGCTGCCGGACTGACCGCGCGGCGCCGCCTGCGCCGTGCCACTGACGCCAATCTGACCACCATGGCCAACGACGTGGTGCGCCGCTCGCGCGCCCGGATCCTGCTGCCGCTCGTGCTGGTGCTTGTCGTGGTGCTGTTCTGCCTGCTGTTCGTGCGGCCGTCGACGGCCTCGACCGGCCCCGACCAGATCGCGCTGCACTACAAGGGCGGCGCGTTCACCAGCGAGCGGTTCTCCGACTGCATCCCAGCGTCCAACCGGGTCTTCGACGGTCCCGGCGACGGGCACTTCTCCTACCCGCGCTCCCAGACCAACTTCGTCTTCGACGCCGTGGGCGGCGATGGCGGCCCGGTCACCTTCGTGACCAAGGACGGCATCGAGATGACCGTCGAGGGAGTCGCGAACTTCCTGCTCAACACCAACTGCATACTCGCTCGAGATCGACGGGACCACCTACCCGGGCGGCGCGCTGCAGCGCTTCCACGAGCTGATCGGCAAGCGCTACGTGGCGTACATGACCGAGGACGGGCTGCCGCTCGGACGGCTGGCGCCAGATGCTCGCCATCTACATCGGCCGGCCGCTGGACACCGCGATCGACCGCGCGGGCCAGAGCTACACCTACGCCGAGCTCTACACCGACCCGATCAAGAAGGCCGAGTGGGAGCAGTCGGTGCTCGACCAGCTGCCCGGTCTGGTCGACCGGCAGACCGACGGCGACATCTCGTTCTTCGAGAGCTTCGCGATCACGCTGCAGAAGCCCGAGCCGCCCCAGTCGATCAAGGACGAGCTGGTCAAGCAGCAGGCAGCCGTCGCCGCGGCCCGCGCCGCTCAGGCCGAGGCCGAGGCACGCGCCGCGGCCGCGCTGGCCCAGGTCGAGGTCGAGAAGGCCGAGGCCCAGAAGATCCAGGCCCGGGTCGAGGTGCTCGGCCAGCAGGGCTTCCTGCAGCAGTACGCCATCGACCACGGGCTGAACCCGTTCCAGCCCTCCACCAACAGCCTGATCACCGGTGGTGGGGAGCGATCAGCGGTCAGTAGGGCTTCGCGGTGGTTGAGGAAGGCGCGCTAGCGCCTGCTCGAAACCCCCGCAGCCTGCGGCGGGTCCCAGCGCCGACTCGCCTGGTTTCGAGACGCGTCACTCAGCGCCTCGCGAGCTCGACCTGAGTCGACGCTCCTCAACCACCTCGCTGATCAGGCGGCCTTCGCAGGCTCAGCCCGCCTGCGCTCGGTCCTTCGCCTGGGCCCGCAGCGCGCGGGCGACGTCGTCGCGGCCCTCGCGGACGTAGCGCTTGGCGGCCGGGTTGGCCGGTGAGGTCTCCAGCCAGGCGTCGACCCGGTCGAGGAGCTCCTGGCTGGCCAGCTGCTTGGGGAAGATGAACTCCAGCGCGGTCGAGGCGCGCTGGGTGCCCTTCTCCTCCCACATCGTCTCGGCGGCGGCGAGGTACTTCTCGACGTACGGCGCGAGCACCTCGTCCTGGCCGTAGGCCTGGAAGGCCAGCACGATGCTGCGCTGGGTCTCGTTGGGGACGTCGTCGCGGACCATCGCCAGCTCCCACGCCTCGGCCTTGGCCTCGGCCGTGGGCGTGAGGGTGCGGGCGGCCGCGGCGTGCTCCTTGCCGGAGATCGTGTTGTCGCGGGCCAGCTCCTCGTCGATGCGGGCGCCGTCGGCCCGGCCGTTCTTGGCCAGCCCGGACAGCAGCGTCCAGCGCAGGTCGGTGTCGACCGCGAGGCCGTCGATCACGAGCGAGCCGTCCAGCAGCCCCTCGAGGTCGCTGAGCGCCTGGTCGCTGTGCGCGGCGGAGGCGTAGGCGCGGGCGAACGAGAGCTGGTGGTCGTCACCGGGCTCCGCGGTCATCAGCAGCTCGCGCAGTCCGGTCTCCCACTTGTCGCGCAGCGCGTCGCGGTGCTCGGGGGCCGAGTAGAGCGTGGCGGCCGTCGCGGCGTACCCGGGGAGCCGGTTGACGCCGAACGCGTCGGTCTCGGACGCGATGCCCGAGAGCACGAGGGTCACGAAGTCGCTCGCCGACATCTCGGCGTCGCGGGTCATGTCCCACGCCGCGCCCCAGCACAGCGCCCGGGCCAGCGAGTCGTCGATGGTCTCGATGCTGGTGACCAGGGTGTCGAGCGAGCGCTCGTCGAGCCGGATCTTGGCGTAGGCGAGGTCGCCGTCGTTGAGCAGCAGCAGGTCGGCCTGCTTCTGGCCCACCACCTGCGCGACCTCGGACAGCTCGCCCTCGACGTCGGTCTCGATCGACGTACGCCGGACCAGCCGGCCGTCGACCTTGTCGTAGAGGCCCACGCCGAGCCGGTGCCGGCGCAGCGTCGGGTAGTCGGCGGCGGCGGTCTGCCGGATGGCGAACGACGCGTAGGTGCCGTCCTCGGCGAGCTCGAACTCCGGCGCCAGCGTGTTGACGCCGGCGGTCTGCAGCCACTCCTGCGCCCACGACTCCAGCTCGCGGCCGGACGACTTCTCCAGGGCCATCAGCAGGTCCTTGAACTCGGCGTTGGAGAACGCGAAGTCCTCGAAGTAGCCGCGCAGCCCCTCGAGGAACGGCTCCAGGCCGACCCACGCGACCAGCTGCTTGAGCACCGAGGCGCCCTTGGCGTAGGTGATGCCGTCGAAGTTCACCTCGACCGCCTGCAGGTCGTAGTTGTCCGCGGCGATCGGGTGGGTGCTGGGCAGCTGGTCCTGGCGGTAGGCCCAGTTCTTGCGGGCGTTGGTGAAGCCGGTCCACGACTCGGTGAACTCGGTGGCGTTGACCGCCGCGTGGTAGCAGGCCCACTCGGCGAACGACTCGTTGAGCCAGAGGTCGTCCCACCACTTCATGGTCACGAGGTCGCCGAACCACATGTGCGCCATCTCGTGGAGGATCACCTCGGCGCGGAACTCGTAGAACGAGCGGTCCTGGCGGCTGCGCGGGAGGTACTCGTCGCGGAAGGTCACGCACCCGGCGTTCTCCATCGCGCCCATGTTGTACTCCGGCACGAACAGCTGGTCGTACTTGCCGAACGGGTAGGGGTAGCCGAACTTCTCCTCGAAGAACGCGAAGCCCTGCTCGGTGATCTTCCACAGCTCGTCGGCGTCGAGGTGCTCGACCAGCGACTGACGGCAGTAGAGGCCCATCGGGATCTCGCCGTGCGCGCCGGTGTAGGTCTTGTGGACCGAGTGGTACTCGCCGGCGACCAGCGCGGTGATGTAGGTCGACATCGGCTGGGTCTCGGGGAACCGCCAGACCTGCTTGCTCGTCCGTCGCCAGCGTCCTCCGGCTCGGGCGTCGCGGCGTTCGAGGACACCGCCCAGCCGGCCGGCGTGGTGACCGTGAACGTGTACGGCGCCTTGAGGTCGGGCTGCTCGAAGGTCGTGTAGACGCGGCGGGCGTCCGGGACCTCGAACTGCGAGTAGAGGTAGACCCGGTCGTCGGCCGGGTCCACGAAGCGGTGCAGCCCCTCACCCGTGCGGGAGTAGGTGCAGTCGGCCTTGACCACGAGGGTGTTGTCGGCAGCCAGGCCGCTCAGCGCGATCCGGCTGTCGGCGTACGCCGAGGCGTCGACGGGCTCGCCGTTGAGCGTGATCTCGTGGATGGTCGCGCCGACGAGGTCGGCGAAGGTCGATGCGCCGGGCTCGCGGCAGCTGAAGACGATCGTCGTGGTGGAGCCGAAGGTGGCCGGTGCTGCGTCATCTGGGTCAGTCGTGAGGTCCAGGTCGATGGAGTACGACGTGACGTCCAGGAGGGAGGCACGGGTCGCGGCCTCGTCCCGGGTGAGGTTGGTTCCAGGCATGCCGGTGATCCTGCCACCCGGGTCGTGATCCCGGCCACGCGCATCGGGGGGAAGGATGCAGTCGTGACCGGATCGCGACCTGCTTCGGGATTCGGCTCTGCCCGAGAGGTCGCCCTCGTCTTCCTCCGGCTGGGCGTGGTGGCCTTCGGTGGACCGGCCGCGCACACCGCGATGATGCGCCAGGAGCTGGTCCAGCGCCGGAAGTGGCTGACCGACGAGCGGTTCGTCGACCTGATGGGCGCCACCAACCTGATCCCGGGCCCGAACTCGACCGAGCTGGCCATCCACCTCGGCCACGAGCGGGCGCGCTGGCGCGGGCTGCTGCTCGCGGGCGTCCTGTTCATCCTCCCGGCCGCGGTGATCGTCACCGTGCTGGCGTGGGTCTACGTCGAGCACGGGACACCCCGGCCTTCGACCAGGTGCTGTACGGCGTGGTGCCGGTGGTCGTCGCGATCATCGTCTGGGCGCTGGTGCCGCTGGCCCGCACGGTGGTGAAGTCGCGGTGGCTGGCCGTGCTGCTCGCGGCCGGCCTCGCGGCGTACCTCCTCGGCGTCAACGAGCTCGTCGTGCTGTTCGGGGGTGCCGCGATCGCCCTGGTGGTGCACGCCGGCCGGTCGCTGGCCCGGTCGGGCCGGCAGGCGCTCGTGCTGGCGGCGCTGCCGGTCTTCGAGGACCCGACCGCCGGCCAGCTGGCCACGCTGTTCGCGACCATGCTCAAGATCGGGGCGGTGCTCTACGGGTCGGGCTACGTGCTGCTGGCCTTCCTCGAGGGCGACTTCGTGGACCGGCTGGGCTGGATCACCCACCAGCAGCTGCTGGACGCGATCTCCGTCGGCCAGGTCACGCCCGGGCCGGTGTTCACGACGGCGACGTTCGTGGGCTACCTGGTCGCCGGGCTGCCCGGGGCCTTCCTCGCGACGGTCGCGATCTTCCTGCCGTCGTTCGTCTTCGTCGGGCTGCTCACCCGGCTGGCCGGCTGGCTCCGGTCGCGCTCGTGGACCTCCGCGCTGCTGGACGGGCTCAACGCCACCGCGCTGGCGCTGATGGCCGGGATCTGCTGGACGCTGGGCCGCGACGCCCTGGTCGACGGCTGGACGGTGGCGCTGTTCGCGGTGACCCTGCTCCTGCTGTGGCGGACCCGGCTCAACTCCGGGTGGTACGTCGCCGGGGGAGCGCTGGCCGGAATACTCCTCGGCCTGGTCGGTTGGTAGTTGACATGAGCAACGTTGACTTCTGGTTCGACCCGCGGTGCCCGTTCGCCTGGATCACCTCCCGCACCATGCTGGAGGTCGAGAAGGTCCGCGACGTGCAGACGACGTGGCACATCATGAGCCTCGCCTACCTCAACCAGGACAAGGACATCTCCGACAGCTACCGCGAGTCCCTCAAGGACGCCTGGGGCCCGGTCCGGGTCTGCATGGCGGTCGAGCAGGAGTACGGCCAGGAGAAGCTGGCCGACCTCTACACCGCGCTGGGGACCAAGAAGCACACCGAGGGCCGCGAGAAGCTCGACCGGCCGCTGATCGAGGAGGCGCTCGAGGAGATCGGCGTCCCGACCGCGCTGGCCGACGCCATGGACGACGCGTCGTACGACGACGCGATCAAGAAGAGCCACCACCTCGGCATGGACCAGGTCGGCGACGACGTCGGCACGCCGACGATCGCGATCGACGGCAACGCGTTCTTCGGCCCGGTGCTGAGCAAGATCGCCCGCGGCGAGGACGCCGGCAAGATCTGGGACGCCGCGGTCGCGCTGTCGTCGTTCCCCTACTTCTTCGAGCTGAAGCGGACGCGGGACCGCAAGCTCGACTTCAGCTGATCGTTACCCGCTTGGTTGAGCGAGCCGCTGCGCAGCAAGCGTCTCGAATCCGCGTGAGACGGATGCGCTGGGACTGGCTATGGCCGGTCCCAGCCTCGAGCTGAGCGGTTTCGAGACGGGCGCAGAACGCCCTCCTCAACCAGCGGCGGGCCGTCAGCCGCCCGATGCGGACGCCGCGGCGGCGATCGCGTCCTTGACCGCCTTGGCGGCCCACTGGCCCTCGGCGATCTCCTTGGCGCGCTTCTTGAGCTGCCTCTTCGTCGTCGCGGTGTTGGTCGCGACCGCCTTGTGCGCCTCGTCGACGGCCCAGAGCAGGGCGATGAGCGCAGCGGTGCGCTCGTCGGGCCGCCCACCGTCGGCGAGGCAGACGGTGATGGTGCGACGCAGCTGGTTGTCGCGGGTCGTGTCGGCGGCGGGCCAGGTGGTCCGCGGGATCAGGCCGAGCCGCTTGCCGTCCCTGCGCTCGAGGATCCGGCGCTCGGCGAGGCCCGCGGCCAGCCGGTCGTCCAGGCCCTTGCCGATCTTCGTGACCAGGGTGCTGGCCGTGCGGTCCTTCTCGGCGATGGTGGCCAGCGCCTCGGCGAGCACGGGGTCGAGGTCGGCGGGCGCCGCCCCGGTGGCGTGCACCTTCCCGGTCCGCCAGATGCTCTTCTTCTCGTCGACCGTGGCGAGCCCCAGGAGCGGCGAGCTCGGCGAGCACCGCGCCGCCGAGCACGGCGTCGGTGTTGCCCCACGGCGAGACGGTGCCCTTGGTGTCGTCCAGCAGCAGGAGCAGGACGTCCTCCGCGATCAGCGTCATGCCCCGGAACGTAACTGCGTCGCAGCCCCGTGACACACCCTCCTACGCTGCTCCCATGAGCAAGATCCTGTCCGCCGTCGCCTGGCCGTACGCCAACGGCCCGCGCCACATCGGCCACGTGGCCGGGTTCGGCGTGCCCTCCGACGTGTTCAGCCGCTACATGCGGATGGCGGGCCACGACGTGCTCATGGTCTCGGGCACCGACGAGCACGGCACGCCGATCCTGGTCGCGGCCGACCAGCAGGGCGTCACGGCGCGCGACCTGGCGGACAAGAACAACGTCGTCATCGTCCAGGACCTCGTCGACCTGGGGCTGTCCTACGACCTGTTCACCCGCACCACGACGGGCAACCACTACAACGTCGTGCAGGAGCTGTTCCTGGGCGTGCACGAGAACGGCTACATGGTCGAGCAGACGACGTTCGGCGCGATCTCGCCGTCGACCGGCCGCACCCTGCCGGACCGCTACATCGAGGGCACCTGCCCGATCTGCGGGTACGCCGAGGCGCGCGGCGACCAGTGCGACAACTGCGGCAACCAGCTCGACCCGACCGACCTGATCAACCCGCGGTCGAAGATCAACGGCGAGACGCCGGAGTTCGTCGAGACCCAGCACTTCTTCCTCGACCTGCCCGCGCTGGCCGAGGCGCTCCAGGAGTACCTCCAGGGCCGCGAGGCCTCGGGCACCTGGCGGCCCAACGTCATCAAGTTCTCGCTGAACCTGGTCGAGGACCTCCGGCCGCGGTCGATGACCCGCGACATCGACTGGGGCATCCCGGTGCCGATCGAGGGCTGGACCGAGCAGAAGACCAAGCGGATCTACGTCTGGTTCGACGCGGTGATCGGCTACCTGTCGGCGTCGGTCGAGTGGGCGCGCAGGCTCGGGCGAGCCCGAGCGCTGGCGGGAGTGGTGGAACGACCCCGAGGCGCTGTCCTACTACTTCATGGGCAAGGACAACATCGTCTTCCACTCCGTCATCTGGCCGGCCGAGCTGCTCGCCTACAACGGCAAGGGCGACAAGGGCGGCGAGCCGGGGGACGTACGGCGTGCTCAACCTGCCCACCGAGGTCGTCTCGTCGGAGTACATGACGATGGAGAGCAAGCAGTTCTCCACCAGCCGCGGCCACGTGATCCTGGTCGGCGACATGCTGTCGCGCTACCAGCCCGACGCGCTGCGCTACTACATCTGCGCGGCCGGGCCGGAGACGTCGGACGCCGACTTCACGTGGGCCGACTTCGTGCTGCGCACCAACTCCGAGCTGGTGGCGGGCTGGGGCAACCTGGTCAACCGCACCGCGACGATGCTGGCCAAGAGCTTCGGCGAGATCCCGGCCGCGGGCCCGCTCGCAGCCCGAGGACGAGGCGGTGCTGGCCGCCGTCCGGGCCGGCTTCGACATCGTCGGCGACCTGGTCGGCCGGCAGCGGCTGCGCCAGGGCATCGCCGAGGCGATGCGGGTGGTCGGCGAGGTGAACAAGTACCTCACCGTCACCGAGCCCTACAAGATGAAGGACGAGTCGCAGCGCGAGCGGCTGGCCACGGTGCTGCACGTCGCCGCGCAGTGCGTGGTCGACTGCAACACGCTGCTGTCGCCGTTCCTCCCGCACTCGTCCAACAAGGTGCACCTGGCGCTCGGCGGCGAGGGCGAGTTCATGCCGATGCCGCGGATCGAGACCGTCGAGGAGCTCGACCCCGACAACGGCGCCGGGCTGGACTTCTACCCCGTCATCACCGGCGACTACTCCGGCACGCCCGCCTGGGAGTCGCACCCGGTCACGGTCGGCGCGAAGGTCGAGAAGCCGACCCCGATCTTCACCAAGCTCGACCCGGCGATCGTGGACGAGGAGCTCGCGAGGCTGGCCCATGAGCTGTCGATGAGTGGCGAGCGTGACCGTTGCCCTGCTCGGCGACCACCGCGGGCACCGCAGCCACCTCGAGCTCGACGCGCTGCGGCCGATGCTGGCCGACAGGGGAGTCGATAGCGAGTGGGTCCCGACCGACTCCGGCTTCGACGTGACCGCCTACGACGGCGTCTGGCTGGTGCCCGGCTCGCCGTACGCCGACGACGCAGCGGTGCTTTCCGCCCTGACCGTGGTGCGCGAGCGGGGGATCCCGTTCCTCGGCACCTGCGGCGGCATGCAGTACGCCGTCCTGGAGTACGTCGCCTCCGTGCTCGGCGCGCCGGCCACCCACGCCGAGTCGGACGGCGAGTCGGAGGACAACGTGGTGACGGCGCTCGCCTGCTCGCTCAACGGCGAGGAGCGGCTGGTCACGCCCGTGCCCGGCACGCGCTTCGCGTCGTGGGTGCCCGAGCCGTTCGTCGGGATGCACTTCTGCAGCTACGCGCCGACCCCTCGGTCGTGACGCGCCTCGAGGCGGCCGGCGTCGTGGTCGGCGCCACCGCGCCGGACGCGGGCGCGGAGGTCCTGGAGTTCCCGGACCACCCGTTCTACGTGACCTCGATGTTCCAGCCGCACGTCGGCGCGCTGGCCGGCGCGCCCGTCCACCCGCTCGTGCTCGCCTTCCTGGACGCCGCGGCGCTCGCGCGGCGTCGATGAGGATCACCCTCCAGTTCCACCCCGACTGGCCGTTCCGGGGCCGCCGGGTCATCGAGGCGATCGCCGACGACGGCATCTATCGGTCCCAGTTCGAGACCGGGACCTCCAACGGCGGGCTGACCGCGCACCCCGGCGGCGACCGGTGGCGGTGGGAGAGCCGGATCTTCGAGGGTCGCTACGACGACGCGGAGCCGGAGACCCGGCCGCGCTACGGCGCGCTCGACCGGCGCGAGGACCCCTATGGCGGCTCGATCCGGTTCGGGTCGGCCTACCTCGTGCTGCGACCGGAGGTGATGGAGCGGACGACGTTCTGCTACCCGGACTCGGTCTTCGAGCCGACCGCGATCGGCGGTCCCGAGCTGGTCGCGGAGCTGTGCGCGCTCGCCGATGCCGCGGACCAGGACCACCTCGACGACTACGTGGAGGCGCACGTGCACGGCGAGGTGCGTCCGGACCGGGACGCCGAGGCGGTGGTGCTGGACCCGTGCTTCCGGGACGGCCCGGTGCACGAGGCCGCACTCCGGCTCGGATGCGCCGTCGAGTGGCACCCCGGCCTGCGGGTGCGCACCGACGGGCTGGACCCTGCCTATCGGGGCCGGGAGTTCGTCGCCCTCGCGCAGTCGCTCGGTGCCGAGCTGGTCCCGTCGGTCATCGGCGACGCGGCCCGCACCGGAGACCACGACCCGCAGTCGCTGAAGCGGGTCTGGCACCTGCTGGCGAGGTACGGCCGGGCGGCGTCATTGCCCTAGCCGTCCCGGCCACCTCCGCCGAGGATCGCGCGGACGCCGTTGACGCCGTGGATCTTCAGCTTGATCACCCCGAGGTCGACCGTGCCGCCCTCGGTGAGCTTGATGCCCTGCTTGCGGGCGGTGAACCAGTACGGCGTGCCGGGCTCGTTGCGGGCCGAGCTGACCAGGTTGTCGGGGATCAGCACGTCCGGGTGCTCGGCGTACAGCTCCTCGAGGTCGAGCAGCCGACCTCCCGCCTTTCCGGCGTGCAGCATCTCGACGCGGAACGGCTTGCCGTACTTCTGCTTGTCAGAGACGGTCGGGAACAGCCAGGACTCGTCGCCCTGGTCGAAGACGCGGAAGCCGAACGGCGCGATCACCGGCCGGTTGCCGCGGTCGTAGCGCATGACCCCGCGCACCTTGGCGCCCTTGGGCGCGGTGAACGCCGCGGTCGGTGCCGGGCCGTTGACGATCACCGTCGAGTGGGTGGCGGCAAGGTTGGCGCCGGTGGTGGACGGCTTGTCGCCGCGCTCCTTGCGGGCGGTCGTGACCGCCGCGGCGTAGGTGCCCGGGACGATGCCGCGGACCGTGTAGGCGCTGCCTTCGGACTGCTCGGTCCAGTTGACCGCCATCGGCGTGGCCTGGGCGCCGTCGACGTGCGACGGGCGCAGCCAGGTGTCCTCGGGGACGGCGGTGAGCTTGACCTGGCCGCCCTTCGGGAGGCTGCCGGTGAGGTTCATGGTCGGCTGGCTGAGCAGCAGCGCGCCGAGGGGGAGGCTGACGTTGTTGACCAGGTCGACCGGGACCGCCGTCCACGGGAACTCGGTCTGCTCGGCGCGCACTCGGGACCGTGCTGCGCCGCACGTAGAGCGAGTAGATGCCCGTCGGCAGGCCGGTGAAGGTGACGACACCACCGGGCTGGAGCAGCGGGTTGCCCTGGAAGACCTTGAGCACCCGGCCGTCGGCGTTGCGGAGCTCCGCGTCGACCGAGCCGTTGCCGCCCGGGAAGACGACGTCGGCCGCGGAGAAGCTCATCGAGCGCCCCGGCTCGACCGCGAGGTCGGCGGTGGCGACGGTCTTCTGGGCCACCGCGACGATCTGCGACTTCGGGACGTACGCCGACCCGGCGTACGACGTCGTGACCGTGTAGGCGCCGGGCTTGAGCGAGCTGACGACGTAGCGGCCGATCTCGTTGGTGACCACCCCGGCCGCGAAGTCGCCGTCCTTGTCGAGGATCGCGACGAACTGGTCGGGGAGCGGCACGCCGCTGGTGCTCACCAGGCCGCGGATGATGCCGGCGTGCCTGGTCTTGAACGTGTCGTGCACCGTGCGGCCGGAGCGCAGCCGGAGCCGCTTGGACAGGTAGCCCGGGACCGTCGAGTCGGTGTGCAGGCCCTCGTCGCGGTCGGCCTCGATGCGGTAGGGGCCGGGCGCGACCTCGAACCGGAAGCTGCCCTTGCCGTCGGTGAGGGTCGTCGCGGCGACGCTGCCGTCGATGCGGGTGAGGTACAGGACGCGGTTGGCGCCGTCCACCTTCCAGGTGCCGGTCACCACGGCCGGCGGCTGGACGACGACCCGGCCGAGCGAGCGGTGGGGGAGCTGGGGCTGGAAGAAGCGGGTGTGCCGCATCCAGCTGTTGAGGTTGCCGTCCGGGCCGAGGTAGGACGGCGTGAACCGCTTGCTGCTCTCCTGGTCGCACTCTCCGGACCGCCGGGCCCGGTTCCGCCCCGCCGCTGGAGACCGACTCCGAGCAGACCCGGATCAGGTAGGGCTCGCGGAGCTGCTTGATCGTGAACCGGCCGCTGCCGTTGGTGCGCGCGAGCACCCGCTTCTCCTCGGTGACGTCGACCGGCAGGCCGAGGTCGGAGAACCGGATCCCGGTGACCAGAGCGCGGGGGATCGGGGTGCCGTTGGGGCCGGTGACCTGGCCGGTGACGGTGCCCTTGGTGGGCGGCGGCTTGGGCCGCCTGTCCGGCCCGCGGCGCCCTGGTCCTGGCCGCCAGCGGGTTCGGCGGCGTGCTGAAGTAGGTGTTGGGGCCGCCGTCGCCACGGTCCGCGAGCTGCGCCACGCGGTGGCGCGGGTGGCGCGGCCGCGGCGGACTGCTGGGGCGGGAGCAGGGCGGCTCCGGCGAGCACGAAGGTCAGCGAGGTGGCGACGGCCAGCGGCCGGGTCCGCGTCATGCCTCGGATCATGCCTCAGTCGGTCAGCACGCGCTCCTCCACCGCGCCGTACTCAGCGACGCTGGCGGACCTGATCGTGGCCTGCTGGCCGCCGGAGGGTCCGTCGCCCCGGAAGGCTTCGACGGCCTCCGTGCTCTCCCACCGCTCGTAGATGTTGATCCGACCCGGGTCCGACCAGGTCGGCAGCGATCGCGAAGTCGAGGCAGCCGTCGGTCCGGCGTGCCAGCTCGACGACCTCTCGGCAGCCGTCGAGGTACGCCTCGCGCTCGTCCGGATCCACGATCAGGTGGCCCGGCGACGATGACCATGCCCATGGTGACCATGCGCTGTCAGACCGGTCTGCGGCCGCGGACTCATCGGGCCGTGAGATTCCCGGTGGCGATGAGTCCCGCGTCAGGGCAGAGTCTGACGCGCCATGGTCTCCTTCCTGCTCACCGCCTTCGTCATCTGCGTGACCCCGGGCATCGGCGCGCTCTACACGATGGCCGCCGGGCTGGCCCGCGGCACCCGCGCCGGTCTCCTCGCGGCGTTCGCGTGCACGCTCGGCACCGCTGCCGCACGCCGTCGCCGCGCTCACCGGTCTGGCCGCCGTGCTGCACGCCTCGGGCGTGGCGTTCCAGGCCATCAAGTACGCCGGCGTCGTCTACCTGCTCTGGATGGCCGTGTCGATCTGGCGCGACACCGGCGCCCTCCACGTCGACACCGACGCGTCGCCGTCCTCGGTCCGCTCGGTGATCACCACCGGCATCACCGCGAACCTGCTCAACCCCAAGCTCACGCTGTTCTTCTTCGCCTTCCTGCCGCAGTTCGTCCCCGCGGGCTCGTCGGGCACGCTCGCCCGGATGATCGGCCTCTCGGCGGTGTTCATGGCCATGACCTTCGTGACCTTCGCCGGCTACGCCGTCGCCGCGGGCGCCCTTCGCGACCGGGTGCTGACCCGGCCGCAGCTGGTCGCCCGCATCCGGAAGGTGTTCGCGGCGTCGTTCGTGGCGCTCTCGGCGCGGCTCGCCGTCGAGTCGCGCTGACAGACACGGGTCGACCCGCGCCCCGACTCGGGTAGGACATCTCAGTGGTCATGGTGACTCGGCGGCGCACCGGCCTGCTCGCCCGCCTCCACGACGACGAACTGGCCCATCATTCCCTGGTCCTCGTGGCGCAGCAGGTGGCAGTGGAACATGAACGGCAGGTCCGGGTCGGTGTAGTCGCCGAAGCGCAGCGAGCAGGTCGACCTCGCGTGCCCTCGGGGAGGAAGACGGTGTCCTTCCAGCCGGTCAGCTCGGGCGGCGGCGGGGCGCCGTCGATCCGCTCCACGGCGAACTGGGTGCCGTGCACGTGGAAGTTGTGCGGCGACCCGTCGGCGTTCCAGACCTTCCAGCGCTCCGCGGTCCCCGCCGTGACGGCCGCGTCGATCCGGTCCATGTCCATGTCCCGGCCGTTGATGTCGGTCCCGGCCAGTCGGAACTCGCGCGTCTGCGCCACGTCGTCCGCGGCCAGGTCGGGCGGGGCCGCCAGCCGGGCCGGGACCTCCGGCGAGGGTGTGAGCTCGTCGGCGGCGCGCAGCTCCAGGACGTCGAAGCGGTCGGAGCCGCCCTGGAACCGACCGCCTCCGCGCTGGCCGGTCTCCTCGCTGCGGAGCACGACGTCCTCGCCAGGGCGTCATCGTGACGACCACCTCGGCACGCTCGCCGGGCGAGAGCCACAGCTCGTCGAGCCGGGCGGGCGCCGGCAGCAGCCCACCGTCCGAGGCGACGACGTCGAAGTCGCGGTCGTCGTCCAGGCCGAACCGGTACGTGCGGGCGTTGGACGCGTTGAGCAGCCGCAGCCGCACCCGCTCGGTGGTGACGTCGAGGTAGGGGTCGACCGTCCCGTTGACCAGGAGCGTGTCGCCGAGCAGGCCGACGCCCGACAGGAACGAGCCGTCCTCGTCGAGCTCGGGCCGTCGAACCGCTTGTCCTGCACGATGACCGGCACGTCGTCGACGCCGTACTCGTGCGGCAGTGACTGCGAGACGTCGCTCCGCCGGGTCGTCGAGCAGGAACATGCCGGCCAGGCCGCGGTAGACGTGGCGTGCCGTCTCGCCGTGGGGATGAGGGTGGTACCACAGCGTCGCGGCGGGCTGGTCGATCTCCCACTCGGGGGTCCAGGTCTCGCCCGGGTCGATGGGCTGGTGCGGGCCGCCGTCCATCGCGGCGGGGAGGTGCATGCCGTGCCAGTGGACGGTCGAGGTCTCGTCCAGCCCGTTGTGCACCTCGACCCGCACCCGCTCGCCCCGGGTCGCACGCAGCGTGGGGCCGAGGTAGTCGCCGTTGAAGCCCCAGGTGCTGGTCGTCCCGTCCCGACCGAAGTCGCTGGTGCCTTCCTGCATCTCGAGTGAGAAGACCCGCGTCCCGTCCTCGACCCGCGACTCGGCCAGCGGCGGGATCGCCAGCGGCCGCTCGAAGTCGACCTCGCCCACCGTGTCGACCGGAGCCCTGAGGAAGGCGAGGGCCACCCACGCGAAGAACGAGCCGACCGCCAGCACGCCGAGCCCCAGGATGGCGAGCAGGGCGACCAGCAGCCGCGAGCGACGCCGTCGGGCCATCAGGACGTCCTAGTCGACCCGCACGGAGGGCAGTGCCCGGCCGAGCCACCGGGGTGCCCACCAGGCGCGTTCCCCCAGCAGCCCCAGGACCGCGGGAACCACCAGGCAGCGGATCACCAGCGCGTCCAGGAGTACGGCGGTCGCGAGGCCCAGGCCGAACTGCTGAAGCATCCTGTCGGGGGAGAAGACGAAGGCACCGAAGACCACGATCATGATGGCGGCGGCGGCCGTGATCACGCCGCCGGTCCGGGCGAGCCCCTCGCGGACGGCGAGCGCCGCGTCACCGGTGCGCCGCCACTCCTCGTGCATCCGGCTGACCAGGAACACCTCGTAGTCCATCGAGAGCCCGAAGACGATGGCGAAGATCATCACCGGCACGAACGCCTCGACGGGCCCGGGCTGCGCGAACCACCAGCCCTCGTCGAAGACCAGCGTGATCACGCCGAGCGAGGCGCCGATCGAGAGCAGGTTGAGCAGCGCGGCCTTGACCGCGATCGCCACCGATCCGAAGACCATGAGCAGGAGCAGTGCCGAGAGCCCCACGACGACACCGACGAAGAGCGGGAACCGGTCCGCCACCGCGTCCGCGAAGTCCACGGTTGCGGCCGTGGAGCCACCCACGACCGTCTCCGCGGGCAAGTCTCCGCGCAGCTGCTCGACGAGCGCCGCGGTCGCCTCGTCCTGCGGCGAGGTCGTCGGGAACGCCAGGCTGGTGAACAGCCGGCCGTCGTCCGTCGCCTGGGGAGGGGTCGCGGACGCCACCCCTTCGGTCGCGGTGAGCACGGCGTAGGCCTCCTCGGCGGTCGCCCGGTCGCCCTCTGTCGCGACGACGAGCGGGCCGTTGGCGCCGGGGCCGAACGCGTCCGCGACCAGGTCGTAGGCCTGGCGGCTGGTGGTCGACGGGTGGTCGTTGCCGGCGTCGGCGAGGCCGAGGTGCATGGAGAGCGCGGGGACCGACAGGGCGCCGAGGGCGACCACGGCGACCACCAGCGGCAGGACGGGACGCCGGGCGACCAGATCTGCCCACGACCTCCACCGGCGGCCCGGCTCGCGACCTCTGGCCGCGGCGCGCCCGGCGCGGGCGCGGATCCGCCGCTCGAGCCGGCGCCCGAAGAGCGTGATCAGGCAGGGGAGGAGGGTGAGCGAGGTGAGCATCGTCATCAGCACGGTGAGCGTGACGGCGAGCGCCATGCCCTCCAGCGACGCGAGCCCCAGGGTGAGCAGGCCCAGCAGTGCGATGACGACCGTGGCGCCGGCGAAGAGCACGGCGCGGCCGGCCGTGTCGAGGGCGATGTCCGCGGCCTGCTCGCGGGTCGCGCCGTGCACGAGCTCGGAGCGGTAGCGCGCGAAGACCAGCAGCGCATAGTCGATGCCGACACCGAGGCCGACCAGCATCAGCACCGGTGGGGTGTAGTCAGGAATCGTCACGACGTGGGAGGCCAGGGCCACGACGCCGACGGTGGTGCCGACGGCGAAGAGCGCCGTGATCAGCGGCAACGACGCCGCCAGCAGCGACCCGAACAGGAAGAGCAGGATGACGAGGGCGGCGAGCATCCCCGCGCCCTCCGCGCCGCCTCCGGCTGCCTCGCTCTCCTGTATCTCGCGGACGGCGTCGCCCGTCAGCTCCACGCGGACGTCGGCGGTCTCGAAGGACAGGGCGGTGTCGAGGATCTGCTGCTTGGCCTCGGTCGGCACGTCACCCGTCGGCCCGTCGAGCACGACGGTGGCCAGGCCGACGGTGCCGTCCTCGGAGACGGTGCCGCCCTCCGGTGTGGGTGGCTCGACGAGCGCCACGTGGGCCAGGTCGCCCAGCGCGCCGACCAGGTCCGTGACCGTCGACTGCTGGCTCGTCGAGGCCGTCATCCGCCTGGAGGACCACGGTCACGCTGTCGCCCTGCTGCTCGGGGGCGTGCTCGGCGTACTGGTCGAGGAGCTCCTGCGACTCCGTCCCGGGCAGCGAGAAGTCGTTGCGGTAGTCGTTCCCCACCACGGTCGAGGCGGCGGTGACGCCGACCAGCAGCAGCGCCCAGCAGACGACCGCGGTCCAGTGGTGGCGGCGCGACCACGCGCCGAGCCGGAGCAGTCGGGTGGGGCGCTCGGTGGCGGACGAGGTGACGGTGTCGGTCATCAGGATCCTCATGCGTAGGCGGGCGACATGTAGACAGGCAACGCAATGGACCGTAGACGATCTACCTGTAGGCTGTCTACGTGAAAGCCGACGCGCTCCGCGGCCACCTCGACGCGATGATCCTCAGCACCGTCGAGGCCGGTCCGCTCCACGGCTACGCGATCATCGAGGCGCTGTCCGTCCGCAGCGGGGGAGCGCTGGACCTCCCGACCGGCACCGTCTATCCGGCGCTGCGCCGTCTCGAGGCCGCGGGCTACCTGGCGAGTGCATGGTCGACCGAGTCGGGCCGCAAGCGCCGCACCTACCGCCTGTCGCGCGCGGGGACGAGGGCCCTGGCCGGCATGCGTGAGGAGTGGTCGAGCTTCGCCGAGGTCGTCACCGGCGTGCTGCGTCCCGCGCACTGACCCCGATGACGAACACGAATGGGGGATGTCCCTGATGCGCCTCGGCCACCCGGGCAGCACGATGGACGACATGGTCGATCCCCGCCCCGCCTACCTCGCGCGCCTCGGTGCCGCGCTCGTCGGCCCCGGCCGGACCCGCCGCAGCCTGGTGCGCGAGGCGTCCGACCACCTCGACGACGCCACGGACGCCCTGGTGCGCGCCGGTCACGACCAGGACGCCGCCGCCCGGCGAGCGATCGCCGACTTCGGCACCGTCCCCGAGGTGGCCGCGTCGTTCCAGACCACGCTCGCGGTCGCCGCGTCGCGGCGGACGGCGGGGCTGCTGCTGGTCGTGCTCGGCTGCCAGCCCTTCCTGTGGGACTCGGGCCTCAACCTGTCTTCCGGCAGCCCACCCCACCCGACCCGACAGCTGGCTGGTCGGCGTGCTCGACGAGGCGATCGAGATCGGTGGCGGCCTGATGCTGGCCGGTGCGCTGATCACGCTCGTGCTCACCGGCATCGGCAACCGCTGGTGGCCGATCGGCCGCACCACGGCCAGGGTCACGGGCACGTTCGCGCTCGCGGCCACCGCGTTCGTGCCCCTGACCTGCGTGGCGATGACCGTGGCGGCCGGTGGTGCCACCACCGGGTTCTGGGCCCTGGTCCTCGCCCTCATGGTGCTGCCCCTCAGCGGGGTCGCGGCCTCGGCCCGGCGCACGCTCGCGGCCGCCTGAACGACGTACCCATGGACTCTCTACGCTCGCACCCATGAGCGAGCCCATGCACGTGCCCCTGTTCTTCCTCAAGCAGAAGTTCGCCATGACGACCAACCGCTACGAGCTGCTGGCGGCCGGAGCCGACGGCCAGGCCGGGCAGCTGCTGGGGTTCGCGGAGCAGAAGCGGATGGCGTTCAAGGAGGAGGTCACCTTCTACGCCGACCAGACCCGCGCGCAGAAGGTGCTCAGCTTCAAGGCACGCAAGGTGATGGACCTCAACGCCGGCTATGACGTCTTCGACGAGGCGCACCAGCCCCTCGGGTTCTTCCGCAAGGACTTCGGGGCGAGCCTGCTGCGGTCCACGTTCCACGTCGAGGGGCCCGGCTACACCGGCACGGGTCGGGAGCGCAGCCAGCTCGTGGCGATCGTGCGCCGGTTCGCCGACATCCCGTTCCTGCCGATCCACTTCGACTACGTGACGCCCGAGGGCCAGCCGCTGCTCAGCATCGAGCGGCAGGGGTCGGTGCGCGACCGCTACACCGTCCGCGTCCCCGACCCGCGCGTCGACTTCCGGATCGCCGCGGCGCTGGCCGTGGCGATGGACGCCCTCATGAGCAGCTAACGATGGCGCTGTTCCCCGAGGCGCGCGCGGCCGTCGAGGCCGCGGCCGCCGATCTCCCCGTCTGGACCGAGGGCTACGACGTCGCGGCGGCCCGGGACGCCAACCGCGCGTTCGCGCTGCAGGAGAAGCCCGAGGACGTCGCGGAGGTCGTCGACCTCGACGCGGACGGCGTCCGGGTCCGGCTGTTCCGGCCGGCAGGGGCCGACCCGGGCGTCCTGGTGCACCTCCACGGCGGCGGGTTCGTCTTCCACGACGTGGACGTGCACGACCGGCCGTGCCGGCGGCTCGCGAACCGGCTCGGCATGGCGGTGCTGAGCGTCGACTACCGGCTGGCGCCCGAGCACCGGTTCCCGGCCGCGCCCGACGACGTCGACACCGTGCTGGCCTGGCTGGACCACGAGGGAGCCGCGCTCGGCCTCGGCGGGCCGGCGTACGTCCACGGCGACAGCGCCGGCGGCAACCTCGCGCTGGTGGCCGCCCTGAGACATCCCGGGCGGTTCCGGGCGGCGGTGCTGCACTACCCGTTCCTGGACCCGCAGGCCGGCTTCGAGTCCTACGCGCTGGGCGCGGCCGCGGCGTTCGACCCGCGGGAGGCGCAGTGGTACTGGCAGCAGTACGCCGCCGGCGCGGCGGACCTGACCAACCCCGACCTGGCGCCACTCCTGTCGGACCGGCTCGGCACGCTGCCGCCCACGCTGGTCACCACCGCCGAGCACGACCCGCTGCGCGACGAGGGTGAGCACCTCGCCGCGCTGATCGCCGAGGCGGGCGGCGACGTCACGTGCACGCGCTACCTCGGCCAGATCCACGGCTACTGGCGGCACGCGGCCTTCCCGGCCTCCGAGCAGCTGATCCGGCACACCTGTGCCTTCCTCCGTGACCATTGATGGGAGGCCACTGACAGGATGGCCGCATGCGTGTCCACCTCGGCTCCGACCACGCCGGGCTCGACCTCAAGGCCCATCTGACGAGCTGGCTGTCCGACCACGGCTACGAGCCGGTGGACCACGGACCGTTCCAGTACGACGCGGTGGACGACTATCCGGTGTTCTGCCTGCGCGCCGCCGAGGGGGTCGCCACCGACCGCGAGCAGGGGCTGGACAGCTGCGGCGTGGTCATCGGCGGCTCGGGGAACGGCGAGCAGATGGCCGCCAACAAGGTCCCCGGGATCCGCTGCGCGCTGGCCTGGTCGGAGGAGACCGCGAGCCTGGCCCGCGAGCACAACGACGCGCAGGTCGTCTCGGTCGGTGGCCGGATGCACCCGATCGAGGACATGACGCGGTTCGTCGAGGTCTTCCTGACCACGTCGTTCAGCGGGGACGAGCGGCACGCGCGCCGGATCGCACAGATCGGGGGCTACGAGCGCACCCGCGAGCTGCCACCGCTGCCGGAGTCCGCCCAGAAGCAGGAGCAAGGACAGGAGCCGGATGCCTGAGGGCCACACCCTCCACCGGCTCGCCACCGCGCTCGACGACGCCTTCGCCGGTCACCCGGTCCGGGTGAGCAGCCCGCAGGGCCGGTTCACGGAGTCAGCAGCGCTGCTCGACGGTCGCACGGTGGAGACCGCCGAGTCGTGGGGCAAGCACCTGTGGGTCGACTTCGCGCACGACGACCTGGTGCACGTGCACCTCGGGCTCTACGGCCGGTTCGACGTGCTCCGCGACGCCGAGACGGTCCCGGCCCCGGTCGGGCAGGTGCGGCTGCGGCTGGTCCGGGCGGATGCCCTCGACACACCGCGCGCCACGGCGTCCTACGCCGACCTGCGCGGCGCCACCGCCTGCGAGCTCCAGACCCGCGAGCAGCGCGAGGCACTGGTCGCCCGGCTCGGCCCCGACCCGCTGCGCCCGGACGCCGACCCGGACCTGGCCTGGCACCGCATCCAGCGCAGCCGGGCGCCGATCGCGGGGCTGCTCATGGACCAGACCGTCGTGGCAGGCATCGGGAACGTCTACCGGGCCGAGCTGCTCTTCCGGCACCGCGTCGACCCGTTCCGGCCGGGCACCAGCCTGCGGGTGGGCCGCTGGCGCGAGATGTGGGACGACCTCGTGGCGCTGATGGCCGACGGCGTGCGCACCGGCCGGATCGACACCGTCCGCCCCGAGCACCTCACCGACGGGGAGCGCGCGGCCACGGAGCCACGGCGCGGGCACTCCTACGTCTACCGCCGCGCGGGCGAGCCGTGCCGGGTCTGCGGGACCCGGGTGCGCACCCGGGGCCTGCTGGCGCGCAACCTGTACTGGTGTGCGAAGTGCCAGCCCCGATTCCGCTCGCGGGCCGTACAGTGAGCGCTACCACGTCCCGGACCCCGACGATGGGAACACGGTGATGGCCATCGACGTCCAGCTGTCGCGCGCGCGATCGGGCGACGTCGCGCCACCGCGGCACACCGTGCGCCGGTTCGCCCGGCGCGGTGCCTACGCGGACACCAAGGTGCTCGCCCTCCTGGTCCTGCTCGGCCTCGCGATCGTGGTCGCGGTCGTCCTCGCGCCCAACGACATGCCGTTCACCAGCCTGATGGTGCCGCTGCTGCTCGGCAGCCTGCTGCTCAACCCCCGGCACCTGCCGTGGTTCGTCATCTACGTGTTCGGGCTGCTGCTGATCTGCCTGACCGAGCAGTCGAACCCCACCGGGCGCACCTACGCCGCGGTCGGCATCCAGGTGCTGATGTGCCTGATCGTGCTCGGCGCATCCCTGCGCCGCTCCCGGCTCGGCGTCGCCGGCGCGATGGGCGAGTCGATGTTCGTCGACCTGCGCGACCGGATCCTCCAGCAGGGCGGCATCCCCGACCTGCCCCCCGGCTGGCTCGCGGAGTCGGCGCTCCGCTCGGCCGGCGGTACGGCGTTCGCGGGCGACTTCGTCGTCGCCACCCTCGCCTCGCCCACCAAGCTCGAGCTGGCCGTGATCGACGTCTCCGGCAAGGGCGAGGAGGCCGGCACCCGCGCGCTGCTGCTCTCCGGCGCCTTCGGCGGCCTGCTCGGCGCGCTGCCGGCCGACCGGTTCCTCCCGGCGGCCAACGACTACCTGCTCCGCCAGGACTGGTCCGAGGGCTTCGCCACCGCGATCCACCTCTCCCTCGACCTCGACGACGGCAGCTTCGAGATCCGCACCGCGGGCCACCCGCCGGCGGCGCTGCGCCAGTCCGGCACCGGCCGCTGGAGCGTGCTGCCCAGCGAGGGGCCGATCCTCGGGCTGATGGAGGACGCGGTCTTCCGGGTCGCCGCGGGCCGGCTGGTCCACCACGACGCGCTGCTGCTCTACACCGACGGCATGGTCGAGGAGCCGCGCCTCGACATCGACCTCGGCATCGACCGGATGCTCGGCGAGGCAGAGCACCTGCTCCGCGGCAGCTTCGAGGGTGCCGCCCGGCGCCTCGTGGACGCCCTGGGCTCGCGCGACGACGACCGCGCCATGGTCGTCGTTTCGCGGAGCTGAGCGGCCTGACCCGGTAGATTTCCACGGTCCTCCGCGCAGCTTCGGGGGGACGCGCGGATGTAGCTCAATGGTAGAGCCCCAGTCTTCCAAACTGGCTACGCGGGTTCGATTCCCGTCATCCGCTCCAAGCCGGGTTCACGGTGGCCTCACGGCGGCCGAGGACCCAGTTTGGCGGGGCGTAGCGTAGTGGCTAGCGCGCCTGCTTTGGGAGCAGGAGACCGCAGGTTCGAGTCCTGTCGCCCCGACTGATCCATCGCACGGACGCAGGTCCACCCAGGAGGAGAACTGCAGTGAAGAGCGCCGTCGAGACCTTGAGCCCGACCCGGGCCAAGCTGACCGTCGAGGTGCCCTTCGAGGAGCTCAAGCCGAGCCTCGACGCGGCGTACCAGCAGATCGCCAAGCAGATCAACGTCCCCGGCTTCCGCCGCGGCAAGGTCCCACCCGCCGTCATCGACCGGCAGGTCGGTCGCGAGGCGGTCCTCGACCAGGCGATCAACGACCTCCTCCCGCAGAAGTACATGGAGGCGCTCCAGAGCAACTCCCTCGAGCCGCTGGCCCAGCCGGAGATCGAGGTCACCAAGCACGGCGAGGAGGGGCTGGAGTTCACCGCCGAGGTGGACGTCAAGCCCGAGATCACGCTGCCGGCGTACGACGGCCTCGAGGCCAAGGTCGACGACATCGAGATCTCCGACGCCGACGTCGAGGAGCAGGTCCAGGCGCTGCGCGAGCGGTTCGCCACCCTGTCCGACGTCGAGCGGCCCGCCGCGGACGGCGACTTCGTCGTCATGGACCTCACCGCGACCCGCGACGGCGAGGTCGTGGACGGCGCCGAGCTGACCGGCATGAGCTACCAGGTCGGCCGCGGCGGCATGATCGACGGCCTCGACGATGCTCTGGCCGGCATGGGCGCAGGCGAGGAGAAGACCTTCGAGACCGAGCTCGTCGGCGGCGACCTCGTCGGCCAGTCGGTCGAGGTCCGGGTCAAGGTCGACCAGGTCCAGGAGCAGGAGCTCCCCGAGCTCGACGACGACTTCGCCCAGGAGGCCTCGGAGTTCGACACCGTGGCCGAGCTGAGCGACGACGTGCGCGAGCGGCTCGGCCGCGGCAAGCGGCTCGAGCAGGCCGCCGCCGCGCGCGACGCCGTCCTCGAGGCGCTGCTCGAGAAGATGGAGGTGCCGCTGCCCGAGAGCATCGTCACCGACGAGCTCAACGCGCGCCGCCAGTCGATCGAGCAGCAGCTCGTCTACTCCGGCATGACGATGGACGCCTATCTCGAGGAGCAGGGCCAGACCCTGGAGGAGTTCGAGGCCGACCTCGAGCGCCGGGTCCGCGACGCCGTCGCCGCCCAGTTCGTGCTCGACGCCATCGCGAAGAAGGAGTCGCTCGGCGTCGACCAGAACGAGCTCACCCAGCTCATGGTCCGCCGGGCCCAGCAGTCCGGACAGGACCCGCAGGAGTTCGCGAACCACATGTTCGAGCACAACCACATCCCCGAGCTGGTGCAGGAGATCCTGCGCGGCAAGGCGCTGGCCCAGCTCGTCGAGGCGGCCACGGTGACCGACGAGTCCGGCAACCCCGTCGAGCTGAAGAACCTGCTCCCCGACGGCACGATCGGCGAGCCTCAGGCCGAGGCCGAGACCGGTGATGAGGCTGCCGACGACGCGGGCGACGACGCCGCCGACGACTCGGGCGACGACGCGGAGGACGCCGAGAAGTAGCCCCTCTGGGTACCGCACGGTGGACCAGACCACGGATTCCGCAGGTTTGACGCCGGTCCGGACGGTCGATCATCCGTGCGGAACGCGCCAGACTGGCGGAACCGTGCCAACACTCGAGGATCTGGGCCGTGAGTGACGTGATGAACGACAACGCGTGGCGTCCGCCGCGCGCCGCGTCGCCGCCGCCCGAGGAGATCGAGGGCTACGCCGACCTGGTCGAGATCGGCCGGGGCGGCGACTCGGTGGTCTACAAGGCCCGTGACCTCGCCGTCGAACGCGACGTGGCGATCAAGGTGCTCTCCGTCGACGACCCGGTCCGCGCCCAGCGTTTCGTGCGCGAGATCGAGATCACCGTCGAGCTCGGCCGCCAGCACCCCAACATCGTCACCGTCCTGGCCATCGGGACGACCGCCTCCGGGCGGCCGGCGATCGTCATGGACTACTTCGAGCGCGGCAGCCTCCACGACCAGCTCCGCACCCGCGGCCCGCTGGCCGTCGACGAGGCCGTCGCGGTGGGTGTGGTGGTGGCCGACGCCCTCGCGTTCGCGCACGCGCATGGCGTGCTGCACCGCGACGTCAAGCCCCAGAACATCCTGGTCCTCCCGACCTCGTGGGTGCTGGCCGACTTCGGGATCGCCCGCCTCATCGACACCGAGCACACCGCGTCGGTGGAGACCTTCACCTACCGGCACGCCTCGCCCCAGCTGCTCGACGGGCTGCCGCCGACGGCCTCCGACGACATCTGGGCACTGGGCTCGACGCTGTTCACCCTGCTCGACGGCCGGCCGCCGTTCTCCAGCGACGATCCCGATGAGGACTCCGCGCTGGCCTACCTGCGCCGGGTCCGCACCGAGCAGACCCGCGAGCCTGCCCACCACGACGGGCAGGGCGACACCGACCAGGTGATCGCGGTCGTGGAGCGCTGCCTGGCCAAGGACATCGGCGAACGGTTCGCCTCGGCCGACGACCTGCGCGACGCCCTGGCCGCGGTCCAGGTGCACGGCTGGGAGCCCGGTGCGCCGCTGGCACCGCTGACGCCGGCGAGCACGCCGGCGGTCGAGGAGGTGCCCCAGCTCGCGAGCACGCCCTGCCGGCGCCGGCCGATGCCCGGAGCCGCGCGGCGGCCACGGTGGAGCCGGCCGCGCCGCCGGCCGAGGAGGTTGCTCCCGCTGAGCCCCTCGAGCAGCCCGCACCGGTCCTGGCCGAGCCCGAGCCGGTGGCCCTGTCCGTGCTCGCGCACGGCGCGACGCCCGCGGACGAGGAGCCCACCGGCAGCCGAGAGCTGGACGGCGGCACCTCGGCACCGTCGCGGC
Organism: uncultured Actinomycetota bacterium; assembly: GCA_963800715.1. Classification (GTDB taxonomy): domain Bacteria; phylum Actinomycetota; class Actinomycetes; order Propionibacteriales; family Nocardioidaceae; genus Nocardioides. Next base: position 449 of record CAWDBZ010000022.1, on the reverse strand, counting down.
ACCGGGCGCCCGGGGTCCCGACCCGGAGCCAGGGAAGGACCGGCCCGATCGCGGCCGGCGCCGGGTGCTGCTGATCCTGGGCGCCACGGCGCTCCTGATCGGCGCCACCCTCGGGCTGATCGGCTCGGTGCTCCGGGACGACGACGACCCCGAGGGCAACACCGCGACCACCCCCACAGGGGCCACGGGCGAGGGCGAGCCGATCCCGACGCTCAGCGGCGAGCCCACCACCGACACCGGGCCGCCCCAGCCGAACATCGAGAACCCCGACCTGGCCTTCGACTTCCTCGACCTCAGCAGCGACGGCGTGACGCTGAAGCTCGAGTGGAACGACCCGTCCGACGGTGAGGGCAGGTTCGTGCTGTCCGAGGTCTCCCCCGAGCGCACCCTGCTCAAGCAGTTCGCGCCCGGCACGACGAACGGAGAGATCACCTTCCCGCTTTCCGTGG